>NZ_JAAXLS010000100.1 GCF_012328925.1 Amycolatopsis acididurans
CGGTGCCGAAGCGGATGTAGTCGAGCAGGTGCCCCACCACGGGCGGGCCGTAGTCGCCGCGGACCGGCCGCAGGCCGCTGCCCTCGGGTGGGGTGGCCAGGTCAGTGGTGGGCCAGCGGCGGCTGAACCGGCGCCACGCCTCGTCGACCGCCTGGGGTGCTGGTGCGACCAGCACCGAGGACAGGCGCTGCCGCGCCGCCTGGGTGGTGCGCTCGATGATGTGGACCATGACGGCTCTCCTTATGTGGTAGGCGTGCGGGTGAGTGGGGCGAAGGCGTCGAGCACGGCGGTGGTGGCCGACGGGCCGGCGAAGGAAGACGGATACAGCAAGGTCCGCTCGTACAAGCCCGCCCACCGGGCGGCGAACTGGCTGCGGACCTGCTCAGGGGTGCCGGCCACGGCGATGGTGTCGATCATCCGGTCTGACACCGCGGCCACCATCGCCTCCAGGTCACCAGCGCGACGCGCTGCCTGGATGGCGCCCGCCTCGTCAGTGAAGCCGTGCAGAGTGAGGATGGAATCGTAGGTTTTCACCGAGGCATAGAACGCGATCTGCGCGGCGGCCATCCGGCGAGCACGGTCTTCGTCAGGATCCACCGCGCAGATCACATACCCGGCCACCGGCACCGGCCCGGCGCGTTCGGCGCCCGCTGCCAGCGCGGGCCGCACCGTGTGGCGCAGGTATTCCGGGGTGAACAGCGGATGACCGACCAGCCCGTCGGCCACCGCCCCGGCGGCGCGTATCATGCGCGTGTTCACCCCGGCCAGATACACCGGCACCGCCGGCCGCGTCGGGGCCGCGACGGGCGCGGTCGGAACGACGTGTGCGCGGTAGAACCGGCCTTCGTGGCGCACCGGCCCCTCGTCCAGCCGCCACAGCCGGCGCAGCAGCGGCACCAGTTCCTCTGCCCGTGCCGCGGGATGCTCCCCGGACAGGCCATGCCAGTCCTGCTGCATGCGCCGCGTCCCCGTCCCGAGCCCGAGGATCAGCCGGCCGCCGCACAGTGCGTCCAGATCCCGCGCCTCGGCGGCCAGCACCAGCGGCGTCCGGCCGAACCCGTAGGCGATCCCGGTCCCCAGAGTGATCGACTCGGTCACCGCGGCCATCGCCGCCACCGCGACCACCGCCGAGCGGTCGTAGAACTCCGCCGCCCACACCGACTCGAACCCCGCTCGTTCGGCGTCCGCGGCCATCGCCGCCACCTCATGCACATTCCCACCGGTGCACACGAGCGACAGTCCACGATGCCCCGCCGCGGGAGTGGCCGCGTCGCTCGTCATGGACGTTCCCGTTCCCTCGGCCGGTCGGCCATCGCGTCCTGCCCGCGTCCGGGCACAGCACGGGCGTCGTAACCAGCCCGGGCGACCGGGTCAGCGCCGGCAAGGACCCGATCCGCGCCCGAGATCCGCAGCAGGGCGTCGCGCAGCGCACGGGGCGCCAGCGCGAGCAGCCGGTTGACCACCGCCAGCGATCGCGGCACGTACACGTCGAACCGCGGCCGGCGCACCACAGCCGTGATCGCGTCGGCCACTTGCTGCGGTGTGACCGGCCGCACCAGCGGGGACTCACCCAGCCCAGTGGCCAGTTCGGTCCTCACCACCGTGGGCATCACACACGACACCGCCACCCCACTGCCCCGCAGTTCGGCGCGCAACGCCTCGGACAAGCCCACGACACCGTGTTTGGTGGCGCAATAGGTGGCCGCGCCGGGGAAGCCAACTTTGCCCGCCTGCGAGGCCACGTTGACGAGGTGTCCCCGCCCACGCGGAAGCATCCGGCGCAGAGCGTCACGGCTGCCGTGGATCACGGCATGGAGGTTGATCTCCAACTGCCGGGCCGCCACCGACGCCGGCTCGTCACCGAGCGACCCCAACGGCATGATCCCCGCATTGTTGATCAGCACATCCAGCGGTCCGCAGGTCGACTCGACCTGGTCCAGGAACCCGGCGAACGCATCCTGGTCGGTCACATCCACCCGCCAGGCACGGACGGCGGGGTGCTGGCCCGCCAGCCACCCCGGTGGGGCATCGAGGTCACCGATCGC
The DNA here is from genome assembly GCF_012328925.1 of Amycolatopsis acididurans. Classification (GTDB taxonomy): domain Bacteria; phylum Actinomycetota; class Actinomycetes; order Mycobacteriales; family Pseudonocardiaceae; genus Amycolatopsis_E; species Amycolatopsis_E acididurans. Next base: position 2,046 of record NZ_JAAXLS010000100.1, read on the forward strand.
GACTGTGGCCCCCGCCGTGGCAAGCGCCTGGGCGGTCGCCAGCCCGATTCCGCGTGAACCCCCGGTGATCGCCACCACCACACCGGCTAGTGCCGGCACGGTCTCCGCGTGCCGTCGGACGGTCCTGACTCGCTGCGTCACGTCGTATCGCCTCCGTTGCCGACCACCGAATTCTGACAGGAACCACAGTCAGAATGGTTCTGACAGGAACGTATGTCAAGATGGGTGCATGTCGATGCCGAAGCGCAGCTATCGGGGCGTCAGTTCTCAGCAACGCCGCGACCAGCGGCGCGAGCAGCTGTTGGAAGCCGGTTTGGATCTGCTGGGCACCGAAGGGTGGCGGCAGACCACGATGACCGCGGTGTGCGCGCGGGCGGGACTGACCGAGCGGTACTTCTACGAGAGTTTCGCCCACCGTGACGAGTTGCTGCTGGCGGTGCTCGACCGGGTCGCCGCGCGGATCCGTGATGTCGGGCTGCGCGCTCTGGCGACCCCCGGCGGTGATCCCTACTCGAAGGCCACGGCGGCGATCAGCGCGTTCGTCGACCTGCTCACCGGCGATCCGCGCATCGGCCGTGTGGCCATGCTGGAATCCGCCGCCGCCGAGCCGCTGCGCACCCGACGTCACGAACTGCTGCGCGAGTTCGCCCAGCTGATCGCCACCCAGGCCCAGGCTCTGCACGGTGCCGACGCGCTCTCCCCACCCCATGACCAGATCGCGGGTCTCCTGCTCACCGGCGGCCTCGCCGAACTGCTCATGGCCTGGCTCAGCGGCGAACTCCCGGTCGACCGCCAGGACATCATCGATGTCGCCGCCACCCTGTTCGCCGCCGCCACCCGGCGAAAGCCCATCTCGACCCCGTGACCCGGCCATGCCGGCCGCTACCGAAGGATCGACACGCAATGGCTGACCCCATGCCCATCTCGCTGCCGCCGCACCACCCGCAGTGCCTGGGGTGCGGGCCGGACAACCCGGCCGGTCTGCACCTGGACGTCCACCGCCACGGGGACACCGTGGTCACCGACATCACCTTCGACCCGCGGCACCGCGGCGCCCCCGGCTTGGCACACGGCGGCGCGATCTCGGCGGCCTGCGACGACCTGTTCGGGTTCGTCCTCTACCTCGTGGAAGAAGTCGCCGTCACCCGCACCTTGACCGTCAACTACCTCGCGCCGGTGCCGCTCGGCCAGCCACACCGCATCACCGCACGCCTGCAGCACCGCCATGGCCGGCGACTGCACCTGGAAGCCACCGGCACCGGCCCCGACGGCCTCACCCGGTTCACCGCCGAAGCCCTGTTCCTCACCGTAGACCACAACCACTTCGCCCCCCACGGCGCCGACACCGAGGTGCAGGCCATGTTCACCCACCACCAACCACACGACCGCGAACACCACAACTGAGAACCGCGCGGGACACCGCGGCCGGTGGACAACCGATGACCTTGACTGGTTCGGTGATCTGGTCCGTCGGTTCCGCCGGCACGGACTCGCCTCGAACCGGTCTCAGGATGCCTGGTCCTGGTCACCGATCTCCCAGGCGAACCGGGCCAGTGCGGTATCGGCGGCGCGTCGTCCCGCGTCGATGATGCGGGGAACATCCCTTCGTGACCATGGGGAGAGTCGTCGTAGGTCGGGTTCGATGATCAGAGTATCGCCGTCGTCACGTGCGGCGGCGACGGTCGCGGCGGTGACGCGGCCGGTGCCGGGCCACTGCCAGCCTGGGCGTAGCCGCACGGCGATGACGAGGTCCGCGCCGAGGCCGCGGGCGGGTGTGATGGGCAGGTTGTCCGCGAGCGCGCCGTCGACCAGGAAGCGACCGTTCCAGGAGATCGGGGGGAACAGGCCAGGGACGGCGATGCTCGCACGCAGCGCCAGGTCGAGGGGGCCGTTGGTGAGCACGACGGACGACCGTGTGCGCAGGTCGGTGGCTACCGCGCCGAACCGGCGTGGCAAATGCTCGATCCTCGGCTCTGGGCCGAGCACACCGACGGAGGCCGACAGGGCGGAGCTGTCGAGCAGGGCCAGGCGTGGTGTGAGGGTGAACTTGCCGAAGGTCGCCCAGCCCGCCACGCGGACCTGCTCCTCGATGAGATCCAGCGGCAACCCGGCCGCGAACGCGGCGCCCACGAGCGCTCCGGCGCTCGTGCCCGTGACGATCCGCGGCTCGATGCCCCGCTCGGCGAGTGCATGCAGGACACCGATGTGGGCGGCGCCCAGTGCGGCACCGCCGCCCAGGGCAAGACCAACCCGCGGGTTGGGCATGACGCGACTCCGTACTGTTGATCGAGACGTTCAGCGCGGCGGCATCGGGGTGGACCGGGACGGGTTGAGCGCGTCGAGCAGCAGGCTCAGGTAGCGGCGGCGGGTTCGGCGGTCGAGGTTGGTGGTGCTGAAGGCGGTGGTGGCGAGGGCGAGCAACACGGGGATGTCTTCGGGGGTGATGTCGGGGCGGATGTTGCCTGCTTGCTGGGCGGCGCGCAGGATGGGGGTGAGGGTCTGCATACTGCGGCGGAGCAGTTCGCCGGTGACCTCGGTGAGCTGTCCGATCGCCGCGACCAGGCCGGGTTCTCGCAGGATGAGGTCGCTGATTCGTTCGGCGACGTCGAGCAGGGCCTGCCGGGACGCGCCGGTGTCGGCGAAGGTGGCGAGTGCGGGTTCGATCTCGGTGGCGAAGATCTGGTCGTAGACGGCGCAGGCGAGAGATTCCCGGTTGGGGAAGTGCCGGTAGAGGGTCGCGATGCCCACACCGGCCTCGCGCGCGATGCGGGTGAGGGGCCCGGTGCCGTCGCCGGTGGCGAAGACCCGGCGCGCGGCGTCGAGAATTCGTGCGATGTTCGACAGCGCGTCCGCGCGTGACGACATCGACTTAGAAGCCATCGCCGCATCGTCCTCTCGGTGCCCGGGCGCACCCGACATCTCGTGGTGATAGCTTACTCTCGGTTCGAGAGTTCGCTATCACTTGTCGCCGGGGAGTGCACGTGTCGACGTTGCTGTATCGGGTGGGACGGTTCGCCTTCGGCCGGCCCTGGCGGGTGCTGGGCGCGTGGTTGTTGCTGCTGGCGGTGATCGCGGTCGCGCTGGTGGTGCAGCCCGTGCGGCTGACCAACGAGATCCGGATCGACGGGACTCCGGCGCAGGAGACCATCGACCAGC
>NZ_JAAXLS010000101.1 GCF_012328925.1 Amycolatopsis acididurans
GCACCCGCGCTGAAGCCGACCACCTCACCCGCGCGGGTACCGAACACCCCACCCGCGCTGAAGCCGTACACCCTGCGCCGAGCACGCGGCCGAACGCCCGTTCACGACCGCCCGAGCCCCCACAGCCGCCCCAGCCGCGGCCCCGAAAAAGGCCCCCGGTTCGAGTGATTCGACGAGGTGGGGGTAACACAGTGGGGGGTTTCACAGCTTGAAACAACCCTCTGGATCCATACGGTGACAGAGTTCACCGGATGCGGCACCCCGCGCTTCCGGCCAGGTCGCTAGGGTCGTCTCGTCCGGCAGCATGGTTTGCAAACAGCACGCTCTGCATCCATCACAGTGGCGTGTGTCGTCAGGAGACTGGAGTAGTGGACCTCTACGAATACCAGGCGAAGGACCTCTTCGCCGCCCACGGTGTGCCGGTACTGCCCGGCGCCGTTGCGAGCACCCCGGAAGAAGCGCAGGCCGCCGCCGAGAAGATCGGCGGGCAGGTCGTGGTCAAGGCTCAGGTGAAGACCGGGGGCCGTGGCAAGGCCGGCGGCGTCAAGCTGGCCAAGGACGCGGCCGAGGCCAAGGAGAAGGCGCAGGCGATCCTGGGCCTGGACATCAAGGGCCACATCACGCACCGCGTGCTGGTGACCGAGGCGTCGGACATCGCGGAGGAGTACTACTTCTCCTTCCTGCTGGACCGCGCCAACCGCACCTTCCTGGCCATGGCGTCGGCCGAGGGCGGCATGGAGATCGAGCAGCTGGCCGTCGAGCGCCCGGAGGCGCTGGCGAAGGTGGCTGTCGACGCGATCGCCGGCGTCGACAAGGCCAAGGCGCTGGAGATCCTGACCGCGGGTAACTTCCCCGAGGCCATCCGCGACCAGGCCGCCGACGTCGTCGTGAAGCTGTGGGAGACCTTCGTCGCCGAGGACGCCACGCTGGTCGAGGTCAACCCGCTGGTCCGCGACCCGCAGGACAAGATCGTCGCCCTCGACGGCAAGGTGACGCTGGACGAGAACGCGGGCTTCCGCCACCCCGCGCACGAGGAACTGGTCGACAAGCAGACCGAGGACCCCCTCGAAGCGAAGGCCAAGGCCAAGGACCTCAACTACGTCAAGCTCGACGGCGAGGTCGGCATCATCGGTAACGGTGCCGGGCTGGTCATGTCCACCCTGGACGTGGTCGCCTACGCCGGCGAGAAGCACGGCGGCGTGAAGCCGGCGAACTTCCTCGACATCGGCGGTGGCGCCTCCGCGGAGGTCATGGCCGCCGGCCTCGACGTGATCCTCAACGACCCGGCCGTGAAGTCGGTGTTCGTGAACGTCTTCGGTGGCATCACCGCCTGCGACGCCGTGGCCAACGGCATTGTCGAGGCCTTGAAGATGCTGGGCGACGAGGCCAGCAAGCCGCTGGTCGTCCGTCTCGACGGCAACAACGTCGAGGAAGGCCGCCGGATCCTGAACGAGGCCAACCACCCGCTGGTCACCCAGGTGGACACCATGGACAACGCGGCGGACAAGGCCGCCGAGCTCGCGGCGGCAGGAGCGTAAGACAATGTCGATCTTCCTTGACGCAAACTCCAAGATCATCGTTCAGGGCATCACCGGGTCCGAGGGCACCAAGCACGCGACCAAGATGCTGCAGGCCGGCTCCAACATCGTCGGCGGCGTCAACGCCCGCAAGGCCGGGCAGACGGTCACCATCGCAGGCAAGGACCTCACCGTGTTCGGCACGGTCGAGGAAGCGATGAAGGAGACCGGCGCCGACGTGTCGGTCATCTTCGTGCCGCCGAAGTTCGCCAAGGACGCCGTCATCGAGGCCATCGACGCGGAGATCCCGCTGGCCGTGGTGATCACCGAGGGCATCCCGGTGCACGACTCCGCCTACTTCTGGGCGCAGGCCGTCGCGAAGGGCAACAAGACCCGGATCATCGGCCCGAACTGCCCCGGCGTCATCTCGCCCGGCAAGTCCAACGCGGGCATCATCCCGGCCAACATCACCGGCCCCGGCAAGATCGGTCTGGTGTCGAAGTCCGGCACCCTGACCTACCAGATGATGTACGAGCTGCGTGACATCGGTTTCTCCACCGCCGTCGGCATCGGTGGCGACCCGGTCATCGGCACCACCCACATCGACGCGCTCGAGGCGTTCCAGAACGACGCCGACACCGAGGTCATCGTGATGATCGGTGAGATCGGTGGCGACGCCGAGGAGCGTGCCGCGGCCTACATCAAGGAGAACGTGACGAAGCCGGTCGTCGGCTACGTCGCCGGGTTCACCGCTCCCGAAGGCAAGACGATGGGCCACGCCGGCGCCATCGTCTCCGGCTCCGCCGGCACCGCCCAGGCGAAGAAGGAAGCCCTCGAGGCCGCCGGTGTCAAGGTCGGCAAGACGCCGAGCGAGACCGCCGAGCTGGCCCGCGAGCTGTACAAGAACCTGCACTGACTCGCGTTTTTCCGCGCCACGGCCGGGTTCCCGCGTGGGAGCCCGGCCGTTGGCGCTTAACAGAAATCTCAACGCAACCGTTCGGTGCCGCCGCACGTCGGATGTCCAGGGGTGGCTGCAGCGCGTTGGTGCGCTAGCGTTTTTCCCGGCAATTCGGCCGCCTCTACCTTCGGGCAACACGACAGGAGCACGGAATGACCTTCCCCAGCGGTGGGCCTGGCTACCCCCAGCAGGGTGGCGGCCCCCAACCCAATCCCCAGGCACCCGGCACGGGTGGGTTCCCGCAGCAGCAAGCGCCCGGGGCCACCCTGTCCGTGGCCAACCTGACCGTGCTGATGGCCCTCGGCGTGACCCTGCTCGGCCTCGTCAACTACTTCCTCGGGTACTCCGAGGAGTCCGCGGGCGCGGACATGCCGATCCTGCTCCTGCTCGCGGGCGGTCTGCTGGCCGCGCTCAGAGTGCTGCCGAAGGGCCCGAAGGTGCTGCCCTTCGCGGCTCTGCTCAGTGTGCTGGGCGCTCTCGACAGCATCCTGGTCGTCGTCCGGGTGCCGTCCGGAGGCGAGGTGCCCGGAGTTGTCACGGTGATCCTGATCCTCGGCATCCTCCAGGCACTCGTCGCGGTCGCGACGTTGCTGTTCGACCACGGCGTGCTCAAGATGCCGGTCAGCCGTCCGCAGCCGCAATACGGGCAGCCGGTCTACGGCCAGCCGCCGCAGTACGCGCAGCCGCAGCAGGGGCCCGAGAAGCAGGGCCCGCAGGGCACCCAGTTCGCTCAGCCGGTGACGCCGCAGTCCACGGTCTACGCGCCGCAGCACGGCCAGTTCTACCAGCCGCAGCAGCCCGAATCCGGCACGCAGCAACAGCAACAGCAACAGCCGGGTAACCCCGGCACGCCGCCCGGCGGCTTCGGTAACAAGAGCTGAGGCTGCCTGCGCCGGGCCTCGCTCGTCCCTTGAGGGGCCCGTTGTCGCTAACCCCTCCGGGTGAGCTGTGGGACGCGCCATGATCCGTCGGCGGCGTGGCTCATCCGGACGGCGGACGACGAGTGCGAGGGTGCGCACATGCAGTTGCTCACCCCGTACTCCCGCCGCGAGGAAGGGATGAACGACCTGCGCCATCCGGGTGAGCGGTCCGTGGCGGCCCGGACGAAGATCTTGTGCACCGCCGCATTCGGCCCGCTGATCACCGGCTACGCGGTTGTGGTCGCGCTGTTCGCGCTGGTCACCGCGATCGCGTCGGTCGCGACGTTCTCGGTCACCGGCGTGCTGCGCGCCGCCGGTCCGGGGCTGCTGGCCGCCTACCAGGTGCCGGTCACCATCGCCGGAAGCCCGCTCGGTGTGCTGCCACTGCTCGGCACGGCCGCGGTGTGCGCCCTGGTCGCCACTTCGGCGGCGCGCGCGGCCAACCGGCTCGGCTACCGCCATCCCGGCCAGGCCGTGAACGTGGTCGCGCCGATGGCCGCGGTGCACGCGCTGGCGGGTGTCACGATCGCGATCACCGTCAGCGGTTCGGGAGTGAGCGTCGAACCGCTCGCCGCTTTCCTCGTGCCCGGTTTCGTCGCGGCACTCGCGGCGGCCGCCGGGATCGCCGACCGCTGCGGGATCGTCGCCGCCGTGCGCGAGTACCTCGACCCCATCGCACTCCGCGGCCTGCGTGCCGGCGCGCTGGGCCTTGCGGGCCTGTTCGCGGTCGGCGCGGCGGTTTTCGTGCTGAGCATGGTGTTCTCCGGCGGCACGGCGCGAGACCTGTTCGCGGCGAACTCCCCGGGTTTCGGCAGCGGTGTCGGCATGCTGCTGTTGTCGGTGGGCTATCTGCCGAACGCGATCACCGGTTCGCTGGCTTTCACCGTGGGGACGGGTTTTTCGATCGGACGGGTGTCGGTCACCCCGTTCTCCTTCGACGGCGGTGCCGTGCCAGGCCTGCCGCTGCTGGCCGGGATTCCCGACCATGCCGCACGCTGGTGGCCGATGTTGATGGTGTTGCCGGCGGCGGTCGGAGCGCTGGTCGGCTGGTTCCTGCGCCGCTGCGACGGGGACCCGCGCGCGAGGCTGCGAACGGTCGCGATCGCCGGTGCGCTCGTCGGGTTCGGCTGCGTGTTGCTGAGCACACTCGCCGGTGGGCGGCTGGGCGGTGGCTCCTTCACCCCGATCTCGATCCCGGCGGGCCTTACGTCGGTGGCGGCCTTCGGTTGGATCGTCGTTCCCGGCGGGCTGGTCGCATGGCTGACCGGCCCGGGGCGGCGCGCCGTGGTGGCGGCTCCCGAGGTCCATGACGATCCGGCCGACGAGGGCGAGGAGCCTGAAACCGACGAGGAAACTCTCGCCGATGCCGATGCCGATGCCGAGCCCGACGAGGACGCCGTGCTCGACGAGGACACCCTCGCTGACGCCGACACTGAGCTCGACGAGGACAGTGAGACCGACGAGGACAGCGAGCCCGACGAGGAGTCACCGGCGGACGACGACGTGCCGGCCCACGACGAGCCCCCGGCAGACGACGACGAAGCCCCGGAAACCGCCGACGACCCGCGGGAACCGGAGGACGAAGAACCGTCGCCGGACACCGAGCGACGCACCGGATAGCGCCCGTCATCAGTCCGGCGAAGCCCAGCACTGCCCCGTGGCCAGGCCTGATGGGTGTGGCCACCCCCGCCCGGCGTCGGCCACGAAGGCTGGCTGCGCTGTGGTCGTCCCACCCAGGGCCCGCCACGAAGCCTGGCTGCGCTGCGGCCGCTCCACCC
>NZ_JAAXLS010000102.1 GCF_012328925.1 Amycolatopsis acididurans
GAGACAGCTGTAGGGCCGGGGCCGGGGGCCGTTGCCGGGGCTGTGGCCTGGGTCCGCGTTCGGGGCCGGGTTCCGCACGACCGGGCTCGGGTCCGGCGTCCGCGATCCGGGGCCGAGGGTCGCAGTCCGGGAAGCGGGGGCCGTAGTCCGGAAACTGGGGGCCGAAGTGGGGGCCGTAGTCCGGCAAGCGGGGCTCGCCGTCAGCGCGACCGGGCCGCGGCCGTGGCGGTTTGCCGGGGCGGTCCCGGTTGGCGAGGCCTCCCCGCAGTGTCCCCACCGGCCCGTGCGCAACAGATTCCTAGACGCGCCACGTAGGCCAGCGCCGCGAACACTCCAGATGTCGACCGGCAGCGTCCCCCCACGATTCCGCCGGGCTCTCGAATGAACTCGCCCGGCCCTGCGAGGCTCCCCGTTCGCCCCGAGCGGACAAAAGCCCAGCCACAGCCGAGCGCCCCAGAATTGTCAGACCCCTCCGCTATACCTGTAGTCGAACATCGGTTCGACTACGAGGGGGGCACAATGCGCCAGAACCAGCAGATCGCCGGCGACCTACAGGTACACACCCCGGGCGGCCAGCCACGGACGCGGGTCGATCTTCTTCGCACCGTTCAGCCACACCTCGAAGTGCAGGTGCGGGCCGGTCGCCTGGCCGCGGGCGCCGATCTCGGCGATCTGCTGCCCGCATTTGACCTGCTGACCTTCATGCACCGAAAAGCTGTTCATGTGGCCGTAGACCTGGATGGTCCCGTCGGCGAGCTGGATTCGCACCCACAGGCCGAAACCGCTCGCGGGCCCGGCGTCGATCACCACGCCGTCCGAGGCCGCGTAGATCGGGGTCCCGATTGAGTTCGCGATGTCGATGCCGAAGTGGGTGGTGCCCCAGCGGGCGCCGAAGCCCGAGGTGAAGGTCCCGTGCGCGGGAAGGCAGGTCTTCGGTCGCGCGGCCTCGTCGGCCGCGGCTTTCGCGGCGGCGGCCTCGCGGTTCTCGCGGTCCTGAGTCACCTGTGCGCTGGCGGTGAGCTTCTGTACCTCGGAGGAAGCGTTGCTGACGTGCGCGGCGGGCAGCAGTTCCGGCGCACCGGCGGGAGCGTCGCCACCCATGGCGAACGAGGCGCTGGCGTCGCTGGCATTGGACAGCGGCCGAACGCCCTCCGCCGAGTCGTTGGAGCCGAAGGTCGACTGAAGCGTCTGTCCGGCGGCTGCGGCGGCGAAAGCGCCGGCAGCTACAGCGGCCACCACAACGCGTCCACGCAAAGCCGAGGACGGTGTGGGAAGTCGGTGCCCGCCCCGGACACGGACAACCGCACCGTGAAGCGGGTCATCGAGTTCCGGGGAGGAGGCTTCGCCGCCGGGGGAGCGGTGCTGAGCCAAGACGAGGCCTTCCGTTACTCGGGTAGCCAGATCCTGCGAACCCGGTCGGGGTTCCGGTGAACAACCTCGGGGGTGGTTGCTCTGTCCGCGTCGTGACCTGACCGTAATGGGGACCGGGGGACAGTAACGAAGAGAAGCTGTTCGCGGCAAGATCCCGCGAGTGTCTGCTCTGAATGTGTTAGCCGCAGGCGCTTTCTAGCAGCGGAAATGACCTAACGTTGAAAGGAGATTACGCCGATGGTGTGACGTGAATCATGTTTTACTCTCGGCGTGGCGCGCCGACCCGAAAAGGCACACCGTCCGTTGAACCCGCGGCCGCCTTGCTAGCGTTCCGTGGCAATGACCTGGACTCGCAGGACGCTCGGCGGCAGCGGATCAGTGACCGACACACCACCCGCCGACGGGCAGCCCAACGCCATGTTGCCGACGGCCCTTGGCCTCGGCGCGGTCGCCGCAGTGCTGCTGTCTCTGGGGTCGGCGATCCCGGTGGTCGCGGATGCCGCGCCCGGATACTCGAGCACCGCGCTGCTCATCGTGCTCGCGGTTTTGCCGATCGTGCTGGCGGCGGTGTTCGCGCTGCGCGGACGATATGTGACAGCCGCCGGTGTGCTGGCAGGCGCGGCCGCACTGGCTCCGGGCCGGGCGATCCTCGACCTGCAGTTCCTCGCCGACCCGTCTGCTGCGGCACGGCCGGAGCTGTATCGGCCCGAGGTCTTCGCCATGCCGGGTCCCGCCGCGGGGCTGTGGTTGTTGCTCGCCGGGCACGTCGCGACTCTCGCGGCGGGCATCCTGGGCGTGCGCGCGATCGGCCCGAGGCCGGAGTCCGAGCCGGGCGGCCGGGGACTGCTGTTGACCGGCGCGTTCGCAGCGACCGTCGCGGCGGTCGGCGTGATGATGCAGCCGTTCTCGACCAACGACGCGTTTCTGCCGGTCGGTAGTGCGTTCGAGGGTCCTGGTCTGGTGCTCGCCGGTTGCCTGGTGCTGGCGGTGGCACTGCCGGTGACCGCCGGGCTCGTGACCAGTTCGGGCACGGCGGGCCTGACGACGGGCGGTCTTGTGGGTCTGGCCGTCGCCGCGGTGGCGGTCTCGTTGCCGAACCTCGTGTCCGGGCTCGTCGTCGACCGCCTGAGCGTCGCATCGGGCCCCGTCGTCGTGCTGGTCGGCGCGGTCGCGCTGCTCGTTGTCGCAGTGCGCGCACATGTCGCTGACCGCGGCGAAAGCGCCAGTGCGGACGGTGAGCGCTTGGGCGAGGCCATGCCTGGTGAGAACGAGGCTCGCGGCGACCAGGCCGGTGTGGCGAACCTTCCTGGCGTGCGCCGGCTGTGGGTGGCGACGGGTGTGCTCGCCGTGCTCACGGGAGTGCTGTCGCTGATCGGTGCGCTGACCGCGCAGGTGCTGATCATCGGTGACCTGCCCGGTCCGGAGAGCCCGTGGCGCTGGTTGCTGTTCGTCGCCGGACTGCTGACCGGTGTGCTGGGGCTGGCGATGTTCGTGCCGCGCCTCGCCGCGAACATGCGGCCCGCGTTGTCGGTGTGCTGGGCCGGAGTGCCGCTCGCCGGTACCGCCGTGCTGACCACGGCGATCACGGCCACCGAGCTGCGTGCCGCCGGACTCACGCCGGGTCCTGGCGTGCTGTGGACCGCGGTGGCGATCGTGGCCGCGGTCGCGACGGCATGCTGCTCGGTGGTGGCCGGGATGGTCGAGCGGGACAACGAGGACGTCGCGGGTGGTGACCGCCCGGGGCCGAATCTGATGACGCCTCTGGTCGCCGGCGGGATCCTGGCGATCGGCGGGTTCGGTACGCCGTCGATCCTCGCGCCGGACTACGTGGAACCGGCCCTGTGGTCGAACTTCGGCACGCCGTCGTGGGGCCTGCTGCTCGCGCTGATCACCGTGGTGGGCGTGTGCTTACTGGCGCCACGCTGCCGCCCGGCACGCGCCGCGGCCCTGCTCGCGGGTGCGACGTGCTTGGCAGGCCTGCGTGTGGCGGAGTACCCACTGACGGTGGGCGTCGCCGGTGCCCACCCCGGCGTCGGCTGGTGGCTCGCCCTCGCTTGCGCGGTGGCCCTGCTGATCGCGACAGCCGTGGCCGCACGCCCCGCGAAGAAGCCGACCACCGGCCGGACCACGGCCAGCCGCTCCCGCGGAGAAGACCCCACCCGCAAGCGCTGAGTAGACCCACCCGCTGAGACCGAACACCGCTCCTGGGGAGACCGACCGCTCCCGCTCGGACCGAGACCCCCGCCCGCCGATACCGAACAGTTCACCGGCGGT
>NZ_JAAXLS010000103.1 GCF_012328925.1 Amycolatopsis acididurans
GTTCCTGGTCAGGGACACGCCGCCGTCGTGTTACTTGCCGGCCGTGTCGGGTCATTGCTGGTACATCTGTTCCGCATGAGGAGTACGGCCAGTCTGCGGCTTGAGCAACGAGGCGGCGGTTGGGTGTTGGCCGGTCCGGCAGCGTCGCGGTTCGGGCTGGTGGATGAGTATTTGGCGTATCTGGCGGACCGGAACTACTCGGCGAAGACCGTTCGTGCCTATGGGTATGACCTGCTGGCGTTCTGCCGATGGCTGGCCGCCGAGGAGGAGCCGCTGTCTGCGGTGACGACGGAGGTGCTGCTGCGATTTTTGCGGGCCTGCCGGGAGGCCAGGGTGCCGGGCCGCCCGGGACCGAATGTGGTCCGCTTGTCGGGCCGTCGGATGGATCAGTATGCCGCCACGACGATCAATCGTCGGTTGGCGGCGATTTCGGGCCTGTTCGCGTTCGCCGCGATGCGGGACCCGGACGTGACCAACCCGGTCCCGAAAGGGCGGGAGGCGCGCTGGCGGGCACCGGGCGAGCGCAGTGGGATGCTGGCGCACACGGTGCGCCGCCCGAAGAACCGCTCGTCGCTGCGGCTGCGCGAGCCCCGCTGCCTGCCGACTGCACTGTCCACATCGGACGCAGCGGAGCTGTTGGCGAGCTTCCGCGCGTGGCGGGACCGGGCTGTTGCTGGGTTGATGCTGTATTGCGGGCTGCGTTCGGCCGAGGTGTTGGGCCTGGCCGTCACCGACGTCGATATCGGTGGCCGCTGGCTGAAAGTCGTCGGGAAGGGCCAGCGGGAACGCCGGGTGCCGTTGGATGCCGACGTCGCTTCGGTGATCCAGGTGTATCTGCTGGCCGAGCGCCCTGAATCCGACAGTGACCTGCTTTTTCTGGTGGCCAAAGGTCCGAACCGGGGACAGCCGCTGACGCCGGCCGGGCTGCGCACGATCTTTCGCTACCACCGTGGACTCACCGGCGTTGTCGGTGGGCATCCGCATGCGCTGCGCCATACGTTCGGCACCGCGCTGGCGGAGGCCGGGGTTGATCTTGCGGTGATGCAGGCGTTGCTCGGTCATGCGCATGTCGACACCACTGCCCGCTATATCCATCTCGCTCCGGCGCACGTGAAGGAGGAGTTCGATGCCGCTCGCGACCGCATCCGCTCCCAGTCCCGGCCGTGATCTGCACGCCGCCTACCTGGACTATCTGCACCGCAGCGGCCGGGGCAATTCGGCCTACTCGTGGGCGGCTCGGGTGTTCTTCGGGCGGTGGCCGGACCCGCGGAGGTGGGCCGCCGAGCCGCTGCAGGTGCGGTTGTCGGCCGGCTCGTCGACCCGGCCGATCATCACGTTCCTGATGCTGCACCGGGCGCTGCAGCCGGGCTATGACTATTTGCTGGAACGCAAGCTGTCCAGCATCTGGCGGGAGATCACCGACTCGCCGCTGGCAGGCGACCTCGAGCGGTTCATGACCGCGGCCGCCGAACTGGGGTTCACCGACCGGGTCCGCTTCGCCACCGGCTCCCAGGTGCCGGCCCGGCTGCTCATCCAAACCGGGCGGCGGCTGGATCGGCTCACCTTGGCGGATTTGAACGCCTTCGCCGCCGCCTGCCACGACCGCGAACAGCGGACCGGCAAGGGCCACAAGCACTATCTCGCCGCCGTCAGCAACACGCAGCGGGTGCTGTTTCACCTCGGCATCGTTGACGAGCTGCCCCGCTCGGGCGGCCCGGTCCCGTTCACCGAACGACTGGCCGACGTCCGACCACCGATCCGCGAGACGATGATCGCCTATCTGGAGCGCAAACGCGCGACCTGCCAACCCAAGACCGTGTCCGCTCTCGCGACCCGGCTCAAACACTTCGGCAAGTTCTTGGCCGACATCGATCCCGGCCTCGACTCGGTCGCGCATCTGGATCGACGCAAGCACATCGAGCCCTACCTGACGGCGCTGGTCGACGCGGTCAACTCCAAGAACGATGAGGTCATCACGGTCGCCGACCGGTCCCGGCGGGTGCTAGCTCTGACGGGGTTCTTGACCGACATCACCGAGTGGGGTTGGCCCGAGGCCCCGCCTCGCAAGCTGCTCTTCCGCGACGACACCCCCAAGCTCCCGCAGACGCTGCCGCGTTACCTGCCGGTTGACGTCGACCGCCGCCTCACCGAGGTGCTGGTAGAGCAGCCGGATAACCAGCTGGCCGCGTGCGCGCTGCGACTGCAACGAGCCTGCGGGCTGCGGATCGGGGAACTGCTCGACCTCGAGCTGGACTGCGTCCACGAGGTCCCCGACCACGGCAGCTGGTTGAAGATCCCGCTCGGCAAGCTGGAAACCGAGCGGATGGTCCCGATCGACGACGACATCCTCACGCTGATCGATCACATCATCGCGATCCGCTCCCACGGGCGGCCGATGCCGCACCCCCGCTATCGGCGGCCCGCGCAGTTCCTGTTCACCCACCACGGCCGGCGACTATCGCAGAACGCGGTCCGCGCCGAGCTCGACCGCGCCGCCCAGGCCGCGGGGCTGGACCACATCACCCCGCACCAGCTCCGCCACACCTACGCCACCGCTTTGGTTAACGCTGGCGTCTCATTGCAGGCGTTGATGGCAATGCTCGGCCACATGTCGGCCGAGATGAGCCTACGTTACGGACGGCTGTTCGACACCACCGTGCGCGCCGAATACGAACGCGCCCTTGAGCTGGCCAAACAACAGACCCGCACCCCAGCGCCGGGCGGAATCAGCCTCCCCCTGACCGACATCACCGGCGGAGCCGACTGGAAGGACACCCCACTCATCAAATCCCGGCTGGCCTGCGGGTTCTGCCTACGCGCGCCCGCCCAAGGCGCCTGCACCTACGCCAACATTTGCGAGCACTGCCCCAGCTTCCACGCCGAAGCGAGTTCTCTCCCAATTCTGGCCGCCCAGCGCGTCGACGCCGAAGCACTCGCCCACGACGCCGAGCAGCGCGGCTGGATCGCCGAAGCCGAACGCCACCAGCGCCTCATCGCCCGACTCGACACCCTGATCACGAAGGCCCAAGCAGGATGACCACCACCCTCAACCGCGTCGAACGTGCCTGCGCCGACCTGCACCGCGACGGACAGCAGGTCACCTTCACCGCAGTCGCCGCCCGCACCGGACTCGGCCGCACCACCCTCTACCGCAACCCGGCGCTTCGCTCCATGATCGAGGAACACCGGCACCGCGCCGCCACTGGCGGCACCCTCACCAGCCTCACCGACGAGATCGCCACCCTCCGCACCGCGCTCGACGCCCTGGCCACCCGAGTCCGCCGCCACGAAGAAAAACTCCGGAAACTCCAACCCCCGAAAGGCTGACGACATTAGCCGGCCAATAGCCAGAATCCAAGATCATTAGCCGGATAACCCTACGACAACGCCGTCATCGAA
>NZ_JAAXLS010000104.1 GCF_012328925.1 Amycolatopsis acididurans
GTGTTTGCTGGCATGCTGTTGGGTCCTGAGGCAACACGCCTCTGGTGTGGTGTTTGAGAACTGTAGAGTGGATGCGAGCATCTTTGTGGTCAAGTTGTGATGGGCGCATGGTGGATGTCTTGGCATCAGGGGCCGATGAAGGACGTGGGAGGCTGCGATAAGCCTCGGGGAGCTGTCAACCGAGCTGTGATCCGAGGGTGTCCGAATGGGGAAACCCAGCACCAGTGATGTGGTGTTACCCCTGCCTGAATGTATAGGGCAGGTGGAGGGAACGCGGGGAAGTGAAACATCTCAGTACCCGTAGGAAGAGAAAACAAGTGTGATTCCGTGAGTAGTGGCGAGCGAAAGCGGAGGAGGCTAAACCGGATGCATGTGATACCTGTCAGGGGTTGTGTGTTCGGGGTTGTGAGACCTGCCTTCCAGAATCTGACAGTTCTGGCATGATGCTGCACAGTTAGCAGAACGCGTTGGGATGCGCGACCGGAGTGGGTGAGAGTCCTGTATGCGAAAGCTGTGTTGGTGTGGTGTGGTGGTGTTCTCGAGTAGCAGCGAGCTCGTGGAATTTGCTGTGAATCTGCCGGGACCACTCGGTAAGCCTAAATACTTCCTGGTGACCGATAGCGGACTAGTACCGTGAGGGAAAGATGAAAAGTACCCCGGGAGGGGAGTGAAAGAGTACCTGAAACCGTGTGCCTACAAGCCGTCAGAGCCGAGCTGCCCTTTTGGGGTGGTGGTGATGGCGTGCCTTTTGAAGAATGAGCCTGCGAGTTAGTGCTGCGTGGCGAGGTTAACCCGTGTGGGGTAGCCGTAGCGAAAGCGAGTCTGAAGAGGGCGATGGAGTCGCGTGGTCTAGACCCGAAGCGGAGTGATCTACCCATGGCCAGGCTGAAGCGCCGGTAAGACGGTGTGGAGGGCCGAACCCACCAGGGTTGAAAACCTGGGGGATGAGTTGTGGGTAGGGGTGAAAGGCCAATCAAACTCCGTGATAGCTGGTTCTCCCCGAAATGCATTTAGGTGCAGCGTCGTGTGTTTCTCACCTGGGGTAGAGCTACTGGGTGGCCTAGGGGCCTTACCGGGTTACCGAAGTCAACCAAACTCCGAATACGGGTGAGTGAGAGCGCGGCAGTGAGACGGCGGGGGATAAGCTTCGTCGTCGAGAGGGAAACAGCCCAGAACACCGGCTAAGGCCCCGAAGTGTGTGCTCAGTGGGAAAGGATGTGGGATTGCCCAGACAACCAGGAGGTTGGCTTAGAAGCAGCCACCCTTGAAAGAGTGCGTAATAGCTCACTGGTCAAGTGGTCCTGCGCCGACAATGTAGCGGGGCTTAAGCACACCGCCGAAGCCGTGTCACTACACCTTTGGTCTAACGACTGGTGTGGTGGGTAGGGGAGCGTCCTGCGCCCGGTGAAGCCTCAGTGGAAACTAGGGGTGGAGGGTGTGGGAGTGAGAATGCAGGCATGAGTAGCGAATGCAGAGTGAGAACCTCTGCCGCCGGATGACCAAGGGTTCCTGGGTCAAGTTAATCTGCCCAGGGTGAGTCGGGACCTAAGGCGAGGCCGACAGGCGTAGTCGATGGACAACGGGTTGATATTCCCGTACCCGCGTATGTTCGTCCCTGATGAGGCGCATGATACTAACCACCCGAAGCTGCGAGGTTCTTCGGAACTGAGTGGTGGAGCGTGGGGCCTGAGTGTGTAGTAGTCAAGCGATGGGGTGACGCAGGAAGGTAGCTCCGCCAGTGAGTGGTTGTACTGGTGTAAGCGTGTAGGCCGAGTGGTAGGTAAATCCGCCGCTCAGACAGGCTGAGACGTGATGCGTAGCCGTTGAGGTGAAGTAGGGTGATCCTATGCTGCCGAGAAAAGCCTCTAGCGAGAACATGTGCGGCCCGTACCCCAAACCGACACAGGTGGTCAGGTAGAGAATACTAAGGCGATCGGGTGAACTGTGGTTAAGGAACTCGGCAAAATGCCCCCGTAACTTCGGGAGAAGGGGGGCCAAGGCTCTTGAAGCCCTTCGCGGGCTAGGGAGCAGTGGCCGCAGAGACCAGCGGAAAGCGACTGTTTACTAAAAACACAGGTCCATGCGAAGAAGTAATTCGAGGTATATGGACTGACGCCTGCCCGGTGCTGGAACGTTAAGAGGACCGGTTAACCCTTTCGGGGGTGAAGCTGAGAATTTAAGCGCCAGTAAACGGCGGTGGTAACTATAACCATCCTAAGGTAGCGAAATTCCTTGTCGGGTAAGTTCCGACCTGCACGAATGGCGTAACGACTTTCCGGCTGTCTCAACCACAGGCCCGGCGAAATTGCATTACGAGTAAAGATGCTCGTTACGCGCGGCAGGACGGAAAGACCCCGGGACCTTTACTATAGCTTGGTATTGGTTTTCGGTTCGGCTTGTGTAGGATAGGTGGGAAACTGTGAAGCGGGGACGCTAGTTCTCGTGGAGTTGTTGTTGAAATACCACTCTGGTCGGATTGGGAATCTAACCTCGGACCGTGAGCCGGTTCAGGGACAGTGCCTGGTGGGTAGTTTAACTGGGGCGGTTGCCTCCCAAAGAGTAACGGAGGCGCCCAAAGGTTCCCTCAGCCTGGTTGGCAATCAGGTGTTGAGTGTAAGTGCACAAGGGAGCTTGACTGTGAGACTGACAGGTCGAGCAGGGACGAAAGTCGGGACTAGTGATCCGGCACCGCCTGGTGGAAGGGGTGTCGCTCAACGGATAAAAGGTACCCCGGGGATAACAGGCTGATCTTGCCCAAGAGTCCATATCGACGGCATGGTTTGGCACCTCGATGTCGGCTCGTCGCATCCTGGGGCTGGAGTAGGTCCCAAGGGTTGGGCTGTTCGCCCATTAAAGCGGCACGCGAGCTGGGTTTAGAACGTCGTGAGACAGTTCGGTCCCTATCCGCCGCGCGCGTAGGAGACTTGAGGAAGGCTGTCCCTAGTACGAGAGGACCGGGACGGACGAACCTCTGGTATGCCAGTTGTTCCGCCAGGGGCATGGCTGGTTAGCTACGTTCGGAAGGGATAACCGCTGAAGGCATCTAAGCGGGAAGCCTGTTCCAAGATGAGGTCTCCCACCCTTGATGGGTTAAGGCCCCCTAGAGACGATGGGGTTGATAGGCCAGAAATGGACGCACAGTAATGTGTTTTCGAGTTGACTGGTACTAATAGGCCGAGGACTTACCCACAAAGATGTTACGCATCCACTCTACGGTATCTGAAACACCACACCGGAACCCCCGGATTAATGATGGGGGTGGTGTTGTTTCGGAGTGTTTCGGTGGTTATGGCGGTGGGGAAACGCCCGGTCCCATTCCGAACCCGGAAGCTAAGCCTGCCAGCGCCGATGGTACTGCACCCGCCAGGGTGTGGGAGAGTAGGACACCGCCGAAC
>NZ_JAAXLS010000105.1 GCF_012328925.1 Amycolatopsis acididurans
GCTCCTAATCAGTTCTGGGAGTGAGCCATCCGGCACACTCCTGGTGTAGCTGGCCGGTAGGTGAGCACTGTGAGCTCCTGGACTTCGAGTCCTGAGCAAAGATCGTGCCCCTGCCGGTTGGTCGGGAGAGTTGATCGCTGCTGGGATGTCGTGCCCGCCGGTGGTGTGAGCACTGCTTGATTAGGTCGCTGATAGTTCTCCCGCCGGCTGCGTGATGGTGATCGACAACGGGAGGATCGTTGCGGCTGTTCGTAGGGGATGACTGGGCGGAAGACCACGTGCGCCACGAGGCGCTTCGAGTCGAGTGGAGGTGAAAGGCCTTTGCCATCCGGCCATCGCAGTGGGCGGGTGAAGCTGGGGGCAGCCTGATCCGGGAGACGCCGGTGAGGGTGGGAGCAGCCCTGACAACGCCGGGACGTGCCGGTACTGCCAGACGGTGCGGGTCCGGTCAGCGAGATGGGAAGGCGTACGAGAGGAACCAGTGTTTGACGCCCCTTAACGGCCCACCAGCTCAAACTTGGCGGATAGGGGCTGGGTGCGGTGCGTATCCACTGTCCGGTGGGCGGTGGAGAACTCCCGGCGGCGATGTGGTGAGCCGTCGGGAGGCCACGGCGAAGGTCTGCGGCGTAGCCGTGGCGATGCCGCAGGGGTAGAGCTGGGCGCCTCACCCATCGATCGACTTCGAGGTGAACGTGGGAACCGTCCGGTGTCGCCCTCGCCTCGCGCAGCCAGCGCGAAGGACGGGCAGGCACGTCGTCTTCTGAAGGCATCGGACGGGACGGAGGCTCCGTAGTAGTCCGAGGTCGGGAAAGCCGGCCACATGGCGAAGGGAGCCAGCGAGTCAGCAAGGAGGAGACTGGAATGCCGGGAGGCCACGGGTGAACACCCGCGATCCGGAGGCGGTTCTGTATTGGGCCGAGCGCCGGGTACTGGAGATCCAGACCAAGTTGCACCGTTGGGCGACCGACGATCCTCATCGCCGGTTCGACGACATTTTCAACCTCGTCACCGATCCCAGCTTCCTGTTGGTCGCTTGGGCTCGGGTTGCGGGGAACAAAGGCGCTCGATCGGCCGGAGTCGACGGACAGACCGCCGCCTTCGTCCGTGACCGGATTGGCGCGGAGGGCTTCCTCGCCGAGTTGCGCGAACAACTGAAGTCGCGCAGCTTCCGACCCATGCCGGTCAAGGAACGGATGATCCCCAAACCAGGTTCGCGCAAGCGGCGACGTTTGGGCATCCCGACCGTGACCGACCGGGTGGTCCAGGCGTCCTTGAAGCTGGTGCTGGAGCCGATCTTCGAGGCGGACTTCATGCCGTGCTCGTACGGCTTTCGGCCTAAGCGACGCGCGCACGACGCGATGGCCGAGACCGTTTTCCTGGCATCCAAGACCTACGAGTGGGTGCTGGAGGGCGACATCACGGCCTGCTTCGACGAGATCTCGCATCCGGCCCTGATGGATCGGGTGCGAGCTCGGATCGGGGACAAGCGCGTGCTCGCGCTGGTGAAGGTGTTTCTGAAGGCGGGCATCCTCAGCGAGGTAGGCACGTCGAAGGAAACGGTCACTGGCACCCCGCAAGGTGGGATTCTGTCCCCGCTGCTGGCCAACGTCGCACTGTCGGTGCTGGACGAGCATTTCGTCACGCATCCAGGTGGGCCACGATCGACCACAAAACAGCGGTGGACCCGCCGCCGCAAGGGACTGCCCAATTGCCGGTTGATCCGGTACGCGGACGACTTCGTGATCCTGATCTCCGGGACACGAGCGCACGCGCAGGCAATGCTCCCCGAAGTGGCGGAGGTCTTGTCCACCGTCGGCCTGCGACTGTCGGAGGACAAGACGCTGATCACCCATATCGACGAGGGCCTCGACTTCTTGGGTTGGCGCATCCAGCGTCACCGCAAGCGAGGCACCGTCCGGCACTACGTCTACAACTATCCGGCCAAGAAGACTCTGAAGTCCATCAAGGCCAAGACGAAGGCGATCTGCCGGACGAACGTCAGCCTGCCGCTGACAGTCCTGCTGCACAAGCTCAACCAGGTGCTGCGGGGCTGGACCGCGTATTTCCGCCCAGGTGTGTCGAGCCGGGCATTTGAATACCTGCGCATGATTGTCTGGCGGCAGGTGTTCGGATGGCTCCGACGCAAGCACCCCAACATGGGCTGGAAGGAACTGCGTCGCCGCTACTGCGACGGCGGATGGTGGCCACAGGCGGGAGAAGTCGTGTTGTTCAACCCCGGATCGGTGGCCACCACGCGCTACCGACCACGGGGAACGGCGATCCCGTCGCCCTGGCCCAGCAAGGCATGAGGAAAGCACCCGTCCAACGGGACTTGTGGAGAGCCGGATGCGGGGACAACTCGCACGTCCGGTTCGGGAGGGCGGCATGGGGAAACGGGCCGGGAGCAATCCCGGAACCGCGCTCCATGCCGACCCCACCACGATGTGGAGGTGATGGACGGCTCGGGGCGCCGTTTGGCCAAGGCCCGGCTGCCCGAGGGTGTGGCGGGGATGGCCCGGTTGCACACCATGATCGGGGAACTGACCGGGGACATCGACCCGGCCGATGTCGAGGTGCTGGTCGGGATCGAGACCGATCGGGGCCCGTGGGTGGCGGCG
>NZ_JAAXLS010000106.1 GCF_012328925.1 Amycolatopsis acididurans
GTGGCCGGCGGGGTGGCCGGTGTCGACGGGGCGGGCGGCGGCGGTGTGGCGGGAGCCGTCGCCTTCGCGGGCGTGCCGACGACGCGGACCGAACCGTCCGGGTTCTGCACCAGGTGCGCCGGCTCACCCGAGGGCACCATGCCCAGCGCCTTGGCGTGGTCGGCCAGCGACGAGGCTGCCTCGGCGTTCGACACGTCCTGCTGCAGTTGCTCGGACTGCTCGGCCAGCGACGAGTTCTCCTCGCGGAGCTGCTCGAGCCGGTAGGAGTCGGCGATGGCCTGCGTGGACAGCAGCAGCGTGGTGGCCACACCCGCGGCCAGCAGGGTCATCACGATCAGCACGAACGACGCGCGAGAGCGCGGCCAGCGCAGTGTGAACTTGCGCGGCTGCGGCTGCTCGACCTCCTTCTCCTTGCCACGCACCAGGTCCGCGCGCTGGGCGCGGCGGGCGTAGGCGCGCTCGGCGGCCGCGGTGCGCTGCTGGCCGGTGCGGGTGGGCCGCTCGGCCTCCCGCGGCATCGTGCCCACGCGCGACCGGGGCTCGACCGCGGGCTTCCTCCGTGTCCGGGTGGGCGCAGTCATGCCGCCTCCTGTATCCGTTCCGCCGCGCGCAGCCGCACGGACGCGGCACGCGGGTTGCGTTCGATCTCGGCCTCGTCCGCCTTCTCGGCGCCGCGGGTGAGCAGTTTCAGCTCGGGCCCGTGGCCGGGCAGCTCGACCGGAAGTCCTTGCGGGGTGCGGGATTTCGCGAGCTCCGCGAACGCCTGCTTGACGATGCGGTCCTCCAGCGACTGGTAGGACTCGACCACGATCCGGCCTCCGGGGGCCAGCGCCGCGAGTGCGGCGGGGATCGCGGCGCGCAGCACGTCGAGCTCACCGTTGACCTCGATCCGCAACGCCTGGAAGGTGCGCTTGGCGGGATGCCCTCCGGTGCGGCGGCTCGCCGCCGGAACCGCGTCGTAGAGCAGTCGTACGAGCCCCTCGCTTCGGTCGAAGGGCTCGCGCTGACGCTGCGCCACGATCGCCTTCACGATCCGCTGGGCGAAGCGTTCTTCGCCGTACTCGCGCAGAATCCGCACGAGTTCGGCGGGTTCGTAGGTGTTGAGCACGTCGGCGGCGGTGGGTCCCGTCGTCGGGTCCATCCGCATGTCCAGCGGCGCGTCCCTGGCGTAGGCGAAGCCGCGCTCGGCGAGGTCCAGCTGCATCGAGGAGACGCCGAGGTCGAACAGCACACCATCCACAGTGGACAGGCCGCGTTCGGCCAGCACGTCACCGATGCGGTCGTACACCGCGTGCACGAGTTCGACCCGGTCACCGTGCCGCGCGAGCCGTTCCCCCGCGCGTTCGAGCGCGTTGGGGTCGCGGTCCAGTGCGATGAGCCTGAGCTGAGGATGCGCCGAGAGCAGGGCGTCGGAGTGGCCGCCGAGGCCGACGGTCGCGTCGACGAGTACCGCGGGACGGCCGGACAACGCCGGCGCGAACAGCTCGAGCACCCGCTCGAGCAGCACCGGAACATGCTCCGCCATGCGATTCCCACCCCCTCGATACGCCA
Source organism: Amycolatopsis acididurans (assembly GCF_012328925.1). Classification (GTDB taxonomy): domain Bacteria; phylum Actinomycetota; class Actinomycetes; order Mycobacteriales; family Pseudonocardiaceae; genus Amycolatopsis_E; species Amycolatopsis_E acididurans. The sequence continues at coordinate 1,552 of NZ_JAAXLS010000106.1, forward strand.
CTCGGATGCCGTCAGGTCCCCGCCCGCCCGCTGCGGGCCTGGTGCCGGGGAAGGTGCACCAGGGCCGCTGAGCGGACAGAGGCCTCACGGCATCCGAGTCCGGTCACTCCCGAAAATCGCCACCCGCGCCCCCCGACGGCGTGGGTGCCGCCCGGCCGGACGCTCAGAAAACGCCCGGCAAGACCTCCTCCTGCGCCTTGGCGTAGCTGTCCTCGTGCTCCTCCAGGTAGGTTTCCCAGGCCTGTGCGTCCCAGATCTCCAACCTGGTGATCGCACCGATCACCACGCACTCCTTGTTGAGCCCGGCATAACGCCGCAACTCGGACGCGATCGCGATGCGCCCCTGCCCGTCCGGGCGTTGCTCGTCGGTCCCGGCGAACAGATAGCGCTGGTAGGCACGGACGGCCTCGTTGGTGAACGGGGCCTCCGCGACCTTGCGGGCCATCTGCTCGAACTCGGCACGCGGGAAGACGTAGAGGCAGTGATCTTGCCCCTTGGTGACCATCAGCCCACCTGCCAGCGCGTCCCGGAACTTCGCGGGCAGCGTGAGCCGCCCCTTGTCATCCAGTTTCGGGGTGTGGGTACCGAGGAACATCGGCCCCACCTCCCACAGGGCTTCCCTTCCGCCCCACTGCTCACCACCGTACCCCACTTTTCACCACAGTCAACGCCGAATAGCTCCACTTCCGAGGGAACGAGACGCTGTTTTCGCAGGTGAGAAGGGTGGTGGCTGGTGGGGGCGACGTGGGGGAAGCCTCCCATCCCTCCCCCGGCCCGGGGGTGTCGGGCCGCGAAAACGGCCCTCGCGGGGATGGTGAAGGCCTCCGGGGAGCGAAGTGGGGAGCTCTGGTGGGGGCTTGTGGGGAATCG
>NZ_JAAXLS010000107.1 GCF_012328925.1 Amycolatopsis acididurans
GGGTTTGCCGGAGCGGGGGCGGTGCTGGGGATTCTCGGGGCGGGGGTGGTGTTGGCGGCCTGGTCGTGGCGGGCGGTGTTCGTGGCCACCGCGGTGCTGGCGCTGGTGTTGGCGGTGGGTGGCTGGTTCGTGCCGGCCTCGCGTGAGCCGGCGGCGCCCCGGCTGGATGTGCCGGGGGCGGTGCTGTCGGCGGCGGCGGTGGGACTAATTGTGTTCGGGGTGATCGGGGCTCCCGATCACGGCTGGGACAGTGCGCTGGTGGTCGCCTCGCTCGGTGGTGGCGTGCTGGCGGGGGCCGGGTTCGTGCTGGTCGAACGGCGTCGTATGGCACCGTTGCTGCAGGTCGGGTTGTTCGGTGAGCGCGGGTTCGGCGCGGGCGCGGTCTCGCTGGTGGTGCAGTTCCTGGCCGCGTTCGGGGTGTTTTTCCTGCTGATGCAGCATCTGCAGCTGGTGTGGGGCTACTCGCCGCTGCGGGCCGGGCTGGCGTTGGCGCCGGTGGCTGTCCCGCTGGTCGTGGCCGCGGTGCTCGCGCCGTGGGTGAGCGAGCGGGTGGGCCTGCGGGTGATGACCGGTACCGGCTTGGCGCTGGTGGCTGTCGCGCTGGTCGGGATCGGCGGGCTGGGGGTGGGCGAGAACTATCCGCGGCTGGCGGTGTTCCTCGGCGTGTTCGGGCTCGGCCTGGGCGTCTGCGCGACACCGGCCACCGCGGCTATCGTGCGCGGGGTTCCCCGCGCCAAGCAGGGGGTGGCCTCCGCGGTCAACGACGTCACCCGGGAGCTCGGTGCCGCGGTGGGGATCGCGCTGGCCGGCAGCTTGCTCGCCGGCAGCTACCGCACCCACCTCTCCCCGGCGATCACCGACCTTCCCCCACCAGCACGCGCCCACGCCAGCGACTCGCTGGCCGCCGCCCTGCGGCTGGTCGGCGACTCGTCCGCTGGGCCTGGTCTTGCCGACGCGGCACGCCACGCCTTCGTCGACGGGTTCCACGACACCCTGAGCATCCTGGCCGTGATCACCGCGGTCACGGCCGTCGCGCTCACGGTGTGGGCGCCCGGACGCCACCCCCGGCACGGACCGTCACGGCCAGCGGACACCCGCGGCCGCGACGCTGCCCGCCTGTCGGTGACCGTCGAACCGGACAGGAGCACGTCGTGACCGCACAACGCCTCATCAGCGACTACCCGCACCAGGTGGCCGGGCACTGCGGCTCGGGGGCGCTGCGGGACCTGATGCAGTGGGCCCGGCTGTCCTATGACGACACGCCCCTGGACGAGGGCACCGTGTTCGGCCTCGCCGGCGAGCTCGGGTTCACCTACCTGCGTCACCCGGCCATGAGCCCGCCGATCTACCTTGTGGGCCGCGGCCCCGACCTCACCGGCGCGTTCACCCGCCGTCTCGGGATCACCGCCACTCAGCACGCCACCGACGACCCCGACGAGGGCTGGGCGTGGGTCCGCGACGAACTCGACCACGGGTATCCGGTGCTGTGCTGGGCCGACATCGCCCACCTTCCCTACCTGCGGGTGCGGCTGAGCATGAGCCGCCACGACATCGTGATCACCGGCTACGACGACCACACCGCCACCGCCACCGTCGTCGACAACGACCGCGCCGACCCCCAACCCGTCCCCTACGACGCGCTCGCGCGCGCCCGTCACTCCACCGGGTTCCCCGCACCCACCCGGCACACCACC
>NZ_JAAXLS010000109.1 GCF_012328925.1 Amycolatopsis acididurans
GGGACTGTAAAACGAGCGGTGTAATTCCCGATCATGGAAGTGCACCTGATGACCGACATGATGTCCGGCGTGGAGAACGCTGAGGACTTGAACCCCGTGTCCGGGCTGGATGGCCTGGACGAGCAGCTCGTCGCGCAGCTGGTGGATCGCGCGAAGGCTGGTGGGCTGGCGCTGACCGGCGAGGACGGGGTGCTGGCGCAGTTGACCAAGCGGCTGCTGGAGTCCGCGCTCGAGGGCGAGATCACCGACCATCTCGGCTACGACAAGCACGACCCGGCCGGCCGTGGGACCGGCAACTCGCGTAACGGCACCCGCGCCAAGACCGTGCTCACCGACGTGGGCCCGGTACGGCTCGACGTGCCGCGGGACCGGGATGCCAGCTTCGAGCCGAAGATCGTCGCCAAGCGGCAGAAACGCCTGGGCGGCGTGGACGAGATGGTGATCTCGCTGGCCGCGAAGGGTCTCACGACCGGGGAGATCTCGGCGCACCTGGCCGAGGTCTACGGGGCCGAGGTGTCCCGGCAGACCATCTCCACGATCACCGACAAGGTCGTCGAGGGCATGGTCGAGTGGCAGAACCGGCCCCTGGACCCGGTCTATCCGGTGATCTTCATCGATGCGATCCACGTCAAGATCCGCGACGGCAAGGTGGCCAACCGGCCGATCTACGTCGCGCTGGCGGTGACCTGCGAGGGCCGCCGCGACATCCTCGGGTTGTGGGCCGGCGAGGGCGGCGAAGGCGCCAAGTACTGGCTGCACGTGCTCACCGAGCTCAAGAACCGCGGCGTCGCTGACGTGCTCATGGTCGTCTGCGACGGGCTGACCGGGTTGCCCGAGTCGATCGCTGCTGTCTGGCCGGCCACGATCACCCAGACTTGCGTGGTTCACTTGCTGCGCAACAGCTTCCGCTACGCCGGCCGTCAGCACTGGGACGCGATCGCCAGGGCGCTCAAGCCGGTTTACACCGCACCGACCGAGGCCGCCGCCCGCGAGCGGTTCGCCGAGTTCGCCGAGACGTGGGGCGCCCGATACCCGGCCATCGTCAGGTTGTGGGACAACGCTTGGGCGGAGTTCGTGCCGTTCCTGGCGTTCGATCCGGAGATCCGGCGGGTGATCTGCTCGACCAACGCGATCGAGAGCGTCAACGCCCGCATCCGCCGCGCCGTGAAGGCCCGCGGTCACTTCCCGAACGAGCAAGCCGCGCTCAAGTGCGTCTACATGGCGATCATGAGTCTGGACCCGACCGGCGCCGGCCGGAAACGCTGGACGATGCGGTGGAAACCCGCGCTGAACGCGTTCGAGATCGCCTTCGACGGCCGTCTGGCCGCCGGACGCAAGTAGTTCCCCTTCAACCCGAGTTACACCGCTCGTTTGACAGACCC
>NZ_JAAXLS010000010.1 GCF_012328925.1 Amycolatopsis acididurans
TCTGGGGCGGGCGCGGGTGTCGGGCTGTTCGGTGGCGTCGCGGGCTGCTCGGGTGGCTGCGCGGGTGGTGGTGCTCCCTGGGCGGGCAGGACGAGGTGCCAGCCGGGCAGGAGCTGGTCGGGGTGGCGCAGCGCGCGGCCGTCGGGTTGGGTGCGGCCGGCGTTGAGGTCGAAGATCGCGGGCCAGGCGTCCGGGTTGCCGAGTTCGCGTTCAGCGATGGCCGAGAGCGTGTCGGTGGGCTCGACGGTGACGGTGCGCCCGCTCGCCGTGGCGATGTCCGCGGGACGAGGCAAGGCGACGGCATCCGGTGGCAACAGCAGCGTCCATCCCGGTTCCAGGTCGCCTGGGCTGTCGGCGAGCAGGCCGGGGTTGAGCCGCACGATCTCGTGGTAGCGCGTGCCACGGCCGAGGTGGCGTTCAGCCAAGTCCCACAAGGTGTCGCCGTGCACCACCGTGTAAGGCACGGCGTCGTCCGTTCCCGCTGCTGCGGGAGACGACGTGCTCGGGGCGCCGACAGTTCCCGCCGTCTGGTCGGTCGCGGTGTCCGTTGCGGAGGCCCGGGCTGCCGTGACGGGATGTTCGTGGGGCCATGGCGGCGCGGTGGCCGCGACTGGTGTTGCCGGGGCTGTCGATGCCGCTGCGGTACCGGCGGAGGTGGCCACGAGAACGGCGGCCACCAGTCCGGCGATCCATCGGCCACGCGGCACCCGGCGCAGCAAACCGCGGGCGGTACGGACACCGTGCCCCGTCTGGCGAATCACCTCGACCACGACGGAAAGAGTCAGCAAGAACCAGCCAGCCCACGCCACCGCCACGACCAGCCAGAGCACGAGGTCGCCGGTCAGCCACGCCCACCGCAGCGTGTTCCAGATCCGTTCGGGCCATTGGCCGATCGGGGTGGGGTCGGGCCAATGGTCGGGAAGCAGGCGGGCGGGATCGGCGCCAAGCGCGAGAAGTGCGCACGGTAGCCCGGCAATGAAGGCAAGCAAGGCCAGCGCGGCGAATGCCCCGCGAATCCGCTGTGCTGGTGCGGCGGTCATGGCAGGTCGCCGGTCCGGGTGCCGACGCCGAGTTCGGCCAGCGCGGTGCCCGTGGCCTCGGCGGTACCGCCGAGCAGCCCGATGGGGGCTGGCTCGACGACGGTGACGGTCACGCGGACCGCGCGCGGTCCGGCGACGCTGACCTGACCGGGATACCCGGCACGAGCGAGGTAGTCGGCGGCAGTGCGCGCTGCGGTCGTCGTGTCGATGCTGACCGCGGGGCTGCGGGTGTCCACCGCGGTGTTGGCCGCGCGGGCAGCTTCGGCAGCCAGCGCGTCGGCGCGGGCGATGACCCGCAACCGCGCGGAGCCATCCACTACCAAGGCGAAGACGAGCAGCAGCGCGGGCACCAAGACGGCCACTATCACGCTGACCGATCCCGTGTCCCGCGGCGTTGTCCGGGTGGTCATGGGATGCCTCGGTAGGGGTCGGTGGGGCTGGTGAAGGTGCTCGTGATCGTGTCCGTGCCGCCGGGGACCGGAAGTGCGAGATCGCTCAACGCGACCTGACAAGTCAGACGTGCCCGCACCTGTCCGGCGCGGCCGACCGCGATCTGGCTGGCGTCGACCGACACGCTGGAGGTGTGACACGTCAGGCCCTCGCGGTCGAGCCGTTCGCGGGCGACGCGGGTTCCGGCCTGTTGTGCCGCGTCGGGGCTGCGCGCGATCGAGGCAGCTCGCGCTGCGGCTGCGGCGGCGTTGTCGACCGCTTGCTGTGCCGAGCTGACCCGGGCACCGGCAATGATCAGCAGCCCGACGAAGAGCACGGCAGGCACCAGGACCGCGGCTTCGACGCTGACTGAACCCGTGTCACTCCAGCAGCGCGACCAGTCATGGTGTGTTCGGTTTCGGGACCTCATGGGCCGTCTCCAGCCGCCAGCGCGGGCACGGTGAAGCGCTCTTTCACGGCGTGCGCGGATGCGGCGACGCGGATGTCCAGGCCCGGGATCGGCACCAGCCGGATGGCGGTGCCCGACACCTCCACTTGGACGGTGTCCGCGGTGACGGTGGTGTGGACCTCGGGAGCGGTGAGGACGCCGCGGCCGGCGCGGGTGGCGAACGAGCGCGCGGCCTCGGCCGCTGTGGTGGTCGTGCCACCGACTGGACGTCCAGCCTCCACTCCGGCCTGGGCGGCTTGCGCGGCGACGGCATGGACGTGCCACCACAAGCCGCCCTGCACCGCCGAGAGGATCAACACCAGGGCAATCGGAAACAGAATGGCCAAGCCGACGGACTCTGCTCCCTGGTCGCGGATCTGAGCTGTGCCGGTGCTTTTCGTCGCCCGTGGATGTCCCCGGTAGCTGAGTCCGCTGGTACGCATCACTGGGCCGCCGAGCTACTTGCCGCCGGTGTGTCTGCGGTGGGTGTTGGAGCCGCAGCGAGGGGACGTGGCGTGGGCACCGTCTTCGCGGTGGTGGTTTTCGGCGGCTGTGTGGTTTTCTTCGCGCGGGAGCCGTTATTAACGGGCTTCTTTCGCTTCGTAGACGCTGGTTTACCCGCTTCGAGCCAGCGGGCGAGGTCGGTGGCAGGCACTTCGGTGAACTCGGCTAGCTCGTCAATATCGATGACGTCGCTGGAGTCGGCGAGGACCTCGCCGAGTTCTCGTTCGACCTCGTTCAGCTGGGCAGCGATCTCGGCACGACGCGTAGCGAGATCGCCGACTCGTTGTGCCGCAGCGGATCGCTTGGCGCTGCGGGGCGCGTCGGCCTCCGCGACACGACGTTCGATCTCCTCGTTGGTAGGCATCCTGGCTCCTTCGTCTCGTCACTTGATCTGGCCTTGGAACTGCTGCACCACGGCACGGATCGCGACGCCAAGTCCGATGGCCACAGCGAGCCCGATGGCCACCAGGACGGCCTTCTCCACGCTTTCCGATCCGCGATCACTGGTGGCACGCACGCGTTCCCAGCGGGCCGTGACGGTGACGAACAACAACATCACTGCGCCGCCGAGACTCAGCTCAAGCTGCGCAACGCGACGCCGCGCCGCGGTGAGGTAGTGCTCCAGGATCTCGGTCATGATGTTCAACTCCTTGGTGTGCAACGTTTTTAGGTGATTCGTCTCAGGCTGCGCGGCTAACCACCGGCTGTCAGCAGCCGGAGCAGGGCTGGATAGATGGCCAGCAGGAGAAATGCGACCAGCAACAGGGCAACCGGGAGCGCGAGCCGCTGGGAACGCCCGTTGGCGTCGGCCTTGTCTCCGGCGAGCGCGGCCGAGCGCAGCGCGCTCGCTTTCGCGATGAGCGTGCTGTAGATGGCAGCGCCATCAGCGGCGGTGGACAGGATGTCGGCCAGGTCGGCGAGTTCGACGACACCCATCCGTTTGCCCAGCCGGGATAAGGCTTCCCACGGGGTGTGCCCGGCGCGCATCGCCCGGCCGAGTGTGCGACTGATCCGCGCGAACACCCACGAGTCCGCCACCGCGGCAGCTTCGGCGAGTGCTTGGCTCGGGGCGCGACCCGTCGCCCGTTCCTGGGCCACCAGGTCGAGATACGCGGCGACCCCGCGCCGGAACTCCTCTCGCGCCCGAGTGGCGTCCTCGCGCACGGCCAGCACTGGCACCAGCGACCCGGCCACCGCAGCGACCAGCACGCCCAGGATCACAACAGTGCCGGGGAAACCGACGCCGCCGAACCACGCCAAACCTGCCATCGCCACGACGCTTGCAGCGGCGCCGCTAGCCCATGCCAGGCGTCGAACGATGTAACGTTCGGCCGTCTGGTCGAGCACGTCGAGGTCGCCGGCCGGAATACCCCACCACCGGTTCGATGACCGCGCCGAGTACCCGGCCAGGCGGTGCAGTCGAACCGACCAGCGACCCAGCGGCGCAGCTCCGTCCACGCGACGCGCTGCGCGGTCGTCCAGCTCCGCGACCGCGGCGGCCAGGTTGACCGGTGCTGGCCGTACCAACGCCAGAATCACGCACACGAGCGCGATCCCGGCGAGGGCGCCGAGAACAGCGGCAGCGATACCCGGGCTCATCGCAGGGCCTCCGCGTCGGGCTGGGTGACCACGGTCAGCGAGCGCTTCGGCTTCGGTGCGCCGACTGGGGTCCGGGAGGAGACACCGAGCAGCCGGGCGGGGCGGCGAGTGCGGATCAGGATGTGCATCCACCACCCGGCCGCGCCGAGCAGACCCCCGATCCCGGCCATGACCACCTGGCCCAGCACTCCGTCGAAGGGCGAGAGGAATTCCCGGGCGAACAACACCAACCCGACCAGCAAGACCACGGTGATGCCGAGGATCGCGCGCACATCGGTGCGCGGTTTCGCCCGGTCGGCTTCGATGTCCCGGCGGGCCACGACCTCCCGTTCGAGGGCGGTGGCTTTCGCGTCGAGAACATCGACCAGACCGCGTCCACCGGCGCGGGCGCGCAGGACCAGGGCGAGGACGACCTCGTCGGCGGCTTCGTCGCCGACGTCGTCGGCGAACGCGCGCAATGCCTGCTCCAGGCCGCGGGTGCGCAGCCGCACTGCGAGGGTCTCGACCTCGGTGGCCAACGCGTCGGGGGCGGTGCGAGCCGAGCTGGTGATCGCCTGCTCCAGCCCGCCCGCGCCGGAGGCCAGTACGTCGGCCAGCCGCCGTACCCAGCTTGCCAATGCGTCCAAGCGCGCGATCAGTCGCTGCGCGTCGTGTCCGCGGGCCAGGATCGGCACGGTCACCGCCCCGGCGACGGCGATGATCGCCGCCACCGGCCAGCCAGTGGCCCACCACACCACCGCGCCCCCGACCACCGCCACAGCAACCCGCCGCAGCGGAAGCCGTGCCAGGCGCTCCCGCCAGCCTGCCGCTCGCTGCGGCACGGAACCTCGAACGCCACCACCGGCTTTCCGCGGGGCAGGAGGCAGCATCGCCGCAACCGCGCAGGCGAGGGCCAGCACGGCGACGACGCCGAGCAAGCCCGGCCACACGTTCGTCATCGCCGGCCTCCTTCTGGGAAACCGGTGATGTTTCCGGTGCCTATCCCCGCACCGGCGGTGTCGAGCTGGGCGCGGTCGAAGCCGTGCCGCTCTAGGCGCTCTAGCAGGTCACGGCTGGGCGCATAGGCCGGAACCGCGCGGCCGTCGGCAGGGCGTGGGGCGAAGATCCTGGTGGTGTCCGGGCGGCCGGAATCACCGACCGGACCGACCTCTATGACCTCGGAGACGAACCGCTGTCGGTGGTGCGCTCCGAGGTGGGTGTGGTCGGTGCGGGCGACGTGCACGACCAGGTCGATCGCCGAGGCGGTCCACTGGTGGGCGGCCTCGATCGCCAGCGGCGGGGTAGCCAGCTGCCCGAGCGCCCCGATCCGGTCGAAGACGGCGGACGCGTTGGTGGCGTGCAGGGTGCACATCCCGCCAGTCGCGCCGTTGCCCAGTGCCCGCAGCATCGCGGTGACCTCTCCGGCGCGGACTTCCCCGACGACCACCCGGCTCGGCGAGTGCCGCAAAGTCTGCTTGAGCAGATCGTCCAGGGTGATTTCGCCGATCCCTTCGCTGTTGGCCGGCCGGGCTTCCAGCGGTGTGACCAACGGGCGCGCGCCGATGTGCAGGCCGAGTTCGTATTCCTCCTCGACGGTCACGACGTGTTCGTAGTCCGGGATCTCAGTGCACAACGCGCGCAGCAGCGTGGTTTTCCCCGCGGCAGGACCGCCGGAGACGATCACGTTGCAGCCCGCGCGCACCGCCGCACGCAGGAACGACGCGATCACCGGATCGAGCGTGCCGTTGGCCACGAGGTCGTCGAGGGTGACGTCGACCAGGCGGTGGCGACGGATCGCCACTCGCGGCCGGTCGCTGACTTCCATCACGGCCGCGACCCGAGCGCCCAGCGGGCCGCCAGCACCGATGCGAAGGTTTCCCAGCGGGCGGCCAGCATTGAACTCGCGCGACGTTTGGCCCTGGCGCGCGAACATCGCCGCGAGCATCTCGACCAACTCGGCGTCGGTATCGGCCACCGGGTGTGGCCACGGCTCGATCGATCCGTCTGCTAGTTCGAGCAACACGCGGTCGCACCCGTGCACGTGGATGTTCTCCACGTCTTCGCGCTCCAGCAGCTCCTCCAGCGCGCCCAGTCCGGACAACGCGGCCACCACCGCGCGAGTCAACCGGCGTTCCGCCTCCACCGACAGCGGTGCCTGTCCGGCAGTGGCGCGACGCTGCACCCAAGAAGCGACTTCCTCGGCCACGTACGCGCGCATGCGTGTCTGCTGCTCCTCCGCAGACAAGGGCGTGTCCAGACGGGTCTCCCCAGCGGCGACACGTTCCAGCCGTGCCGCGACCGACTCCCGGATTTCCCTTACAGCGCGCGGGTCCAGTTCGTCGCTCGCCGCGTGGTCCTGCGGTTGCCCGAACGCCTGCGGCGGCCTGCCGCTGCCCCTGGGGACGCCGCCGTGTGGCGATGCCAGCGGCACCGGATGCGGGTAGCTGGCGGGACCGTTCGGGAGGCGGTATCCGTTGTGTGGCAACGTCATCGTGTTCCTCCGGTGAGCGCGCCTGCGGACACTCGCGGTGTCGGCGCGTGCAATTCGGCGAGCGTGTAGTTGTGGTAGATCCCGTGCAGGCGGCGCGCCGCACGGCGGCCTGCCCGCAGCAACGGCGACCGACGGGACAGGGCACCTCCGTCGACCCCGTCCGAGAGCACCCCCGCCGCCCGCGCGTCCGCAGGAACTTCGACCCCGGCATCGCGGCCCAGTGCCGCGCGGACCTCTCGGGTGCCGGCAGGCGTGGTCGCGCATACCGCCAGCCCGAGTCGCTCCGGGGCAATCCGTTCGGCGAGCGTGGCCAGCACGGGGCGTGCGGCCAGCACGTGCCGCTGGGTTGGGCGCACCGCGAGCAACACGACGTCGGCCGCCAGCAGCAACGGCCACGGCGTAGCCGCGCCGTAGCGGCCGACATCGACCAAGGAGTCGGCTGGATGACCGGTCACGGTCCTGAACGCGGCCAGCGACGCGGTCAGGCGAGTCCATCCCGCAGTCCCGACCGCGGCGTGTTGTTCCGGCGACGTCAACCCGGCAAGCAGGCCTACGTGCCGTGCGGGCGGCGCGGTCTGCACGTGGTCGATCAGCGTGGCCGGGTCGCCCGCTGTCGCATGGCGGGTCGCGGTGGCGTGCGACAGGACGCCGAGATCGGTGCGAACCGTGCCGTCCACAAGCCACTGACCCAGCCAGCCCGGCGCGAGGTCGCCACCGGCCGGGTCGCAGTCGGCCAGCAGCACCGGCGCGGGCCACGCCGCCGCCAACGCGGCCAGCGTCGTGGTCGCGCCCGGTGCTCCCTTGCCCGAGACGATCGTGATCATGGCCAACACCCTCACCGCCCTTCCCGACGAAGATTTGCTCGCTATGCGCCTGGTCCGAGCTGGACCACGACAACCTGGCCCGCCGCAGCGCTGGTCGCGGCCTGTGCGGCATCCGCGCCGACGACGACATCGACCGTGACCGCGCCGGTCGAGTCCGGCGGCCCGGTGCCCACCACCCGCGCCCGAAACGGCGCGGCCGTACTCGCCGAAGCTTGTCCCGCATCGGTCCCGGTGCCGCCCGTCACCGGGCTGACCTGGACCAGGTCACCGGGCGACAGACCGCGCGCGGGTAGGTGACCCGGCTTCACCGCGAGCCCGACCAACCGCTCACCCGGCCCAGGAACCGGTTGCGCGGACACCTGGCCGGGCGCCAGCACAGTTCCCGCGGGCAAGGCCGAGCGGGTGACCTGCCCGACTACTCCGGCACGGTCACGGGCCGGAATCGAGGACACGCCTTGGTCCGGGACCGCCTTCGCCACCCCGAGATCGCCGTCGCTGATCCGCTGGCCCCAGCCCACGTCCCGCGTCAGCACCACGACATCGATCCGGGCGTCCTGACCCGCGATCAGGGCATAGTTGCCGAACGCGACCACCGCGGCCAGCACGAACGCGACGCCCAGCAGCCACCACCGCCGCCGACGCGGCACCCGCGGCCCATCACCGTCGTTGGGCAGCTCGACGTCAGCTGAGCCGCCACTTGCCTGGCGTGGCCCGGAAAAAGACACAGCAGTACCCACTGGGCAACTCCTTACCCATTTTTTTGGAAATACAGTTTTCTTATGTCTGACGGAATGCTTCTATCGCATTCTCGGTCCGCTAATTCGCGCGCAGAGCCTGCACCTCAGCAACTGCGAAGCTGGCTCTGGCCCTCGACTGCATCTGCGGGAAGTCCCCGCCGACGTCAGCAGTTCCATCCGATCCGACCCAGCTCACCGACCACTGGATCGCCCACTCCGCGCTGGCCTGATCGTTCGGTTGGCCCACCGAGCTGCGGGTGTAGACGAACCCGCAATCCGGGCTCGCCGCATGCAGACCAAAGGAGCGGTCGTACGGTGTGCCCGGTCCCGAACATGTCATCGAACCGCCCGTGCCCGAGTTAAACGTCATGCCTACCGGGGTCGCGGTCACCTCGGCCCACACAGGTCCGACCTGCACCCGCTGCACGGCTGGATGCCACACCCCCCGGTCGGTCCATATCCAGGTGTTCTCGCCGACGATCGTCGCGTCCCGCCCGTCCGGCAGCCGCACGTCCGGTGAATGCCGTGGCACCGGCAACGGCAGTTGCAACTGCTCGAACGCCTGCGCCGCCAGCTCAGCCGGAGTCGGCAAGGGCGGTGCCGCAGGCGCACCCGGCGGCGCCGGGGCGTCCGCGGGAAGCGGCGGCAGGCAGCGCATGCCGAACGCGCTACCACCCGGCCGACCAGCACCGGGGGCACCTCCGACACCGAAACCGCCAAGAAAGCATCCGGGAGGAATCCCGCTCGGCGAATCGGCAGCATCGCTCGAACCGGCGGCGGCCTGCCGATCTTGGCCGGTGCCGGCCGACTTCTTTGCCGGACCGCCCGGCCGCACAGGTGCCTGGCCTCGCTGCTCCAAGGCCCGCATGTCGATGTGTGGCGGGGCGACCAGACCAGAGAGGTCGCCCGGAACGACGATGACCTGACCATCGTCATTGCTGGGCGGAGGCGGATCTGCCTGGGCTGGTGACGGCAGGCCCGCCACTGATATCCCACCCAGGCACAGCACGCCTGTCAGGACTTGTGCGAGATGTCGACGGACCATCAGCATGTCCCGCCGGGGAACGTGACTTGAGCGACCTTCCACCGGCCGTCAGCGCTGTCGCGTTTGAGGTCTGCATTGACTGGATTCCGCGGTACGCCGACGGTCTTCCGATCACCGGTCTTGGCATCCGCCTGACCTGCCCTTGAACCGTCCTGGCAGTCGACTACTTTCGCGGAGGCGCCGGTGATCTGAACTGACACGATGCGCGCCGTGACATCGCCGTAGACCTTGATCCCGGCCTGTTTCTGAGATTGCATCGCGTTCAAGGTGGTCGTGAGCTGAGGGTCGACTGCCACCGCGGCCACTACGTCATGCCAGGTGCTCTCCGGCTTGTCGCTGGCATGGAACGTGCTGACCCAGAACTGGCTGTAGGCGGCTTCGACCGCGGCGCGTTCGTCCTGGGCGGAAGAGGTCGCTGCCTGTGACGGCGCGGACAGGTTCGGCGAAGACGATGGTGACGGTGCCGGGTTGTACTCGCCGCTGCACCCCGCCAGCAACATGGCGAAGGTGCCAGCCAGGATGACGTGCAGTCGCCGACGATTGGTACCGATGTTGCTCACAGGGTCCTCCCCAGTGCTCCCGATGCTGATGTCCATGCCGACCCGCGCCTGCGCAGGCCGCCATGCGCCTATGTCAACAGGATGCTTACCAGCGCGCCGGCGAGCAGGGGTGGACCTGCGGGGAACCGGGATTTCATACTCTTGGACGACACTGCTACCGCAAGCGCGACCAGGGCGGTAAGCCCGCTCGCGACGAGCAGACCGCGCAACAGGCCATCCCACCCGAACCAGCCGAGATACAGCGCGAGCGCGGCATACAGCGCGGTATCGCCGCCCCCTGTGTGTTCCGGCGCGCACATCTGGACCAGCAAGGCAAGGCCGAGCACGGCCACCATTGCGATGCAGGCGAAGCCGAACCGGAACCAGGTTCCGTCGATCACGGTGGCCCAGAGCATGAACACAGCACCTCCGCCCGCCAGCGCTGCCACCAGCGGAAACGGTAACCTTCGGCAACGTAGGTCCGTGAGCGCCAGGCCGCATCCCAGTGCGCACGCCCAGCACCATGCCAGCCAGATCGGTGTCGCGCCGAGTCGAGGCAACCCAGCCCAACACAGCACCGCCGTCATCAGCGACATCGCCGTGGGAAGTGCGATGCGTGCCAGCCGGCCAGTGACAACCACTGTGCCCGTCGTTCGTTCCGTGGCCGCGAGCAGCGCTGGTCCCGCCGCGATACTCGCGGCTCCGACCGCGGGCACCAGGATCGACATCATCAACACCTCCAAGACGAGCACGAAGGCGCTGGCGTGGACCGCGGCATCCGGCCCGGCTCGCGTCGTGGTTGCGCTGGTCCTCATCGTGGTCGACAGACAGATCGGCCTTGATCGTGACGATCCGCGCGTACGGGGTGGCTGAAGTCATCGCGCGTACTGCTCCGATCGGGAAGAGCTGCGGTGTCGTCCGGCGGTGGGTTCCGTGGCGGACGTGGACGCCCCCGCGTCCTCCACCGCGGGTGCGGGTTCGGTGCCAGCAGTTCCTGGGATCTCGTCGAGGCGTGGACCGGAAACCGCCAGGCCGGTCCTCGTCGCGGTGGCAGACGGACCGGTGGCGGGTTCCAGGTCGGTCGCTTCGGCAAAAGCGTGGAGGTTCGGAGGCGGGGCGGGCGCTGTGACAAGTTCTGCGATGGGCTGCCAGGTGACGCACCGATCGCACCAGGCATAGCTGGGAATGGCCTCGGGGTTCTCGGCGAGTTCGGTGAGTTCGGCTTCGCCGATCTCGTCGAGTGCACGCGTATGGGAGCAAAGAAGGAGGAAGTGCGCCATCGGTGTGCTCCGTCCAGGACGGTGGGGCTCGGGATGGGGCGGCGGTGCGGCGGACGCGGAGGCTGGGGTCCTGGCGAGCCGCCGCACCAGCCGGTCCGAGCGCGACTCGGCGCTCGGGGTCAGGTGCGGTTGACCGCCCAACCGTGATGGTTCACAGAGGGAATCGACATGCGTCGGCGCGGTTGAACCAATCCACGAGACGGCCACGGGCGTCGAGAAGAGCTGCTGGAATTCCAGGGATGACATCGCGAAGCGACCGGCGGCGAGAATAAGGGGCTGGCGCTGTGCGAAAAATGCAGATATGGCTTCCAGAAAAAGGTTGTGACTTCCCGGCATTTCCGTGTTGACGGGATACCCGGATTGAGTTCCGGACGCCGGGGCGACACCTAGGGGGAGGAGTGTCGCCCCGGCAAGCGAGACCGGGCGAGGCGCCGTCGATCCCCCGACTGGGTCGACGGTTCCGGGAGGTGACTCGGTTCGCATACCTCCACAGTGGAGCAACGAGAACGCGTCGGGGCCCGGTAGCCGAGGACAGTCTTGTGCTCTTTTTGTGCTGGTTTTGTGCTCGTTTTGTCCAGACGAAAACAGTTTTCATCTATCCGAGGGACTGGCGACATCGCGTGCCCGTGTCGGCACATGCTGTTACTTTCGATGCTCGCGCGGATGAGCGTATCGGGATAGAACTACGCCGCATCAGTAGGGCCTCGGCGTGTCCCGAAGCCCTACTGGGGTTCTAGGCGGAGAAAGAGCCTTATGGCTGGGTGGCTCAGGTGCCGGGCTCGTCGCGGGTGCTCAGGCACACGTTGATCGTGGCGATCTGGGCTTGAATGTCGAGTGCACGCGGGTCCTGCAGTGATTCGAGGATGTCCCCCGCGGCGCGGTAGGAAGCGCGCGCTCCTTCGGGGTCGCCGAGTTTGGTCAGCGTTTCGCCTCGGGCGACGAGGGTTTCGGCCTGACCCCAGCGTTCGTGTCCGATGCGGCGGACGGCCAGGGCCGCGTCGAAGTGGGTCAGCGCAGCTCGTGGCTGGTGCTGCTGCAGCAGGACCAAGCCCATTTGGTGATGGGCGAGGCTGGCGACGGGTTGTTTCGGGGCGAGCGCCAGGGCGCGGGCGAGCGCGTCCTCGGCGAGTGCGCGGGCGTCCTCGGTGTTGCCCAGGTTCTGGTGCGTTCCGGAGAGCATGGCGCGGGCGACGGCGACGCCGAGGTCGAGGCCGACGCGCGCGAAGAGCGTCTCGGCCAGTTCGTAGGCCCCTTTGGCGTCGTCGTGGCGGTCGAGGGCGCTGTAGGCGGCAGCGAGGCCGAACTCGCTCCAGGCGCGGCCCCGGTCGTCGCCCAACTCGGTTTGCAGGTCGACCGCGCGCCGGAGGTGGTCGATGCCTTCCTCGGTGCGTCCGAGTTCGTGCAGGACCCAGCCGAGGCTCTGGGTGCAGCGGGCGATGCCCGGGGTGCTGTCGAGGGCTTGCGCGGCGGCGAGTCCTTCGGTGGCCGCGGTGAGCCAGGTGCTCCAATTCTTGGTCAGGTAGAAGTAGGGAAGAAAGAAGGCCGGAAGCATCCAGGCGGCGTCTCCGGCGCCGATGGACCGGGCGTGGCGGGCGAGTTCGAGCGCGGTGGTCACTTCGGTGTCACACCATGCCAGCGCGCCGTGATAGTCGTCCGGGGCGAACGGCGTGGCGACCTCCGGAATGGTCGTGGTGCCGGTTCCGGTGTCGAGTTCGAGGTCGAGTGTGAGCCCGGAACCGGCCCAGTTCGGGGTCAGGGCGTTGCTGGCTTTCCACGCGGTTGTCACGTACCAGCGCAGGAGCCGGTAGCGGGCCCGTGCCACCTCGTCGAGGGAGTCTTCGACGACGGCGCGCTGATAGGCGTAGGCGCGCAGGAGGTGGTTCATCCAGAGGCGTCCGGCGCCGACGTAGGCGTCGTCGAGCAGGTGGGCGTGGCGCAGCACGTCCAGCACTTCACGGACGGTACCGACGTCAAGGCCGGTCTGGGCGGCGACCGCTTCGGCGCTTAGCAGCGGGACGGGGATGATGCCGGCCAGCCGGAACACACGCTGCTGCAGCGGCGACAGGGCGAGGTAGGACAGGTCGATCACGCCGTGGACGTTCATCGAAGGGTCTGAGGATGTGAACACGTCCAGGCGCCGTGTTTCGCTGCCGAGCCGGTCGGCCAGGCTCTGCAGCGAGTCGTGCGGGTGCTGCTGGATGCGTTCGGCGGCAATGAGCACCGCCATCGGCAGCCGTCCGCAGCGGCGCACGATCGCCTCGGCGGCCTCGCGCTCGACCTCGACACGTGCCTCGCCGGCGCGCCTGCGCAGCAGGGTCAGGGCTTCCTCGGGCGACAGCGGGGGCAGGTCGATATGCAGGCCGCCGCTGTGCAGCAGCAGGGAGGGCTGGTGCTCGCGGCTGGTCAGCACCACCACGCTGCCCGCCCCGGGCAGCAGGTGCCGGACCTGTTCGTAACTGGCGATGTTGTCCAGCACGACGATGGCCGGACGCGCGGCCAGCAGCGAGCGGTAGCGGGCGGCGCGTTCCTCGATCGTGCCGTGCAACGCGTCGGCACCTGCGCCGAGGGCGTGCAGAAAGCCGTCCAGGACGTCGCCGGGGTCCACGGCCCGCCCGGGGGCCAGCCCGCGCATGTCGGCGAACAGGCAGCCACCGGCGAAGCGGTTCTGCACCCGCGCGGCCCAGTGCAACGCCAGCGACGTCTTGCCGACCCAGAAGCCGCCCTCGATGACGGCGGTGACCGCAGCTCCCGGGCGGGCGTGCTCAATGAGTGCGGCGTCGAGTCGGTGGAGATAGTCCTCGCGGCCGACGAAGTCCGCGGCGGCAGGTGGCAGTTGCATCGGACGAGCGGGGGGACGGCGAATCTCGTCCTGCTCATGGGCGAGCTGTTCCAGCTCGCCGTCGGCGCCGAGTGCGCGGTCGACTTCGCGGACCAGAGCCGGTGCCAGAGGGCGCGCGCCGTGCAGGATCTTCGACAAGTAGCTCGCGCTGTAGTTGGTCTGGGCCGCGATGTCGTCGATCGTCATGCCTCGCTGGCGGCGGAGCCGGTGCACCGCCTCCGCGAAAGCGTTGATGGACCTCAATTCCACGTCTCCCCCTGGATGGATCGACGCGCTACAGCCGCTTGTGGCGGAGCAGCGCGTCGCGGCGTCGTCCGAGGACTGGGCCGCAGGCTGTGGGGACCGGATCGGACGTCCGCCTCACTAAGTGGAGCGACGACCGCGACAGCCGAGATTCGTTTGTCCCGCGCCGACACGCGGAGTGACCAACCTGTCGATGACAGGCAGTCACCACCCAACGCCCACGCGGGGGCGCCTCGCCACCGTCACACCGTCAAAACCGTGCAACAGCCACCAGTCACAGCGCACGGGAGATTTCCCAGCTCATCCGGCCCCGCGTCGCAAGACCTCTCCCCGGAGTCGGGAAGATCACCCGATCTTCCCTGGATACCCGCATCTTCCCAACCGATGCAACTACCGGGTAACCGATTACACCGTTCGGACTAATTGTGACACGCAACACTACTCAGTGCAACTGAGTAAAACTACCTGCCGTCACTGAGTGTTATGACGCTTGTGCGAACGAGGTACGTCGGTGCGGCGTTGGAAGCGGGTACAGCAGCGCCACGGTTTCGACAGCGCACTCCGGGCAGATCCGCAGGTTCGCCGGACGGCGCGGGCCCAGGGATTCGAGCACGAGCTGGCCCTCGTGCAGGTGACGGGTGCACACGGAGACGTCGGTGTCGGGCAGGGCGGTGTGCGCGCGTCCGGGGTGGTACGGGCTGACGCCCCACTGCAAGTTGGTCATCGTGAACCTCCTCGGGTCGCGGCTGTGATCTCGGCGAAGCTGGAGTACGCGGCCTCGATCGCGGAGTCCGGCAACGGGTCGAGCCCGACGTCCGCGCGCGCAAGGTTGACCTCGGCCGGACGGTGCAGCGGGTAGAGACGGCCGGCCGCCTCGGCACCGAGCCGCAGCCACTGGGTGCCATAGCGCTGCGGGCGCTGTTGGTCGATCGCGACCCGATCGGCCAGAAACGCCAGATCGCGCGGCGCAGCGTCGCGATTGGCCACTGCGGCCCGCAGCTTCGGCAGCCAGCAGGCCCGGTACGGCGCGGGCGCGTGCTGAGCCAGCACCCAGGCGGCGTGCGCGCCGTCGACACCGACGCTCCGGCGGCCGGGCCAGCCGTGCACCGCCACGATAGGCGCGAACCAGCGCACGTTGTCCTCGTCGACGCGGTGAACGGTCTCCCACTGCTCCGGCGTGAGAGCCACGGAGCCAAGCTCGGCGCGGGCGCGCTGATCGGCGGCGGCACGCTCGATCAGCTCGCCGCGCAATGCGGCCAGCTCCGGGTCGACGCTCGCCGTGTTCACGGCTGTCCTCCTGCCAGCGCGGCCGATCCGGACGCGGTCAGCATGAGAGGCCGATCAGCGTCGGCGGCGAGATGGCCGGACGCGAGCAGCTCCTCACCTGCCTGCGCAATCCACTCAGGCACCGCCCGGCCCCCGTCGGTGAACAGCTCGCCATCGTGGCGACGCAGCTCTCCGCGCGCGGCCCGGCGCAGCGCCCACCAGCCCGCGACGTCGACCCCGGCGCCATCCGCGCGGCAGCTCATCCCGGTTGTCGGTTCGGCGGCATCGAACGAGGTTGTGGGCGTCATGGCGTCTCCGATCGAGCGGTCGGCACCGGAGTGGCCAGTGCACGGGTGGTGGCCAGCAGCGCGGCCTGCGCGGGCAGATCGGCTCGGGTGGGCCAGTCGACCCAGCGCCACAGATCCAGCGCCTCGGTCTCCGGCGACGGCAGCACCACCAGGGCGTTGTCCCCGACCACGCTGACGCCCAACGGCACCAGCGCGGCCATGTGCTCCAGCGTCGCGCTGCCCGGCCCGCTCAGGAACGTCCACCGTTCCCCACCGGGATGCGCCAGCGCCGGGGCGGGCATGGCCCGTACCCGCAGGCTGGGCGCGACCTTCCGTCCCAGCGCGGCGGGCATCGTGACCGCGCCGAGCAGCCCGCCGAGGCGCAGCGCGATCCGGTTGCCGTCCGCGAGTTGGGCGGGCAGCCCGCAGGTGGCCCAGTAGTACTCGCATCGCCGCGCCGCTGTGTCCCCGGCCGATGCCGGGGGCGCCATGCAGGAAACGGACATGCCCATCAGTCCCTTCGTGTCTGGCCGTTCAGCGCGGCCCGCGCGCTGGCGTAGTCGGGTACGAACCATGCGGTCTCCTGCGGCGTGATCCGCCAGCGCGAGATCTGCCTCGGAACCTGGCTCGGCGGCAGCAGCACGCACCCCTCCCGTACCGAGCGCGGCGGATCACCCGCTCGAACTCCGGTATCGGCGACGTGGTCGACGATCAGGTGCCAGCGAAGGCCCGGCCCGACCACGATCGGGCCCAGACATCCGGCGCTCCGGAGCGCCGCTTCGGCGCCGCTGCCGCCAGGACCGAGGTCGATCACCCCGATCGCACCGGGACGCAGGAGAATGGGCCACGGCCGATCCGTCCACGCCTCGAACGCCTCGTCCTCAGACACGGGCTCGCCTCGGCACATCAGATCGGCGACCTCGGGCAACGACTGGTCCTCGAGGACGCTCGTCCTAGGAGACGGTGCCGGAGCACCACGGCAGATCGGCCAGCCGTGCGCGGCGTACTCGGTCGCGGCACAGCGCATCTCCGTCAACGCGCCCGCCGGATACGGATGTGTGCTCAACACCGAGCATCACCATTCTGCGGTCCAGGTGCCTCGTCCGCGGGCGCTGGTTCGCCAACCGGCATCGCGGGGGTGAACCAGTCATGGAAGTCCGTCATCGTGCGGCGCGGTGCGTCCGTGTTCCACCGGTGCAGCCCTTCGAGCACCTGCTCGTACAACACAGCGCGCTCGGAACCGACATCTCCTGGTGGCCCGGCAATCGGCTCGGACGACGGGAGCGGAACGGGCAGCGACTCAGGCGCACGAGCTTCGTCGAGGGCGTGCCGGCTCACGACAACGTCCTTGCCTGCACAACGCGCTCCAGCAACGCGACGACCATGCTGCAGGGCGGCAGAAGCTGGTCCGGACAAGGAGGCACGACCCAGTCGTCTCGCGTCCTCACGCCGCGGCCAGGTCCCGGGCCCGGCGTGAGCTGCGCGCCGTCCGGCATCAGCCGGACCTTGGCGTCGATCAGGGACTCCGGCAGCGCGAAATCGGCCCGCCGATGTGGCGCGGTCAGCACCGCCCACCGCCCGGGACCGTGCCGCAAGACAGGGCCCCGAAGGCAACCCGACGCCAGCTCAGCGACCACAGGCCGGGCAAGGTTCTCGGGTATGTCGAGCACGTCGACGACCGTGTCCTCGGTCGTGGCACGGCCCCCTGCGCCGTGCCACGACCCTTGGACGGGTTGTCGAACCGCTGCTTCGCGAGGACCGGCCATCACGCTGCCTCCGACATGACCATCGGCGTCGGTTGGAGGGCGTGACGGCCGCTGGGCTCGCGTTCGTCGTCGTCGCGAAGAACGACCGGCACCCGGCCAGCAGCTTCCGCGGCGTGCCGCCCTCCCGGTGCCTCGCGATGCGGGGTGGGTGCCGCTCCCGGATGGCTCCGAGGCGCGGGGATTCCCTCTCGCGCGGATTCATCGAGCCGCGCGTGCAACTCGATGGCGTCCCGCAACGCAGCACGTAGCTGACCCGCAGCACGTGGATCGAACACCACCACGACGCCGCCTCTGGCGATCGTGATCTGGGGTCCGTGCTTCGCAACCGAAACCTCGACGTGGGATCGGCGGCCGTCGCGATCACGACACGGCACCATCCCGGCGTTTCGTAGGGGCTTCCACCCAGCTCTGGTCAGCAGGGTCATGAGCCTGTGTCGGTTGCGCCTCATGCTTGTCACCCACCTTCCGCGACAGCGGCAGCTCGTGGCGTACCGCCGCGCCTCATCGGGCTGTCGGCCTTCGAGAATGCATCCCTGCTTACAGGAATGAACGCGATGGTGGGTAGATTAGCCAGATAATTATCTGAGACATATAGCCCGTACGGGTGTTCTTATCGCTAGAGGCGAGTAATCTCGTGGAGTATGTCCCGCGAGTGATCCAGCAGCAGGAAGGACCGGGCCTTGGCGAAGCAACACGCCTCCAGCACGCTGCGAGCGTGGGAGCTGGGTGTGCGACTGCGTCGCGCTCGCGGCGACCTGGGCCTCACGGCCGCCGCGGTCGCCAAGCGGGTCGGGATCGCGCCGAGCAACTTCTCCGCCATCGAGGCCGGCAAGCGCCGCGTCACCGCGAACAACCTGGCCCAGCTCGTCGAGACCTACGAACTCGATGACGCCGAGCGGGAGCTACTCGAAACCCTGCGCGTCGAAGCCGAGCAGCGGAACTGGTGGCACGACTACACCGAGCTGTACAGCGAGGAGTTCCTGCGCTTCCTCGGCCTGGAAGCCGGCGCCAGTCTGGTGCGCGAATGGGCACCGATCTACGTCGCGGGACTGCTGCAGACCAACGAGTACGCCCGCGCGACGATCCGCGCGGGCAGCCCCTACATCAAGGCCGTCGACGTCGGCCCCCGGCTGGAAACCAGGCTGGCTCGCCAGGCCCTGCTCGACGAGGGCCTGAAGATGGACGTCGTGCTCGCCGAAGGCGCTCTGCGCCAACAGGTCGGAGGGCGTGCCGTCATGTGCCGCCAGCTCGACCACCTCACCGAAGTGATCACCCGGCCCAACAGCACCGTCAGGGTGCGAGTTGTGAACTACGAAGCCGGAGCGCACGCACTGACCGGCGGGCCGCTGAGCCTGTTGAGCTTCGACAACGCGCTGCTGCCGGACCTGATCTGGCAGGAAACCGCGATCACCGGCAACCTCATCGACCGAGTACAGGTCGTCCGCGAGTTCAAGGCCAGCTTCGAAGACGTCTTCGGCTTGGACGACGTCTCCAACGCGGTTGCGCTCAACGACGCCGACTCGCTGACCCTGATTCAGCAGATCCGCCACGAAATGGAGGCCGCAGCGTGACCACAGATCCGCGTAACCCCGCTCGCCCACGCACGGGCTGGTTCAAGTCCAGCTTCAGCCCCTCGCAAGGTGGCTGCGTCGAAGTTCTCTTCGAAACGTCCGCCGTCCTGGTTCGCGACACGAAAGACCACGGCGAGGGCCCGGTACTCACCGTCGACATAGCCGCGTGGCCCGGCTTCCTCGCCGAGGTCACCGGCACGGCACCCGCTGGCAGCAACCACGCACTACGCATCGAACACCAGACCGATGGTGGCGTGCGCCTGCACGCCGCTGACGGCACAGCACTCACCTACACCGTGGTCGAGTGGACCGCGTTCACGCAAGGCGCCGCAGCTGGCCAGTTCACACTCCAACCAGCGGCATAGCCGCTCCACGAGGTGGTCGATCGCGATCACACCATTCGCATCACCACCATTCCGCCCAAGATCGGATAACCAACCACCCACCAGCACACACGGCGAGGCGCAATCGCAACAGACCCCAGTTGTAGGTCGCTTGTAGGACTCGAAACTGAACCAGGCGATCGAACCGTCCCGTCGCCCATGACTCGCGCTGGAACCCGGAAGGAGGACGCGATGGCCACCGCAGAAGATGACCATCTTCACCCCCTCGCCGTCGTCTTGCGCGAACGCGGGCTGACGCTGGAAAAGTTGGCCTCTTCCTACCGCGGAGAACTCGCGCGCCAAGGGCTGCGATCGGGAGCAGACCGGCAGCTCATATGGAAGTGGAAGTCGGGCAAGAAGACGCCCAGCGACGAATCGCAGCACGTGCTGGCCACGGTGCTGGGCGTCCCGCACACTCTCGTCACAGAGCGCGGATGGCCATCCTGGGTGTGGTGCGCAACCAACACACACGGGCAAGTGGTCGAGCCGCCATGGTCGATCGCCGGGACCATGAAGGTACTTCGCTGGGTGACAGGAGATCGAGTGGATCGTCGCGGCTTTCTGGCCCTCTCGGGCGCCAGCCTGCTCGGAGTCGCCACCGAGTGGGCCTCCAATATGGCGACAGCCAGAGCAGCGGCGCTCGTGGCTGAGACGCGAGGGGAATACCTCAGCCGTGAGGTCCTCGACCGCCTGGGAAACCGACTTGCCGAACTCCGCCACCTGGACGATGTTTTCGGCGGCACAGATCTTCGACACCTGGCCCGCGCCGAGCTTCGCTGGCTCTCGACCCTCGCAGACACCGCCACCTACGACGAAACAACCGGCAAGACCCTTTTCGCCCACATCACCGAAGCTGCCCGCCTGTGCGGCTGGCTCCACTTCGACGTCGCACAACACGCCGCTGCCCAAGAGCACTACGTCACCGCTCTGCGGTCCTCAGTCGAGGCGAACGCTCCCGAAGCCGGCGCACATGTTCTCGCCTGCATGAGCTTCCAAGTAATGCTCGAAGGGCATCCGAACGATGCACTCTCCCTCCTTGACACGGCATCAGACTTCCTCGGCCGCGGCGGCAACGCCCGCCTGAGAGCCATGATTGCCAGTCGCAAGGCGCGGGCGTACGCCATCGCCGGAGACGCCAGGGGCTGCGGTCACCAGCTCAACCTCGCCGAGCGGTATCTCGACGCGGCCGATACCGCCCCCGCCGACGCCCCGGACTGGATCTACTACTTCGACCACGCCGAACTGGACGCCCAAGCTGGCGCCTGCTGGGTGAGTTTGTCCCAGCCCGCACGCGCGAGGCCCCTGATTGACTCCGCGCTGAGCACGATGAGCAGCGACTACGTTCGCGACCGAACGATCTATCACGCCCGCAGCGGGCAGGCTTACGCCGATGCCAACGAACTCGACATGGCGTGCCGCGATTTCGCCACAGCGATCGATCTCGCAGCGCAAACGCAGTCAGTCCGATCAATCGAGACGATACGCGTCGGCAGAGCCACCCTCGATCGCTATAAAGGCGACCCGCGGATTAACAAACTCGATCGACAGTTCCAACGGATCGCCTGCTGATATGCCTGCTTCTGAAGATCGAGTCGCCATCGTTACCGGAGCCAGCAGGGGTATCGGACGGGAAATCGCCCGTCAGCTTTCTGCTCGCGGAATATCGGTGTGCGCGGGCGTACGCAATCACGGCCCCGAATCGCCCACAGTGGAAGGTAATTCCGCTGCCTCGGGCACCTATTGCGAGACCACGCTCGATGTCACCCAGCCCGATTCTGTACGCGAGGCTGTCCAAGCTGTTCTTCGCATGTTCGGAAGAATTGACATTCTTGTGAACAATGCAGGAATATCTGACGGGGATCACGACGCACTGCGACTCGATGTCGAAGCATTCAAGAACGTAATGGATGTGAACGTACTGGGCGCTTGGCGACTGTGCGAGTCGGTGATACCAGCGATGACCGCAAACAATTATGGTCGCATCGTAAATATCTCCAGCACCCTCGGGTCATTACATCATCTAAACCGGGCGACTGAACCTGCATACCGGGTCAGTAAAGCTGCTATAAATGCCTTGACTCGCGTGTTCGCCGCTCGCTTGAGCGGGACGGGAATTCTCGTCAACGCTGCGTCTCCGGGATGGGTCAGAACGGACCTCGGCGGACCGAATGCGCCGCGTTCTGTCCAACAAGGAGCCGACACCCCGGTCTGGCTTGCCACGCTTCCTGAAGATGGCCCATCTGGCGGCCTCTTCTATGACCGCGAACCGCTCGAATGGTGAGCTTCGGCGAGCAGAGTCTTCCTTCTGAAATCGCTCAAAGCAGCTTTTCGGTGGACGTCGCCATCAAGGTGTAGGTTCAGAGCCAGCCAAGGCGAAGTCTACTTTCTGTAGCCGAGCTTGGGTCCGACCGCGGGTTGGCCGGACGCATGGAAATTCTGCGACCTACAAGCGTCCTACGACTTTCTACTTCCACTTCCGCCCGCCAAGCGCAAAGCTCGCAGTCTCGTTATCCGTGCGATTAGTCAACGGAGCACGCCAAGCGAGCAAACCCGGCCTGCTACTACAGAAGCCAGGCCCAACCGAAGCGAGCAGGAAGAGGTGCGTGATCGCTCTTGTGGCACTTCGGTGGTACTTCAGGGCGACATCCTGCACTTATCCTCCTGCGTTCGGGCGGGGCCAAAACGACCTACTCCAAGGGGGGAAGAGTGACTGTTCGGTTAGGGCTTGAACGCGAGAGAGTGCGGCGTGCCCAAGCGACGCGCGAGAACGACGACGTCGCCCGCTTCCCCCACTCTGGTCCCGTCTTCTCACACCGCTTAATCGCCCTCTGCGCGAGCAGGGGAGGTTCCTCTGCGCGTTCCGGCTACCTCGCGGGCGAGGCTGGGAGCGGCGGCGTGGCGACACATCCCCGAATCCGTTGCACAACGCAACGAGAGATGTCGTGACGGCTCCAGCCCGGCCAATGACGTCCTCATCTCGCCCTGGCCAGACCCGTCCCCCGGGGTCGGCTAACGAGGTGGGGCGCGGGGCGGCACGACCATCCGGCGACACGACGACTCCCCCTCCCGCCGATGGTCGCGCCGTCCCATCCTTCACGGGAAACGACCAACCACCACCGCTGGTGGTCGTGCTCCCGGCGTACGCCAGTGGCGACACGGTTGCGCTCGTGGCCGAGCACACCGAGCAGGCGGTGTTGACGACGGACCTTTCCCGACCGATCTGCACCGTGCTGGTGGACACCAGTGCCGCGACGGACGAGAGGACGCGCGTGGCGTTCCAGAACGCCCGGTTGCGGGGTTCCCGTGTTGAACTGACGCTGCCGGGGGCCGGCTGGGGTGCCGCCGTAGCGCGGGGCTTGCGACACGCAGCTCAGATCGGTGCCAAGGAAGTCGTCCTGGCCGATCCGATCGTGCCTGCGGATCTTGAGGCACCGGCCGCGGAGTCGCGGCTCGCGTCGGCGTTGCGCAGGCTGCGCGAGCAGGAGCGGCCGGGAGCGGTGTGCAGCCCATTGGCCGCGCCGTGGTGGCAGCGTCTGCTGGCCATCCACGTGCTGCGACCTCTGTGCGCGCCATCGCTGGGTTTGACGCTGGTGGACCCGCAGGCCCGTACGCTGGTGCTGTCCGGCGACGCTGTGCCCGGTGTGCTGTCGCCGTCCTGGGGTTTGATGCGCATGGGCTGGGAGCACGGGCACGGCCTGGGTCTGTTGGCAGCCGTTCGCGAGGCCGGGCTGGATGTCGGGCAGACCTTGCCCCGCATTCCGCATCCGGAGGCGTTCGCGCGGTCGATGAACCGGGATCCGGTGGATCGTGGTGAAGCGTCCGCCCTGCTGCCGACCGCGCTGCGGTTGGCGTCGGTCGCCTCCTCAGTACGCGATCCGGTCCCGGTGGTGCCATGGGTGGCAGATCTCGGGTTGGTCAAGGGGCAGCTTCCGCCGCCGGAGGTGTTCACCGCGATGTTGACGCAGTGCTCGCGGGCGGCCCAGGTGGTGGCTTCGCGACCGGGCGTTGCCGCGGGCTGGCCCGAGCCACTGCTGAACTCCTGGCATGCCGCTCGTGCGTTGCAGGCCGATATTCCCGCGATCGCTGAGCGGTTGTGGCTGACGTACCTCGCGCGGCTCGGGCCGTGGCTGCGCTTCGGCGCCAGCGCCGGTGGCTACACCGTGCCCGCCCGTCACTCGGTGGTCGCGGCGGCGCGCCAATTCTTGCTGGCCACCGGAACACCGGTCATGGCCGAGCAGTCCCCTGCAGACGTCCGCGGCGAGTCCATCCCCTCCTCGCTCCCCGGTACCGGTTGAGCAGAACCGACGCTCGCCGGTCACGTTCATGCGGGGCCATCTCGAAGAAGAAAGGTTCGGTTCGTATGCCACGCCGACAACCAGCACGCGGCGCCGTGGACTGCGCGACGTTCAGGGGCCGCGACTGCGCGGAGGTGTTCGCGGGTGCCGCCGAATGGCTGGCCGACCCGGTACAGACCGGGATTCAGCTGTGGGCCGTCGATCTCGACCAGCCCCGCCGCGTCGATCGCGAGTCCGACGACGCAGACGCGGACGTGTATCTCGAGCTGTTCTACCTGCGCTCCGATAACGAAGCGCGCAGCACGCAGGAGCAAGCAGAATGACCACGGCGGCTCTCCCCGGCAGTGTCGTGGAGCGGGTCGCCCTGTTCGGGGCACTCGCCAGCGCGTTCCACGGGTCGCATCTATGGGCGGATCGCTGGCTCCAGCGTCCCAAAGATGCTGTCCTCAAAGGACTACACGGCGACGAGCTGGTGTATCCCAGCGACGGCAAATCCGCATCCGAGGTCTCGCGTGAGAATGAGACCCCGGTGCCGGCCTGTGTCGTCGGGCGCCGGGCGGCCACGGCTCATGTGTTGACCTACGCCGCCGGGCAGTTGGTCATCACTGAGGCCGTCGCACGCACTTTCTGCCTGCGCCTGCCGTGGCGTGCCAGGCTGGCCGGTGCGGTGATCAACTTCGGGACGCATTGGATCATCGACCGTCGTCGTTTCCTGTTGTGGCTGGCGAAGCGGGTCAACCACAAGGACACCTTCATCGCGGTCGCCACCGTGATGCGCAAGCCCGATTACGAGCCGGACACGTCTGGGCCGGGCACGGCGCTCTCCGACCTCGACCAAGGGCTCCACAAACTTCTGGGTGTCATCGCGGCGGCGGTGATGGCTCGCCTCGCCGTACCCACACGCCGTCGAGTGCGAGGTACCGCGTGCTGATCACCACTGACGTAGGCGACACCCTCGGCTCGTTCGATCGCCCCGGCACGGCGGACGTGCTGCGGGACATCGCGCTGGCGCCGGACAACGCGGCCGAGATCGACCGCAACATCCTGCACGTCGTGCCCGAACTCACCGACGAGGTCGCCGCACTGGTGCGCGAGCGGTTGCTCATCAACCCCTCCGACTGGCCGCAGATATGGCCGACCGGCGGGTTCACCGCCTACCCCGGCACGCTGGCCGCATTGGAACGCCTCGCAGCCCTGGCACCGGTGGTGGCGCTGTCGAACGTCTCCTGCATCGCCGGACCCGCCAGAATAGGCGACCTTCTTGACCAGTGCGGACAGCACCTCACCGGGATCTACACCAGCTACCAGCTGCGTGCACGCAAACCCCAGCCCCGGTGCTGGACCACGATCGCCGCCGAGCACCAGGTGCCGGTCAGCGACATCGTCCATCTCGGGGACCGCGTGCCCGAAGATGTCCGGGGAGCGCTCGCCGCCGGGTGCCGGGCAGCCGTGCTCGTCAACACCCGCGACGTCGACATCCCGGATGACGTTCACCGCGACCCGCGTGTCGCCGTGGTGCCCGACCTCGCCGCCGCCGCTGAGCACCTCGCCGAACTGGCAGGAGCACCTGCATGAGCGTGACGGTGTCTCCGATGCCCGAGATGCGCGGGCACTACTGGAGCGGAAAGTGTTTCCGTCCGCGAGGCGGATGCGGAGCTGCGTTTTTCGGGCCACACTGCCGGATTCGCCAGCACCGACACTGGGACGAACTGCCGCGCTTGTGCTCGTGTTATCCGCATATCTCGCGGGTGGAGAAGGCGATCGTCGCCAACGGCGACCGAGCATGGCTGGTCGATCACAAGGTCGCCCTCGCCGCAGTCGGACGTGTTCCCGCCCGTCCCGCCGACGCCAGCCGGACGGGCGCACCATGATCCACAACGACCGGTCTGACGATGAGCCCGACCCTCCTCGTCGGCCTTTCGGCCGCGCTGCTGTTGGCCGGCGCCGTGCTCGTCGTGCGAGCCCGCGCTCGCCGTCGGCGACGGCGCTGGAACGAGCGCCCGGACTCGGTCGCGGCAATAGCCGCTCGCGTCGAAGCCGAGCAGAAACAGCCACCACCCCCGGCTTGGCCCGTACACGACCGCGACCTCCGGGCTACCAGTCCGGAACGCGAGCAGCCGACGCTGCGGCTTCCCCCGGTCCGCACCCCACCCGCACGGCCACGGACCGGGCCTCGGCCCTACCTACGACACGCTTCGCGTCCCACGCCACCGAACGACGCCGACGCCACTGAGGCCAGGACACGTCCGCCCGAACCGCACTAACCGCGCTACCACGACGGTCGAGGCTCGTGGCTTCATCCCCGACGAACCGTGTCCGCTGCCGTACGGCGGATAGCGCACGGGCTCTCCGCTCGACGTCGCGAAGGCCATCGCCCGTTGGCGGGCCACGCACAACACCGCCCACCGCCCCCCCAAGGAAGGCCACCATCGAATGCTCCACCTATTCGACACCATGCTGACCCGTGTCCGGGACGTACTCGACCCGTTCGTCGGGACCGGCCGCCAGGAGCACCCGCCCGCCGACGACGGAACCGTGGACCCGCTGATCGCTTGGTTTTCCTCTCGCGGCTGGACAATTCTCGATCGCGGCTCGGACATCGTGGCCAACTTCTACTACCCCGCGAGTTTCGGTGACGCGCTCAACGACGACAACCGTCGGTATCCCGCGGCGGATATCGGCTTGAACGAACTCGAATGCGACCTCTACCGCGACCGTGAGCACTGGATCGCCCGCTTCACCTCGTCCGGCACCATCATTGGCTGCGCTCGTCACCGCAGCACACCGCTCATCATCGGCCTGCACACCGGCGTCTTCCCCGCCGTGCTCGTCCTGCTGGAGCACCATGCGCGCACGCTCCACCCCAACGAGATCTCCCATTGCCTGATCTTCGGCCCGTGCGGCAGCAACGACAATCCCAGTGAGCCCTGCCGAACCGGCATGCCGGGACACGACAAACCCGCCCTGCACGCGGTGACCGAACGCGAAGACATCGTCGAGTAGCTGGGCCGGCCGCCGATGCCGTTCAGCCATCCAGGCCGCGGGCCACCGATCTGCCTGGACCGCAACGAATCCATTGTGGACAAACCGTTCTTTTCTTTCAGATGGGAAAACAGCCTTCGTGAGCAAAAAGATCATGTCCTTCACAGCAGCCGTCACGGTGAGCATCGCCGCCGCGCTGACCGCCCCGGTGACCGCAGCAGTAGCCGATACTCCGCCTCCGGTCGAACCGATGATCGTCGGCGGGCACCCAGCCACGAGCGCGCCGGCCGGTATCACCTCACTGCAATACGACGCGCCCGCGCACGGCACCAAGTACGTCAACTACCACACCTGCGGCGGGGCGTTGGTGTTCCGGGGCTGGGTGGTCACCGCCGCGCACTGCGTCACCGATCCGCCAGCAGGCGCGGCCAACGGGTCCACGGCCCGGCGATTCGCCTCCGACGCGGCGCCGATCCCGACCGCGGACAAGTCGTTTCACGTCCGGGTCGGCAGTCTCGATCGGCTCTCCGGCGGAGAAACCGCGACTGTGACCAAGATCGTGGTCCACCCCGAATGGAACTGGGCCCAAGGCGCGCCCAAGAACACGGTCTCGGACATCGCCATGCTCAAGCTCGACCACCTGCTCCAGCAACCGACCGTCCAGCTGGCGCGCGACACCGCCCGTCGGGGCAGCAAGATCAGCCTCTACGGCTGGGGCGTGACCGAGCCCGACAGCACCAGCGCCGACCTGCCGCTGCACCTGCAACAGCTCGACACCCGCGTCACCGCGCCCTCCCGCTGCGCGGACGCGGCCCTGTCCGTCGGCGAGCTGTGCACCGACAATCCCTCGGGCACGGACGGCAGCTGCTACGGAGACTCCGGCGGGCCCGCCCTGGCCACGATCAACGGCGTGCAGCAGCTCGTCGGCGGCGCCAGCCGCGCCGCGACCGAGTTCTGCGGCACCGCGCCGGATGTCTACACCAGCTCGCCGGACTTCCGGGACTGGATCTACCACGTCGCCCGCACCGGCAACGCCACCTGACCCACGCCCGGGGGTGCCGCGCGTCGTTCTCGCGGCGCGCGGCACCCCCGGGGCCTACCGGACCTCGCCTTCGGGACACCGACGCCCATGAACCACCCCCTCAGCAGCCCACCGACCGCCGCCCCGCGATGGCCGACGCCGAACTTCCTCCGGTTCGAAGACCCCAACACCGCCCGCACGTACGACTGGGTCGCCGGGGGCAGCTTCCCGATCAGCCAGGAGGACCCCTTCCTGCACTTCGCCTCCGCCCGCGTCCCCGATACCGGCATTCCGGGCCGGTGACCGGCAGCCGGGCCGCCAGCGCCGCTGCCCGGCGCCCTGGCATGCAACTGCCGCCACCGGGACTGACCGTGCGCTACGAGGCCGGGGCGTCCCTGCAGGGGCTTGCCCGCAGCTACAGGATGTCCGTCAAGACCGTCCGTGCGCTCCTGGTCAGCGCCGGGGTCCAGATCCGTCCACCCGGCCGCAGAAAACGCACCGGGCCCTCCTCCGGCACGACCGCGAACACCGCGCGGAGTCACCCGGCGCGCGCCGACACGGCGGAACTGGCCACCGTCCACCAGCTACGACCACCACCCACCAGCCACGCAGATTCCCCGATCGACGAAGAGCCGCCGATCTGGCCGACGTTCGACCCCGACCTGCCACTCCAGCCGAGGGCACAGCCACTCGCGACGGCCCGACCCGGTCAGTCGTGCATCGGGTACAACACGCCCCACCTCGTGCACGTCATCGCCGACAGACCAGTGCCAGCCAAAGCCGGCGACCACACCGCCGCTTTGACCCGATGCGGACGCGTCGGCCTCGTCGACGCACCCATCCCTCCGGAGGCTCAGCTCTGCGCCGCATGCCACCCGGCTTGCTAATCCGCCGGCCGTCCGCGTGTCAACGGAGGTTGCAAGCCACTCTCGAGGTCAGTCAGGGCTTGGTGGCGATCGCGGCCAGTCCGAGCGCGCGGGTCGCTGCCGGTGTGGTCAGGGCAGGGCCGTCTGGCCACCAGTCGTCGAGCGCCACCAAGCCGGGGGGCAGAAGTTGCAGGCCGTCAAGGAGAGCGTCGATCTCCGTCCGGGTGCGATAGCGGCCGGAGCCGGGACAGCGGGTTTGCCACGCGGTTTCGAGAGCGCGGGCAGCGTCGTGCCCCGCGCCGATTTCGGGGTCGAACCAGTGGCTGACCGCGACGGCGGAGCCGGGGGCGAGGGCGTCGCGGTAGGTGGCCATGAGCTTGTCGGGATGGGCGTCGTCGTCGACGTGGTGCAGGGTATCGGTCAGCAATACCGCGATCGGCCGGCTGAAGTCGAGCAGGGCGCCCGCGGCGGGCAAGAGTTCTTCGGGGTAGGTGTAATCGGTCTGGACGACCAGTACGCGGTCGTTGTCCTGCAACAGGGCACGGCCGTGAGCCACCGCGATGCAGTCGGCGTCGGCGTAGACCACCCGGGCTTCGGGATCGTGGCGCTGGGCGATCTCGTGCGTGTTGTCGATCGGAGCGGGCAGTCCGACGCCGCAGTCGAGGAACTGGTCGAAACCGCTGGCGGCGAGGTAGCGCACCGCGCGGGTGTGCCAGGCACGCTCGGCCCGCACGAGATCACGAAAGCCGGGGGCGGCGTGTTCGAGTTCGGCCAGCAGTTCCCGGTCGATGGCGTAGTTGTCCTTGCCGCCCAGTGCCGCGTCCCGCACCCGGGCTACCCCAGCCCGGGTGGTGTCCAGCGAGGGACACCACGGGTGTGTGCTGGTGATGTGCGCCATAACTGGCCTCCCCGAGGGCGGGCTCGTTCACCCCGGCTCGAACGAACCCACTGACACTGTAACTTCGCGTGCGGATATGGCACCCGTGCGCCGCTGGAGCGGAGCGAACGGGCGCTGCGGCCCGGGTGTCCCCGTTCAGGCTGAGGGTGGGACCGGGATCGGCGACGCCCATGACGGCAGACCGGTGCGCGTCATCGCCCGGATCTCCGCGGCGGCGAGCCGCTGCATCGTGGTCGCCGTAGGCTGGCGGTCGGATCGCGTGTGAATGAGGTGTTACCTGGCTTGACCTGCATGAACATGGTGACTCGACGCCGACGATTCCATCATTCGGGGGCATCCAGCCTGCAGAGCGTTCATGAGTGGGCTCGGACACGGCGGGCGGTGCTCTCTGCAATGTCCGTGGCGGCTGCGACGTGGGCTTAGGCTGGGTCAGGTGATTGACCAGTTGACCGTGGAAGCGGCGGTCGCCGATGCTCGCCTTGCCGCGATGGAGTTCGATGACGCCCAGGCGTGGCTGCGCGCCCATCAGACGCTGATGGAGCCGCTCGCGGCCGAGGTCTGGGTCACCGATCCGGCCTACAGCCACGTCTTGCTGGTACGGCACCGCGTCCGTGGATGGGTGCCGCCTGGCGGCAAAGTCGAGCCGGGCGAGACGCCGCGGGCGGCTGCGGCTCGTGAACTCGTGGAGGAGGCCGGTGTAGCGGGCGAGCTGCTGCCTGTGCCGGCCGCAGTGGCTGTCCGCTCCTTCCGTGCCGACTGGGCGCCAACGCTGAGCCTGTCCTACGGCGCCGTCGTCGGCCGTGATGTTCCGCTCGGCGGGGAGACTGGGCAGCCGTCGAAGTGGGTCGACCTGGACGAGACGTGGGAGAGCGTGTTCCCCGAGGACCGCGAACGTATCCGCGCATACGTGCGCCGATTGGCAGCTGGGAACGTTGTAGGGGCGCACTGAGGCCCCGTGCCGGTGCACGCTCAGAGGACCTTGTCGATCAGACTCAGGATGTCGTCGGGCAGCCTCACGAGTTGGAGTTCGTGCAGAAATCGAACCCATACCGGCTCCAAGCCGGGCTTCGCGGTGAACTGCTCCTCGCTCAGCTGCCCTTCGGCGTAGGCCGCGGTGCGGTGCGCGTACTGCTGGAGCTGATCTTGGTGTAGCCATCGGGGCGCGCGCACCTCTTGGGCAGAAGGTCGGATCGGTCCTGACGTCTGGGCCCGGTAGATCCACCACTGATGGCCCACGTGGTCGCTGGTCGGTCGGCGGCAGTGGTTGGGCCGCCATGCGGTCAGCAGCAGGTCAAGTGAGGTGACGGTCAGGCCGACTTCCTCGGCGACCTCAATGCGGGCGGCTTGCTCGGGGCCTCCGTGCTGGTCGACATGACCGGCGACCGGTGCGATGCCCGCAGGGGGCCTCGCGCGTTCGAAGACCAGGAGCCCGTCCGGTGAGGAGATGAGTACGCCGACGGCAGCGTGGTCGCAGTACTTGGTCCCGCTGCCGTGGCTACTGGTCGGTGGCGGGGCGGTCAACGTTGTTCCATGGGGCGCTGTGCGACCACCACGAGCCAGCTCGTCACGGTAGGCGCGTCAGGCGTGGTCAGCGAGTACGCCTTGTCGAGGATGTCCATCCGCTGAGCGTGGGTGAAGTCCCCGTCGGGTCGAGCGAAGACCGGAATCGACAACCACGCCTTCTTCTCGGCCATCGTGCCGCGCTGGGCGACGACCTCGGTGTCGAGCACGGTCAGTCCGGCGACCGACAGGTGGTCGGCGATCGTGTCCAGCGGCAGCTTCGGAGCTGGCTCGGCGGCTGGAGGCGGGGCGTAGCCGTAGTCACGGGCCGCGACCTGACCGATCAAAGTGTTCAGCGAGGGTCCGGTGCGCACGTTGGTCTCGTCGGGGTGGCGGACGCCGGCAAAGCCGCCGCCGACGTTGAACACGAACCGGCCGCCGGGTCGTAGGACCTGGTGGACGGCGGCGAACACCTGTGGCACGTCGGTCTTCCAGATCGCGGAGTTGCACACTACGGCGTCCGCCGCGCCGGGAACGTGGTCAGCCAGATCTTCGGCTGGTGCGGTGACCCAGGTCAGGCGCGGGTCGACCAGGGTGCGTCGGCCAACGCGCTGCATGGCAGCGGCATTGTCCAGGGAGATGACCTGGGCGTCGATCGGGACGAGTTCGAGGATTGCCTCCGCGGTCGCGCCGGCTCCGCCGCAGAGGTCGACCACCAGCCGACTGTCGGTGAGATCGGCGCGGCGGGCAAGGTCCCGGCTGGTGGCCGAATACATGGGGAAGGCACGGGTGAAGGCGGCGTACGCCTCTGCGGTGGTGTCCTCGTCCCAGCCGAGAAGGGCGTCCAGGGGTGCCATCGCGGGTACCTCGCTTCAGGGGTGCAGGCCAGGCTCGTGGCGGACGGACGCGAGGAGCCAGCCGGGGTCGGTTAGAAGAGGGAGTTCTGGAAGGCGGCGGCGGGCGAGGTGAACGGGCCGAGCGTGATGCGGCGACCCTTGAGGGTGCCGAGGTCGAGCACGTAGTCCACCTCGTCGTCACCGTCCAGGACGGCCAGCACCTGGGTGCCGACGCACGAGACGACGGTGAAGCCGTGCTCACCGTCGCGCAGATCGTGTGGATACAGCATCCGTACACCGTTGGCGACGCGCATTCGGTCGCCTTCGGCAGGAGGAGTCCACGTCTCCAGCTTTGCCGGAGTGTTCATCGCGGCGAGCGCGTCAGCGGCGCGGGAGACGTGCCGGTCGTGGGTCGCGCTCGCGGTGGACAGGTCGGTCAGGGTGGCCAGCGCCTTGAGCTTGGTCGAGGCCCGGATGGTCTGGGGCACCTGAAGACTGCGGGTGATGGCGTCTTCGAGATGGCGTACGGCGCGGCCGTCGGCGCTCTTGGTCAGATAGGTCGCGATCAGGGCGCCTTGTTCGTCGAGGCGGGATTGCTTGCGTGGTTCGGCTGCGGTGCCGACCTTGGTGGCACCGTCGGCGAAGGTCGCGAGGTAGAGCCAGTGTGGTTGGTCCATGTACTGGCGCAGGGCCGCAGGGACGTTGCCGTCCTGGTGGAACTGGTGGGCGAAGCGGAACTCGTCCTGGCGCAAGCACCGGGCGCACTGGTCGCCCTGCTCGGCCGGCGCGCGGTCGGGACACGCGAGGGCCTCGACGCGCACCGTGTCGGCGAACCGGTACCGGCCGGTGCACCACCGGCCGGTACCGACAGCAAAACCGAGTCGCTGGTTCATGATCTCGGCGTAGACCAGCGGCCCGTCGGGCAGCGGGGCCAGCAGCAGCCGGGGATCTCCTGTCGCCCAGGTGATGCCGTGGCACACGTACTCGCCGTCGGTTGGTCGGGTCGCTGGCATGGTGCGTTCCTCGTGATGACTGTGGGCGGGGTCAGATGGCGAGCTGGAGGCGGTCGGCGAGCGCGTCGGCGGCGGTCTTGAAGACCGCGTCGCGGTCCATGTCGGTCACGTCCATCGACAGCCACCCGCCGCGCTGCTCGTGCTCGCGCAGCTTCGCGAGAACGGCGTCCTGGTAGCGGATGAAGTCCTCGTCCGCGCCGCCGGAGTGGCCGGTTTCCAGGGAGCTGAACTCGCCCTTGCGGGCGAGCGCGTCGCGGGCGCTGATGCGCAGGAAGAACACCAGGTCGGGTTCGGTGAGGTGGGCGAAGACCTGCTCGGCCAGGCTGGTGGAGACGTCGGGATTCACCGCGTAGCGAGCGAGGATCTTGTGGTGGGCGTTGTCGAGGATCACGTGTGTTCCGGCGGCGAGAGCGGGCTGGATGACGAGTTTGTCCTGGAGGGTGTACCAGGCGGCCAACGCCAGCAGCCAGTAGTGATCGCCGCACGCCTGGGCGACGCGCGCGTCGCGGCGATAGACCAATGCGTTGAGCCGATCGACGTAGGCGGACAACTCGGCGTCCATCGGGACTTCGGTGCTGTGCTTGCCGATCAGGATCGCTTCGTGGCCGGCGTCGTTGAGCGCTTGGTGCAGGCGGGTGGCGAGGGTTGACTTGCCCGCGCCGTCGATGCCGACGACCGTGATCTCCCGTCCGCGCGTGGGGTCGAGGAAAGGTGCCGCGTTCGTCATGTGGTTCTCCTCCAAGGGGTTCAGATCGGCCGGGTGGCCAGTCGGTTGGCGATGATGTCTTGGATCTGTCTGATTAGGACAGTGCGTCGCCGGACAACGTCGCGGTGACGCTCGTTGGACAAGTCCGCGGCGTAATGGCGAGCGAGGTTGTTGGAAATGACATGCAGATAGCCGAAACCAATCCCGGCATCGCGTGCTGCCACCCCCATGGGGCCGATCTCTGGATCAACGAAGGCGTGCTCGGCGTGCTCGGTCAGCCAGTCCCGGTTCTCCAGCAGGATCGAGGGTGACGTGACGTGGAGGCCGGTGTGCACGCCTGGTTGGGCGGTGGCGAAGTCGCCGAAGAAGTCGGGCCACGTCACGAGGCTTCCGCCCACGAGACTTGTGTTTCCGGTGGCAAGTAGCGTGTTGGGCTCGATGTCTGGGTTCAGGGCGCCGACTTTGCCGACGTAGACGACGTCGCGGGCACCGAGCCCCGCCAGGCGCGTGACCACGCGCCCGGCGACGTCGCCCCAGATGCTGTGCAGGAAACCGAGGTAGACCACCCGGCGGCCGTGGATCTCTGTGCGTTGCCAAGCGTAGCCGTGCCCGTGGTTCCACACACCGTCCGACGGGGCGAGGTGCGCCAGGCCCCAACCGACGATCACGAGGTCGCCGTCAAGTTCGAGGTCGAGCTTCCCCACCGCTTCGCGGGACAACGTCGGGTCGGGCAACTCGTAGGTGACCGTGTCGGCCGGTTTTCCCGTCATGGACAAGTACGTGGCGATGATCAGTGCGTAGTGGTGGACGTAGTCGGCACCGGGGAATGCCTTGACGATGAGGGCGCGGCCTTGGGCCTCGGCAGTGGGGCGCTCGAAGTTGAACAGCTTGCCGGTCTTCTCGTGCGTTGAGATCACCGCTTGGCGGTCGTAACTGCCGACGACGTGAATGCTGTCCCAGTCGTGGTCCTGGATCAGGTGGTGCACCTTGATCTGGAGGTAGCGCAGAAGGCGGTCCGGGGCCATCGTGTGCCCGTCCACCGCGATGGGGGACGTCTGCAACG
Organism: Amycolatopsis acididurans; assembly: GCF_012328925.1. Taxonomy (GTDB): domain Bacteria; phylum Actinomycetota; class Actinomycetes; order Mycobacteriales; family Pseudonocardiaceae; genus Amycolatopsis_E; species Amycolatopsis_E acididurans. The sequence continues at coordinate 34,451 of NZ_JAAXLS010000010.1, forward strand.
CCGAGCTGGCTCCCGCGGTCGGGATTGTGTTGGCGAGGAGGCTCATCAGGCCGCCTCCGGGATACGGACGCTGCTGCCGGCCGCCTCGCGGACGACGGCGATGTTGCGTCGGATCAGGTCGAACCGTTCCTCGGGGATGGGGCCCATGTCCTCGATCCGAGGAGTTTTGGGCTTCTCGTAGGGGCCGCCGGGCAGCATCGCGATGCCCATCGCGCCGAGGATGACCGGGGCGGCGCCGTCGGCCGAGGCGATCCATTCGTGCTCGCGCTGTTCGACGAGTTCCAGGTGCCCGGTGCGGCCGAGGCCGAGCAGCCGATAGACGATGCTGTTCTCGATCATGCCGCGGTCTTCCAGGTACCGGGTGGCCGCCCAGCGGGTGCGGCAGAGCTGGTCTTCGGGCGCAGGGCGCCGGGAGGCCGGTAGCGCGATCGCTCCGACGTAGTCGCTGGAAGCGAAGTAGTCGTAGCAGCGCAGCCACTCGTGATCGTCTGCCGCGTGCAGCACGACGCACAGGCGGAACTCGTCGCTGAGGTCGAGGATCTCGCGGGCGGCTTCGTCGCTGGCCTTGATGGTGGCGAGCCCGTCGCGCATGACGTCCGGGAGGATGATCTCGCGGGCGTCGACGATGCGGGCCGCCGCGATCAGGTCGGCGGCCGGCAGGGCGCGGCCGAGATCGAAGACCCCGTTGTCGACAATGGTCTCCGCGCCCCGCTGCGCCTCGCGGTGGAAGAACGCGCGGTAGGCAGCGTCGGTCAGAACACGCTGGGCCGCCACGTGGTGGACGCTGGCGGGCTCCTGCGCGACGAAATCGTCCAGGTAGTCGGGCGGGGCGATCGCGGAGAAGGCGATGCTCTTGGCCATCAGGCGACCCTCCACCTGTCCGTGGCGAGGGTGAGGAATTGTTGGGAGAGCACAGGATCGCTCTCGAATCGGCCGCGGGCCTGCAGTGTGGTGGTACGAGCTGCCTCCATCCGCACGCCCCGCGCGCTCATGCACAGGTGCGTACCGCGGACCGCGACGGCCACGTCGGTACTGCCGATCACGACGGCGATCTCGTCGGCTACCTGCCGGGTGAAGCGCTCCTGCACCTGAAGACGACCGGCGCACTGCTGTGCGATACGGCCGAACTTCGACAGGCCCATCACCTTGCCGTCCGGTACGTAACCGATGGCGACGTCCAGGTTCATGGGCAGCAGATGGTGCTCGCATAGCGACCAGACGCTCATACCGCCGATCACGACCAGCTGGCCGCTCAGGTGCTGCTCGGTGAAGCAGGTCGGTGCGGCCGACGGGTCCGGAGAAAAGAAGTCGCTCCACCACGCGGCGACCCTGGCTGGCGTGTCCGACAGGCCGTCCCGTCCGGGCTCCTCGCCGATTGCGGCGAGGAGCTGGCCGACAAGATCGGCAACGCGCTCGGTGTCGACCGGTCCCGGCGACACCAGATCCTGGCTGTCGCTGGAAGCCAGCCTGTCGAGGGTGTTGGTCACGGACTTCGCCTCGCTTCCGGGTTTGGTAAATAGGTCAAAGACGTCAGCAGCGGCGGCTCGCAGTGCCCCGGCGCGCGGAGGTCGCTGAGGTTTTGGTGCTGGCGCGGGAAACCGCGCGATCCGGTGCTCAGTCTGGGAATCGGTGTCACCGCGCTCCGGTCAGGATGTGCAGACGGGTGGAGACGTTCCACCCGCGATCAGTGGCCGGGCCGTAGAGAGCATCCATACCGGCCAAAACCTTCTCCTGGGTGGTGCCTTCCGGCATCACCCACACCGGAGCCAGATGATGCTCCTCGACGAGCCGGTCGATCTCGTCGAGGTCGCGGTCGGGTTCGGTGACAACGAACTTGAACACCGCGCGGTCTGTCGCGGTCAACGCCGAGAGGGCATCGGGCTTGATTCGGGTGGAGTAGGTCATGCCTGAGTTCGCGAGTTTCGGACTCACCACCCAGAGATCGACCAAGGAGGCAAGTTCCGGTGTGGGCGCAACCGTGCCGTTGGTTTCGACCTGTACCCGCACCTTCGCTAGGCCGCGGGCGAGGGCGGTCATGGCGGGCTGCTGCAACGTCGGCTCCCCGCCGGTGATCACCATCATGTCCACGCCGCGCTCACGCACCCACGACACCAGCTCGGGGATGGGGACTCGGTCGCTGACCTCGGCCGGGTTGTACCTGCTCCAGTCCCAGCTTTCTGGGGTGTCACAGAAGCCGCACCGGAGGTTGCATCGGGAGAACCGGACGAACACGCAGCGCTGCCCGGTCCACGGGCCTTCGCCCTGGAACGACTCGAACTTCTCCGTGAGAATCGCGGAACCCTCTACCCGTTCAGGAGCCAAGGTGAGCGTGTTCACGAGGCATCGCCTCGTTCCCACAGGCCGGTGGTCGTCCCCGAGTCGACCCGTAGGGATACGAGCCGGCCGCGGATCTTCGGCTCGACGTTGTCGACGAACCAGCCAGCCAGGTGGGCGACCAGCGCAGGGCCAGCAGCACGTAGCCCCGCGTCGGCGTCAGGCTCCTGGAGGTACGTTCCGAAGGGCTTCAGGTCGCCGAAATCGGTGATGAACCCAACCTCGTTGAGTCCGTCCGCCCCCAGCACCAGCGCGACGTCGCCGTGCCTGGTCTTGAAGGTCTTCGAGATCGTCACCTCGCCGGTGACGCCGTCACAGCGCGCTGACGTGGTCGCGGTCTCCGACACCACCATCTCGACCAGCGTGATCGGCATTGCCGATTCCATGTTGTCCCGGAACCACTCGGCAAGGTGCGCAGCGAGAAGCTCGCTCGTCGGGTGGAAGGTGACCTGTTCGTTGAGCAGACGGTGGTCGAACGTCGCGGCCAGATGGTCCCCGAGAGGCGACAGGTCGCCGGGGGCGTCATCGTGCACGAGCGCCGAGGCGGTCACCGTGTAGTTGTGGCCATGGTTGCGGCGACACTTGTGACTGGCCGGTAGCTGCCTCAGCTCGTGGCTGGCGCTGAAGCCGAACGACTGCGAGATGGTGATCTGGCCATCCGCCACACACTTCTCCTCAGTGGCCTTCATGTAGCCCTCCTTCCTCGGTCATGCCGAACGGCACTCGGACGATGTGCGCTGGCGGCCGAACTGTCTTGCCGGCCCGGATGGCACAGCGGCCGGAATGGCTGGGGGTCGAACGGAGTCGGTGACGATCCGTAGTACCTTCACCACAAGCAACCTTACTGCGATATCAGAAAGGTGACAAGGTGAATGGATGAGCGTCGATCGTGGCCTTGCTGCCTTACGACTAAGGTCAACGGGTGGAGTACCTCCCACCGCGAGACACAAGGAGGGCGAGCGATGACGAGCGCCGGCCCGTGGACGAGCGTGTCGATGCCTTACGTGAGCGGCCAACGGGGCGACGCCTGGGGCGTCGAGGCGGCAGAGCATGGCGGCACGGGAACTCAAAGGTTGCTGAGTGTTGACGAGATGGTCGCCTCCGCGACGGTCGCCGACATGCTGGGCTTGAATGAGGGTGAGGCGGTGGTCGTCCGGCGCCGCCTCATGCTGTTCAACGATCATCCGGTCGAGCTTGTCGACTCGTACTACCCCGCGAACATCGCCCAGGGCACCAGGCTGGCCGAGCCCCGCAAGATCCCCGGTGGTGCTGTCGCTCTCCTGGCGGACCTCGGATATCCGCCGCGCCGCGTCCGCGAAGACGTCAGCGCACGCTTGGCCACACCAGACGAACGGGCCGTGCTGGAACTGGACGACCCGTCGTGTGTGCTGCTGCTCGCCCGCGCACTTGTTACCGAGAACGATCTGCCCGTCGAAGCCAGCGTGATGACGATGGTGGCCGACGGGCGACGGCTGCGATACGAGCTGACGCCATGACCGTCCCGACTGCGTCCCCAGGAGTCGGACTTGCCTCGCACCCGTGACGCCCGGCCCCGGCATCAGCAGATCGCAGCAGAACTGCGCGATCTCATCATGCGCGGCGAGCTGCGCCCAGGTGCTCAACTGCCGTCCACCGCGCAACTCGTCGAGCAGTACGGCGCAGCAAACGCCACCATCCAGCACGCGCTGAAGGCGCTCAAGGACGAAGGCTTCCTCGACAGCCGTGTCGGCAAAGGCGTCTACGTCCGCGATCGGCAGCCGTTCATCATCGACGCCTCCGCCTACATCAAGCCTGAACCCGGCCAGTTCCGCTATCAGTTGCTCAACGTCGACGACGTCGTCCCACCGGCGGACATCGCCGAAGGATTGCAGCTGGCGCCGGGCGCTTCCGCGATCGTCCGCACCAGAATCCTCGTCCACGACGAGCGGCCGGTGGAGTTGTCCGCGTCGTACTATCCCGCCGAGATCGCCGCGAACAGCAAGCTCGCCAATTCGGCGAAGATCCGCGGCGGCGCACCCCAGGCCCTCGCCGACCTTGGCTTTCCTCAGCAAGCCTTCGTCGACCGAATTTCGGCACGCCCGCCGACGGTGGAAGAAGCCGAGACGCTCGACCTCCCTGATGGGACGCCGGTGATCCGGCAGTTGCGCGTCATCTACAGCAACAACGAACGCCCCGTCGAAGCCTCGGTCCTCATCAAGGGCGCGCACCTGTACGAGCTGCTGTACCGCCAGACCGTAGAGACCGAGTTGGGCTAGAGCCACGATGACAGCGATTTCGATTTCAGACCCAGCAACTGCATTCGCGATGATCTCCTCATCGGTCACGCCCTGGAATTACGAAACGGCCGTAGCCGGTGACGCCCTGCTCGATCTGCCCCCGGTGGTGCGTCGTCGCCGATGAGCTGCTGGTGGGCCGTCTCCCAGACGGTGCACTCGCTGTGGCGCCATCGGCGCGAGCAGCGGGCGCACTGGCCGCGGGCGTCGAGCGCGTGCTGGTCGAGCACCTGCCGCCAAGCGGTCGTCAAGCGGGTGATCTCCGTTTCCGCCAGAGCGGCTTTGGAGGGCGTGTCGCCTGTCGCGGCCAGGACGTCGAGGTAGTCCAGGCGGTCGGCGACAGCCTGCCGCAGCGTGGTGCTGAGTACCTCGTCCATCGGTGGTGACTCCTTCACTGGTCTCACTCGTCCGGATGTCGTCTCTGCTGGGGCCAGAGCCGCTGGTGCAGTTCGCTCGGCACGAACTCGGCGAGGCGCAGCCCGGCGGCCATCAGGCGTCGAGCGGCATCGTCGAACTCGCGGCAGGGCCACGGGTCGGTCGAGCAGCACGGGCAGAGATACGGCTGGCCGGGCGGCGGCAAATGACGCGCGGCCTGGTCGACGACCTCGGCCATCCGGCCTATCGGACTGTCGAGAGCGACCACGACGGCCACACAGTCCCGCCACCCTTCCGCCACGCTTCACGCGCCCCACGCCGACCTCGCCGACGCGCCCGCCGCTGACCGGCTCCGTCGCCCGACGGAACCTCTCGCGCGGCGTGGACGGTTGCTCTGCCGGGTGATCACGTGTGCCATGGTTCGACCCTGACTCCGGCTCACTGCGGGGCCAAGCCGCGAACGCGGGATGTCAAGGGGAGGATTCGGGGAGGATTCGCATCCTCCCCCTTCGACCGATGGTGTTGGGACGACCACGAGCTGTGTCAGGATAGGGCTGGTCAGCACGTGGGAGGGCAGCCCGCACCGATGGACAACGATCAGCTCCGGCAGGCTCGGGAGCGCACCGAGTCATCGACGCAGCCGGGCGAGTGCCTGTCGCGCCAAGAGCTTGCTGACCTGGTCAATCAGCACATCGCGGTGCACCACGAGACGCAGGCCGTGACTGATGCCAACTACATCGGCAAGCTCGAACGCGGCGTGATCCGCTGGCCCAGCGCGCTCTACCGCGAAGCGCTGCGAGCTGTACTGGGCGCTTCCACCGATGCCGCGCTGGGTTTCACCAACCGGCGGCGAACGGTGGTAAAGCTGGCGGACGTGGACCGCAAGCAGTTCCTGCGCAGCGTCGGCCTCGGTGTCGGCGCGCTGACACTGGCTCCCGTCGCTGCCCGGCTGCAGGGCAGCGAACCTACCCCCGTGCCCGCCCGGGTCGGCACCGCCGAGATCGGCCAGATCGCCACCGCGGCGAAGGTGTTCGCCGGCTGGGACCACACCTACGGCGGTGGCCTCGCACGCGAAGCCGTCCAAGCTCAGCTGCACTGGTCGGCCGGGCTGCTCGATGCCAGCTGCGACGAGGCGCTACGCGGCCCGCTGCGCAGCGCGATCGGCTACCTAGCCCACACCTGCGGGTTCATGGCCTTCGACGCCTACGCCCACGACGACGCCACCCACGCGTTCCAGTTCGGCCTCGCCTGCGCCGAAGAGGCCGGCGACTGGCACCTGCGCGCCAAGATCCTCTCCTCGATGGCGCGGCACGCGATCTGGATCGGCAAACCCGATGAAGGGCTGACCTGGATTGAGCACGCCCTGGTGCGCGCCGACCGGCTCACCGCGACCGAGCGGGCGATGCTGCACACCGCCCACGCCCGCGCACTGGCCAAGATGCGGCGCACCCGCGATGCTCTCGCCGCCGTCGGCCGCGCCGACGACGAGTTCGCCCACGCGACCCCGGCCAACGATCCGCCATGGATGGCCTACTACGACCATGCCCAGCACGTCGGCGACACCGGCCATGCCCTGTTCGACCTCGCCGTTCACGGGCACCGGCCGCTCGACGCCACCGCGCGGCTCTCGGACGCCGTCACCGGGCATACCGACGCCTACGCCCGCTCCCGCGCGATCTCCCAGACCAAACTGGCCACCTTGACCATGGCCACCGGTGACCCCGCCGAGGCTGCCGTGATCGGCCAGGCCGCGCTCGACGCCGCGGGCACCGTGCGCTCCCGCCGTGCCGCCGACGATCTGCGCGAGCTGTCCCGCTACGCCCACCGCCACAGCCGCACCCCCGAGGTCGCCGCTTTGCGCCAGCGCATCCACACGGTGGTCGCCGCGTCGTGACCACGACTGGAACCGAGGACGTCAAAGAGCTACTGCGCGCCGCATGTGACCAGGCGGGCATCGACACGCGGGGCGCTGAGCCCATCCGGCTCGGGGAGAACGCGATCTTCCGCCTTCCCGGCGGCATCGTCGCCCGCATTGCCCGCCCCGGCCAGCTCGACGCCGCCTCCCGGGAAGTCCGCATCGCCCGATGGCTCGCCGACCACGACATCCCCGCCGTCCGCGCCCTCGACGACCTCGGCCAACCCATCGAGGCGCACGGGCGTGCGGTGACCTTCTGGCACGAGCTGCCCGACCACCACAACGGCACCCCCGCTCAAGTCGCGACGGCGCTGCGCCGCCTGCACGACCTGCCCGTCGTCGCCGGGCAGCACCCGTTCTCCGCGCTGGAGCCGTTCGTCCGGCTCGACGAACGCATCACCGCCGCCACCAGCCTCACCGACGACGACCGCGCCTGGCTGCACCAGCACCTCGCCACCCTGCAAGAGAGCTACCACCACCTCCCCGCCGGCCTGCCGCACACCGTGCTGCACGGCGACGCCTGGGTCGGCAACGTCGTCGCTACCAACGACAACCAGGTCGTGCTGCTGGACCTCGAACGCGCCTCCATCGGCCCACCCGAATGGGACCTCGTCTCCACCGCCATCAAACACACCAGCTTCGCCTGGATCACCGCGGACGAGTACCGGAACTTCTGCCACCGCTACGGCCACGACGTCACCGCCTGGGACGGATTCGCGCTCCTGCGCGACATCCGCGAACTCCGCATGACCTGCTACCTCGCCCAACACGCCGCCGAAAACCCCCGCGCCCACCAGGAAGCCGAACTCCGTGTTTCCTGCCTACGCGGCCGGAATGGGCCCCGCCCCTGGTCCTGGTCGCCCGCGTCCTGATCCTCCCGCCGTATGCCGCTGGCAAACGTCGACTTCGCGGCGAACGACTGTATGCGGCCAAGGCGCCGAAGATCGGCGTGCCACCACCGAAATCGCCCGTGTCGAACACCTGTGCCGACGATGAGTCTCATGATTGTCGGCGGACGAGAGGAGGGGCATGGCTGTCCGGCTGGTGCACAGGCAGCGTTGGCTGCACGAGGTGCGATTCGGTGACCGGGCGGGCGCCGAAGCCTACGCGGAGCACTACGGTGGCGGGCTGTCGCGTTGGCAGGTTCTCCCGGCTCCAGCGAGCACGCCCAGAGCGGGCGCCGAGGCGCTGCGGGCAGGCGCGCGGCGTCGCCCCTCGACTACGTCCACGCCTGGCGGGTAGGCCACCAGCGCACGTCGCCGCGACCACACAGCCGGGATCCGAAAGGTGTTGCGGTGACTGGATTTCATCGGAACGGATCGGCCAGCGAACAGGACGGCCCGGGCGGTGCGGCGCGTACTGCACCGGGCGCTCGGCGGTCGTCGACGTCTTCGATTGAAGGGCGCTCGCCATGAGCTTGGTTGATCTCGGCGGCGACGCCAGGATGCAACGGACCCAGTTGCTGGTCCTCGACTTCGAAGGACTCACCCCAGCAGGCCGTCCGCCGGAACCGATCGAGGTCGCCGCGACCAAGCTCGAATACCGCAACGGCACCCTGGTCGAGATCGACAGGTTCGAGTCGCTCATCGAGCCGCCCGCAGGCATACCGGTGACCTGGCGCGAGCGTGCTGTCGGTTTTACACCAGCGATGCTCGCCTCCGCGCCACCCGCCGGGGAGGTGATGGCCGCCCTCGACCGGCTACTGCCCGCGCCCGATGACGAGACGACGAGCTGGCCGTACCGGGTTGTGGCACACGGAGCGGCGACCGAGCGCACCCTGATCTACGGACAACGCCAGCACTGCCCGAACCTGGCGGCGACACCACTACTCGACAGCGTCCGGCTCGCCCGCACCGTCCTGACCGGACTGGCGCATCACGGGCTCAGCGACGTCGCACGCCACCTGGGCATCCCGATCCCCACCGACCGGCATCGGGCGAGGGCCGACGTCGAACTCACCGTCACCGTACTAACCCGCCTTCTCGAACAGGGGCCGTGGCGCAGTCTGCACGACCTCGAACGCGACGCTCGACTGGAGCCCAAACACCCGGCGACAGACGCCGCCGAGCAAGAGAGCTTGTTCTAATCAGCGTTACGAGCTTGGCCGCGACTCCCAGATCTACACCGTCGCCCGCCGAGCGAAGCTGAGCACGCAGGTGGTGGTCACTGGCGTACGGCGCTGCCCAAGGCAACGGGATCGGCCGAGCCGGGATCTCGTTTGTGCTGCTGTTCGAAGACTTCGGCGAGGATGCGCCTGACGGTGTCCTGCAGGCTGGAGGTTGGCGGGATGAGCTGCTCGCCGGCCAGTCCGAGCAGGTCCTGCTCGCGGTACCACTCGCGCATGTGTTCGGGGCCGAACTCGGCCGCTTGCGGCCGAGTCTCGTGCCGGCGCAGGGACTCCTCGAACGAGACATCCAGGTAGTAGACGCCGGTGCGACCGCGGTGATCGGCGACGAGGTCGGCGAGCATGTCGCCGTAGCGCTCGGCATGCAGGATGCCTTCCACGATCACATGAAAGCCATTGTCGAGGGCGTAGCGACTCACGGTCGAGAGCAAACCGATGTTCACGCCACCGGGCACGTCACGTTCTTTGAGGATGGTCCGGCGGACCACGTCCTGGGCCGCCACCGCACACGTCCGGCCGAGGTGTGACCGGACGGCCAGCGCCACGGAGCTTTTGCCCGAGCCCGAGTTGCCGCGCACGATCGCCAGGCGTGTCGACTCCGATCCAGTGGGTGCCACGGCGGCAGTCTAGGCAGCGGGACCGTCACGACGAGCCCCGCCGCGCGCCATCGGCCGTTATCGCTGGGTGTCCTCGCGGGGCCACCAGCGCACGGCGCCGTCGATGAGGTCGGCGGTGTGTTCGGGCGCGTCGTCCGGGTAGTTCTCCCAGCGGGACTCGCCCGGCCCGTCGTGGACTCGGATGCCTTCGGTGTAGACCGCGAACAGGAAAGCTCCAGCCGTGCCGTGGGGGCGCTGATGGACCCAGTCCGGCATCGCGGTGGTGGGCAGGGTCTGCTCGATCCAGCGGCGGGCCTCGTCCTTGGTGGCGGCGTCGTGTTCGGCGACGCAGGCGATGTTGTCGTCGTCGCCGATGCCCAGCAGGATCGCCGCACCGAATCCGGTGCGGACCTCGGTGTTGGTCGCGGTGCTCAATGCAGTTCCCCCCTTGTACGCGTCGACTGGAACTTTCAGCATGCGCCCGTTCCGGTGCTCCCGCCAGTCACCTCATAGGGCTTCGTTCTCAGCATCGTCGCCGGTCAGCGCGGGTGAGTGTGGCATTGCGGTGGTACTTCGACGGTGCCGTGCCGCGGCATTCTGTCGGCGCCGTTGTGCTCAACGGCGCACAACATCACCTTCGAAGATACGGAAGACGAGGCGGCAATTCAGTGGACGACGTGATCACGCAGCTGTACATGCACGTGTTCCCTTTTCCCGATCGCACGCTGGCCGGGTTGGCGTTGCTGATGGGAGTGTGCTGCGGGATCACCGTGTGGCGGATGGCGTGGCGCGCCTACATTCCGGGGTTGACGCGCAGCTGGTACTGGTCGTTCGTCGCGCGGGCGGTGTTGCTGACCGGCATGGCGGTCGTGGCCTGGCCCGCCGTGATCCTGCTGGCCACCTTGTGCCAGTTCGACGGCCCGCGAGCACTGATCGAGCGGTTCGTGCTCGGCAAGCGACCGACCGCCGAGGACCCCGGGCCGGTGTGAACGGCCCCTTGCCGTCGCGCAGCGTTGTCCGCTAGGGCGCCGGTCGCGGCCGGAAGGGTTCCGGTTCAGAGCTGGATTCCGGCCCAGCGGGCGAAGGTGGCCAGGGAATCGGAGCGGCGGCGGTCCTGATGGGCGAGGGTGACCACCGTTTCGTGGACCTGCGGGTGGTAACGGGTCAGCTGCGGCGCCAGGGCCCGCGCGTTGTTGAGTTCGGCCAGGACCTGGTCACGCCGCCCGTGCAGCAGGGCCGCGCGGGCGAGGTCGACGTGGTGATGCCCTTTCCGGGAAGCCAGGGTACTGGGCGGGAGCGGAGTGTTCCGGGATAGTGCGGTGGCTCCGTCGCCGAGTTCGACGGCCGCGGCCACGGAATGGATGGTCACGTTGGCCGGATCGAACGCGGTGTCGTAGAAGTCCGTGCCGGGCTCGAGGACGCGGGCGCAGTCGGCAGCTTCGGCCAGGTGCGCGTCGGAGGTGGCGCGGTCACCGGAGCGGGCGGACAGGATCGCCGAGCGCAGATGCAGATAGCCCCGCACGGTCAGCGACGCCGGGCCGGTGGGTTCGGCTTCGACCAGGGACCGTCCGGTCGCGGCGAGGCGCTCGGCGGCGCCGTAGGCGCCGCGGTGCATCAGGGGCAGGCCGATCTCGCCCTCGCACAGCGCGGCCAGCAGCGGATCGCCCGAGGAGCCTGCGGCGGTGGCGGCGCGTTCGGCGGCTTGGCCGGCCAGCGGTGAGCCCAGGCGGTGCAGGCAGATCGTGACGCACTGGTAGAGGTGGGTCAGCAACGCGTGCGCCCGCTCGGCCTCGGCCCCCGCACGGGCGTGGGCGGCGGCGGTGTGCAGGGCGGCGAGCAGATCGGGCATCACCGCCGACGACCGGTCGTAGCGCGATTTCCGCTGGAGGTCGGCGACCGTGGCCACCGCCCGCGCCAGCGTGTCCAGGGGACTCGGCGGGTCGTCGGTGGCCAGGGCGGGGCCCGCGATCACGGCGGTCTCCAGCTCGGCGATGCCGTCGCGTTCGGTACCGAACTGCGGGCTGGGCTGCTCGTAGAGGTCGTACACGGTCAGGTTCAGCGCCCGCGCCGCCGCCGCGACGAACGCCGGAGACGCCGGTTTGCGGCCCTGCTCGACCGCACGCACCAGCGAGACCGACACATGCATCCGGGCGGCGAGCTGCCGCTGGCCCAGGTTCGGGTGCAGCTTGCGCGCGGCGCGGACTCGCCGCCCGACACCCGCCGGCCCGCGGTCCTCGGCTGCCACGGCCACGCTCCCTCCCGGAGACACCCCCGCCACTACCCATCAGGGTAGCTCCGATCCCTAGAAGACCTTGCCCGCGTTGACACCGAATGTGCTGAATCAGTGTCACAGCGTGTGCATCGGGGCTGATGGCGGGCGGCGAAGCAGCGAGAAGCACTCACTACACCCGACTCGTGGCAGGTGGACGTTGCCACCGCGCCGCGCCGATCGGAGACAGCGCCGCGCGACGCAGGGGCGGGCGTCGTGCCCGCTTTCTGTCGGGGGTCTGGCCCAGAATCGGCGACCGGAACTCGCCCGCGTGCCCGCGGGCGCCGACCGGCCACGTCACCCGGCACCCTCACGAAAGGCGCTGATGAACCTCACCACGACCGACATGTCGCCTGAAGCCCTGCGGGACGCCCTGATCGGCAAAGTCAAGGAAGCTGGCTATGCCCGCAACGGGGCCGTCGAAGACGCGTTGCGGACGGTCGAACGCCACCACTACGTCCCGGACGTCGAGCTGGCCGACGCCTACGCGAACGACATCGTGGTCACCAAGCGAACCCCGGACGGCGAGGTGTTGAGTTGCGCCTCGCAGCCCGGCATCGTCGCTCTCCTGCTGGACCAGCTGCGCCCGCAGCCCGGTGACCGTGTTCTCGAAATCGGTGCCGGAACCGGATACAACGCGGCACTGCTGGCGCACCTCGTCGGCAAGGAAGGCCGCGTCACTGCCATTGACGTGGACGGCGACATCGTCGACTACGCCCGCGAACGCGTCGCTGCCGCCGGCATCGGCAATGTCGAGGTCGTGCTCGGCGACGGTGCCCGCGGACACGAGCCCGGCGCATTCTACGACGGCATCATCGCCTCCGTCGGCGCGTACGGAATCCCCGGCGACTGGCTGTCTCAGCTGGCACCCGGCGGACGGCTGGTGATACCCCTGCGGATTCGCGGGAGCGTGTCTCGCTCGATCGCGTTCGAGCGAGCCCCCGACGGCGGCTGGCGCAGTGCCGAGCACGCGATGTGCGGGTTCGTCCCGCTGCGCGGCGGGATCGCCGACGACCCCCGCAGCCGGATCGACCTGACCGGCGACAACACCGTCACCCTCCAGTCCCACCAGGACCAGCCCTTCGCCCCCGAACGCCTGACCGGCGTACTCGACCAGCCCCGCAGCGAGATATGGACCGGGGTCACCTTCGCCCGGATGGAATCCCTGGAATGGCTGTACCTCTGGCTCACCTGCGCTTTACCTGGCGGCTTGCGCAGCATGCCAGCGGAGCAGACCGCGATCGACTCCGGCCTCATCACCCCGATGTTCCGCACGGGGATGGCCGTGCCCGGTGACGGCGAACTGGCCTACCTCGCTAAGCGTCCCGGCGGCCACGACAGCGAGGGCCACGAGCTGACCGAAACCGGCGTCGTCGGGCACGGCCCCCACGGTGGTGAACTGGCGGCCCGCGTCGCCGACGAGATCCGCACCTGGGACCGGGACTTCCGGCACCGCAGCGTCCGGTTCGAGATCCCCGCCGACGGCACCGACACCTCCGACCCGACACGCGGCCGGTTCTTCCTCGACCGCCCCCACCACCCCATCACCGTCGTCTGGCAGTAGGCCGAAACACCTGGCGACGGCTCGACCACGCGGGACGACCACCGGACCCACGAGAGGTCGGGGCGGCGCATTCCTGATCGCCGCTCTGGCCTCGTCGTCCTTCCCCGTCAGGCCGATGCCCGACGGCCCCTGGGCGTCGACGCCTCCGTCCGGCACGGAGGCGTCGGACTTGACCGATCGCCCGTTCGTGTCGGCGCTGTGGCTGGCTACGGTCGTTGACGTGACCGAAACGCAAGCGGGTGCTCGCCACAAGCCCAGCGCGCTGGAACTGATCGCGGAGTGCGTCCTACGGCTGCGGATGACCGATCCCACCGACACGCGGGCCTCGCTTCTGGCGGCGTGGCACGGGTTCGGCACCGCCGAGGCCGCCGGCCGCATGCTGCGCGAGGACAACGACGAGGACGCCGTGCTCGCGCGCAACGCGACGCCGGTGTTCGAGGCCGTCGCCGTGCTGATGCGGCAGGCACCGTCGATGCCCTACACCGACTTCGTGGTGGAGAACGTCAGCGGCCTGGTCCCCGAGGGCTACCGGCCGACGGACGACAGCGACCAGTTCGACGACCCAAACGTGGTGGCGGACCTGTCAGCGGCGGGCCAGGTCCGCCGCGGGATCCTCGCGCTCGCACTCGAACTGAACACGCTGCTGCCCGAAGCCGCTGAGAACGCCGCCGCACCGGACGACCGCCTCGCGTGCGAGCACGGCACCAGGCTGGCCTACGAGCTGTCGAACTGCTGGGAGGGCAAGCTCAGCTCGTACCTGAATGGCGGACGGGATCTCATCGGCGACCGCAAGATGCCGTCGGCGGGCGCGAAACCCAAGCAGGGCAAGAAGAAGCGCACGCCGAAGCGGAAATGATCTGAGCATGTTGCCGACAGATCGGGTCGTGCTGGTCGACCTGGAGAACGTGGTGGGGTTTCGGCCCAAGCGACGAACTCTGCGTACCCGGATGACCGCGCTGCTCGACGCAGCCGGTCCCCGGCACCATGCCGTCGCCGCCTACGCCTCCCTCGAGGACACCGACGACGTCACCGCCTCCACGCTGGCGGCGCTCGGCGTCGCGCCCCTGCGTGTTACGCCCGGGCCCGACGCCGCGGAACTCGCCCTGCTCGCGCACGCGCGGCGGATGCAGGCCGACGGCTGCGCCTGCTTCACCGTCTGCTCCGGCGATCACGCCTTCGCCGTTCTCGGCGACGCGGACGCCTCGTCTCTCGAAGTCCTTGTCTGGCAAGGACAACCGGTCGCCACCGGCCTCGCCGCAGCCGCCGACCACGTGCGCCGGCTCCCTCGACTGGCCGAAGGCGACGTCCCAGTTCGGCCCGAGGCCACCGGCAACTCCGGGCACCTCACGCGGCACCGCGCGCCATCCCGATCGAAGCGACAGACCCAAGTGCCGTTGAACGGTCTCGTCACAGGCTTCGCCACTGGCATCGGTATCGCCCTCGGTGCACGCCTCGGCAGTTTGCTCTGGCCCGGCGCGACCGTCGGGGAGCGCCGCGGCCCGCGTTAGCGCCAGGTGGCGAGTGACCAAGGGCCGTCGATCCACAGCTGTATTTCGGCGATGGGTGCGCGCGGGGCGAGCCACAGTCGCCAGTGTCCGTATCCGAGCCATCGATCACCAGGGTGCACGTCGGTGAAGGTGTCGGGGTTTCTGGACCGGACGACGATGCGCAGGCGTCGTCGTTCTCCGGCGTGGTCGAGGTAGTCCTCGTGCTCGTCGCGGAGCTGCTGGGTGTTGCCAGAGTGTGCAGTGCCGATGTCGCGGACCGTGCCGTGGACCGCGAGGGGATGCCGGGTCTTCGGTGGCCGTTCCAGGTGGGCGGCGATCGCGGCGGCCTCGGTCGCGTGGCGGCAGAACTGGTTCCACCGCAGTTTCTTCCCGGCGTAGCGGGCGCGGAATCGGCGGGCCGCGTCGGGGTCATCGTCGAACTCGCGCAAGAGCCGCAGGATGCCGGCGGCGGTACTCAGCGCCGGGACGAGCGTGCGATTGGAGGTGGTGACCCTCAAGCGAGCTGTGGGCTCGCCAGGGTTACCGGGTGGCCGGGGGTCGGGCGGTTCGATCGTGTCGGGGTCCGGTAGCCGCAGCTCGTAATCCTCGCCGTCTTTGACCAGGGTGCCGCGGCTGTCGCGGATGAGGGTCTCGGCGCGGTTCTTGAAGTCGTAGTCGCAGCCCGGGTCGTGTTCGCCGTTGCCTGTCAGCCGGTAGAACGCCATCACCTGGGTCGTCCCGCCATTGGGTGTGCGGCGCGGGTAGGACGGCACCGCGATCACAGCGGTGGTGCAGGCACCGCACCGCAGCGGCTTGTACGCCTCGAACGGAGGCGGAACCGCATCGATGGCGGCCCGCCCGTATGTTCGCCCGCGGCTATCTCGCGCCGCAGGTATCCCCACCCGCTCAGCCATAGCCCCCTCGATATCGACTCGCCAGCCAATATCGACATTACCGAGTCTAGGCCCCTCTGCTGCCGAATTCGCCCACGTGACCTGGCGTGACCACTGCGGCGACGGCCTGGGGAACGCGTTGTCGAAGGCCGGCTGGGCTATGTTCGTCGAGGGCGATACGGGCGCGGGTCGAGAGCGATACGGCAGTCGGTGTTGGTCTCCGTGATGGTCGGTGGCGAGGTGAGCGGGCGATGCCCAATGTGGAGGAGTCGGGGCAACGCGATCGGCGCTTGGTTCTGGAGTTCATCACGGACGATCCGTGGGAGCAGCAGCTGGCTCGGGACTACTGGCTCGTGGATGGCGACGGGAAGTTCGTCTACAAGGTCGGTGACCTGGAGCGGCGGGCCTACGACGAGCGTCCGGCGTTAGCCCGGCAGCGGATCCCGGGTTTGGCGTACTACCTGCGTAAGCGGGTCCGTGCGCATGTCCCGGCGGCATCGTGTCCGAGCTGCGGTGCTCGTGTCCATGTCGACAACCGGCCCGACTACCAGAAGGTGCTCAAGCGGCTGGATGCAGGCGAGGTTCAGGCCTGCGCGCCGTGCCGTGCGTCCGCGGTCGACGCGGCAGATCGAGCAGTCGCCGTGAAGCGGTGGCGTGCGGACCACGGCTGGTACGACGAGCATCCGCCGGTGAAGGTCGCGGCCTTGTCGCTGCGGGAGGCGGTGAGCCTGCTGGCGGTATTTCGGGTGCCCTTCGACAGCGCGTTCACCTCGACCACGCCGCTGCAACGGTGGCGGCGGAGGCTAGTGCCGCCTTACGCGGGAACCGAGCTAGACGCCCGCGCGCGGTTGCGGGAGCTGATCAAAGCAGGACTCCTGTTCCCGCATCCGGACTGCCCGTCCTCGGGGTATCGCGCCGTCCACAGCCGGGCTCAGGAGGTATCGCTCAACTTCGAAACGGCCCGCTTGACCGCACCTGGGCCGGGGCCGACCGGCCCGCGCAACGAAGCCCTCGTCGCCGATCTCGTGGCAGCGTTGACCGGTCCATGGCCCGAGCGGTGGCACCGGCAGCGCGCCGTGGAGTGCCGCAAGCTACTGCACGCCGAGAACACCGGCTATCTGATCCGAGCGCTGCACGAGCGCGGCCTGCCCGCACCACGCCACGACCTCGAACGCGACATCATGGGCCGCCTGGCCGACAGGCTGACGCTGGCGGAGGCGGTCTACCTGATCGAGACCGCGACCGAGCGTGCACACGAGCAACTCCGGCAGGGACATCTGGCCAATGTCCGCGAGGCCACCAACCAGGTCCTGGATCGCGTGCGCTGGTACCTCCGCCAGATCACCACGGGCGAGGCCGAGCCGAAGGCACTGACAGCTCTGCCAGCACCCTGCTCGATCGTCGCGACAACGTTCTTCCGTACCGCGATGAGACGGGATTCCGCCCTGCACGAACGCGCCGAGCCCCTCGATCTGCCACCCGCCACCGAGTCCACATGACGACGCGCTGTCGGTCAGCGCCGCTACGGTGGCAGAAATGACCACCGCCACGGCAACCCCGGACCCGTCCCACGGCAGCGACATCCTGACCGTGATCGCCCGCCACGTCGCGCTGCGCGAACACGTTCCCGGTCGCTGGTACGGCCCCTGCCCGTTCTGCACGTCGACGACCTTCCAGGTCCGCCCGCCTCACGGCACCTACCACTGCTTCGGGTGCGGCGAAGGTGGCACGGCAGCCACGTTCGCCGCCCGAATCCAACGCCATTGACTGCCGGTTCCAGTCAGACCGTTAGCCGATCACTCGCCACCTCAGTGTTCGTCGAACTTTGCGGAGTGTTCTTTGGCCGAACCTCCGCCACTAGAGCCCGCGATGTTGTTGCGCCAACCCGAAGTTGCTTCCGGAGCGTCTCCGCGGAGATCGGACGCCGGTAACGTCGCCAGTGGTCGGCGTCCGCGCGGCGAGCGCGCTCTACGAGTTCCTCGTCGAGAGCAGTAGTCCGGCGGGGCTCCGCTCCTACCCGCTGGTCATGAAGTAGGGCCGTGGGCCTGCGCGCATCCGGCTCCGCATCGTCACGCTTCGGCTCTGAAGACGAGGCGCCGGACGGTTGCCCTGGTCCGGGATCAGCGCTTGCGGCGCTAAGCGCGCGGAGCAGGCCAGGCCCGGCCTCGGCCCATCCGATCAGCAGGAGCGGGCCGACCGAGTCGAACGCGGCCTTACCCCACTGACCAGCACACACCGGGTCAGCAACGTTCAACAGCAGGGTCACCACGCTCGCCCCGACCAAGAGGCGCCGTGCCGGCCGAAGCACGTCATCGCTGGCCCCGGACAGCGCCAGGTGCCGCGTACCGACAAGCAACCCCAGCACCGTCAGATCAACAGCCGGTGCCACCAGCGGCGCCACAAACGCGGGTACCTGCAGCGTCAATGCCAGGTTCAACACATTGCCGAACCCGAAGAGGAAGGTGAGCCCGATGACCAACCCCATCGTGACCGTGACAAACCGAGCAACTGTCTGTGAGTTGGCGTTCATGAGGTGCTCCCACGCGAGCCCGGAAGCTCGAAGGTCGCCTCGACCGTCAACGTGCCGATGAGAAGTCCCTGGTCAGACCCGTTCCCATCCTTTGGTAGTCCCGCCGAGGGCACCCAGTCTGAACACACAAAACCGGCCCCTGCCAGCGAAACGCGGTAGGGGCCGATTCATGTGCGCACCTCAGCGCATGGCCGAAACGTTCAATCCCCCGCCGCCCCGTCGTAGCAGACTGCCAGGCATGACGATCAACCTCAGCCGCGCCGGGACGTTCATGGCGGGGTGTGCGCGCATCCTCGATCGGCGGCGTTTCGAGTTGCTGACGGGTGGTGACCCGGCCGCGCGGGACGCTGTGCTCGCCGCCGTTGATGGGTATCGCAATGCCGACGGGGGCTACGGGTGGGGGCTCGAGCCCGACCTGCGTGCAGCCGAGAGCCAGCCGGGCGGGGCGCTGCACGCCATGGAGGCCATCGCCGACGCCGGGCCCGCTACCTCTCCCCGAACCGCCGCACTTCTCGACTGGCTTCAGGCTGCCGGCCTTCCCGACGGCGGGCTGCCCTTCGCGCTGCCCATCGGCGACCCCACCGCATGTGCGCCGTTCTGGGTGCAGGCCGATCCACATACCTCATCGCTGCAGATCACGGCCGCCGTCGCCGCGCAGGCGTATCGGGTCGCTCAGTGGGACGACGACGCGAAGAACCATCCCTGGCTCGAAACCGTCACTCACTACTGCTTCGACACGATCGCGCGGATCAGCGAGCCGCCGTTCGCCTATGTGTTGTCCTTCGCCCTGCGGTTCCTCGACGCGGCGGCCGATCACCATCCCGAAGCGCACAAGTTGCTGGCCCATCTCGGGCAGTTCGTCCCGTCCGACGGCGCGGTACCGGTCGCCGGCGGCTCTCCCGGCGAAACCTTGCACCTGCTCGATTTCGCCCCGGAGCCCGGACGACCGGTGCGCGCCCTGGTCGACGACGCCGCTGTCGCCGCCGACCTCGACCGGCTGGAGAACGGGCAGCAGCCCGACGGCGGCTGGAGTGTCGACTTCGCCAGCTACTCCGAGGCCGCCGCACTCGAATGGCGCGGCTACGCCACCGTCAACGCCGTCGCCGTGCTGCGGATGAACGGGCGCCTCGGCTAACGCCCCGTGGCCTGCACACAGGCGATCTTTCAGGGACTCGTGCAGGTCAGCCGCGGCTGCACCGGATCCCCGGACGTGATCAGGCCGAACGTCGTCGAGCCGCCGGGTTTCACGATCGCGTTCCAGTCGGCGTTCGAGACCGTCACCGAGGTGCCTTGCTGGTTCAGCGAGCCGTTCCACAGGTTCCCGACCTGCTGACCGCCGGTCAGGGTCCAGGTGACCGTCCAGCCGGTGATGGCGCGCTGGTCCGTATTGCGGACGGTCACCTCGGCTTGGTGGGCGCCCGGCCACGCGTTGGTGATCCGGTACTCCGCCTGGCATCGCGGAACGGCCCGCAGGGTCGTGGCCGTCGGCGGAGGGGTTGTCGCCGCGGCGTCGCCGCCGTCGCGGCCCAGCGTGGTGCCGATGAGGACACCGGCCGCGACCAGGCACGCGGCCCCGGCTCCGGCGAGGACGGTGCGGCGCGGGAATTCTCGCCGGCGCGGCAGAAGCAGCGTCGGATCCCTCGGCGGCGGCAGGGTGCGCCCGGCCGCGATCGCTTGCAGCGCCTCGTGAAACTCCGCCATCGACGGTCGTTCGGCGGGTCCGGCCCGCAGGACGCGCAGCAGGATTCCGGTCAGCGGCCCGCTGCGACGCGGTGGATCGATCCGCCCCTGCGCGACCTTCCGCACGAGCGCGAGCGGGTTGTCGTCGGTGCCGAACGGCGGCGCGCCCTCCAGCGCCGTGTACAACGTGGCGCCCAGGGAGAACACGTCCGCGGCGAACCCGGCGTCCTCGCCGGCGGCGACCTCGGGCGCGAGGAAGGCGGGCGTACCGGCGATCATGCCCGCGCCGGTCGCGGTGCCTTCGCCGAGTGCGCGGGCGATGCCGAAGTCCGCGATCTTCGCGGTGCCGTCGGCGGCGATGAGCACGTTGCCCGGCTTGACATCGCGGTGCACGATGCCCTCGGCGTGCGCGGCCGCGAGCGCCGAGGCGACCTGCCCGCCGATCGTGGCCACGGCCTCCGGCGGCAGCGTGCCGCGCTCGGCGAGTATCGCGGACAGGCTTCGTGAGGGCAGGAATTCCAGTACCAGCCACGGTTTTCCGCCGTGCTCGACCACGTCGTGCACGGCGATCGCGTGCGGATGCTTCAGCCGCGCGGCGAGCCGCCCTTCGCGCAACGCCTGCCGCACCGCGGTGCCGCCGTCCGCGACGAGCTGTTTGACGGCGACGACCCGGTCCAGCCGCTCGTCACGTGCCTGCCACACGATGCCCATCGAGCCACGACCGACGTGCGACACCAGCCGGTAGCGGTCCGCGATGAGCTCTCCCTCGTCGGCCACGAGGGCGATGTTAGCGGGACGCGGAGATCCTGAAGGTGAATTCGAGCAGCCGCCATTCGCCGTCGATGAGACGGCCGTCGGGCGCCGGGTCTTGCCGCGGCACGAAATCCACCACGAGTTCGTCCTTGACGCCGAACACGGTGTCGCCGCGGCCCGCGCTCGTGTCGAGGTACGGCCCGCCGCGCACGAACAGCTGTGTGATCAGCTGCGAATACCCCGGCTTGCTGATCATGAAGTGCAGATGCGGGGCCCGCCACGGATGCCGTCCGGTCGCGGCCAGCATCCGGCCCACCGGGCCGTCGTCGGGAATCGGGTACTCGCTGGGCAGGATCGACCAGAACACCAGCCGTCCGTCGTCGTCGGTGTGGAACCGGGCGCGCAGCACCGGGCCCTCGAGATCGGGCAGCTGCACGTCGTAGTAACCGTCCTCATTGGACTGCCACACGTCCACCACGGCACCGGGAACCGGCGCACCGTCGACGTCGGTGACCCGGATGTCCGACCACAGCGGCGTTCCCGGCAGGCCGCCGCTGATGTCGGCGCCTTGTTCGGCGACCGGTGGCCCTTCGACGTAGAACGGGCCGAGCACCGCCGAGGCGGTGGTGTCCGGGGTCCGGGAGTTGGTCAGCACGTCCACCGCGCTCGACACGCCGAGCACGTCCGAGAGCAGCACGAACTCCTGCCGCTTGTCGTCGGTGATGTGCCCGGCACGGGTGAGGAAATCGATCGCGTACTGCCATTCGGCCTGGGTGACGTCGTTGACGCGCACGTAGTGGTGCAGGTGCCGCACCAGATCGGTGACCAGCTGTTTCACGCGCGGTTCCGGCGCCTGGTCGAAGCTCGCGACGACCTGTGCGGTCAGCCACGACAGGTCCGGCACCGTCCGGCCGCCGCCGGGACGAGTGCCCGCCCACGCGTCACGCAGCAGCCCCTCGATGCCGTCCCTGGTCAGCTCACGCGGGTTCGGATAAGGCTGCCCCGTGGCGAGTTCCGCGGCGCGCGGGATGTCGGACTCGGCCAGGCCCAGTTCGCGCAACGACACGGGGCCGCCGCAGTTGGCGATGAGGTCGTACACCGCGCCGGGCGCGTCGGTGGCCCCGAGCGCTTCGGCGATGCGGGCCATCGCCTCGGGTGCGGCGGAGGCGTTGTAGGCCATCGCGTGCGGCAGGATGACCGTGTGAGTTTCGGCGTGCGGCAGGTCGAACGAGCCGCCGAGCGTGTGGCACAGCTTGTGGTGCAGCCCCATGCCCACCGACGCCAGGCACGTTCCGGCCAGCCACGCCGCCTCCAGCAGATCCGCGCGCGCGTCCACATTGGACTCATCGGTCGCGAGGACGGGCAGGGCGCGGCCGATCCGGGTGATCGCGTCGAGCGCCATGCCGTCGACCACGGGATTGGCCTGCGGGGAGTACAGCGCCTCGACCGCGTGCGCGAGCGCGTTGATCGCGCTCACCACCGAGGTGGCCATGGGAAGGCCGAGCGTCAGGCCGGTGTCGTAGATGACCGTCTCCGGCAGGATGTCCGGCGACGAGCGCGTGGTCTTGCGTCCGTTCTCGGTTTCGCCGAGCACCGGCGTGACCTCGGAGCCCGCGTAGGTCGTCGGAAGGATCACCTGCGCGATACCGGTGCGCACCGCCAGCGCCTTGGCCAGTCCGGTCGTGGAGCCGCCGCCGATCGCGACGACACAGTCCGCGTCGTGTTCGCCGAGCACCTTCAGCGCCCGGTCGGTCACCTCGACCGGCGTGTGCATCGCGGCGCCGTCGAACTCCGCGGCCAGCAACGGACCGAGTGCTTCCCGCACGAGCGCCGCCGACCGCGGCCGCGCCAGCAGCAGCACACGCTGGGCACCGAGCCGCTCCACCTCCTCGCGCACCTGGCTGACGGACCCGAACACCACCCGAACCGGCTGGGCCTGGTACACGAAGCTCCGCATCGAGCGCCTCTCCTCTTCTCACGACCGAACGCGCACAGCGAGTACAGCGCCTTGTTCGCATCCTGTCCAGTAGTACGCGATGCGTACATCCCCTCGGATCACCTGCCGCAAGGCGAATCCGGCAGCCACTTGACACGGTTAGTGGCCTGAGTCACAGTTACCGGTTGCCGGATAGTGAACGATACGTACGCATTGCGGACGGGTTATGACTCCAGATCCACGTCAGCTCCGGAACTGCCTCGGGCATTTCGCCACCGGCGTCACCGTCGTCTCCACCGAGGTCGACGGGCAGCCACACGGCGCGACCGTGAACGCCTTCACCGCGGTGTCGCTCGACCCGCCGCTGGTGCTCGTCTCGCTCGACCGCAGAAGCAAGGCCTGTTCCTACCTCGGAGGCAGGCCGTTCACGGTGAACCTGCTGCGCGAACCGCAGGACGACGTCGCGCTGCACTTCGCGGGCAAACCCCGCACGGAGCCGGTCGAGTGGGAGTGGAGCGAACACGGCCTCGGTCCCCGCCTGTCCGGCTCGCTGGCGTACGTGAGCTGCGCACCGTGGCGGAACTACGACGGCGGAGATCACGTGCTGTTCCTCGGCCAGGTCGAGGAAATCGAGTTCACCGGAGGTGACCCACTGGTGTTCTACCTCGGCGAGTTCCGTCATCTCGGGCCGGCCTTCGAGACGGTGCCGTGGATGAGCTCGGCCGATTATCCGTCCGTTATGGACTTCAGCTGGCTGCGCCCGGCGCAGTGACACCGCAACTCAACGGCGAGGAGCAAAGATCGTGACCACCCAGCAGGAGCGGCCCGCGGCCGGGGCCGAGACCAGGCCGACGCGCCCGATGACCGGCGAGGAGTACATCGAGAGTCTCCGCGACGGCCGGGAGATCTTCATCTACGGCGACAAGGTCGACGACGTCACCACACACCCGGCGTTCCGCAACTCGGTGCGGACGACCGCCCGGCTCTACGACGCACTGCACGACCCGGACAAGAAGGACGTGCTGACCGCGCCGACGGACACCGGCAGCAGCGGGTTCACCCATCCGTTCTTCCGCACCCCGCGCAGCAGCGCCGATCTTTACGCCGACCGTGACGCGATCGCCGAATGGGCCCGGATGACCTACGGCTGGATGGGCCGCAGCCCCGACTACAAGGCCGCCTTCCTCGGCACGCTGGGCGCCAACTCCGACTTCTACGAGCCGTACGCGGAAAACGCGCGGCGCTGGTACACCGAATCGCAGGAGAAGGTCCTGTACTGGAACCACGCGATCATCAACCCGCCGGTGGACCGCGACCGGCAGCCGGACGAGGTGAAGGACATCTTCATCCACGTCGAGGAGGAGCGCGACGACGGGCTGATCGTGTCGGGCGCGAAGGTGGTCGCGACCGGATCGGCGATCACGCACTACAACTTCATCGCGCACTACGGCCTGCCGATCAAGAAACGCGAGTTCGCGCTCGTGTGCACGGTGCCGATGGGCGCGCCCGGCATGAAGCTGATCTGCCGTCACTCCTACGCGCAGAACGCCTCCAGCCCGTTCGACTATCCGCTGTCCTCCCGCTTCGACGAGAACGACACGATCTTCATCCTGGACAAGGTCAAGATCCCGTGGGAGAACGTGTTCATCTACGCGGATCCGGAGAAGGCGTCCACGTTCTTCCCCGGCTCGGGCTTCCTGCACCGCTTCACCTTCCACGGCGTCACCCGGCTGGCGGTCAAGCTCGACTTCATCGCCGGACTGCTGATGAAGGGCGTGGAAGCCACCGGCACCAAGGACTTCCGCGGCATCCAGACCCGCGTCGGCGAAGTCATCGGCTGGCGCAACATGTTCTGGGCGCTGTCCGACGCGATGGCCGCCAAGCCCGACGAGTGGATTCACGGCGCGGTGCTGCCGCACCTGGACTACGGGCTGGCCTACCGCTGGTTCATGACCGTCGGCTATCCGCGGGTACGCGAGATCATCATGCAGGACCTGGGTTCGGCGTTGATCTACCTGCCCTCGCACGCCGACGACTTCAAATCGCCCGAGATCCGCCCGTACCTGGACCAGTACGTGCGCGGGTCGAACGGGATGGACGCCGTCGAGCGGGTGAAGCTGATGAAGCTGATCTGGGACTCGATCGGCAGCGAGTTCGGTGGCCGCCACGAACTCTACGAACGCAACTACTCGGGCAACCACGAAGGCGTCCGCGCCGAGTTGTTGCTGGCCGCGCAGCAATCCGGTGCCGCGGACGCGATGAAGGGCTTCGCCGAGCAATGCATGGCGGAGTACGACCTGGACGGCTGGACCGCCCCCGATTTGATCAACCCGGAGAGTCGACGATGACTACCGCATCCCCCACCGCCGCGGGCTCCGGCGCCTCGGCGACACAAGCGTTCCGCGCTACCCGCCACGACACCGCAGCTGTCACGGCCGAACGGATCAGCGACGTCGTGTCCGCCGTGCTGGCCGGCGTGCACAACGCGATCCGCGAGAAGAAGCTCACCTATCCCGAGTTCCAGGCCGCCAAGCAGTGGCTGATCGAGGTCGGCGAAGGGGGCGAATGGCCGCTGTTCCTCGACGTTTTCGTGGAGCACGAGGTCGAGCACGTGGCCGCGGAAACCCAGTCCGGCACCAAGGGTTCCATCCTCGGCCCGTACTACCTGCCCGACCAGGTTCGCCTGCCGTCCGTGGCGACGCTGCCGATGCGCTCCGACGAGAAGGGCACGCCGCTCGTGCTGTCGGGCCAGGTGCGCGACACCGAAGGAAAACCGTTGGCAGGCGCGGAACTGGACCTGTGGCAGGCCGACGGCGACGGCTACTACTCCGGTTTCGCGCCGCATCTGCCGGACGGGAATCTGCGCGGAGTCATCGTCACCGATGACGAGGGCCGCTTCACCGTCACCACGATCCGGCCCGCACCGTACCAGATCCCCACCGACGGGCCGACCGGGAAACTGATCGAGGCGGCGGGCTGGCACCCGTGGCGGCCCGCGCACCTGCACCTGCTCGTGCGCGCGCCCGGCCACCGCAAGATCACCACGCAGCTGTACTTCCAGGGCGGCGACTGGCTCGACAGTGATGTCGCGCAGGCCACGAAACCGGAGCTGGTGCTCAATCCCCAACCCGGCGACGACGGCACACTGCACGCGGAATACGACTTCGTGCTGGAACGCGACGCCGCTTGAGAAGCGGCGGAGCCGCTTGCCATGAGGACGACGGCCGGCACCGCGGCGCAAGCCAGGAACATGGGAGTTCTGATGTCAGCCCTGACCATCGCGGGGATGGACACCGTGATCGTCGACCTGCCGTTGCGGCGACCGCATCGGTTCAAGTCGATGACCGCGACGCACCAGAGTT
Source organism: Amycolatopsis acididurans (assembly GCF_012328925.1). Lineage (GTDB taxonomy): Bacteria > Actinomycetota > Actinomycetes > Mycobacteriales > Pseudonocardiaceae > Amycolatopsis_E > Amycolatopsis_E acididurans. The sequence continues at coordinate 60,543 of NZ_JAAXLS010000010.1, forward strand.
ATCTGCTGGTGCGGGTGCGCACGGTGGACGGCATCGACGGTATCGGCGAGTCCGTCGTGCCGGGCGGGCCGTGGTGGGGCGGGGAAAGCGTCGAAACGATGCGGGCGGTCATCGACGGCTATCTCGCACCGGAACTCCTCGGCGGCGACGCCACCCGGATCGAGCTGCTCACGCACCGGCTCGACCGGGTGGCGGCCGGCAATTCCTTCGCCAAGGCCGCCGTCGAGATCGCGTTGTTCGACGCCTGCGGGCGGGCGCTCGGGGTGCCGGTGCACCGGCTGCTCGGCGGGCTGTACCGCGAGTCGATCCCGGTCACGTGGGCGCTGGGCGCCGAGGACGCCGACATCGTGATCGCCGAGGCGGAGGAGAAGCTCGAAGCGGGGCTGCACACCAGTTTCAAGCTGAAAATGGGCGCGACCGATCCGCGTGGCGACGCGGCGCGGATCGTCGCGGTCGCCAAGGCACTCGCCGACCGGGCCAGCGTGCGCGTGGACCTCAACGCGGCGTGGGACGAACCGACGTCCACGCGGTGGTTGCCGAGGCTGGAGGACGCCGGTGTCGACCTCATCGAACAACCGGTGCCGGGATGGAACATCGAGGCGATGCGCCGGATCGCCGCGCGGCTGACGATTCCGGTGATGGCCGACGAAAGCCTCGCCTCGGTGCACGACGCGCTGGCCCTGTGCCGCGCCGAGGCCGCCGACATCTTCTCGTTGAAGATCCACAAGCTCGGCGGGCTCGCCGCGACGAGGAAAGCCGCCGCGGTCGCCGAGGCCGCCGGGGTGCCCTGCCACGGCGGGTCCAGTATCGAAAGCTCCGTCGGCACGGCCGCCGCGGCACACGCCTACGGGGCGATCGGCAACGTCACCTTCGGCTGCGAGCTGTTCGGGCCGTCGCTGCTCGCGGCGGACGTGGTGATCGACCCGGTACGTTACGAGCACGGCGAACTGGTGGTCCCGGACGGGCCGGGCCTGGGCGTCGAACTCGATCTCGACCAGGTGGGCCGATACGCCAGGGGAGGCACCGGGTGGTGAAGTCGGAGGATCAGAAGGACTACGTGCAGTCCCTGGAACGAGGACTGTCGGTGATTCTCGCGTTCTCCGACCACCATCCGCAGCTGACGCTGTCGGAGGTCGCCGAACTGACCGGGCTGTCGCGGCCGACCGTGCGGCGGCTGTTGCTGACGTTGGAGCAGCTGGGTTACGTGCGCTGCGAGGCACGGCAGTTCTCCCTGACCCCGCACGTGCTCGCGCTCGGCTACGCGTACCTGTCGTCGCTGAACCTGACCGAGGTCGCGCAGCCGTTCATGGAGGAGGTCACCAAGCAGACCGGGCACACCTGCTCGCTGTCTGCTTTGGACGGTCACGACGCGGTGTTCCTGGCCCGGGTGCCCGCGAAACAGGTCATGCGCACGACGCTGACCACCGGCACCCGGCTGCCGGCCTTCGCCACCTCGATGGGCCGGGTGCTGCTCGCAGGGCTGCCCGAGCACCAGCTGGAGGAGGTGCTGGCGGGGATCATGCTGACGCCGCTGACCGCGCACACCGTCACGGAACTGGCCTGCCTGCGCAAGATTCTCGACGACGTGCGCTGCCGGGGCTGGGAAATCGTGGACCAGCAGTTCGAGGAGGGCGTGCGGTCGCTGTCGGCACCGGTGCGCGACGCGGGCGGGCGGGTCATCGCGGCTCTGTCGATGTCCGTGCCCGCCCGCGCCTACGCGATGGAACAGATCGAGGAGGAGCTGCTGCCCGTGATCGCGGAGAACGCGGGCGAGATCAGCAAACGGCTCGGCGCCCGGCTCGAGCGCCGTTAGCCCGCGATCTTGTCCAGCTCGGCCAGCGCATCCTCGGGCAGGGTGAGCGAGGCCGCGGCGACGTTGTCCCGCAGGTGCGCCACCGAGGATGTGCCCGGGATGAGCAGGACGTTCGGCGAACGGTGCAGCAGCCAGGCCAGCGCCACCGCCATCGGCGTGCTGCCCAGCCGGGCCGCCACGCCGTTCAGCTCCTCGGACTGCAGCGGCGAGAACCCACCGAGCGGGAAGTAGGGCACGTAGGCGATCCCTTGCGCGGCAAGGGATTCGATCAGCTCGTCGTCCTCGCGGTTGGCGACGTTGTAGCGGTTCTGCACGCACACCACCGGCGCGATCCGCTGCGCCTCGGCCACCTGTTCCGCACTCGCGGTGGACACGCCGAGGTGCCTGATCAGCCCCTGCTGCCGCAGCTCCGCGAGCGCCTCGAATCCGGCCGCGACCGAACCGGGCTCCGGGCGCTCGAAGCCGCCGACGCGGAAGTTCACCACGTCGAGGGTGTCCAGACCGAGGCGTTCGAGATTGTCGTGCACCTGACGGCGCAGCTGATCGGGTTCGCGCGCGTGCGGCCAGTTCCCCTCGGCGTCGCGCGTCGCGCCCACCTTGGTGACGATGTGCAGATCGTCCGGGTAGGGGTGCAGCGCTTCCTTGATGATCTCGTTGGTCACGTACGGGCCGTAGAAGTCGGCCGTGTCGACGTGGTTGATGCCGAGGGCGACCGCCTCACGCAGTACGGCGATGGCGGCGTCCCGGTCCGCGGGCGGACCGAAGACCCCCGGGCCTGCCAACTGCATCGCGCCGTAGCCCATGCGCGTGACCGTCACATCGCCCATGGTGAATGTTCCACCGAGAACTGTCTTGCCTGTCATGTCTCCACCATGCGCCATGCCGGGAGCGTATGGCAGGGCCCCTCGATCCTGGGACCACGAGGGACAGGCACACCGCAAGCTCCGGCGACGCCAGAATCCACCGGGACGATCGATCTGTAGGAAAATATCGGCCGGTATGGGTATTTCCCCGAGTGGCAGCGGAAATCGTTGTGGTTGAGCGGAGATTTCCTGCCCGCAACCGCCCCGGACTCCATAACACTGTGTCGCGACGTCATTACCGCGCTATTGATCTGTGTCGATGGTTACTGACTCGTGACTTTCGCCGTGTCTTTTTCGTAACCTCGCTGAGCCTTCGCGGTGACCTGCGATCTACCCCGAGGATCAGCGGCTGCGAGCCATCACGGAACTCTCAAGGGATCCCCCGCCCTTGTCGCCGTCCGTGATGCGAGCACGAAGGAGCCCCACCCCCGTGGGCCGACACAGCAAACCGAGCAAAACCAAGACCGTCATCAAGCGGACGAGCGCGACCGCCGCGCTGGCGGGTGCCGCCGTCGGTGGCATCGGCATCGTCGGAGCCGGTACCGCCAGCGCCTTCCCCGGGCAGGCCGGGCTCGTCAAATGCGAAAGTGGCGGCAATCCCACCGTGGTCAACAACACCGCGGCCGGACAGCGCGCCGGACGCCCCGCCGGCCTGTTCCAGATCGTCACGCAGACCTGGCTGGCCAACGGCGGCGGCCAGTACGCCCCGACCGCCGACAAGGCCGCGCCGTGGCAGCAGCAGATCGTCGCGGACCGGATCTACGCCCGCTCGGGCGCGGCGCCGTGGGAATGCCACACCGGCGCCGGCCCGGCCGCCTTCGCGAACTTCGGCAACTCCGGCGGCGGCGCCTCCGAGCCGGCCGCGAGCGCCCCGCAGGTCCAGACCAAGACCACGGTCAAGCAGGATTCCGTCGAGACGTCCACCGCGGCGCCGAGCACGAACCCGGGCGGGGACTACACCGTCGTCGCCGGGGACACGTTGTCCGGCATCGCGCAGAAGTTCGGCGTGGCGGGCGGATGGCAGCAGCTGCACAAGCTCAACGCCGACCACATCCCCAACCCGGACCTGATCCTGATCGGCCAGCGGATCGCCACGAAGTGACGCCGGCGGGGCAGGCGGGCCGCGACCGGAATCGCCTGCCCCGCAAAAACTAACCGGCCAAGCGGACGTCGCCACGGGACAGGCGGCGCACCGGGATCGCGTGGAGTTCCTCGTGGGCACGCGGAATGTCGCGATCTTCGAAATTCACGCTGCCGTTCATTCGCGCGGGGCGCTGACGGCGGTGGTTGCGCTCCAGGCCGTACAGCACGAGACCGAGAACTGCCAGGAAAATCAGAAGATTCATCATGGCATGAAGTTTCCGTTCATCAACTTACTGCCACCAGTGGCAGATCTGTCGTTGTGCGATAAAATCCTGCCATGCTGAAAACCGTGGCCGCGGCGCTGATCGACCACCTCGCGCCGTTCGAATTCGGCGTGATCTGTGAGGTCTTCGGCCTCGACCGCACCGACGACGGAGTGCCGCCGATCGAGTTCCGGATCTGCGGCGAACGCCCCGGCGAACCGTTGCGGGCGACGATCCCCGGCGTGATGTTCACCCCGTCCGACGGCCTCGACGGGTTGCGGGACGCGGATCTCGTCGCGCTACCCGCCACGCACGTGCGCGAGGAATACCCGCCCGCCGTACTCGACGCCGTGCGCGAGGCCCACGCCAACGGCGCCACGCTGCTGTCGGTGTGCAGCGGCGCGTTCTTCCTCGGCGCCACCGGACTGCTCGACGGCCGCCACTGCACGACGCATTGGCGCTATATCAAGGAGTTCGAACAGCGCTTCCCCGAGGCCAAGGTCGATCCGGACGTGCTGTTCGTCGACGAGGGCGACATCATCACCAGCGCGGGCACGGCCGCCGGGATCGACGCGTGCCTGCACCTGGTGCGCCGCGAACTGGGCACGGCCGTCGCGACGACGATCGCGCGGCGCATGGTGGTGCCGCCCCAGCGCGACGGCGGACAGCGGCAGTTCGTGGAGCTGCCCGTGCCCGAGTGCACGGCCGACAGCCTGCAGCCGATTCTGGCCTGGATGCTCGACAACCTCGCCGCGGACCACAGTGTGGCCGCGCTCGCCCGGCGGGCGCAGATGTCGGAGCGCACGTTCGCCCGGCGGTTCACCGGCGAAACCGGCACCACCCCGCACAAATGGCTGACCACACAACGGGTTCTGCACGCGCGGACCCTGCTGGAGGAGTCCAAGCTCGGCATCGAGGAGATCGCCCGGAGCTGCGGTTTCGGCACGGCCGCCCTGCTGCGGCACCACTTCCACAAGGTCGTGGGCGTGTCCCCGCACGACTACCGCCGCACGTTCGCCTGCTAGGCGGGACCGGTTTCAGGCGATCCGGTACCGCTCGTCCGGAACGTCGGTGATGAACATGTACCCCGGCGAATGCGTGATCGCATAGGGCGGGCGGGAGGCCATCAGCGCCGCCTGCGGCGTCACCCCGCACGCCCAGAACACCGGCACGTCACCGGGTTCCGCCTCGACCGGGTCCCCGAAATCGGGCCGCGCCAGGTCGGTGATGCCCAGTTCCGCCGGATCGCCCACGTGCACGGGTGCGCCGTGCACCTCGGGCATCCGGCCGCTGATCCGCACCGCCAGATCGACCATGCCTCCGGGCATCGGCCGCATCGACACGACCATCGGCCCGCGCAACCGCCCGGCCGCACGGCACTGCCGGTTCGTCACGTACATCGACACGTTGCGCCCCTGCTCCACGTGCCGCAGCGGAACGCCCGCGGCGGTCAGTCCGGCCTCGAAGGTGAAGCTGCAGCCGATCAGGAACGCGACGAGATCGTCCCGCCACGGCACCGCACCGGCTTCCCCGGCCAGTTCGCCGTCCCGCCAGATCCGGTATTTCGGCAGATCGGTGGCCAGGTTCGCGCCGGGCGCGAGCACCGTCGACGTGCTGCCGGGATCGGTCACGTCCAGCACCGGGCACGGCCGCGGATTGCGCTGGCAGAACAGCAGCACCTCGTAGGCCCAGTCCCCTGGCACGGCGATGAGATTGACCTGGGTGAAGCCGGGAGCCCAGCCCGAGGTGGGACTGGCCGCGCCCGCGCGGAACAGGGTGCGCGCACGTTCCGGCGAGGTGACCGTCATCGTTCCATTGAACAGAATCAGCTCAACCGGGCCAAGATCTCGTCCAGCCGCTTCAGGTCCGCGGCGGGCAACCCCTGCAACTCCTCCGGTGGCATCCCGAGAATCCGGTTGGCCTTCGCCGCGACCTGTGCGCCCTCTTCGGTGACCGTGACGACCTTGCACCGCCGGTCCTGCGGATGCACCGAGCGCGCCACCAGGCCCCGCGTTTCCAGATCGTCGACCAGAAGCGTGGTGTAGGGCCGGTCGGTGAGCAGTTCCTCCGCCAGTTCGCGCATCGTTCTCGGCGCGGCCGCGATCCGCCGCAGCGCCTTGATCTTGGCGAAGCTCATGCCGAGCGCGTCGACGACCTGCTTGCGCCGGTCGTTGCGTTCGAGCACCAGTTCACGCATGCGTTCCCAGACTCGCTCCGCCACCTCGTTCACGCGTGCACCGCCATCTCCTCGACCGCCAGCCGTTCCGCGGACCGCCGTGCTCGCAGGCTGGTCACCACGAACCCGAGCGCCGTGATCGCGATCCCGCTGACCGCCATGATCCACCACGCGATGTGACTCGCCGACGCGAAGCCGGTCTCGACGGGACCGCGCACGTGTGACGTGACGACCGCGCCCAGCACGGCCACGCCGAGCACGTTGCCGACCTGGCGGCTGGTGGAGGCGACGGCGGAGGCGACCCCGGCCTGCTCACGCGGCATCCCGGACACGGCCGCGTTGGTGATGGGCGGGTTGACCAGCCCGAACCCGATCCCGAACAGGAAGTAGGTGATCAGCAGCGTCGGGATGGAGGTCTCGGCGCCGATCGTGGTCAGCAGGACGCCCGCGATCGCGATCGCCACTCCGGCGACCGTCAGCGGAAGCCGCGCGCCCCGGCTCGCGACCAGCCGCCCCGACACCGGCGACAACGCGAGGATCATCAGCGCCGCCGGCAGCGTCAGCAGCCCCGCCTGCAGCGGCGAGAAGCCCCGCACCGTCTGCAGGTAGATCGCGTTGAGGAAGAGGAAACCGCTCAACGAGGCGAACCCGGTGATCGCGATGACCGTCGCGCCGGAGAACGGGATGCTGGCGAAGAACCGCGGATCCAGCAACGGTTCCGCGCGGCGCTTCTCGTACGGCACGAGCGCACCCAGTGCGAGCACGGCCAGCACGAAGCAGCCCAGCGTTTGCGCCGAGCCCCAGCCCGCGTGCGGCGCCTCGATGATGCCGTAGGTGAGGCTGCCCAGGATCACCACGACCAGCAACTGCCCGACGGCATCGATCCGCCGGGGGCGCGGCGCCTTGGACTCGGGCACGAACAGCGCCGCGAGCACGATCGCCGCGAGGCCGATCGGCACGTTGACCCAGAAGATGGAGCGCCAGCCGACCGCGTCCACGAGCGCGCCGCCCACGACGGGGCCCAGCGCCATGCTGATGCCGAACACGCTGCCCCAGATGCCGATCGCGCGGGCGCGTTCGGCCGGATCGGTGAAGGTGTTGGTCACGATCGACATCGCGACCGGGTTGAGCATAGAACCGCCGACCGCCTGCATCATCCGGAACACGATGAGCAGCTCGATGTTCGGCGCGAGACTGCACAACAGCGAGCCGACCGTGAACACCGCGAGCCCGGTCTGGAAGATCCGGCGCCGTCCCACCCGGTCGCCGGTCGAACCCGACAGCATCAGCAGGCTCGCGAGCACGACCGAGTAGGCGTCGATCGTCCACTGGAGGCTGGAGACCTGCGCCGAGAACTCGCGCTGGATCGAGGGCAGCGCCACGTTGACGATCGTGTTGTCGAGCGAGACCACGAACAGGCTCAGGCAGCAGATCGCCAGCACGAGCAGTCTGCGTCGGTATGTCACATACCCTCCGGGATCGCTTGTAGATCTACAACAGTTATTACCCTACAACGATTCGCTCCTGGACACACAATCATCTAATGATTTAATGTTTGTCCGGGGGCTTCGAAGGAGAGGAACAGCTGGTGACGGGCAACAGACGCAGCGCGGCATGGTTCGGCGAGACCGGCAGGGCGGGCATGATCTACCGCTCGTGGATGCGCAACCAGGGATTCGGCCCGGAGGTCTTCGACGGCCGTCCGGTCATCGGCATCGCGACCAGCGCTTCGGAGCTGGCTCCGTGCAACGCACACCTGGACCGGGTCGCGGAGGCCGTCAAGCGCGGGGTGTGGCAGGCGGGCGGTTTTCCGCTGGTGTTTCCCACGATGGCCACCGGCGAAACGCTGATGCGGCCCACCGCGATGCTCTACCGGAACCTGATGGCGATGGAGGTCGAGGAGCTGATCCGCGCCAACCCGCTCGACGGCGTGGTGCTGCTTTCCGGCTGTGACAAGACCACGCCCGCGATGCTCATGGCCGCGGCCAGCGTCGACATTCCGGCCGTCATGGTCACCGGTGGTCCGATGCTCAACGGCAAGTACCGCGGCGAGGACGTGGGCTCCGGCACGCACGTGTGGAAGTTCGAGGCGGAGCTCAAGGCCGGCCGGATGACCCAGGAGGAGTGCTTCTTCGCCGAGGGCTGCATGGCCCGCTCCAACGGGCACTGCATGACGATGGGTACCGCCTCGACGATGGCGTGCATGGCCGAGGCGCTCGGCATGCAACTGCCCGGTTCGGCCACCTGGCCCGCCGTGGACGCCCGCCGGTTCGAGATCGCACAGGACGCGGGGCGGCGCATCGTGGCCATGGTGGACGAGGAGCTGCGGCCTTCGGGCATCCTCACGCGTGAGGCGTTCGAGAACGCGATCCGGGTCAACGCCGCGATCGGCGGGTCCACCAATGCGATCATCCACCTGCTCGCGATCGCCGGCCGCGCCGGCGTGCGCCTGTCGATGGACGATTTCGACGTGCCGGCCCGCGCGGTGCCGACGCTGGTGAACCTCATGCCCAGCGGGAAGTTCCTGATGGAGGACTTCTGCTACGCGGGCGGTCTGCCGGTGGTGATGCGGCGCCTCGCCGAGGCCGGGCTGCTGCACTCGTCGGCGGTCACGGTGACCGGCAAGGGCGCAGGCGACAACGTCAGCGGCGCCGAGTGCTGGAACGACGAGGTGATCACGCCGATGGACGCGCCGTTCCAGCCCGCCGGCACGGCGACGGCGGTACTGCGCGGAAATCTGGCTCCCGGCGGCGCGGTGATCAAGCAGTCCGCGGCGTCCCCGGAGCTGCTCACGCACCGGGGCCGCGCGCTGGTGTTCGACACCGCCGAGGACTACCACGCGGTGTGCGACGACCCGGACATGGACGTGACCGAGTCCGACATCCTGGTGATCCGCGGCGCCGGGCCGAAGGGGTACCCGGGCATGCCCGAGGTGTCCAACGTGGTGCTGCCGGCGAAACTGCTCAAGGCCGGGGTGACCGACATGATCCGCATCTGCGACGGGCGGATGAGCGGCACCGGGTACGGGACGGTGGTGCTGCACGTGACACCCGAGTCCGCGGTCGGCGGGCCGCTGGCGCTGGTGCGCACGGGCGACGAGATCACCCTCGACGTGCCGTCGCGGTCACTGACGCTGCACGTGGACGACGCCGAACTCGACCGCCGCCGCGCGCAGTGGACGGCCCCGGAGCCGGTTTCGGCCAGCGGCTACACCTGGCTGTATACGACGCACGTGCTGCAGGCCGACGAGGGCGCTGACTTCGACTTCCTGCGCGGCAAGCGCGGCCACGCCGTGCCCAGGGATTCGCACTAACGGCCGCGCTGTCCGGGCCGCAGCCGTGCGAGAGGCTCGAGCCCGGACAGCTCGACGGCCTTGCGCACCGGCGAGTTCGGCGGCACGAGCAGTTCCAGCGTCATCTGCAGCACCCGCAGCCGGTCGGCGAGGGTGAACAGCACGCGCAGGCCCGCGCTGTCGAGGTACTCCAGCCCGGTCATGTCGATCACGACGGTGCGCACTTCGTTGGTGATGGCGGCGTTGATCTTCTCCTGCACCAGGCTCGCGTTCGCCAGGTCGATCTCACCCGAGACCTGTATGCACACCATGTCTCCGCGGACGTCGGCCTCCACCCGGGCAGCCGTCATGGGCGAGATTCCGAGCTCAGATCGCGGCGGATCATGACCAGGGTCCCGTCCCCGGTCTGCTCGACGCGCACTTCGTCACCGCATTTTTCCATCAGCAGGATGCCACGCCCCCGGTTCTCTCCTCTCGGCTTCCGCCATTGCCCATGGTCTCGAACACTAGCGACGACCTCGCTGCCCTGCAGTTCGAGACGCAGCTCGACGGTGCCGCCGGACGGGCCGTAAGCGTGTTCCACGGCGTTGGTGCAGGCCTCGCCGACCGCGAGCAGCAGGTCCCCCGCCGTGTCGGCGTCGGCGCCCGCGACGGACAGCCAGCGCCGCATCGCGGCACGGAAATCCTTGAGCGACTCCGGAAGCGCGGGCAGCACCAGCTCCAGCGGGCCGGTCTCGTCGAGGCTCTCACGGCGGAAGGTCAGCAGTGCGACGTCGTCCTCGGGCGCGTCCTCGCCGATGAGCCGCGCCATCACCTCGGCACACACCTTGTCCGCCCGCTTGACCGACACCGTCTCGCGGAGCAGGTCGAGCCCGACGTCGAGCGGGCTGTGCCTGCGCTCCACGAGACCATCGGTGAAAAAGCAGGTCAGCGCACCGGGCGGCAGCTCGACCGCCGTGGCCCGCCGCCGCGCCTCGCGCACCGCGCCGATGGGCGGGTCGATGGGCAGCTGAGGGAAATCGCCACGCTCCCCCGGGACCGTCACCAGCGGCGCGAGATGCCCGGCGGAGGACAGGTGCAGGCGTTCGAAGTTCGGTTCGAGCGTGCCGTAGAGCACCGTCGCCATCATGCCGGGCTCGAAATGCTGGGCCTTGCGATCGAGTCTGCTCAGCACGTCGGCCGGGTCGGTGGTCTCCAGTGCGTACGCGCGAAGAGCGCTGCGTAACCGTCCCATCACGACCGCCGCGGGCAGATCGTGCCCCACCACGTCGCCGATCACGATGCCCAGCCAGCCCGAGGGCAGCGTGAACACGTCGTACCAGTCCCCCGCGACCCTCGACTCGCCACCGGGCACGTAGCGGGCCCCGAAATCCAGCGTGGGCACCGTCGGCAACTTGGTGGGCAGGAGACTGCGCTGCAGCTCGGCCGCGGCGGCGCGGGCCGCCTGGGAGCGGTGCGCCTGCATGGTCAGCGCCATCCGGTCGCCCGCGAGCTGGAGCAACTCCACCTCGTCGTCGGTGAACTCGCGATCGGTGAGGCTGCCGACGTGCAGCACCCCGATCACCGCGCCGCCGACGATGAGCGGCACCCCGAGCAGCGCACGGATGCCCTTCTCCCACAACAGCTGGTTGACCACGGTGGTGCTGTCGATGCGGTCGAGCGTGACCGGCCGCCGCTCGGCCGCGATCCGTCCGGCGAATCCCTTACCGAGCGGGATCCGCACGCCCTGACGGACCTCGGACTCGATGCCCTGCGTCGCCGTGGCCACCAGCTCCTGCGAGCCGGGCTCCAGCGTCAGGATGACCGCGGTGTCGGAGTGCATGATCTGGCACACCCTGTCCAGCAGTTCAGTGAGCAGGGTGTCGCCCTTGAGGTGAGCGAGCGCGTTGTCGCTGACGAAGCCGATACGGCGCAGCCTGTCTTCCGCGCTCGCCGAGTGTGCCATGAAGTCAGGTTAACCAGAACGCGGAAACGAAAACCTCGCGGCGCGCTGTCCACAGAGGTGTTCCCCGGCGGGCGCGCGTCAAACGCGCCCGCCGCGGGATTTCTCAGCCGCGCTCGATGAGATGCCCCACCACGTCCGGACCGGGGTGAGCGGCACCGGACGCGTCGCGGCGCACCGTCGGCTCGGGCAGCTCGACCGGATCGCCGTTGCGGGCCGCGCCCGCGGGCCGCTGACCGATCCAGGCCACCGACAACGCCGTCTCTCCCTTGAGGAACCGCTGTGCACGGACACCACCGGTGGCGCGGCCCTTCGCCGGATACTCGGCGAACGGAGTCATCTTGACCGTCGTGCCCGTTGCCGTGACCACCATCGGCTCGCCGTGCTCGGGATCGTCCGTGCGCAGCGCACCGAAGAACACCACAGTCTCGCCGGCCGCGAGCTTGATACCGGCCATGCCGCCGCCCTTGAGCCCCTGCGGCCGCACCAGCGACGCGTCGTACCGCAACAGCGAAGCGTCGGTGGCCACGAAGGCCAGCGATTCCGAGCCGTCGGTGAGCCAGGTGGCACCGACGACCTCGTCGCCGTCCTTGAGGCTGATCACCTCGAACTCGTCCGAGCGCACCGGCCATTCCGGCGCGCACACCTTGACCACGCCCTGCCGCGTGCCGAGCGCGAGCCCCGGTGATCCCGCGGCCTGCTCACCGAGCGGCGCGATGCCGATGATCCGCTCGCCCTTCTCCAGCGGCGCCAGCTCACGCGCCGCCATGCCGCCGCGCAACGACACCGTGCCCTGCTGTTCCGGCAGCACCGGCAGTGGCAATACGTCCGTTTTGAACGCCCTGCCCCGGTTGCTGACCAGCAGCACCTGCCCGCGCGCGGTGGAATGGACCATCGCCGCGACCGCGTCGTGTTTCACGCGGCCCGCGCGGCGCCGTACCTCGGGCGCTTCCTCCGACTCCGCCGCGGTCCGCGCCACCAGGCCCGTCGCGGACAGGATCACCTGGCACGGATCGTCGGCGACCTCCAGCGGACCGGCCGGTTTGGACGCGGCCAGCACTTCCTTGAGGTCACCGTCGATCAACGCGGTGCGCCGCTCGGCCTGGAAGTCCTTGGCGATCTTGGCCAGCTCGCTCGAGACGACCTTCTTCAGTTCCCGCTCGTCGTCGAGGATCTTGGTCAGCTCGGCGATCTCCTCGCGCAGCCGGTCCTGTTCCTCTTCCAGCTCGAGCTTGTCGTACTTGGTCAGCCTCCGCAGTGGAGTGTCCAGAATGTAGGTGGCCTGGATCTCGGAGAGCTTGAACCGCTTCATCAAGCCCTCTTTGGCCTCGGCGGCGTTGTCGCTGTTGCGGATCAGCCGGATCACCTTGTCGATGTCCAGCAACGCGATCAGCAGGCCCTCGACCAGGTGCAGCCGTTCCTCGCGCTTGCGCCGCCGGTACCGGGTGCGCCGCGTGACGACCTGGTAGCGGTGGTCGAGGAACACGTCCAGCAGCTGCTTGAGCCCGAGCGTCTGCGGCTGCCCGTCCACGAGCACCAGGTTGTTGATGCCGAACGAGGACTCCAGCGGGGTGAGCCGGTACAGATCGGCCAGCAACGGCTGCGGGTTGACCCCGACCTTGCACTCGATGACCAGCCGGGTGCCGTTCTCGCGGTCGGTCAGGTCCTTGACGTCGGCGATCCCGGTGAGGCGCTTGGACTTGTTGACCTCGTCGGTGATCTTCTCGATCACCTTCTCCGGCCCGACACCGTAGGGAAGTTCGGTGACCGTGATGGCCTGGCGGCCGCGGCTGCCCTCCAGCGGCCCGATCTCGACCTTCGCGCGCATGCGGACCACGCCGCGGCCGGTCTCGTACGCCTTGCGTACCTCGTCGAGGCCGAGCAGCAACCCGCCGGTGGGCAGGTCCGGGCCGGGCACGAACTCCATCAGCTTGTCCAGCGAGGCGTTCGGGTGGTTGATCAGCCACCGCGCGGCCTGGATGACCTCGCCCATGTTGTGCGGGATCATGTTGGTGGCCATGCCGACCGCGATCCCGGACGTGCCGTTGACGAGCAGGTTCGGATAGGCCGCCGGCAGCACCGACGGCTCGGACAGCGAGCCGTCGTAGTTGGGCCGGAAGTCGACGGTCTCCTCACCGAGCTCGCCGACGAGCAGCATCGCCTCGGGCGACATGCGGGCCTCGGTGTACCGGCTGGCCGCCGGGCCGTCGTCCGGGGAACCGAAATTTCCGTGCCCGTCAATAAGTGGCGCGTTCATCGAGAAGTCCTGCGCCAGCCGCACCATCGCGTCGTAGATGGCGGTGTCGCCGTGCGGGTGGTAGCGGCCCATCACGTCACCGACCACGCGCGAGGACTTCACGTACGCGTGGTTGGGCCGGTAGCCGGCCTCGTTCATCGAGAACAGGATGCGGCGGTGCACGGGCTTGAGCCCGTCCCGCGCGTCGGGCAGCGCCCGCGAGTGGATGACCGAGTACGCGTACTCCAGATACGAATCCTCGATCTCGGTCTTGACCGGATTCTCGAAGACCTGCGCACCAGCCTGGTCGAACGCGCTCGGATCGACCCGCGTGGTGGGGGTTTTACGGCGTGCCATTGCTCAACGTCTCCTGCGATATCAGATGTCGATCGCGGCCTGGTCGACCCGGGAGGACGAGTCGATGAGCCAGTTGCGGCGGGGTTCGACCTTCTCGCCCATCAACAACTCCAGCGCGCCCTCGGCGGCGTCCACGTCGTCGAGCGTGATGCGGCGGACCGAGCGCGTGGCGGGGTTCATCGTCGTCTCCCACAGCTCGTCGGCGTCCATCTCGCCGAGCCCCTTGAACCGGGGCACCGGTTTGACGATCTGCCTGCCCGACTCTTCGAGCTCGGCGACCTTCTGCTCCATCTCGCGCTGGGTGAAGGTGAAGTGGGTCTCGGAGTTGCGGCCCTTGGTGACGATCTTGTGCAGCGGCGGCATCGCGGCGTAGAGCCTGCCGTCCTCGATCACCGGGCGCATGTACCGCGCGAACAGCGTGATCAGCAGCGTGCGGATGTGCGAACCGTCCACGTCCGCGTCCGCCATCAGGATCACCCGGCCGTAACGCATCGTGGACAGGTCGAACGTGCGGCCCGAACCGGCGCCGAGCACCTGCACGATCGAGGCGATCTCGGCGTTCTTGAGCGTGTCGCCGAGGCTGGCCTTCTGCACGTTGAGGATCTTGCCGCGCAAGGGAAGCAGCGCCTGGTACTCCGAAACCCGCGCCATGCGCGCCGAGCCGAGTGCGCTGTCACCCTCGACGAGGAACAGCTCGCTGCGTGAGATGCCGGTGGTGCGGCAGTCGACCAGCTTCGGCGGCATCGCCGCGCCCTCCAGCGCGGTCTTGCGCCTCGCGGCATCCTTCTGCTGCTTCTGCGCCAGCCGCACACGCGCCGCGTCCACGATCTTCTGCAGCACGATCTTGGCTTCGGACTTGGTCCTGCGGTTTTCCGTCCACGCCTTGATCTCGCGCTCGACCAGACCCTGGAGCACCCGGGTGATGCCCGCGGTGGACAGCTCGTCCTTGGTCTGCGAGGTGAACTGCGGCTCGGGCACGCGCACGTGCACGACCGCGGTCATGCCCTCCAGCACGTCGTCGAGCGTCGGCAGGTCCTCCTTGGGCTTGAGCAGCCCGCGGGTCTTGGAAATGGCCTCCTGCAAGGCTTTCGTGACTCCGCGGTCGAAGCCCCTGCGGTGCGTGCCGCCGTGCATGTTGCGGATCGTGTTGGAGAAGCACTCGATCGTGCGCTCATAGCCGGTGCCCCAGCGCAGCGCGACCTCGACCTCCGCGTGACGCTCCACATTGGACTGCATTACGCCGTTGGCGTCGGCCGCGTTCTCCTTGTACGTGCCCTCGCCGTTGATCAGCAGCGTGCCGGAGACGGGCTTGTCGCCGGACGGGCTCAGGAAGTCCACCATGTCGGCGAGGCCGCCGGGATAGTGGAAGGTCTCCTCGCCGATGGAATCCTCGCCCGCGGTGCGCAGCACGTAGGTGACGCCGGGCACCAGGAACGCGGTGTTGCGCAGCTTCATGCGCACCGACTCGGTGTCGAGCTTCGCGCCGCTTTCGAAGTACCGCGAGTCGTACCAGTACCGGATCGAGGTGCCCGTCTTCTCGCCGCGCTTCATCCTGCCCGCGACGCGCAGCCCCGGCTGCGGCGTGAACTTCGCCTTCGGGCCGGGACCGTCGAAGACACCGGGCACGCCGTGCTTGAACGACATCTCGTGGACCTTGCCGTCGCGCTTGACGACGACGTCGAACCGGTGCGACAACGCATTGACCGCCGAGGCGCCGACACCGTGCAGGCCGCCGGAGGTCTTGTAGCCCGAGCCGCCGAACTTGCCGCCCGCGTGCAGCCGGGTGAGCACCAGTTCCACGCCGGAAAGGCCCGATTTCGCGTGCTGGCCGGTGGGGATGCCGCGACCGTCGTCGTCGACCTGGACGCTGCCGTCGGCGTGCAATGTCACCACGACGCGCGAGGCGTGACCCGCGACACCTTCATCGGTCGAGTTGTCGACGATCTCGGTGAAGAGGTGGTTGATCCCGCGACTGTCGGTGGACCCGATGTACATCCCGGGTCGTTTCCGGACAGCTTCCAGTCCCTCGAGATGAGTGAGGTCATCGGCCCCGTAGAGAGGCTCAGCAGACGCGGTCACAGGGTCTTTCTCCCAGGTCGTGGCTTGAGTGTGGTGTCGTACCAGCGACCCACGGTAGGACAGGGTATCCGACGCCCACGACAACTCCGTGGTTATCGCGCCGTGGCGTGGACAGCGATCGCCGCCACTTTCGCGGAGCACATCCCGCCCTCGGTCACGCTCCGTGCGCCGGGCTCGCCGCTAGAGTCAAGTGTATGAGACGCAGGCAGCCGGCCCCGTTGCCGCAGCGCAACGGCCTCGACCCGGCCCGGATGAAGCTGCCTGCCGAGGGCCCGTGGGCCACCGTCCGCGACCACCTCGTGGAGCGCATTCCGCGCCTGCCGCCGCAGCGGCTCGACGAGATGCTCGCCGAGGAGCGCATCGTCGGGGTGGACGGGCCGGTCACCGCCGACACACCGTTCCTGCCCGGCGCGTTCATCTGGTTCCACCGCGATCTGCCCGAGGAGGTGCCGGTGCCGTTCCAGATCGGGATCGTGCACGCCGACGAGCACCTGGTCGTGGTCGACAAACCGCACTTCCTCGCCACCATCCCCCGCGGCAGGCACGTCCTGGAGACCGCACTCGTCCGGCTGCGCCGCGACCTCGGGCTGCCCGAGCTGAGCCCGGCGCACCGGCTCGACCGCGTCACGGCGGGGCTGCTCATGTTCGTCACCCGGCGCGAGAACCGCGGCAAGTACCAGACGTTGTTCCGCGACCGCGCTGTCGCCAAGGAATACGAGGCGATCGCGCCGCACGACCCCGGCCTCGAACTGCCGGCGACCGTGCGCAGCCGGATCGTCAAGGAACGCGGAACCATTACCGCACAAGAGGTCGCCGGCCCGGTCAACGCCGAGACGCGGGTCGAGCTGATCGAGCACGCCGAGGGCAGGGGCCGCTACCGGCTGGCACCCGCTACCGGGCGCACGCACCAGCTGCGGGTGCACATGAACCATCTCGGCATCCCGATTCTCGGCGATCGCTTCTACCCCACCGTCGTCGAGACACCGCTGGACGATTTCCGCAGGCCACTGCAGTTGCTCGCGAAGACGCTCGAGTTCACCGACCCGCTGACCGGCGAACGCCGCCGCTTCGAAAGCCGGCTGAAGCTCGGCGCATGGGTGTCCTATTCGGACTGGGCGGAATCGTGATCTCCTTGCTGTTCCGGAATTTTTCTTTTTGTGCTATGATGTTGTGCGCAGCGGCTAGTTTGGCTGTGTGAATTCCGGACCCTCCAGTACGGCGCTCACCGCGGCCGCAGCCCGCGCCGCGCATGCGCTCGTCGACGCCGAACCCCACATCTTCACCGATCCCCTCGCGGTCACCGTGCTCGGCGATCGGGCCGAGGAACTCCTCGCCTACCACAAGGTCAGCGGCGCGCATCCGGTCCTGCGGGGCGCACGCACGCAGGTGGTCGTCCGCAGCCATTACACCGAACGCCGCCTGGCACAGGCAGGCGCCGGCCAGTACGTCGTCCTCGGCGCCGGGCTCGACACCTTCGCCTACCGCAGCCACCTGTCCGTGCGTGTCTTCGAGGTGGACCACCCGGCGACACAGGCGTGGAAACGCGCCTGCCTCGACGCGGCCGGGATCTCCGCCGCGGTCTGCTACGTCGCGGTGGACCTGGAAACCGGATCGCTACTCGACGCGTTGCGACGCACCGGTTTTGACCCGAAAGCGCCCACTTTCGTGAGCTGGCTGGGCGTGACGATGTATCTGTCCGCGGACGCGCTGGCGAATAACCTGTCCGCACTGGCGCAGCTGGCCGAAGACACGCAACTGGTCGCGGACTACATGGTGCCGCCGCAGCTGCGCGACGAGGCCGGAAACGCGTACGCGGACGCCGTCGCGCCGATCGCGGCACAGGGCGGTGAACCGTGGCTCAGCTCGTTCACGCCGGAGGACATGGCCGGCTTACTGGCGCGGCACGGTTTCGGCGTGCTGGAGGACGTCGGCCAGCACCACGCCATCGACAACACGCTGTGGCGGCGTACCGACGGGCTCGCGCCGAGCACGCTCAGCAGGCTGGTGCACGCCACGCTCACTTCGACGCCTCGATGAGAAAGCGCTGCGACGGTACGGACTCGCCCTCGGCGAGCAGGTCGCCGAAATCTCGCGCTACTCGATTCCAGCATGGCGGAGCACGCGAAGCATCGCGTTTTCCTCCACCGACTCCGGATCGGGTTCCACGCAGGCGTCGAGCGCGCCGCGCAACGCGGCCTCGTCCAGGCCCATGCCGATGAACACCAGCCGCGTCTGCCGCGCTTCACCGGCCGCCCAGCGCGTCCGTTCGAACTCCAGCCACGGCCCGACGGTGTGCAGGACGAACTTCTGCCGGTGCGCGGGTAGTCCGAAGTAGACGAGCCCCTTGGCACGGTAGAGACCACGGGGTCTGCTGTCCAGCAAGCGCAGGAACTTGCGTGGATGCAGCGGCAGGTCCGAGACGAACTCGACGCTGGAGTACGCGGTGTGGAAGTGGTCGTGGTGATCGTCGTCGTGCTGGTCGCGCAGCAGTTCGTCCAGCGACATCTGCCGCGCCACCGGGATTTCCTCGCGCGCGACCGGTTCGAGCAGCAGGTCCAGCTCGATCCGGCCGTACGCGGCGGGCACGACGGGGCGGCCGTCGGCGAGTTCGTCCACCAGCGCGGTGACGCCGGCCCGTTCCGCCTCGTCGAGCCGGTCGATCTTGTTGAGCACCACCAGATCCGCGAACGCGAGGTGCTGGTCGAGTTCGGGATGCCGCTGCCGGGAGGCCTCGAACTCGGCCGCGTCGACCACCTCGACGAGTCCGCCGTAATGAATCCGATCGTGTGAACTCGACAACACCAGCCGCACGAGTTCGCGGGGTTCGGCCAGCCCGCTCGCCTCGATGACGATGACGTCCACATCGGCCTGTGCGAGCCGGTCCAGCATCTTGTCCAGCCCGCTCGCGTCGACCGCGCAGCACAGGCAGCCGTTTCCCAGTGACACCATGGAATCCACCTGGCCCGCCACCGACAACGCGTCCACGTTCACCGCGCCGAAGTCGTTGACGATCACTCCTATCGCGACATTGTGATCGCCACGCAGCAGGTGATTGAGCAAGGTGGTCTTGCCGGACCCGAGATAACCTGCGAGGACGATGACGGGAACCCGGTTACGCACGAGGAAAAAGGGTACCGGGTATCCGGCGAGGTTTGCCGCCACTACCCTCGGGGCACTCCGGATCATCTGTGTCGTAAAGCTGGAGTGCGTGTGTCCGAATCGAACGGCAAACTGAACCTCGAAGACGTCAACATCGCCGAGCCCGCGATGGTCAAACGCGCGGTCGGCGCGGCCGCGATCGGCAACATCACCGAGTGGTACGACTTCGGCGTCTACGGGTATCTGGCGACCACGATCCAGAAAGTGTTCTTTTCGGACCTCTCGCCCACGATGGGGACGATCGCGACTTTCGGCGTCTTCGCCGTGTCGTTCCTGATCCGTCCGTTCGGGAGCTTCATCTTCGGCCCGCTGGGCGACAAGATCGGCCGCAAACGCGTGCTCTCACTGACGGTCATCATGATGGCGGCGGGCACGTTCATCCTCGGCATCGTGCCCGGCTACGCGCAGATCGGGATCGCCGCCCCGGTGCTGGTGCTGCTCGCGCGGCTGTTGCAGGGCCTGTCCACCGGCGGTGAGTACGGCAACGCGATGACCTTCATCGCCGAGTACGCGCCGGACCGGCGCCGCGGCTTCTTCGGCAGCTGGCTGGAGTTCGGCACGCTGACCGGGTACGCGTTCGGCGCCACCATCGCGACCGTCCTCAGCACCGTGCTCAGCGCCGACCAGCTGGTGTCCTGGGGCTGGCGTATTCCGTTCCTGATCGCGCTGCCGCTCGGCGCCGTCGGCCTCTACCTGCGGCTGCGGCTGGAGGAGTCGCCCGCGTTCGCGTCGCTGAAGGCCAAGGAAGCGCAGCAGAAGCCGACCAAGTCGGAGTTCCGTTCGGTGTTCGTCGACTACTGGCCGGTGATGCTGCTGGTCGCAGGCCTGGTATTGGCCTGGAACGTCACCAACTACATGCTCACCAGCTACATCCCGACCTACCTGACCGACACGCTGCCCAAGCACGGCCAGCCGGGCGCCGGCGAGACGGCCTCGGAGGTGCTGCAGATCGTCGTGCTGGTCGTGCTGATGATCGTGATCACCTTCCTCGGCCGGCTGTCGGACCGGATCGGCCGCCGGAAGGTCGTCATGGCCGGGTGCGTCGCGCTGGTCGTGCTGTCGCTGCCGTCGGTGCTGCTGCTGCGGTCGGGTGGGGACACCGCGACGCTGATCGGGCTGCTGATCATGGGACTGACGCTGGTGTGCTTCTCCGCGGTACTGCCCTCGACGCTGCCCGCGATGTTCCCGACGCACATCCGCGCGGGCGGGCTGTCCATCGCGTTCAACATCTCGGTCTCGCTGTTCGGCGGCACCACCTCGACCGTGATGAGCGCGCTCGTCGCGGGCACCGGCGATCTGAACTGGCCCGCGTACTACCTGATGGGTGCCGGGGTGGTCGGCGCGATCTGCATCGTGCTGACCCGCGAGTCGGCGCGGCGGCCGCTGAGCGGATCGGCGCCCATCGTCACCAGCGAGGCAGAGGCGAGGGAGCTGGTGGCCGCGCAGCGCTGATCAATCGCGCATGTGCAGCCACGCCGCGATCGACAGCCCGGCCGCCCCGGCGAGCACGAGCAGCACGTTCGCGGTGACCAGGCCGAGCAGCAGCAGGGCGGCCGCGACGACGTCGGCGGCCGCCCTGCCCGCGCGGGCGCGCAACCGACCCGGCGGTGGCTCCCCCGCCGCCAGCGCCTTCTCGAACCGGGGGTCGGCCTCGCGGAACCAGGCCTCGATCTTCTCCAGCTCTCGCCGTTCGAACTGACTCAACATGCCCGATCACCCCGCGCCGCCGATGCTTCCCGTGCCAGCGTGGGTACCCGGCGGCGCGCCGCGAAACTCGCCCATGAGAAGTGTTAGCAGTACGCGCTGTCGGAATCGACACAGCCGTTTCGGGCGACAACCCACGTGATCGACAGGTAGATTCTGCGCCCGGGTGATCGCACCCGGATTCCGCGCAGGCCGGTGTTGCCTGCTTCTGCTTTGTCGAAAGGATTCCCAAGTTGCGGCGAACCATGCCGCCGATGCTTCGCGCGCTCGAAAATCGCAACTACCGCCTGTGGGCGGCCGCGGACCTGGTGTCGGTGACGGGCAGCTGGATGCAGGTGCTCGCCTTGAACTGGGTGGTACTCGAACGCACCGGATCGGCGACCTCGGTCGGTTTCTCGGTGCTGCTGAGCACGCTGCCCGCACTGTTGCTCGGACCGTGGGCGGGCGCGCTGGCCGACCGGTTCCCACCCCGGCGGCTCATCCTGGCCGGCGAGATGTTGCACCTGGTCACCGCGCTGCTGCTGGCGGCGATGGTGGGGCTGGACCTGCCACTGGCCGGGATCTACGGACTCACCGCGTTCGGCGGGTTGATCGGCGCGTTCGAAGGGCCCGCGCTCGGCCGCTTCGCCGGGCAGGTCGTGCCGAGGACCGACCTCGGCAACGCGCTGGCCTGGAACTCTGTCACCAACTCGGTCGGCAGGGTGCTGGGCATGAGCCTTGCCGGGGTGCTCGCCGCGCTGGTGGGCAACGCGCTGCTGTTCGTGGTCAACGCGGCGAGCTTCGTCGCGGTGCTGGTGGCGATCTTCGTGATGCGGCCCGCGGAGTTCCACCCGCTCGAGGTCAGCCCGCCGGAGCAGGCCGGGGTGCGGGCCGGGCTGCGGTACGTGGGCCGGAACCGCACGCTGCTCCTGCTGTTCGCGCTCGGGTTCGTGCTGTCCGCGCTGGGGCGCAACTACCAGGTCACGATGGCCGCGATGACCGAAGGACCGCTGCACGCGGGTGCCGCGGGATACGGCCTGCTGTCGGCGATCTTCGCGGTGGGCACGGTACTCGGCGGCCTCGTCGCGGCGCGGATTCCGGAACTGACCATTCCGGTGCTGCTCGGCGCGGGCGCGCTGACCAGCGCGTTGCAGGCGGTGAGCGGATACCTGCCGGGGCTGGTGGGATTCGCCGCGATGATCCTGCCGATCGCGGCGGGCGCGGTCGTGATCGACACGGCCAAGAGCACCCGCCTGCAACTGGACTCGCTGGAGGGGATGCGGGGCCGCGTGCTGTCCATCCACGGCGCGGTCGCGGCGGGCGCGGGTGCGCTCGGTGCGCCGCTGCTCGGCTGGTTGTGCGAGCAGGCCGGACCCGAGCAGGCGCTGCTGCTGGCCGGGCTCGTCACGTTGGCGGCGACCGGCCTGGCCGCCCTCGCCCTGCGCGGCCGCGTTCCGGAAGCCGAGCCGGCGGTCGCCGTGGCCGCGGAGGCTTAGGCCGCGTGGCCGGTCCAGCGGTGTCCGGTCCCGGAAATGAGCGGTACCCGCCGCACGTGCACCGTCACCCCGCCGGATACGCCTGCGCGAACGGCGGGCCGGGTTCGAGGGAGGTCAGGCGCCAGATGGTGGCCGACTCGTAGAAGTGGTCGTTGGCGATCAGGTCGAGGTGGCGCGGGTTCAGCACCGCCTCGGCTTCGGCGAGCGTGAGCCTGCGCTCCGGTTCGCCGAGGCCGTGCACCGCGCTGACGACGCTCATGACCGTGCCGGCCTCGACCGGTTCGGGATGGTTCGCGTGCAGCACCGTCCGGGGCGGCACGTCCGCGGTGACCAGGCCGGCGAGCAGGCGCGCGAGGTCGGCGACGTGGACCACCGACATGCGCGCGGAGTCGTCGGCGAGCCAGCCACCCAGCGCCTGACGCAGCCGGATCAGGCTGGGCACGAACCACTTGTCGCCCTCGCCGTAGACCAGATGCGGGCGCGCCACGACTCCCCCGGCGGCCAGCACGTGGCCCTCCGCGGCCAGGCGGCTGCTGCTGCGCGGCGAGACCGGGCGGCAGTCCAGTTCGTCGGGGCGCTCGCCGCGATGCGGGCCGAGGCCGTAGACCGCGGCCGTGCTCGCGTAGACGATCCGGCGCACTCCCGCGCGCCGCGCCTCGCCGACCAGCGCCTCCGTGCCGGCGTCGTTGACAACCGAACACCGTTCGGGATCATCCCCGACGTAGGACGCCGCGTGCACGAGCACGTCCACCCCGTCGCACAGTCCGGCCAAGCTCCGCGGATCGGCGAGGTCGGGTCGTCCCGGCCCGCGGACCAGCGTGGTCAGCGAGATTTCCGGCATACCGCGCAGTACGGCCGCCGTCGCGCCACCGATGAAACCGGTGGCCCCGGTCAGCAAAACCCTGTTCATCCGGCCCTTTCCGGTAGGACAATCATCGCGGATATTCTGAATCGGCTTCGGAAGAAACCAACCGACCGGTACTATTCATCACCGCACACCACGTCGGAGGGAGGGCATCGTGGCGAAGCAGGTTCGCTCGGAGGTCACCAGGGCGGCCATCGTCCGCGGCGCCGCCGAGGCATTCGACCGGTTCGGCTACGGGGCCACGAGCCTGTCCGACGTCATCGCACTCGCGGGTGTGACGAAGGGCGCGCTGTACTTCCACTTCAGCTCCAAACAGGAGCTCGCGCAGGCCGTGATCCGCCAGCAGCACGCGTGGTCGGTCGGCCCCGCCGTGCAACAACTGGAGGGCAACGCGCCCGGCCTGGAGACGGTGATCCAGCTTTCGCACCGGCTCGCGGGCCAGTTGCAGAACGATCCGATCGTCCGCGCCGGCATCCGGCTCACGATGGAGACCGGCACGTTCGACGCCGCGATGCCCGATCCCTACCAGGAATGGATCGACGCCACGACGGGGCTGCTGCAGCGTGCCGCCGAGGCGGGGGAACTGCGGCCGAACGTCCGGCCGGAGATGGTGGCCCGGTTCGCCTGTGGCGCGTTCACCGGCGTGCAGGTGCTGTCCCAGGTGCTCACCGGCCGCGCGGACCTGCGCGAGCGCGTGCAGGAGATGTGGGAGCTGCTGTTGCCCGGTCTCGTGCCGGAGCGCAAGCTGCCCTACTACCGGCGGATCGCCCGCGGGGCGACCGACCCCGAGGAAACCGTTACCCCGCAAGCGTGATCACACGCCGTCGGCCAGCGTCATCGTGCCCTCGGCGGCGATCTGCCCGCCCTGTTCGGCCCGCACCCGCAGAATCGTGCGGTCGCCTTGCTCCTCGTCACTGTCCAATCCGACCGCGCAACCGTCGGTGAGCTCGAGAAACCGGCCGAACGTCATATCGGCGGCCACCGGCTGCGCGTGCTGCCTGCCCAGCCGCAACCGCCCGGCCTGGCGCAGCGCCTCGAACACGAGCATTCCTGGCACGTGGTCCAGCGGATGATCGAACAGCACCGGATGGTCCACCGGCACGCGCACCGGCCACAGCCCCGGCTGCGCATCGTCGCCGACCACCACGTCCGCGGGATCGAGCAGGCCGACCTTGCCCGCTTCGACGGGATCGGGCTGGTTCGGCGGCGACGTGCCCGCCACGGCCGCGTCCTTGCGCAGTCGCGCGTAGAGCGCCGGTGCGACGCAGCGGACCACGCCGATGCCGGTCGCGACCGAACGGTCGTCGCGCCGGAAGTCCATATCGAACCGGATGCTGGTCTGTGCCTTTGTGCGCCGCCCCACGGTGCACGCGATCCGCACGATCACGTCGGCGGGCTCACGGCCGGCCGCGAGCCCCGCCGGGTCCACCTCGAACGCGAGGCGGTCCATCAGGAAGGCGTGCTCGTGCGGAATCTCGTATGCGACATGGGAGAGCAGGATTCCCGCCTGGCGCAACGTTTCCGCCACCAGCAACGGATCGTGCCGCCCGTCGCGTACGCGGTAGAGCCGGTGCCCGCGGGGCCATTGCGCGGCACATTCGAACGTGTCCGGACCGGCCGCACGCCAATCGGTGATCAGCACCTCCGCCACCGCGCGCCGGTGCACGAGCCCGCACGGCACACCCGACGCGAACGACAGAGGATTTCCCGCCTGTTCCCGGGAGATCACGGTCATGACGCCCCCTCCAGTGGTAAGACGTCGTCACCTTGACCGAACCACAAACCGACCGCAAGGTTTCACTCACCCTCAGCGGCCGCTGGTCAGCGTGCTCCTCACCCGATCGCTCCAGGCCGTTGCCCTATTCAGCCCAGTACCCTCTTAGTCCACCGTGACAGCGGGCCGTGGTTGACAAAACAGGGCGGTTGGTTTGTTATTGAGTCACGCGCCCACAACCGGGGACCGGAGGCCATGTCGAACGTGAAGCACGTCGCCTTTTTCGACGTCGACCGAGCGCTGGTCACGTGCCGCATCCTCACGTCGTTCCTCGACTGTGGACCCGTCGCGGACGAGCGCGAGCCCTACCGGCAGCTCGCCGGACGCACCATCACGGAGGTCGCCGCCGCGGGTGAGGCGTGGTTCGAGCGCAAGCTGGGCACCCGCCACCTGTTCCACCGGCCGCTGCTGCGCGCCTTCGACCGCCACCGCAACATGGGCCACCTGACGGTCCTGATGTCGAGCGCGTTCTCGGCCTGTCTCGACCCCATCGCCGAGTACGTCGGGGCGGACGTGGTGCTCGGGTCGGTGCCGGAGGTCTCCGGCGACGTCTACACCGGACGGCTGCTGCGGTTCCGTGACGGCATCGGCAAGGCCGAGGCCACCCGGGAACTGCTGGCGAACACCGGCATCCCGCGCTCTCGGGCCTACGCGTACGGCAACCACTCGTCCGACCTGGAAATGATGTCCACTGTGGACAATCCGGTGGTCGTCGGCTCGGACCCGGTACTGGCCGAGATGGTGCGCTTCCACTCGTGGCGCTGGGTGCGCGGCATCGAAGACATGGCCGGGGTTATGCAAACCCGCCCATAAAACACTTTCTTCTTGAACACAGAGTAGCCGCCGGACTGCATACAGCGATCACCTGATGGTGTCTTGGCTGGTCAGCCCGTTTTCGCTGAGCGTCTTCTGTGAATAGGCGCATTCGCCGCGAAATCCGCCCTACACTGAAAGGCGAGGGGCGTTGAACACCAGCCTCCTCCTCTGTCTCGCCCAGCGCTCACCTCCCCCCTCGGGGCGCTGGGCGTCCAGTGGTCCTCGGCGGGAACCCCCTGCCCCGCCGGGGACCCTCTTACCCCCTGCGAACACCGGCCACTTCGGGCAAGGTGTTGCTATGACTGGTCAGCGGGTCATGGTGGAGGTCGAGGGGCGCAGACTCGGCCTCACGAACCTGGAGAAGGTGCTCTACCCCAAGGCCGGGTTCACCAAGCGCGATGTGATCGACTACTACGCGAAGATCGCGCCGCTGATGCTGCCGCATCTGCGCAAGCGGCCCACCACGTTCCGCCGCTATCCCGAGGGCGTGGCGGCCGAACCGTTCTTCGAGAAGGACGTCGCCCGGCACGCGCCGGACTGGGTGCGCGTGGCCCGCATCGTCAGCCGCCGCGACGACGAGATCAACGCCTATCCGCTCATCGACGATCTGCCGACACTCGTGTGGGCGGCGAACCTCGCCGCACTCGAACTTCACGTTCCACAGTGGATGGTCGGTCCCAAGGACGCCAAGCGAAATCCGGATCTGCTCGTGTTCGATCTCGACCCCGGCGCGCCCGCGACCATCGTCGAATGCTGCCGCGTCGCCTGCCTGCTGCGTGAGCGGCTCACCGCCGACGGACTCGACGTCTACGCGAAAACCAGTGGCTCCAAAGGACTTCAGCTCTACTGCGCGATCCGTACCCGGCGTCCGGAGGCCACTTCCGAGTACGCCAAAGCACTTGCCGAGGAACTCGCGGCGGAACATCGCGACCTCATCGTGGCCGTGATGGCGAAGGCGATCCGGCCCGGCAAGGTGTTCATCGACTGGAGCCAGAACAACCCCGCCAAGACGACTGTGGCGCCGTACTCACTGCGCGGCCGCGAGCAGCCGACGGTGTCCACACCGGTCACCTGGGACGAGGTCGAGGCGTGCCGCCGCGTCGCCGATCTCACCTTCACCTCCGACGACGTCCTCGACCGCGCCGAGGAGTACGGCGACCTGTTCGCCCTCGGCAACCGCGCCGCGCTCCCCCGCGTCAGGTGAGTGCGTCCGCGGCGGGGACGCAGCCCGCCGTGGTCAGCTCCAGATTGGCCAGCGACGCGGCGTGCGTGGCCTCGTCCGCGGCGGCGGCGCAGTCACTGATCACGTGCACGGTGAAGCCCAGATCGGTGGCGTGACGAGCGGTCTGCTCGACGGTGAGATTCGTGGCCACCCCGGTCACGTACAGCGTCCCGATGCCGCGGGCGGCCAGCTCGTCGGCGAGCCCGTTGCCCGCCAGCCCGGACAGCTTCTGGTTGTCCACCACCAGATCCGGCTGACCGGCCATCTCCGGGATCAGCTGTGAACCGCCGGCATCGGGCCGGAAGGACTGCTGCGCCTCGCCGACGGCGCGCATGAACCCGGTGTTGCGGACCAGAGCGCCTTCGCCCTCCGGGATCGTGAACCGCGTGAAGATCAGCGGCAGCCCGGCCCGCGCCGCCGCCTCGTGGAAGGCCACCGCACGCGGCAGGACTCCGCTGCGCGCGACGGGTTCGGCGAGCATGCCGCCGAAGAACCCCTCCGGCTTGATCACGTTGACCTGCCAGTGCAGTGCGAGCACCGCTCGTCGTTCGCTCGTCATGCCCCGATCCTGCCGGATCAGTGCCGTGCGCGCGGCCGCAACCGGACGCCGGGCAGTGCGGGCGCGGGGATGCGCTCGCCGCCGTGCCCCGCGACGACGCCGAAACCGCCGTCCTCCCAGCGCTCCCGCGCGGCGGCGATCTCCTCGTGGCTGCGGCCGACGAAGTTCCACCACATCACGAGTTCCTCGGGGAAGGGCTCACCGCCCAGCAGCACGGCACGGGCGTTCCCGGACGCGGAGACGACCACCTCGTCGCGTCCGGTGCCCAGATACAGCAGCGGCCCACGGCTCAGCGCGACGCCCGCGACGTCGAGCGTGCCCTCCACGAGCAGCAGCGCGTACTCGAAGTCCGGGCGCAGTGGCAGCGCGGCCCTGCCGGTGACCGCGAGCTCGGCGCCGACGATCGGTGTGTGCGCCGTGGCCGGCGAAACGGTGCCGCCGAGCGCGCCCATGAACACCGTCGCCGTGCAGCCGTCGCTGGCGTGCCGCGGCAGTTCGGTGTGCTGCTCGAACGCGGGCCCGGCGCCGGCCCGGCCGGCGGGCAGCGCGACCCACAGCTGCAACGCGTCCAGCAACGGTTCGTCGCCGAGGGAGAACTCGGAGTGCGCCACGCCCTCGCCCGCCGTCATCAGGTTCAGCTGGCCGGGCCGCACGATCACGTCCGAGCCAAGGGTGTCGCGGTGCCGGATCTCGCCAGCGAACGGCCACGTCACGGTCTGCAGCCCGGTGTGCGGATGTGGCAGTACGCGCATGTCGGTGCGCTGCGGGCCGAACCTGTCGAGAAAGCACCACGCGCCGACCGTGGTCAGCGCCCGCTGCGGCAGCACCCGCTCGACGCGCATGCCGCCGCGGATGCCACCCAGTGGCACCTCGCGCGGCTGGAACAGCTGTGCGGCGGGGCTGCCCTCCGGCGCCGCGTGGCAGGGCGTCACCGCGGGATGGGTTTCGAGGTTGCTCACTGCCGCGCCTCGGGTGGCCAGTGGACGTGCTCGGCGTACTCGGGGTGCTTCTTGAGGTAGGCGGCGATGAACGGGCATTCCGGCACGATCGTCAGCCCGCGCTCCACCGCGTCGTCGAGCGCACCGGCCGCGATGACCCGGCCGAAGCCGCGCCCGCCGAAGGCCTCGCCGACCTCGGTGTGCGTGAACACGATGCGTTCGCCCTGCGTCCGGTACTCGGCGATGCCCGCGAGCTCCTCGTCCGCCCACAGCTCGTACCGGCCCTGCTCGTCGTTGCGGACCACTTTCGGTTCCATGCCCACGATGATGACACACCCGCCCGCGAACAAATAACCAACGCAATAGACCGTAAAACACGGCGTCAATTAGCTTCCGGATAGCCGGTATTAATACCGGCAGTGCGCGGATCCGGAGACATTACATTTCACACCGAAGAAGTGAAACGCTGTACCGAGCGTGCACACGAAAGCGCTTTCAGACAGCTTTTCGTCACGCTGAGCAGAACGTTGTACAACGAGTTGATCAACCG
Source organism: Amycolatopsis acididurans (assembly GCF_012328925.1). GTDB lineage: Bacteria > Actinomycetota > Actinomycetes > Mycobacteriales > Pseudonocardiaceae > Amycolatopsis_E > Amycolatopsis_E acididurans. The sequence goes on from NZ_JAAXLS010000010.1 coordinate 89,709, forward strand.
TCACGCATTGCCACGACCAGTGCATAAGCGCGCGGGATCCCTTGCTTGACAAGAACGATCGCCATGCGGAAGTCTCTGCTCGCTCTGCTTGCGGTCGGGGGGCAGGAATTTCGAATTCACTGAAGAATCGGGCAGCTCGCACAATGCGTGAAACCAACTCGGCACGGCGATCGGGGAGCGTCGCCTGGCCACCCGGAGGCTGGAGCCTTCGCACGAAGGTCTCCGTCGTCCTGCTTCTTCCGGTGATCGTCGCGGTCACGCTCGCCGGCGTGCGGATCAGGGGCGAGGTGAGCGAGGCGGGCAACCTCAGCGCCGTCCGCGACCGGCTGCCGGTGCTGCGCGAGACGATCGATCTCGCCGACCTGATCGGGCAGGAGATGATCGCGGCCGCCAAGGGCGGTGCCGCGCCCGCGCAGCAGATCGACGCGGTCAACGCCAAGATCGCGCAGGTCCAGCGGGACGCCGACTTCGCGGGGCTGCCCGCCGACACCGACCGGGTGCTGAACACGACGCTGGGCAGGCTCAGCGGCCTGCGCAGTGGCGGGGCCGGCGCCGATCCGACCACCCGCGCGACCGGGTACCGCGACGTCATCAAGGCGCTCAGCGACGTCGTGCCGGGCGTGATCGCCGCGTCCGACCGGCTCGACCTCGACGGCGAGGCGGACACCGCGCGCTCACTCGTGCAATTGCGCGCGGCGCTCGCGGTGCAGGAATCGTTGCTGCGCACGGCGCCCACTGACACCGTCGTCGCGCTGCCCAACGTGGCGCAGGCGATCGCGGAGAGCCAGGTGATCGGCGACCGGGTGCGCCAGCAGCTCGATGCGGGCACCGCCGCGCGCTTCGCCGACGCGGTCGAGCCGACCACCGAACGGCAGCGCGTGCTGCGTCAGGTGCTCGCGGGTGGCAGCCCGGCGCAGCTGAACCAGCTGCTGCTGCCGATCGCCACCGAAAGCGCCGCACTCGGCGGGCTGCTGACCGATCTGACCGCCAGGCTGTCGGACTCGCTGGAGGCGCTGACCAACGACGCCAGGTCCACGGCGTTGCGGGACACCGCGCTCGTGCTCGGGGCGTTGCTCGGCGCGCTGGCCGTCGCGTTGCTGATGGCGCGGTCCCTGCTCTCGCCGATGCGGCGCCTGCACGCCGCCGCACTCACCGCCGCGCACCAGCGCCTTCCGGACACGATCACCCGGGTGCGCAAGGGCGAGCCGGTTTCCTGGGACACGATCGAGCCCGTCGGCGTCGAGACCGGCGAGGAGATCGGCCAGCTGGCACGAGCCTTCGACGAGATGCAGCGGCAGGCGGTGCGGCTCGCGGGCGAGCAGGCCGAACTGCGCAAGCAGGTCAGCGAGATGTTCATGACGCTGGCCCGGCGCAGCCAGTCGATGGTCGAAATGCAGCTGACCGTCCTGGAGGGGCTGGAATCCGACGAGCGGGATCCGCATCGGCTGGACGAGCTGTTCCGGGTCGACCATCTCGCCACCCGGCTGCGCCGCAACGGCGAGAACCTGCAGGTGCTCGCGGGCGGCAGCCCGGCAAGAGCCGACACCGGGCCGGTCTCGATGGTCGAGGTGCTGCGCGGAGCGACCTCGGAGGTCAAGGACTACCGGCGGATTTCGCTGGTCAACGTGCCGGGCGGCGCGGTGCGCTCGCAAGCGGCCGCGGACATCGTGCACATTCTCGCCGAGTTGCTGGAGAACGCGACGAGGTTCTCGCCGCCGGAGGAGAAGGTCGTGCTGACCGCCGACCGGGGCGCCGACGGCGGGCTGCTCGTCGAGGTCGTCGATCACGGGCTCGGCATGGCGCCCGAGGACCTCGACGCCGCCAACCAGCGGCTCGCGGCCGCCGGCGACATCGTGGGCCCGGAAACGGCGCGGCGGATGGGCCTGTTCGTGGTGGGGCGGCTCGCGGCGCCGCACGGCATCATCGTGCGGCTGCGGACGACGATGAGCCGCGCCGGGCGGTCGGGGGTCACCGCGAGCGTGCACGTGCCGGGCGAGCTGATCCTCGCCGACAGCGGGCCACGGCGGCAGCAGCCGGTGGTCAACGGCGTGGGCTACGAGGCGGAGACACCCCAGCAGCACGCTCCCGCGAACGGTGCGCACCACGAGCCCGCGCCGACCCCGATCTTCGAACGCGTCATGACGAACTGGTTCACCGCGAACCCACCGGACCTCGCCGAACCCGCGCCGCCCTCGGTGAACTGGCTCTCGGCAGGCGACGAGGCGAGACGAGCCGCGGAAAGCGCTCTCCGGCAGCCCGCGGCCGCCACCGCGCCACGGTCGGGCCTGCCGACGCGCAAGCCCGGCGCGCAGCTCGCGCCCGGCGCGGCGGCCTCACGGCCGGACAAGCCGGAACGCGGCGGCTTCCGCGATCCGGCGGCGGTCCGCAACAACCTGTCCAGGCATTACAACGGGATGCGGGCGGCGAGGCAGCGCACCGCACAGCAGTCCCCGGCTTCCGGCGCGGGCCCACACCCGCGAAAATCTGAGGAGGGATCGTGACCAGCTCACCCACCGCCGCCCCGTCCCCGACCTGGCTCGTGTCGGCGTTCGCCGAGGAGGTCGCGGGCGTCTCGCACGCGGCGCTGGTGTCGGCCGACGGGCTGCTCGTCGCCGCTTCGGAGAGCCTGCCGCGAGACCGTGCCGACCAGCTCTCCGCGATCGCGTCCGGGCTGTCCAGCCTGTCGCTCGGAACCGCCGAACTCTTCTCCGCCGGCCGCGTCGTGCAGTCGGTGATCGAGATGGAGGAAGGGTTCCTGCTGCTGATGAGCGTCGGCGACGGATCGAACCTCGTCGTGCTGGCGAGCCCCGGTTGCGACATCGGCCTCGTCGGCTACGAGATGACGTTGTTGGTGGACCGGGTCGGCAAGGTGGTCGACACCCCGCTGCGGGCGGGTTCCGGCAGGCGGGACCGTGAGTGACCAGGACAGACCGCGGCCCGGTCCCTCGTTCGCGCGTCCTTATGCCTGGACAGAGGGCCGGACCCGGCCTGCCGTCGAACTCGCTATCGAAGCTTTGGTCCAGACCACTGTCGAAGGCAGGGCGGTTCCGCCCAATCGGGCGAGCCCGCTGTCCTCGGTGACCCAGCTGTGCTTGCAGCCCCGCTCGATCGCGGAAATAGCGGCCCATCTTTCCGTGCCGCTGCAAGTCGCTAGGGTGCTCGTCGGCGATCTCCTCAACGCGCGTCTGGTAATCGTGCGTGACACGCTGAGTGAGCACGCCACTTGGGATGAGCGCCACGAACTGCTGGAAAGGGTCCTCAGTGGACTACGGACACTTTGACAGAGACGAAGCCGGCATCACGTCGGCGAAAATCATCATCGCTGGTGGTTTCGGTTCAGGAAAGACGACGTTCGTCGGCACCCTGTCCGAGATCAAGCCGTTGCGCACCGAGGCGACGATGACGGCGGCGAGTATCGGCATCGACGAGACCGCCGCCGTGCCCAGCAAGACCTCCACCACCGTCGCGATGGACTTCGGCCGGATCAGCCTCGGCGGTGACCTGGTGCTTTACCTGTTCGGCACGCCGGGCCAGCATCGCTTCTGGTTCATGTGGGACGACCTGGTGCACGGCGCGATCGGTGCCGTCGTGCTGGTCGACACGCGCAGGCTGGCGGACTGCTTCGCGGCGATCGACTTCTTCGAGTCACGCGGGCTTCCGTTCATCATCGCGATCAACCGTTTCGAGAACACTCACGAGCACCCGACCGAGGACGTGCGCGCCGCGCTCGCGATCGACTCGCGGATCCCGATCATCCCCTGCGACGCCCGTTCGGCGCAGTCGGCCAAGCAGGCACTGATCGTGGCCACCGAGCACGCCATGTCCCGGCTGGGGGCGTCCATCCCGTAGTCAGGAGTCCCCCCGGTGGATACGAACCACGCTCAGCACTTCGCGATGGGCCAGTGGCTGCTGGTTCTCGCCTATCTGACCTCGGTCGTCGGGTGCGCGCTCGGCCTCGCGTGCACGCTGCAGGCCCGCAACGCGGCGACCGAAGGCCGACGGCTGAGGTGGCTCGCGCTGGCGGCGGTGTCCATCGGCGGGGTCGGCATCTGGGTCATGCACTTCATCGCGATGCTCGGGTTCGCCACGCCGGGTCTTCCGGTGCGCTACGACATCTGGCGCACCGTCCTGTCCGCGGTACTGGCGATCGGCGCCGTGTTCGGCGGCTTGCTGGTCTTCGGGGTGCGCGCCGGTTTCGCCTGGTGGCGGCTGCTGGTCGCGGGGCTGATCACCGGGCTGGCCGTGAACCTCATGCACTACACCGGCATGTGGGCGCTGCGCGTCAAGGGCACGATCAGCTACCAGCCGGGGCTCGTCGTGCTGTCCATCGTCATCGCCGTGGTCGCGGCCACCGCGGCGCTGTGGTTCACCGTCGGCCTCGATCGCCTGCTGCCACGCCTGGGCGCGGGCCTGGTGATGGGCGCCGCCGTGACGGGCATGCACTACACGGGCATGGCGGCCGTGCGCGTGCATCTGGACCTCTCGGCACCCGACCCGTCCGGCACCGAGGTGTTCTCGTTCCTGTTCCCGGTCTTCATCCTGGCCGCGATCGCCATGGCGGTGCCGATCTGCGCCGTCCTGATGGCCCCCGGCCCCGAGGACCGCACGCCCGAGGCCGCACCCGCCCCGGAGCCCGCCCAGGTGCCGTGAGGGCGGCGACGGCGGCCACAGCCGACGCCACGCCTCAACCGGCGGCCGACGTCGCGACCGGCAACGACGTGTCCCTCTTCTAGCGCTTCGCCTCCGTGGCCGGCAGGATGCGGCCCGTCACCTCGCCGAAACCGATGCGGGTGCCGTCTGCACCGGGGGCGGTGGCGGTGATCGTCACCTCGTCGCCGTCCAGCAGGAACGAGCGCTGCTCACCGCCGACCTCGACCGGTTCCTTGCCGCCCCAGGTCAGCTCGATGAACGCGCCCCGCTGGTTCTTCTCCGGGCCGGAGATCGTGCCCGACGCGTACAGGTCGCCGGTGCGGGAGGAGGCGCCGTTGATCGTCAGGTGCGCGAGCATCTGGGCCGGTGACCAGTACATCTCCCGGTACGGCGGCCGCGTCACCTCTTGCCCGTTCCACGCTACCGACAGGTCGATGTCCAGGCCCCACGGCTCGCGCTCTTCCAGGTACGGCAACGGCTTCGGGTCCTGCACCGGGGTCGGCACGCGCGCGGCGCCCAGCGCGAGCAGCGGCACGACCCACGCCGAGATCGACGTCGCGAAGCTCTTGCCCAGGTTCGGGCCCAGCGGCACGTACTCCCAGGCCTGGATGTCCCGCGCGGACCAGTCGTTGAGCAGCACCACGCCGAACACGTGCCGTTCGAACTCGGCCGTGGGCACCGACGAACCGAGTGGCGACCCCGCACCCACGATGAAGCCCATCTCGGCCTCGATGTCCAGGCGACGGCACTCCCCGAAGGTCGGGGCGTCCTCGTCTGCTGCCTTGCGCTGCCCGCACGGCCGCACGATGTCCGTGCCCGACACGACCACCGTGCCCGCGCGCCCGTGGTAGCCGACCGGCAGGTGCTTCCAGTTCGGCATCAGCGGCTCGGCGTTGGGCCGGAACAGGCGGCCGAGGTTGGACGCGTGGTGCTCGGAGGCGTAGAAGTCGACGTAGTCCGCGACCTCGATGGGCAGGTGCATCGTCACGTCGGCGACCGCGTGCACGGCCTCGTCCGGCACCTCACCCGACACCAGTTCGGTGATCCGCCGCCGCACCTCCACCCAGCGGTCGTATCCCTGCGCCATGAACGGGTTCAGGCTGGGCTTCGCGAACACGTCGTCGCCGAGCGCCACCGCGAGGTCCACGACCGAATCGCCGACGCGCACGCCCACCCTCCGCTCGGTGCCCGGCGTGGAGAACACGCCGTAGGGCAGGTTCGCGGTCCCGAAATGGGATCCTGCTGCGATCTCGATCCTCACGCGGTGACTCCTTCCAGGCCGGGGAGCAGACCGAGCGCCACCAGCTCGGTCAACGGTTCGGTGATACTGCAGGTGCCGAACGAGCGGAACCTCGCACGCACCGGAGAATCCATCGTGGACATATCACGGGCGATCGCGGCACCGTCGCGTTCGGACAGTATCCCGGCCAGCCGCGCCTCGTCCGCGCCGTCCAGCGCGGCGGCGGTGGCGAGCATGAGGTTGAGGTACCCGTGCTGCTCGAAACCCGTTGCGGGATCGGTGTTGCGGATCGCGTGGTGCAGCCCGGCCGTCGCCTTGAACGGCACGCCCGCGTCGACCACGGCGCGCACCGCGGCCGCCAGCTCGGCTTCATCGGGATAGAGTTCGGCCTTCACGCCGCCGGTGCGGAACTTGGCCTGGTGACCGTGCTCCGCACAGAGCGCGATCACCTCCGGGCGCCGCTCGTCTCGCGGCACCTCCACGAACACCGGAACGTCCGCCGGCACGAGCGCGGCGAAGAACTCCCGCGGGCTCATCTCCCCCGGCACCGCGATTTCCAGTCCCCGCAACCGTTTCCCCGCACGTTCGAGCACCTCGGGCAGTTGCGCGGGTCCGCCGGGCAGCGTCACCGAGAGCTCCACATCGACGTCGCCGAGGTCGGCGAGCGCGGGTGCCGCGAGCACGAGCGGGCCCACGATGTCGGCGTAGGGCGCGGCCAGGTGCCGGGCGTGCGCCGGTACGGCGTCCGCGAGCGGCATCAGGCCGGGCGGGAAGACCGCGGCGTCGTCGAGAAGTCCTTTGTAGAGCGCGGGAATCACTTCGGACCCCGTCCCGACCAGGTCCACGCGTAGCCGCCGTCCTCGGCCGCGGCGCCACCCTCGCCCAGCTCCAGCGGACGGAACGTGTCGACCATGACGGCCAGTTCGTCGAAGAACTCCACGCCGATGCTGCGCTCGTACGCGCCGGGCTGCGGGCCGTGCGAATGGCCGCCGGGGTGCAACGAGACGGAGCCCTGGCCGATGCCGGATCCCTTGCGTGCCTCGTAGTCCCCGCCGCAGTAGAACATCACCTCGTCGGAGTCCACATTGGAGTGGTAGTACGGCACGGGGACGGAAAGCGGGTGGTAGTCCACCTTGCGGGGCACGAAGTTGCAGATGACGAAGTTGTCGCCCTCGAACACCTGGTGTGCGGGCGGCGGCTGATGCACGCGGCCGGTGATCGGCTCGAAGTCGCTGACGTTGAACGTGTACGGGTACAGGCAGCCGTCCCAGCCGACCACGTCGAACGGGTGCTGCGGGTAGACGAACTTCGTACCGACGATGCCCTGGCTGCCGCGGTGTTTGACCAGCACCTCGACGTCCTCACCCTCGGCGAGCAACGGTTCGCCCGGCCCGTGCAGATCCCGTTCGCAGTAGGGCGAATGCTCCAGCAGCTGGCCGAACTTGGACAGGTAGCGGCGGGCCGGGGTGATGTGCGAGTTCGCCTCGATCGCGTAGGCGCGCACGAGGCCGTCCGGCACCCACCGGTGCGTGGTCGCGCGCGGCAGGAGTACGTAGTCACCCTGCCGGAACGGAAGCGCGCCGAAGACGGTCTCGACGGTGCCCTCGCCCGATTCGATGTACACGCACTCGTCGCCGATCGCGTTGCGGTACAAGGGAGACGCCTCGCCGGCGGCGACGTAGGAGATGCGCACGTCGCCGTTGCCGAGCACGAGGCGGCGCCCGGTGACGACGTCGTGGCGCTTCCACTCCTCGCCGGGGAACAGCTCGTGCAGCTTGAGATGACGCGGCTTGAGCGGGTAGTTCGGCTCGGTGTTCAGATCGGGCAGCTGCCACGGCGCCGAATCGACGATCGCGGAGGGGATGTGGCGGTGGTACAGCAGCGACGAGTCGCTGGAGAAGCCCTCCTCCCCCATCAGCTCCTCGTAGTAGAGGCCGCCCTCCGGCGTCCGGTGCTGTGTGTGCCGCTTGGGGGGCACCGTACCGACCTGCCGGTAGTACGCCATGACCCTCGCCTCCTTGCCCTCGGTCCGATGTAGTTAATGTATGTACTACATCGCGACCGCGCAACCGTCAGTTGCGTCCGCGGACGTCGAACTGGTCACGGTTGGTGATGAGCTTGTCGAGCAGCATCACGAGGATGCGCTGCTCGGCCTCGGTGAGCACGCTGGCCCACTCGTACTCGCGCTCGTTCTGCGCGCGGAAGACCTCGATCATCTCGGCCTGGCCCCGTTCGGTCAGCGACAGCAGGACGCTGCGGCCGTCGTGCTCGCCCGGCGCGCGCTCCAGCAGCCCGTCCGCGACGAGGCTCTTCATCAGGTTCGACACCGCGGCCCTGCTCATCCCGGTGAGCTCCGCGGCTTTCTTGGCCTCCAGCGGGCCTGCCAGCCAGGTGACGAACAGCAGCCGGAAGCCCGACCACGACCGCCCGCGCGGACGGTGCACCGTGGCCTCGAGGTCGTAGGTGACGATGTTCGAGGCGCGGTTGAGCGTCAGCAGCACCTCGGTGGCGAGCTGATGCTTGAACCCGAACTCCTCGGCGAGCCGCTTGTTGGCGAGCTCGACGAAGGACCAGAAGTCGAGGTCACCCGCACTCATACCGGCACCCTACCGCACCTGGGGGCCAGAAGTAGTTAATACGTGAACTAGATGGAGTGGCTCCTTGCCCCGCGCCGCCCGATGCTAGCCGGGATGGGCCATCTCCCGCTCCCGCCCGAACAGTCCGGCCGGCACGAAACCGTTGCGGCGATACAGTTTCTTGGCAGGTTCGTTGTCGTCGAACACGCGCAGCAGCACGCGGCTCTCCCCCGCCCAGCGCACGACCGCGCGCACCAGCGCGTCCCCGGCGCCCCGGCCGCGGGCGAAAGGCGCGACGTACATCGAGAGCAGTCGCACCGTGCCGTCGGTGCGCGTGCCACTGACGATGCCGGCGGGCTCGCCGTCGCATTCCGCCAGCACGTTGAGCTCCACGTCGGTCAGCCGCTGCCGCCAACGTTGCTCCGGCGCATCCTGCCATTCGGCCAGGCTCGTCTTGAACGCGTACGCCGCGTCCCTGAGCGCGGCCAGCCGGAGTTCGCGCCACACCTCCCAGTCTTCCGGCGTGAGCCTTCGCAGCGCGATCACGGTTCCATCCTGGCACTCCGGCATTCTTCTGACTAAGGTCAGAGAAATGGACGTGGCACGGGTGCGCAGCTTCAACCGGACCGTGACGCAGCGGGTGGGCGCGCTCGACGACGAGTTCCTCGCCAGGGACCGGGCGCTCGGGCAGGCTCGCGTGCTGTGGGAGATCGGCACCCAGGGCAGCGACGTGCGGGCGTTGCGCGCCCGGCTCGATCTGGACTCGGGTTACCTGAGCCGGCTGTTGCGCTCGCTGGAGTCCGCGGGCCTGGTGACGGTCGAGAGCAGCCAGAGCGACGGGCGGGTGCGCACGGCCCGGCTCACCGAAGCCGGGCTGGCCGAACGTGCCGAACTGGACCGGCTTTCCGACGAGGCGGCCGCCTCGATGCTCGCCCCGCTCGGACCGCGGCAGCGCGAGCGGCTCGTCGCCGCGATGGCGGAGGTGGAACGCCTGCTCACGGCGTCCTCGGTGCGGATCGAGCCGTGCGATCCCCGGCATCCGGACGCGCGGCGATGCCTGGAGCTGTACTTCGGGGAACTGAAGCAGCGCTTCGAGGACGGCTACGACCCGGGCGAGGCCCTGCCGGTCGAGGACGACGAGGTGACTCCGCCGGCGGGGGTCATGCTGCTGGCCTGGCTGCACGCCGAGCCCGTCGGCTGCGTCTGCCTGAAGCTGCACGGCGACCAACCCGCCGAGATCAAACGGATGTGGGTCGGCGAGCGGGTGCGTGGTCTCGGCGTCGGGCGGCGGCTACTGGCCGAACTGGAAGCCTATGCCGTCGGGCGGGGCGTCACGGTGCTGCGACTGGAGACCAACCGCGCGCTGAGCGAAGCGATCGGGTTGTACCGATCGGCAGGGTTTGCGGAGATACCTCCGTACAACGCCGAACGCTACGCCCATCACTGGTTCGAGAAGCGACTTTAGTCCATTGTGGACTCGGCGGCCGGGTCCTGCTTCCGTTCCGTGCCGGCGGCCACGAGCTTCCAGTTCTCCAGCCCGCCGCCGAACCGGTGAGCGTAGTCCTCGGCAGCCAGCTGAGTCGGGAACAGGATCTCCTGCGGACGCGACCGATGCGTGATCTTGTACGGCATGCACACTCCCCTGAGAACGCTCACTGGGCCGCCCGTCTCCCCCGGCCGGCCAGGTCACACCCAGTCGAACATTCGTTCTATCGGTTGTCAACTTTTCGGACCGGCGTGTCACCGATTCGGGGACGAGCAGGTAGGTATGCCGTCGTGACGCCGTTCGCGGCAGTCAGGGTCGTGCGGCGCGGATGCGCACGCCGCGCGTGATGGTGAACGCGCCGTAGATCAGCAGTTCCAGGCCGAGGAACCAGACCAGGACGAGCAGGCTCATTCCCGGATAGGCCAGCACGGCGATGCCGGCAAGCACGCCGAGCACGCCACCGGCGACGGCCCAGCCGCGCGCGGGCATGTCCCGCGCGCCCGCGGCGTGCACGGTCTCCAGCACACCCGCCATGACCCAGAACAGACCGAGCAGCAGGGTGAGCACGGTGAGCGTCTGGAAGGGATGCCGCAGGAAGAGCACCCCGGCCAGGATCGACACGATGGCCAGCAACGCGAGCAGCACCCGCCCGCCGCCGCGGATCTCCTCCGCCGACAGCGCGGCGACGAGCCGCAGCACGCCCCCGACGAGCACCTGCACGGCGAAGACGATGGCGATCGCGAGCAGCGTGGCGCCGGGCCAGGCCAGCACGAGTACACCCGCGACCAGCGACACGGCGCCGAGCAGGATGACACCCCAGCCGGAACGCGCCATCTCCCCCGCCCGGTGCCCCGGCCCCCACACCGAAATGCCGCCATCGGTCATGCCTGGCACGATAATCCGCCCCGGCCGCGCCCGGCGGGGAAAACCGGTCAAGTCGCCCCGATCGGGAGCGCGTTGATCAGGTGCCGGCACCAGGCCCCTAGCCTGGCGTGACGATCTCGTCGCCGGTGTGTCTGGCGAGGAGGGACGCGCGAGCAGAAGGGGCACCATGCGACGGATCACCAGCGCGGCACTGCGGCGGCACCGGTGGCTGCGCCGCCTCGCGGCCACGCTCGTGCGGTACCGGCAGCGCGACGGCGACCACTACGCCGCCGCCATCACCTTCTTCACGCTGCTGTCCATGGTGCCGCTGCTGATGATCGCGGTCTCGGTCGCCGGGTTCGTGCTCGCCGAGGACCAGGAACTCGTCGCGCAACTGGAGAAGGCTCTCGGCGCCGCGCTTCCCGCTCCGGCCGCCGACCAGGTCGGGCACATCGTGGGCCTCGTCGTCGACGAGCGGGGACGGCTCGGGATCGTCGCGCTCGCGGTGTCGGTGTACTCGGGCTGGAGCTGGATCAGCAACCTGCGGGACGCGGTCAGCGCGGTGCGTGCCCAGCCGCGCGAACAACGCTCCCTGCTGCGCACGATCCTCGCCGACGTCGCGACCCTGCTCGGAATCGGCCTCGCGCTGACGGTGTCGTTCGCGCTGGCGTCGATGACCGGCACGGTCGGCGCGTGGCTGCTGTCGCTGACCGGTCTCGGCGGGACGGCGGGCGCGCACGTCGTGCTGGTGCTCGGCTCGCTGGTGCTCAGCCTCGCCGCGAACTGGCTGGTGATCGCGTGGTGCCTCGCGAAACTGCCGCGGCAGCGGCTGCGCGTGTCGGCGCACCTGCGGCCCGCGGCCGTCGCGGCGGTCGGGCTCGGCGCACTGCAGCAGGCCGGTGGTCTCTACCTGCGCCTGCTCGGCAAATCCCCCGCCGTGGCAACGCTCGGCGCGCTCGTCGGCCTGCTGCTGTTCGTCTACCTGGTGGTGCGCTGGCTGCTTCTGGTGACCGTCTGGACCACGACCGGCCCGGACGATTCCGACCTGCCCGCCGACGCCCGGCACGCGAGCGCGACGCTCGCGGCCGGTGCGTCGGCGGGACTGGTGATCAGGACTCTGTCCGGCCGCTGATGTTGACCATCCAGGCGATGCCGAACCGGTCGGTGCACATGCCGAATTCGTCGCCCCACATCTGCTTCTCCAGCGGAACTGCGACGGTGCCGCCCTCGGCGAGCTTGTTCCAGTAACCGCGCAGTTCGTCGCCGTCGTCCCCGCTGAGGCTGATCGACATGTTGTTGCCGGGCTTGAATTCCTCGCCCGGTGGGATGTCGGCGCACATCAACGTGAAGCCGCCGGGCGTTTCCAGCATCCCGTGCATGATCCTGTCCGCGTTGGGCGCATCGGGCTGCCCGAATTCGCCGAACGTGCTCATGGTGGGTTCACCGGCACCGAAAACCTGCTTGTAGAACTCCAGTGCCTGCCGAGCGGAACCGTCGAAAGTGATGTATGGGTTGAGCCGAGAAGCCATCAGTTCCTCCTCCATCGCCACTGATGAGGCGCCCATACTGGCACCGTCGTGGCCCTGGTCACAACAGCGATTCGACGGAACTTCCGGCTTCCGGTCCGTGCCAGGACCAGCGCGGCATCGGCAACCGGGACGGCACGGGAATATCGTCCGTGGGGTAGCTGAGTACTTCCGCGACGGCCCATTCCATGTAGTCCCGCAGCGCCGCGCGGAACTCCGGATCTTGGGGAAGTCGCGCATCGTCGGCCGCGGCCACGAAACACTCGACGAAACGCCGGCCGAGGTCGCTCATGTCCCCGTTTCCCGCGTGCATGACCAGCATTGCCGAATGATCGCCGCATTTTCCGGAGTACTCGGGCGGCCCGCCCATCACCTCCGCCCAGTAAGCGGCCAGCCGCTCCACGTGCTGGGGATGCTGATCCGGATGCGAGAACGGATGGTTGAGCTCCGGATCGGCGAGGCACCGCTCGTGATGTGCCCTGGCCAGTGCCAGAAAGGCGGGCTTGCCACCGGCGAACTCGTACAACGTGGGACGCACCGCATCAGCCTGCCACAGATCAGTCCCCGAATTCACTGAGAACGCCCGCCGGGGTCAGTCTCGCGACATAGTGATGCGGAAAATGATCGTCGATGGAAGGTCCGACGCGCACCTCGCGCAGCGCTTCGACCTGCCGTGTGAGAAAACCGATCGGCGCGGTCACCAGTCCGGCGAGATTTCGCAACTGCCTCACCGGTTTGTCCCGGCGCTTCCAGACCTCGCCCTCGAACTGGTACTCCACCCCGAAATGCTCGAACGACCCGGACGCCGTGGGCGGCAGCACCGCCACGATGTCCTTCTGGTAGACCCACCGTACGAAATGTTCACTCAACGGCGAATCCCCGTCACCGTTCCACGGGATCTCCTCGCATTTCCGGGCGAATTCGCCGTCTCCGACCATCGGCTGCCCGAACGTGTGCACCGGGTACATCTTGTCGGCGATCGGCGCCCGGTCCGGATCGGTCTTGAGCATGACCCCCATCAGCGCCGCCATCGCCGCGCCGAAACTGTGCCCGGTGATGAACAACGCCTCCAGTGGATGATCCGGTTTCGGGAAGCTCTCGTCCAGCGGTTCGGCGTTCACCGCGTGGGCGAGTGCCTCCACGATCCGGTACCGCGTCGACCTGGCGTTGCGGTAGAAACCCGCGTGCACGGTGGGGGTCGCGCCGTCGAGGCGGAACCGGATGCGCTCGGGATCGACCTGGATGTCGGCGAACCAGTTGATCAGATCGGTCGGCGGGGTGCCCCGGTAGCACAGGATCACCACACGGCCGTCCGCGCTCTGCACGAGGAAGGCGGTGGAGGCGATGAGCATCGCGTCCACGTCGAGGGAAACACGCAGCACGCGATTGTCCGCGAGCCCCAGCCTCGCCATGATCATCGACAGCGTGTCCTCGTCGGAGTAGGCGTAGGAGGCGCAGGTGGCGAGTACGTGCGCGACGACGAGATCCAGTTCGGCCTTACCGGCATGCTGGCTGTAGGTCGGTTTACCCGGTGTCCGCATCGCGTCGAGCAGTGTGTCGGTCAGGTTGGGGTAGACGGGAAAGCCCGGCGTGGGTTTGCGCAGCGGGCGTAGTGTTCCGTTACTTGGTGCCTTCGCTGTGTTGGTGTACATGGTTTTGGTCCAGTCTCCAGCGCGACGGCGTTGACTCGAACCAGGGTCGCAGCGTTGCCTGCCCGCGTCCAGCCCCTCAGCGGCGGTCCGGGAACTCGGTCAGCTTCTCGATCTCCCGGGTGAACGCGTCGGAGGCGGCGCGCAGCTGGACCTGCACGGCGTGGCCGAACGCGCGCAGCCACGCCAGCCGCCGCTCCATCTCCTCCAGCTCCGCGGCGTACCCGCCACCGGCGCCGGCCCGGTACACCTGCGCGGCGTTCTGCGCGGCGACCTCTGCCTGTTCCTGGGCGTCGCGCAGGATTTCCTGCGCCTGCCTGCGTGCTTCGACCGTGACCCGGCGGCTGTGCGCCTCCGCCTGCGCGATGTAGGCCTCCGCCTGCAGCTGCGCCTCCGACAGCAGGTTCACCGCGTCGACGTCGACCTGGACAGGCACGATCTGGACCGCACCGTCGACCCGTTCGCCCTGGTCCCGGTACCACCGGCGCAGCCGGTCGTTCTCCGCACGCAGCCTGGCGTTCTCGGCGTCGCCCGCGGCGATCTCCTCGGCCAGGCGCTTCTGGAACAGCTCGACCTCGTTCGGGTCCACCCCGCGCCTGCCCAGCGGAGCCTTGCTGAACACCAGGCCGCGGATGCGTTCCGGGGTGAGGATGCGGCGGAAACCTGTCTGCACGGTCATAGCTGGTCCTTTGTAGACAGTTCGGTCGGTCCGGCGTAGGTGGTGAAGTCCTCGCAGTGGATCCGCTCTGCCCCCACTCCGGCCGCCCGCAGCCGGTTGCGGCCGGCGGCGACCATCTCCGGCGAACCGCAGACGTAGATCTCCTGGTCCGGCCACGACGAGTAGCGCGCCGCGACGTCGGCGACGTCGCCGTGCTCCCCCGGAAAGCGCGGATCCTCCGACACCGCCCGCACGACGGTCAGCTGCGGCAGTGCGCGCTGCCATTCCGACAGGGCGGCGAGATCGTAGAACTCCCGCCCGGAGCGCGCTCCGGCGAACAGGTGCACCCGCCGCCGGAACGGCTCGCCCGCGAACTGCCCGAGCAGCGCCTTGAACGGTGCGAGCCCCGTACCGCCTGCGACGAACACCACATCCCGCGAATGCGACACCGTCAGGTTCGTGCCGACGGGGGCGCCGAGCCGCAGCACGTCGCCGACGCCCACGGCCTGCACCAGTGCCGAGCTGACCGGACCACCGTCGACCAGCCGTACGTGCAGTTCGATGGTCCCGTCGGGCGAGGGCGCGTTCGCGGGTGTGTAGTAACGCCACACCCGCGGCCGCAGCGCGGTCTCCACGGCGACGCTTTGCCCCGCGAGGTAAGGAATGGCCGGTTCGGTGCGCACGGTGAGCACCGCGACGTCCAGTGTGCGCCGCTCGTGCGCGATCACCTCGGCTTCCCACCACGCGGGCTCCGCGTGCGCGCGCTGCTGCGCGGCCGCCATCATCACGTCGGCGACGAGTTTGTAGGCCGCGGCCCAGTCGTCGGCGAGCTCGTTCGTCCACTCCTCGCCGAGGAAGTGCGCCAGCGTCGCGAGCAGGGCGTGCCCCACCGCCGGGTAGTGCTCGGCGGTCACCGCGAACTTCCGGTGGTCACGCCCGAGCTGTTGCAGGAACGGCACGGCGGCGTCGAGGGTGTCCACGTTGGCGACGACGTTGCCGAGTGCGGCCATCAGCTTGTCCCGCTGGCCCGCCATTGCGGCCGGGAACATCTGCCTGATGTCGGGATTGGCCAGGAACAACGTCGAATAGAAGAACAGCGGAACCTGCCCGCCGTGCGCGGTCAGCGAATGCCAGCTCGCCCGCAGGCGCACCGAATCCACGTGCTTCCTTCCTCACTGGAACAAGCGCCGCGCTGCGCGGGGAAATACGTTGCCTCCGTTAGGCCTACCGGCCTGGAGCATGCGGTGGAGCCTAAATGGCCGTTCATGCGCAGGCAAGACTCTGTTTCGAATGGGAAGAAATCACCGCCGGGACCGGCTTTCCGGCGACAGCCAACGATCACCCGTCGAAGGCGTCGAGGAACCGGTCGCGGAACGCGTCCATCGGCCACACCGGCGCCGCCGGGGCGGGGTTGAGGCCGGGACGCCAGTCCCAGGCCGAAATCCGGGACAACACCGCCTGATCCCGCGTGACGATCGTGATCGGCACGTCCCGGCTTGCGTTGTCGCTGCCGGTGACGCTCGTGTTCGGCTGGTGGTCACCGAGGAAGATCAGCACCGTGTTGTCGTCGCCGTAGGTCCGCAGCCACGACAGCACCGCGGTGAGCGAGTACTGGATCGAATCGGCGTAGGCGGCGCGCACCTTCGCCGGATCCGACCAGACGTCGTTGAGCTGCTTGCCCTGTGCGGGCATCGGGTTGAAGATCGTGCCGTCGCCCAGCGCGTTCCAGTCGACCATGCGCGGCAGCGGTGCCCACGGCCAGTGACTCGACACCAGATCGATGTGCGCCATCACCGGCGGATGGTCCGGTGTGGACAGTTCGTCCTGCTGGAGCTTGGCCATCGCGTACTGGTCGGGCATCGACGCGTAGGAGAACGCGGGCCCGCGATAGCCCAGGTCGCGGAAGTCGTAGAGCTTGTCGTAGCCGTAGAACCTGCCTTCGGGCCAGTCGGCCATGTTCGCGGGCTGCGAGTTCACGGTGCGCCAGCCCGCGCGAGCGAAGGCGGCGCTGAGCGTGAACCGGTCGCTGCCGGTCAATGTCGTGTAGCGCTGTTGGTTGTCCACCCACAGCCCCGATTCGAGTGTGGAATGCGCCAGCCAGCTCCCGCCGCCGGTCGTGGACGAGGTGAGAAACGCGCTGCGGGCCTGGAATCCCGCGGCGGCGAGGCTCTGCGTCCCCGAGTCGAGCAGGGCGTCGATCCGCGGCGCGATGTCGGAGTCCTGCACGGCGACGCGGCCGTAGCTCTCCACGAACGCGAGGACGACGTTCTTGCCGCGCAACCCGGTCAGCAGTTTGCCGGGCGGGGTGTCGCGGAAGGCGTCGACGGCGAGCGCGTCGGCGAAGGCGCTCTTGTCGTGCAGATCCGAACTCACCTGCCGCACGTCGCGATAGGCCAGCCCGACCGTGCCGCGGGATGCCAGCGGGGCGCCGAAAACCGCGGCCACGAGCCAGACGACGCCGAGCACCGCGACCACCTTGGCCGAGACGCTGCGGTGCCGGACCGCGAGCCGCGTCATCCGCAGCGCGGCCCACGCCGTCGCGGCGATCAGGGCGAGCGCCGCCACCACGATCCCGATCACGGCGAGCGTCCCGCCGTGCACGAGGCTCAGCGCGGGTCCGAGGAAACTCCAGTCGAAGACCAGGTTGAACGGCCGGTCGAACGCCACGAAGAACCCCATGTCGACCAGCTTCAACAGGGTCAGCACGCCGAGCAGCGCGCCGGCGGTGACCGCCACGATCGCGCGCGCCCGCCCGCGCAGCACCAGCACCAGCGCCACGCCCGCGATCGCCTCCACCGGAAGCCGCAGGAACGCCACCGGGGTGAGCAGGGCGAGGTCGTTGGGCAGGACGAGCGCGGCGACCACGAGCACGACCGCCAGCACGGTGAGCGTGCCGCCCACGACGGTTCTCGTCATGACACCCGCCTCCGCCACAGCCGTCCGATGTCCCTGCCGAACGACCACACCAGCGACGCGAGCGCCACGGCGGCGACGGCGATCGCGGCCGTCGCCGGCAGTATTCCGGCCACGACAAGGAGAACTCCCTGCATCGCGGCGACGATCTTGCGCGCGCGACTCGGCGGCAGGTCGGCGCCCAGCCACGGGGCGAACCGGGCCGCCGCGACGAACGCGTACCGCATCGCGCCGATCGCCAGCACCCACCATCCCGCCGACAACGAGACCTCGACGCTGAGCACGAGGATGAGAAACGCGTCGACCTCCATGTCGAACCGCGCACCCAGCGCCGACACCGTGCCGGTACGGCGCGCGACCTGCCCGTCCACGGCGTCCAGCAGTAACGCCACCGAGGCCACCCCGACCAGCAGCGGACCGTCCACACCGGACACCACGAGCGCGAGCACTCCCCCGGCGAGCGTCGCGCGGGCGAGCGTGACGCGGTCGGCGGGCCCGAGGAGATAGGTGCCGGACCGGCGCAGGGCCTGGGTGAGGACGAGCCACAACGCCACGCCGTACGCGGCACCGGCCAGCCAGCCCGCCGGCCCCACGCCGAGCGCGGTCAGCAGCACGACCTGCGCACACAGGGCGATGCCCTGGTCCTGGCCCGCCGCGAGCGTGCCAGGACGCTGAGCCTGAACGATCATGGTGGTTCGCGTACCCTTCGTGCGGAGGTTGTAGGGATGACACGTTCGGCACGTGCGTTCTGGTTCAATCCCCCTGGCCCCGGCGAGATCCGCCCCGCCCGAGTGGGGGATCCCGGCCCCGGTGAGGTGCTGGTCCGCAGCCTGTTCTCCGGCGTGAGCCGCGGGACCGAATCGCTGGTGTTCCGCGGTGGCGTGCCGCCGAGCCAGCACGAGGTCATGCGGGCCCCGTTCCAGGAGGGCGACTTCCCGGGGCCGGTCAAGTACGGCTACCTCAACGTCGGCGTTGTCGAGGACGGGCCGCTGACCGGGCGCACCGTGTTCTGCCTGTACCCGCACCAGACACGCTACGTCGTCCCGGCCGGCGCGGTGACCGTGGTGCCGGAGGGTGTGCCGGCTTCGCGGGCGATCCTCGCCGGCACGGTGGAGACCGCGGTGAACGCGCTGTGGGACGCCGCGCCGCTGGTCGGTGACCGGATCGCGGTGCTCGGCGCCGGGATGGTCGGCTGCTCGGTCGCGGGAATCCTGGCGGGTTTTCCCGGCGCGAAGGTGCAGTTGGTCGACATCGACCCGGCGCGGGCCACGACCGCCGCGGCGCTCGGCGTCGAGTTCGCCACACCCGCCGATGCCGCCGGGGACTGCGATCTCGTGGTGCACGCGAGCGCCACCGAGGCGGGCCTGGCGCGGGCGCTGGAGTTGCTGGCGCCGGAGGGACAGGTGATCGAGCTGAGCTGGTACGGCGACCGGCGGGTGAGCCTGCCGCTCGGCGAGAACTTCCACTCGCGGCGGCTGACCATCCGTGCGAGCCAGGTCGGCACCGTGTCCCCGGCGCGCAAACGCACCTACGCGCAACGGCTCGCGCTCGCGCTCGACCTGCTCGCCGATCCACGCTTCGACGCGCTGATCACGGGAGAAAGCGCTTTCAACGACCTGCCGTCGGTCCTGCCGCGACTGATGTCCGGCGAGATTCCGGCACTATGCCACCGGATCGCTTACTAGGAGATCTTACGAAGCGGCGGAGCCGCTTGCAGTGGGCTGTCAACCGGCACCGCTACCCGCACCGCCCGCAAGCCGGCATTCAGGACAACAACCAGGAGGTTTCTTTGTTCAGCATCACCGTGCGGGATCACGTGATGATCGCCCACAGCTTCCGGGGGGACGTGTTCGGGCCCGCGCAGCGGTTGCACGGGGCGACGTTCGTCGTGGACGCGACGTTCAAGCGGCCCGAGCTGGACGCCGCCAACATCGTGGTGGACATCGGGCTGGCCACCAAGGAACTCGGCGAGACGCTGGGCGATCTCAACTACCGCAACCTCGACGACCTGCCGGAGTTCGCCGGGATCAACACCTCCACCGAGTTCCTGTGCAAGGTCATCGCGGACCGGCTCGCCGACCGCGTGCACGCCGGAGCCCTCGGTGAGGGCGCGCGTGGCCTGGCGGGAATCACCGTGACGCTGCACGAGTCACACGTCGCGTGGGCGAGCTACGAACGTGATCTTCGTACTGCCGGCTGACGCGATTCCCAGCGGCGGCAACGTCTATGACCGCCGCGTGCTCGACGGCCTGCGCGAGATCGGCTGGGACGTCACGGAATCCGCCGTCACCGGCTCCTGGCCACGGCCCTCGGCGACCGAACGAGCCGCGCTCGGCCGCGAGCTGAGCGCCGCGCCGGACGGTGCGCTCGTGCTGCTGGACGGGCTGGTGGCCTGCGGAGTTCCGGAGATCGTGGTGCCGCACGCGGACCGGCTGCGGCTGGTGGTGCTGGTACATCTGCCCCTGGCCGACGAGGGCGGGCCGGACCTCGACGCGCGGGAGCGGGAGGTGCTGCACGCGGCGCGCGCCGTCGTCACGACCAGTCCACGCGCGGCCGAGCGGGTACGGGCGCACCACGGGCTGACGGAGGTGCACGTCGTCATCCCCGGCACCGACGTCGCCGATCCGGCGCCGGGCACCGACGGGGTGTCCCGGCTGCTGTGCGTCGCGTCGCTGACGCCGCGCAAGGGCCAGGACCTGCTGGTCACCGCGCTCGCCGCGGTCGCCGACCGGGACTGGGCGTGCGACTGTGTCGGGCCGCTGGAACGAGACCCGCGCTACGTGTCACGAGTACGGGAGCTGATTGCGGCGCACGGCTTGGACGAGCGTATCCGGCTGACCGGATCGCGCACCGGCCAGGCACTGGAGCACAGCTACGCGCGAGCCGATCTCGTGGTGCTGCCCTCGCGGTCGGAGACCTACGGCATGGCCGTGACCGAGGCGCTGGCGCGGGGCATCCCCGTGCTGGCCTCCGCCGCCCCCGATGCCCTTGACAGCGCTGGGCTTTGCTTCCCGCCCGGCGATGTCCGAGCGCTGACCGAGGCGCTGCGTGACTGGTTCGACCGGCCCGCCCTGCGTGCCGGACTCCGCCGATCGGCGCTGCTTCGCCGTGGCACCCTGACGCCGTGGACGCACACCGCACAACGGATGGCTCAGGTCCTGGCGAACAGCTGATCTTCGCCGCCGACTGGCTCGAACTGCGCGAACCCGCCGACGCCACGGCCCGTGCGGCCGCGCTGGTGGGAACCCTTTGCGATCTCGCATTGAACCGGTTACCCCTGGTCCTTCGTGACATGGGATGTGGCACAGGATCGATGGGACGATGGCTGGCCGGGCGGCTGCCCGGTCCGCAGCACTGGATCTTGCAGGATCGGGACCCCGCCCTGCTCGCGGTGGCGACCGTGACCGGCCCGGCCGCGGACGGCGGCACCGTCACGTTCGAGACCCGCCAGGGCGAGCTGTCCGGCGCGGACCTGCACGGCACCTCGGTGCTGACCGCGTCGGCGCTGCTGGACATCCTGACCCGGGACGAGATCGACGGGCTGGCGGCGGCCTGTGCCGAGGCGCGGTGCCCGGCGCTGCTCACGCTGTCGGTGTCCGGCCGCGTCGAGTTCGACCCGCCCGACCCGCTGGACGCCGGCCTGACCGCCGCCTTCAACGACCACCAGCGCCGCGAAGGACGGCTGGGGCCGGACGCGGTCGCGGCGGCCGCGGAGGCGTTCGCCGAGTGCGGCATGACCGTCCACACCGCCCCCAGCCCCTGGCGGCTGGATTCCGGGCCGCTGCTGGAGAAGTGGCTGCGCGGCTGGGTCGCCGCGGCGTGCGAGCAGAACCCCGCGCTGACTTCCGAGGCCGGGCCCTACCTCGCCCGGCGACTCGGCAACCCGGACCTGCGCGCGATCGTTCACCACACCGACCTGCTGGCGGTGGCCTGCCCATGAGTACCGCGACCCCGCTCGTGCGGTGGTGGCCCTGGCTGCGGCTCGTCGCCGGGCTGGCCATCCTGGGGGCGCTGGTGTGGCGCATGGGGACCGGGGCGTTCGTCGACGGACTGCGCGTCATCACGGTGGGGCCGGTACTGGCCGCACTCGGCATCGGGCTGCTGACCACGGTGCTCAGCGCGTGGCGCTGGTGCCTGATCGCCCGCGGGCTGGGACTGGCGCTCAGCCTGCCCGCCGCCATCGCCGACTACTACCGTTCGCTGCTGCTCAACGCCGTCCTGCCCGCCGGAGTGCTCGGCGACGTGCACCGCGCGGTCAACCACGGGCGCCGGTCCGGCGACGTTGGCAACGGCGTGCGCGCGGTGGTGCTCGAACGCTTCGCCGGACAGGCCGTGCTGCTCGTCCTCGGCGCCGCGGTCCTGCTCGCCCAGCCCTCGTTCCTCGGCATGGTCCTGCCCGGCCGCACGGCGCTCGTCCTGCCGGCCGTCGTGCTTGTCGTCGCCGCCGTCGTCGTGGTCCGCACAAGGGCCGCGCTGGGCACGACGCTCGCGCGCGCACGCGAACTGCTTCCCGTCGCACCGAAGGCCGCGCTGCTGTCCGCGGCCGCGATCGCCGGGCACGTCACGTTGTTCGTCATCGCCGCGCGGACGGCCGGGGTGTCGGCGCCGGTGCTCACGTTGATGCCGTTGATGCTGCTCGCGCTCGTGGTGATGAGCCTGCCGCTCAACGTCGGCGGCTGGGGGCCCCGCGAAGGCTTCACCGCGCTGGCGTTCGGCACCACCGGACTCGGCGCGACGGCCGGACTCACCACCGCGGTGGTCTACGGCGTGCTCGCGCTGGTGGCGAGCCTGCCGGGTGCCGTGACATTGTTCAGAGGTACTCGCCGAACGAGCGCGCCAACGACGCGAGCAGAACCTGTCCCTTGCGTGCCGAGGCCAGCGAAGGCCGCCCGACCACACCGGACTCGGTATACGCGTCCAGGCCTCGGGAGAGGAGGTGCCGGCGATCGTCCGCGATCCAATCCGCCGTCTCATAGCCGGGCCTGACCAGTTCGGGGTGCGCGTGCAGCAGAATCGAGGTTTCCAGCTCCCCCGCGTGCATGTCGGTGTCCATCGAGGTCTCCAGCCCCGCCGCTGCGCGCGCGTCCAGCCAGTCCTGGATGCCGGGGAACAACGCCATCGCGCCGCCCGCCTCCTGCACGACGTTGCCGAGCACGTAGTTCCCGCCGTGGGCGTTGACGATCACGAGTTTCCGCGCGCCCGCCGAGGCCGCGATGTCGCGCACGACCGCGGACAGCGTGGTCGCCGAAATGCTCACGGTGCCGGGCCATGCCGCGTGTTCGTGTGAACACGACACGGTCACCGGTGCGAGCACGCGCACCGGATGCGCCGCCGCGAGTTCGGCCGCGATCGTGCACGCGATGACCGTGTCGGTGGCCAGCGGCAGGAACTCGCCGTGCTGCTCGAAGCTGCCGACCGGCAGCACCGCCACTTCGGGCCCGCGGTCGCGGATTTCGGTGGTCGTGTCCGTGGGCAGGAGATCCATAGTGTCAGGGATACCAAACGGAGGAGACCGGATGCGCGAGGCAGACATCGCGGAGTCGAAACTGGTGACCCGGCGCGGCACGTTCTCGAGTGTCGCCTTCCGCGACGAGCCGGGCGGGCCGGAGCACATGGCGCTGGTCCACGGTCCGCGGGCGAGCGAGGACGTCCTGGTGCGGGTGCATTCGGAATGCCTGACCGGTGACGTCTTCGGCTCGACCCGGTGTGAATGCGGCGAGCAGCTCGACGCGGCGCTGGACGCGATCGTCGACGCGGGCGGCGGCATCCTGATTTACCTGCGCGGGCACGAGGGCCGCGGAATCGGCCTGGTCGCGAAGGTGCGCACGCACATCCTGCAGGACGAGCAGGGGCTGGACACGGTGGACTCCGCGACGAGCCTCGGGCTGCCGGTGGACGTCCGCGACTACGGGCCCGCCGCGCGCATCCTGCGCTACCTCGGCGTGCGCTCGGTCCGGCTGATGTCGAACAACCCGGACAAGATCGAAGCGCTGGAATCGCACGGAATCGCCGTGAGCGCACGGGTTCCGCTGCTCGCACCGGTGAGCGCCGACAACATCGGTTACCTGACGGCCAAACGCGACCGGCTCGGGCACGATCTGCCGCAGCTCGACCAGTTCGTCACCGAACCCTGATGCGGGACCTGCTGCCGATCGCGCGCGAAGCGGTCGCGCTGGCGCGCCGCGTGATCCGCTCCCGCGTGCCCGCGTCCGTGCGGGCGAAGGGCGACCGTGACCTGGTCAGCGACGTCGACCTCGCGGTCGAGGACGCGGTACGGGAGTTCCTCGCCCGGGAGACACCGGAAATCGGGATCCTCGGTGAGGAACACGGGCGCAGCGGAGATCCCGGTGCGTTGTGGTGGGCGCTGGATCCCGTCGACGGCACGTCGAACTTCGTGCGCGGGATCCCGCTCTGTGCGGTGTCGCTGGGTCTGGTGTCCGGTCACCGTAGCGTACTGGCTGCCATCGATCTTCCTTTCCTGGACACCGTCTACACCGCCGCCGAGGGTCATGGCGCGTACGCCGGCGATGCGCGGATCCGGGTCTCCCCGGCGCGCGAACTGCCCGACGCGGTGATCTCGATCGGGGACTTCGCGACCGGCGAGGGGGCTGCCGCGAAGAACCGGGTCCGCCTCGAACTGCTGGACCGGCTCGGCGCGCGGGCACAACGCATCCGGATGCTCGGCACCGCCGCGATCGATTTGTCCTGGGTCGCGCACGGCAAGCTCGAGGCCACGGTGATCCTCGCGAACCTGCCGTGGGACACGACGGCGGGCACGCTGCTGGTCCGCGAGGCGGGCGGGCTCGTGCTCGACGCCGACGGCAGCGAGCACACCACCGCATCGGCCGCGACGATCGCGGTGTGCCCCGGCCTGGCCGGCGAGCTGCTCAGCCTGCTGTCCGAAGTAGACGGATAAGGTCCTGCGGTTGTTCTTTACGGGACGGTAGGAAGCCGACTTTCCCGCGATATCGAAAAAAACTTCCGTAGTCCGGCCTCTTATCCGGGCTCGTTCCATGACATATAGTCGCCTCCCGTTGGCGCGTATTCCGTTCGGCATTCGCGCACTCGACCAGGGAGTTCATTGACAGGCACCGGAAAAGCTTTCGAAGTACTCGCGCGTGCCGTTACCGGGTCGGGACGGGAAAAGATCACCGGAGCAGTGCGTTTCGTCGGATTCCCCGGCGGCGCGGTCCATATGCGACAAGGCGAGGTTGTGGGCGTGACCAGCCCTGGCGCACCCGGCGCGGAAACACTGTTGCTGCGCTCGGGCCGGGTCAGCGAGGCGGAATGGATGTCGGCTACGCATGACCGGCCCGGGCTGATCGCCGCCGGGAACGTCGGATCGAGCGAACTGGAGGTCGTTTCCACCGTGGTCGCACAGGATGCGGCCTTCGCCATCGCGGCCGGATCGGTCGAGGAGTGCGTTGTCGACAAAGCGACCGACGGGCCCGCGTTGCCACTCGCACGCGGCGCCGATCCCGACTGGCTGATCCGGGAGACCGCGCGCAGGCTCACCGCACTCGCGGCCCTGCCGCACCCGGTTTCGCCCTACCGCGAACGTTTCCTGCCCGCGCCCGATGTCGATCCGGACTCGCTGGCCGCGAACCGGCGGGAGATTCTGGCCAACGCGAACGGACGGCGCAGCGCACGCGACATCGCGTTCGTGGTGTGCCGTGGCATTTATCCGGTGACGATCGAGATTTCACGAATGCTGCAGGAAGGCCTGATGAGAATTGCCGTGAACATCGCCCCCAATCCGCCTGCCGCACCGGTCACAGCGAAACAGCAGTCCGGAAAGCTGAATCACGAGGGCCAGTTACCACGGCGCAAACCGGGTGGCAGCGGCGTCGCCGAGGTACTGCCCCGGCTGCTCAATCTGATGAGAAAGGAATCGCATGAACCGTGACGCCCTGGTGTCCGAGTTGAGGGCACTGCGAGAGCGAGTACCCGGCATCACGGGCACGCTGATCGCCGCGATCGACGGCCTGCTCGTCGTCGAGGACCTTGCGGAGGGCATCGACCCGGACGGGTTGTCGGCGCTGGCCGCCGCGGGGCTCGGCCTGTGCCGCAGGACCGCGATCGCGGTCGACCAGGGCATGTTCCGGCACAACGTCATCGCCGGCAGCGGCGGCTATCTCGCGGTGTACGCGATCGGCGAGAACGGGCTGCTCGCGGTACTCGGCGACGAGGGCCTGGCCATCGAGCGGCTGCACCAGGAGGCCGGGCCCACCATCGACCACCTCGGCGCGACCTTGTCGGCCGTTCAGCCAACCGCGAGCTGAGCACCGATCCCGCCGGGGAGCAGCGAACACAGAAGAGGAAAGGGAACAACGAGAATGAACCTCAAGAGCATGTCGGACCAGGTGGGGCTGCTGGTCAAACGACTACGCCAAGAAGTACCCGACTGCCTGGCGACCGGTGTGGTCGACATGGCGACCGGCATGCTCCTGGCATTCGACACGACCGACAACCACCCGAGCGAGGTCATGGACCTGCTCGCGGGCGCGACGCTGGACCTGTTCCAGGGCCGCACGGTGGTGATGATCGAGGACGTGTTCAAGGAACGCCGCGGCGTCACCAGCTCCGAGCACTACTTCGAGGAGATCCTGGTCAACAGTGCCCATCTGACGCACCTGTTCGTGCGCAGCAACACCGGCGGCGACGACATCGTCGCCGTGGTCGTCTGCCCGAAGTCGGTGAACATCGGCATGCTGCTCGCCAGCACCCGCCGGGTCATGAAACCGGCCCGCTGACCGGCCGCGAACCACCAACCCCGGCATGCGCGGCCCCCGCGGGTCGCGCATGCCTTCGCCTATTCGGCGGCCACCTCGCCGTAGGCGACCACCGACAGGAAGCGGACCGGGAGCCGCAGGAGCTCCCTCGGGCCGTGCACGCCCTCGCCGTCCAGTTGCAGCGCGTCACCGGGACGCATCGGGTAGCTGGCGTCGCCGTGTGCGTAGACCATCTCACCTTCGAGCATGTACACCAGCTCGGTCCCGGGATGCTGGAACAGCGCGGCCTCCTCGCCGCGCTCGGTCAGCGTGACCAGATGCGCCTCCATCCGCTTGTGCGGACCACGTAGCGCGCCCAGCAGGGTGTAGTCGTTGCCGGCGCGGGTGCCACGGCGCACGATGCGGGCGCCGGCCCCGGCCGGGGTGTGCACCGCCTCGCGCGGGGTGTCCGCACCGCGGAACAACGAGGTCACCGGCACGTCGAAGGTGTCGGCGAGCCGGTCGAGCGTGGTGAGACTGCACGAGATGGACGCGTTTTCGATCTTCGACAGCATGGCGACCGAGATTCCCGTGCGGGCGGCCAGTTCCGTGAGCGTCAGGCCCTGCGCGCGACGCAGGCGCCGCACCTGCCCGGCGATCGCCCGCTCCAGCCGTCCCTGCCCCGGCGCCGGACGGTCCACCTCCTGCGCCGCGGGCTCCTGACCGTCCATACCGGAAGTGTAGTTCATGTTCCCGCTGTCCACTGTGGACTACCGGCGCATACGGGCACCGCGGGCGGGGCCGTCGCGGGCACTCACTAGACTGCGGTTCTGGCAGGATCAGGAGGAATCGTGGTGCAGGACGGCCCGCGGGCAGGCGTGAGCGCGGCGGACATCGCCGCGGCGGCCGAGCGGTTCGCGGGGGTGATCCCGCCCAGTCCGCTGCAACGCAACGACCGCCTCTCGCAACGGCACGGCTTCGACGTGTGGCTCAAGCGCGAGGATCTCAACGCGGTCCGCTCCTACAAGGGCCGCGGCGCCTACAACCTGGTCAGCGGCCTGCCCGAGGCGCAGCGCGAACGTGGTGTCGTGTGCGCGAGCGCGGGCAACCACGGTCAGGGCGTCGCCTTCGCGTGCGCGTCGCTGGGCGTGTCCGCCCGGGTCTACCTCCCGCGCACCACGCCCCGGCAGAAGCGTGACCGCGTGGCCACGCTCGGTGGAAAGTACGTGCAGATCGTGGTCGAGGGCGAGACCTACGACGAGAGCGCCGCGGCCGCGGCCGCCCACGCCGAGGCCACCGGCACCACGCTCGTTCCGGCCTTCGACGAACCGCGCGTGATCGCGGGCCAGGGCACCGTGGTCAAGGAGATCATCGAGCAGCTCGGCACGGCACCCGACGCGGTCGTCGTGCCGGTCGGCGGCGGTGGCCTGCTCGCCGGGACGCTGGCGTGGCTGCGCGAGAACCACCCCGGCGTGACGGTGATCGGCGCCGAACCGGAGGGCGCGGCGAGCATGGCGCTCGCGCTCGCCGAGGGACGGCCCGCCCGGCTGGCCCACGTCGACCCGTTCGTCGACGGCGCCGCCGTACGCCAGGTCGGCAACCACACGTTCGCGATCGCCGCGGAACGCAGGCCGCGGCTCGTCGCGGTGCCCGAGGGCCGGATTTGCGTGGAAATGCTCGACTTCTACCAGTCCGACGGCATCATCAGCGAACCGGCGGGCGCGCTGGCCTCGGCCGCGCTCGGGCTCGACCTCGGGCTGCCGGAGGGCGCCACCGTCGCGTGCATCCTCTCCGGCGGTAACAACGACGTCAGCCGCTACGCCGAGATCGTCGAGCGGGCGCTGGTGTACGAGGGCCGCAAGCACTACTTCCTGGTCGAGTTCCCGCAGGAGCCGGGCGCGTTGCGGCGGTTCCTTGACGGTGTGCTCGGTCCCGACGACGACATCACGCTGTTCGAGTACGTCAAGCGCAACAACCGGGAGACCGGCCCGGCGCTCGTCGGGATCGAGCTGGGCGCGCCGGAGAACCTGGAACCCATGCTCAAGCGCATGGACGCGGCCCCGCACCGGGTCGAGCGGGTGCCGCCGGACAGCCCGCTGTTCACCTTCCTGGTGTAACGACCAATACCGGGAGCCGCCGGTTCCGAACAAGGGACCATGGCACCGATCTCCCGCCCCGCGGCCGCCCTCTCCGGCGTGCTCGCGCTGCTCGCCGCACTGGCGGCCGGACACCTGGTGGCGGGGCCGATCTCGGTCAACGCCTCGCCCTACCTCGCGGTCGGCAACAGCGCGATCGACCTCACCCCGGTCGAACTGAAGGACTTCGCGGTCCGCACGTTCGGCACGCACGACAAGCTGGTCCTGTTGTCCGGCATGGCCCTCGTGCTGCTCCTGGTCTCGGCACTGGCCGGGCTCGCCTCGCGCCGCAGGCCGTGGCCCGGACTCGCCGTGATCGCCGCTTTCGGGCTCGTCGGCCTCGTCGCCGTCTACACCAGACCGGACCTCGACGCGGTAGCGCTGCTCGCGCCGCTGGCCAGCCTGGTCGCCGGTGTCGCGACGTTCCTCCTGCTCCGCCGTCGCGCACACCGCGAAGACGCCTCCAGGCGGTCGTTTCTGCTCGCCGGGCTCGGTGTGCTCGCCGGATCCGCCGTCGCCGGCGTCGGCGGGCAGCTGCTGGGCTCGACCAGGGACGCGAGCGCCTCCCGCGCCGCGGTGGGACGGCTGGTCCCGGCGCGCACCGCGCCCGCGATCCCCGCGGACGCGGACTTCGCCAAGCTCGGCACCCCGCCCTTCCTGACGCCGAACCGGGATTTCTACCGGGTGGACACGGCGCTGACCGTGCCGCAGGTACGCGCCGAGGACTGGTCGCTGCGGATCCACGGAATGGTCGAACGGGAGAAGCGCTACTCCTACGACGACATCCGCAACCGGCCGCTGGTCGAACGGACGATCACGATGACGTGCGTGTCCAACGAGGTCGGCGGACCATACGTGTCCACGGCCGACTTCGTCGGGATCGAGCTGGCCGATCTGCTCGGCGAGGCCGGCGTGCGGCCGGGCGCCGAGCAGCTGTTCTCGTCCAGTGTGGACGGATGGACCTCGGGTACCCCAGTTGCCGCCGCCCTCGAACGCGGGATGCTGGCGCTGGGCATGAACGGGGAACCGCTCCCCCTTGAACACGGTTTTCCCGCCCGGCTGGTCGTTCCCGGCCTCTACGGTTACGTGTCGGCGACGAAATGGGTGACCGACCTCGAACTGACCACGTGGCAGGCCAGGCAGGCGTACTGGCTCAAACGTGGCTGGGCCGAGCAGGCGCCGATCAAGACCGAGTCGCGTATCGACTTCCCCCGTGGCTTCGCCTCGGTTCCGGCGGGCATCGTGCGCTGCGGCGGTATCGCCTGGGCCCAGCACCGAGGCATCGCGAAGGTCGAGGTACGCCTCGACAACGGCCCGTGGCAACCCGCGAACCTGTCCACACAGGTCAATGTGGACACCTGGCGCATGTGGTGGGCCGAGCTGCCCGTGCCCGCGGGTACGCACCAGATTTCCTGCCGCGCGACCGACCAGAGCGGCTACACGCAGACCTCCGACCGGGCCGGCACTGTCCCGGATGGAGCGACCGGCTGGCACACCGTCACATTTTCCGCGAAATAACACCAATCCGGGGCCACCACCGCTCCGAATACCTCTCGACAGCAGCAAGATTCCAGAATGGAGTGATCGTTGTGAAGACCGTTCGGATCGCAGGTATCGGGCTCGCCGCCGCGGCCAGCTTGGCACTGGCCGCTTGCGGCACCAGCGAAAACGGCAGCAACGCCGCCAGCAGCAGCTCGATGGCCCCGATGTCGAGTTCGATGTCTGCGCCCATGTCGAGCAGCGCGAGCAACGGTGTCACGACCAACGCCGACGTGTTCGGCCCGGCCTGCGGCCAGCTTCCGCAGGGCAGCGCTCCCGGCAGCCTCGACTCGATGGGACCGGAGCCGGTCGCCTCGGCCGCGTCGACCAACCCGTTGCTGACCAAGCTGGTCGCGGCGGTCAAGGCGACGAACCTGGTGGACACGCTCAACAGCCAGCAGGCGATCACCGTGTTCGCGCCCGCCGACTCCGCGTTCGCCGCGCTCGGCGACGCGAAGTTCAACCAGCTGGCGGCCAACCCCAGCCAGCTCGCACCGATCCTGCAGTACCACGTCCTGCCGCAGCGCTTCGACGCCAAGGGCCTGGAAGCGGCAGGCAGTGTGATGACGCTCAACACCGACGGCGGCCCGATCAAGATCGCGGGCTCCGGCGACAACATGACCGTCAACGGCGCGAAGGTGCTGTGCGGCAACATCCCGACCAAGAACGCGACCGTGTTCGTGATCGACAAGGTGCTCACCCCCGGCACCAACAAGTGAGAGCGCGGGCCCGGCACGTCACACGCACGTGCCGGGCTCGTTTCCATCCACGACCGGCTCCGCGTAACGCATTTGCGGGGCCGGTAGCCCATTTCAGGGAGAATTCCCCCCGACGGCTGACCGGACACGCCGGATGGCCGTATGGTGCGCCGGAACGGTGTGTGCGCGACGGTCCACTATGGACGGGAATTTCGGTATGACTGCGATGGCAAAGCTCGGCACCTACGCGGCGGCTCTGCTCGCCGCGTTCTCCTGTATGTGGGCGCTGGGCACGGTGCTGCGCGAGATGGACGTGGACCTGTGGCCGGGCACGATCGCCGCCGTGGGCCCCGCTCCGGCACCGCCATCCGCCACGCGGCCGGTCGCTCCCGGAGCCCCGCCCGTCACGCCGGCGCCGGGCAGCACCAGCGCCGCCCCGCCGAGCACGCCCGGCCTGCCGGACGCGGGCGCCTTACCGGACGCGGGCGCCGGCGTCGGCACACCGGGCATCCCCGGCACCCCGGCCGCGCCGGGCACGCCCGCGGCATCCGGCACGATCCCGGCGCCCGGCACCTCCCCCGCTCCTGGCGTGCCGCCCACCGACCCTGTCCCGGTCGATCCGACCACCCCGGTGCCCACGCCGGAGGATCCGACGTCGCCGCCGACCACCGACCCGGCCGACCCGGGCCAGTCGCCGACCCCGATCCCCGACTGCCCGCCCACCGGCGTACTCGGCTCCGCGCTCTGCGGGGTCCTCAACGTCCTGGAGCCCTAACCGAAGCGCTTCCGCGAGACCTCGGCGTGCGCGAGGCGGCGCAGGGCGGCGAAGAGCGCGTCGCCGAGGACGGTGCCGACTATCGCGCCTTCCACGATCGCCTCCGTCTGGCCGAGGCGGGCGACGGCGTCGATGTCGGCCTCGGCCACGAGATCCGCGGCCTGTGCGTACTCGTTCAGTGAGCCGAGCACCCATTCGTGCCCGACCTCGCGCAGCGCACACATCACGTTGATCAGCGACTCCGTCACCGGCCAGTCCTCATACACCTGCCAGCCCCGCCGCCCGGCCAGCGCCTCGAACTGTTCCATCGCCCACGCGCGGTCCTGCTCGCTCACCTCCAGCCGCGCGATCGGCAGGCCGTGCTGGGCGAGCCCGAGCACATCGTGCGTCGAGGCCGCCGAGTCCTCGATCGCCGCGAGCACCTCGCGCACGGACGCGATCGACAGCCCGCCGACGTCCAGCAGAGCGCGCACCAGCTTGAGGCGCCGGACGTGCGAGGCGTCGTAGCGCGCCTGGTTGGGACTGGTCAGCTCACCGGGCGGGAGCAGCCCCTCTCGCTGGTAGTACTTGATCGTCGCGACGGTCACGCCCGACTCCCTACTCAGCTCCGCCATCCGCATCCGTACGCGTCCTCACTCCGTAGACACCACGACATGGATAGTGTAGCTTCCCATAACAGATAGTCTTACTATCCATTTGGGGAGACGCGATGAGTACTCTGCTCGGCCGGGTTTCGAGCTGGCACCGCCCGATGATGTGGACCGCCGCGGTCATGGCGGCGATGGCCGTGGTGTCGGCGGGCGGCCTCGTGTTCGACGACCGCGTCCTGCTCGGCGCGCCGATCTGGCTCAAACCGTTCAAGTTCGCGGTCTCCATCGCCGCGTACTGCGTGACCTGGGCCTGGCTGCTGACCCTGCTCCGGCGCGGCCGGCGGACGGCGAACCGGATCTCCACCGGCCTCGTGGTCATCTTCGGCGTCGAATACGCGATCATCGTCGCGCAGGTGATCCGTGGCAGGGCAAGCCATTTCAACGCCTCGACCACATTCGACTCGGCCCTGTTCCTGATCATGGGCGTTTCGATCGCGGCACTGTGGACAGCCACGCTGATACTGACGATCCTGTTGCTGCGCACGAAAATCGCCGATCCGGCGGCGCGGTGGGCGTTCCTGCTCGGCGCGATCGTCTCGCTGGTCGGGATCGGCCTCGGCGCGCTGATGCTCGGCCCGACCGGCGAGCAGGCGCAGGCCATGCGCGAGGGACG
The DNA here is from genome assembly GCF_012328925.1 of Amycolatopsis acididurans. Lineage (GTDB taxonomy): Bacteria > Actinomycetota > Actinomycetes > Mycobacteriales > Pseudonocardiaceae > Amycolatopsis_E > Amycolatopsis_E acididurans. Next base: position 122,392 of record NZ_JAAXLS010000010.1, read on the forward strand.
GCCCACCGGCTTCATCGGCGCGCACAGCGTCGGCGTGACCGACGGCGGGCCCGCGATGCCGGTCACCGGCTGGAGCACGACCGGCGGCGATCTTCGCATCCCGCATTTCGTCGGAATGCATGCGCTACAAGCACTTCCGCTGCTGGTACTCGCGCTGACGCTGCTCGCGAGACGGTTCGCACGGCTGCGGAACGACGCGGTGCGCACGCGGCTCGTGCTGGTCGCCGGCTTCGGTTACGCCGGCCTGGTCGTGCTGGTGACGTGGCAGGCGCTGCGCGGGCAGGCGCTGATCCATCCGGACGCGCGCACGCTCATAGCGTTCGCCGCACTGGTTCTCGTGGTGGTGCTCGGCGCGTTCGTGGCGCTGAATCCGCCGAGCAGGGACCGAAGCCTCGCGCCGCGGTGACGCACGCGCGTGGCGGTCACAGCCGCGGCGCGAGTTCGTCCCAGTAGGCCATGCAGGATTCGAAGCCGACATCCATCGGGGGCATCAGGATGACGTGGTCGGCGCCCGTCTCGTGGTGCTCCCGCACGTTCGCCGCGACTTCGGCCGGTTCGGTACCGACGGCCACCGGCAGCGCGACCACCAGCAGCTTGTCCGGCCCCAGCGTCGTCCTCGCCTCGGCGGTGAACTCCGGTGGCCGCCCGGCAGGCAGTGCGCCGTCGGCGATCTCGCCGGCCAGCGCGAGCATCTTCGGGCCGTTCGCGCCGATGATCCTCGAATACGCCACGTCCGGTGCGGGCGGCCAGGTCTGCTCGTCCATCCGGCGCACGTAGTCGCGCATCGTGGCCAGCGGGCGCCCGAACTCGCGTCCGGTGGCCGCCGCCTGCTGCGGATAGCCGACGCCCATGCCGAGCACGAACCGGTCCGGATACGCCTCCGCCAGCTGCGCGGCCGCGGCGTGCATGTGCTGCGGTTCCCGGGCCCAGATGTTCGCGATGGCGGTGCCGAACACCAGCCGTTCGGTCGCGGCCATCAGCACGGCCAGTTGCAGCAGCGCGTCCTTGCCGCCGACGACCTCATTGGTCCAGACCGTACGACAGCCCGCGTGCTCGAGCCGGACGGCGGCCTCGCGCTGCCGGTCCGCGGAAATCGGTTTCGTGAACGAGATCGGGAGGAACACGCCGAGCGGCCCGAGTGTGGTTGCCATGAGTTCCACACTGCGACCGGAGCGGCCCGCACGTCCAATGAATGTTTCGTATTCGGTAATACGTCCGGCGTATAACGGGTGGTGTGGACTTCGACCTGCGGCTGGTGCGGTGCTTCACGGTGCTGGCCGAACACCGCCACTTCGGCCGCGCCGCCGCCGCGCTGCACACCACCCAGCCGTCGCTGAGCAGGCAGCTCCACCGCCTCGAACAGCAACTGGGCGCCCGGCTGCTAAACCGGACGCCGCACGGCAGCGAACTGACCGAGGCGGGCGAGGTGTTCCTGCCGCAGGCGAAGGCGCTGCTGCGCGCCGCCGAACAGGCCGCGGCGTCCACCAGGGCGGCGGCCCGGCCCAGCCGCATCACGATCGGCTACATCACCAACATCATCGTCACCCCGGCGGTGCGCGAGCTGCGGCACCGGTATCCGGAGGCCGATGTGCGCACCGTGCACCTGGACTGGCGCGAGCCCCGCGAAGCGTTGCTCGGTCACCGCGTGGACGCGGTCGTGGCCCGGCTGCCGTTTCCGACCGAGCGGCTGCGGGTCACCGTTCTTCACGACGAGCCGCGCGTGCTGCTGGTCCCGGTCGACCACCGCCTCGCGGGCAAGGAATCGGTCACAGTGGACGATCTCGCGGGCGAAACCCTCCCCCGCAGCACCGATCCGGACTGGAACGCGTTCTGGGCCGATGGCGCCAAGGCCGACGGCCCGCTGATCGACTCGGTCGAGGACAAGATCGAGCTCGTGGCGAGCGGGCAGGCCGTGGCGATCATCCCCGCCCCGTCCGGGATGACGGCTTTTCGCGACGATCTGACCACCGTTGCGCTCCACGGCGTCGAGCCCAGCCACGTAGTGCTGGCGACCCGCGCCGGTGACCGCAACCGGCTCGTGGCGGCGTTTCGGAAGGCGGCCGAGGCCCACCTGGGGAAGTGACCGGTCAGACGAGGTCGATCGCCGTCCAGGCCATCGCGATCGCCCCGTCCAGCACGGCCCGGTCCGCGGCCGCCGTCACGCATGCCGCCGTGAACTCCGGCTGGTGGTTGACGGCAGGCAAGCAGTCCAGCCCGAGCATCGGGTGGATCGTCGGGACGTGGTGCGACACGTTACCCATGTCGGTGGCCGCGCCGCCGTCCGCGGGCGGTTCGGAGAAGACCCGGCCCAGTGCTTCGGCGTTGGCGCGGTAGAGGGCGAGCATGGCCTCGTCCGGGCGCAGGTCCGCGTAGTCCGGGCCGGACGGGCGGACGGACAGCTCCGCGCCGGTCGCGAGCGCCCCGGCCTCGAAGCACCGCAGCACCCGGGCCTTGAGCGCTGCCAGTTCCTCCGCCGTGTCCGAGCGGACGATCCACCGGCCCCGGCTCTCACCGGGGATGATGTTGGGTGCCGAACCCGCAGCGGTGACGACGCCGCCGATCCGGTCGACGCCGCGGGTCTGCTGGCGCAGCAGACCGATCGCCACCTGCGCGACGGTGATCGCGTCGGCCGCGTTGACGCCCAGTTCCGGATGCAGTCCGGCGTGCGACGGTCTGCCTTGATAGGACACATCGAACTGGGACACCGCCGTGCCGGGCATCGCGGTCAGCTCGGTCGCCGCCGGATGCACCATCATCGCCGCGCCGAGCCCGTCGAACGCGCCGCGTTCGAGCATCAGTACCTTGCCGCCGCCACCCTCCTCTGCCGGAGTGCCCAGCACTGTCACCGTCAGCCCGAGATCGTCGGCGACCTCGGCCAGCCCCAGCCCGGCACCGACCGCCGCGGCGGCGATGATGTTGTGCCCGCAGGCATGCCCGATTCCCGGCAGCGCGTCGTATTCGGCGCAGATCCCGATGTGCAGCGGACCCGAGCCGACCGTCGCACGCACCGCCGTCGGCAGGTCGAACGCGCCGTGCCGCACCTCGAATGCCGCCTCATGCAAGGCATCCGCGACCCAGCCGCTGGCCTTGACCTCCTCGAAGGCCAGTTCCGGATTGGCGTGTATCCGGTGAGAGAGCCGGACCAACCGCTCCCCCGCCTGCTCGATCCGCCGCCGCACAGCGTCCTTTGTGGACGTGACCAGGTTTCGCACGCACGCTCCTCAGCCGAGCCGATCGGCCATCAGCTCGCCGAGCATGATGGTGGCGAGGTTGGTGTTGGCGCGCGGCACGGACGGGAAGATCGACGCGTCGACCACGCGCAGGCCATCCACCCCCAGTACCGCACAGGACGAGTCCACAACGGAGCCCATCGCACACGTGCTGGTGCCGTGCTGGGCGTCGACGACCGTGGCGAGCAGGTGCTCGTCCAGCCCGGCGTCGTTGTCCAGCACGCCGAACAGCGCCGCGTTCTCCTGCTCGAGCGAACCGCCGATGATCGACGCGGTCTCGGCGCTCCTGGCCAGCTCGACCACTTTCCGCACGCCCTCGCGCATCCGCGCCAGATCCCGTTCGTCGGCCAGCATCCGCTCGTGCACCTGCGGCTGCTCCAGCGGATCGGCCGAGGTCAGGGTCAGTACGCCGCGGGAGTAGTTCTGGTTGAGCCACACCCCGAAGGCGCCGCGGTGGACACCCGTGTCCGCCGCGGCCATCGCGAGGACGTTCTGGTTCATCGACACGAACATCATGTCGTCGCAGAACTCGCCGGCTGCGCTCGTCCAGCGCACGCACACGTTGGTGTGGCGGTCGTGCGGCGTCTTGACGGCGGCCGCCTCGGTCAGCGGCAGGGACACGGCCGTCATCGGATGGTCCTGCAGGTTCTCTCCGACCGGGAGCTCCTGCCGCACCTCGATTCCCAGCGAACGCAGGTGAGCGGCCGGGCCGATCCCGGAGCGCAGCAGAATCGCCGGAGAGTGGATCGCGCCCGCGCTGAGCACGACCGTGTCGGCGTACTCGGTCGTGGCGGCACCGCCGGCGATCACGCGGACGCCGACCGCGCGGCCGCCTTCGAACAAGACCCGGTCCACGAGCGCATCGCCGCGCACGACGAGGTTCGCCAGTTCGCGCGCGGTCTCCAGATATGCGTCATTGACCGATACCCGTCGGCCATGACGGGAATTTATCGGGTACGGCGAAACGCCGGTCGCTGTAGGCGCGTTGACGTCCGGCGCCCACGGGTAGCCGGCCGCGAGCGCCGAACGCGCCAGTGCGGCGTCCACCCCGCCCCACTTCTCCTGCGGCGTCCGGTAGATCGGCGTCGGTCCGCCGCGACCGTGGTAGGGCTCATCGCCGAACTCCTCGTCGTCCTCCAGCCGAGCGAAATAGGGGAGCACGTCCGCTGGCAACCAGCCTTCGAAACCCCACTCGGCGAAGTCTTCCACCGGTGGCCGGATGGCGATCTGCCCGTTGATCGCCGAGCTGCCGCCGACACCGCGGCCCCGCCAGTACGGGGCGGCGGACTGTTTGTCGGTGCGGGTGGCGTTCAGACCCTCCCACACCATTCCGGCGGCAGCGGTGGGATGTGTCAACGCGACGACAGGGTTCGGAGAACGCCATTCCTCCGGCATTTCGGCGGAGCGGTAGTCGGCGCCGGCCTCCAGCAGGAGCACGCGCTTACCCTTGGCCGCCGACCGGACGGCGAGCGCGGCGCCCGCCGAACCGGCACCGACCACGACAAGATCCCACCCTCGGTTGGTCATGTCTTCTCCCGGATTCGCGATGAGGACTACACTCTGCGCCAGACATAAGTGTTCAGTCAAGAATGAATTTTCATTTCTGCCTGAACCGAGAGGGAGGCGTTGATGGTCTCGCTGGTCGAGGACTTCGGTGAGCACATCGGCCGCGCGATGGGGTGGCCGAGGATGGCGGGCAAAGCCGCGGCGGTGCTCATGCTCAGCGAGACCCCGATGACGCTGGCAGAGCTGCAGCAGGCACTGGACGCGAGCAAAGGTTCGGTGTCGGAGACGACACGGCTGCTGATCACTCACGGCACCGTGGAACGCTTCAAGGAGACAGGCAGCCGCCATTTCGTGTTCCGCTGGCGCGACGACGCGTGGGTCGGCTGCCTGCAGCACACACTCGACCAGACGAAGCAACTGCTGGAGCTGGCCGAGCGCCGGCATCGTGTGGCCACCGAACTGAGCGCCACCGGACGGCGACGGCTGCGGCAGATGCGCGACTACTACCGGTTCATCGTGCGCGGGCTGGAGGACCTGCTGAGCGAGTATCGCGAACTCAGCAAGGACCCGGCCGGCCGATGAACATTCGATCCCCTCGGGACACGCACGGTCATGCACTGTGGTCCGTTACCCCACCAGGCCGGCTCGATCGGTACCGCCGTGCCCTACCGGCACCCGGCGCTCGCCTGATCGCGACGCGAACCGGCCCGGGCGAAGCTGCTTCGCCCGGGCCGGTTTTCGTTGTGTCAGGCCGGAATCAGACCAGGTCGTACCGGTCCAGCATCATGACCTTGTCCCACGCGGCGACGAAGTCGCGCACGAACTTCTCCTTGGCGTCGTCGCTGGCGTAGACCTCGGCGACGGCACGCAGTTCGGAGTTCGAGCCGAACACGAGGTCGGCGCGGGTGCCGGTCCACTTGACCTCGCCGGTGGCGCGGTCGCGGGCCTCGAAGGTCTCCTGGTCCTCCGACGTCGACTTCCACTCCACGCCCATGTCCAGCAGGTTCGCGAAGAAGTCGTTGGTCAGCGTGCCCGGGTTCGAGGTGAGGACACCGAGGTCGGACTGCTTGTGGTTCGCGCCGAGCACACGCAGACCGCCGACCAGGACGGTCATCTCGGGTGCGCTCAGGTCGAGCAGGTTGGCGCGGTCGAGGAGCAGGTACTCCGCCGGAAGCCGGTTGCCCTTGCCACGGTAGTTGCGGAAGCCGTCGGCGGTCGGCTCCATCGGGGCGAAGGAGTCGGCGTCGGTCATCTCGGCGGTCGCGTCGGTGCGGCCCGGCGTGAACGGCACCGCGATCGACACGCCACCGTCCTTGGCGGCCTTCTCCACCCCCGCGGCACCGGCGAGCACGATCAGGTCGGCCAGGGAGATCTTCTTGTTCCCGCTCTGCGAGCTGTTGAAGGACTCCTGGATCTGCTCGAGCTTGCCCAGCACCTGCGCCAGGTTGTCCGGGTCGTTGACCTCCCAGCCGCGCTGCGGCTCGAGCCGGATCCGGGCACCGTTGGCGCCACCGCGCTTGTCACCGATGCGGAACGTCGAGGCCGACGCCCACGCGGTGGAGACCAGCTGCGACACCGACAGGCCCGACTCGAGAACCTTCGCCTTGAGCGCGGCGACGTCCGCGGCGTCCACCAGCTCGTGGTCGACGGCCGGAACCGGGTCCTGCCAGATCAGCGTCTCCTGCGGCACGAGCGGGCCGAGGTAACGCTGCCGCGGGCCCATGTCGCGGTGGGTCAGCTTGTACCAGGCACGGGCGAACGCGTCCGCGAACTGGTCCGGGTTCTCGTAGAAGCGGCGCGAGATCGGCTCGTAGATCGGGTCGAAGCGCAGCGCGAGGTCCGTGGTCAGCATCGACGGCGCGCGGTTGAGCTCACCGGTCTCCGGGTCCGGGACGGTGTTCGCGGCGGCGTTGTCCTTGGGCTTCCACTGGTTCGCACCCGCCGGGCTCTTGGTGAGCTCCCACTCGTAGGTGAACAGGTTGTGGAAGAACCAGTTGCTCCACTTGGTCGGGGTGGGGGTCCAGGTGACCTCCAGACCACTGGTGATCGCGTCGCGGCCCTTGCCGCTGCCGAAGCCGCTCTTCCAGCCGAGGCCCTGCTGCTCGATCGGCGCGCCCTCGGGCTCCGCCTCGACCAGGTCGGCGTCGCCCGCACCGTGGGTCTTGCCGAAGGTGTGGCCACCGGCGATGAGCGCGACGGTCTCCTCGTCGTTCATCGCCATCCGGCCGAAGGTCTCGCGGATGTCGCGGGCAGCGGCCAGCGGGTCCGGGTTGCCGTTGGGGCCCTCCGGGTTGACGTAGATCAGACCCATCTGCACCGCGGCGAGCGGGTTCTCCAGGTCGCGGTCACCGCTGTAGCGCTCGTCGCCCAGCCAGGTGCGCTCGGGACCCCAGTACACGTCCTCGTCGGCCTCCCAGACGTCCGCGCGTCCACCGGCGAAACCGAAGGTCTTGAAGCCCATGGTCTCCAGGGCGCGGTTGCCCGTGAAGATCATCAGGTCGGCCCACGAGATCTTCTTGCCGTACTTCTTCTTGACCGGCCACAGCAAGCGGCGCGCCTTGTCCAGGTTCCCGTTGTCGGGCCAGCTGTTCAGCGGCGCGAAACGCTGCTGGCCGTAACCCGCGCCGCCACGGCCGTCGTGCACCCGGTAGGTGCCGGCCGAGTGCCACGCCATGCGGACCATCAGGGGACCGTAGTTGCCGAAGTCGGCGGGCCACCAGTCCTGCGAGCTGGTCAGGATCGCGTCCACGTCCTCGGCCAGCTCGTCGAGGTCGACGCTGAGGAACTCCTTGGCGTAGTCGAAGTCCGCGTCCATCGGGTCGGCGACGGCGTTGTGCTTCCGCAGGATCGACAGGTTGAGCTGGTTGGGCCACCAGTCACGGTTGCCGCCGCCCTCGGTGGGGTGCGCGAAACGTCCGTTGTGGACAGGGCACCCGCCCGCGCTCTCCACGTTCAGTTCGCCGACTTCGGCGTTCGGCTTGTCAGACACGGGAATCCTTCCGGGAATCAGAGTGGGTTGCGGTGGAGCAGTTGGGACACAGTCCCCAGTAGATGACCTCGGCCTCGTCGATGACGAACCCGTGATCATCCGATGCCGTGAGGCAGGGCGCGGTGCCAACAGCGCAGTCGACGTCGCTGATGACGCCGCACGACCGGCACACGACGTGATGGTGGTTGTCCCCGACCCGCGCCTCGTAGCGAGCCAGCGAGCCGGGTGGTTCGATGCGGCGGACCAGTCCGGTATCCGTGAGCGCGCGCAGCACGTCGTACACGGCCTGGTGGGACACCGCACCGAGGTTGTCACGCACGGCACCGAGGATCGTTTCGGTGTCGGCGTGCGGGTTGTCGTGGACCGCGGACAGGACCGCTACCCGAGGACGCGTCACACGCAGCGCAACCCCACGTAACATGCGCTCGAAGTCCGTAGTCGATGGCACGCGGGGCAGTCTGCCGCAAAATCTGGAATCAATCAAGATTTAGCCGGACACAAGTCCCTGAACTGGGGTTTTCTTATCACCCGGAAGAGTTGATGATCGGTTGTGCTAGTCGCCGAGCTCGATCCGCGGGCGGGTGCGCACGGTGCCGAACAGCAGCGCCTGCGCGGTGGCGACCATGTGATCGGAGATCACGTTCTGCGTCTTGACCGGGTCGCCGGACTCGATGGCGGTGACGATCTCCAGGTGCCGTCCCGCGCTCATGTTGGACAGCGCCCGCTCCAGGCCGCGGTACATGATGCACATGCGGATCGGGCCTTCGAGCAGTTTCCACGAGCGCAGCAGGGCGTCGTTGTCGGTCAGCTCGCACAGCAGTTCGTGAAACGCGAGATCGGCCTCGATCTGCGCTTCCAGCGACACCCGCGCCGCACGGGCCATGTCGTCCACCGCGGCGCGCAGCTTGCGGCAGTGCTCCTCGCGGTAGTAGCTCGCGGCCAGGGTCTCGCCCGCGAGCGCCTCCAGCGCCGCGCGGACGGTGAAGGTGTTGATGATGTCCTTCTCGCTGACCGACCGGACCGTGACCCGGCCGCGCTCGCCGTAGGAGACCAGACCTTCCTGCTGGAGCTGCCGGAAGGCCTCGCGCAGGGTGCCGCGGCTGATGCCGAGCTGTTCGGAGACCTGCACCTCGCCGAGGTGACTGCCCGGGGGGAACTCGCCCGTGGTGATGGCCCGGCGCAGCGTGTCGACCGCCATCTGCCGCAGATTGCGGCCCGGCTGACTGGTCACGCGCGACCTCCCCGGGTTTGCTGTCAGCACCGCTCGTACTCGCTAATCAATCCTACCTTCGCCGCGCTCGCGGACTGATCGTCGAAGGTGTATCCGAGCCATTCGCCGACCAGGCGGCGCGCCAGTTCCAGCCCGACGACGCGCTGCCCGAGCGTCAGGACCTGGCAGTTGTTGGACAGGATCGAGCGTTCGACGGAGAACGAGTCGTGTGCCGTGGTCGCCCACACGCCCGAAACCTTGTTCGCCGACAACGCCATGCCGATGCCGGTTCCGCAGATCAGTACCGCGCGGTCGGCCTTGCCGTCGCGAACGGCCTCCCCCGCGGCGAGGCCGATTTCCGGGTACGGCCGGTGCACGTCCTCGGCGTCGCGGTGCACGCCGAGGTCGATCACCTCGCTCACCCGGGGATCGGCGCGCAGATCCTCGGCGATCCGTTCCTTGTAGTCCAGGCCGGCGTCGTCGCAGCCCACCACGATTCTCATGCTCGTTCTCCCCTCGAAAACTCCCCGATCGCACGGGCGATCAACGCCAGCGACACGGCACCGGGGTCGGGTGTTCCGACGCTGCGCTCGGCCAGTGGCCGTGCTCGTCCCTTGCGTGGCACGAGATCCGCCGTGCGGCGCGCGGCCTGCTCGGCGGTTTCGGCGGCCGACGACCAGCTCCCGGCGGCGAGCCGTTCGCGGAACGGCACGAGCGCGTCGACGAGCGTCTTGTCGCCGGGTTCCGCGCCGCCGAGCGAGATGATCCGGTCCGCGAAGGCCGTCACCGCGGCGAATGCGTCGATCGTGCCGGACTCGGCGCCGATCACCTCACCCGCGGCCCGCAGTCCCGCGCCCCACAGCACACCGGAGGTGCCGCCGGCGCGGGCGGCCCATTCGTCGCCCGCCGCGGCGAGGCAGTCGCCCGCACCGGCACCGGCTTCGCAGGCCGTCTCCGCACCCGCGACGGCGGCGTCGATGCCGCGGACCATGCCGCGTCCGTGGTCACCGTCGCCGGCCACCGCGTCGATCTCGCCGAGCTCGGCTTCCGCTTCGTGCAACGCCTTCCGGACCACACGAAGTCCACTGAGGACAGACTCGGCGAGGCGGCGCGACTCCGCGGAGGCCTCGGCGAACCCGGCCGTCTCCGTCTCCGCGAGTTCCTCGGTGCCGGCCCCGGTGTCGGCGGCGGTGATCGAGCCGCGCCGGAAGGCCGGGGTCCACGCCGGCGCGGTCCACAGGCGTTCCAGCTCGTCGTCCAGCCACGTGACGGTCAGCGACACTCCGGCCATGTCCAGGCTGGTGACCAGCTCACCCACCTCGGGCAGCACCAGCGTGTGCCCGGACTCGCGCAGCAGCCGGGCCACGTCGGTCCACAGCACGAACAGTTCCTCGTGCTTGACCGAGCCGAGCCCGTTGAGCAGCACCGCGACGCGATCCCCTGCCCCGTCGGGCTTTTCGGCGAGCAGCCTCGCGACGAAGTCCTGCCCCAGCGCACGCGCGGACGGCTTCGGCACGTCGCGCAGCCCTGGTTCGCCGTGGATTCCGAGGCCGAGCCCCATCTGCCCGTCCGGGACCGTGAACAGGGGCGAGGCGGCACCGGGGAACGTGCAGCCCGCGAAGGCCGTGCCGATCGTGCGGGTCACGTCGTTGGCCTTGCGCCCCACGCGGACCACCTCGCCGAGGTCCATGCCTTCCTCGGCGGCGGCGCCCATCACCTTGAAAACCGTGAAGTCCCCGGCGATTCCGCGCCGTTCGGCGGTGGTGCGCGCGCTGGCGATGTCGTCGGTGACGATCACGTTCTCGGCCTCGATACCGCGGGCGCGAAGGCGTTCCGTGGCAAGGCCGAAGTTCATCACGTCACCGGCGTAGTTGCCGTAGGTGAACACCACGCCCGCGCCGGAATGCGCGGCCAGCGCCACCGAACAGGCGTCCTGCGCGGACGGCGAGGTGAACAGGTTGCCGCTCACCGCTCCGTCGGCGAAACCGGGACCGATGATCCCGTAGAAGGCCGGGTAGTGGCCGGAACCGCCACCGGGCAGCACGGCCACCTTGGGCCGGGCGGGCCGGGCGCGGCGCACGGCCCCGCCGGGCACCTGCCGCACCGTGTCGGCGTGCAGATCGCAGAACCCGGCCAGTGCGTCCTCGGCGAAGTCCGCCGGATCGTTGCTCACATAGGTCATCGCGTTTGTCCGTCCTCAGTGGAGGAAAGATCCGCCGTTGATGTCGATGCAGGCGCCGTGCAGGTAACCGGCGTCTTCGGAGGTGAGCCACGCGATCACCCCGGCGACGTCCTGCCTGGTGGCCTGGCGGCCGAGCGGAACGCTCGCGACGATGGCGGCCTCCAGCTCGTCGGTGGTCGCCGCGGCCCGAATGTCGGTGTCCACCGCGCCCGGCGCGACCGCGTTCACGGTCACACCCGCCGCGCCCAGCTCGCGGGCCAGTGATTTGGTGAAGCCGAGGATCGCGGCCTTGGCCGAGCTGTACGGGGTGCGGCCGAACACGCCGCCGCCCTGCTGTGCCGACACCGAGGACATGTTCACGATGCGGCCCCAGCCCGCGTCGATCAGGTCCGGCAGGAACGCCTTGGTGACGAGGTAGGTGCCCGTCGCGTTGACGGCCATGACCTTGTTCCACAGCTCCACGGTGGTCTCCAGGAACGGCACCGGCGAGGTGATGCCGGCGATGTTGATCACCGCGCCGACGGCCGGCAGGCGTCCGGCGTCGACCTCGGCGCGCACCGCTCGGTAGGCGGCGAGCACGGACGGCTCGTCGGCGACGTCGACCCCGTGCGCGAACACCGGCGCCCCGGTCTCGGTCGCGATCTCGTCGGCGGCGGTCTTGGCGGCGGGCTCGTCGAGGTCGAGCACGGCCACGGCCCAGCCGTCACCGGCCAGGCGCGCCGCGGTGGCCTTGCCGATGCCGCGCGGAGCACCGGCCCCGGTGATCACGGCCGTGCGCTTGGTCTCGGACATCAGTGTCTTCTCCTTGATGTTGTGGATCTACAGACCCGCGATGTACTCGGCGGCCTTGACCGCGGCGGCGGGGCGCTCGCCGTCGGTCACGTCGCGGGTCTCCAGTTCGAGCGAGCTGTGGCCGCGGTAGCCCACCTCACGCAAAGCGGCGAAGGTGGCGGGAAAATCGGTGATCCCGTTGCCGATGCTGTGGTTGATGTAACCCGGGGTGGCGTCGCGCAGGTGCACGTGGCTGATCCGGCCGGCGAACCTTCGCGCGAACTCCGCCGGGTCCCCGCCCGAGGCGACGATGTGGCTCGTGTCGAGGACGAGGCCGACGGCCGGGTCGAGCCGGCCGGCGAGCTGCCCGGCCAGGTCGGTGTTCCAGCACAGCCGGAAGTAATGCGGGGCCTCGACCCAGATCTCGATCCCTTGCGCCGCAGCGGTTTCCGCCGCGCGGTGCAGCTCCGCCACGACCAGGTCGAGGTCGGTGTCCAGCCCGGTGACCGGCTCGTGGGACTGCGCCCCGCACGGCAGGACCAGCGCTCGCGCACCACAGGCGGCGGTGAGGTCGAGCAGGCGGCGCAGGTGGTCGTCGCGGTCGCGGCGTCCGGTCGCGTCGAGCGGGCGGTTGAGGTCGCCGACATCGCCGTTGACCGACCGGACCCCCAGCCCGGACGCCCGTACCCCGGCGGCGACCTCGCGGACCGCGGCGTCGGTCAGCTCGTACGGGACGTGGTCGCACACCCCGGGCAGCGCACCGAGGTCGATCTCGGAGAAGCCGCACTCCGAGATGGCCGCCAGCGCCGCCGCCAGTGGCAGGTGCCGGAAGCTGATCGAGGAGCAGCCCGGCCAACCGGTTCGTTCCATGAAAAGCGATGTTAACAGAGATATGTCAACAGACAAGGTTTCCGCTGGATTTGCCCTAAACAGCCTGATCTTCGCGGAAATACACTGTTGACACCGACCGATTCGGCACGCACGATGTGCTCCATTGTCAACAGGAGGGCAGCGGTCTCACGTAAGGTCGCCCCGGAACCAGAGAGGCAATGACATGCGCAGCGAAGCGCTCACGATGCGCGGCCCGGTGCACGGCACCCGCGACGCCCGCAGGGTGGCTTGGGGCTCCACCGCGGGAGCCGTCATCGAAAGTTACGACTTCATCGGCTTCGGCACCGCCGCGGCGCTCTACCTCGGCCACGCGTTCTTCCCGAACGTGTCGCCGGTCGTCGGCACCCTGTCCTCGTTCGCCACGCTCGGTGTCGGGTTCATCGCCCGCCCGCTCGGCGGTGTCGTCGGTGGTCACCTCGGCGACCGGATCGGCCGGAAGCCGGTGCTCGTCGCGTCACTGGTCGTGATGGGGCTGGCGACGTTCGCGATCGGCCTGCTGCCGACGTATGAGGCGGCCGGCGTGCTCGCGCCGATCCTGCTGGTGACGGTGCGGATCATCCAGGGCATCGCGTACGGCGCCGAATGGGGCGGCGCGATCCTGATGACCTACGAACACGCGCCGTGGCGGCGAAAGGGCGCGCTCACCGGGATCGTGCAGGCGGGTTTCCCGATCGGGCTGCTGCTGGCGAACCTGGTGTTCCTGGTTTCGGTGAACCTCTCCGGCGACTGGGCGTGGCGCGTGCCGTTCCTGGCCAGCCTCATCCTGGTGATCGTCGGCCTGATCGTGCGCGCGAAGGTGCCCGAGTCGCCGGTGTTCGAAGATGTGCGCGACAGCGGTGACCTGGTGAAGGCGCCGATCGTGGAGGTGCTGCGCGACGACTGGCGCAACGTGCTGCGCGGGATCGGGCTGCGGATCGCGGAGACCGCGGGTTACGCCGTGGCGATCACGTACATGATCTCGTACCTGAAGTCGCAGAAACTGGCCAGCAGCGGCGAAACGATCCTGGCGCTGTGCATCGCGTCGGCCATCGGCATCGGCGCGACGATCGGGTGGGGCGGCCTCACCGACCGCATCGGACGGCGCCCGGTGTACATCTGGGTGACCCTTTTCGCGGCCGTGTGGGCGATTCCCATGTTCCTGCTGGTGAACACGGGCGCGCTGCTCGCGATCGTGGCGACCGTGATCGTGTCCTACGGCGTGTGCCAGAACGCGCTCGCCGGTGCGCAGGGCGCGTGGTTCCCGGAGCTGTTCCAGGCCGCGACCCGGTCTTCGGGGGCGTCGCTGGCGTACCAGATCTCGGCGATGATCTCGGGCATCACGCCGTTCGTGACGACGCTGCTGTTCATCTGGCTGGGGTGGCTGGGACCGGCGCTGCTGTTCCTCGCGTACTCGGTGCTGGGCCTGGTGTCGGCACTGGTCACCCGTGAGACGTGGGGCAAGCCCCAACGCGACGCGGCACTGAAGGCGACGAGGGAAACCCCGCTGCCCGAGCCGAGCCGGGCGGCCTGACCGGGAAGGCAACCGGTGCGGTGCCGTGGGTTTCCCACGGCACCGCACCGGTTGCTCACTGATCACCGCGGTGGCGTCGGTGGCCGACCAGCAGGCCGGTGCGGATGCGGCAGCTGATCACCCGCCACCGGTGAGGTCGTCGTCCAGCTCGATCGCGGCGGCGCGGAGCGCGTCGGCGAGGCGGGCGGCGGGGTCGCTCACCGGCTGAGGCAGCCGGGCCAGCACGATGCGCCGCTGCTCGGCGGGGCCGCCACGCACGGGGAGCACGCGCACCCCGGGCGGCATCGCGCTGGCGAGTACCGCGGGCACGGTCGTCACCCCGGTGCCCGCGGCGACGAGCCGCAGTTTGGCCAGCCAGTCGCGCGCGGTGTGCGCGATCTCCGGTCGTTCGTCCAGGCCGGGCCACACACCCATCAGCCGCTCCCCGCCCGCACCGGCGATCCAGCGCTGGCCGTGCAGGTCGGTGACGTCGATGAAATCGTTGCGCGCCAAGGGATGTGTCCCGGGCACGGCGACGCACAGGCTGCGTTCGGTGAGGGTACGCAGCACGAGTGCCGGAGTTTCGGTGTCGGGCGGCCGGAACGGGGGCGCCGACGCGATCAGCGCGAGGTCCAGTGTTCCGGCACGCAGCGCCCGCACCAGCGCCGGCGTGCTGCCCTCGCGGGTGACCACCGTGATCCCCGGATGCGTGCGGTGCAGTGCGCCCAGCGCCCGGGGTACCAGCGCAGCACCCGCGCTGGCGAACCAGCCGAGCCGGACCGTGGCCTGCTCGTCGGGCATTCCGGCCAGCTCGCGGGCGGTGGCATCGACCTGGTCGAGCACGACCGTGGCGCGGCGCAGGACGACCTGCCCGGCGGAGGTCACGCGCACCCCGTCGTGGCGGCGCTCCAGCAGTGGCGCACCCGCGGCCCGTTCCAGCGAGGCGATCTGCCGGGAGACCGCGGACTGCGTGTAGCCGAGTGCGGCGGCCGCAGCGGTGAGCGTGCCCCGCTCGGCCACCTCGCGAAAGACCCGGAGCGCGGTGAGCGAGGCATCGGTGAAAGTCATGACTATTACGCATACCGGGGTTGACTGATTATCGCTTTCGACATGTCTCGCGGCTTCCTAGCCTGAAGTCATGACGTTGATCAGAACGCCCTTCGGTTTCGGCAGCACGGCCGCCGGGGTGGCCAACATCGCCGCGACCACCGGCGGCGACGCGCCTCGCCTGCACGGCGTCGCCCGCTACGCCCTCGACGCCGAAGGCGCGCGCCGCCTGTGGACGCTTTCGGAAACCCTGCTGGAGCAAGCATGAGCAAGATCGCGTTGGTCACCGGGGCGACTCAGGGCCTGGGGCTCGCACTGGTCGAAGGGCTCGCACGGCGGCTGAGCCCGCAGGACACCGTCTACCTCACCGGGCGCGACCTGACCCGGGTCAACCAGGCCGTGGAAGCCATGCCCGGCGGCGGGGCGCGAGTCCGCGGCGAGATTCTCGACGTCGCCGATCCCGGTGCCGCGGCCCGGCTCGCCGGGCTGCTGCGGGATCGCCACGGCGGGGTGGACATCGTGTACAACAACGCCGTCATGCGGATCGGGCCCGGCGACGATCCCCGCGAGATCGTGGACGGCTACGTGGAAGTGAACAACTTCGGCACCACCAGGGTGCTGCGCGCGTTCGCCCCGCTGCTGCGCGACGGTGGCAGGCTGATCGTGGTGGCGAGCAGGCTGGGCTCGCTGCGCTTCCTGGCACCCGTACTGCACCACCACTTCGCCGATCTGTCCTCTTTGGACGAGGTGGACGAGCAGGTCGCGGCCTGGCGTGACGCGGTCAAGGACGGCAGTGCCCGCTCGGGCCCGTGGCCCGGTTTCGTCAACATCCCGTCCAAGATCGGCCAGGTCGCCGCCGTGCGCGCGCTGGCGAAGCAGCGCCGCGAGGAGGACGCCGGGCGCGGAATCCTCGTCGCGGCGGTCTGCCCCGGCATGATGAACACGCCCACCTCGGCCGAGTGGTGGGACGTCAGCGACGCACCCGGCCCGGCCGAGGCCGCGGTCGCGGTGCTGGATCTGGCCACCGAGCCCGTGCGCGGCGGTCAGTACGGCGAACTCGTCCGCTACGGAGGAGTGCAGCCATGGCGATGAGGACCACCAGCCACGCCAGCGCGCCGGTCATCCCTCGTCCGCGGGGGTGAACTTCTCGCGGTGGATGTGCCGGGGTGCCATGCGACGGCGTTTGAACGCCTTCACGCCGGCCTCCACCATCGGCGGCGGCCCGCACAGCCAGCCCGACCAGCCTCGTGCGCCGGCGACGTCCTCCACGAACGCGTCCGTCGGGAAACCGCCTCGCCTGCCCGGCTCCGGTTCGTGGGAAAGCACCGGCACGAAACGGAAGTTCGGGTGCGCCTCGGCGAGTTCGGCGAAACGGTCCAGATCGTAGAGATCCGCCGCGCCGCGAACACCGTGGTACAGCAGCATTTCCCGGTCGGGGTGACGGCGCAGCGCGGTCCTCGCGATACCCACGAGCGGCGCGAGACCGGTGCCGCCACCGATCAGGACCATGGGGCCGCCCTCGTCCTCGCTCGGCAGGTGGAAGTCCCCGAGCGGACCGGAAACCTCCACGATGTCACCCGCGGCGATGCCCGCGAACAACCAGCCGTCGGTGGCGAGGCCGCCGTCCACGCGCCGGACGTGCAGTTCGAGCACCTTGTCCTCGTCGGCGGTGTTGGCCGGCGAGTACTGGCGTCGCGCGGCCGTTCCGGGCACGGTCAGCTCGACGTACTGCCCCGCCTCGAAGGCCAGCGGTTCGGCGAGGCCGAGCAGCACGCGACGGGTGTCGCGGGCGATGTCGGCGACTTCCAGCACGGTGGCGGTGAAGTCCCGCAGCGGATGCGTCGCGCGGCCTTCGGCCCCGGTGGCGCCCACCGTGACGTCGCCGACGGGACGGGCCTGACACGCCAGCGCCAGGCCCGCGGCCCGTTCGTCCGCGGTGAGGGTGTCCAACGGCGAATCGCCGTGGTCGACCGCGCCGGAACGAACGGTCAGCTTGCAGGTACCGCACGTGCCCTGGTTGCAGGAGTTCGGCATCCAGACCCCGGCCCGCAGGCACGCGTCGAGCAGGGTCTGGCCGGCGGCGCACTCGACCTGGCGGCCGCCGACGCTCACCGCGAACGTCATCTCAGACCTCCCACGTGACGTGCAGGCTCGTCGGGCCGCGGAAGCCCCAGCCCCAGAACTCCACGCCTTCACGTGTGTCGCGTTCGAGGTTGGGGATGGCCTCGAACAGCTCCTCCAGCGCGATCCGCATGACGTGGTTGGCGTAGTAGATCCCGGCGCAGGCGTGGTTGCCCGCGCCGAAGGCCAGGTGCGGCAGCGGCGGCCGGTGCAGGTCGTAGGTGGACGGTGCCTCGTACTGCCCGGTGTCGTGGTTGGCCGAACCGTAGGACAGCATCACCGGCGTGCCCGCGGGCAGATCGACGCCCGCGATCGTCACCGGCTTCGTCGAGATGCGCGCGGTGGCCGACCAGATCGGCGAGGTCCAGCGCATGCCTTCGGAAATCGCCCTCGGGATCAGCGCGGGGTCGTCGACGACCTGTTCCAGCTGCTCCGGCCGCGAGAACAGGCCGACGAGCGTGGAGGCCATGCCGTGCCCCGGCTCCTGCATCGCGCCGAGCAGGTACACATAGATCGTCGGGTAGATGTACTCGCGGTCGCGGGTCTTGCCGGGCGGCATCCCGTCGTGCAGCCAGTGCGAGATCGCGCTGTCGTCCGGTTCGGCGGTCCACTTGTCGATGAGCGGGTCGACGATGGCCCGGATCTCGGCCTTCGCCTCGTCGCCCCCGGCGAAGCCCTCCGGATTGGCGAACTCGCCGTTCTCGTCGACGGCGGCGTTGGTGAACGAGCGGTTCAGCTTCGCGAACCACTCCCTGAGCCTGTCGGATTCGACGTCGTGCAACCCGAGGAGGTCGCCCAGCGAGCGCACGCTGACCGGTTCGCAGTACTGCGCGACCAGTTCCGCGTGACCGTCGTTCTCGAACTGTTCCAGGTAGCGGCGGGCGATCGGGCGCACCAGGTCGTCGACCCAGCGGTCCACCTCGACCGGCTGCAGCGCGGGCTCCACCATGGACCGCAGGTCGGCGTGGATCTCGCCGTTGACGCCGATGATCGCGGGATGGCCGAACGTCCGCCCGCCCGCGGGGGTGATGATGCCCTCGAAGTCGGGGCTGGTCGCGATCTCGCGGCAGACCTCGGCGGTCGAGGCGACGTAGGAACCGAGCACCGGAACGTAGGCCAGCGGCGCCTCGGCGCGCAGGCGCTCGTAGGTCCGGTACGGATTGCGTTCCAGCTCGGTCATGGTCACGTCGTCCAGCCAGGACAGCTCGGGCCGTTCGGTCGTGGTCATCTGGTCTCGTCCTCCCACGTCGTTGTCCGGGATGGACGGCAACGTACGGCGGGCCCGCGACCTGCGGCGACACGTTTCGCGCGGCGACGGCACGGATCGCGCGAAGAGTTCGCGAACCGGGTCTGGAGTATCGTTTCCGCCATGCGCGCACGGCGTAGTGCCGCACCACGGGACTGGGACGAGGCGTCCCGTGAGGTGGCGGAAGCGTACTTCCCGCACGAGCTGCGGCCCCTCGGCGGCGGCCGTGACCCCCGGCTGACCCTGCGCACGCTCGACCTCGGGCCGGTGCTGGTCGGGCACGTCGGGTGGGGCGCGGACGTGCGCATCGCGTGCGACTATCCCGGCGCCTACGAGATCAACCTGCCGCTGACCGGGCATCTGGAGAGCCGCGGCAGGCACGGCCCGGTCACCTCGGTGCCGGGCCAGGCCACCGTGTTCCGCGCGAACACCCCGTCGCTGATCAGCCACTGGGACGCGACCTGCACGGTGCTCGGGGTGAAGTTCGACAGCGGCTGGCTCGAACGCGAAGCGGAACGCGTGCTCGGCTGCGATGTCCGAAGCGGACTGCCGGATCAGCTCGCGCTGGAGGCGGGCCGCGCCCGCGCGTGGCGCCAGCTCATCGGCGGCCTCGCCACGAACCTGCACGATCCCGGGCTGTTCGGCGACTGCGACATCGTGCGTGAGCAACTGGCCGGCGCGGTCGCCGCGGGCTTCCTGCTGGCTGGTTGCCCCGACGCCGGTGCCGGGCCCGCGCCCGCACCCCGGGCGATCCGGCGGGTGGTCGAGCAGTTGCACGACGATCCGGCCCGCCCGTGGACCGCGGGCGAGATGGCGGCCGTGGCGGGCACCAGCGTGCGGCGGCTGCAGGAGGGTTTCCGGCAGTGGCTGGACCGCAGCCCGACGGGGTACCTGACCGAGATCCGGTTGCGGCGCGCCGACACCGATCTGCGGGCCAACCCCGCCCTGACGGTCAGCGACGTCGCCGCCTCCTGGGGCTTCTCCAGCGCCAGCCGGTTCGCCGCCGCCTACCGCCGCCGCTACGGCATCGCACCGTCCGAGGCGCGGCGCTGACGCTATTCGGTCAGCACGGTCTTGGTCGCTTCACCCACGACGTGATCGTGGATCGCGGCCGGGGCGTCATCGAGCTTCGCGTGGTGGGTGGTGACCGTCTCCGGGTGGAGTTCTCCTTGCCGCATAAGGCCGAGCACGTGCGGAATGACCGCGCGGGCGTGTGTTCTGCCCAGGTGGTAGCTGATGTTGCGGCCGTACATGAGCGCCGTGGGGATCCTGGCCGTGCGCCGCAGCACGCCGGGTGTGGTGCAGACGCCGTCCGGTGCGGTGTGGTGCAGCGCCGTGGCGAGTCCGCGTGAGGTGCAGGTGCCGTCGATGACGAACGGAGCGGGCGGCAGGCCCCGCACCGTGGCGTGCGGGTGAAAACCCAGCTCTCCGGCGTGCCGTTGCAGGTGTGGCCGCCGGTCGGCGAAGTGAATCTTTTGTGCGCCAAGGGCTTTGGCCACGAGCCCGGCGTAGAGCGGAACGCTGGAACTGAGCGGGAGGCGATGGCCGAGTTCGCCGAGGATGAGCACCGGCATGCCCGGATCGCGCTCGAGCAGCGCGGGCAGGTGAGCCGCGACGTTGCGGTAGCCGTCGCTGACGTTGTCCGCCACCGACGCCGCCGCGGCCGGGTCCACCCCGCCGGGCAGCGGCACGAGCATCGCGTCCGCGTAGGGGACGGCGAGCAGGTCGGCGAGGGCGCCGCCCCAGTGACCGCCGGCGAGTCCGAAGCCGTACATGGAGATCGGCGGCACGCCGGTGCAGTTCGCGGTGAGCCCGGCCCGGCACGCCCGGCAGTCGCCGCAGTTGATCTGGAACGGGACGACGACGCGGTCGCCGGGACGGACGGTACGCACGTCGTCGCCGGTCTCGATCACCTCGGCGACGCATTCGTGGCCGAAGCACATCGGCAGCGGGAACGGCGTCCGGCCAAGGCCCATGGCGCGGTCGAGATCGCAGGTCGCGACGGCGATCGGGTGCACGATCGCGGCGCCGGGCCCTGGCGGTGGCGGGGCCGGAACGTCGTGCCAGGCGAAGCGGGCTCCGGGCCGGGCGACGAGGGCGCGCATGCGTTTCCGGGTGGGACGGCGGCGTTGCTCCAGCCGGTCGGCGGCCTCCGCACGCAGGCGCCGCGCACGCTGCCCGGCGTCGCGTTCGAGGCTGATGCGCAACGCGGGGATCGCCGCGTTGCAGGCCAGCACCCCGGCGAGATGCCGCACGGTGCCACGGGCCCGGTGATACGCGCCGGCGGGATATGCCGCGATGACGGCCGGATCGGCGCTCGCGGTGTCGGTCATGCCGTCCACCTCCCCTAGGTAGAACGCTCTAGCGGACCGTAGCATGGGGACACCATCGCGGGCGAGAGGAGAACCGTGGCACCCACGAGGGAACGGATTCTGGACGCGACGGCGGAGCTGTTCCGCCGTTACGGCTACACCGGCACCGGGCTGAAGCAGGTGGTCGCGGCCGCGAACGCGCCGTTCGGCTCGCTGTATCACCACTTTCCCGGCGGCAAACAGCAACTCGGCGCCGAGGTGGTGCACCGGGCCGGGCACATGTACCAGAAGCTCGTCGAGTCGGTGTTCGACAGCGGCGCGGACGCGGTCGAGGGCACCGCGAACGTGTTCAGCGGAGCGGCCGAGGTGCTGAAGGCGACGGACTACGCGGACGCGTGCCCGATCGCGACGGTCGCGCTCGAAGTGGCCAGCACCGACGACACCCTGCGGCAGGCCACCGCCGAGGTCTTCGAAAGCTGGATCCAAGGCGCCACAACACGTTTCGCCGACGCCGGAGTCCCCGAGGCGCGTGCACGCGAGCTCGCGATCCTGCTCGTCGCCGCGCTCGAAGGGGCCTTCGTGCTCGACCGGGCCATGCGCGGCACCGAGGCGCTGCGCGTCGCCGGAGCCGCGGCGGCCACGGCGGTCGAAGCGGCACTCGCCGGCTGATCACCCGTTGCTGGCGGCCAGCCAGGAGGCGATCTGCGTGCGCGAGCTGAAGTCGAGCTTGCGCAGGATCCGCTCCACGTGACCGTCCACGGTGCGCGGCGAGATGGTCAGCTCGGCGGCGATCGCCTTGTTGCTCATGCCTTTCGCGATCAACGCGGCGATCTCGTGTTCCCGCCCGGTCAGCGGTGAGTCCGGCGATTCCGGGCGCCGGAGGGGGCGGGTCGCCCGGCTCTGGTGGACGACGAGGTCCAGGCCGAGCCGCACGGCCTCGGCGAGCGTGACCCGCGCGTACTCGGCCCGCACGGCCGCGGCCCGCTCCGGGCCGAGTTCGGCGTCCACGCGCGTGGAGTGCCTGCTGCCCTCGTGCGCGGCGTGCGGTCCGAAGGCCTGTAGCGACGTGCCGATGCGGTGCCACACCGAGGCGGCCATTCCTTCCAGCGCGGCGGCGTCGGCCGCGTGTCCCGACGACGCCGCGACCCACGAGCAGACCTCCGTGCACAACGCCGTGCACACCCCATCGCGGAAGTCCTGTTCGATCCGCATCGCGGCGGCGATCGCCGTCCGGGCCCGCACGACGTCGCCGAGATGCAGGTGGCTGATCGCCGCCGCCCAGTGCGCGTAGGCGCGATTCCAGCGTTCTCCGACGGCCGAGGCCTCCTCGATCACCGCCGAACACGTGGCCAGGGCCTCCCGCGCACGCCCCGCATACGCTTGCGCCATCGCGAGCTGGAACGACGCGGTCAGCGCGAGCCCCACATCGCCCTGCGAGCGGTGGATTTCGATCGCCTGCCGGTACAGCTCCCGCGCCGCGCTCAGATCGCCCTCGAACAGGTTCAGCAGCGCGCGCCACAGCCGCACGTGGCCCTGCAGACCGGGATCGTCCATCGTGTCCGAGATCCGCGCGCATTCGTCCAGGTACGCCCGCGCGACACCCCGGTCGCCCTGGATGAGCGCGACCCACGCCGCCGACCACAGCGTCTCGGCACGCTCGCGGCTGCCGGACTCCAGTTCGGGAAGCAGCCGTTCGAGCCAGCGGCGGCCGTTGCTCAGAAAGCCCCCGGCGATCCAGTGATACCGCAGCAGCGACGCCAGCCGGGCCCCGGCGGGAGCCTCGCCGGGTGTCTCCGCGGACCACGCGAGCGCCGCGAGCAGGTTCGGATGGTCCTCGCGAAGGGTGGCCAGGTCGCTCGCCTGATGCGGTCCACACCATCTGGTGACACACAGCGCGGCGCGATCGACGTAGTGGTCCCGGTGGCGCCGCCGCAGCAGCGAAACCTCCCCCGATTCGGCCAGCAGTTCGGCGCCGTATTCGCGCAGGGTCACGAACTGGCGGTACCGCACCTGCTCCCCCTGGCGGTCGGCGACGACGACGGATTTGCCGACCAGGCCGTCCAGCGCGTCGACCAGCCGGTCGCCGCTCAGCTCGCCGAAACCACACACCCGCTCCACGGTGTCCAGATCCACCGCGGCCGGAAACACCGCCATCCTGGCCCACAGCAAGCGCTCCTGCGGACCGCACAGATCGTGGCTCCAGTCGATGAGCGCGCGCAGCGAGCGCTGCCGTGGATCGGCCGCCGGATCGCGCCCGGCCAGCAGGTGGAACCGCCGGTCGAGCCGCCGCACCACCTGTGACACCGACATCGACCGCAGCCGCACGGCGGCCAGCTCGATCGCCAGCGGCAGCCCGTCGAGCCTGCGGCACAGCGCCACGACCGCCTCACGGTTCTCCGGGATGACCGTGAAATCCGGCAGGACGCTGCGCGCGCGGTCGACGAGCAGCCGGACCGCGGGCACGTGATCGAGCGCGCCGGCCCCGGCGGCGGCGTCGGAGTCCGGCACCTCCAGCGGCGCGAGCAGGTGCACCTGTTCGCCGCGAATGCCCAGCGGTTCGCGGCTCGTGGCGAGGATCCGCAGCCCTGGTAAGGCGTTGAGCAGCCGGATCACGAACCGCGCGCTCGCGTCGAGGACGTGCTCGCAGTTGTCGAGCACCAGCAGCACTTCGGTGCCCGACAGGTGATCGACGATCCGGTCGATGGCGTCGCGATTGGACTGATCGGGCACGCCCAGCGCCGTGGCCGCGGTGGGCGCGACCTGCGTCTCGTGCGTGACGCTGGCCAGTTCGACCACCCGCACCGCGGGCAGCTTCGCCTTGCCCGCCGCGGTGAGCGCGGTGCGGGTCTTGCCGACGCCGCCGGGCCCGGTCACCGTGACGAGCCGGTGTGCCCGCAGTTCCTCGTCCAGCTGGGCCAGTGTGTGGCGCCGGCCCACGAAACTGGTCAGCGCGAAATCGGCAGGCCCGTGCGCACCGTCGCCGGTGACGTCGCCCATGACGCCTCCTGATCTCACTGGTCATCTCGACCGTAGGCCACGCGGGTATCCCGTGGAGCGCGATGGGGTGGCGAATGGGGTGATCTCACCCTGTCCGGCGTCCGGCGGCCCGGCGCAGCCTGTAGCGGCGATCACACCCGAACCACCAAGGAGGCTGGATTCCCGTGGTGTCCCCTGCTCCCAAGACCTACGACGCCATCGTCGTCGGCGCCGGTTTCGCCGGGCTGTACGCGGTGCACGTCCTTCGCGACAAGCGGAACCTCGACGTCGTCGCGTTCGACGCGGCAGGCGACGTC
This sequence comes from Amycolatopsis acididurans, assembly GCF_012328925.1. Classification (GTDB taxonomy): domain Bacteria; phylum Actinomycetota; class Actinomycetes; order Mycobacteriales; family Pseudonocardiaceae; genus Amycolatopsis_E; species Amycolatopsis_E acididurans. Next base: position 146,679 of record NZ_JAAXLS010000010.1, read on the forward strand.
GGTGGCACGTGGTACTGGAACCGCTATCCCGGTGCCCGCGTGGACATCGAGAGCGTGCACTACTCCTACTCCTTCGACGAGGACCTGCAGCAGGAATGGCACTGGAGCGAGCGGTTCCCCGCGCAGGCGGAGATCCTGTCCTACCTCGACCACGTGGCCGACCGGTTCGACCTGCGCCGCAGCATCCGCTTCAACACCCGCATCACCGCGCTGACCTGGGACGACGAGGAGTCGCTCTGGACCGCGACGACCGGTGCGGGCCAGACCTGCCGGGCGCGGTTCGTGGTGTCGGCGGCGGGCACGCTCTCGGTGCCCAAACGGCCCGACTTCCCCGGCGTGGAGGACTTCGCGGGCGAGGTGCTGCTGACCGGCAACTGGCCGCACCACGAGGTGTCCTTCGCGGGTACGCGGGTCGGGATCATCGGCGTCGGCTCGTCCGGAATCCAGGCCATCAGCGAGATCGCGAAGACCGCGGGAGAGCTGACCGTGCTGCAGCGTACCCCGAACTACGCCACGCCGATCGGCAACTACCCCACCGATCCCGAGGAAGAACGCGCCGAGAAGGCCGACTACGCCGCGATCCGCGAAGCCTCCCGCAACCACTTCCTCGGCGTCCCGTACTCGGAGGTGCGGCCCTCCGCCGTGGCCGCCACGCCCGAGCAGCGGCGTCAGGTGTTCGACGACCGCTGGAACCGCGGCGGCTTCCGGCTGTTCATCGACTCCTTCGGCGACATCCTGTTCGACAAGGCCGCCAACGACACCATCGCGCAGTACATCCGGGAGCGGATCCACGAGCGCGTGCACGACAAGGCGACCGCGGACCTGCTCGCGCCCGAGGGCTATCCCTACGGCACCAAGCGCCCGCCGCTGGAGACCGACTACTACGAGTCCTACAACCGCCCCAACGTTTCGCTGGTGGACGTCAAGTCGAACCCGATCGACGCCGTGACACCCGCCGGGGTGCGGCTGGCCGACGGCACCGAGCACCACTTCGACGTGCTGATTCTCGCGACCGGTTTCGATGCGTGCACCGGCCCGTTGCTGGCCATGAACATCACCGGCCGCGGCGGGTTGCGGCTGGCCGACCACTGGTCCGACGGCCCGCAGACCTACCTCGGGTTGATGGCGGCCGGTTTCCCGAACCTGTTCATGATCACCGGTCCGCAGAGCCCCTCGGTGCTCTACAACATGCCGCTGGCGATCGAGGACCACGTCGACTTCTCCGTCGCCGCGATGGACCACCTGCGCGCGACCGGCCGCGACGTCATCGAACCCACGCCGCAGGCCGAAAAGGACTGGGTCGCGCACACCAACGAGCTCGCTCAGGCGACCCTGCTGCCCGATTCGCCCACGTCCTGGTACATGGGCGACAACATTCCCGGCAAACCGCGGCGCGTGCTGGTCTACCTCGGCGGCGCACCCGCCTACCGCGCCAAATGCGACGAGATCGTGGCCGCGGGCTACGAAGGTTTCGCGTTGTCCCCGGCCGAGCGCGCACTGGCGCGGGCCTGAGAAAGGAGCATCCTCATGCCACTCGACCCGGATGTCGCCGCGTTGATCGACGGGCTGGCCCGGCAGGGATTCCAGTCGTTCGAGAAGATCGGCGTCGAAGCCACCCGCCAGGCCGTGGATTCCTTCGCCGGCCTGCAGAAACCCAAACGCGGTTTCTCCCACGTCACCGACGTGTCCTACGGCCCGGATCCCGGGCAGCGCACCCGGATCTACGTCCCGCCGGGCCCCGGCCCGTTCCCCGTCGTCTTCTACGTCCACGGTGGCGGGTTCGTCGCGGGCGGGCTGGACGTCGTGGACGAACCGGTGCGGGCACTCGCGCTGGACGCCGGCGCCGTCGTCGTTTCGGTCACCTACCGCCGCGCGCCGGAATCGCGGTTCCCCGCCGCGCACGACGACGTGTTCGCCGCCCTGCGCTGGACCGCCAAGGAGATCTCCGCCCACGACGGGGATCCGGAGCGGATCGCGGTCATGGGCGACAGTGCCGGCGGCAACCTCGCGGCCGCGGCGGTGATCCGCGCCAGGGACGAGGGCGAACCGCCGGTGCGCGGGCTCGTGCTGTTGTACCCGCTCGTGAACCCGGTCGCGGACACCGGTTCGCGGCGCGAATTCGCCGAGGGCTACCTCATTCACCTCGAGGCGCTGAAATGGTTCGGCGGGCAGTACGTCACCGGCCCCGAAGACGTGACCGACCCGCGGCTGGCGCTGGACCGCAACGACCTGTCCGGGCTGCCGCCGACGCTCGTGGTGACCACCGAGTTCGACACGCTGCGCGACGAGGGCGAGGCCTTCGCGGAGGCGTTGCGGGCGGCCGGCGTGCCGGTGACCGCGACCCGCGTCGACGGGCTGACCCATGCCCTGTACTGGGCCTCCGGCGCGGTCCCGCGCAGCGCGGAGATCCACGAGGCCGCGGTTTCCCATCTACGCACGGTGTTCTGAGGTCTCGCCGGGCTGGTCCGGGATGGCAGGGTCGCCGAACTGGACGGCGTGGTGTCCTGGTACTGCGTCATTCACGCCCCGGCGACGCGAATTCCCCGGTACTTCGCGGAGTTCCACCGGGTACTCGCGCCGGGCGGTCACCTGGTGCTCGCCTTCATGAGCTCCGCCGCCGTTTCGCGACCGCGGCGGAGCGCAACCGCTGCGCCAGCACGTCACATCGTTCGGCCAGCTCCGGCGGATCGAGCACTTCGAAATCGTGTCCCAGCAACACCACGTGCATGAGCACGAAGTCGAGCGTGCCCGCGCCGCTGACCAGTTCGCAGCTCCCGCGGCCGTGCGGCCGGACGAGCGCCGCCGAGGCGGGGACCTGCGCGCGCACCGTCTCGGCGTCGGCGTGCACCAGGAAACGGGCCTGATGCGGATAGGCCCGGCTCGCGACGCCTTCCTGCACGTAACTCGCCGCGTCCGGGGCCTCGCGGCGGCGAAAGTGCCAGGTCCGCGCGGACACCCCGGTCATCCGGTCGACGCGGAAGCTGCGCCAGTCGTCGCGGTCGAGGTCGTAGGCGAGCAGGTACCAGCGCCGATCGGAGGCGACGAGGCGGTAGGGCTCGACCCGCCGCCGTCGCACCTCGCCGCGCGAGGGATAGTCGAAACCGGCCTCGACCTCGTCGCGGCAGGCGCGGGCGAGTGTCATGAGCACGTCGGAATCGACCGGGGTGCGGCCGCCGCCGAAGGACTCCACGGCTCCGGAGAGCGCACGCACCTCATGCCGCAACCGGACCGGCAGCACCTGGTCCAATTTGGTCAGTGCGCGCAGCACGGCGTCCCCGGCGCCCGCGATCGCACCGCCCGCACCGGCGAGCAGCGATACCGCCGTGGCGATCGCTTCCTCGTCGTCGAGCAGCAGCGGCGGCAGGTCCTGCCCGGGGCCGAGCTGGTAACCGCCGCCGATGCCCTGGGTCGCGTGCACCGGATAGCCGAGCGTGCGCAGGCGCTCGACGTCACGGCGCACCGTGCGCGGGGTGACGCCCAGCCGGGCGGCGAGTTCGGGGCCGGTCCAGACCGGGCGCTGTTGCAGCAGCCCGAGCAGCGTGAGCACGCGCTCCGTGGTGTCCCGCTCGTCACCGGCCATGTCACCACTCTGCCAGAGATAGCGGACCGATCCTGTCCGCTATCGGTGTGAGGGTGGGTCCATGAGCGATTGGAACCGAAGCCTGCGCGAACAGTGGGAAGTCCACTGGAACCATCAGATCCGCGACCGCCTCGCCGGGATGACCGACGAGGAGTACTTCTGGTCGCCGGTGCCCGATGCCTGGAACGTGCGCCCACGCGGCACCTCGACGGCCCCGATCCAGGCGGGTACCGGCGATTTCACGATCGACTACGGCTTTCCCGAGCCCGAACCGGCGCCGTTCACCACGATCGCGTGGCAGCTCGGGCACGTCATCGTCGGCGTGCTCGCGACGCGCAACGCGGCGCACTTCGGCGCGCCGGAGGCGTCGTACCAGGGCTGGGAGTACGCGGGCGACGCCGCCACGGCGCTCGAGCAGCTGGAGCGGCAGCTCGAGCTGTGGCTCACCGGGGTGCGCGGACTCGGCGAGGAAGGCCTGCTGGTGCCCGCCGGGGAGAAAGAGCCGTTTCCCCAGGCACCGATGGCCGACCTGGTGCTGCACATCCACCGCGAGCTGATCCACCACTTGTCCGAAGTCTGCCTGCTGCGCGACCTTTACCTGCACATGAACGGAAAGACCCGATGAGCCGTCAGATCCAGATCACCTTCGACGCCCACGACCCGCGCGCGCAGTCGGTCTTCTGGCGCGATGCGCTGGGCTACATCCTTCCCGGCCCGCCCGGCGTCGATCTGCCCGAGGGTGCCGACGCGCTGGCGGCGTGGGACGAGTTCCTCGAGCGCATCGGCATCCCGGAGGACGAACGCAACTCACGCTCGGCCGCGGAGGATCCGGACGGTGTGGGGCCGCGGCTGTTCTTCCAGCAGGTCCCCGAGGACAAGGTCGCGAAGAACCGCGTGCACATCGACATCCGCGCCGCGCCAGGCCTGCAGGGCGAGGACCGGATGGCAGCGCTCGAAGCCGAATGCGACCGCCTGATCGCCCTCGGCGCGAAGCGGGTGCGCCGCCACGAGCCCGCTCCCCTGAACCCGGGCTGCATCGTGATGACCGACCCCGAAGGCAACGAGTTCTGCCTCGACTGAGGCGTGTGTGCCGGGCCGAGGGGGCGCGAGTTACGTTGGAGTGCTCGGCTCTGGCGTCCCTTCGGCCCGATCTCAACCAGGCACCACGGTACCATCCCGCAGGCGCTGGGCCAGTTCCGCGGCGTCGCGGCGGGACAATTTGCCGACCCGGTTCTGGGGCAGGGCGTCGACGCGGAAAACGTACTCCGGCCACTTTCCCTTCATCAGGCCCTCCTGGCGCAGGTGGTCCTGAATCTCGCTGAGGCCAAGGCTTTCCGCGGAAGTCACGACCAGCGCGGCGACCCGCTCACCGAGCAGTTCGTCCGGTACCGCCACCACGCACACCTGGTCCACCTGCGGATGGTGCGCCACGGCGTTCTCCACCTCCGCGATGTCGATATTGCGCCCACCGCGGATGATGATGTCCTTCTCCCGCCCCTTGACCGCAACACGACCGTCCGGCCGGACCTCGACGAGGTCGCCCGTCGGCAGGAAACCGTCCGGCGTCAGCTCCGGCCGAGCGAGCGAACCACCCCGGGCGTAACCGGTGAACAGGGACGGCCCGCGCACCTGCGCCCGGCCTATTTCCCCTGCGGGCAAAGGACTTCCGGACTCGTCGACCGCGCGCAGCACGGTCCCGGCGAACGGGGTCCCGTCCGTGCCGAGACGAATGTCCTCCCCATCAGCCGGCAACGACGTCGTGTGGCCGAGGCATTCGGACATCCCGAAGACGCGCAGGAACCGCGTGCCCAGCCGCCGTTCCGCTCGCCCCAGCGCACCGGCGTCCATCGGCCCGCCGCCGACGGTCAGCGCCGTCATCGCGGCCAGCATCCCCTCCTCGGGCGCGGCGGCGCTCATCTGCAGCGCCATCGTCGGCACGCACATCGTCCACCGCGCCTGGTGTTCGGTCAGCAGTCGCACGGCCTCCGCCGGATCCCACTGGTCCAGCAGCACCATTCGCCCGCCGAGCAGCAGCGGGAGATACGCACCGAAGCAGATGGCGGCCGCCGAGGACAACGGCACCATCGCGCCCACCGCGTCGCCCGCCGTCAGCCCGACCGCCTCGATCGTCGCCCGGCACGCGTACCGCAGCGCCCCCTCTGACTGCACCACGCCCTTCGCCCGGCCGGTCGAACCCGAGGTCAGGCCGATCACCACACCGTCGCCCCACCGGCCGGACGGCTGTCCCTCGGCTCCCGCGAACCGCCAGCCGTCAAGGACTCCAGCGGCGATCTCGGGCCGGTAGGACGCGGCGTTCCAGTCCGAAAAGGACGGCGGTGCCGCGATGACCGCGTCCGGCACGATGTCCTCGCACGCGGCCTCGAACTCCTGCCGCGTGCTGTGCCGGTTGATCAGCGCGAGCGTGCCGCCCAGCTGACCGGCCGCGACCATGCCGACCACGGTCCGCCACGTGTTGTCCGCCTGCAGCAGCAGCGTCGCGCCGGGCCCGGTCACGCGCTCGATCCGGCCGGCGAGTTCCTGACCCGCGGCGAGAATCTCGCTCAGCCTGTGCGATCCGTCGTTGTCGAGCACAACGACCGCGTCGTCTCTCGACCGCAGATCGGCGACGAGTTCCTTCATCGAAGCCCCCTCAGCCCAGGAACATCTCGCGCTCGTCGCCGAGCAGGGCGATCCGCTTGCCGCGCATGTTTCCCACGTGGGCGACGGCCCTGGCCCACTCGTCGCTGGCGAGCGCGGCCCGCGCGGCCTGCTCGCTGTCGAAGCTCAGCACCGACAGCCCGTCCCAGCCCTCGGAGCGCGGTTCCAGCGCGCTCGACACCGCCGTGTGCCGCCACGCCCGCAGCCCCGGCAGCGGATACGTGACCTCGGCGTGCTCGCCGCGCCACCAGTCGATGAACTGCTCATGGGTCCACTCCGGCGGGCGCGCGGCGAGCAGGGCGAGATTGAACATCGGTGTCTCCTTCTCGTTGTTCAGCGGGCTTCGATGTCCAGTTCCGGGGACCGCCCGATCATCAGCGTGGCGACCTTCCCGGCGTCGTTCAGCCGGGCGCACGCGACGAACGTGGACTCGAACTCGCCGGCGCGGCGGGCCTGGCCGAGGACCAGTTCGTCGGGGCCGACGGTCGAGGCGGAGAGCACGTGGTGGGTCAGCACGCCCTTCTCACGCTGCGCGAGATAACCCTCCATCGCCTCGCGCCCGCCGTTGAAGTCGCGGGCGGCGGCGCCACCGGTGCCGAACACGATGGAGAACCGGAAGTCCGGCGCGATCAGGTCGAGGATGCCGTCGGGATGGTCGGAGTCGATCACCTCGAACCACTTGGTCAGCAACGGGGCGCTCACGCGGCCTCCCCCTCGGGCAGCGGGAACAGGTTGAACGCCGGGGAGAAGAACGACTGGTAGCGTGCGATCTTCTTGTCCGGGGACAGCAGCACGACCGAGGTGAACGAGCCGGTGCCCCTGCCGTCCTGCTCGGTGATGAAGCCGTACACCATTTCCAGGTCACCGTCGCTGCCGCGGCGCACCACGTTGTGCCTGCGGCCCACCGCGGGCCGCCCGGCGACGTAGGCCCGCATGTCATCACGGCCGCGGCCGGTGACCTCTTTTCCCGGCAGCGCCAATAGAAACTCCACATCGGGCTCCAGGAGATCGAGCCCGCTCAGCGGTTCCGGACCGTCGAGCCGTGCGTAGTAGTCCTCGATGACCATCTGCACTTCCTTTCTGGCTTACACCTACTCGCGAGGTTTGTCGCCGGTCGCCATCAGCACGCACGAGTTCTCGACGAACGCGGCGATGGTCTCCAGCGTGAGCGGGCCGTCCGGCCGGTACCAGCGCCAGACGCTGACGATGAGCCCGAGCAGACTGCGCGCCATCAGCAGCGGATCCTGCTTGGCGAACTCACCACCGGCCATTCCCTGTTCGAGCAGTTCCGACCAGTTCCGTTCGATTTTGGCCACCAGTTCCCGGCACAGCCCGCGCTCGTTCTCCTCGCGTTTCGAGGAGCGCTCGTTGGCCAGGATGGAGATGTTGGCCTGCAGGATCCGGTTCTGCTGCACTTCCAGCGGCGTCAGCGCATACGCTGCGCGCACGGCGGCACGAAGGGCGGCGAGCGAACTGTCCGTATCCTCCACGGCCTTGCGAAACGCCTCGTCCGAATTGCGCAGGGCCAGGCGCATGATCGTCAGCAGGCAGTGCGCCTTCGATTCGAAATAGTGGTAAAGCGCCGTCTGGCCGATCCCGACCCGATCGGCGACCTCCGACCATTTGATCGCCTCGTACCCGACCTCGCCGAAGCGCTCCATCGCCGCAGCGAGAATGGCGGGCCGCTTCGAGCGCGGGCCGTCGGCCGCCTCGGTCACTGCTTCGATGCTCATTTCGGGATCCCTCCTCCGGACGCTTTTCGGGCAACCGTAGCCTGAGATCACTTCAGGGTCGCAGCGATGTCGTCAGCGCCGGCGAGCGCGAACACGACGGCGGGGGCGAGTCCGCCCGCGTAGGCGCCCACGTACAGTCCGCCGATGTCGGATCCCGCCGCGTACAGCCCCGGCACGACCTTGGCAGTCGCCGACAGGACACGTCCGCGCGGATCGATCCGCACGCCCGCGAACGGGAACGTGATCGCCGGGACGGTCTCCACGACGTAGTACGGCAGTTCGTCCAGCGGCCGGGGATCGAACTCGCGAGCGGGACCGGCTGCCTCGCCTCGCGCCAGCCGCGCGACCTGCTCCGCGATCCGCGCCCCGTCGTAGCCCCATTCCGGTGGCATCGCGGCGAAGTCCTCCGCGTCGTCGGCGATCACGCAGCGGCCGCCGCGGCGCCAGGCGAGGGCGAACTTGTCGGTCGCGGGGGCGCCTTCGACGTAGGCACCGGTGACGAACTCGCGGTAGCCACGCGCATCGGTGACCAGCAGCCCGCGTGCTTCCGGCTGGTCGAGCAGCGCCATCGCGTTGAGGTGGTCGCCCACGGTCTCGTCGATGAAGCGCTCTCCTGCCAGGTTGAACAGCAGCGCGTGCTCGCTGTAGTACAACGCAAGATCGACGAACACGTCCGGTTCGAGCGGAACGTGCGCGGGCACCAGGTGACCGTAGAACCCGCCGCGCTCGTTGACCGCCGCTCCCCCGGCGCCTTGCGCCAGCCGGAGCCCGTCGCCACGGCTGAACGGGTTGGAACGCAGCGGGATCTCCCGCGCGCTGTCGTGCACCAGCTCGGCCCGCAGCCCGGCGTCGGCCTGGAAACCACCGGTGGCGAGCAGCGTCGCCCTGGCGGTCACGGTGCGGCTCTCCCCACCGGGGAGCGTCAGTTCCGCGCCGGTCACCACGCCCGCATCGACCACGAGCTTCTCGGTCGTCGTGGACATGAGAACAGTGCCGCCCTCCTGCACGATCTTCCGGCACGTGTCGACGTAAAGCGCGGTGTCGAACTGGTGCCCGCGACCGAAACGGAGGATCGGAACGGCGGGCCCGCACGGAACTTCCAGCCCGCGCAGGAAATCCACGGCGCCGCCGAACCCGTCGACGAGTGCCGCATTGAGCGCCGGATCGCCGTGGGGATTGGCTTCGTCCATCGCCTCGATCGTCGGCGCCGTCCAGAGGTACCCGGCGTACAGCGCCGAGCCGCCGAGGTTCGGCGCGCTGTCCACGAGCAGGACGTCCAGTCCGTGGCGCGCCGCCCGCGCGGCGGCCGTCAGCCCGGCCATACCGCCGCCGACGACGAGCAGGTCGACGTTGTCCTTCACGCGCAGCCTCCGTTGTCAGACCGTCGCCGGTTGGCGAGCGGCGTGCGTCATCAGTGTCTCGGCGTGCCTGCCACGGTCGCCGAACAACACAGCGTCCGTGGCCGCCCGCCGCACGTGCAGATGTGCGGGGTGCTCCCAGGTGAAACCGATCCCGCCGTGCAACTGCACCGTCTCCCCCGCGACCCAGCAATAGGCGTCGCCACAGGCGATTGCGGCCGCGGCCGCCGCCGCGGGCAGGTTCGCGGGTTCGTCGGCGGCGACCGCCGCCGCCCACAGCGACGCCGACCGGGCCGCTTCGACCTGGCCGAGCATGTCTGCGCAGCAATGCTTGACCGCCTGGAACGTCGCGATCGGGCGCCCGAACTGCACCCGCTGCCGGACGTACTCCACCGTCATCTCCAGCGCGGCGGCCGCACCGCCCGCCTGTTCGCACGCCAGCGCGACCCGCGCACGGTCGAGGACCCGCTCGAGCGTCGTTTCGCCCAGCCACACGGCGGGGGTGCCGGCCAGCGTGACGGAAGCCAGCTCACGCGTGAGGTCCATGGCGGGCGTTCGGGTGCGGGTGAGCCCCTCGGCGTCGCCCTCGACGACGAATACGCCGGAATTCCCTGCGACGAAAAGGAAATCCGCCGAAGCACCGTCCACGACAAGCGTCTTGGTCCCGGTCAGCCGCCAGCTCCGGCCGTCCTGCCTGGCGCTGACCTCAGGTCCCTGGTACGCGAGCGTCGCGATGCACCCCGACGCGAGCCGACTCGACAGCCGCGCGCGCAGGTCGTCGGATCCCTTGATGTGCAACAGAACCCCGGCGGCGAGGATCGAGGTCGACAACCACGGCAGCGGGGACAGCGCCCGGCCGATCTCCTCGGCCACCACGCCGACCTCGCGGAAACTCGCCCCCGCGCCGTCCAGCCGTTCGGGGACGTCGAGCGCGGCCACCCCCAGCTCGGCGGCGAAGCGCTGCCAGGTCGCGTCGCCGCCGAGGAAGTCGCGTACGACCTCGCGCAGCGCCTCGGCGTCCTGATCCGGTGTGATTCTCATCGGGCTGTCCACCCCCCGTCCACAGTGATAACCTGACCGGTGACGTAACTCGAAGCCGGAGAAGCGAGAAACAGCAACGCGGTGTCCAGTTCGGACGGTTGTCCCGCCCGGCCCGCCATCGTGTTGCGTTCGATCCACCGGACCGAGCGCTCGTCGGCGAACAGCCGGCCGTTCATCTCGGTCTGGAACCAGCCCGGCACCAGCGCGTTGACCCGTACTCCGTGCCGGCCCCAGTGCCCGGCCAGTTCCCTGGTCAGTCCCAGCAGCCCGGCCTTGCTCGCGGCGTAGCTCGCGGTGCCCAGCGGCGCGGCCGACACGAGTCCCAGTATCGAGCTGATGTTGATCACCGACAGCGGTCCGCCCAGCGCGGCGGCGAGCTGCGCCAGGTGGAATGGGCCGACCAGGTTCGTGCCGAGCACCCCGGCGAACTCCGCCGGCGTCTCCTGCTCCGGCTTCACATGCCCGTCCACACCCGCGTTGTTGACCAGGACGTCGACCGTCCCGGACTCCTCGCGCACGGCGTCGAACAGGGCCTCCCGGTCGGCCGCGTCCGAGACATCGGCGGGGAAGGGCCGCAGCGCCGGACTCCGTTCGGCCAGTGCCGCGAGCCTTTCCCTGCGCCGCGCGGTGATCCACACCGTGGCACCGGCGGCGGCGAGCACTTCGGCGAAGCGCTCGCCGAGTCCGGACGAGGCACCGGTGACCACCGCGGTCCGGCCGGTGAGGTCGAACAGTTCCGCGGGGGAAGGGACCGGTGCACTCATCGTGGATCCGCTCAGCGTCCGGTCCACTTGGGTTCGCGCTTCTCCAGGAACGCCGCGACGCCCTCCGCCGCATCCTGCGAGTTCAGCGTGACGCCCACGGCGAGGTGCTCCAGCACCATCAGCGAAGCGATGTCGGCGTCCAGTCCGCGGTCGACGGCCATCTTCGTGAGCTTCATCTGGAACGGGCTCTTGTCGAGCAGGTGGCTGATGAACTCCTCCACCGTCTCGTCGAGCTTGTCGGCCGGGGCGCTGGCGTTGATCAGGTCGAACTCGTCGGCTTCCTTGCCGGACAACAGCTTTCCGGTCAGCATGAGCTCCTTGGTCTTGCGGATGCCCAGCATGCGCGGCAGGCGGTAGATCGGGCCCGCGCCGCCGAAGAGCGCACGGCGGATGTGGAAGTCGCCGATCTGTGCGGTCTCGTCGGCGATCGCGAAGTCACACGAGATCGAGACCTCGAACCCGCCGGCGGTCACGTAACCCTCGAGCACCGCGACCGAGGGCTTCGACATGTTGTACAGCCGGTCGCAGACCTTCGCCGAGACGACCGCGACGTCCATCGCGGTGCTGGTGCCGATGAAGTCCGACTGCAGGCTGTCCAGGTCGAACCCGGACGAGAAGGTGTTGCCGCGACCACGGACCACGACGACTCGCAGTTCGGGGTCGGCCTCGATCTCGGTGATGAGCTGGTCGAGCCGGTGCAGCATCGGCACCGTGATGCAGTTGCGCTTGTGCGGCCGGTTCAACCAGATCCGCGCGACGTGGCCGTCCCGCTCGAACTGGAGATCGTCCTCGACTGCCATTGATTCCTCCGATTGAACTGAATTCATCTTAGTGTTGCGGTCCTGGATATGCGATGTCAAGAGGACACCCGCGCGATGCCGTTCATCGGCGGCGCGGCGAGTTTGCCGGAATCCCAGCGGTCCCAGTGAATGATCTCGTCGGCCTCGGGCCTGTCGGCGCGGCCGAACTTCTCACCCTTGGTGTAGGCCAGCGGGGTCAGGCAGACCTGCTGCACCGTGTCGAACGGAATGCCGAGCACGTCCGCGACATCGCGTTCCCTGGCCAGATGCATCGTGGTCCAGCACGTGCCGAGCCCGCGCGCACGCGCGGCGAGCATGAAACTCCACATCGCCGGGAGCACTCCCCCGAGCATCGACGCGCTCGCGAAGGCCGGGCTCCCGTCGAGCCGGACTCCGTCGAGGCACGCGATGACGATCGTGCCCACCTCGTGCAGCGCGCGTTCCAGCGCGTCGGCCGAGCGGGCGGTCCTTTGCTGAATGCCCGCGTCCTTCGCCTCGACCCGCCCGATGTAGCCGGCCGATTCGCGGTAGCTGTTGAGGTAGATGTCGGAGTAGATCTCGGCGATCGCGGCGCGCAACTCCGGATCTCGCACCACGACGAACCTCGTGCGCGGGACGTTGGAACCGGCGGGCGCCTGGAGCGCGAGATCCACACACTCCCGGATCAGGTTCTCCGGCACCTCGCGGCTGGGATCCAGTCGCTTCCGGACCGCGCGCGTCGTTGCCAGCATCTCGTCAGCGTCCATAAATTGAACTAAGCTCAGTTTGGTTTGAATGTCAAGGGCAGGGAGGAACGCCATGAAGGGCCTGTCGGGCAAGAAGGTGCTGCTGACCGGGGCGACCGGTGGCCTGGGCACCGCGATCGCGACACGGCTTTGCGAGGAGGGCGCGGCGGTGGCGCTGAGCGACGTCAGCGCGGCGGACTGCGCCACGCTCGCGGCGAAGCTCGACGGGCCCACCGCAGTATTCGGTCTGGACGTCCGCGACGAAGACGGCTGGCGCGAGACCGTCGAGGGGGTGCTGCGCGAATGGGGTGAGCTGCACGTGCTGGTCAACAACGCCGGCATCGGCAGCCTCGCGACGGTCGAGGACGAGACGCGCGAGCAGTGGGAGAAGGTCGTCGCGGTCGACCAGGCGGGCACGTGGCTCGGGATGAAACATGCCGGCCCGGCGATCGAGCGCAGCGGCGGCGGTTCGATCGTGAACCTCGCGTCGATCCTCGGCGCGACCGGCGGCCTGGCGAACAGCTTTTCCTACGCCGCCGCCAAGGGCGCGGTGCGCTCGATGACGATGAACGCCGCGCTGCACTGGGCCACGCGCGGCGTGCGGGTGAACGCGGTGGTGCCCGCCTTCATCGGCACCGAGCAGCTGCTGAGCCGGTACGGCGGCAGCGAACGGCACACCGCGATGCTCGCCAACACGCCGATGGGCAGGCTGGGCAAACCCGAGGAGGTCGCCGCCGCGGTCGCGTTCCTGGCCGGCGACGACTCCGGCTACACGACGGGTTCGGAGCTCTATGTCGACGGAGGCTGGAGCGCGCGCTGACGTGCGCAGGGAAGGAGATCTAATGCGCGCATTTCGCCTGGTAGGGGCCGGTGACGCACGTCTTGGTGACGTTCCGGAACCCTCCCCCGGCCCCGGCCAGGTGCGGCTCGCCGTGTCGGCGGCCGGTGTCTGTCACTCGGATCTGCACGTGATCCACGAAGGTGTCGGCGCCGCCTGGGCAATGCCGTTCACCCTCGGACACGAGATCTGCGGAACCGTCGCCGAGGCCGGTGACGGCGTGAGCGGGCTCGAGCCGGGAACACAGGTCGTGGTGCACGCTCCCCTTGGCTGCGGCGAGTGCGCCCGCTGCCGCGCGGGCGTGACGAACTACTGCGATCGCCGCCGCGAGCTTCCGGCCGCGGGCATCGGGCTCGGGGTCGACGGCGGGATGGCCGAGTCCATTGTGGTCGATGCCGGTGCCGTCGTGCCCGCGCCGGGAATCGACCCCTGCCTCGCGGCGACCCTCACCGATGCCGGGCTGACCTCGTATCACGCGCTGACTTCGGCGCGGGGGCTGGAAAAGGGCGCCTTGATCGTCGTGATCGGCGTCGGCGGGCTCGGGCATCTCGCACTGCAGATGGCGCAGGAGTTGTTCGACGCGCGGGTCGTCGCCGTCGACACCCGGCCCGAAGCGTTGGGGCTCGCGGAGACACTCGGCGCGGACGCGGTGGTGCGGGACGGCCGCGAGGCGGCGGCCGCCGTCCACCGGCTCTCCGGCGGCTGGGGCGCGGACGCCGTGCTGGACTTCGCCGGGGTGCCCGCGACGACGGCGTTCGGGACCGGTTTGCTGCGCACCGCCGGTGAACTCGTCCTCGTCGGCTCCGGCGGTGGTTCGTTCGAGGTGACCAAGGCCGGGACACTGCCCCAGGGGCTGCGGATTTCCGTGCCGTTCTGGGGGTCCCGCACCGAACTGGAGGAGGTCGTCGCACTGGCCGCACGCGGCGCGCTGCGCACGGAGGCGACCGCCGCCCCGCTCGACGAGGCCGCCGAGGCGATGGAACGACTGCACCGCGGCGAGATCGTCGGACGGTGCGTGCTAGTTCCCTGAGGACAGGCAGGCGTCGGCGAACAGCCCAGCGGTGAACGACATGGTGCTCAGCCCCAGGTCGAACACCTCACCGTCGAACGGCAGCGCCTCGCAACAGCGCGCCGGTGCCGCAGCGGTCGAACCGTCCGACGTCCCGGTCAGCGTCCACTAGCACGGTCAAGCCTGGCCAGTCCCCGCCGCACCAGTACCGGGATGTGATCGGCACGGGAGGCCATGCGTTCGTCGCTGGATTCGCCGCGCACGTAGCGGGCGTAGAGCTGTTGCAGGATCACGACCGTCTTGAAACAGCCATAGGCCTCGTACCAGTCGATGTCGCCGACGTCGATACCCGAGCGCGCCGAGTACCGCTCGATCAGCTCGTCGCGTGCGGGCAGGCCGAGTGAGGACAGTCCCAGCGAGGCGAGCGCACCGGCGTCGCCGAACTCCGGATCGGGCCAGTAGTTGAGCAGGGTCCCCAGATCCACGAGGGGATCACCGAGCGTGGCCATGTCCCAGTCGAAGACCGAGACGACCTCGTCGGGGTCGCCGGCCGCGAACTGACAGTTGTCGATCTTGAAGTCGTTGTGCAGCACGGCCGGCGCCCCGGAACGCGGCAGGGCGTCCGCCAGCCGTTCCCCGAGCACCGCCGCGTTCGGATCGCTGTCGTCGGTCGCCGACAGATCCCAGCGTTTGCGCCAGCCGCGCACCTGCCGTTCCAGAAACCCGTCCGGACGGCCGAGATCGCCCAGCCCGCACTCCTGTGGGTCGACGCGGTGCAGGTCCGCGAGCGCGTCGATCACGGCGAGACCGATCCGGCGGCCCGCCTCCGGCAGCCCCTCCATCGAGGACGGAACCGAGTCCCACACGACGACACCGGAGCGGTATTCCACCAACAGGAAATCCGAGCCCGCGACGTCGGGATCGGTGCACAGCATCAGCGCACGCGGCGCACGCGGGTAGGCCTTCCACAGCCGCGACAGCGCCTTGTACTCGCGGCCCATGTCGTGCGCGCCGGGAGCGATCGTGCCGAACGGCGGCCGCCGCAGCACGAGCGCGGTGTCGCCGAAGCGGATCTGGTAGGTCAGGTTCGCGGAGCCGTTGGGAAACTGCAGCACCGAGAACGCGCCGGTCAGCTCCGGCAGCTGTTCGCGCAGATACGCTTCCACCCTCGGCCAATCCAGGTCCTCCCCCGGGCGCACGGGCGCGGTGTCGACCTCGCGGGTGCGCGGCTCAGACACGGAGATCCTCCCCGTCGTCGGCCGCAGCGGCGAGCACGTCGGCGAAGCGTTCGCGGGCCTCGGCGCGGCGGGTCGGCAGGATGTAGGGCGGGAACAGGCCCTCGTCAGGCTGGGTGCCGCGCAGCAGGGCCTGCGCGAGGTTGACCTTGTGCACCTCGGTGGCCCCGTCGGCGAGTCCCATGTGGAACGACTCCATGACCCATTTGCCGAACGGCAGTTCCTTCGAGATGCCAAGGGAACCGTGGATCTGGATGGCGCGGCCGGCGATGTCGGCGAGCACCTTCGGCATCGCCGCCTTCACCGCCGAGATGTCCGCACGGACCTTCTTGTAGTCGTTGTACCGGTCGATGCGCCACGCGGTGCGCAGCACGAGCAGCCGGAACTGTTCGAGCTGGATCCACGAGTCGGCGATCATCTCCTGCACGAGCTGCTTGTCGGCCAGCCGCTGGCCCCTGGTGGTGCGGGAAACCGCGCGGCGCTTCATCATCTCGAACGCCGAGGTGACCAGCCCGACCGTGCGCATGGCGTGGTGGATCCGCCCGCCGCCGAGCCGGGTCTGCGCGACCGCGAACGCCTGCCCCCGCTCGCCGAGCAGGTTCTCGGCCGGGACCCGGACGTCGGTGTAGCGCAGATACTGGTGTGTGCCGACGGGTTCCTCGTGTCCCCACACGCTGACGTCGCGGACGCGCTCGATGCCGGGCGTGTCCGCGGGCACGACGAACATCGACATGCTCTTGTGCGGCGGCGCATCCGGCTCGGTGACCGCCATGACGATGAGGAACTCGGCGAACAACGCGTGGCTGGAGAACCACTTCTCGCCGTTGATCACCCACGTGTCGCCGTCGAGCCTGGCCGTGGTGCGGAACCCGGTCGGATCCGAGCCGCCGTGCGGTTCGGTCATCGAGAAGCACGACACGATGTCGCCCTCGATCAGCGGTTCGAGGTAGGTCTTCTTCAGATGCTCGGTGCCGTAGTGCGCGAGGATCTCCGCGTTGCCCGAATCCGGTGCCTGGCAGCCGAAGACGACGGGACCGGAGTGCGTGCGGCCGAGCTTTTCGTTCAGCAGCGCCAGCCGCAGCTGCCCGTACCCCTTGCCGCCCAGCTCCGGGCCGAGGTGCGCCGCCCACAGGTTGTGCTCGCGCACCTGCTCCTGCAACGGTTTGATCAGCGCGTTGCGCACCGGATCGCGCGGATTCCAGGCGTGTTCGACGACCTGGTCGACGGGTTCGACCTCGGTGCGCACGAACTCCTCGACCCAGTCCAGCTCGCGCTGCACCTCGGGTTCGGTTTCGAAACCCCAGCTCATGGTCACTCCTAACGCGTGAGCACGGTGCAGGCGGAGATGCCGGGCGCACCGTAGACGTGGGTGAACCCGACTCGCGGGTCTCCCGGAACCTGGTGCTCACCGGCCGCGCCACGCAGCTGGAGCACGTTTTCGTAGACCTGCCGCAGACCCGAGGCGCCGATCGGCTCGCCGTTGGCGATGCAGCCGCCGTCGGTGTTGACCGGCCTCTTGCCGCCGATCTCGGTCTCCCCGTCGGCGATCAGCTTCTCCTGCTCGCCGTGGCCGCACAGTCCGGTCTCCGCCATGTGCATCAGCTCGGCGCCGGTCTCGGTGTCCTGAATCTGCGCGACGTCCACTTCGGACGGATCGACACCGGCCGCCTCGAACACCGCCCGCGACGCCTCCACCGTCGGCGAATCCGCCCGCTCGGCCGCGATCCACGGGGAGAACACCTCGAAGGAACCGTAGCGGCGGCTGCGGAACGCGGCACCGGAGAGGAATACCGGGCGCCCGGTGTACTCGCGTGCCTTGTCCGCACGGCACAACACCAGTGCCACCGCACCCTCACCGGGCGAGCAGTACATGTACTGCGTGAGCGGATGCGAGATCATCGGCGCGGCCGCGATCTCCGCCGCGCTGATCTCCTTGCGCCGCCATGCCATCGGGTTGCGCGCACCGTTGCGGAACGCCTTCTCCGCGATCCGCACGAGCACACCGGGGTCGATATCGTGCTCGTGCAGATACCGCTGGATCTTCATGCCGAAGAACTGCGTGGTGACCATCAGGCCGGTCTCGCCGTACCAGGAACCGATGCCGTGCTCGGCCGGATCGGTGTTGAACGCGCCGCGCGGATGCTTGTCGAACCCGATCACGATGCCGATATCGTGCTGCCCGGACCGGATCGCGGCATCCGCGGCGATCAACGCGGAACCGCCGGTGGCGCATCCATTGTAGACATTGATGAACGGCAATCCGGTCAGCCCCAGTTCGGAGACGAGCGTGTCGGCATCGCCCGCCGAATGCGAGCCACCGAACGCGAATCCCATGTCCGAGAACGACACGCCCGCGTCCCGCAACGCCTCCCGCGCGGCGTGCACGGCCTGGGCCCGGCCGGACACCCTGTCGGTGCGGCCGAAGCGATGGATGCCGATCCCGACGATCGCGACCTCAGTCATTGTTCACCGCCTCGAAAGCGAAGGTGTGCACCGGTTGCCCGTTCTCGTCCTGCCGGAACGGCACGAGCGTCAGCCGCACCGGCATCCCGATGCGCAGCTTCGCCGGATCGGTCTCGGTGAGCCTGCTCTCGACGATCAACTGCCCGGGCAGCTCGACGTAGCCCACGCCGTAGGTGTCGTCAGCGCCGGTGTAGGGCGGTTTGGGCCGGAAACCCTGAATCGTCCAGGACCACAGGATCCCCCTGCGGGAGAGGGGAACGTCCTGCATGGCCGAGCCCGTGCAGCGCGGGCAGCCGCCCTGGCGCGGGAACGTGTACGCACCGCAGTCGGTGCATTCGCTGCCGAGCAAAGCGATTCCGTCCGCGGTCTCGGTGAACAGGGAGTCGTCCACGGTTGTCGTCACGGTGCGGCCAGCCTTCCTCCGTCGACGGCCAGCAGTGCACCGGTCGTGTAGGTCGCGTGCGGCCCGCACAGGTACAGCGCGGCACCGACGATCTCCTCCGGGTCGCCCGCGCGTTTCGACGGCCAGTCCTTGGCCATCTCCTCCACCGCGGCCATGTCCCAGGCCTTGCTGATGTCGGTCAGGAACGGCCCGGCCAGGATCGTGTTGACCCGCACACTCGGCCCGTACTCCTGCGCGAACCCGGCGGTGAGCGTGTTGAGCGCGGATTTCGCCGCCGTGTAAGGCAGATCGTGGGCGGTCGGCCGTTGCGAACCCATCGACGAGATATTGAGGATGACCCCGCCACCACGCGCGACCATCCGCTTGCCCGCGGCGGCCATCAGCCGGAACGGGCCCTTGAGGTTCACCGCGATCACCTTGTCGAACAGGGCCTCGCTGACCTCGTCCAGGCTCGGGTACACCGGCGCGATCCCGGCGTTGTTCACCAGCACGTCCACCGGGGAAAGCGCTTCCTCGACCTCGTCGAGCAACGTGCCCAGCCGGTCCCAGTCCCCGACGTGCGCCTCGTGCGCCGTCACCCGCCGTCCCGTCGCCGCGGCCAGTTCCTCCGCGAGCGCCACACAGCTGTCCTTCTTGCGCGACACCACCGCGACATCGGCACCGGCGGCGGCGAACGCGATCGCGATCTCCCTGCCGAGGCCTCGCGACCCACCGGTCACCAGCGCGGTGCGGCCGGCCAGCGGTTCACCGCCCTCGCGGACCACCCGCACGGCCTCTTCCACGGTTCTCATTTCGGGATGTCCTTCCATGCCACGCCGCGATCGGCGCGCGGCTCCGGCGGCAGCCCCAGCAGGCGCTCCGCGATGATCGTGCGCTGCACCTCGTCCGAACCACCGGCGATGCGGTAGCCCGGCGCACCCAGATAGTGCTCGGTCCAGCGATAGGTTCCGTCCCCGGCGTCGGCGACCAGCCGCGGGCCCAGCACCACGGCCGCGGCCTCCGAGACGAGCTTCAGCCGCTGCGCCCACGCCAGTTTCCGCAGTGACCCCAGCGGGCCCGGCTCGCCGCCGGCCAGCCGCGACTCGCGGTCGCGCTGCGCCGAGACCGCCGCCACCTTCTCCGCGACCCACAGCTGCGCGAGCATCCGCCGGACGTCCGGATCGCCGAGCCGGTCCAGTTCGCGGGCGTCGGCCACGAGCTGGGCGAAGCCACCGCCGAGATCGGCGTTCGCGCCGGAGTGGCCACGTTCGAATCCCAGCGTCGCCAGCGTCACCGACCACCCGCCGCCGATCTCGCCCAGCCGCAACGAATCCGGGATGCGCACCTCGTCGAGGAACACCTCGCAGAACGAGGAACCGCCCGACATCTGGCGCAGCGGCCGCACCTCCACACCCGGCGTGTTCATCGGCAGCAGGAACGTGGTGAGCCCCTTGTGCTTGGGCATATCCGGATCAGTGCGCGTGATCAGCTCACCCCAGTCCGCGAACTGCGCACCCGAACTCCACACCTTCTGACCCGTGACGACCCACTCGTCGCCCTCGCGCCGCGCCCGCGTCGCCAGGCCCGCGAGGTCCGAACCCGCCGAGGGTTCGGAGAACAGCTGACACGCCAGCGTGTCCCCGCGCAGCAGCGGCTTCACGAGCAGCTCCTTCTGCTCGTCGGTGCCGAACATCTGCACGGTCGGGGCGATCAGCGCGGTACTCACCGACGTCAGCTCGTGCTGGCCCGGTGTCTCGAACTCGCGCTCCGCTTCGGCGAACGCCTCCTCGTGCAGCGTGGACAACCCGGCGCCCCCGTGCTCGACCGGCCACGACAGCGCGCCGTAGCCCGCGTCGAACTTGACGCGCAGCCACTCCTGGATGCGGCCGATGAGGGCGCGTTCCTCCGCGAACGGCAGATCGTGGAACACCGCGACCGACCGGTGCGCTTCCGGTCCGCGCGGCGGCAGGTGCCCGACGAGCCATGTGCGCGCGGTGTCGGCGAACTCGTCGAGTTCGGCCTGCGCGATCTCAGGCATCGGCCAGTCCCTTCAGCGCTCGGGCCCGGAAGGCACCGCTGAATCCGAGTTCCCGCCTCGCCACATCGACCTCCCTCGGCCAGGTCCCGAAAAATTCGGCGACGAACCGACCTTACTTCTACTCGAAGTTGACTTCAAGTTCGACATGAACTGATATCAGGTTTGTTTGATCAGGCAGGGTGAACCGCCTGCCAGAAGGCCTGGTCAGGCGGTATCCGGGCGGGTGCCCGCTAAGCCCGGTTACCCGGAACGCGGACGCCGAGAGAGTTCGCCCACAACAACGAAAGCTGCTCGGCCGCCTTGTCCAGCGTGTAGTCCGAACCGCGCGCCGACCACCGGTACACGAAATTGCTCACCATTCCGGTCAGCGCGAGCGCGGCGTATTCGGGCTCGAGCGCCGGATCGGCCACCCCGGTCTCCTGCCAGTGCCGGATGACCGATTCGATGCGGCCGGCGAACCGGTCGCTGGCCTCGCGGCGCAGGTCCTCGACCCCGGCGTTGAGCGTCGCCACCTGCTCCCAGACGATCATGATCGCGGCGTGCTGCCGGTAGGCGGTCAGGTAGGCCTTGTTCGCCCGCAGGATCGACTCGTACGGATCACGCGCTTGCCCGTCCTCGCTTTCGGCGGGCTCCTCCGCGTTCCGTTCCGCGGGGCTGCGCAGATCCTCCTCCAGCTCTTTCAGCAATGCCACGAAGATCTCCTCTTTCGAGGAGAAATACGTGTAGAAAGACCCGTGGGCGGCCTTTGCCGTATCGGCGATATCGGTGATGCGCGCGTCGGCGAACCCGTCCCGCGCGAACACCTCGTTCGCGGCATCGAGCAAGGCCTGCCTGCTGCGGCGCCCCCGCGCGGTCATGGGTAAGGGCTTCGCCTCGATCTCGGCCGTGCGTACCGCGCCGTCGCGAAGCTGCTCCTTGCTCGCGCCCGCCATGTCACGCTCCCTCGAATGCTCCGATTTCACGCCGAAACGCACTCGACGTCGAATTCAGAGTAGTGGAAAGCACCGGTTCACACGGCGGTATACCCGCCATCGACGGGAATTCCCGCGCCGGTGATGAAAGACGCCTTGCCGGACAACAGGAACGCCACGGCCTCGGCGATTTCGGCCGGGGCCGCCGCACGCGTTTGCGGTGCGGTGACCCGGCCGGCGATCGCGGTCCGCACCTCCGGCCGCAGATCGCCGGTGGCGCTGTTCTCGGCGAGGTTGGTGGCCACATAGCCCGGGCACACGCAGTTCACGCGCAGGCCTTGCTCCGCGTACTCGGCGGCGAGGCTGCGGGTCAGCGCGAGCACGCCGCCCTTCGTGGCGTCGTAGGCCGCCGACCGGCCCGCGGCCACCAGTGCGCCGACCGAGCCGATGGTGACGATCGCGCCCGAGTCCGCGCGCAGGAGGTGGGGCAACGCCGCCCGGACGCACAGGAACGTGCCGGTGAGGTTCACCCCGATCAGCCGTTGCCAGGTCGCCGGCGACATTTCGCCGGTCGGGCTTCCGTCGGTCACCCCCGCGCAGGTCACCAGGCCATCGATGCCGCCGAGCGCGGACACCGCTTCCGCGAACGCCGCGTCGACGGAACCGGCATCCGCGACATCGCAGCGCAGCGCGAGCGCCTTGGGGACGTCGGGAGTTCGCACGTCGAGCGCGGCGACCCGCGCCCCCTCGGCGAGCAGATGTTCGGTGACGGCGCGCCCGATCCCGCTTCCCGCGCCCGTGACGACGACGTTCACTCCTCCACCTCACCGGCCATCGCGGGAGCTGCGGAATCGGTGGCCTGTTCCAGGTCATGGCGCGAGGTCTCGCGCATGGTCCCGACGACGACGAGTCCGACGATCGCCGCGAAGACGATGTAGAACGCCGGCGCGATGCTGGCACCGGTGGCCGCGACCAGCCACGTCGCCACCAGCGAGACGATTCCGGACCCGATCACGCCGCCGATGTTGAAGCCGAGTGAGACGCCGGTGTAGCGGACGCGCGTCGGGAACAGCTCCGAGTACTGGGTGTAGACCACGCCCTGCTGCACGCTGAACGGGATGTTCAGGATCAACGCGGCGACGACGGCGAGCGCGAGCGAATCCTGCTGCATCAGCAGGAAACACGGCACGGCGAGCACGACGAACGCGACCATGGCGCACGCGAGAACGCGGCGGCGGCCGAACCGGTCGCTCAGGCTGCCCGACAACGGGATGAGCGCGAGCGGCATCAGCATGATCAACACGATCAGCCACAACGCGCCGGTCAGCGGATATTTCAGCACCGCGGACAGGTGCACGAGCAGGTAGACCGACACGATTCCGCCGGTGGTCATCGTCGAATAGGCGATGCCGACGACGCGCGCCACGCCTGCCTTGTGCGAGCGGACGACTTCCGCGACCGGGGCCTTGGGCGGCGCGGCTTCCTCGACCATTTTCAGGAACAGCGGGGAGTCCTCGACGCGCATCCGGTACAAGGCCGCGGCGACCAGCAACGGCGCCGCGATCAGGAACGGCACCCGCCAGCCCCAGCTGCTCATCTGCGCGCTCGTAGTGAACGCGCTCAGCGTGCCGACCGTCGCGGCAGCCGCGGCCATGCCGAGCGAGATGCCGACCGAGGTGGCCGAACCGAACAGCCCGCGCCGGCGCGACGGAGCCGACTCGGTGGACAGCGAGGCCGCTCCCCCGATCTCGCCACCGGCCGAAAACCCCTGTGCGATACGAAGGATCGTCAGCAGGATCGGCGCGGCGACGCCGATCGAGGAGTAGGTCGGTAGCAGTCCGGTGAGCGTGGTCGCCGCGCCCATGCAGGTGACCGTGGCCATCAGCACCACCTTGCGGCCGCGGCGATCGCCCATCCAGCCGAAGAACAGCCCGCCGAGCGGCCGGGCGAGGAAGCCGCTCGCGACCACGCCGAGCGTGCCGAGCAATCCCACCAACCCCTCCTGACCGGCGAAGAACAGGGGCGCGAGCACGACCGCGAGGTAGCCGTAGATGGCGAAGTCGTAGTACTCGATGGCCGTTCCCACCGCGGCGGCGAGGCTCGCTCTCCGTGCCATCCGGTTCCGGTCAGTCAGAGGTTGTGTCGGCATCGGCGCTCCTTCGCGCTTCGGCGGGGACGACCGTCGTGGGCCGGTCGGCCCCGACCAGACGACCGTAAACACGAACTGACCTCAGTTCAAGGGGCAATTTCGCCGACGGAATCGAGCCCGGCCCCTCGATCGGCCGTCACCGCGCTGTTCCAAGGGCAGCCACGCACGACCTCGACGAGCCCTCGGAAGCGATGTCCTTTGTGGACAAGACAGCGCCAGGGCAGGGCCGGACCGGGACATGGCAGGATCGGACCATGGTCGCCAGCCCCGGAGCATCGAGTAACGCCGGCCGCCCCTGGCGGGGTGTCGACGCCGACGAGCGGCAGGCTCGCCGGCGGGAACGGCTGGTCGCGGCGACATTCGAGATCATGGGCACCGAGGGCGCGGCCGCGGTCAGCATGCGTGGCGTATGCCGCGCGGCGAAGCTGACCGAGCGTTATTTCTACGAGAGCTTCGGCCGTCGCGAGGACCTGCTCGTCGCCGTACTGGAAGACGTCGCCGGCCAGGCCCGCGAAGTGCTGATCGCGGCACTGGAACACGCCCCGGCCGAGACCACGGCGATGGTGCGCCACGCGGTCGCGGAGTTCACCGCCTTCGTCACCTCGGACCCGCGGCGCGGCCGCATCCTGTTCGTGGAATCCCTTGCCGCACCGGAACTTTCCAGCCGCGGCGGCGAACTGGTGCAGGAGTTCACGGCGACGATCGCGGCACCGCTGCGCAGTGCGGCGCTGGCCGGTCCGGAAAGCGACGAGCGGGACGTGGACCTGAACTCGCAGGCCGTCTTCGGTGCGCTCGCCTACCTGTTCCAGGCCTGGCTCGCCGGGCGCGTCGAGGTGTCCCAAGAGCGCTTCATCGAGCACGCCGTGCAGGTCATCGAGCATCTCGCGAAGGCACACTCCGCCTGAGCCCCGTTCGCCTCCCGGCCTGGTCACGCATGCCCCAAAGTTGACATCGACTGATGTTGACATTGGCTGTTGTCTACTTTACGGTCAGCCGTGTCAGGCATGCGGGCAGCAAGGAGGCAGCCGCGATGACCAGTGAGCAACCGCGTCGCGTGCGAGTCGCGATCATCGGTGCGGGTTTCGGCGGGCTGGGCACGGCGATCGGGCTCAAGCGTGCGGGGATCGACGATTTCGTCGTGCTGGAGCGAGCCGGCGAGGTCGGCGGCACCTGGCAGGTCAACACCTATCCGGGCGCGCAGTGCGATATACCGTCCATTTTGTACTCGTTCTCGTTCGCGCCGAATCCGCGCTGGAGCAGGCTTTATCCCTACCAGCCCGAAATCGCGGACTACCTGCGTCGGTGCGCCGAGGACTTCGGGATCGTGCCGCACCTGCGGCTGCGGCACGAGGTGCTGGACGCCCGCTGGGACCAGGCGCGAGCGCGCTGGCGCATCCGCACCGACCGGGGCACGTGGGAGGCACGGGTCCTGGTCGGCGCGATCGGGCCGTTCAGCGAACCGTCGGTGCCGGACATGCCGGGGCTGGACCGCTTCGGTGGTGCCACGTTCCATTCCTCCGCGTGGGACCACGACCAGGATCTCGACGGCAGCCGGATCGCGGTGATCGGCACGGGGGCGTCCGCGGTGCAGATCATCCCCCGGCTACAGCCGAAGGCCGGCAGGCTCACCGTCTTCCAGCGCACGCCGACCTGGATCATGCCCCATCCGGACCGCCGCGTGAGCGGCCTGCCCAAGCGCCTGCTCGACCAGGTTCCGGCCGCGCTGCGGGCGGCGCGGACCGGGCTCGATCTGGTGCAGGAGGCGCTCGTCCCGGGTCTGGTGTACCGGCCGTGGCTGCTCAAGGGCATGGAGGCCGTCGCCCGCGCGCATCTGCACCGGCAGGTGCGCGACCCTGGGCTGCGCGCGAAACTCACCCCGTCCTATGCGTTCGGCTGCAAACGGCCGACGTTTTCCAACGCCTACTACCCCGCGCTGGCCGCACCGAACACCGACGTGGTGACCTCGCCGATCCGCGAGATCCGGGAGAAGGGCATCGTCACCGAGGACGGGACCGAGCACGAGGTCGACGCCATCGTGTTCAGCACCGGCTTCAAGATGACCGATCATCCGGGATACCGGCGGTTCCACGGAACCGGGGGGCGCAGCCTCGCCGAGATGTGGAACGGCGGCCCGCGTGCCTATCTGGGCACGACGGTGGCCGGGTTCCCCAACTTCTTTCTGCTGCTGGGCCCGAATTCGGTGGTCTACACCTCGCAGGTGGTCACGATCGAAGCGCAGGTCGCCTACATCGTGAGCTGCCTCAAGGAAATGGACCACGGCGACCTCGCGGCGCTGGAGGTCCGCGAGGAGGCGCAGCGGGACTTCGTGCGCTGGGTGGACCGCGGGCTGCGCGGATCGGTGTGGAACACCGGTGGCTGCCGCAGCTACTACCTGGACGAGACCGGGCGCAACTTCACCTTCTACCCCGGATTCAACCGCCGCTTTCGTGCCCGGACGCGGCGGGTGGACCTGGCCGACTACCACCTCGTCCGTTCTGGCGAGGTACCGGACGAAAGGGCCGCGTGATGTTCGGAATCGGCAAACCCGTCGTCGACCCGCGTGGCGCACGGCGCTACGACGACGAGGCGTACGCGATCGCCGCGCGGGACGTGCACTTCTCGTGGGAGAACGTTCCCGCGCACTACATCCCCGGCGAACCGATGGCCACCCACGTCATCAACGTGATGCATCTGGTGCTCCCCGAGGGCGAACGCGCGATGTCGCGGGCACTGAGTGAGGCGTTACCGCTGATCACCGATCCGCGGTTGCGTGAAGAGGTCACCGGGTTCGTCGGGCAGGAGGCCGTGCACGCGTCCTCGCACGAGGGCGCGCGCGAGCACCTCGCGCGGCTGGGACTTCCGGTCGAGCAGATCGCGCGCAAGATGGATTGGCTCGTCGACAAGGTGCTCGGCTACCACGGGCTGGCCGGCAAGGCGCGGCACGCGTGGCTGTGCGAGCGGCTCGGGCTGTTCGCGGCCATGGAGCATTACACGGCCGTGGTCGGCGAGTGGCTGCTCGGCGCCGATCACCTGGAGCGGATGGGCATGGACCCGGTCATGCTGGACCTCGTTCGCTGGCACGGCGCGGAGGAAGTCGAGCACCGCAACGTCGCCTTCGACGCGTTCATGCATGTGGACGGTGGCTACGCCCGCCGGGTACGGACGGCGTTGATCGCCAGCTTCACGCTCGCCGTTCTGTTCCTGAGCACCGCCGGCTACCTGTACCGGGGGGACTCCACAATGGACAAGGGCGGCTGGTGGGTCCGCGAACTGCTGAGCGCGACGCGCCGCGGCGTGATCCCGAAGGCCACGATCTTCCTCACCGAGATCCCGAAGTACCTGCGCCCGAGTTTCCACCCCTCGCAGCTGGGCGGCATGGACAAGGCGGTGCGGTATCTCGCCAAGTCGCCCGCCGCGAACCACCGGGCAGCGGCATGACGACGACCATGCCCATGCGCCTGGCCGCCGCCGCGGGCGGGGCCTACCGGCGGGTGTTCGCCGGAAGCCCGGTCGCTCCCCTGCTGTCGCGGCCGAACCCCGTTCGCCGCACCGGTTACGACCTCGACGTCGTGGTCCGCCGGATCGTGCCGGAAGCCGAGGACGTCGTGAGCCTGGAACTCGACGGCACCGCGTTGCCGGCCTGGCAACCGGGTGCTCATCTGGACGTGTTCCTGCCTTCGGGGCGGCAGCGTTCGTACTCGCTGTGCGGCGAGATGTCCACGTATCGCATCGCGGTGCGGCGCATCGGGCAGGGTTCACGGGAGATCCATGAACTCCGGGAAGGTGACCGGCTGCGAATTCGTGGCCCGCGCAACGCGTTTCCGCTGGTGACGAACGCGCCGGCGTACCTGTTCATCGCGGGCGGTATCGGCATCACACCCATCCTGCCGATGGTGCGCTTCTGTCACGAGCGCGGCCTGCCGTGGCGGCTGGTCTACTTCGGACGATCGAGGTCGGCCATGCCGTTCCTGGCCGAGCTTCCCGGCGGGCCCGTCGACATCCGGCCCGACGACGAGTACGGCGTGCCGGATCTGGGCCAGGTGCTGCCGCTGGCGCCGCCCGGTGCGGCCGTGTACCTGTGCGGCCCGCCGCCCCTGATGGCGCCGGCGCGGCAGATCATTCGGCGGGTCAACCCTACGGCCTCGGTGCATTCCGAGCGGTTCGGCCCGCCGTCCGTCGAGGGCGGGAAGCCGTTCGAGATCCACCTGCGGCGCAGCGGAAAGACGATCGAGGTCGGCGCGGAGGAATCGGTGCTCGCCGCGATCCGCCGTGCGCTGCCCGGTGTCACATATTCGTGCCGGCAGGGCTTCTGCGGCACCTGCAAGGTCCGCGTTCTCGGCGGTGACGTCGAACACCGGGACCGGCTGCTCACCGATGCCGAGCGCGACGAGGAGATGCTCGTCTGCGTGTCCCGCTCCACCTCCGGACCGCTGGTCCTCGACCTCTGACAGGGAGCCATCCATGACCGCCGAGGACGTCACGCTCGCGCCCGAGTCGTCGGAGACGCGGCTGCGGTGGACCTTCGCCTTCGAAACCCATCCCGCTCCGGTGCCACCGCTGCTGCTCGCTCGCCCGCTGCTGGATCGGGTCACCGGGAACTGGACGTCCGGGGTGGACCGTGCCGTGCGGAAAGGAGTGCGCGCGTGACCACGCTCGAAGTGATCGCACCGGCCACCGGTGAGGTGGTGGGCAGCTATCCGGCCGCCACCGCCGACGAGGTCGCCGAAGCCGTCCGTCAGGCGCGTTCGGCCGCGTCCTGGTGGGACGGGCTCGGTTTCGCCGGACGGGCTCGCCGGCTCGATGCCTGGCGGCGCCGCATCGCCCGCGGCGCCGACGAGCTGGCGGAGCTGATCCACCGCGAGATGGGCAAGCCCCGCGCCGACGCGATGCTGGAGATCGCGATGGCGCTGGAGCACCTGTCGTGGACGACCCGTCACGCGGGCGCAGTGCTCGGGCCGAGCCAGAGGCGCCCGACCTCGCTCACCCTCAACCACAAGTGCACCGTCGAATACCGGCCGCTGGGGGTGGTCGGTGTGATCGGGCCGTGGAACTACCCGGTGTTCACGCCGCTGGGCTCGCTGTCGGCCGCACTCGCCGCGGGCAACACGGTGGTGTTCAAGCCCAGCGAGTACACGCCCGGTGTCGGGGCGTGGCTCGGCAACGCCTTCCGTGAGGCCGTGGACGGTCCGCCGGTGCTGCGGGTCGTCACCGGTGCGGGCAGCACCGGCGCGGCGCTGTGCCGGTCCGGAGTGGACAAGATCGGGTTCACCGGTTCCACCGCGACCGGCCGCAGGGTGGCCGCCGCCTGCGCCGAAACCCTGACCCCGGTGCTGATGGAGTGCGGCGGCAAGGACGCGCTGCTCGTGGACGCCGACGCCGATCTCGACGCGGCCGCGGACGCCGCGGTATGGGGCGGCATGTCCAACGCGGGCCAGACCTGCCTCGCGGTCGAGCGGGTCTACGTACACCGGGACGTGTACGAGACGTTCCTGGACAAGGTTGTCGCGCTGGCGAGGGGAATCCGGGCGGGGAAGCAGATCGGACCGGTCACCATGCCAGGGCAGGTCGAGGTCATCGACAGCCACATTCACGACGCACTCGACCGCGGTGGCCGTGCCGTGCTGGGCGGACCGGACGCGGTGCGCGGCCGGTTCGTGCAGCCGACGATCCTCGCCGACGTGCCGGAGGACAGCGCGGCCGTGACCGAGGAAACGTTCGGCCCGACGCTGACGGTGACCGCGGTGTCCGATATGGACACCGCCGTCGAGCTCACCAACCGCAGCCGCTTCGGTCTGGGCGCGACCGTGTTCTCCCGGCGCAACGGCCCCGCGATCGCGCGGCGGATCCGGTCCGGGGCCGTGTCGGTCAACGCGTTCGTCGCGCACGCCTCGATCCCGTCGCTGCCGCTGGGCGGCGTCGGCGATTCCGGCTACGGCCGCGTGCACGGCGCGGACGGGTTGCGCGAGTTCGCCTACGCCAGGGCGACCACCGTGCAGCGGTTTCCCTCACCGCTGCCGCTCACCTCGTTCTACCGGCCGCCCTGGGCCGACGCGGTGGTACGCGTCATTGTCGCCGTGCGGCACGGGTTGTGGTGACATGAACGTCCTCAACGCCGTGCGGGATCTCGGCATCCCGCTTCCCGGCGGCCGGAACTACCGCGTCGCCGGCCGCACCGTGCTGATCACCGGCGGCGGCGCCGGTATCGGGCAGGCGCTCGCGCGGAGGCTGCACGAGCGCGGCGCGCGGCTCGCGCTGATCGACCGCGACAAGGACGCGCTCGCCGAGACCGCGGGATCGCTGGGTGAGCGGGTGCTCACCGCGGTCGCCGACGTCCGCGACCGCGACGGCATCGCCGAGGCGGTCGGTGAGCTGGCCGGCCGCGCGGGCGGGCTGGACGTCGTCGTCGCGAACGCGGGCGTGACCCCACCACCAGCGACGCTGCGGCGGATCGAGCCCGCGGAGTTCGACCGGGTCATGGAGATCAACGTGACCGGGGCGTTCAACACCGTCCGTCCCGCCGTGGACCACCTGATCGCCCGGCGGGGACACGTCGTGGTCATCTCGTCGGCCGCCGCCTTCGTGCCCGGACCCGCCGGTGCCCCGTACATGATCAGCAAGGCCGCGGTCGAGCAGCTCGGCCGCGCGCTCCGGCTCGAACTCGCCGCACACGGCGTGACGGCCGGGGTCGCGTACTTCGGCGTGGTCGACACGCAACTGGCGCGCACCACACTGGACGACGATCCGCTGGGCCGTGCGCTGGAGAAACGGCTGCCGGCCGCGCTGCGCAAGCGCATCACGGCGGAGCAGGCGGCGGCCGTGCTCGCCGACGCCATCGCGCGCCGCGCGGGACGCACGCTCGCACCCGCCGCCTGGCAGCCGTGGGCGCTGCTGCGCGGCGTGGTCAACGTCGCCGCCGACGCCTACCTCGCCGGAGACCGGACGGTGCACGCCCTCATCCACGACGTCGAGACCCGGGGAGACCGATGAGCACCCTCTGCGCGGCCTTTCAGGCCACCGCCGCGATCGATCCGGACGCGATCGCGGTACGCACACCGGGCAACACGCGAACCCTCACCTGGCGCGAATACGCCACACAGGTGCGCGCTGTCGCGACCGGTCTCGCCGCGCTCGGCGTGCGGCGCGGTGACACCGTGGCGCTGATGATGAGCAACCGCGTCGACTTCTATCCCATCGACGTCGGCGCGCTGCATCTCGGTGCGACCTCGTTCTCCGTCTACAACACCCTGCCCGCGTCCGGGATCCGGTTCGTACTGGACAACGCGCGCGCGAAGATCGTGTTCTGCGAAGCGCAGTACGTGGACCGGATCCGCGAATCCGGCGCGGACGTCGAGCGGATCATCGTGGTCGACGGCACGCCCGAAGGCACCGTCCCGCTCGCCGAACTGACCACAATGGACACCGGAGGTTTCGACTTCGAGGGCACCTGGCGAGCCGTGGAGGCCGACGACGTCGCCACCCTGATCTACACCTCGGGTACCACCGGAACCCCGAAAGGCGTCGAATCGACGCACGCCGCCCTGCTGTTCGAGGCGCGCGCGGTGCACGAGGTGCTGCCGGTCGAGTACGGCGATCGGATCACCTCGTTCATGCCCTCGGCACACATCGCCGACCGCATGACGGCCCTGTATTTCCAGCTCGTCTTCGGCACGCAGATCACGGTCGTCGCCGATCCCTCGCTGATCGCCGCGGCGCTGCCGGACTGCCGCCCGACGGTCTGGGGCGCCGTGCCGAGGGTCTGGGAGAAGCTGAGGGTCGCCGTCGAACTCGGCATCGAACGTGAGCCGGACGACACCCGCCGCGCGGCGCTGCGGTGGGCTCTGGACGTCGGCGCCCGGCGCGTGGAAATCCTGCGGGCCGGCCGGGAAGTGCCCGCGGATCTGGCGGCGGAACACGCGAAGGCCGAGCAGGCCGTGCTCGGGCCGTTGCGCGAGAAACTGGGCTTCGGCGAGCTGAAGTGGGCGGTCTCCGGCGCGGCGCCGATCCCGCCCGCCACGCTGGCGTTCTTCACCGCGCTCGGCCTGCGCGTGTCCGAGATCTGGGGCATGTCGGAGCTGACGTGCATCGCGAGCGCGACTCCGGCCGATCCGGCGCGGCTGGGCACAGTGGGCCGGATCCTGCCGGGCATGGAGATGCGCGTCGCCGACGACGGCGAGCTGCTGGTGCGCGGACCGCTGGTGATGAAGGGATATCGCGGCGAGCCCGCGAAGACCGCCGAGGTGCTCAGCCCGGACGGCTGGCTGTCGACCGGCGACGTCGTCACGGTCGACGAGGAGGGCTATCTGTCCGTTGTGGACCGCAAGAAGGAGCTGATCATCAACGCGTCGGGCAAGAACATGTCCCCGGCGAACATCGAGAACGCCGTCAAGGCCGCGTCCTCGCTCGTGGCCGGCGTCGTCGCCATCGGCGATGCCCGGCCGTACAACACGGCGCTGGTCGTACTGGATCCGGAAGCGCTGCACGGCCGGGGTTTCGGTGACGAGAGCGTCCTCGCACAGGTGGCCGAGGCGATCGCCACCGCGAACAAGGAACTGTCCCGGGTGGAGCAGATCAAGCGGTTCAAGATCCTGCCGGTGTTCTGGGAGCCGGGCGCGGACGAGCTGACGCTGACCATGAAACTGCGGCGCAAGCCGATCGGCGAGAAGTACGCCGAGGACATCGAGGCCCTCTACGCCGAACCGATGGCGAAGGACGTGCACGAACCGGTTTCGGCCGCGTGACAACGGTTTCCTGGCAGCGGAACCACGACCTTTGTGGACGCCGCACCGGTCCTGCCCTTCCAGGGCGGTGCCGCCTT
The DNA here is from genome assembly GCF_012328925.1 of Amycolatopsis acididurans. Classification (GTDB taxonomy): domain Bacteria; phylum Actinomycetota; class Actinomycetes; order Mycobacteriales; family Pseudonocardiaceae; genus Amycolatopsis_E; species Amycolatopsis_E acididurans. The sequence continues at coordinate 179,178 of NZ_JAAXLS010000010.1, forward strand.
ACTGCAGGTACTGCACGATGGTGTCGATGAGCAGGAACGGCGGCTCGGCAGCGGCGGGGATCTCGTCCGCGGGGTGGGTCTTGTCGTCGAGGCAGTACGGCTCGCTGCACTGGGTGGCACGCGCCCGACCGTCCTCGGCGAGGCTGAAGGACAACGCGGTCCGGTCGACGAGGCGGGCGATCGTGGTGCCCGCGACGGCCCGTCCGGCGAACCGGGCCCCGGTGCCGAGGTAGAGGGCCCTGCGACCGGGATCGATCTCCTGCCAGCGCGGCCCGGCGTCCTCGACCCCGCGGGGATCGCCTTCCGCGTCGTGCAGGACGTCGACGGCGGCCTGGATCGCCTGCGGAATCGGCAGGTCCAGCCGCACCGCCTGCGCCGTCTCGTAGATCGCGAACCGGGTGCTGCCCGGTTCCGGCGGCAGCAGGAACAGGTGCAGCAGCCCCGCGTCGGTGGCCGCGCGGCTGGCGCGGAGCAGCTGCCGGAGCACGAGCCCACGAAACCGCGAGGCCTGCTCCTGATCGAATCCCGCCAGGGTCGTCGTCAGAGTCCTCATCGCCGTGAAGTGTGCAGCATCCCCGATGCGGGACGCGGCCGCGGTACCGCCAACGGCGCCGAGAGCCACGCGCCGCCGGCGGTACCGCCCCTGAAATCAGTCCAGCAGGTCCTCGATCTGGATCGGGAGGTGGCGGACCCGGATGCCGGTCGCGTTGTGGATCGCGTTCGCGACCGCCGCGGCCATGCCCACCGTGCCGATCTCGCCGATGCCCTTCGCCCCGAGGTCGTTGTGCAGGGTGTCCGGGTACTCGACGAAATGGACGTCCACGTCCGGGATGTCCGCGTTCACCGGGAGCAGGTAGCTCGCGAAATCGGCGTTGGCGAGCCTGCCGCCGGCCTCGACCTCCAGGCCCTCGTGCAGGGCCGCCGACACGCCCCAGATCATGCCGCCCATCAGCTGGCTCCGCGCGGCCTTCTCGTTGATGATCCGGCCCGCGTCGAACACGCCGAGCATGCGCGAAACCCGCGCCTCCCGCGTCAGCCGATGCACGCGTACCTCGACGAACTGAGCACCGAAGGAACTGAACGAATGCTTCGTCAGCTCCTCTCCCGGCGCCGAGGACCCCGTCGCGGAGATCGACGGACGGTGCACGGCACGCAGCACCTCGCCGAACGTCATCGACTTCCCGTCGGCCAGCACGCGTCCGTCGGCGTAGGAGACCTCCGTGCCCTCGAACGGCGCGCCCGGCGCCGCGGCCACGGCCAGCAGTTCGTCGATCAGGTTGGTCGCGGCGATCATGATGGCGGTGCCCGCACTCGCGGTCGCCGTCGAACCGCCGGACAACCCGCCCGGCGGCAGCGCCGAATCGCCCAGCAGCGGCGTGACCCGCTCCGGCGCGATGTCCAGCGATTCCGCTCCCACCAGCGCCAGCACGGTCAGCAGCCCGGTGCCCGGGTCCGCGCCACCGGTCCCGACGACCGCCGTGTCGTCCGCGCGGAAGGTGACCTGGACCGTCGCCGGGAACCGCAGCGCGGGGAACATCGCGGTGGCCGTGCCGAGCCCGACCAGCCAGTCGCCGTCGGTGTGCCCGTTGGGCGACCGGTGCGCCCAGCCGAACCGCTGCGCGCCGATGCGGAAGCACTCGTCGAGGTGCTTGCTCGACCACTGCAGGTCCTTACCCGGCGGCGCGGCCGAGTTGTTGCGCAGCCGCAGCTCGATCGGGTCCATGTCCAGCGCGACCGCCAGCTCGTCGATCGCGCTCTCCAGCGCGAACGAACCGGGCGCCTCGCCCGGCGCCCGCATGAACGTGGTCGGCGGGATGTTCAGCGGCACCATTTTCTGGCTGATCGCGAGGTTCTGCGTCGCGTACCACTCGCGCGACGTGCCGTGCGACGTCGGCTCGATGAACGATCGGTCCATCGGCGTGCTGCTCCACGAATCGTGCCGCAGCGCGATCAACGTGCCGTGCGCGTCCGCGCCCAGGGTCATCTTCTGCACCGTCGCGGGCCGGTTCGCCGTCGCGGTGAAGACCTGTTCGCGCGCCAGCGCCGCCTTCACCGGCCTGCCGAGCGCCCTGGCCGCGGCCGCCGCCAGGAACGCCGGGATCGAGGTGCGTCCCTTGCCGCCGAAAGCGCCGCCCACGAACGGGTTCAGCACGTGAACGGCCGACGGTTCCAGCGCCAGCGCCCCGGCCAGTTCGCCCGCCATGAGCGTGGATCCCTGGTTCCCGGTGTAGACGGTCACGCCGTCACCCTCGGGCACGGCGACCGCGGAATGCGGCTCCATCGCGGCGTGGTTCTGCGCCGCGGTGCGGTACGTCGCCTCCACCACCACCGGGCTCGCCGCCAGAGCGTCCTCGAAGGACTCCACGCCGGGCGCGAGAACCTCCAGTGCCGGCGGCGAGCCGTCGCGCCCCGGCGGCGCGTCTTCGGCCGTCGCGAGCCCGTCCTCCAGCGAGGTCAGCGCCGGTCGTTCGTGGTAGGAGACCTCGATGAGCATCGACGCGTCACGGGCCTGCTCGAACGTCTCCGCCACGACGAAGCCGATCGGCTGGCCGTAGTAGGCGACTTCCCTGTCCTGCAGGGGGACCCACGTATCGCCCATGAGCGGCGTGCTCGTCGGGCGCAGATCGAGCGGGTCGAACGGCGAGTACACGCCGAGCACTCCGGGAGCGCTCTTGGCCGCCGTGACGTCCATCGCCTCGATCTCACCGTTCGCGATCGTGCTCAGCACGACGTATCCGAAGGCCATCCCGGGGAAGTTGTTGTCCAACCCGTATTTGGCCCGGCCCGCCACCTTCAGCGGCCCGTCCAGGCGAGGAGTCACCGGTCGCTCCCGTCAGTCAGTTCGAGCAGTGCGCGCACGATCGTCCGCTTCAGCAGGGACACCTTGAATTCGTTACCGGACAACGGTTTCGCGCCGTGAGCCGCCACCGAGGCCGCCTTCTCGAAGGACTCCGCGGTCACGGGCTCGCCGCGCAGCGCCGCCTCGACGGCGGGCAGCCGCCACGGCATGGTCGCCACGCCACCGGCCGCGACCCGGGCATCGACGATGTGCGAGTCCTGGATGTCCAGCGCGACCGCGGCCGAGCACAATGCGAACTCGTAGGACTGGCGGTCGCGCACCTTGACGTAGGTGGAGCGGGCGGCCCAGTCCAGCCGCGGGACGACCACTTCGGTGATCAGCTCGCCCGGGCGCAGATCGTTCTCCACGTCGGGGGTGTCACCCGGTAGCCGGTAGAAGTCGGCCAGCCGCACGGTGCGGCTGCCGTCCGCGCCGGCGAGCCGGATCTCGGCGTCCAGCGCGACGAGAGCCACCGCGACGTCGCTGGCGTGCGTGGCCACGCACGCGTCGCTGGTGCCCAGGATGGCGTGCATCCGGTTGGCACCGGTGATCGCCGGGCAGCCAGTGCCGGGATGCCGCTTGTTGCACGGCGTCGCGACGTCGCGGAAGTACGAGCATCGCGTGCGCTGCAACAGGTTGCCGCCGATGCTGGCCATGTTCCGCAGCTGCTGGGAAGCGCTCAGCAGCAGGGCGCGCGAAATGGCCGGATAGACGCCGGGATGCGCGGCGATGTCGCTCATCCGCTCCAGCGCGCCGATCCGCAACCCGTCGGCGGTATCGATGCCCCGCAACGGAAGCTGGTTGATGTCCAGCACCTCGTGCGGGGTGAGGACGTTGAGTTTCATCAGGTCGACGAGTGTGGTCCCGCCGGCCAGGAACGTGCCCGGTGATTCGAGTGCCGCCTCGACGGTCGCGGGCGCGGTGAGCTCAAACGGTCGCATCGGCCCTCCTCGCCTGTTCGATGGCGGCGACGATGTTCGGGTAGGCCGAGCAGCGGCAGATGTTGCCGGACATGAACTCGCGGACGTCCTCGACGTCCTGCTCGACCGCGGCGACCGCCGACATCACCTGGCCCGGCGTGCAGAACCCGCACTGCAGGGCGTCGCAGTCGGCGAACGCGCGCTGGACGGGGTGCAGCTCGTCCCCGTCCGAAAGCCCTTCGACGGTGGTGACCGGCTGTGTCACCGTGGCGGCCAGCGTCAGGCAGGACAGCACCGGCCTGCCGCCGACGTGCACCGTGCAGGCGCCGCATTGCCCCCGGTCACAGCCCTTTTTCGGGCCGGTGATGTCGAGCCGCTCCCGTAACGCGTCCAGCAGCGTCACACCGGGCTCGACGCTCAGCTGCTCGGTGTTGCCGTTGACTTCGAGTGAGATGTCCACTGATCTCTTTTCCGATGGTGGGAAGTCTTGACAGTGCGGGTGAGCCCGAACGGATAATCATCCGGTTCGGCCCTGAACCCGAAGCTAGCGGATTAGAATCCGCTTCGCAAACGTCTACCAGGCTGGAGCAGCTCCAGGTCAAGCGAGCTAGCGTGGTGCGTCGGAGACGGAAGAACCGGGAGGGACGATGACGGCGGGAGCGGTCAATCCCCGGCGCGCGGACACCCGGCGGAACAACGAGCGCATCCTCGCCGCGGCCGCCGAGTCCCTGGCCGGACCGGGCGGGATCTCGTTCAACGCGATCGCGAAGCGGGCCAAGGTCGGCGTCGGCACGGTGTACCGCCACTTTCCGACCCCCGAAGCGCTCATCCTCGCGGTGTACCAGCGCGAGGTCCGGCACATGGCGGACGTCGTGCCGGAGCTGCTCGAAAAGCACCCGCCGGAACAGGCCTTCCGGATCTGGGCCGTCGATCACCTCGCCCGCTACATGATGACCAAGCGCGGCCTCGCCGACGCGCTGCGCGCCGCCACGAGGTCCCAGCAGGAGCTGCCCGCGAGCGCCTTCGAAGCCGTGGTCGGCGCCGTCGACACGCTGGTGAAGGCCAACGTGGCGGCGGGCACGATCCGCGCCGACCTCGATACCGACACGATCATGCGCGGACTGGTCGGCCTGCTGTTCCTCGATCCGAACGGCGACTGGCGCGGTCAGACCGCGAGCCTGGTCGACATGCTGTGGCGGGGCATGGCCGCCGACCGGTGAGAACTCAGTGCGCGCTGTGGGCACCGGCGGGGCCGACGATCGTCCGGGGAGTCAGCCTGCCCTTCGCCGGCTCGCGGGTGATCTCGCCGGCGACGGCCGCCGCGTGCAGGGCACCGATCGTGTCCTCGGGACGGTAGATCGTCTCCAGCAGGGTGTGGCGCCGCAGATCGGCGACCGGGCACGGACCCCGCCGCGTCAGCTCGGCCAGCAGCGTCCGCCGCAACGGCAGCAGCTGCGGTGTGAGCGAGATGTCGACAAGGGTGCCCTCGGTGTCGTGTGGATCGCGGTAGCGGATTCCGGCGAACTCGTCCACCGACCACAGTTCGTTCTTGAACGTCGCGAGATGCCCGCTGTCCCCGGTCCCGAACACGAGCAGTTCCGTTTCGCCGTCGTCGGCGACCAGTTCGACGGCGACCCGGTACGCCAGTCCCGCGGCACGCAGCCGCTCGCCGTAATCGCCGCTGCGCGCCGTGAACATCACCTCGTGCGACTTGCCGCGCACCGGCGGCCACACGTCCAGGCCGTCGAGATTCGCCAGCATCGGCCCGTCCACCGTGAGGTCCGCGGGATCGGCGACCACACGGACCGGCAGCCCCTCCGGCGGATCGCCAGGCTCCCGTCCGACGATCACCATGTCGAGATGCGACCCGGCGAGCCGGTCGGCGAACTCCTCGAAAACCCCGAACGCGTCCGCCACGAACTCGCCGCATTCGACGTACGTGGCGTGCCGATGCGACCGCAGCGCGCCCGCGATCCACGCGTCGAGGTATCGCACCAGCACATCGCGTTTCACCGCGGCATGCGGGTCACGGCGCCGGACGCGCTCGGACATGTTCCGGTTGTACCGCGACCGGCCCGCCGGCACCAGAGCTCTCGCGCGAACGACGCGGGCATCCCGGCTTCTGACTCCGAAGCAACTGCGGAGTAGGTGTCATGATAGCTCCGCTGATACGGATCTTCTAGCGCGAATTCTCCGACTTTACGGTTTGGCAACGTGCCCTGTTCGGGGGCTGTGTGGACCCGTCGACGCGACTTACCCTCGCCGCATGAAGCGTGTCGCGCCGGGGCAGGTGCTCGTGACGGGTGACGTGGTCGGTGAGCGGGTGATCGACACGGCCGACCTGGACGCTCGCGCGAACGCCGGCCGCGACGTGTCCTATGTGACCCGCTACCGCCGCGAGGTGCACCGGGTGCGGGGCGTCGCACTGCACGAGGTGCTGACGGAGCTGCGGCCGCGCTGGGACGAGCGGCACAAGATGGGACAGCTCAACGTCGTCGTGCTCGCCGTGTCGGAGGACGGGTTCCAGGTGGCGCTGTCGCTCGCGGAGATCGACCCGGAGTTCGGGGCTTGCGCCGCGCTGCTGGCGACTCGTTACAACGGGGCCGTGCTGGCGCGCCCGACGCTCGTGATGCCCTGCGACGGGCGGGCCAGCAGGTATGTGCGCAGTCTGTCCCGGTTGTGCTTGTTCAACGTCGCGCCGTGGGAGGTGCTCAGCCGGTCGCGAGCGATATCTCCGTCGACTTGACCAGCGCGACGACCTCAGCGCCCTCGGCGAGGCCCAGGTCGCCCGCGCTTTCGCGGGTGATCGCCGCGGTCAACTCGCCACCGTCGATGGCGACCTTCACCGTCGCCATCGCCTCGCCGGTCGCGACGGCGGTGACCCGGCCCGGCAGCTGGTTGCGGATGCTGATGCCACTCACCGGCCCGGTGGCCAGCGAGACCTCGGTCGACTTGATCAGCACGCGCACGGCCGATCCTTCGGTGAGGCCGATGTCGTCGACCGCCTCCCGTGTGATGGCGGCGGTGACGTCCTGCCCACCGGGCAGTCGCGCCTTGACGGTCGCCATCGCCGCACCGCGGGTGATGGCGGTGACCGTTCCGCTGAGTTGGTTGCGGATGCTCAGACCCATGGGCGGACTCTAGCCCGGCCTCGTGCCGGCCGCTTGCCGAAAGAGACCCTGCCGAGTGACGGGTGCGCCCTATGGTGTCGGCATGCGCATCGGACTGGTCTATCCCACGGCGAACACCGGTGAGGACGACTTCCTGCGCCTCGCCGCACGGACGCGTCCGGCACTCGACGTCGAGGTCGTCTACTTCCCCTGGCCCGAGGACATCGGAGATCTGTCCACACTGGACACCGATCAGGTCGTCGATGCCGTGCGCCGCCTGGGTTCGGCAGCGCATCTGCAGCGCGTGCTGCCCGCCGCTCTCGACGGCCGCGACGTCGACGTGGTGGCGTATGCCGTGACCAGCGCCAGTTTCGTGGACGGACCGGACGGCGTCGAGGACCAGTTGCGCGTCCTGCGCCGGCTCGCGGACTGCCCCGCGATGAGCACGACAGCGGCGTTCCAGCAGGCGATCCGCAGCCTGGGGCTGCGCACGGTCGCGTTGGCGTCGGTGTACCACCCGGAGGTCTCGGCTCACTTCGTCGAGCGGGTGCGCGAGGCCGGCGCCGAGATCGTGCGCCGCGTCGACGCCTCCGGCGGCTCCGAGCGGGAGCTGGCACGGTGGTCCCCGGAGCGCATCGTGGATCTCGTCCGGCGCGCCGCGCATCCCCGCGCGCAGGCGGTGCTGCTGCCGGAAACCGCCTTGCACACCAGCGAAATCACCGCGGATCTCGAACGCGCCGCGGGCTGTCCGGTGCTCACCGCGACGCAGGTGACGCTGTGGGCCGCGGCGCGGCTCGCCGGAATACGCGCGGTGTCCGAAGAAGCGGGGCCACTGTTCGCGCCGAGCGGTTTTGTCGGACCCCGCGAGTAGCCTCCCGCTCATGCCATTGTCACCAAGACAACGTCGGCAATTCCTCGCGGAACCTCACGTCGGAGCGCTGTCCGTGGTCGAGAAGCCGGATCGCGCGCCGCTGACGGTTCCCATCTGGTACCAGTACACGCCGGGCGGCGAGCTGTGGGTACGCACGGCTCCGGGTTCGCGCAAGGCACGCGCGATCGACACCGCGGGCCGGTTCAGCCTGATGGTCGAGCGCACTGTGCCGAGCGTCCGCTACGTGTCCGTGGCGGGCCCCGTGGTCCGGACCACGCCGGACAGCGAAGAGCTAGCGTACGAAATGGCCGCGCGGTATCTGCCCGCCGACAAGGTCGCGGGATACCTGGAGTTCGAGCGGACGCAACTGGGCGAGCACGTCGTCATCTACCTGCGGCCGGAACACTGGCTGTCGGCCGATCTCGGTTCGGTGTGAGCGTTCAGGCGGCGGACTGCGCGGGCCCGGCCAGCGACGCGGTCACGCGTGCGACGAACTCCGCGTTCGACCTGGTCGTGCGCACCTGGTCGAGGAACTGTTCGGTGGCGCGCTTGGGATCCTGACCGGCCAGTGCGCGCCGGACCTCGGTCATCACGGCCAGTTCGCCGGGCGGCACCAGCAGGTCGTCGCGCCGGGTGCCGGAGGCGAACAGGTCGACGGCGGGGAACAGCCGGTGGTCGGCCAGGGCGCGGTCCAGGCGCAGTTCCGAGTTGCCGGTGCTTTTCAGCTCCTCGAAGAACACCGTGTCCGCCAGCGAACCCGTGCCGACGAGCGCCGTGGCGATGATGGTGAGCGAACCGCCGCCTTCGATGTTGCGCGCGGCGCCGAGGATCTTCTTCATCGGATGCAGCGCGCCCGCGTCGACCCCGCCCGAGAGCACCCGGCCCGACGGCCGGGCGGCGAGGTTGTACGCGCGGCCGAGCCGGGTCAGCGAGTCGAGCAGCAGCACGACGTCACGGCCCGATTCGACGAGGCGTTTGGCGCGTTCGAGGGCGAGTTCGGCGACGGCCGTGTGCTCGGCGGGCTTGCGGTCGAACGTCGAGGCGACCACTTCACCGCAGACCGTGCGGCGCATGTCCGTGACCTCCTCGGGCCGCTCGTCGGCGAGCAGCACCATGAGATGGGCGGACGGGTGATTTCGCGCGACGGCGTGCGCGATCGCTTGTAGCACAAACGTTTTGCCGGCGCGCGGGGGTGCGACGACGAGCGCGCGCTGCCCCTTGCCGATCGGTGCGACCAGGTCGAGCACGCGGGTGGTGAGCCGGCCGGTTTCCAGCACGAGCCGCTCGTCGGGATACACCGGCGTGAGCTCGTCGAACTCGGGACGCTCGCGCCGGGGCGAAGAACCGTTGAGGGCCAGTAATTCCTCGCCCTCCAGCACGATTTCGTCACCGCGGCGCAAACCGTGTGCGCGAACGAGTCCCAAGGGGACGCTGGTGCCACCGGGGCCGTAGCCGAGGGTGGCGGATTTGCCGTGGATATCGAGGATTCCTTGTAGGGGCATGGTGAACTCCAGAAATGAAAGGCGGTGATCGACGCACGCGCGGAGCACCGGGAACGAAAAACCCGAAAACCTGAACTTCGGGGAGGGAAAAGATCTGAGCGGGCGGCCGAGCCGACATCCGCGAGGATCACCGCAAGAGTAGCGCGTAGTGCACGCACCGGCAAGTCCGGCGATCAGACCGCAACGTCAGCGGCACCCGTGGCAAAATCGGCGAGGTGCGGATCGGGTTGCTGGGACCATTCGAGGTTCGGCCGGAGGGCGGTGTCCTCGCCGACGTGCCGGGCGCCCGGCTGCGCGGACTGCTGGCCGCCCTCGCGCTCGAACCGGGCCGGGTGGTCGCGAAGGCGACGCTCGTCGACTGGATCTGGGGTGAGAACCCGCCCGCCGACGCGGCGAATGCGTTGCAGCGCTTGGTGTCCCGGCTACGGAAGGTGCTGCCGGAGGGGCTCCTCGAGGGGCAGCCGGACGGCTACCGGCTCAAGGTCGAACCCGATGACGTCGATGCCGTGCGGTTCGAACGTCTCGTCGCCAGGGCCCGCGACGAAGAGGATCCCCGCCGGCTGCGCGAGGCCCTCGCGTTGTGGCGCGGCGCGGCCCTGCAGGACGTCGGTTTGCCGGACAGCGCGGCGTTCGACGCGGCGGTCACCCGGCTCGAGGGGCTGCGCCTGGCGGCCATGGAGGACTCCTTCGACGCGGAGATCGGCCTCGGCCACGGTGCGGAGCTGGTCACCGACCTGACCGACGCCGTGGCCGCGCATCCGCTGCGCGAACGGCTCGTCGCGGCGCTGATGCGCGCGCTGGTCGCCACCGGGCGCGACAACGAGGCGCTGCTGGTCTACCAGCGCACGCGGGAGGCACTGGCCGACGAGCTGGGTGTGGACCCGTCACCGGAGCTGTCCGGGTTGCACGTCGCGTTGCTGCGCGGCGAGCTGGGGCGGCGGGAGGAAACCCGCCGGACCAATCTGCGTGCCGAGCTGACCAGCTACGTCGGCAAGGACGCCGATATCGCCGCGGTGCGCGAACTCGTCGGCGAGCACCGGCTCACCACGCTGATCGGACCGGGTGGCTCTGGCAAGACCAGGCTGGCCACGGAAACCGCGCGCACGCTGCTCGACGACCTGCCGGAAGGGGTGTGGCTCGTCGAACTCGCCCCCATCGGCCCCGAGGCCGATGTCGCGCAGGCGACGCTCGCCGCGCTCAAACTGCGGGACGCGTTGCTGGCCGAGGGATCGGACATCGAGCCGACGGAACGGGTCGTCGCCGCGGTCCGCGAGCGGGAGATGCTGCTGATCCTGGACAACTGCGAGCACGTGATCGAGTCCGCGGCGGCCTTCGCGCACCGGGTGCTCGGCGAATGCCGCCGGCTGCGGATCCTCGCGACGAGCCGGGAACCGCTCGGCATCACCGGTGAGGCACTGTGGCCGGTCGCGCCGTTGGCGCTGCCCGCGGAGGACGCCACCGCGGGCGAGATCGAGTCCGCGCCGGCCGTCCGGCTGCTGCGGGAGCGGGCGAGCGCGGTGCGCAAGGACCTCGGCGCCGACGCCGGTACCGTGGCGACCCTGGCGCGGGTGTGCCGGGCGCTGGACGGGATGCCGCTGGCCATCGAACTCGCCGCGGCCCGGTTGCGCACCATGTCCCTCGATCAGCTCGCCGGCCGGCTGGATGACCGCTTCCGCCTGCTCACCGGCGGCAGCCGTACCGCGTTGCCCCGGCACCGGACCCTGCGCGCGGTGATCGACTGGAGCTGGGAGCTGCTCAGCGACGCCGAACGGATCGTGCTGCGCAGGCTGTCGGTGTTCTCCGGCGGCGCGAGCCTGGAGGGAGCCGAGCGGGTCTGCGCGGGCGACACCGTTCCGGCGGCCCACGTGCTCGAACTGCTGACCGCGCTGACAGAGAAGTCGCTGGTGGTGATCGAGGACGGGGAAACGCCGCGGTACCGGACGCTCGGCACGATCAAGGAGTACGCCCAGCAGCGGCTCGCCGAGGCGGGCGAGACGGAGCCGGCGCGGCATGCGCATCTGGCGTACTTCACCGAACTCACCGAGGCCGCGGAACCGCACCTGCGCCGCGCGGAGCAACTGGAGTGGCTCGCCACGCTCGAGGCCGAGCACGACAACATCGTGGCCGCGATGCGTGGGGCGCTCGCGGCCGGTGAGGCGTACGGGGCGATGCGGCTCGCGGCGGTCGCCGGTTTCTACTGGTGGCTCGGCGGGCACAAACTCGAGGGCAACGAGCTGATCCTGGCGGCCGCGGCCACGCCCGGCGAGGTACCCGACGAGCTGCGCGGCATCGTCTACGCGCTCGCCACCGGTTTCATGACCTCCGGGCGGGAAAGCGACCAGTACCAGGCCGCGGACTGGATCCACGAGGTCCACGACATCAGTCAGCGCGTCCACGGCCGTCATCCGGTCATGGGTCTGGTCTCCGCACTGGAAAGGCTGCTGCGGGCGCCGGACGCGTACCGGTCGGCGTGGGAACCGCTGCTGACCGACGAAGACCCGTGGGCACGCGCACTCGCCCGGCTGCAGCTCGGCAAGATGCGGATCATGCTCGGCCACGGCGACCGGGACCCCGACGACAGCCTCAGGGCGGCACTCGCCGAATTCCGCGCGCTCGGCGAACGCTGGGGGATTTCGTTCGCCCTCACCGAACTGGCGAACCGGCTCGCCACGCGGGGCGAGTTCGCCGCCGCGTGCGAGCACTGCCGGCAGGCGATCGCGGCCATCACCGAACTCGGCGCCACCGAGGACGTCGTGCCGCTGTGGTCGCGGCAGGCCCAGCTGTACTGGCTGGCGGGAGACGAGGATGCCAGCGCGGCCGCCATGGCCGAGGCGCAGCGGTACGCCGAACGGGTCGCCTGGCCGGGTGCGCTGACCGAACTGGCCCTGGCGAAGGCCGAACTCGCGCGCTGGCGCCGCGACGCCGAACAGGCTCTCGCGCAACTCGACCTCGCGACGGACCTGCTGGGCAACGCCGCCGAGCGGGCACAGGTCCGCGCGTTGCGCCACGACCTGCTCGGCTACCTCACCGAGGATCTCGACGAGGTCCGCGCGCACCGCGACGCGGCCTTCCAGGCGGCCACCGAGCACGGCAGCGCGCCCATGATCGCGCAGGTGCTCGTCGGCATCGCGGATCTGGCGCTGCGCCGCGAACAGTACGAACAGGCCGCGCGGCTGCTCGCGGCGAGCACGAGCGTGCGCGGCCTGCCGGATCGCGCCCAGCCCGATGTGGCCAGGATCGAGCGGGAAACGCGAAGCCGCCTCGGTGACACGAAGTTCACCGAGGCGGCCGAGGAGGGCACGCGAGCGAGCTGGCGGGAGCTCGTGGCGGTCACGCTCGCTTCGTGAACGTCGACCGCGCCCACAGGTAGCCGACGAGGGCGATCCCGGCGCACCAGCCGAGTGCGGCGAGCACGGTGCCACCGGCGGGGGCGCCGGCCAGCAACCCGCGCAGGGTTTCGATGATCGGGGTGAACGGCTGGTACTGCGCGAACTGCCGGAGCCCCTGGCCCATCTTGTCGGCGGGCACGATCGCGCTGCTGAAGAACGGCAGCATGACCAGCGGCACGGAAGCCATTCCCGCCGTCTCCGGGGACTTCGCCGCCAGTCCCAGTGCGACGGTCAGCCAGCCGGCCGCGGAACCGATCAGCACGACCATCCCGATGACGGCGAGCCAGTCGAGGAAACTCGCCGCCGGGCGGAAACCCAGCAGGAAGGCCACCCCGACCAGCGCCGCGATCGCGAGCAGGTTGGTCAGCACGCTGGCGATCACGTGCCCGGTCAGCACCGCGCTACGGGAGACGTCCATGACCTTGAACCGGTTGATGATGCCCTTGGTCATATCGGAGTTCACCGAGGTCGCCACCGCGCCCAGGCCATAACAGACGGCCAGCAGCATCAGGCCCGGCGTGGCGTAGTCGACGTAATCGACGCCGACGCTGAACGCGCCGCCGAGCATGTACACGAACATCACCATCACCACGACCGGCATCAGTACCGCGTTGAACACGGTGAACGGGTTGCGGGCGATGTGCTTGAAGTTGCGGCGCAACATGACGATCGACTGCGACTTCATTTCGCGAGCACCTCCGTGGTGTGGCCCGTCAGGGCGAGGAAAACGTCATCGAGGTCCGGCGTGTGCACGGAGAACTCCTCGGCGCCGAGCGCATGCTCGTCGAGCCGGTCCAGCAGTGCGCGCAGCGAGGCAGTGCCGCCGTCGCCGGGAATCCGCAGTGCGAGCGCCTCGTCGTCCCGTGTGGAGCCGGGGAAGATCCGTGCGGCGGCGTCGAGTTCGGCGGCGGTGCCGAACCGGAGCCGGATGTGCGTTCCGGGGATCTGGCGTTTGAGCTCGTCGGGAGTGCCCTGCGCGACCAGGCGGCCGTGGTCGAGTACCGCGATCCGGTCGGCGAGCTGATCGGCCTCGTCGAGGTACTGGGTGGTGAGGAAGATGGTCACGCCGCCGGCGACGAGCTCGCGAATCATCGACCACATCGTGCGGCGGCTGCGTGGGTCCAGGCCCGTCGTCGGCTCGTCGAGGAAGATGAGCCGAGGGTTTCCGATCAGCGTCATCGCGAGGTCGAGTTTCCTTCGCATGCCACCGGAATAGGTCGACGCGGACTTGTCCGCCGCCTCGGCCAGATCGAAGCGCTCCAGCAGCCGCGCGACGGTCTCCCTACCGTTCTTGGCCCGGCCGAGGTCCACCATCAGCTGCAGGTTCTCCCGGCCGGTGAGCAGCTCGTCGACGGCCGCGAACTGGCCGGTGACCCCGATCGCGGCGCGCACCGCGTTCGCCTCGGTCGCGACGTCGTGCCCGGCGACGCGGATGGTGCCGCCGTCGGCCTTGAGCAGCGTCGTCAGGACGTTCACCATCGTGGTCTTGCCTGCCCCGTTCGGGCCCAGCAGCGCGAAAACCGTGCCGGCGCGGACATCGAGATCGATGCCGTCGAGCACCACCTTGTCCTGGAATGCCTTCCGCAGACCGGAAGTCGTGATAGCCGAATTCGTCATGCGGCAACTGTGATCGGCGCGGCGGTCACCGCGCTGACACGACTCTGACACCGCGTCAGCGCGATGGCGGCGCGATGTCAGGACGGCGGGTGATCGTGGGTTCCGTCATCAGTCACGACATTCGGGAAGGTAGCGCCATGCCCACGTTTCACACCCCCGCGCCGATCTCCGCGACCGTCGACATCATCGGCGGCGACGTCCGGTTCACCGCGAGCGACCGCGCCGACACGGTGGTCGAGGTCCGTCCCGCCGACCCGGCCTGGGACTTGGACGTCAAGGCCGCCGAACAGGTCAGCATCGACTTCGCCGACGGGGAGCTGACCGTCCGGCACCCGAAGCTGCGCACCGCGTTCAACACCAGATACGGCTCGGTGGAGGTGCTGGTGCAGGTGCCGACGGGTTCGGACGTGCACGGCGTCACCGCGAAGGGCAAGCACCTCGTCGAGGGGGTCGTCGGTTCGTGCCGGCTGAAGACCGCCACCGGCGACGTGCGGATCGAGCAGGCCGCCGACGTCCGGTTGAAGACCACCGGCGGCAAGGTGCTCGTGGACCACGTGACCGGGCGGGCCGATGTCAGCGGGAACGGGGACATCCGGCTCAACCGCGTCGACGGCGGCGCGGTGGTCAAGAACATCGGCGGCGACAGCTGGATCGGCGAGGTGGCGGGTGACCTGCGGGCGCACGCGTCCAACGGCCACATCACCGTCGACGTCGCGCGCGCCGGGGTCGACGCGAAGGCCGCCGTGGGCGACATCCGCGTCGGTGAACTCGGCAGCGGCCCGGTCGAGCTGTACACCGCCGCGGGCGAGCTGGAGATCGGCGTCCCGCAGGGCACCGCCGCCGCGCTGGAGGCGCGCGCCTCGGTCGGCCGGGTGCGCAACCGCCTCGATGCGCCCGAGCGGCCCGGCCGGACCGTCAAGGTGCGGGCCCGCAGCGACGGCGGCGACGTCATCGTCCGCCCCGCCCGCATCACACCGTGAGGGCTCCCACGATCTGGATCTCGATCAGCGCGCCGGGCACGGCGAGCGTGGCCAGCACCGTCGAACGCGCGGGTGCCTCGCTGGGCCAGGTCCGGGCGAAGACCTCGTTCCATGCGGCCAGATCCTGCTCCCGCGCGAGGAACGCCTCGACCCGCAGCGCCCGGTCGAGGCGGCTGCCCGCCCGTCCCAGTACGTCGTCCAGGACGGCCATCACCTCCCGGGCCTGCTCGCCGAACCCGGCGCCGTGACCAGTGAGGACGCTCGGGGCGATGACGCCCGCGGTGAACACCAGGCCCGCGTGCGCCGTCGCCCCGGCGAACGCGGGCGTCTGCCCGGACACGCGATCGATCACGACGCGGACCGCCGGAGCGCGCTTTCGTCCAGGTCCCGCACGCCGCCCCGGCCGAGCAGGGTGAGAACCGTGGTCAGCTCGGCCCGGAGAAGCCGGTGCACGCGACGGACCCCGGTCTCCCCCGCGGCCGCGAGACCGCAGGCCGCGAGCCTGCCGATGATCACGACGTCCGCACCGAGCGCAAGCGCCTTCGCGACATCCGCGCCGCGGCGGATTCCGCTGTCCAGCGCGATCTGCGCGCGGCCCGCCACCGCACGCGCCACTTCCGGCAGCTGGTCGAGCGCGGCGGGCGCGCCGTCGAGCTGGCGGCCCCCGTGGTTCGACACGACGATCCCGGACGCGCCCGCGGCGATCGCCGCTTCGGCGTCGGCGCCGGTGAGGATTCCCTTGGCGAGCCACGGCAGCGGCGAACCGGCGAGTGCGCCGGCCAGCCGGTCCCAGCTCCACACCGGTTCGGTCCGGTCGAACAGCTGCCCGAACACCTCCTCCGGTTCGGGGGAGCCCGCGGCCCGGTAGTTGCCCGTGATGACGGCCGGATCGGGCGCGAACCTGTTGCGCAGGTTGCGTTCCCGCCAGCCGCCCGTGGGACAGTCGACGGTCACGCACAGCGCCCGGTAGCCGCGGTCGGCGATGCGCGCGATCATCGCCCGGAAGTTCGCCTCCTGGCCCATCGGATGCAGCTGCGCGATCACCGCCGCGCCCGGCGCCGCCGCACGCACGTCCTCCAGCGAGTGGCTGCCCGCTTCCGGCACGATGCTTGCCACTCCCTCCGCCTCGTTCGCCCGCGCGACCGCGCGCTGACCCTCGGGGTGGAACAGCGCGTCGGCGCCGAACGGCGCGGTGAGCACCGGCATGCTCAGCTCCGCCCCGAGGAACGAGGTGCGCGTCGAAGGCACGTCCGCGCCGCTCATCACCCTCGGCAGGAACGCCCACCGGGCAAACGCGTCCCGGTTGGCGTGCAAAGTGGACTCCTCGCCCGCGCCACCGGCCAGGAAGTCCCATACCTCCGCGGGCAGGTTTTCGCGGGCGGCCGCGACGATCTCGTCCAGCGTCGCGAACCGCTCCCCGCTGCCGTAGAACGTCGCGGGCGGCGCGATGTCCCCCGATGTCATCGGCCGACCTCCGTCCGGTCGCCGAGCAGGAGCCGGTCACTGACCGCGTCGCCTGCACCGCTGATCAGGTCGACGAGGCCGGACGGGCTCGTCGCTTCCTTCGTCGCCGCGTCGAGATCGGCGATGACGGTGCCGCGGCTGAGTACCAGCAGCCGCTCCCCCATCGCCAGCGCGTGGTCCATGTTGTGGGTGATCATCAGCGTGGTGCAGCCCATGTCGCGGACCAGCTCCTCGGTGAGCGCCAGTACCTTGGCCGCGGTCGCGGGATCCAGGGCCGCCAGGTGCTCGTCGAGCAGCAGGACCTCGGGTGCGCTCAGCCCGGCCATCACCATGGTCAGGCTCTGGCGCTGCCCGGCCGAGAGCAGCTCGACCCGGTCGGCGAGCCGGTTCTCCAGTCCCAGCCCGAGCCGGGCCAGCCGCTCCCGCATGCGGGCGCGCCGTTTCGCCGACAACGCGAACCGCAGCGTCCGGCGGCGCCCCCGGCTCATCGCGAGGGCGAGGTTGTCCTCGATGCTCAGTTCCGGCGCGCTGCCCGCGCGCGGATCGTCGAAAACCCTCGCGACCAGGCCCGCGCGCCGGTAGTCCGGCCATCCGGTCACGTCCCGCCCGCCGATGCGCACCCGCCCCGAGGTGGGGCGCGCGGCTCCGGACACCGTGCGCACGACACTGCTCTTGCCCGCGCCATTGCTGCCGATGACCGTGACGAACTGTCCGGTGTGGACAGTGAGGGACAGGCCACGCAGCGCGACCACCTCGTCCACCCGGCCGCGGTTGTAGATCAGGTTGATCCCGTCGAGTTCGAGCATCAGGACGCCCTCCGCACCGTGGACACGAGACCGGCCACCCGCACCTTCCGCAACGCCCCGCCGAGATACCGCTCGGCCGCGACCGCGATGACGAGGGTGAGCGCGGTGACGCCGCGGAGATCGCCCGCGGGCAGCCCGATCCGCAACGCGCCCACGAGGATCAGCCGGTACAGCAGGGTTCCGGCGAGTACACAGGCCACGATGCGCAGTACCTTCGAGCCGGACGGCCGGAGCAACAGTTCACCCAGCAGCACCGCGCCCACACCCGCGACGAAGATCCCGACGCCCATGTTCACGTCGGCGTAGCCCTGCGTCTGCACCAGCAGCCCGGCGCCGAGCCCGGCCAGTGCGTTGGACAGGAACAGCGCGAGTGCCAGCACCGCGCGATCGTTGACGCCCTGGCTGCGCGCCATTCCGGCGTTCACCCCGCTCGCCCGCAGCGCCAGCCCGATCTCGGTCCGCATGAGCAGCGCGTATCCGGCGAGCACCACCAGCACGATCAGGCCCAGCAGCACCGAGATCGCCAGATCGGGAGACCCCGCGTAGCCGCTCGCCTCGGCCGAAAGGGTGTCGGCGACCAGCAGGCTCAGAGTCGGCGCGCCGAGTACGTGCAACGTGACGCTGAACAGTCCGATGCTCATCACCAGGCCGGCCAGCAGCACCGGCACCCGCAGCCACAGGTGCAGCCCCGCGGTAACCAGGCCCGCCACGCCACCCGCCAGCGCGCCCAGTGGCAGCGCGGCCAGCGGCGGCAGGCCCGACACCGCGGCGATCGCGGTGACCGCGCCGCCGAGCGCGAAACTGCCCTCGACGGTCAGGTCGAAGTCCGCGCGCACCCGGAAAACCGTGTAGATACCGAGGAAGACCGGTACCAGCGGCAGCCCGGTGACCAGCGTGTCGAGTACGACGCGGCCGATCATTTGACCACCGCTTTGGCCAGGATGTCCTGTGGCACGGTCACCGGCAGACTGTCCATTGTGGTCTTGTTGACCTCGAACTCGACACCGTTCGGCTGCCCGAAGGCGACCTCGCCCGGCTTCGTCCCCGTCAGTACCTTCGCCGCGGACGCGGCCGCCAGCTCCCCGACCACGGGGTAGTCCGGTCCGATACTGGCCAGGATGCCCGGAACGGTGGCGTCACCGCCGGAGACGTAGACCGGCAACCTGGCCGCCGCCGCCGTCGAGCCCACCGCGGCGAGCCCGGCGAACACCGTCGCGTCCGGTCCGATGAGGATCGCGTCCGACCGGCCGACGAGCCCCCGCGCACCGGACGGCACGTCGGCGGCTCCCGCGATCGAGGACTCCACAAGGGACAGCCCACTGTGTGCCGCCACGGCTTTGCGGAGCGCGTCCACCCACACCTGCATGTTCTTGTTCGACGGGTCGTAGACGGTGCCGATGCGCTTCGGTGCGGGGGCGATCTTCAGGATCTGGTCGAGCAGCAGAGCCGGATCGACGTAGTCGATGCTGCCGGTGACGTTGCCGCCCGGTGTCGTGAGCGACTTCGCGACCCCGCTGCCGACCGGATCGCCCATCGCGATGGCGAAGATCGGCCGGTCGCGAACCTGCTGGGCGAGCGCGATGACCGCCGGGGTGCCGATGACCCCGAAGGCGTCGTCGTCCGATCCCGCGAAGTCCCGTGCGATACCGCCGACCAGGCTCTGATCTCCCTGCGCGTTCTTCAGCTCGAACGCGACCTTCTTCGGCGCCAGCAGGGCGCTGAGCTTGTGCTCGAAGGCCGTCACGGTGTCGTCCAGCACGGTGGCCTCGGCCATCTGTAACACGCCGACGCGGTAGGAGTCCTTCGCCGCCGGGGAGGAACCCGTGCCGGACGAAGCGGTGCCGCACGCGGCGACGAGCAGGACGGCCGCCAGTCCGGCGGATAATCGGATACTACGGCTTACTCTCACCACTGCCTCCAGGGTGATAGTTGAGAAGATTTTCTCCATTAGATTGAGAAGAAAGCTAGAAGCTGAAGTCTTCCTAGTCAACCGCCGGTCGAGAACTTTTCCTCGTTTTAACGAATCTCAGCGGCCCGTCCAGCGGGCCGGCCGCCGCGCCAGGAACGCCTCGATACCCTCCCGCGCGTCCGCGCTGCCGAGCACCGGCCGCCACAACGCCTCCAGCTCCGGTGCCATCTGTCGCAAATGGACCTCCGAGGACAGGCGGAGCATCCGCTTCGCCGCCAGCGCGGTCAACGGCGCACCGGCCGCCACCCGGTGCGCGAGCGCACACGCCTCGCCGAGCAGGTCCTCCGGCGGCACGACCACGTTGACCAGGCCGAGTTCACGGGCACGACCCGCGTCGACGGGGTCACCGGTGAGCAGCAACTCCATCGCCGCCCTCGGTGGAATCCACCACGGCAACGCCGCCGCCCAGGACAGCGGCCGGCCGAGCTTGATCTCCGGTACGGCGAAGCGAGCGCCGGTCGAGGCCACGCACAGATCGCACGCCTGCACCAGCAGGAAACCCGCGCCGTAGGCCGCGCCGTTGACCCCGCCGATCAACGGCTTGCCCGGTCGCAGCCGGTCGAGAAACCGCCGCATCGGCTCGGGATCCTCGCTCAGCTCCCGCAGGTCACCACCGGCACAGAACGCACGCGTCCCCGCGCCGGTCAAGACCCCGGCCCGCACCGCGGGATCGGCGTCCATGGCCGCCAGCGCGTCGAGCAGCGCCGCTCTGGTCGCGGCGTTGAGCGCGTTGCTCGCGTCGGGCCGGTCGATCGTCACTACCGCGATGTCGTCCTCGGTCCGGTACCGGACCGGCTCCGCACTCATGCTCACTCCTTGCCGTGCCAGAATGAGCCCGAGGAGGGTTCATGGCACGTCGTTCGGCGGGAATACGCCGGGACAGCGCCGAGACGCGCGACCGGCTGCTGGACAGCGCGGCTCTGCTGCTCGGCGAGCGCGGCACCGCCTTCACACTGCCGGATCTGGCGCGCGCGGCCGGTATCTCCTCGGCCACGGTGTACCGGCATTTCGCTGACGTGCAGGAAGTCCACCGCGAGTTCTACTACCGGCTGATCGACGAACTGGTCGGCGATCTCGGCAAGGTATCGGCCCGCGCCCGCGGCCGCCGCCGGTTCGACGCCATCTGCGACCGCTGGGCGGCCTGTGCCGCGTTGTGGGGACGCGCGGCAACGCACATCCGCAGCGCGGAGGGGTTCCTGGCACGCGTCCACCGCGCGGACCCGCCGACCTCGGCCCTGTACGGCATCCTCGCGCCGGTGATCGAGGAACTCGCCGAGGACGGCACGATTCCGGCGCAGGACACCGACTACGCGGTGCTCGTCTGGATCACGATGTTCGACGAGCGGGTCATCGTCGACCTGGCGGAAAGCCTGCGCTGGCCGACAAAACGCATCGGGCGGACGCTCTCGGCCTCGGTGCTGGGCGCGCTCGGGCACGGCGGCGCGCCAGGCTGAAGCACGCCCGGTGGTCACAGCCGCTCGATGATCGTCGCGTTGGCCATGCCACCCGCCTCGCACATGGTCTGCAGCCCGAAGCGGCCGCCGGTGGACTCCAGAACGTTGAGCAACGTGACCAGCAGCCTGGTGCCGGACGAGCCGAGCGCGTGGCCGAGAGCGATCGCGCCGCCACGGACGTTCAGGCGCGCCGGATCCGCGTCCACTTCGCGAAGCCACGCCAAAGGCACCGGCGCGAACGCCTCGTTCACCTCGTACGCGTCGAGGTCGCCGATGGTCATTCCGGCGCGGGCCAGCACTTTGGCGGTGGCCGGGATCGGTCCGGTGAGCATCAGCAACGGATCGTCGCCCACGACGGAGAACGCGTGGAACCGGGCACGGGCACGCACTCCGAGGGAGCGGGCCCGGTGTTCACTCATGATCAGCACCGCGGACGCGCCGTCGGTGAACGGCGAGGAGTTGCCCGGCGTGATCTTCCAGTCGATGTCGGGAAAATCCGCGGTCCGGAACGACGGTCTCAGCCCGGCGAGCGCCTCGGCCGTCGTGTCCGGGCGAACCGTCTCGTCGGTCACGAGACCGGGCGCCTGCGGCACCGCGACGACCTCGGCCGCGAAGTCGCCCGCACGCCAAGCCGCGGCCGCGCGCCGATGCGATTCCGCGCTGAACTCGTCGAGCTCCGCGCGGTCCAGCTTCCATTGTGCGGCAACGAGTTCGGCGGAGATTCCCTGGTTCACCAGCCCCTCGGGATATCGGCGGGCGTGGCGCTCACCCCGGTTCGCGGGCCGGGAGCTGCCGAGCGGGATCGCACTCATCGACTCGACGCCGGCCGCGATCACGACGTCGTAGGCACCGGCGAGCACGCCCTGCGCGGCGAAGGCCGCGGCCTGCTGGCTCGACCCGCACTGCCGGTTGACCGTGGTCGCGGGAACCGACTCGGGCAGGCCGGCCGCGAGCGCGGCGGTGCGCGCGATGTTGCCCGACTGGTCGCCGACCTGCTGTACACAGCCCACGATGACGTCGTCGACGAGCGCGGGATCGATTCCCGTGTCCGCCACCACCGTGCGCAGCACACCCGCGAGCAGATCGACGGGATGGACGGCCGCCAGCGCACCACCGGCCTTGCCCTTGCCGACCGGCGTCCGCACCGCCGCCACGATCACCGCGTCGTTCATGGGGTGCTCCCCTCGTTCTTCGTCAGCGCACCGAGCAGGGCGTACAGCGCCTGGTTCGCCGGCGTGGGAATGCCGTGCCGGCGTCCCAGCGCGGTCACCACGCCGCTGAACTCCTCGTGTTCCAGGCCACGCCCGGCCAGCCGGTCGTACAGCATCGAAGTGCCGTCGTCCGGGGAGAAGGCGGCGTAGAAGTCGAGCGTCTCCGAGACATCCGGATCGCCGAGCCGCGCGCCCTCCGCCCGTCCGACGGCCACCGCCTCACCGAGCACCGCCGTCGCGAGGCGGTGGACCTCGGCGTCGCCGAACACGTCCATGCGCCGGCCGGTCAGTGCCGTGATGGGGTTCGCGGCCAGGTTCGTGAGCAGCTTGCGCCACGCCGCGGTGCCGAAGTCCGGCTCGACGTCCACGTCGAGGACGGGCGCGGCAAGGTCGGCGAACGCTCGCCCGGCCGGTTCCGCCGGGACGACGACGCGGCGGCCCCGCCGATGGACGACGAGCCCGGCTTCGGCTCGCTCGGCCGCGATGTAGACCAGAGCGGGCAGCACGGTGCCGCGCCGGAGCACCGCCTTCACCTGGTGCGCCCGGCCGATCCCGTTCTGGCACACCACGACCACCGTTTCCGGTCCGCACAGCCGCGACAGCCACGACACGGCGCCGGCGGTGTCGTGAGCCTTGGTGCACAACAGAACCCAGTCGACCCGACCGGCCCGGTCCGGATCACGCACGACCGGCAGGTCGAGCCGCCGGGTCTCGCCGTGCGAAAGCAGATTCAGCGGAGGCGTGGTGGAGCGGGCGCAGATCGTGACT
This sequence comes from Amycolatopsis acididurans, assembly GCF_012328925.1. Taxonomy (GTDB): domain Bacteria; phylum Actinomycetota; class Actinomycetes; order Mycobacteriales; family Pseudonocardiaceae; genus Amycolatopsis_E; species Amycolatopsis_E acididurans. The sequence continues at coordinate 202,078 of NZ_JAAXLS010000010.1, forward strand.
TCGTGGCCCGCATCGCTCATCGCGGCCGCGAGAACCGTGCCCACCCCACCGGCGCCGATGACCGCGACGTGACTCACGTGCCCACCTCGGCGCGCTCATCCACAGTGGACACCGATGCTTCCCGCTCGCCCACGGGCCGTTCCGACCACGCGAGCACGGCGGCGAACGTGATCAGGCAACCGAGGAACATGTACGCCGAGACCGCCAGCGAGCTGCCGGTCCTGGCGAGCAACCAGGCCGCCACGAGCGGGGCGAAGCCGCCGCCGAGCACCGCGCCGAGCGAGTAGGCCAGCGAGGCACCGCTGTAGCGCACCGCGGCCGGGAACAGTTCCGCGTAGGCGGCCGCCTGCGGGCCGTAGGTGATGCCGAGCCCGATGGCCAGTCCGAACACCGCGAGCAGCATCAACGGCACGGAGCCGGTGTCCAGCAGCAGGAACATGGGCAACGCCCAGACCGCCAGCGCGACCGTGCCGAGCAGGTAGGTGCGGCGCCGCCCCAGCCGGTCGGACCAGCGGGCGCCGAGCACCGTCCACAGTGCCCACGACAGCGCGCCGACGACACCGACCAGCAGCATCGCGGACCGGCCCGCGTGCAGCTTCTGCGTGCCGTAGGAGCCGATGAACGCGATCAGGATGTAGCCGCACAGATTGACACCGATGAACAACGCCGACGCGACGACGACCGCGCGGAAGTTGTGGCGCAGCAACACCGCGAGCGGAGCGCTGCGACGTGTCCTGGTGCGGCGCAGTTCAGCGAACACCGGGGTTTCCCCGACGCGGGCGCGGATCACCAGCCCCAGTGCGATCAGCACGACGCTGAGCAGGAACGGGATGCGCCAGCCCCACGCGAGGAACTGTTGCGGTGTGGTGGTCGTGGACACGCCCAGCAGCACCAGGTTCGCCAGTACCAGGCCGAACGGTCCGCCCAGCTGCGGGAACGCACCGAACAGGCCACGGCGTCCAGGTGGCGCGTGCTCGACGGCCAGCAGCGCCGCCCCACCCCACTCGCCGCCCGCGGAAATCCCCTGCAGGAAGCGGAGAACGACGAGAAGCACCGGGGCGGCGACGCCGATCGTGGCGTAACCGGGGAGCAGGCCGATCGCGGTCGTCGCGCCGCCCATCAGGATCAGGGTCGCCACGAGTATCGCCCGGCGGCCGAACAGATCGCCGAGATGTCCGGCGATGACGCCGCCCAGGGGCCGGGCCAGGAAGCTGACGCCGATCGTGGCGAACGAGGCGAGCAACGCCGAAGCCGGTTCCAGGCCAGGGAAGAAGAGTTTGTCGAACACGAGTCCCGCCGCGGCGGCGAAGACCAGGAAGTCGTACCACTCGATGGTGGTGCCGACGAGGCTGGCCCACGCGACGCGGCGCATCTGCGGGGTCACGGTGGGCGGGGTGGGGGTCATGGCACTCCTTCGGGC
>NZ_JAAXLS010000110.1 GCF_012328925.1 Amycolatopsis acididurans
CGAGCGCCCGACGCCGCCGATGCGGGAGACGCTGTCGCAGTTGCGGCTGAACGAGCTCCTGCACGAGGTCCAGGACCGCGTCGGGCAGCTGGCCGAGTCCCGCGACCAACTGGACCAGCTGCTGGAAGCCATGCTGGCCGTGGCCTCCGGCCTGGAACTCGACATCACCCTACGACGCATCGTGCACGCCGCCATCGAACTGGTCGACTGCCGCTACGGAGCACTCGGCGTGCTCACCGCCGACCGCGAACACCTCGCCCAATTCGTCTACGAAGGCATCGACGAACACCTCCGGCAACAGATCGGCGACCTGCCCACCGGCCACGGCCTGCTCGGCCTGCTCATCCAGCAACCCAAACCCATCCGCCTCGACAACCTCGCCCACCACCCCGCCTCCTCCGGCTTCCCACCACACCACCCACCGATGCACAGCTTCCTCGGCGTCCCCGTCCTGGTCCGCGGCACCGTCTTCGGCAACCTCTACCTCACCGAAAAAAACAACGGCCACACCTTCACCGAAGACGACGAAGTCGTCGTCCAAGCACTCGCCGCCGCCGCCGGCATCGCCATCGACAACGCCCGCCTCTACGAACAAGCCCGCCAACGCGAAGCCTGGCAGCAAGCCATCAGCGAAATCCGCGCACAACTACTCGCCTCCACCGACCTCGACGAAGTCCTGTCACTGGCCGCGCAGCGCGCCCTCACCCTCACCGACGCGGACTGCACCTTCCTGGCCCAGCCCGACGACCCCGACCTCCCGCCGGAAGACGTCAGCGGCCTCATCATCACCGTCAGCGAAGGTCTCGGCTCCACCACCCTCGTCGACAGCCACGTCCCGATCGAACACTCCAGCCAGGGCCACGCCTTCCGCAACCGCCAACCGCAACAGGTCCCCAAACTGGACTACGAACTCCCCCACGACCCCGAGATCGAGTTCGGTCCCGCCCTCGTGCTGCCACTGCGAGCGCGGGAAGGAACCGTCACCGGTGTGCTGGTCGCCCTGCGCAAAGCCGGGCACCCACCCTTCGACCCAGCCGTGCTCCCACTGGCCGCCGCATTCGCCGACCAAACCGCCATCGCCCTCAAACTCGCCGAGGACCAGCGCCGCATCCACGAACTCCAAGTGCTCAGCGACCGCGACCGCATCGCCCGCGACCTACACGACCACGTCATCCAACGACTGTTCCACCACGGCCTCAACCTCCAAAGCACCATGACCCGCGCCCGCAATCCGCAGATCCGCGACCGGCTGGGCGACATGATCAACGAGGCCCAGGGCATCATCGGCGACATCCGCACCGCCATCTTCGACCTGCACGGCGGGAT
>NZ_JAAXLS010000111.1 GCF_012328925.1 Amycolatopsis acididurans
GGCGGATTCGAGGGGTCGTTGCAACACAACTGGTCAACTGGCCAGGAGCTTAGCGAAGCGCTCGGCTGGGGTTTCCCAGCCGAGCGTTTTGCGTGGGCGGTGGTTGAGTTCGGCGGCGACGGCATCGAGGCGTTGACGGCTGTGGGCGTTGAGGTCGGTGCCTTTGGGGAAGTACTGGCGTAGAAGGCCGTTGGTGTTCTCGTTCGAGCCCCGCTGCCAGGGGCTGCCCGGGTTGCAGAAGTAGACCGGCATGCCGGTGGCGTGGGTGAAGGCCTTGTGCGAAGCCATTTCCGATCCCTGGTCCCAGGTCAGCGACTTCCGCATGTGTTGAGGAAGGTCCTGGACGGTCTGGGTGAGGGCGTCGCGGGTGGTTCCGGCGGAGTGGCCGGCGGGCAGGTGAACGAGCAGGACGTAGCGGCTGGTGCGCTCGACGAGGGTGCCGATGGCCGACTTGCTGCCCTTGCCGATGATCAGATCGCCTTCCCAGTGACCGGCTACGGTCCTGTCCTCGGCTTCGGCGGGCCGGTCACTGATCATGGTCATGTTTCTGATGACCCGGGGAAGGCGCTTATAGGCCTGCCGACGTGGGCGGCGGCGAGCCCGGCCAGATCGCAGGACACGGGTTAACGCACCGTGACCTCGGTAGAGTGCCTGGTAGATCGTCTCGTGGACGAGGTGCAGATCTGGCCGGTCCGGGAACCGTTTGCGCAGTGCTCGGCAGATCTGTTCCGGGCTCCACTTCAGCTTCAGCAGGTCTTGGATGAAGTCTCTGAGCGGCCGGTGCTGCACGATCTTGCTCGGTTTGGGGCGTGGCCGACGCGCAAGCGCGCGCACGTGCGCGGCGTGTGGCCGGTGGCCGCCATAGCCGGGGTGCCGGTTGCGGCGGATCTCCCGGCTGATGGTGGAGGGAGCCCGGCCGAGCAGGCGGGCGATCCCGCGGATCGAGGTCTCCTCCCGCACCAGGTCGGCGATCTGGAGGCGTTCGTCCTCGGTGAGATACCTCGACGGACCGGAAGGCGGCGCCACCGCTGTGATTGGTGGCGCCGCCTTCTTGTCGCCGGTCGCGGCAGTCCCGTTGCGCCAGCGCTTACCGGTCCGGCGGTTGATCCCAACGATCCGGCAGGCTTCCCGACTGCTCACACCTTGATTCACAAGATCAAGATAGGCAGCCCGCTCCTTGTGGAGCTTGTTGCGCCCCTGCGGCCTGCGGTCCTTGCGGATCTCGAAATCCATCGCACCCCTTGCGCTGGGGTGTTGCGACGACTCCTAGAACCCAAG
>NZ_JAAXLS010000112.1 GCF_012328925.1 Amycolatopsis acididurans
TCGGCGACACCACCGCCGTCATCCCCACCATCCGCGGCCGCGCCTTCATCACCGCCACCACCACCTTCCACCTCGACCCCGACGACCCCTACCCCCACGGCTTCGGCGTCGGCTACGCCACCGACGCCAGAAAAGCCGATGGCTGATCTGCTCTCAGTACCTGTGCGGCGAGCTGAGTGAGGAGATGTAGGGTCCGACGATCTTGTGAAGGAGATCGTCTGTCGTGCCGAAGCCCTACCCGCCGGAGTTCCGGCGGCGTGCCCTCGACCTGCTGGAGGCGGGACGCTCCGTGCGCGATGTCGCCGCGTCGTTGGGCATTGCCGAGTCCTGTCTGCACCGTTGGAAGTCGCGGGATCTGCTCGACCGCGGTCTGAAGTCTCCGACCCCGGGACAGGCCGAGTCAGTATCGCCGGCCGAGGCCCGGGCTCGGATCGCGGAGCTGGAGACCGAAGTCAAGATCCTGCGGAAGGCGGCTGTCGTGGTGGAGAAGGTGGTGCCCCCAAAAGCCCGGTTCGTCCTCGTCGCTGAGCTCGCCGCGGAGGGCGTCCCGGTCAGGCAGGCCTGCCTGTCCCTCGGTGTCTCCCGAGCGGGCTTCTACGAATCCCGTGGCCGCCCACCCTCGGCGGGCACGATCCGGGAGGCGTAGCTGACCGACCAGATCACCGCCATCCACGAGGCATCCCGGCAGACCTACGGGGCACCAAGAGTCCACACGGAACTCGTCCTTGCCCACGGTGTGATCGTGTCTCGCAAGACGGTCACCGCGCTGATGCGCCGCGCCGGTCTGACCGGGCTTCCGTTGCGGCGCAAGGCAAAACGGGTCCCCTCGACAAAGACGGTCACCGACCTGGTTAAACGAAACTTCCACCGTGACCGGCCGAATCAGCTCTGGGTAACCGACATCACCGAACACCCCACACGTGAAGGCAAGCTCTACTGCTGCGTCGTCCTCGACGCCTACTCCCGCCGGGTCATCGGCTGGGCCATCGACTCCCGCCAACGAGCCGACCTGGCCACCTCCGCGCTCGGAAGGCAGCGTCGGCGACTCCCTCTTAACCGGCTAATCGTTGTGTTGTTCCTGGTCAGGGACACGCCGCCGTCGTGTTACTTGCCGGCCGTGTCGGGTCATTGCTGGTACATCTGTTCCGCATGAGGAGTACGGCCAGTCTGCGGCTTGAGCAACGAGGCGGCGGTTGGGTGT
>NZ_JAAXLS010000113.1 GCF_012328925.1 Amycolatopsis acididurans
GGGTCGGTGGGGGTTGTAGGCGGTGATCGCGGCGGCGGCCTCGTTCAGGGTCGCGAAGCCGTCGCGGTGGCGGGTCATGAAATCGAGGATGCGTGCGGCGCCGCCGGGGTTGATCCGGGGCGCGATGTCGACGAGCACGAGCGCACGGGCGAGGGTGTGGTCGGCGTGCGCGAGCAGGGCGGTGATGCCGCCCAGGGAGGCGCCGACGAGCACCGGGGTGTCGCCGAGGCTGCCGGTGATGTGGACGAGGTCGTCCACGAGATGGTCGATGGTGTAGTCGCGCGGGCGCGCCCAGTCGCTGTCACCGTGGCCGCGGGCGTCGAGGGTGAGCGCGGTCCAGCCGTGCCCGGCGAGGCGGGCGGCGGTGTGGCGCCAGGAATGGCGGGTTTGCCCGGCGCCGTGGAGCAGGACGGCGGTGCCACGCGGTGAGGTGGCTGGTGGTGCGGACCAGTGGTCACCGGCCAGGGAGAGCCCCGCGCGGCGGTAGGTGACGGGTGTGGGGGTGCTCACGACATCTCCAGGTCGTCAGGGATCTCCGGGTCGTCAGGGGCTGAGTTCGCGGGCGAGCAGGTCGAGGAGATCGGCGCCGCGCTGTTCGAGTTCGGGGAGATGCCGCGCGGTGTCGGCGAGCGCGGTGACGCGGGTGGTGGTGCTGATGTCGGCGGCGGCGATGCGGGCGAGGCCGTGCCAGAGCTGGGTGAGCTGGGCGTAGAGGTCGGCGGCTTGCCCGGCGATGGGCAGGCCGGTGCGGTGGGCGAGGTAGTGCAGGTAGTCGGCTTGCAGCCGGCGGAACAGGCTGCCACCGGTGCCGGCCTTGTCGATGAACGCGGCCAGCGCGGCGAGCACGGTGTCCAGTTGCGCGGGGGTGAACACGTCGGGCCAGCGCCGCAGGTCCTCGGCGAAGACGCGGACGCCGTCCAGGCCGGCGCCGTGCACCAGGTCGGCTGCCCGGTCCTGGTTGTGGTCCTGGTTGTGGTCGTGGTCGGGGTGCCCGGTGGACAACGGTAGCGGCGGGGGGTGGCGCAGTGCGGTAGCGGCGGCGTGGCAGGCGTCGGCGGCGGTGTCGGTCAGGGGCGGCAGGTGGGTGGGGAAGCGCAGGCGGTAGG
>NZ_JAAXLS010000011.1 GCF_012328925.1 Amycolatopsis acididurans
ACCCTCGTCCGGGCGCCCGGACGAGGGTCCCCCGGTCCGGGACTACGGGCGGCCCACGATGTGGATCGCCGAGGCGCGGGTGCCCTTGCCGTTGTGGTGCTCCAGCGCGAGCAGGCCCAGCGACTTCTCCGCCGACGCGGGATCGCGGTTGACCACCAGCGCCGTGCCCGGCTTCGCCGCGTACACCAGCGCCGGGTCGCCACCGCCCTGCGTGAAGTAGCCGGGCGCGAGCGCGTCGAACGTCAGGGGCGTGCTGACGCTGTCGATCAAGCCGTCCTCGCTGCTCGGCGCGGTGTAGTAGCCGGCGACGCCGACCATGTAGCTGATCTTGTGCGACGCGGCCGCCGGGTCGATGCCCAGCGCCTTGATGCTCACCGGCAGCAGGATGACGTCGGTGTCGAAGACGTTCGTGTCCACGTCGCCGAGCTGCCCGTTCACGGCTTGCACGTCGACCGCCGGCAACGAGGCGTCGCGCAGGTCGACCGTGTTCACCAGCAGCACGTCGGTGCCCGTCGCCTTGGTCACGTAGGACTCGAAGTCCGGTGTGCCGTCGCCGGTGGTGTCGATGTCGACGAACGGGATCGTGTTGCTGCCGATGTCGGCCCAGTCGCCCCAGGTGGACAGCCCGAACGCGAGCAGCGCGTCCTGCGCGTGCCCCTGCTGCCTGGCCAGCGGCGCCGTCGAGGCCGCACCCACGTAGTGCAGGTCTCCGCCCTTCGCGGTGTCGTTGATCGCGCATCCGCCGGTCAGCCTGCCCCGGCACGCCGGCAGCCGCGGCGAGGTGGCCTGCAGTTCCAGGACGCTGAGGAAGGACTGGTACCGCTGACTGCCGCTGCCCTGGTCCACGCCGCGGCCGCCGAAGTTCAGCACGGCCTGGTTCCCGCGGAAGGACAGCGTGTTCGGGGTGGTGATCGCCGAAACGGGCTTCGGCGCCGCGTAGACCGGCACCCGCAGCGCGACGCCGCCACCCGAGGGCGCGAACACCACGCGGCCGGACGCGTCGGCGAGGAACTGCCGCGCGAGCCCCGCCTGGGTGGCCGCCACCGTCGGGTCCGCGATCTTGCGCAGCGCGGCCGGGTCGGGGATCTTCAGGGTCACCCGCACGTCGGCCGCCCCGCGCGGCGGCACCCGCACCGAGTTCGACGACACCTCGTAGGCCACGCCGGGCAGCGATGTGACCGCCTCGTAGGCGACGTTGTACCGGGCCGGTTCGCCGCCCTTGTTCTCGACCTTGATGGTCTTGGACAGCGTCACCGGGCCACCGGCCTCGACGGTGCCGAAGCTGACGCTCACCGCGCCGCGGTCGTCCTGCACGTAGGCGAGCACCGCGTTGTCCAGCGCCGCCTTCGCGTCGACCCGCCCGGCGCCGACCCGTTGCGGCGCATAGGTTCTGCCGTCCGCGACGACGTCGTGGCCCGCGCTGTTCACGACCGCGGCCTTGATCTGCTCGACCGTCCAATCCGGATGCGCCTGGCGGACCAGCGCGGTGATGCCCGAGGTGTGCGGGGCCGCCATGGACGTACCCGAAAGGACGGTCCTGCCGTCGCCGCTGCCGCGGAACGCCGAGGAGATCGTGTCACCGGGCGCGGCCACGTCCGGTTTCACCGCGGGAGCGCGCACACCGCGCGAGGTGAACGAGCTCGGTGTATCCACAATGGACGAATCGAAGGTCGGCAGCGCGGCCCGGCCGGCGCCGTAGAGCCGCACGGACAGGGTGCCCGCGTCCAGCGCCGGGCGCAGCCGCGCGGTGGCCGACGCGGTGAGCTGGAACATCGGCACGGCCGCGTTGCCCGCGATGCCCGCCGCGAAATGCTCCAGCGCCGAGGACAGCAGCACGCCCTTCGCCCCGGCCGCCTGGGCGTTGTCGGCCCTGGCGACCGAACCGCAGGCGCGGGTGGAGTCGTTGTCGTCCCATTCGAGCCACACGTACCTGCCCGCCGCGAGCGCCTTGTCGGCGGCGCCGTAGGCCGCGCAGCCGTCGGCGTTGGCGGCGGACGGCTTCACGACCGGGTTCGTCGCGTCGAGCGTGTCGTAGCCGGTGTAGTTCTGGCTGTACTGGCCGCCCTGGCGGCCCGCGCTGTCCGAGGGAGCGGTCACATCCGCCGCGTCGCGCAGCACCGACGCGTCGCGGATGCTGGCGACGGTCAGCGCCTCCGGGGTGTTGCCGGGCGAGCCGCCCACGTCGTAGAGGTCCCCGCCGTTGCCCTCGGAGATCACCGAGAGCACGCCGTTGTCGGCGAGCTTGCGCACGAACAGCGAGTCCGGGTCGTCGGGCGCGCCGTAGTCGCTGCCCAGCGACATGTTGACGATGTCGAGGTGGTCGGTGAAGTCGCCGTCACCGTTGGGGTCCAGGGCCCAGTCCATGGCCTGCGCGGTGGCGTTCGTCGAACCCGTGCAGCCGAAGACCTTGATCGCGTACAGCGAGGCCTTCGGAGCGGTGCCGGGACCGATGCGCATCGCGTTGAGCGCGTCGGCGCTGAGCGTCGAGTAGTCGCCGGTGAAGGTGCCGCCGTCGGCGTCGAGCCCGTAGCCGCCGATGGTGCCTGCGACGTGCGTGCCGTGCTCACCGCACGCGAGCGGGTTGGGGTCCGGCACGGGTTGCGGGTCGCCGCTGGTGCCCGCGGAGTCGTAGTCGTCGCCGACGAGGTCGGTGCCGCCGACGACCTTGGCGGTCGGGAACAGCGGTGTGGCCTTCGACCGGTCGATCGCTTCGTAGGCCGCCTTGGTGCCGGGGCCGCCGAAATCGGCGTGCGTGTAGTCGATGCCGTCGTCGATGACGCCGACCTTGACGCCGTCGCCGTAGCGGCCGGTCTGCTGCCACGCGGCGAGCGTGCTGGTCAGCTGCGCGGCGCTCGAATTGCCGCGGGTCTTGGGCACGACGGTGCGGATCGCCACGACGTCCGGCCGCTGGGCCAGTTCGCGGATCTTCGCCGCGTCGGCCGTGACCACGATGCCGGAAACGGCGTTGGCGGTCTGGTACAGCACCTTGGTGCCCGCGTCGAGCGAGCGGAGCTGGCCGAGCACCGAGCCGGCCAGGTTGGCCACGTTCGCCTTCGCGGCGTTGGCCGCGTCCCTCGCCCTCGCCGGGCCGGCCCCCTTGGCCTGTTCGGCGTTGTAGGCGTCCACGGCGGGCTGCTGCGCCAGTTCGACGAACGCGGTGATCCTGCCCGCGGACGCACCGAGCCGCGGCGAAAGCTTGCCGGCGAGGCCGGTCACCTTCGCGGTGGGCACGCCCTCGGCGAGCGGATCGGGTTCGGCGGCGCTGGAGGTGCCGGGGAAGGTTGTCGTCACGGCGACGGCGAAGACGGCCGCGAAGGACCGCCGGGCCCAAGGTCTCATCGAGTCCACTCCTGATCAAGGCGAGGATGTGAACCTAACCGACCATCCGGCGACAGCCCAGGGCAAACCGGAGTAACCCGACTTTCGTCGGGAATGGACACGAAAAAGGCCCCGGGCGGGCCCGGGGCCATCTTCCGTTGAACGACCTATTCGAACGTGATGGCGCGGATCGTGCGCGCCCCCACGGTCGCCGCGATCGGGTCCAGCAGGTGCGCGTCGACCTCGCGGTCCACGCGCAGCAGCATGATCGCGTCGGCGCCGTCGGTGGTCTGGCTGATCTGCGCCGCCTCGATGTTCACCGACGCCTCGCCGAGCACCGTGCCGACGCGGCCCATCACACCCGGCCGGTCCGGGTACTCGAGCAGCAGCACGTGCCCCTCGGCGCGGATGTCGAAGTGCCGGCCGTTGACCTCGACGACCTTCTGCACCTCGTCCTTGCCGGTGACCGCACCGGAGACCGTGACCGTGCTGCCGTCGGGGTGCACCGCGCGAACGGTGACCAGGCTGCGCCAGTTCGGGCTTTCCGACTCGGTGACCAGCTCGACCCGCACGCCCAGCTCCTCGGCGAGCCGCGGCGCGTTCACGAACGTCACCTGGTCCTCGACGACGCTGGAGAACACTCCGCGCAGCGCCGCGAGTTGCAGCACCTTGACGTCCTCGCTGGAGAGCTCACCGCTGACCGTTACGGTGACCGACGAGGGCGCCTGCTGGCTCAGCGCCGACACGACCGTGCCGAGCTTCTGCGTGAGCGGCAGGTACGGGCGCACCTCCTCGCCGACGACGCCACCACCGGCGACGTTCACCGCGTCCGGCACGAAGTCACCGCGCAGCGCGAGCAGCACCGAGTGCGCCACGTCGGTGCCCGCCCGGTCCTGCGCCTCGTTGGTGGAGGCGCCGAGGTGCGGGGTGACCACGACGTTGGGCAGCTCGAACAGCGGGCTGGCGGTGGTGGGCTCCTTGACGAACACGTCGATGCCCGCGCCGCCGACGTGGCCGCTGCGCAGGGCATCGGCGAGCGCGCCCTCGTCGATGAGGCCACCGCGCGCGGCGTTGACGATGATCACGCCCTGCTTGGTCTTCTTGAGCGCCTCGGCGTCGATCAGGCCGACGGTCTCCGGCGTCTTGGGCAGGTGGATGGAGATCGCGTCGGCGCGCGAGAGCAGCTCGTCGAGGCTGACCAGCTCGGCGCCCAGCTGCGCGGCACGCGCGGCCGAGACGTACGGGTCGTAGGCGACGATCGTGGTGTCGAACGCGGCGAGCCGCTGCGCGAACAGCTGGCCGATCTTGCCGAAGCCCACCACGCCGACGGTCTTGCCGCTCAGCTCGACGCCGGTGTAGGAGCTGCGTTTCCACTCGCCGCCGCGCAGGCTCTGGTCGGCGGCGGGCACGCGGCGGGCCACGGCCAGCAGCAGCGCGATGGCGTGCTCGCAGGCGGAGACGATGTTCGAGGTCGGCGCGTTGACGACCAGCACGCCGCGCTCCGTGGCGGCGGGCACCTCCACGTTGTCCAGGCCGACGCCGGCGCGCGCCACGACCTTCAGCCGCGTGGTGGCGCTGAGCACCTCGGAATCGACCTTCGTGGCGGACCGGACAAGCAGCGCGTCGGCCCCCTTCACCGCCTCGATCAGCGCGGGACGGTCGGTGCCGTCCACATGCTGGACCTCCACCTCGTCGCCGAAGACGCTCAGCACGGAAGGTGCGAGCTTCTCGGCGATGAGGACTACGGGCTTGCTGGGGTTCGTCACGATCAGGCTCCCGGTAATGCAGCTCGCGGTCGGATGCTCAGGAGTCTAGTCGCGCAGTTCAGCGCACTGTTAACGGGAGCGCAACCCCGGCGCGAACAAGATCTGCCGAACCGCTCACCGTGAGATGCGTGCCTCGATCCCGTCGAGGAGGCAGTCGAGGCCGGTCCGGAAGGTCTCGTCGGCGTCCAGGTGGGCGGCGTCGCGGACGACGGTGGCGAGCGCGGGAAACCGTCCGGTCGCGAAGGTCCGCTCCAGATAGGGGCCGAAGGCGTGCTGCCACTGCTTGGTGTCCATTCCGGTGGCCCGCTCGGCGCGCCGCTCGGCGATTTCCCGGCGCACCGTGCCGATCACGTACGCGTCGACCGCGGCGACCACCGGCATGACGAGGTCGACGCCGACGCCGCCCAGCGCGGAGACCACCGCCTCTCCCCTGGCCAGCGCGTGCGGCCCGAGCTGGGGCCGCCCGCCGATCAGGTCGGCGAGCCATTCGTGCTCGTGGACCGCCTGCCGGGTGGTTTCGGCCAGGGAGCGCAGCACCGCCCGCCAACCGTCTCCGGCCGGCCGGATCTCGGCGTAGACCGCGTCGATCATCAGGTCGAGCAGCTCGTCCTTGGTGGCGATGTAGCCGTACAGCCGCATCGGCCCGGCCTTCAGCGCGGCGGCGACCTTGCGCAGGGACACCGCTTCCAGGCCGTCGGCATCGGCCAGCCGGATCGCCGCTCGCACGATCCGCTCCCGGCTCAGCTGGGCCGGCGCCGGTCGTCGCGGCGGTTCCGGCCGTTCCCACACCACCATGCCTCGTGACGATACAGTGTATTGAGAAATACAGCGTATCGGAGGGGGAGCCATGACCATCGCGATCGTCGGAGCCGGGCTGGGTGGCCTGGCCCTCGCGCGGGTGCTGCACGTCAACGGCATCGACAGCGTCGTGTACGAGCGTGAAACCTCGCGGGACGCGCGCGGTCAGGGCGGCATGCTCGACATCCACTCCGGTCAGCGGGCGCTGCGGGAGGCCGGTCTGATCGAGCGGTTCTTCGAGATCGCCCGCGGTGAAGGCCAGGACATGCGTCTTCTCCAGCCGGACGGCACCCTGCTGCTCCAGGAGGACACGCCCGAGGACGCCCCGCTCGACCGGCCCGAGGTCGACCGCGCCGATCTGCGGAACCTGCTGCTGGATTCCCTTCCCGCGGGCGTGGTGCGCTGGGGCCGGGCGTTCGAATCCGCCGGCGACGGCGTGCTGCGCCTGGCCGACGGCAGCAGTGCGCCGTATGACCTGCTGGTCGGCGCGGACGGCGCGCATTCCCGGGTGCGCGCGCTGCTGACCGACGCCCGCCCGGAGCACATCGGCCAGAACGTCGTCGAGGTCGGCATTCCCGATGTCGACCGCACGCACCCCGGCCTCGCGACGATGGTCGGGCGCGGCAACTACTGGGTGCTCGGCGACGGGATGTCCCTGGCGGCGCAGCGCAACGGCGACGGCCGCATGCGCATCGGCGTCAGCTTCTACCACACCGGCGAGGACTGGTTCGCCACCAGCGCGATCCCGTTCGACGACCCGGCGGCCGCCCGGGCGCGGCTGATCGAGCTGCTGTCCGGCTGGGACTCGCGGTTCACCGCGCTGATCGAGGCCTGCGACGACACGGTCGTGCCGCGCTCGATCTTCACCCTCCCGATCGGCCTGACCTGGGCGTCCAAGCCGGACGTCACGCTGGTCGGGGATGCCGCGCACCTGATGCCGCCGGTCGGCGAGGGCGCCAACATGGCGCTGCTCGACGGAGCGCTACTCGGCCTCGCACTGGCCGCCCGCCCTGGCGACTTTCCCGCCGCCATCGAGGAATACGAACGCGAGATGTTCGACCGCACCGGTGCCGCCGCCCGGATGTCGGCGGACATGCAGGAATTGCTGATGTCGCCGGACGCCGCCCAGAAATTGCTCGCGTTCTTCCAGCCGGGCTGAACCCGAGCAGATCGCCGCTAGGCGACGGGGAGATCGAACTCGCCGTCGCGGGCGCCCGCGACGAAGGCGTCCCATTCGGACGGAGTGAACACGAGCACGGTGCCCTCGGGTTCGGTGGACTGACGCAACACCGTGTAGGTCACGCCGTCGCTGTGCGGGACGAAAGCGAACTCGATCGCGTCCTCAATGGTCTCGCCGGGCGGCTCTGCTCGTTGCCACTGTGCGGTTTCCAGATTCAGCACATCGCGGACGTCGGCTTTGTCGTCCCCGGGCAGACCCCGCTCTCCACTCATGCGCACACGGTAAACCGTGCCCCGGAAAGCCGAGAAGGCCACCATCATGGGGGATGGTGGCCTCCGCAGCCGTCACGAAGTGCGAACGATCAGGCGGTTTCGGTGATCGGGCGGTCCACCCAGGACATCAGCCCACGCAGCTTGCGACCGGTCTCCTCGATCGGGTGCTGCTCGCCGGCTTCCTGCAGCTTGTGGAAGTTCGGCCGGCCGTTCTCGTCCTCGGCGACCCATTCGCGGGCGAACGTGCCGTCCTGGATCTCGCCCAGGATCTTGCGCATGTTCTCCTTCACCTCGGGGGTGATCACGCGCGGGCCGCGGGTGAGGTCGCCGTACTCGGCGGTGTCCGAAATGGAGTACCTCATCCGGGCGATGCCGCCCTCGTACATGAGGTCGACGATGAGCTTGAGCTCGTGCAGCACCTCGAAGTAGGCGATCTCCGGCGCGTACCCGGCCTCGGTCAGCACCTCGAAGCCAGTCTGGACCAGCGCGGAGGCACCACCGCAGAGCACCGACTGCTCACCGAAGAGGTCGGTCTCGGTCTCTTCCTTGAAGGTGGTCTTGATGACTCCGGCGCGGGCGCCACCGATGGCGGCCGCGTAGGAGAGCGCGAGCGCCTGCGCGTTGCCCGAGGGGTCCTGCTCGACCGCGATCAGGCAGGGCACGCCCTTGCCGTCGACGAACTGGCGGCGCACCAGGTGGCCCGGCCCCTTCGGCGCGACCATGGCGACGTCCACGTTGGCAGGCGGCTTGATCAGCTCGTAGCGGATGTTGAAGCCGTGGCCGAAGAAGATCGCGTCGCCGTCCTTGAGGTTCGGCTCGACGTCCTCGGCGTAGATGAAGCGCTGCTTGGTGTCGGGCGCCAGGATCATGATCACGTCGGCCTCCTTGGAGGCCTCCGCCGGGGTGAGTACCCGCAGGCCCTCCTCCTCGGCCTTGGCACGCGACTTCGACCCCTCCGGCAGACCGATGCGCACATCGACCCCGGAGTCCCGCAGGCTCAGCGCGTGCGCGTGGCCCTGGCTGCCGTACCCGATCACGGCGACCTTGCGACCCTGGATGATGGCCAGATCGGCGTCGTCGTCGTAGAAGATTTCGACTGACATGAGGGGAACTGATTCCTTCCTGACTTATCTGTAACGCTTAGCGGGGTGAGGTCGCCGTGATGGAGCGTGCACCGCGGCCGACCGCGACCATGCCGGACTGCACGATCTCACGGACGCCGTAGGGCTCCAGCATCCGCAGCAGCGCGCTCAGCTTGTCGCCGGTGCCGGTGGCCTCGATGGTCAGCGCCTCCGGTGACACGTCGACCACCTTGGCACGGAAGAGCTGCACCGTCTCCAGCACCTGGCTGCGCACCGTCGAGTCGGCGCGCACCTTCACCAGCAACAGCTCGCGCTGCACGGACGTGGACTGCTCGAGCTCCACGATCTTGATGACGTTGATCAGCTTGTTGAGCTGCTTGGTCACCTGTTCGAGCGGTAGCTCCTCAACGGCGACCACGATCGTCATCCGGGACACCTCCGGGTTCTCCGTGGGCCCGACTGCGAGGGACTCGATGTTGAAGCCGCGGCGGGAGAACAGTCCGGCGACCCGTGCGAGCACCCCGGGCACATTCTCCACCAGCACACTGAGCGTATGCGTACTCACTGGGGCGTCACCTCGTCCTCGTCGAAAAGCGGCCGGATGCCGCGGGCGGCCATGACCTCGTCGTTACTGGCGCCGGGGCCGACCATCGGCCACACCTGTGCATCCTTGCCCACCACGAAGTCGATCACGACAGGGCGGTCGTTGATGTCCATCGCGCGGCGGATGACGTCGTCGACCTCCTCCTTCGTCTCACAGCGCAGACCGGCGCAGCCGAGCGCCTCCGCAAGCAGGGTGAAGTCGGGGATGCGGTGCTTGTGCGTGCCGAGGTCGGTGTTGGAGTACCGCTCGGCGTAGAACAGGTTCTGCCACTGGCGGACCATGCCCAGGTTGCCGTTGTTGATCACGGCGACCTTGATCGGCGCACCCTCGATCGCGCAGGTGGCCAGCTCCTGGTTGGTCATCTGGAAGCAGCCGTCGCCGTCGATGGCCCACACCTGCTTGTCCGGCATGCCGAACTGGGCCCCCATCGCGGCAGGCACCGCGAAGCCCATCGTGCCCAGCCCGCCGGAGTTGATCCAGGTGCGCGGGTTCTCGTACTTGATGAACTGCGCGGCCCACATCTGGTGCTGCCCGACGCCGGCGGCGTAGACCGCGTCCGGGCCGACCAGCTCGCCGATCCGCTCGATGACGTACTGCGGGGACAGCGTGCCGTCCGAGGGCCACTCGTAGCCCGCCGGGAACGTGTCGCGCCACGCGCCGATCTGGGTCCACCACGCCGCGAGGTCCGGCTCGCCGGTGCGCTCGGTCTCGGCCTTCACCGCGTCGATCAGCTCGGTGATGATCTCCGCGCAGTCCCCCACGATCGGCACGTCGGCCTTGCGGTTCTTGGAGATCTCGGCCGGGTCGATGTCGGCGTGCACGACGGTGGCGTCCGGTGCGAACGAGTCCAGCCGGCCGGTGACCCGGTCGTCGAACCGCGCGCCCAGTGCGATCAGCAGGTCCGCCCGCTGCATCGCGGCGACCGCGGCCACCGAACCGTGCATGCCGGGCATGCCGAGGTGCTGCGGGTGCGAGTCGGGAAACGCGCCGCGGGCCATCAACGTGGTCACCACGGGGATGCCGGTCAGCTCCGCCAGGCGCAGCAGCTCGGCGTGCGCCTGCGACTTGATCACGCCGCCGCCGACGTAGAGCACCGGGCGCCGCGATTCGGCGATCAGCCGCGCGGCCTCGCGGACCTGCTTGCCGTGCGGGCGCAGCGTGGGCCGGTAGCCGGGCAGCCGCATCTCCGGCGGCCACGAGAACGACGTCTGCTCCTGCAGCACGTCCTTCGGGATGTCGACCAGCACCGGGCCGGGACGGCCGGTGCTGGCGAGGTGGAACGCCTCGGCGATGACCCTCGGGATGTCCACGGGGTCGGTGACCAGGAAGTTGTGCTTCGTGATCGGCATGGTGATGCCGCAGATGTCGGCTTCCTGGAACGCGTCGGTACCGATCAGGGCCCTGGTCTGCTGGCCGGTGATGGCCACGACCGGGACCGAGTCCATGTTCGCGTCGGCCAGCGGGGTCACCAGGTTGGTCGCCCCGGGACCGGAGGTGGCCATGCACACGCCGACCTTGCCGGTCGCCTGCGCGTACCCGGTCGCGGCGTGGCCCGCGCCCTGTTCGTGGCGGACGAGGACGTGCCGCACCTTCGTCGAGTCCAGGAGCGGGTCGTAGGCGGGAAGGATGGTGCCACCCGGAATACCGAACACGACCTCCGCGCCGACCGCCTCGAGCGACCGCACCAGCGACTGCGCACCCGTGACCCGTACCGGCGTGCCGGCGGGCGGGGTTGGCTTGGGGCGGGCCCCGAGCTGGGCGGGCGACGCGGCAGCCGGGGTGGATCCGGCCTTGTTTTCCGATCGCGAGGTGGCGCTTGTCATCAGTTCTGCCTCGTGGGTCTCGTGGGTGCTGTCACTCGTTCGGGTGTGGTCGGTCTGGGCAACAAAAAACCCCCGCCGACCATGAGGTCGCACGAGGGTCGCGCGTCGACGCAGAATTACTTCCTAAGCGTCGACGCGCTTGGGAAGTACGATGCCGATCTGCGGTGTCACGGCCACGACGTTAACGGGTCGTCACGAGAGGTGTCAACTCTGCGGGATCGTGATCCCGGATACTGGGCGTTCCCATAGTTGGACTACCCGCTTTGTCCGCCATCGCGCCACCGGTGCACCATCTGGGGGTGACCGAGCAAAAGCTGCGCAAGGCGGTCTTCCGGATCCCCGCGATTTCCTACCTCGCGATCGTGTTCCTCATGGTCTGCCTTATTCCGGTGTCCTTCAACGGGGTGCCCGGACTGTGGGCGCTTTATGTCGTGCCGCTCGTGTTGATCGTGTTCGTGGCGCGCACGCGGACCATCGCCACTCCGCAGGGCCTGGACATCAGAACGCTGTTCGGTCACCGCGACGTGCCCTGGGAGGCGCTGAAGGGACTGGCCATCACACGCCGCTCGAAAGTGCGCGCGGTCCTGACCGACGACAGCCAGCTGCCCCTGCCCACCGTGCGCACCCGTCACATCCCGGTGCTGTCCCTGGTGAGCGACGGCCGGGTCGCCGACCCCACCGGCCTGACCGACGAGCTGACGAAGAAGTCCCCGGCCGAGGCGACCGGGGACTCTCCTGAGGAAACGGCCTAGCTCGCCCAGTCCTGGATGCGGGCCGTCGCGCGGAAGCGCAGCGCCGGATCCACGTACCGGGCCTCGGCCACCTCGTAGAGCGCGTCCACCGACGCGCGCTGGACGGCGTAGGCCGCGGTGTAGGACCCGATCTCGGCGTCGGAGGCGGGCAGTTTCGCCTCCGACAGCAGCATCTTCATGATCTCGTTCACGCGACCGCTCCTTCCACGACGGTTTCCGGCACGCGCAGGTGCCAGTCGGTGCTCTGCTGGAACGCGTCCCCGGCCCGAAGGATCGTGGCCTCCCCGAAGGCCGGTCCCGCCAGTTGCAACGACAACGGCAGCCCGCCGGCGGTGAAGCCCATCGGCACCACCAGCACCGGATTGCCCAGCGTGTCCCAGTAAGGCGTGTGGATCATCGAGAACAGCGCCCCGACGTCGGCCTGCCCGTCCGGCCCGGTGAGCGAGTCGTAGCTCGGCGCGCCGACCGAGGTCGTGGGGGAGGCGATGACGTCCACGGTCTCGAACAGCCGCCCGATCGCGTCCTGCGCGACCCGCCGCACCCGCTGCGCCTGCACGTAGTCCGCGCCCGAGACCTGCGCGCCGGTGGCCAGGATCGCGCGGGTGGCGAGGAAGTAGTCGTTCCACCGGCCGGTCAGGTCCGTGCGGTGATAGGCCAGCGCCTCACAGCCCATGGTGATCATGTCCACGGTGATCATCTCCTGCCAGAACGGCAGCGTGATCTCCACGACGGTCGCGCCCTGTTCGGCGAGCACGGCCACGGCGGCGTCGAAGGCGCCGTCCAGCGCGGGATCCCGGTTGTCCGGGAAGTGGTTCTCCCGCACCACGCCCACCCGCAGCCCGGTCAGATCGCCGGTCGGTTCGGGTGCGCTGAACGGCGCGTCCACGCAGTCCGGGTCGCTGCCGTGCCCTCCGGCGATCACCTCCAGCACCGCCGCGCAGTCCCGCGCGCTGCGGGCCAGCGGGCCGATGTGGTCGAGCGTGTAGCCCAGCGGCACGCAACCGGACTTCGGCACCCGGCCGAACGTCGGCATGAGCCCGCTGACGCCGCAGAACGCGGCCGGGATGCGGATGCTGCCCGCGGTGTCGGTGCCGAGGCCGGCGAGGAACATGCCCGCCGCGACGCCGCTTCCGGTGCCGGAGCTGGAGCCGCCCGGCCAGGTGTCGGGATTCCACGGGTTGCGCGGGATCGGGAACGGTTTTTCCGGATCCGGCATCCCGCACGCGAACTCCATCGTCGTGCTCTTGCCCGTGATCACCGCGCCCGCGGCCTTGAGCCGGGCGACGACGGGCGCGTCCTTGCCCGCGCCCCACGCGGGGTCGAGGACGAGGCTCTGCGCGGTCGTCGGACCCTCGGCCATCGCGAGGATGTCCTTGACGCCGAAGGGAATTCCGTGCAGCGGGCCGCGGTCCTCGCCGCGCGCCAGCTCCGCGTCGGCCCGCTCGGCGCGTTCCAGGGCGTAGGAGTCGAAACGGGCGAGGTAGGTGCCGATCGTGGCGTCCAGGCGGTCGGCGGTGTCGATCGCGGCCTGCGTCAGCTCGATGGAGGTGACAGTGCCGTCGCGCAGCGCGGCGGCCGCGTCGGTGAGGGTTTTGGGGAGAGTCATGCCTGCTCCTGTCGAATTCCCCGCGACACGAACCGGAACCGTTCGCCGCGGGTGTGGATGAAGGCCAGGTCGAAGGGGCGACCGTCGAGGTCGTAGATGAGCTGTTCCATCGCGATCAGCGGCGCGCCCTCGCGGATGCCGAGCGCGGCGGCCAGCGGCGCGTCGGCCAGTTCGCAGTCGAAGATGAACTCCGAGTCCGACAGTTCGACCCCGGCGTCTTCGAGCAGCCGGTACCAGTCGGAGACGAACGGCGTGTCCCGGAGTTTCCCGGCCTCGGGGAACAGCACGTAGTTCGTGGCGATCGCGATCGGCTCCTCGTCGTGCAGCGCCACGTACTCCAGCCGCAGGCACGGCGTGTCCGGCGCGACTTCCAGCCGCGCCGCGACCGTCGTGGGAGCGGGCACCACCGAGCGGTCGATCTCGCGCGGCCGCATCCGCCGGTTCCACAGGCTTTCCCTGGACGGCTTGATCACGCCGTGCGCCTCGGGCAGCGACGTCTTCACCGGCTTGACGACGACGTGCGTGCCGATCCCCTGGGTGCGCTCGATCAGCCCCTCGGCACGCAGCAGCGTCAACGCCGCCCGCACCGTGGCGCGCGACGCGTTGTGCGTCGCCATCAGCTCCGCCTCGCTGGGCAGCTGGCCGTCGGGGTACCAGCCGCCTTGTACCGCCCCGCGCAGCATGTCCCGCAGCCTGCGGACGTCGTGGACCCGTTGCTGCTGAGAAACCGGCCTCATCTTGCGAGACGCTAGGTACGAGCCATTGCCTGCCGGTCTCCGCTGAATGACCCCGGTGTTACTTGCCGATGCGATCATCAGGCCGCCACCGGAGTCCTGGCGAACTCGGCCACCGGCACGACGGTCGCGAAACCGCAGTCCCGCATGACCTCGATGCCGATCTCGTGCAGCCGCGAAGTCTGTGCGGCACAACAGTCTTCGAGCAACGTGACCTCGAAGTCCCGCATGATCGCCGACCGCACGGTGGTCTCGACACAGAAGTTCGTGACGACCCCGCACGCCACGAGCTCCGTCACGCCGAGCCCGCGCAGCAGCGGTTCGAGCGAGGTCCACTGGAACGCGTCCAGCCGGCACTTGTCGACCACGAGGTCCTCGGGCCCGCGGCCGAGTTCGTCCACCACGTCGCCGTCCCAGCTGCCCGCGAGCAGGCCGCCGACCGCGGCGAGGTCGGGCGTGCGGTTGCCCAGCCACGGGCCCTCGTCGTGGTAGCCCGGCCGGTACACGTGCCGGGTGAACACCACCGGCATCCCCGTCTCGCGAGCGTGCGCCACGGCGATCGCTGCGTTGGCCACGGCCTCCTGCGCGCCCGCCAGCCCCATGCCGAGCTTGGGCAGCGAGCCATCGGGGTGACAGAAACCGTTCTGCATGTCGACGACGACCATCGCCTTCATCACGCGACCTCCAGTTCTTTCTCAGGGGTGAAACCGGGCATGCCGAGCGGCACCGCGCCCTTGGGCGGGCGCCACGCGCTGGGTTTGCAGGCGTCCTTGCACGCGCCTTCGGTCGAGCAGCACAGCGAGCAGACGGTGCCGCCGTGGAACGGGCAGGTCGCCATGTCGGCCACGTCGTAGTCGCCGCCGCAGGCCGAGCACGGCAGTTCGCCGTCGTTGGCGGGCAGCTCCGAGGTCCGCGCGATGTACCAGCGGCCCTTCGTGGCGAACGCGACCACCGGGGGCAGCACCACGGCCACGACCAGCGCGATGAACGGGGACAGCGCGGCGGCGGTCGGCCCGAAGGCGCCGTAGTAGGCGATCATCGAGACCGCACCGGCGACGATCATCGAGCCGAAGCCGACCGGGTTGACGTTGTAGAGATGCGCGCGGTGGAACACCAGGTTCGGCGGCGCGAGCTTGAGCCACCGCTTGTTGATCACCAGGTCGGACACCATCGCGGCGATCCAGGCGACGCCGACGTTGGAGTACCAGGCGAGCACTTCCACGATGTGGCTGAAGATGTCGATCTCCATGAGCACCAGCGACAGTCCCACCTGCAGGAACACCCATGCGGCGCGGCCGGGGTGGCGGTGCAGCAGCCGGGAGAAGAAGTTCGACCAGGACAGCGACCCCGAGTAGGTGTTCATGATGTTGATCTTGATCTGGGACAGCAGCACAAGGAGCCCGGCGAGGATGAGCGCGACCGTGTGGTTGCCGGTCAGCCGCTCGTAGACGACGGTGAACAGGTCCACCGGCACCCCGACGTGATCGGCGCCCGTCTTCGTCGACGCGTAGCCCACCAGCAGCGTCGAGGCGAAGAAGATGCCCACCGCGAACAGTGCGAACCCGGGGCCGCCCATGATCACCGCGAGCCGCCACCGGCCGCGGTTGCCGCCGTGCGGATCGGGCATCAGGCGCAGGTAGTCGCCCTGCTCCCCCACCTGCGTGGCCAGCGAGAGCTGCGCGGCGGCGATGGTGAACACCGCGAGCACGGTCAGCCCGGCCAGCCCGGTCGGCGAGACCGTCGCGGGGTGCACCATGTTCTGCCCCGCGTCCGGCGCGGTCGCCGCGGTGCCCAGCGCGAGCCCGATCAGCGCGACCCAGATCGGCCAGGTCCACGCCTGGAACTTGGCGCTGAACGACATCCCGTACAGCGTCAGCGGGATCATCACCGCGGACACCACGACGTAGGAGATGTGGATGTCCACATGCGTCAGCGCGGTGACCGCCTGCGCCATGATCGCGCCCTCGTAGGCGAGGAAGATCAACGTGTAGGTCGCGTACACCAGCGACGTCAGCGTCGAGCCGAGGTAGCCGAAACCGGATCCGCGCGTCAGCAGGTCGATGTCGACGTGCTTACGGGCGATGGCGAACGCGATCACCAGTGTCAGCGGCAGGGTCACCGCGGCGGCGACCCCGAATCCGATGAGCGAGTTGGCGAAGCCGAACTCGTCCACGAACGCCGCGTCCAGCGCGTAGCCCGCCATCGCGGAAATACCGACGAGGCAGGACAGGAACACCATCCACGGCGACCACTTGCGAAACGCCGCGGGCGTGTACCGCAGCGAGTAGTCCTCCATTTGCGGGTTGTCAGCGAGGCCCATTCCCGATCCCTTCGCTCGAGTGAAGGCGAAGGTCCCAGCGGCGTATTTCCCCCGGATGTCGGGACGCGTTGCGCCCGGTTACGCCGCTCGACGCGGGCCGCACGGGCCGTTGAGCTGCGGATTCCCACGATCCGGTCGCGGTTCCGCCGGTCCTGCCGCCCGATGGGCCGCCGCCTGATCACGCCTGATCAAGGCGGGCGTAACCTCAAGGTCATGCCTCAGCTGCGTTCCCGAACCACTACCCACGGCCGCAACGCCGCGGGTGCCCGTTCCCTGTGGCGGGCCACCGGCATGACCGACAGCGACTTCGGCAAGCCGATCGTGGCGATCGCCAACTCCTACACCCAGTTCGTGCCCGGTCACGTACACCTCAAGGACCTCGGCGAGATCGTGGCCGAGGCGGTCAAGGAGGCCGGCGGGGTAGCACGGGAGTTCCACACGATCGCGGTGGACGACGGGATCGCGATGGGGCACTCGGGCATGCTGTACTCGCTGCCCTCGCGCGAGATCATCGCGGACTCGGTGGAGTACATGGTCAACGCGCACCAGGCCGACGCGCTGGTGTGCATCTCCAACTGCGACAAGATCACCCCGGGCATGCTCAACGCCGCGATGCGGCTGAACATCCCGACGGTGTTCGTCTCGGGCGGGCCGATGGAGGCCGGGAAGGCCGTCGTGGTCGGCGGTGTCGCGCAGGCGCCCACCGACCTGATCACCGCGATCTCGGCCTCGGCCAGCTCCGAGGTCGACGAGGACGGGCTGTCCATTGTGGAGCGCTCGGCGTGCCCCACGTGCGGGTCGTGCTCGGGTATGTTCACCGCGAACTCGATGAACTGCCTCACCGAGGCGCTCGGGCTTTCCTTGCCGGGCAACGGTTCCACCCTCGCGACGCACGCCGCGCGGCGCGCGCTGTTCGAGAACGCGGGCCGCACCGTCGTCGAGCTGGCCAAGCGCTGGTACGAGCAGGACGACGAGAGCGCGCTGCCGCGGTCGATCGCGACCAAGAAGGCGTTCGAGAACGCGATGGCGCTCGACATGGCCATGGGCGGTTCGACGAACACCGTGCTGCACATCCTCGCCGCCGCGCAGGAGGGCGAGGTCGACTTCACGATCGACGACATCGACGCGATCGGCCGCCGCGTGCCGTGCCTGTCGAAGGTCGCGCCGAACTCGGACTACCACATGGAGGACGTGCACCGCGCCGGTGGCATCCCCGCGATCCTCGGCGAGCTGTACCGGGCCGGGCTGCTCAACACCGACGTGCATTCGGTGCACTCGCCCTCGCTCGAGCAGTGGCTGTCCACTTGGGACATTCGCGCCGCGTCGCCGTCCGAGGCCGCGGTCGAGCTGTTCCACGCTGCTCCGGGCGGGGTCCGCACCACGGAGGCGTTCTCGACCGAGAATCGCTGGTCCTCTTTGGACACCGACGCCGCCGGTGGGTGCATTCGCGACATCGAGCACGCCTACACCAAGGACGGCGGGCTGGCGATCCTGCGCGGCAACCTCGCCGAGGACGGCGCGGTGATCAAGGCCGCGGGCGTCGAGGAGTCGCTGTGGCGCTTCCAGGGTCCCGCGCGCGTGCTGGAAAGCCAGGAGGAAGCCGTGTCGGCGATCCTCGGCAAGCAGGTGCAGCCCGGTGACGTCCTGGTGATCCGCTACGAGGGTCCCGCGGGCGGGCCGGGTATGCAGGAGATGCTGCACCCGACGGCGTTCCTCAAGGGCGCCGGCCTTGGCAAGAAGTGCGCGCTGATCACCGACGGCCGGTTCTCCGGTGGCTCGTCGGGTATCTCGGTCGGGCACATCTCGCCGGAGGCCGCCTCGGGTGGCGTGATCGGGCTCGTCGCCGACGGCGACCAGGTGCTGATCGACGTGCACGAGCGGAAGCTGGAGCTGCTGGTCGACGACGCGGTGCTCGCCGAGCGCCGCGCGAAGATGGAGGCCAGCGAGCGGCCGTGGCAGCCCGCGGAGCGGCAACGTCCGGTCACCGCGGCGTTGCGCGCCTACGCGAGAATGGCCACCTCGGCCGACCGTGGCGCCGTCCGCGACGTCAACCGCTGATGGACACCGCACACCGCGACGCGCTCGCGCGAGAACTGCGGCGTGCACTGACGTCGGCGTGCCCCGGCTCGCGAACCGACCTGAGCGGTTCGCTGGCCCGGGGCACCGCCGACGTCTTCAGCGATGTCGACCTGAGATGGACCGTCCCCGACGACGAGTTCGCCGACGCGGTCGCCGGGTTGACCGGGGTGCTGGAGCAGGTGTGGCCGGTCGCGACGGTGCGCACGCAGGAGTCCGCCCAGCGGTGGCGGGTGCTCGCGTCGTTCCGGGACCTGCCGCTGTTCTGGCAGCTGGACCTCGACGTCCGCGCCGAGTCCTGCCCGGACGATGCGGCGGTGGACGAGCCCCCGGCGGCGAGCGCACTGGCGGACGGGATCGCGACGGTCAGGGCCGTGCTGCGGGGGCAGCCGGCCACCGCCGTGAGCCTGCTGGACCGGGCGCTGATCAACGTCAAGTCCGAAGCCACGGCGACGGGCCAATGGCGCGAAGACATCGCCCGCCTGGCCGCGGCGGCGGCCGAACTGGACCCGGAGGCGCGGGAGCCGGCCGATGAGCTCGTGACGCTGGCGACCGAGTACCTGCACTAGGGGCGATGGTTCGCCGCACGTCGCCGCTGGGCGACGCACGCCTTCGCTGCGGCAATGCCGCTGAGCACTAGAGCGCAGCGGCGCAGCCTCTCGCCCTTGGTCAGCTGGTCGTCGCGCAACTGCCAGCTCCCAGCGGGCGGAGCGATCAGCTCTTTCTCAGCCAGCCATGACCGTTGTTGCCAGCGGCCAGCGGGAGAATCCCTGCAACCGGGCCAACTCGGTGATCATCGCCTCCGACAACGGATGTGCGGCCCAGATCGGCACCTCGGACGGTTCCCCCGGCGGCCGCACCCTCGCCAGCTCGCGCAGGACGAACCGCCGCGCCGCGTCGGCGTTCTGCGTCCAGGGGCGGATCCGGTCGGCCAGAATCCACAGCGCGACCAGTGCGATCAGCCCGGCCCCGACAACATTCACCACGCCGTGAACGTTATCGAGTCCGGCGCGTGTCCTCCTACCGGAATGCCGTGATCAGCACCGCGACGGCGCCCGCGGCCAGGATGAGGAACGCGATGCCGAACGGCCATGGCTTGCGCCGCCACGGGGTGTGCACGTCGATGGCGATCCGGCCGGGGCCGGTGAACAGCAGCGCGAGTGCGACACCGGCGAGCACCGCGTGGTACTCGAAGCCGCCTTCGCCGTGCTGGAAGAAACCTTGGTGATACGTCAGGTAAACGGCGTTCGCCGTGACGGCGAGCAAAGCGCCGGCGGCGACCGGGGTGAAAAGGCCGAGAATGAGCAGCCCGCTGCCCGCGATCTCGGTTACCCCGCCCACCCAGGCCAGCACCGTTGTCTGCGACGTATAGCCCTGTTCGGCGAGCGTCCGTGCGAACTCGGCGATGCCGGGCCCGCCGAAAAGACCGAACACCTTCTGCAAACCGTGTGCCCCCAATGCGACGCCGAGCACGATCCGCAGCACCAGCAGGCCGAAGTCCAGCCCGCCGTGCCACCGGCTGACCGGCGCATCGTCGTAGGCCAAACGGTCCTCTGGTTCGGCGATCTCGGAATCCGGGCGCTGCGCTTCGTAATAGCCCGAATCCTCGAAGACGTTGTGGCGGCCGTACTCATCGCTTTGGGTTGTCACGCGCGCAGAGTAGGCCATGAACGGGTTTCAACGCAGCACTTTCTTTCGTCAATATTCTCCGTGCACGAGATTGTGCGGAAGTTCGCCGCTGACATACCGTTCGATTTCCGCCGCGGCCACAGCGTAGGAACGCCGCTGCGATCCCTTCACCGAACCGGCGACGTGCGGTGTCAGCAGGAGGTTCGGCGCCGTCCACAATGGATGACCCGCGGGCAGTGGTTCCGGATCGGTGACGTCGAGTGCCGCACGCAGCCGCCCGGACTCCAGTTCGGTCAGCAACGCGGCCGTGTCCACGACGGGCCCGCGCGCGGCGTTGACCAGCACGGCGCCATCCCCCATGGCGGCCAGGAAATCCGCGCCGGCCATGCCCCGCGTACGCGAGGTCAGCGGCACCATCAGCACGACCACGTCCTGCGTGCCCAGCAACTCCGGCAGCTCGTCCACGGACCGCACGCCGTCGCGCGAGGTGGAGCCCACCAGCGTCACGGCCGCGTCGAACGGTTCGAGCCTGCGGCGCAGCTGGTCACCGAGATCGCCGGCGCCGATAATGAGAACACGCTTGTCCTGCAACGTATCCGTCGTGTGCTGGTCCCAGCGCTGCGCACGCCGCGCGGCCGCGAATTCGGTCGTCTCGCGGTACATCGCCAGCAGAGCGGCCACGACCCACTCGGCGGTGCTGCCGCCGTGCGCGCCACGGCAGGTCGACAGCAGTACCCCGTCGGGCAGCACGTCGAGCCATTCGTCGGCGCCGGCGGACAGCAGCTGGACGAGCTTCAGGTTCGGCATCCGGTCCAGCAACGCCGCGCAGTCCCCGGCCGGGCGGACGCCGGGAATCAGCACCTCGGCGTCTTCGGCCTCGGGCGGCAGTGGCTCGTCCCAGGAGTAGCGGACGGCCTTGACGCCCGGCACCTTCTCCAGCGCTTGAACACCGTCCTCGTCGGGTACCAGCACAGTCAGAGTCACGGTGGCCACCGTAGCCAGGGCGCTTACCGGTTGCTCACGTATGGGGTTTTAGGCTGGTGATCTATGCATATCCGGTTGGGGAGGACACCGTGGCTGCTCGCGGCCGCGGGACTCGTGCTGTCCGGCTGCGCCAAGTTCGACGACCGCGCGGCGGGCCAGACGTTCGCGCCCGCGCCGCAGCTGAGCGCCCCCGCCGGGCCTCAGCCACAACTTCCGGAGATCGACGGCAACTCGAGCGGCAACTCGGCCCGGCCGAATCCGGCCCCGACCCCGGTACCCCCGCCGCAGGGCTGCACGGACTACGACAAGGCGGTCATCGCGACCTGCCTGGACACGGTGTCGGCGGTGGCCGCGCTGCCCGGTGACGGCTCGACCCCGAGCGCACTGGCCGGCGAGCGCAAGAGCGGCCGCGTCATGCTGGTCACGGCCGGGAAGGCCGCCACCGAGCTGACGAGCCTGCAGGTCGACGCGTCGGGCGACGGCGGTCTCACCGGGCTCGCGCTGTCCCCGACCTATGCCGAGGACCAGCTGGTTTTCGCCTACATCACCACGGCCACGGACAACCGGGTCGTGCGCTTCACCAAGGGCCAGGCGCCGAAGCCGGTGCTCACCGGCATTCCGAAGGGTGCGACGGGCAACCGCGGCGCGATCACCTCGGACGGCAAGGGTGCGCTGCTCGTGGCCACCGGCGACGCGGGCAACGCGTCGGCGGCCGCCGACCCGGCTTCGCTGGCGGGCAAGATCCTGCGTATCGACACGGCCGGCGCGGCCGCGAAGGGCAACCCGGCGGACGGTTCGCGCACCTATGCGACCGGCGTGCACTCCCCCGGTGGGCTCTGCAAGGCCGCCGACGGTTCGCGGGTGTGGCTCACCGACAGGTCCTCCACGCAGGACGTGCTCTTCCGGGTGCAGGCGGGCGCGTCACTGGCGGTGCCCGCCTGGACGTGGCCGGACAAGCCGGGCCTCGCGGGCTGTGCCGACGGCGGCGATTCGGTCATGATCGGCACGTCGACGGCGGGCAACGTCCAGCAGGTCCCGATCACGCTCGACGGTGCGGTCGGCGGCCGGCCCAAGGCGATCATGGACGGCAAGAACGGCACGGGCTACGGCCGGTACGGCGGCATGGACCCGATCAGCAGCCAGTTCGCGCTGGTGGGGACGGTCAACAAGGACGGCGGCAAGCCGGTGAGCAGCGACGACCGCGTCGTGGTCATCCAGCTGCAGCCGAGCCCCAACGGCGGCACCGGCAAGGACTAGCGGCAGCGCCCGCACTCTCACCGCCGGTTGGCAGGCGTCCCCCGCCGCCGCGCCAGCCGCACGTCCCACGTCGCCGCGAACAGCGACACCAGACAGCACACCAGCGCCAGGTACCGCCCGAACCCGCCGTAGATCCCCACGCCACCCTGTTCCAGCAGCAGCCGCGCGTCCTCGTCGAACTGGCGGTCGATGACCACCCAGCCCAGCACCATGAGCACCAGCGCCACCAGTGACGCGATCAGCCACAGGTGCGGCAGCCCGCTGACCCTGGCCTTCCGGTTCTGACCGAGAACCGCCACCGCGATTCCGGCCAGCAGCAACAGCAACGGCCCCGCGTACGCCAGGAAGCCCGTGGTGAAGGCGTTCCGCGCGACCTCACCCGCGGGCGACTCCCGCAGTGCCTCCTCCGCGTCCTGGTTGGTCGCGGTCAGGTTCGTCCACGGCAGGAACAACGTCCCCACCGCGACGAGCCCCGACCCCAGTGCGACCCACTCGCGCCACGAGACCTCGCGCGCCGAGAAAGCCATCGGTTCAGGCGCCGACCCGCTCGATGATCAGCTCACGCACGCGCTTCGCGTCGGCCTGGCCCTTCGTCGCCTTCATCACGGCACCGACGATCGCACCGGCCGCGGCGACCTTGCCGCCCCGGATCTTCTCCGCGACGTCCGGCTGCGCCGCCAATGCCTCGTCCACGGCCGCGAGCAGCGCCGAGTCGTCCGAGACGACCTTCAGGCCGCGCTTGTCCACGACCTCGTCCGGCTCGCCCTCGCCCTCGAGCACGCCCTTGACGACCTCACGCGCGAGCTTGTTGGTCAGCTCCCCGGAGGCGACCAGCTCGATCACCCGCGCGACCTGCGCCGGGGTGATCGCCAGCGCGGCCAGCTCGACCTCGCGCGCGTTGGCCTCCTGCGTCAGGAAGTTGACCCACCAGCCACGCGCGTCGCCCGGCTTCGCCCCGGCCGCGACCGTGGCCTCGACCAGCTCCACGGCACCCGAGTTGAACAGGTCCCGCAGCTCCTCGGCCGTCAGCTCCCACTCGGTCTGGATCCGCTTGCGCCGCGCCGCCGGCATCTCGGGCAGCGTGCCGCGCAGCTGCTCGATCCACTCCTTCGTCGGCGCCATCGGCACCAGGTCGGGCTCCGGGAAGTACCGGTAGTCCTCCGCGGTCTCCTTGGTGCGCCCGGACGAGGTGGTGCCGTCGGCCTCCTGGAAGTGGCGCGTCTCCTGCGTCACCGTGCCGCCGCCGGCCAGCACCGCGGCCTGCCGCGTCATCTCGTACCGCACGGCACGCTCGACGCTGCGCAGCGAGTTGACGTTCTTCGTCTCGGTGCGCGTGCCGAACTCGCTCGCGTCCTTGGCCATGAGCGACACGTTCGCGTCGCACCGCAGCGATCCCTGGTCCATCCGCACGTCGGAAACACCCAGCGCCCGCAACAGATCCCGCAGCGCGGTGACGTACGCGCGCGCCACCTCGGGCGCCCGCTCCCCCGTGCCGGCGATCGGCTTCGTGACGATCTCGATCAGCGGCACGCCGGCGCGGTTGTAGTCCAGCAGCGAGTGCTCGGCACCATGGATCCGGCCGGTCGCGCCGCCGATGTGCAGCGACTTGCCGGTGTCCTCCTCCATGTGCGCGCGCTCGATCTCGACCCGCACGACCTCACCGTCGTCCAGCGTCACGTCGAGGTAGCCGTTGAACGCGATCGGCTCGTCGTACTGCGAGGTCTGGAAGTTCTTCGGCATGTCCGGATAGAAGTAGTTCTTCCGGGCGAAGCGGCACCACGGCGCGATCTCGCAGTTGAGCGCGAGCCCGATGCGGATCGCGGACTCGACCGCCTTGCCGTTGACGACCGGCAGCGAGCCGGGCAGGCCGAGGCAGGTCGGGCAGACGTGCGTGTTGGGCTCGCCGCCGAAGGTGTTCTCGCAGCCGCAGAACATCTTCGTGTTCGTGTTGAGCTCGACGTGCACCTCGAGTCCGAGCACCGGGTCGAACCGCTCGATGACCTCGGCGTAGTCCATCAGGTCGGCGACCGCGGTCACGCCGACACCCCCTTCAGCTCCGGAATCCGGTCCAGGATCGGGCCTCGCGCCACCTCGTACGCCGCGCCGACGCGGTAGAGCCGCTCGTCGGCCAGCGCGGGCGCCATGATCTGCAGCCCTACCGGCAGGTTGTCCTCTTCGGACAGTCCACTCGGGACGCTCATCGCGGCGTTGCCCGCCAGGTTCGCGGGAATCGAGCAGATGTCGGACAGGTACATGGCCAGCGGGTCGTCCACGCGCTCGCCGATCTTGAACGCCGTGGTGGGCGTGGTCGGCGACACGAGCACGTCCACCTTCTCGAAGGCGGCGGCAAAGTCCCGTGTGATCAAGGTGCGGACCTTCTGGGCCGAGCCGTAGTAGGCGTCGTAGTAGCCCGAGGACAGCGCGTACGTGCCGAGCATGATGCGCCGCTTGACCTCCGCGCCGAACCCGGCCTCGCGGGTCAGCGCCATGACTTCCTCGGCGCTGTGCTCGCCGTCGTCGGCAACCCGCAGGCCGTAACGCATGGCGTCGAAGCGGGCGAGGTTGGAGGAGGCCTCGCTCGGCGCGATCAGGTAGTAGGCGGGCAGCGCGTAGGTGAAGTTCGGGCACGAGACCTCGACGACCTCGGCGCCGAGCGCGCGCAACTGCTCGACAGCGGCCTCGAAGGACCGCGACACGCCGGCCTGGTAACCCTCGCCGGAGAACTCGCTGACCACGCCGACCTTGATGCCCTTGAGATCACCCTTGAGGCCCTCGCGCGCCGCGGCGACGACCGGCGGCACCGGCGCGTCGATCGAGGTGGAGTCGAGCGGGTCGTGACCGGCGATGACCTCGTGCAGCAGCGCGGCGTCGAGCACCGTGCGCGCGCACGGGCCGGCCTGGTCCAGTGACGAGGAGAACGCGACAAGTCCGTACCGGGAAACCCCGCCGTAGGTGGGCTTCACGCCGACGGTGCCGGTCACCGCGCCGGGCTGGCGGATCGAGCCGCCGGTGTCGGTGCCGATGGCCAGCGGCGCCTCGAACGCGGCCAGCGACGCCGACGAGCCACCGCCCGAACCGCCGGGGATGCGCTCCCGGTCCCACGGGTTGCGCGTCGCGCCGAACGCCGAGTTCTCGGTGGAGGAGCCCATCGCGAACTCGTCCATGTTGGTCTTGCCGAGGATCGGCACACCCGCTTCCCGGAGCTTGCGCGTCACGGTCGCGTCGTAGGGCGGGATCCAGC
Source organism: Amycolatopsis acididurans (assembly GCF_012328925.1). GTDB lineage: Bacteria > Actinomycetota > Actinomycetes > Mycobacteriales > Pseudonocardiaceae > Amycolatopsis_E > Amycolatopsis_E acididurans. Next base: position 25,443 of record NZ_JAAXLS010000011.1, read on the forward strand.
CTTCGAGGGTCTTCGACCCGCATGTGGTGGGGATGCCCTTGGTGGTCAGCACGTCCTTGAGCGCCAGCGGCACGCCCGCCAGCGGCGACGCCGGCGTGGCGGCCTCGTCCACCGCCTTCGCGGCGGCCAGCGCACCCTCGGCGTCGACATGCAGGAACGCGTGCACGGCGCCGTCGACCTGCGCGATCCGGTCCAGGTGGGCCTGGGTCACCTCGACCGAGGACACCTCCCGGCCGTGGATTTTCTCCGCGAGATCGGCCGCCGTGAGCCTTGTTAAGTCGGTCACTGTTCCTCCCCCAGAATCCGCGGCACCCGGAAACGCCCCTCCTCGGCGGCCGGCGCGCCGGCCAGCGCCTGCTGCTGCGACAGACTCGGGCGGACGGTGTCCTCCCGGAAGATGTTGGTCAGCGGCACGGCATGCGACGTCGGCGGGATGTCGTTCTGCGCGACTTCCCCGACCTTCGCGACGGCATCAAGGATCTGGTCGAGCTGACCTGCGAAAACGTCGAGCTCGTCCTCGGTGACCGCCAGCCTGGCGAGTTTGGCGAGGTGCGCGACCTCGTCACGCGAAATGTTGGGCACGCGGGTTACTCCCGGGGTGTGCTGTGCATGGGTTCGGTAAGCAGCAAGTCTATGGCGGACGCCCTCGGCGGCTCGACTGGGTTATGCACAGCTTGTGTGCGGAACGGTCTCGGTACGCGGACAGTCACTCCCGGCAGCAGGCTCCGTCTGTCACAATCAGCGGCCGGCGTGCGCTTCACGGCAAGGCTGGGGCGCCCATTCCCGAGAGGGGTTCGCGTGTCCTTCCTGATCCGGGTGCAGCTCCCGGACTCGCCAGGCACCCTGGGTGCTGTCGCGACGGCGCTCGGCACGATCGGGGCGGACATTCTCAGCGTGGACGTGGTGGAGCGCACGGGCGGCGTCGCGATCGACGACCTCGTGATCGAACTGCCCTCGGGCCGCCTGCCCGACGCGTTGATCACGGCGGCGGAAAGCGTGCCGGGCGTCGAGGTCGACGCGGTCCGCCCCTACGCCGGCGTGCTGGACACGCATCGCGAACTCGAACTCGTCGAGGAGATCGCCGCGGCACCGGCGTCCGGGCTGGCGACCCTGGTCGAGGGCGTGCCGCGGATCATCCGGGCCGGCTGGTCCATCGTGGTCACTCAGGCGGGCGACGGGATTCAGCGGCTCGCGTCGTCCAGCGCCGCGCCGGAGGTGCCCATCACCGAGCTGCCGTGGCTGCCGCTGGAACGCGCCACCGTGCTGGACGGCGAGGAATCCTGGGTGCCCGAGACGTGGCAGGAACTGGGCACCGAACTCGCCGCGACCCCGCTCGGCAAACCGGGCAAGGCGCTGCTGGTCGGCAGGCCAGGCGGGCCACTGTTCCGGGCCGCCGAGGTCGCCAGGCTGGCACATTTCGCCGGGATCGTGGCGGTCGTCCTCGACGGCTGAGCGGTCCTCGGCGTCAGTGCGTCAGGGGTCGTGCCGCCAACACGGGGGATGTGGCGTGTTCGCGGACGGTGAGGCCAGCAGGCCGTTGAGGTCCCTCCTCCGCTCCGCCGGCGACGGCTACATGTCGTGCTCCCAGCTGCCGCGCGTGTCGACGTCCGCGGCATCCGCCAGCGCCTCCAGCTCCGCGATCTCCTCATCGGCGAGCTCGATGCCGTGAGCTCGGACCAACCCGTCGATGTGACCCGCCTTCGTGACCCCGACGATCGGGGTGGTCCCCTTGGCGATGGCCCAGGCGGTGGCGACGTCGGCGGCGGACGCGCCCCGGCCCTCGCCGATCGCCCCCAGCCTGTCCGTCAGCGCCTGCAGCTGGGGCAGGATGCCGTTGTACACGGCCGCCCGGCCGCTGCCCTCCGGCAACGGATGGGCCGGGCTGTACCTGCCGGTCAGCGCCCCTTGCTCGAGGACCATGTAGGAAAAGAACCGCACGTCGTGCTCGCGGCAGTGATCGAGAATGCCCGCGCGCTCAGAGCTCCGGTACAGGAGACTGTGGTGGTTCTGCACCGCCTCCACACGGAAGCCGGCCTCGCCGAGGATCTGATCGGCAAGAGCGATCTCCTTCAGGTTGTGGTTCGAGACGCCGACATGCCTGATCCTGCCGCTCTGCAGCAGCGGAATCAGAAGCGGCGTCCAACGGGCCACGTCGGCAGGGTTGTGGATCCAGTACAGATCCACATAGTCCGTACCCATTCGCTCGAGGCTCTGCTCCAGCATGTCCGCGACCGGATCGTCGCCGTCGCCCGCGACCTGCGGGGTGAACTTCGTCGACAGCTGGTACTCGCCGCGGGCGTAGCCCTTCAGCGCCTGAGCGAGGACCGTCTCCGAGTGGCCCATGCCGTACACCACCGCGGTGTCCCAGAGGGTGAACCCGTTCGATTGCGCCTTCTCGACGACCTTTCGCAGGCCGGACGCGGTCAGCTGACTGCCGAAATAGCCGTCGCCCACCTCGCCGCTGTCTCCCCAGGCCCACGTGCCCAACGCCACCGCCGGCGCTGTCAGCGTCTCGCTCGTCATGTCCCCTGCCTCCAGTGCTTGTTCTTCCGCCGTGGCAACTCGTGGTGAACGCCCCGACCGGCCTCGACGGGTATCTCGCCAGGGCCGTTCGATCCCCAGCAGACCGCGATCTCCGCCACCGGAGAAGGTCGCGTTTATGGGGGGTATGACCTCAACCCCCCTCGCGCCGTGACCAGCGGCTACCGTGAATGACATGGACCAGCAGTCCGGAAACCGCGGCGAAATCCGGCACTTCCTTACCAGCCGGCGCGCCAAGATCACCCCGGCGCAGGCCGGACTGCCGACCAGCACCCGTCGCCGGGTCCCCGGGCTGCGGCGCGAGGAGGTCGCCGTCCTGGCCGGCGTGAGCACGGAGTGGTACACGCGGCTGGAGAAGGGTCACATCGGCGGTGTGTCCGAAGACGTCCTTGACGCGGTCGCTCGCGCCCTGCAACTGGACGACGACGAACGCACCTACCTGTTCGACCTGGCCCGGTCATCGCGGTCCGAGAGTCGCACGCCATCGCGTCGCAGGGACGTCGAGGTCCCGCCCCAGGTCCAGTGGCTACTCGACTCGATGACGATGTCCTCGGCGTTCGTACGCAACGGCCGCACGGACGTCATCGCCAGCAATCCCCTGGCCCGAGCCCTGTACGCGCCGATGTTCGACAGCGCCACGATCGACAAGCGCGGCCGCCCCAACATCGCCCGCTACGTCTTCCTCGACCTCGGCGCACAGGACTTCTTCGTCGACTGGGACGCCGCCGGCGATGCCACCGCCGCCCTGCTGCGCGCCGAGGCCGGGCGCGAGCCCCACGACCGGGCACTGCGTGAACTCATCGGCGAGCTGTGGACCCTCAGCCCCGAGTTCCGCGGCCTCTGGGCCGCGCACGACGTCCTGATCCGCCACGACGGCATCAAACGGCTCCAGCACCCCGAGGTCGGCCACCTGGAACTGACCTTCCAGTCCCTCGACCTGCCCCTGCCTGGCCGAGCGGTGCACAACCTGATCACATACACCGCCGAACCCGGCACCGCATCCGAAGACCGGCTCAAACTCCTCGCCAGCTGGGCAGCTACGCGATCTCGGGCGGCAGAGCCCACGGGCCACTCTCCTCAGCCCGGGTCGTAACTGCGCTACCACGGCGTATTCGCCCGGCGAACCAACGCCGACGACGCCTAAGCCCGGGCGGCCGCACCGGTGATGTTGCGGGCCATGCCGCCGAAGACCACGTCGTGGAACGGCGCGATCGATTTCCAGTACAGGTGCCCGGCGAGCCCGTGCGGTTCGAAGATCGCGTGCTGCCGGTAGACCGAGCCGCCCTCGCCGTCGGGCGTCGCGGACAACTCCAGCCAGGCGCGCCCCGGCAGCCGCATCTCCGCGCGCAGCCGCAACAGCTTCGGCCGCTCCAGCCGTTCCACGCGCCACCAGTCCAGTGCCTCGCCGACGTGCAGGTACCGCGGATCGCGGCGGCCCCGGCGCAGCCCGGCCCCGCCCGCGAGCCGGTCGATCCAGCCGCGCACCGACCAGGCCAGCGGGAACGAGTACCAGCCGTGCTCGCCGCCGATGGACTCGATGACCTGCCACAACTTCTCCGCGTCGGCATCGGCGTGCCGTTCGCGCACGTCCTCATACACCGAACCGCCCGACCAGTCCGGGTCGGTGGGCAGCGGATCGGAGGGCGCGCTGGCGTCGGACCATCTGGTCGGCACGTCGGAGCGGCGGATACGGGCCAGTGCCAGCTCGATCGCGCGCTCGTAGTGGGTCAGGCCACCCTCGGGATCGGGGATGTAGGCGGCGATGTCGTGGTCATGGCAGAACACCTCGTGCACCAGCGATTCGATCAACGGCACGGCGATCGCGCGCGGCACCGGCGTCACCAGGTTCACCCACTGCGCGGACAGCCACGGCGTGAGCACCGGGACGGGCACGACGGCGCGTCGCGGCAGCCCGGTGACCACGGCGTAGCGGCGCATCATGTCGAGGTAGGTCAGCACATCGGGGCCGCCGATGTCGAAGCCGCGGCTGACCTGCGCCGGAAGCGTGGCCGCGCGCACCAGGTAGTGCAGCACGTCGCGGACGGCGATCGGCTGGATCCGGTTGTGCACCCAGCGCGGCGTGATCATCGCGGGCAGGCGTTCGGTGAGGTAGCGCAGCATCTCGAAACTGGCCGAACCCGAGCCGAGGATGATCGCGGCGCGCAGGACGACCGTCGGCACGCCCGAGCCGAGCAGGATCTCGCCGACCTCGGTGCGCGAGGCCAGATGTTCCGACAGTTCGTCGCCGTCGGGCGTGATGCCGCCAAGGTAGACGATCCTGGTGATCCCGGCGCGTTTCGCGTGTGCGGCGACGTTGCGCGCCGCGTCGCGATCGACCTGCCCGAAGTTCTTCTGCTGCAACGAATGCACCAGGTAGTAGACGACGTCCTGACCGTCCACGGCGGACGCGACCGAGTTCGGGTCGAGCACGTCGCCGCGCACGATCTCCACCCGGTCGCGCCAGGGCACGTCGGCGAGCTTGCCGGGGTCGCGCGCGACCGCACGCACCTGGTGCCCCTCGCGGAGCAGTTCGGGCACAAGCCGGCCGCCGATGTATCCCGTCGCGCCGAAGACCACGCATCGCATGGTCCTCATCGTCACTCACCCCAGCCGGGACGGCCACCAGACGCGTCGGCCGATGTCCAGCGACAACGCCGGGACCAGCAGTGATCGCACGATGAGGGTGTCGAGCAGCACTCCGAAGGCGACGATGAACGCGATCTGCGCGAGGAACAGGATCGGGATGACGGCCAGTGCGGCGAAGGTCGCCGCGAGCACCACCCCGGCGGAGGTGATCACGCCGCCGGTGAGGGTGAGCCCGCGCAGCACCCCCTCACGGGTGCCGCTGCGCACGGTCTCCTCGCGTACGCGGGTCATCAGGAAGATGTTGTAGTCCACGCCGAGCGCCACGAGGAAGACGAATCCGAACAGCGGCACCGCCGGATCGGCGCCGGGAAAGCCGAGCAGGTGGTTGAACACGAGCGCGGAGACACCGAGCGTCGCGGCGAAGGAGAGGACCACCGTCGCGATCAGCAGCAGTGGCGCCACCAGCGCACGCAGGAGCAACGCCAGGACGAGGAAGATCACGACGAGCACGATCGGGATGATCACGGCGCGGTCGCGTTCGGACGTTCGCTGCGTGTCGAGCTGGATCGCGCTCTGCCCGCCCACGATCGCGTCCGCGCCCGCGACGGGGTGCACGGCGTCGCGGATGCGGCCGACGGTGGCCAGCGCGTTCTCGGAGTCGGCGGGATCGGTGAGTACCGCGAGCACCTGGGTGCGGCCGTTGGCGGTCGCGGTCACCGCGGTCTGCGCGACACCGTCCACTTTGGCCTTCTGCGCGATTTCCCCGGCGTGGTCGGTGTTGGTGATGATGATCGCGGGTGAGCCGGTGCCGCCGGGGAAGTGCTTGACGAGGATGTCCTGGCCGGTCTTGGAGTCCACAGTGGTCAAGAAGAGGTCGGACTGGGCGACGCCACCCGCCTTGAGCTGCGGCAGGAAGGCCGCGGCGGCGAGGAGCAGGACTGTCGTGCCGATCCAGATGGCACGCGGTTTCGCGGCGACCCGCCTGGCGATCCGGGCCCAGATGCCATTGTTCTCGGGATGTGCCGAGCCGAACTTCGGGCGCAGCGGCCAGAACGCGGCCCGTCCGGCGACCGCCAGCGCGGCGGGCAGGAACGTCAGCGAGGCGAGCAGGGCCGCGAAGATGCCGATCGCGGCGACCGGGCCGAGGCCGCGGTTGGACTGCAGGTCGGAGAACAGCAGGCACAGCACGCCGAGGATGACCGTGCCGCCGGAGGCCACGATCGGTGCGAACACCGCTTTCAGCGCGGTGCGCACGGCTTCGACGCGGTCCTCGGTGTCACGGAGTTGTTCGCGGAAGCGGGAGACGAGCAGCAGCGCGTAGTCGGTCGCGGCGCCGAAGACGAGGATGAACAGGATGCCCTGGCTCTGGCCGTTGAGGGTCAGGATGTCGTGGTCGGCCAGGACGTAGACCGACAGCGCCGCCAGTCCGAGCGCGAAGACGGCGGAGAGCAGGACGATGAGCGGGAGCAGGACGCTGCGGTAGACGAGGACGAGGATCACGGCGACGACCAGGCCCGCGACCAGCAGGAGGATGCCGTCGATGCCGCCGAAGGCGGTGACGAGGTCGGCGATCTGCGCGGCCGGGCCGGTGACCAGCACGGTCAGGCCGTCCGGTGGTTGCTTCAGTTCCTGGCGGACCTGCTCGACGACGTCGCCGGGTTTGCCGCCGGTCTTGATCTGCAGGACGAGCTGGAGCGCCTGACCGTCCTTGGGGGACAGTTCGGGTCTGGCGGCGGTGACCCCGGGGATGGCGCTCACCCGCGCGGCGGCCTCGGTGAGGAAGGCGGTGTCCCGTGCGGTGATGCCCGAGGTGCGTTCGGCGACGACGATCGCGGGCAGCACCTTGGCGGCGGAGAAGGCGCGCTGCTCGTCCTGGACCCGGGTCGACTCGGCCGACGCGGGGAGGAAGGCGCTGTTGTCGTTGGTGGAGACTTCGCTGAGCTTGCCGGTGTAGGGGCCGCCGAACCCGCCGACGGCGAGCCAGACGATGAGCAGGAGCGCGGGTAACAGCCAACGGCTCGCGGACTTCCGCATCGGTTATACAGTCCTTCGGGTCGGGCAGCGCCTTCGATCGGCGGGGATTTGTTCAGCAGGCTGAGCAATTTGTACCATGCCGGGGCCGGTCGGGGCAGCGTTGAGTGCCACGAGCTGGCCGGATGGCTCGTGGCCTGGGGTTATCGGGGTAAGCCGGATCGGCTGACGGAGGCAGCGAGGTGACACAGGGCGGCGAGCGTGAGCACACGTCTGGTGGGCGTGCGGGTGGTGTGCGCGCGGGTGGCGGGCGCGCGGCTGGTGCGGAGGGCTCGGTGAGGGGGCGCGTGGCTCGCGGAACCGCGGCAGGCGAGCGTGGTGCCGGAGAAAGCGCAAGCGGGAAGGACCCGGTGGACGAGCGCAGGACCGAACGGGGCGCAGCCGGAGCGACCCCGCCCGCCCGGCGAGCGGCGAGTGGTCAGGCCGGGGCAGGCCCGGACGAAGGACTCGGCACGTGGCCGACCGGGCGCCTGCTGTCAGCGGCGGCGCGGTTGGTGGAGCAGCGCTGGACCGACCGGCTCGACACCCTCGGACTCTCCCACGCAGGGCTGATCGTGCTGCACAACCTGCGCGCCGGGCCTCGCTCGCAACGGGAGCTCGCTCGTAGCTGCCAGGTCACCGATCAGACGATGAGCCGCACGCTCGACCGCCTCCAGCGCGAGGGCTATGTGGACCGCGTGCCCGACCCCGCCGACGGGCGCCGCTCGCTCGCACGCCTCACCACCCGCGGCCGCCAGGCCTGCGATCGCGCCGAACGGGTCGCGCGCGAGGACACCTCCGTCATCGGCGCCCTTGGCGACGACGACGCCTTCCGCCGCGAGTTGATCACGCTCATCGAGCACCTCGGCGGACCGGGGTGAGACCCATCGGCCGAAACGCCCCGGCCGCCACGAAGCCATCCCCGCGAAGTGACCACCTCATCGGGCGCGGCACGGGCCGCGTGAGAAAGCACCGGCCGGAACGCCCCGGCCGCCGCGACACCATCCCACGAACCGACCACGCTCGCCGTGCACCTCGGCGGACCGGGTTGGAAACCCACTGGCCGAAGCCGCACCGAAACCGCGCGCGCGAACTGGCCGAAGCCGCACCGAGCACCTCGACGAGCCGGGTCAAAGCCGCCGGCTGAAACGCCCGGCCACCACGAACCCACCCCGCGCTCAATGCGCGCCCCGCGGGCCGGAGCCGGGATGGCGGCAGGACAGACCTCAGAGATCGAGGCCGAACGCGCGCAGCCAGAAGCCGGGGCCGGGCTGCCAGTCCCGCTCGGGCAGGCGCGTGAAGCCCAGCCGCGCATACAGCCGGTGCGCGGCGGTCATCGAATCGAGGCTGCACAGGACCACTCGCCGAGCACCCAGCGCGCGGGCGCGGTCCACGACCGCTCTGGTCAGCGCTTCGCCGACACCGCGGCCACGTGCCGCCGGCGCGGTGGACAGCATGCGGAACTCGAGTTCGTCCGGCCGCGAGATTTCCGCGAAGGCGCTGCCCGGTGGGGTCACCGTCACCGAACCGAGCAGTTCACCGTCACCGGTCACCGCGACCAGCAGTTCGGCGTGCTCGGCCCGGCGCGCCGCGTCGGACAGCTCGTGCGCGTATTCCGCGTTCGCGACGAGCAGACCGTCCGCCTCGTACGCGGCCACGGTGAGCGCACCCACCGCCGTCAGCTCGTCCTGGCGCGCGGGACGCACCAGGACACCCGCCGACACGACATCACTCACCCGCATCCCCCTCCCCCGCGGGCAGCGCCACCTCCGCCGCCGCCTCGGGACCGCGTTCGAGCAGCACCTCGAAACCACTCTCGTCGAGGACGGGGACCTTCAGCTGCACTGCCTTGTCGTACTTCGAACCCGGCGCGTCGCCGACGACGACGAACGCCGTCTTCTTCGACACCGATCCCGCCGCCTTGCCGCCGCGCGCCATGATCGCTTCCTTGGCCTCGTCCCGGGAGAACGTGTTCAGCGATCCGGTGACCACAATGGACAGACCTTCGAGGTTGCGCGGGATCGAGGTGTCCCGTTCCTCCTCCATGCGCACCCCGGCGCGCCGCCACTTGTCGACCACCTCGCGATGCCAGTCGACCGAGAACCACTCCTGCACGGCCGCCGCGATCGTCGGACCGACACCGTCCACATCGGCCAGTGCCTCCTCGCTCGCCGCCTCGATCGCCTCCAGCGAGCCGAATTCCCTGGCCAGCGCCTGCGCCGCGGTCGGCCCGACGTGCCGTATCGACAAACCGACCAGGACCTTCCACAACGGACGGTCCTTGGCCGTTTCCAGGTTGTCCAGCAGTTTGCGCCCGTTGGCCGAGAGCTGACCCGCCTTGGTGCGGAACAGCTCGACCTGCTCCAGCTTCTCCTCGTCCAGGTCGAAGATGTCGCCCTCGTCGACGACCACCCCGGACTGCAGCAGCGCGGTGGCGGCCTCGTACCCGAGGACCTCGATGTCGAACGCGCCCCGGCCGGCGAGGTGGAACAGCCGCTCCCGCAACTGCGCGGGGCAGGATCGCGCGTTGGGGCAACGGATGTCGACGTCGCCCTCCTTCTGGTGCGCCAGCGTCGTGCCGCACTCCGGGCAGCGCGTGGGCATGACGAACTCGCGCTCGTCACCGGTGCGCACGTCGACCACGGGCCCGAGCACCTCGGGAATGACGTCGCCCGCCTTGCGGATGACCACGCGGTCGCCGATCAGCACGCCCTTGCGCTTGACCTCCTCGGCGTTGTGCAGTGTGGCCATCCCGACCGTGGACCCGGCGACCTTGACCGGCTCCATCACCGCGAACGGGGTGACGCGGCCGGTGCGCCCCACGTTGACCTGGATGTCGATCAGCTTGGTGGTGGCCTCTTCCGGCGGGTACTTGTACGCGATCGCCCACCGCGGCGCGCGCGAGGTGGTGCCGAGCCTGCGCTGCAGCGAAACCTGGTCGACCTTGACCACGACGCCGTCGATCTCGTGCTCGGCGTCGTGGCGGTGCTCGCCCCAGTACTCGATGTGGGTCAGCACCTGCTTGGCCGAGTCGAAAACCTTGGTATGGGTGGAAACCGGCAGCCCCCACGCCGTCAGTGCGTCGTAGGCGTGCGACTGCCGGTCCGGCTCGAATCCGTCCCGCCTGCCCAGCCCGTGGCAGATCAGCCGCAGCCGCCTGCTGCGGGTGACCCGGGGATCCTTCTGCCGCAACGATCCCGCAGCTGTGTTGCGTGGATTGGCGAACGGCGGTTTGCCCGCCTCGACGAGCTTCGCGTTGAGCTCCAGGAAGTCCTCGACGCGGAAGAACACCTCGCCACGCACCTCGACCACCGCCGGCACGGGATACTCCTCGGTGCCGGTCAGCGTCTCCGGCACCTGCTCGAGGGTGCGGACGTTGAGCGTCACGTCCTCGCCCGTGCGCCCGTCACCGCGGGTGAGCGCGCGGGTGAGCCGTCCGTTCTCGTACAGCAGGTTGATGGCCAGCCCGTCGATCTTCAGCTCGCACAGGTACTGCGTGGAACCGCCGACCTCGCGTTCGACACGCTCGATCCAGCCCATCATCTCCTCGGTGTCGAAGACGTTGTCCAGGCTGAGCATCCGCTCGAGGTGGTCGTACGCGGCGAACTCGGTGGAGAAGCTGCCGCCGACGTTCTGCGTCGGCGAATCGGGCGTGGCCAGGCCCGGGTACTCGGACTCCAGCGCCTCGAGCTGGTGCAGCAGCTCGTCGAACTCGCCGTCGGAGATGACGGGCGAGTCCAGCACGTAGTAGCGGAACTGGTGGCCGCGGACCTCTTCCGCGAGCGCGCCATGCCGCTCCCGCGCTCCGGCGGGGACCTCGGTGACGTCCTGGGCTTCACTCACAGTGCGTCAGCTTAGTCAGGCCCACCGACATTTCCGTCGAGCCCGCGCACGAGGTCACGGAGTTCCAGCAGGGACATGGAATCGGCGGGTTCGTCCTCCGCGGTTTCCACTCTGCGTAACCGCTCACCGGCGAGCCGCTCCCCCAGGGCCGCGTCCAGCGGGAGGAACGTCATGGCCGACCGCGCCTCTGGGCCCAGCTCGGCGAACTTCGGGTGGTGCACGGCCACATCCACCATGCCGTCGTTCACCTGGACGGCGACACGCACGTCGGCGAGTGCGACGCGGTGTTCACCGAGGTTCACCGTGACCTCACTCGGATCGGGCACCGGAGGCACCGAATCATGGAACTCCCAGATCGCGTCGTCCTCGGGTGCTTCGGCCTTCCACGCGTCGGTGAAGGGCCTCAGCCCCGGATCCTCCTGGCCGGTCACGACCAGCGCGTAAATCGCCTTCTGCCCACGTTCGAGGGAAAAATGCAGCTCCGGATGCAGCGCGGCGACGGCCGCGGCGAGTTCGTTCTCCACACGCTGCGGTTCACGGTCGCCGAGCGCGGCGTTGGTTTCCGGCAGCAGCTCGAACCAGCGCTCCCAGAACCGCCGCGCCGCGGCCGCCGGATCGTCGGGCACCTCCTGGTGCGGCCACGGGGTGCGCGGATCGGGCGGCACGTCCTCCTGTTGCCTGCGGCGGAACCATCGCATCGGTTCTTATTACCAGCCTTCCGGCGGCTCCACGAACGCTTTGCCCAGATCCCTGGTCAGCGACAGCGCACGCCGCAGCCACTCCGGCGTCGCACCGGCGAACCCGCAGGCCGGCGTGGGCACCGCGCGTTCGGCGAGTATCGAGCGGTTGAATCCGAGCCGGTCCACCAGATCCAGCGCGGGCTTGGCGAGCCCGAGCAGCGTCGGCGGTGTCGCGGGCGAGAGCGCGGGCACCAGGCCGAGGAACATCGCCACCCCCGAGTCCCACGCCTCGCCGAGCTCGTCGAGCAGCCTCGCGGGCGCGCCCTCGAACGAGGTCGCGTCGAACGCGAGCGCGCCGGCCCCGGCCGAACGCAGCAACGCGACCGGCGGCCGCGGCGCGCAGCAGTGCACCACGACCGGCTGCCCGGTCACGGCGCCGGCCCGTTCGATGACGGTGGCCAGCAGGTCGCGTGCTTCCGGTTCGGGCACGGCGTCGACCGTGCCGTACCCGGACGGGGTGGGCAGGGAGCCGGCGAGCACCTCGGGCAGCGTGGGTTCGTCGAACTGGACCACGACCTGCGCGCCGGTACGCGTACGCAATTCGGCGACGTGCGCGGCGAGTCCTTCGAGCATCGATTCGGTGAATTCGCGCACCGCGCCACGGTCGGTCAGCACCCGGTGCCCTCGGGGCAGTTCGATTCCGGCCGCCAGCGTCCACGGACCGGCGACCTGCGTCTTGACGACGGGCGGCGGGGAGGCAGCGGCCTCGTCCACCGCGTCGAGGTCCCAGCGCAGCAGGTCCACGGCGCGCCGCTGATCGCGGCCGGGCCGGGCCGTCACGCGGTAGCCGCTCGGCACGACCTCCACGGCGAGGTCGACGAGCATCGCGGCGCCGCGTCCGATGATGTCGGCGCCGACCCCGCGCGCGGGAAGCTCGGGTACGTGGGGGAATTCGGGCAGTTCCCCGAAGACGATCGCCGCCGCCTCGGCGGCGTCGGTACCCGGCATCGAGCCGATGCCGGTCGCCGCGCCGGGGGGCCAGGGGTTGTCGCTCACATCGGCCATTGTGGCCGGTGTGACGAGGCCGTAAACGATGGGTTCCACCATCTCGCGCGAGTGCCCGGCGATCCCGTACCTTGCAGGAAAATCCAAGCGTGAAAAGGGAGGTGACAAGCATGAGGGTGGCACTGGCACAGACGGACTGCCGGCTCGGCGACGTGGAGGGCAACCTCGCGACCACCGAACGGCTGATCAAGGAGGCCGCCGCCGACGGCGCGGACCTCGTCGTGTTCCCGGAGCTGAGCCTGACCGGCTACGCGCTCGGGCAGCTGGCCGACGACATCTCCCTGTGGCCCGACGACCCGCGGCTGGTCGAGCTGTCGCGGCACGGGCCGGACGTCGTCATCGGGTTGCTCGAAGACGGCCGCATCCGGCGCCACAACTCGGCTCTGTACCTCTCCGAGGGCGAGGTGGTGCACAACCACCGCAAGCTGTATCTGCCGAACTACCTGATCTGGGAGGAACGCAAGCACGCCAGCCCGGGCCAGCACATGCGGGCGTTCGAGACGCGGTTCGCGCGCATGGCCACGCTCATCTGCAACGACGCCTGGCAACCGATGCTGCCCTGGCTCGCCGCGCAGGACGGGGCCGAGATCCTGATCGTGCCGACGAACTCCGCGGCGAAGCTGACGGGCGGCTCGTTCGACCCCGCCGAGTACTGGCACGACCTGCTCACCTTCACCGCGCGGATGCAGCAGTGCTGGGTGATCTTCTGCAACCGCGTCGGTGACGAGGCGGGCGTCCGGTTCTGGGGCGGTTCACGCGTGGTGGATCCGTGGGGTTCGGTGGTGGCCACGGCACCGACGTGGGAGGAGGCGTTGATCGTGCTGGACATCGACCCGGCCGCGGTCCGGCGGCGGCGCCGGGAAATCCCGTTGCTCGCCGACGCCCGGCTCGGCCTGCTGCGCCGGGAACTGGAAAGGCTCATCAACGAAAGCGGCTCGGATTAACGCAGGCGGGCGATAATTAACGAAAAGGACATATCTCCGCAATTCGCCGGGGTGCTCCCGTGTCGTGATTCGGCTGGCTACGATTTGTGCGTATGACGAGCGATTCACGGCGTGCTGGTGGAGGCACGCTGTTCACCGAGCCGGTGCTGGTGGTCAACCAGAAGGCCAAGCTGGTGGAGACGACGAATGAATTCGGCGTTTTCGACCAGCACGGCAGGCCGCTCGGTTCGGTCGTGCAGGTTGGGCAGAGCCTGTTCCGGAAAGCCGTCCGGTTGTTCACGAATTTCGACCATCACCTTTCGCACACGTTCGAAGTGCGGGACATGGACGGCAGCGTCGTACTGAAAGTGACACGTCCGGCCAAAATGCTCAGATCGCGCTTTATCGTCACCCGCGCGGACGGCACGCCGATCGGCGAGATCGCGCAGGAGAACGTGTTCGGCAAGGTGCGGTTCTCCTTCACCGCGGGCGGTGCCGAGATCGGCGAACTGCGCGCGGAGAACTGGCGCGCCTGGGACTTCTCGCTCAGCGACGGCACCGGCACCGAGGTCGCCCGCGTCACCAAGACCTACGCCGGTTTCCTCGCCGAGGCGTTCACCACAGCCGACAACTACGTCGTCGAGGTCTACCGGCACCTCGCCGATCCGCTCGCCAGCATGGTTCTGGCCTCCGCCCTCACTGTCGACACCGCCCTCAAGCAGGCCGAACACGATACGTGACGGGCGTCTCAGCGCGGCCGTGTAGACAATCCATCCCTGAGCGTTTCAAAGTAAATGATCGGGGACGGAAGGGACGATGAGGTCGCGTGGAACCATTGGCTGAGGACGACACCCGCTCGTGGACCGAGCCGGGCATCTACACCGTCGCGCCCGGTGTGTACCGGATTCCCCTGCCGTTGCCCAACGACGGCCTGCGCTCGGTGAACGTCTACGCCATCACCAACGGCACCGAACTGGTCATGATCGACTCCGGCTGGGCGCTGACCGAGGCGCGCGAGCAGCTCGCCGCGAGCCTCAAGGGCATCGGGGCCGAACTCGGCGACGTCAGCCAGTTCCTGGTCACCCACGTGCACCGCGACCATTACACGCTCGCCGTCGCGCTGCGGCGCGAGTTCGGCAACCGGATCGGGCTCGGCGAGCACGAGGAGACCTCGCTGCGGCTGACCGCGCAGCCCGATGCCGCCGGCGTGAACACCCAGCTGACACTCCTGCGCGCCTCGGGCGCCGAAGCGCTCGTGGACGAGCTGCGCAAGCTCTTCGGCGACCGCCCGCCGCAGACCGAGCTCGACATGTGGGAGATGCCCGACGAGTGGCTGAAGCCGGGCAGGCGCACGGTCATGGCCGACCGGTCGCTGGACATCGTGCACACGCCCGGCCACACCACCGGGCACGTCGTGTTCGACGACGCCGCCGCGGGCCTGATGTTCACCGGTGACCACGTGCTGCCGCACATCACGCCGTCGATCGGTTTCCAGCCCGGCGCCTCCGAGCTGCCGTTGAAGGACTTCCTCGGTTCGCTGCACCTCGTGCGCGGGATGCCGGACCGCAAGATGCTGCCCGCGCACGGCGCCGTGTCGCCGAGTGTGCACCAGCGCATCGACGAACTGCTCGAGCACCACGAGCAGCGGCTCGCCCGCACCGCGGAGACGATCGTCGCGGGCGCCACGACGGCCTACGAGGCCGCAGACAAGCTGGGTTGGACTCGGCGACAGCGCAAGCTCGCCGAGCTCGACCCTTTCAACCGGATGCTCGCGGTGACCGAGACCATGGCCCACCTGGACCTGCTCGCGTACCAGGGCAGGCTCGCGGTGTCCACTGTGGACGGCACAAAGCACTACACCCTGCCGTAACCCCCAACTCGCGCACCCAGAACCCTCGACTCGCGGAACCGGAACCCCCGACTCGCGCGGGAGACAACCGCGCGAGTTCAGGGTTCTGACAGGGCGAGTCGAGGGTTCTGAGCCGGTGAGTTGAAGGTTCTGGGCCGGTGAGTTGAAGGTTCTGAGCCGGTGGGTTTAGGGTTCGAAGCGGGTGCGCAGTTCTCGTTTGAGGATCTTGCCGGAGGCGTTGCGCGGCAGTTCGTCGACGAAATGCAGCGCCTTGGGCACCTTGAACGACGACAGCCGCTGCCGCGCGTGCGCGACCAGCACGTCGGCCGAGACGTCCTCTTTGGACACCACGACGGCGGTGATCGCCTCGATCCACTTCTCGTCCGGCACCCCGATCACCGCGACCTCCCCCACCGCGGGGTGGGTGTAGAGCGCGTCCTCCACCTCGCGCGAGGCGACCAGCACCCCGCCGGTGTTGATCACGTCCTTGATCCGGTCCACGACGTAGATGTAGCCCTCTTCGTCCATCCGCACGAGGTCACCGGAGTGGAACCAGCCTCCGCGGAAGGCCTCCTCGGTCTCTTCCGGCTTGTCCCAGTAGCCGGTGCACAACTGCGGCGAGCGGTACACGACTTCGCCCAGCTCCCCCGGCGGCACGTCGTTGCCCTCGTCGTCGACGACCCGCAGCTCCACGAACAGCGCGGGCCGCCCGGCCGAATCGGGCCGGGCCTCGTGCTCGTCCGGGCCCAGGATCGTGGCGAGCGGCGCGATCTCCGACTGCCCGAAACAGTTGTAGAAACCCAGCTCCGGCATGGCTTCCCGGAGCCGGCCCAGCACGGGGCCGGGCATGATCGACGCGCCGTAGTAGGCCTTGCGCAGCGCACTGAGGTCCCGCTTGTCGAAGTCCGGGTGGTTGGCCAGCGCGACCCACAGCGTCGGCGCGGCGAAGAACGCGCCGTGCCGGTCGGACTCCAGGCGCCGCAGGATCTCCGCCGGATCGGGCGTCTCCAGGATCGTGTTGACCGCGCCGACCGCGAGCCACGGCAGGAGGAACACGTGCATCTGCGCGCTGTGGTAGAGCGGCATGACGTGCAGCGGCTCGTCGTCGGCGGTCATGTCCAGGCCCACCAGGCACGACACGTACTCGTGGATCAGCGCGCGGTGCGTCATCATCGCACCCTTGGGCTGGGACGTCGTACCGGAGGTGTAGAGCAACTGGGCGAGATCGGTGTCCTCGACGGCGACCTCGATGTCCGGGACGTCACCGGTGGAGGCCAGCGCGAGCAGCGAGTCCGGCGCGTCCCGCAGCGCGACCACGTTCTCGAGCCCGGACAGGTTGGGCCGCAACGCCGGATCGGCCAGCGCGATCCTGCTGCCCGACTGGTTGACCAGGTAGCCCAGTTCCTCGCCGGTGAGGTTGTAGTTGATCGGCACGTGCACGAGGCCGGCGCGGGCGCACGCGAGGAACCCGATCAGGTAGGCGTCGGAGTTCTTGCCGTAGGCCGCGACCCGGTCGCCCTTGGCCAGGCCCAGCCGGAGCAGGTGCGCGGCCGCACGGGTGACCGCCGCGTCCAGTTCGGCGTAGGTCCATTGCCGGTCGGCGAAACGCAGCGCGACGCGACGCGGGACCCTGGCCGCGCTGCGCCGCAGGATGTCGGCGACGGTACTGGAACGAAGCAGGGTCATGGGACCTCCTGGCGCCGGTGCCATACTCGGGTGCGTGAGCGAGATCCACATTAGAGGAGCACGCGCGGGGGATGTCGAACCGATCGTCGCGATGCTCGCCGACGACCCGCTGGGTCGCTCCCGTGAGTCACCGGGCGATCTCGCACCGTATCGGGCGGCGTTCGAAAGGATCGCCGCCGACCCCGGCCAACTGCTCGTGGTCGCCGAGGCGGGCGGGGAGATCGTCGGCACCATGCAGCTGTCGTTCATTCCCGGGCTCTCACATCGGGGCGCCGTCCGGGCACAGATCGAAGCGGTACGCGTGCGCGCCGACCGGCGTGGCGGCGGGTTCGGTGCCACCATGATCAAATGGGCGATCGAGGAGGCACGCAACCGTGGATGCGCGGTGGTGCAGTTGACCTCCAACGTGTCACGCGAGCGTGCGCACGCCTTTTACCAGCGGCTCGGATTCGAACAGAGTCACAAGGGTTTCAAGATCGTGCTGTAGGAAATTCGCATCGAAAAGTTCACACAAGGGCGAGTAGAGACGCCATCATGGGGGTACGTCTACGGAACGGCGTATCAGAAGGACGATGCCGATGTCCCTCATGAACGGTGTGGATCGATGACGGACGCGGACCAAATCGACATCGCACACTCGGAACGAGCAGGCTGCCTGATCGCGAAGATCAGCGGGACGCTTGATTCTCGCAGCTACCGCGCGGTGCGGGACGGCTTGATCAAGCTCGCCGTCGAAGGGCCACGGGCGCTGATCACCGACATCGACGACCTGGAAGTCGACAACGACTCGGCATTGACCGTGTTCTCGTCGGCATGGTCACGCGTGAACGTGTGGCCCGAAGTGCCCATCCTGCTGGTGGCAACCGGCGCTGCGATGCAAAGACGGCTCAAACACGGTCTCGTCGCGCACTTCGTGCCTGTGTTCCAGGGCGTGGACGAGGCGATCGCATCGGTCAGGATGCCACCGCCACGCCGTCGTAGAACCGCCCAGTACAACCCGGTGATCGGCAGTTCGGCGCTGGCCCGCACCTTCGTCCGCGAGACGTGCGAGGACTGGGACTGCAAGGACTGGGTGCAGGACGCGTTGTGCGTGGCCTCCGAACTGGTGGAGAACGCCGTCAAACACGCACGGACGGAACTCCAGCTGCGGCTGGAGTATCGCGCCGGGTTGCTCACCATCGCGGTCCGTGACGACGATCCCCATATGGCGGTGCTGCGGCAGACCTCGGCGGGCCAGCCCGACGGCTATGGCCTGCAGATCGTGGCCGACCTCGCCCGGGCCTGGGGTTCCGCGCCCGATCTCGGCGGCGGCAAGGTGGTGTGGGCGACGCTCACCGCCGGCCCGGACTGGTTCCGGAAGTATCCGGCCTGGCAGCCTCACCGTTCGCCACTTCCATGACCAGGATCGCGCCGGTGGACTCGCCCCGGCGGTTGCGCAGCGCCCCGCACGAAATCCGCACCGTCACCGCCCGGCCCTTGCGGTTGACCGCATCGAGCGTGATGTCCTTGGTGTAGTCGGCCTCGGCCAGCGCCGGGCGCACTATCGGCCGCAGCTCCCCCACGGGCAGGCCGATGTCGAGGTTAAGCAGGTGCTCGCCCTCGGCCTCGTCGCGGCGCAGCCCCCACAGGTCCTCCGCCCCGGCGTTCCACGCGACGACCCGCATCTCCTGATCGACCACCACGACCCCGGACCGCAGCGACGTCAGTATCGACTCGAGGAACTCGTTGACGTCGTCCAGCTCGCTGGTCCGGTCGCGCAGCGTGTTGTTGATCGTCTGCAGCTCGTCATTGGTGGACTGGAGTTCCTCGTTGGTCGTCTCCAGCTCCTCGTTGGTGGACTGCAGTTCCTCGTTGGTCGTCTCCAGCTCCTCGACCGTCGACTGCAGCTCCTCGTTGGTCGTTTCGAGCTCCTCGGTGGTCGACTGGAGCTCCTCGTAGGCGTTCTCGCGCTCACGGTTCGCGGTGGCGAGATCGGCCATCAGCCGGTGGCTCGTGGTGACGTCGTGGAAGACGATGGACACCCCCAGCGGCTGATCGTCGGTGGCCATGAGCGGGCTGACGTGCAACTCGAGTGCGACGATCTCACCGGGGCCACGCTGCCACTCGACGTCCTTGACCCGCACCGCGCGGCGATCCTCGCGCGCCTGCTGGATGTAGCCGCGCAGCTCGACCGGCCGGTAGGAGATCTCCAGATCCCGCAGTAGCCTGCCGACATCGCGGTCGGTCAGGCCGAACAGGCGCTGCGCCCGCTGATTGGCCAGCGCCAGCACGTCGTCGGAGTTGACCACGATCTGTGCCACCGGGGACGCGGTGAAGGCGAGCGCCTGCAGCTCGTCGGCCGCCGCGACGGAGCGCTGCCGGTCCAGCGTCGTCGTGTGGGCGAACGGCGTGCCGGCGGGCAGGGCGGCGGGAACCTTGCGGAAGATCCGGTGCCGCAGGTCGACCGGATCGAACATGCGGGCGTGTGAGAGCAGCATCTCGGCCTTGCCCATGAACAGCACGCCCCGTGGCACCAGCGCGAAGTGCAGTTTGCGCAGGACACTCGCCTGGGTTTCGGCGTTGAAGTACATGAGCGTATTGCGGCAGACCAGCAGGTCGATCCGCGAGATCGGGGCGTCCTGCACCAGGTCGTTGCGGCCGAAGATCACCGAACGCCGCAGATCCTTGTGGAAGACGTACTCCTCGCCCTGCTGCTCGAAGTAGCGCTCCACGTACTCCGCGGGCAGGCCCTCGATGGCCTGCGCGCTGTAGGTGGCGTGCCGGGCCTGGACAAGAGCGTCCTCGTCCACGTCGGTGGCGTAGATCTTGACGCGCTGGCGGAACTGCTCCACGCCCAGCGCCTCGGCGAACACGATCGCCAGGCTGTAGGCCTCCTCGCCGGAGGAACAGCCCGCGCTCCAGATCCGGATCAGGTCGTCCGGGCCGCGCTCGGCGAGCAGCATCGGCACCACCTCGGACTGCACGTAGTCCCACGCGTCGGCATCCCGGTAGAACGCGGTCACGTTGATCAGGATCGTGTTGAACAACAGGGCGAACTCGTCAGTGTTGACCTGCAGGTAGTCGAGGTAGTCGGGGTAGCTGTCGATACCGACCTGGGTCATGCGCCTGCCGACCCGGCGCATCAGGGTGGTCCGCTTGTAGCCGGTGAAGTCGAAACCCCGGGCCTCTTTGAGGTAGCCGAGGATCTGCTCGAAGCCCTCGTCAGGTGCGGCTGCGAGATCGTTGGTCACAGCGCGGACCTTACGCGGAGGTGTCCTGGACGCCGGCGCCCGCCACGCCTACGCCGGAGTAAAGGAAGCGCCGGAGCACGCTGACGGCGTGCGCGCTCTCCTCGCGGTGCCGCTGGTAGCGGTCGGCGACCAGTGGAAAGCCGCGATCAGTGGCGTCCCTGGCCATGCGCGCGGCGAGGTCGCGCTGTTCCTCGAGTGCGCGCAGAGCGGCCCACAGGGCGTGCTCGATGTCAAGGGTCTGGCGCTCGAACAGGGCCTGCGCGGTCCACGCGTGTCCCACCCGGCAGCGGTAGCGGTTGCCCCGATCGTCGAGCGAGAACAGCACCCCGTCGCAGTCCGGGCAGGCCAGGCCGGAGGGCTCGGACACGTCAACCACCTCCGGTATACCGGCTTCGGCCCCGTCGCCGGAACGGGCGACGTGCAATTCGACCTCGTCGATGATCGGCATCGGATCCGCCTCGGCCGGGTCGACGTGCTCCCGTACGTAGTCCGCGAGCACCCCGCCCATTTCTTTGGCCGGCAGCACGAAATCGGCCTCGACCCTCGCGAGCGCGTTCTCCGGCATGCTCGGGAACACTGCCTCCCCCGGATCCTGGACGACCGCCCGTCCGCCCCTGGTCTTGATCAGTTCGAGGCCGTTCACCCCGTCGTCCAACGAGCCCGACAACACCACGCCGGTCACCGCCGAGCCGAACGCCCTGGCGGCGGAGCGGAACAGGGCGTCGATCGCCGGCCGGTGGCCGTTCTCGGTCGGTCCACGGGACAGGCGCATGACACCGTCCTCCACCAGCAGGTGCCGGTCGGGCGGCGCGGTGTAGATACAGGAGCGCTCCATCGGCTCGCCGTCTTCGGCCTCGCGGACCGGCAGCGGGCCCGAACGGGCCAGGATCGCCGGCAGCGCGCTCACCGCGCCGGGAGGTAGGTGCAGCACCACCAGCACCGACGCGGGCAGGTCGCCGGGCAGCCCCCCGGCGAACGCGCTCAGCGCTTCGACACCACCCGCCGAAGCTCCGACGACGACCAGATCCCGCGGCCTGAGCACTGGGCCTCCTCGCTAGTCCTGACTTCGACCGTAGTCCTCGGACTACCCAGTTAGCGAGCTTCGTGCACGGAAAGTATGCGATCGGAATCGATCACCGCGCGTGGTCAGGCCGTCGCGCTGATCCTCGCGCTGCCCAGGACGACGTCACCAGCGTGGTCGGGACGGTAGAGCACCACGACCTGTCCCGGCGCGACACCGCGCAGCGGCTCCCGCAACTGGACCCGCATGGCACCGTCGACGACTTCGGCGACCGCCTCCGCCGTGCCGCCGTGCGCGCGCACCTGCACGACGCATTCGGTCGGGCCCTCCAGCGGCCGTTCGCTGGGCCAGATGGGACGGTCCGCGGTGATCTCGCGAACCGCGAGCCGGTCGGCGGAGCCGACCTTCACGGTGCCCGACACGGGTTCGAGCGCGAGCACGTACCGCGGTTTGCCGTCCGGCGCGGGCTGCTCCAGGCCGAGGCCCTTGCGCTGGCCGATGGTGAACCCGTGCACGCCGGTGTGCCTGCCCAGCACGGCGCCGGTCTCGGCGTCGACCAGATCGCCCGGCCGCTCACCGAGCTTGTTCTCCAGGAACTTCTTGGTGTCGCCGTCCGGGATGAAGCAGATGTCGTGGCTGTCGGGCTTGCGCGCGACCGCGAGCCCCCGGCGCTCGGCCTCGGCCCGCACGTCGCTCTTGTGCGAGTCGCCGAGCGGGAACAGCGAATGCCGCAGCTGCTCGGGCGTCAACGACGCCAGCACGTACGACTGGTCCTTACCGCCGTCCGCACTGCGCCGCAGCTCCGGCGCACCGTCGACAACGGACAACCGCGCGTAGTGCCCGGTGGCGACCGCGTCGAAGCCCAGCCCCATCGCCTTGTCCAGCAGCGCCTCGAACTTGATCTTCTCGTTGCAGGTCACGCACGGGTTCGGGGTGCGGCCGGCGGCGTACTCGCCGACGAAGCTCTCGATCACCTCTTCGGTGAACCGCTCGGCGAAATCCCAGACGTAGAACGGAATTCCGAGCATGTCGGCGGCGCGGCGCGCGTCGTGCGAGTCCTCGATCGTGCAGCAGCCACGCGAACCGGTGCGCAGTGTGCCCGGCTTCGCGGACAGCGCGAGGTGCACACCGACGACGTCGTGCCCGGCGTCCACGGCACGCGCCGCGGCCACCGCCGAGTCCACTCCCCCGCTCATCGCGGCCAGTACCCGCATCACACCTCCTTCTTGCGCATGCCGGTCAGTCCCGCCTGGCGCGCCCTGGCCACCACCGCGCCGAGCTCGCGGGCCAGCGCGTCCACATCGTCGTGTGTGGACGTGTGCCCGAGCGAGAACCGCAGCGAGCACCGCGCGGACGTGGCGTCGGCGCCCATCGCCAGCAGCACGTGGCTCGGCTGCGCGACACCCGCCGTGCAGGCCGAACCCGTCGAGCATTCGATGCCCTTGGCGTCCAGCAGCATCAGCAGGCTGTCGCCCGCGCAGCCGGGGAAGGTGAAGTGCGCGTTGCCCGGCAGCCGCTCCGGGCCCGGCTTGGGCCCGTTGAGCACCGCGTCGGGCACCTCGGCCGCTACGGCATCGATCAGCTTGTCGCGCAGGGCGGCGACGGTCTTCGCGCGCTCGTCCAGTTCGGCGACGGTGGCGCGGACCGCGGTGGCGAAGGCCTGGATCGCCGGCACGTCGAGCGTGCCGGACCGCACGTCGCGTTCCTGCCCGCCGCCGTGCAGCAGCGGCACGCACGGCGTGTCCCTGGCCAGCACCAGGGCGCCGACACCGTAGGGGCCGCCGAGTTTGTGCCCGGTCAGGGTCAGCGCGCTGGCCCCGCTCGCGGCGAAGTCGATGGGCACGCCGCCGACCGCCTGCACCGCGTCGGTGTGCAGCGGGATCTCGTGCTCGGCGCAGATCGCGGCCAGCTCCGCCATCGGGTTGACGGTGCCGACCTCGTTGTTGGCCCACATCACCGTGACGAGCGCCACGTCCGAAGGATCGGCCTCGATCGCCTTGCGCAGCGTCTCCGGCAGCACGCGGCCCTGCTCGTCCACGTCGAGCCACGTGACGCTCGCCTCGGTGTGGTCTTCGAGCCACTGCACCGCGTCCAGCACCGCATGATGCTCGACCACGCTGGCGATGATGCGCGTGCGCGCCGGATCGGCGGCCTGACGGCCCCAGAAAATGCCCTTGACCGCGAGGTTGTCGCTCTCCGTGCCACCGGCGGTGAAAATGATCTCCGACGGGCGGGCGCCGATCGCCTCGGCGATCACCTCGCGGCTCTCCTCGACCATCCGCCGCGCCCGCCTGCCCGAAGAGTGCAGCGACGAGGCGTTGCCCACCGTGGACAGCGCCTCGCTCATGGCCGCAATGGCTTCCGGCAACATGGGTGTCGTCGCCGCGTGGTCGAGATAGGTCATCGCCTTACCAGGGTAGACCTTCTCTGACACGCCAGAGTGACTAGGCGGCGGGTTGTGGCAGCTTGCGGCGGCGGCGCGGCGCCCGGACGGTGCCCAGCGCCGAGTGCACCGCGGACTCGGCCAGCGCCGCCAGCTCACGACGGTCCCGCGCACGGCCGGGGGCGATTTCCTCGCACACGTACACCTCCAGCACGAGCCCGCGCAGCCGCGCGACGCGCCGCAGGGAGTCGATCAGCGATTCGGGCCCGATGAAGGCCGGGCGGCTGGTCTCGCGGCCGTCGGCGAGCCGGTAGCGCAACGCGAGCGGGCGCACCGGCACGCCGCCGTCGATCGCGGCCTGGAAGGAGGCCGTGGTGAAGCGGCCGGACGCCAGCCCGCACCACGTCGTGCCCTCGGGTGTGACACTCACCAGCGAACCGCCCCGCAGCGCGTCGGCGAGCGCGGCCATCGTGCCGGGCAGCGTGGAAAGCCGTTCCCGGTCGAGGAAGATGCTGCCGCCCTTGGCCACCAGCGCACCCAGCACGGGCCAGTCCGCGATCTCCCGCTTGGCCAGCGCGCGCATCGGCCGGATCGCGTTGACCGCGACGATGT
Organism: Amycolatopsis acididurans; assembly: GCF_012328925.1. Classification (GTDB taxonomy): domain Bacteria; phylum Actinomycetota; class Actinomycetes; order Mycobacteriales; family Pseudonocardiaceae; genus Amycolatopsis_E; species Amycolatopsis_E acididurans. Next base: position 49,872 of record NZ_JAAXLS010000011.1, read on the forward strand.
CCAGCCACGAGATGTGGTTGTTCACCACGAGGGCACCGCGGCCGGCCTCGGCGGTACGGAACTCCGTTCCGCCGTGCACCACCAGGCGCACGCCGAACGCGCGCAGCATGGACGAGAAGATGAACCGCACCAACCGTTCCCGCACGCGCGGCACCATCAGCAGCGGGCTCGCGGCGAACGCGACGAGCACCACCCCGCACGCGGAAGCGATCCGCAGCGCGCGGCGCGGGAACGCGACCGTGGGCTCGCCCTCGGTCAGGCAGCCGTCGCCGCACGGCGAGGCCGGCATCCACGCGTGGCTCATCCCTGCGCCCCGAGGAAGTACTTGAGATAGCGCTCGTCCACGTTGTGCAGGTCCAGCAGGGTGAAGAAGTCCGCGACGCCGAAGTCCACGTCGTGCGCCGGTGGGCCGCACACCTTCGCGCCCAGCCGGGTGTAGCCCTTGAGCAGCGGCGGCAGCACCGAGCGCGTCGGCCGCGGCAGGTCCTCGTCCTCCCACGGGTGCAGCGGCGTGACCCGCTGCTCCTCGGGCGCGTAGTACTTGGTCCTGATCACGTCCCACACGCCGGCGGCGTAGCTCCCGCCGTCGGTCAGCGGCACGGAGGCACAGCCCGCGAGGTAGCGGTGCCCGGCCAGCAGCATGTACCGGGCGATGCCCGCCCACACGAGGCTCACCACCGCACCGGCGCGGTGGTCGGCGTGCACGCAGGAACGGCCGGTCTCGACCAATGAGCCGCGCAGCGCGGCGAGGTTCGTCAAATCGAATTCGGTGTCGGCATAAAGCATGCCCGCTTCGGTCGCGCGCTCCGGCGGAAGCATCCGGTAGGTGCCGACGATTTCCCCGGTGTTGTCGTCACGCACGACGAGGTGATCGCAGAACTCGTCGAATCTGTCGACGTCGAGTCCCGGCACGAGGGTGTCGAGTCCGGCACCCATCTCCTCGGCGAAAACCTGATAGCGAAGTCGTTGCGCGGCAACGACTTCCTCGGTTCCCGAGGTGACGAGCAGAGAATAGCGGGCGGCGCCTTCCGGCGCTTCGGCGTCGGTGCTGACGAGTAGCTGTGACCGCGTCATGAGTGAAGGTTTACCGGCTTTGACGCAACCCCCGGCAGTCCTTACCGGTGACCACTCAATGCACGTCAAGTAAACGGAAAAAGGCGGCCCCGTCCGGGACCGCCTTTTTCCGTTCTTGCGGGTCTCAGCCCTTGCGCTTGGCGACCTCGTCGGTCAGCTGCGGGGCGACGTTGAACAGGTCACCCACGACACCGAAGTCGGCGATCTCGAAGATCGGCGCCTCGGGGTCCTTGTTGACCGCGACGATCGTCTTCGAGGTCTGCATCCCGGCCCGGTGCTGGATCGCGCCGGAGATGCCCAGGGCGACGTACAGCTGCGGCGAGACGGTCTTACCGGTCTGGCCGACCTGGAACTGCGCCGGGTAGTAGCCGGAGTCGACCGCGGCACGTGAGGCGCCGACGGCGGCGCCGAGCGAGTCGGCCAGCTTCTCCACGACCTCGAACTTCTCCGCCGAACCCACACCACGGCCACCGGAGACCACGATGGAGGCCTCGGTGAGCTCGGGGCGGTCGCCGCCGACGACCGGCTCCACGCCGGTGATCTTGGCGGACTTCGCCGGGTCGGTCGCCGGCAGTTCGACGGTCTCCTCCGCCGCCGCGCCCTCGGCCTCGACGGCCTCGACCGCGCCGGGGCGCACCGAGATGACCGGAAGGCCCTTGGCGGCCTTGGACTTCACCGAGTACGCACCACCGAAGATGGACTGCTCGATGCTGCCGTCGGAGTTCACGCCCACGGCGTCGTACAGCAGCGTGCCACCGAGCCGGGCGGCGAGCCTGCCCGCCACCTCCTTGCCCTCGGCGGACGCGGACACGACGACCGCGGCGGGAGAGGCCGAACCGGCCACCGCGGCCAGCGCGTCGACCTTCGGGGTCACCAGGTAGTTGCCGGCGTCCTCGGACTCGGCCACGTAGACCTTCGCCGCGCCGTAGGAGGCCAGCGCCTCCTTGAACTTGCCCGCGGTACCCGGGGTGCCGACGACGACGGCGGACGGCTCGCCCAGTTCGCGGGCGGCGGTCAGGGCCTCGAAGGTGGTCTTCTTGAGCTCGCCGTTCAGGTGGTCGACGAGAACCAGAACCTCAGCCATTGTTATAAGTCTCCTTGCCTCAGACGAGCTTCTGGCCGACCAGGTACTCGATGATCTTGGTGCCGCCGTCGCCCTCGTCCTCGACGCGCTGCCCGGCCTGGCGCGGCGGCTTCGGCGCCGCCTCGACCACAGTGGACAAAGCGTTGGCAAGACCGACCTCGCCCGCGTCGACGCCGAGGTCGGCGACGGTGAGCGTCTCGACCGGCTTCTTCTTCGCGGCCATGATGCCCTTGAAGGAGGGGTAGCGCGGCTCGTTGATCTTCTCGGTCACGCTCACCAGCGCGGGCAGGCTCGCCTCGAGGTGGGTCAGGCCGTCGTCGGTCTCGCGGCTGGCCTTGATGGTGCCGCCTTCGACGGTCAGCTCACGCACGTAGGTCAGCTGCGGCAGGCCCAGCGTCTCGGCCAGGATCGCGGGCACCGCACCGGCGCGGCCGTCGGAGGCCTCGTTGCCGGTGATGATCAGGTCGTAGCCCTCGACCTTGCCGATCGCGGCCGCGAGCACCTTCGAGGTGGCGATCACGTCGGAGCCGTGCAGCGCCTCGTCGGAGACGTGGATGGCCTTGTCCGCGCCCATCGACAGGGCCTTGCGGATGGCGTCGGTCGCGCGGTCCGGGCCGACCGAGACGACGGTGACCTCACCCTCGCCGGCCTCCTTGATCTTCAGCGCTTCCTCGACGGCCTTCTCGTTGATCTCGTCGAGCACCGCGTCCGCGGACTCACGGTCCAGCGTGTGGTCAGCGTCGGAGAGTTTCCGCTCCGAATAGGTGTCTGGCACCTGCTTGACCAGGACAACAATCTTCGTCATGGGTCCCCTTCGACCTTCGGATATTCGAGCCCTACTGAGCGGTACGTTAGGCAACTTTCGCGTCGCTGGCGCCCCGAGGTGACGCCATTCACCCGGATTCGCAATCTACTAGGACTATAGTCCCATTTTCTCCCATCAGCCGATTCAGCTACTCCCCGTGGCATTCTCGGCGGACGGACTACACGTCATAGACCTTTCGGGTTAACCTCACACACCGTGTCCACTTCCGTAGCGGTAGTCACTGACAGCACCGCCTCGCTTCCGGACCAGCTCGTCCGGCAGTGGGGCATTCAGGTCATCCAGCTTCAGCTCCAGCTCGACGACCGGCTCGACGACGAAAACCGCTTCGACAGAGCCGAGCTGGTGTCGGCACTGAGACAAGGACGCTCGGTGGTCACCGCACCCCCCGATCCGGGCGCCTTCTTCTGGGCATACCAGGACGCGGTCAGCGCCGGCGCGCACGCGATCGTCAGCCTGCACATCTCCGAACGGATGTCGGCGACCGTGCACGCGGCCAGGCAGGCCGCCGAAGGCGTGCGGATCCCGGTGTACGCGCTGGACAGCAGCACGACCGGGATGAGCCTGGGTTTCTCCGTGCTTTCCGCCGCTCGCGCCGCCGGGGCGGGGGCCAATGTGGACCGGGTCATCGAGGCCGCCGAGCGCCGCTTCACCAGCAGCTCGGAACTGATCTACGTGGACACCCTCGAATACCTGCGCCGCGGCGGCCGGATCGGCGCGGCGCAGGCGATGCTCGGCACCGCGCTCTCGATCAAGCCGCTACTCACCGTCAAGCACGGCGAAGTCGCTCCGCTGGCCCGCGTGCCGGGATCGCGCCGCGCGCTGAACAAGCTCGCCGATCTGGCGGCCAAGCGCGCCGGGAACCATCCCAGCGAGGTCGCCATCTCGTGCTTCCGGCCCAGCGACCGCGAGCTGATGCTGGCTCATCACCTCCGCGAACGCGTCGCCAACCTGCGGGAACTGCTCGTGGTCGAGGCCAGCACGGTGATAGGAGCACACGTCGGGCCGGGCGCGCTGTCCATCACGGTCTCGCCGGCCTGAGCGCGGTGATACGCAGAGTTTTTTCGACAGACCTGTAACATTTCCCAACCATCACCCGATAGGGTGCGCCCAGTCGCACTAGCCGAAGGAGCCGCTGGGTGCAAACGCTGCCGACGACCAACGACGAGATCAGTGCTGAGCAGCGGTTGGAGACCGAGCTGAGACGCTTTTCGACCGCACCGTTCGACGCGAGACCGATCGCGACGGCGACGGAGCGTGACCTCGACCTGCGACTCTTCCGGACCACCTATCTGCCCTCCTTCGTGGCCACCGAAGCACTGGAGGACAACCAGCGCCCGGTCGAGGCGGATCTGGCCTGGCTCCGGCTGACCACCGCCGGCGGCACGCCCACGGCACTGGGCGTGCTCGCCGTGGGCACCGATCCCACCGCGCACGTGCCCGGCGCGTACGTCCAGTTCGTGCGCTACCAGGGCACCGACCCCGACTCTCCCGTCATCGATCAGCACGAGCTGCGGACCAATCTGGTCGGCGTCGCCACCCGGTTGAGCGCGCTGCTCAGCAGCCATCTGCGCACCCGGCTCGCCGAGGGTGAGGGCCTGTTCCGCGAGGAGCAGCTGCCCGACTATCCGCTGGAGGCGCTGCGCGAGACCTGCATGAACGCGCTCATGCACCGCGACTACGAGCGGTCGCACGCGCCGGTGCGCATCTCCTGGTTCGACGACCGCATCGAGGTGATCAACCCCGGCGGCCCGTTCGGCCAGGTGCGGGTGGACAACTTCGACCGCGTCAACGACTACCGCAATCCCGGCCTCGCCAGGACGATGAAGGCCCTGGGCTATGTCAACCGCTTCGGCCGCGGCATCTGGCGCATCCACGCGGCGATGGCGCGGGCCGGGTCGCCGGTGCCCGAGTTCCGTGTCGACGGCACCTCCTGGTCCGTCATCCTCCGCAAGTGGCCCTCGTAGGCGCCGCTACCCACTAGTAGGGTCGCGGGCGTGACGACCTCATCGGCGCGGGCCGAAGCGCTGCATCTCACCGGGGAGCGGACCGTTCCCGGCATCCCGGAGGAGAACTACTGGTTCCGGCGGCACGAGGCGGCCTATCGCGCGATGCTGCCCTACTGCGCGGGCGCGACCGTACTGGAGGCCGGATGCGGCGAGGGTTACGGCGCCGCCCTGATCGCGGAACGAGCCGCGCGGGTGCTCGCGCTCGACTACGACGAGCCGACCACGGCGCACGTCGCGCGGAGTTATCCACAGCTGGGGACAGTGCGGGGAAACCTGGCCTTCCTGCCACTGCGGGAGTCCACAGTGGACGTCGTGGCCAACTTCCAGGTGATCGAGCACCTGTGGGACCAGGCCGGGTTTCTCGCCGAATGCCGTCGCGTACTGCGACCCGGCGGACGGCTGCTGGTCACCACGCCGAACAGGCTGACCTTCACCCCGGACAGTGACACCCCGCTGAATCCCTACCACACCAGGGAACTGTCACCGTCCGAACTGGACGAACTGCTGCGCGAGGCGGGCTTCGAGGTCGAGCTGCTGCACGGGCTGCACCACGGCCCCGCGGTGCGCGCGCTGGACCAGCGGTACGGCGGTTCGATCATCGACGCCCAGCTCGACGTCGTGCTGGGCTCGCTGCCGGGCCAGGCGCGGTGGCCGGAAGCGCTGCTGGGCGATGTCGCGGCGATCCGCGCGGACGGCTTCGAGATCAGTGCCGACCGGCTCGACGAGAGCCTCGACCTGATCGCGGTGGCCCGGTGAGCACGCGCGAAGAGGGCACGTTCTGCCTCGTCCTGCACAGTCATCTGCCGTGGCTGGCCCACCACGGTTCGTGGCCCGTCGGCGAGGAATGGCTTTACCAGGCGTGGGCGCATTCGTACCTGCCGGTCGTGAACCTGTTGCGCCGCTTCGCCGAGGAGGGCCGCCGCGACGTGCTCACGCTCGGCGTGACGCCTGTACTGGCCGCGCAGCTCGACGATCCGTACTGCCTGCGCACGTTCCACGAGTGGCTCGGGCACTGGCAGCTGCGGGCACTGCAGGCGAGCACCCTGCCGGGTCTTCGCGATCTCGGCGCGGCCGAGCACCTCGCCGCGACCCGCGCCACCGACGCCTTCGAAACGCAGTGGCGGCACGGTTTCTCGCCGATGCTGCGGTCCCTTGTGGACTCCGACGTGATCGAGCTGCTCGGCGGTCCGCTGACCCATCCGTTCCAGCCGCTGCTGGAGCCCCGGGTGCGGGAGTTCGCGCTGCGGACCGGGCTGGACGACACCGCGCTGCGCATCGGCCGCCGCCCGGCGGGCATCTGGGCACCGGAATGCGGCTACGCGCCCGGCATGGAGGAGGGGTACGCGGCCGCCGGGGTCGAACGGTTCCTCGTCGACGGCCCCTCCCTGCGCGGCGACACCTTCGCCGCGCACACGGTGGGCTCGTCGGACGTCGTGTGCTTCGGGCGCGATCTGGAGGTCACCTACCGGGTCTGGTCGCCCAAGGCGGGCTATCCCGGCCACGCGAACTACCGGGATTTCCACACCTGGGCGCACGAGGTCGGGCTGAAGCCGTCACGGGTCACGGGCAAACAGGTCGCCCCGCAGGACAAGGCGCCCTACGAACCCGAGCTGGCCGAGGAGACGCTTCGGGTGCACGTCAAGGACTTCGTGGACACGGTCGTGACCCGGCTGCGGTCACTGCGGGAGGAGCACGGGCGGCAGGCGCTCGTCGTGGCGGCGTACGACACGGAGCTGTTCGGGCACTGGTGGCACGAGGGACCGGCGTGGCTGGAGGGCATCCTGCGTGCGCTGCCCGAGGCGGGCGTGCGCGTGACGACGCTGGGGGGCGCGCTGGAGGCCGGACACCTCGGTGACCCGGTGGACCTGCCGGCCTCGTCGTGGGGTTCGGGCAAGGACTGGCGGGTCTGGGACGGCGAGCAGGTCGCGGACATGGTCGAGACGAACACCGCGCTGCAGCGGCGTTTGCTGGCCCTGCCGCGCACCCGGTTCCGCGATCCGGTGCGCGACCTGGCCGTGACCGAGGCGATGCTCGCGCTCTCCAGCGACTGGGCGTTCATGGTGACGAAGGACTCCGCCGCCGACTACGCCCGCCGCCGCGCGACCGTCCACACCGGACGTTTTGACGCCATCGCGGCCGGGACGGCCGATTTGCCATGGGAGGACAGGGTTTTCGGTCACCTGGACGCGCGGCTGCTGTAGCCGGGGTGGCTGACCAGCGAAACCCCGTTTCTCTGCCCGCACGGCAACCTAGCCCAGGGTCACCGACAGAATCGGCCGCGACGGCCACGTCACCTACGCAGGTGGTCGTGCCCTCCCGTTCGGGCGGATTCCGGCGCTTTCCGGCCGCCACGGTGGTCCACTTCACTCATGAACGGATCACTGCTTCGCCGGACGCTGGTCGCGCTGCTGGTCGGCTGTGCGATGCTGATCGCCGTGCCGGCCGCGAACGCCGCACCGGCGGCCCCGAAGGCCAAGGTCGCCGTGCACGCCAAGGCGGAGAAGGACCGCGTGCGGGTCGGCGAGAAACTCAAGATCGACGGCAGCCTGGACCTCGCCCGCGAGTCGCGCATCGACGGCGGCACCGAGCCCGTCGTCGTGCAGAGCCTGCAGGGCGGGATGTGGGTGGACCTCGACAGCGATTCGTGCCACCCCGACGGCACGTTCGGCATCAGCGTGAGCTTCGACTTTTCCGCACAGCTGACCCTGCGCGTGTTCCATCCCGAGACCGATCTGTACGCCTCGGCCTACTCGGATGTGTTCGGCGTGCTGGTGCTGTGACGTGACCCGCGTCACGATCAAGGAAAGCGGACGCTCAGAAGGTTCTGGTCTTAGTTGACCAGTGAGTAACCTCGCCTCATGCGCGTGCTGATGCTCTCCTGGGAGTACCCCCCGGTCGTCGTCGGCGGGCTCGCCCGCCATGTGCACGCCCTGGCCACGCATCTCGTGCGTGACGGGCACGAGGTCGTCGTGCTGTGCCGGCACGTCGCGGGCACCGACGCGCACACGCACCCGACCACCGACCGCCTGGTCGAGGGTGTGCGGATCATCCGGGTCGCGGAGGATCCGCTGCACGTGACGTTCGAGCGCGATCTCGTCGCGTGGACCCTGTCGATGGGCCACGCGATGATCCGCGCCGGGCTGGAGCTGCTGCGCACGTGGAAACCGGACGTGGTGCACGCGCACGACTGGCTGGTCACGCATCCGGCGATCGCACTGGCCGACGCCGTGCGCGCACCGCTGGTCGGCACCATCCACGCGACCGAGGCGGGCCGGCATTCGGGCTGGCTGTCGCATCCGCTCAACCAGCAGGTGCACTCGGTGGAATGGTGGCTGGCCAACCGTTCCGACGAGCTGATCACCTGCTCGCAGGCGATGCGCGCGGAGGTCGCGGGCCTGTTCGACCTCGCGGGCGAGGACATCACGGTCATCCACAACGGCATCGAGGAACACGGCTGGCGGGTGCAGCCGGACGAGATCGCCGAGGCACGGCACAGATACGCGCCCGCCGGTGAACCTCTGCTGCTGTACTTCGGGCGCCTGGAATGGGAGAAGGGCGTACAGGACCTGCTGGCCGCGCTGCCCGAGATCCGGCGGAACCACCCCGGCACGCGGCTGGTCGTCGCCGGACGCGGGCGGCATCTCGACGAGCTGATCGAGCAGTCGCGGAAGCTGCGGATCCGGCGTGCCGTGGACTTCGCGGGGCACCTGCCCGACCGTGAACTGCGGGCCGCGCTCGCGGCGGCGGACGCCGTCGTGCTGCCCAGCCGGTACGAACCGTTCGGAATCGTGGCGCTGGAGGCCGCGGCGGCGCAGGCGCCGCTGGTGGCCTCGACCGCGGGTGGCCTCGGCGAGGTCGTGATCAACGGGGTGACCGGGCTGGCCTTCGCCCCCGGAGACGTGACCGCCCTCGGCACGGCCGTGGACACCGTGCTGCGGGACCGCGCCGCCGCCGAACACCGTGCGCGCACCGCGAAGGCGCGCCTGTCCGCCGACTTCGACTGGGGCCGCATCGCCGAGGCGACGGCGGAGGTGTACCGCAGGGCGCGCCCCACCGGGGTCACCGAACTGCCGCGGCCCAAGATCCCCACCGGAAACGCCTTCCAGGACTGAGATCCGGTTCGATCGCACTTGCCCCCCGAAGCCCGGCGCTCCTATCCTCGCCGGAGAACCAACGTTCTCCGAAGGGATCGCCCATGTCACGCCCGCCGTTTCCACCGTTCGACGAGCAGACCGCCGCGCAGAAGGTGCAGGCCGCGGAGGACGCGTGGAACACGCGTGATCCGGAGAAGGTCGCACTGGCCTACACGGAGGACTCGGTGTGGCGCAACCGCGACCGGCACGTCACCGGGCGCGCGGAGATCGTGCGGTTCCTGACCGAGAAATGGGAGCGCGAGCTGGACTACGCGCTGCGCAAGGAGCTGTGGGGGTTCCGGGGGAACCGGATCGCCGTGCGCTTCCAGTACGAATGCCACAACGCCGAGGGCCAGTGGTTTCGCAGCTATGGCAACGAACTGTGGGAGTTCAGTGAGGACGGCCTGATGCGCCGCCGCGAGGCGAGCATCAACGACCTGCCCATCGACGAGAGCGAGCGCCGGATCTTCGGGCCGCGCCCCGAGTCGGAACGCGGCCGGAGCATCCCGGTGTTCTGAGGACACGAAAAGGACCCGATAGGAAGTTGGGGTTCCTATCGGGCCTTCCGCGCGCTGTCCGGCCAGAGATCAGCGCTAACCGTGTTCCCCGTCAGGAGGAGGGAACCCGGACTTCCTAGGTGAGATCGGTGAGGTAGCGGGCGTAGGCGCCGGTGGTCAGAAAGCTCGGCAGCTTATCCCCGAGTGCGGTCTCGGTGAAGATCTCCCTCGCATCGTCCAGCCGGGCAGCGTCACCCAGGTCGGCCCGCACCGACGCGAGTTCCTCGTCCAGCCACCGCGACACCAGCTCGGGCGTCACCGCGGTGCCGTCGTCGAGCTTCGTGCCGTTGCGAACCCACTGCCACACCTGGCACCGCGCGATCTCGGCCGTCGCGGCGTCCTCCATGAGGTTGAAGATCGCCGCGGCACCCGTACCACGCAGCCACGAGTCGATGTAGCGCAGCGCGACGTTGATGTTCCCCCGCACGCCCTGCTCGGTGACCTCGCCACCGGCGCTCGCGACGTTGAGCAGATCCTCTTCGGTGACCGAGACGTCCTCACGCAGGCGGCCGAGCTGGTTCGGCCAGCCGCCGAGCACCTTGTCGAAGACCTCCCCGCACACGGGCACCAGGCCGGGATGTGCGACCCAGGACCCGTCGAAACCGTCGCCGGCCTCGCGTTCCTTGTCCTGCCGCACCTTCTCGATCGCGACCGCGTTGATCTCCGGGTCCTTGCTCGGGATGAACGCCGCCATCCCGCCGATCGCGTGCGCGCCGCGCTTGTGGCAGGTGCTGACCAGCAGTTCGGTGTAGGCGCGCATGAACGGCACGGTCATGGTGACCTGCGCCCGGTCCGGCAGCACGAAGTCCGCGCCGTGGTCGGCGAAGTTCTTGATCATCGAGAAGATGTAGTCCCAGCGCCCGGCGTTCAGCCCGGCCGAGTGCTCCCGCAGCTCGTAGAGGATCTCGTCCATCTCGAACGCGGCGGTGATCGTCTCGATCAGCACCGTGGCGCGGATCGTGCCGCGCGGGATGCCGAGTTCGTCCTGCGCCAGCTTGAACACGTCGTTCCACAGCCGGGCCTCGAGGTGGTTCTCCAGCTTCGGCAGGTAGAAGTACGGGCCGCTGCCGCGCGCGATCAGCTGCCGCGCGTTGTGGAAGAAGTACAGCCCGAAGTCCACCAGGCTCGCCGAAACCGGCCGCCCGTCGATGCGGATGTGCTTTTCCACCAGGTGCCAGCCACGCGGCCGCGCGACGATCGTCGCCGGGGAGTCGCCGATGGTGTAGCGCTTGCCGTTGGATTCGAAGTCGGTGTTGCGGCGGATCGCGTCGTAAAGGTTGAGCTGGCCGCCGATGATGTTGTGCCAGGTCGGCGAGGTCGCGTCCTCGAAGTCGGCCAGCCACACCCGCGCGCCCGAGTTCAGCGCGTTGACCGTCATCTTCTTCTCGGTCGGGCCGGTGATCTCGACGCGACGGTCCTCGAGGCCGGGCGCGGGCTGCGCCACGTGCCACGAATTGTCGTTGCGGATCCAGCGGGTCTCCGGCAGGAAGCCGAGCGGCCGCTCGCCCGAGGCCAGCTGCTCGCGGCGGCGGCGCCGCTCGTCGAGCAGTTCGCGCCTGTGGCCGGCGAAGGCGTTGTCCAGCTTGGCGATGAAGTCCACCGCGGCCGGGGTGAGAATCTGGTCGAACCGCTCCCCCGCGGGACCGGCGACGTCGATCCGGGACGTGAACCTAGCTGACATGACGGCCTCTCCTCGGGCACTGGGAAAAGGGACGGGGCGGGTGCTTTCGTGGAAGCACCCGCCCCGGTCTGCGGGTCAGTGGAACTGGGCTTCCTCGGTCGAGCCGGTGAGCGCGGTGGTGCTGCTCTCCGGGTTCAGCGCGGTCGAAACCAGGTCGAACCAGCCGGTGCCGACCTCACGCTGGTGCTTGGTCGCGGTGTAGCCGCGCTCCTCCGAGCCGAACTCGCGCTCCTGCAGGTCGACGTAGGCGGTCATGCCCTCGCGGGCGTAGCCGTGCGCCAGGTCGAACATCGAGTAGTTCAGCGCGTGGAAACCGGCCAGCGTGATGAACTGGAACTTGTAGCCCATGGCACCGAGCTCGCGCTGGAAGCGGGCGATGGTGTCGTCGTCGAGGTGCTTCTTCCAGTTGAACGACGGCGAGCAGTTGTAGGCCAGCATCTGGTCCGGGTACTTGGCCTTGATCGCCTCGGCGTACTTGCGCGCGACCTCGAGGTCCGGAGTGGACGTTTCCATCCACAGCAGGTCGGCGTACTCGGCGTAGGCCAGGCCGCGGTCGATGCACGGCTCGATGCCGTTGGTGACCTTGTAGAAGCCCTCCGAGGTGCGCTCACCGGTGATGTACTTCCGGTCGCGCTCGTCGGCGTCGCTCGTGATGAGCGTCGCGGCCTGCGCGTCGGTGCGGGCGACGACCAGCGACGGCACGTTCAGCACGTCCGCGGCGAGGCGGGCGGCGTTGAGCGTGCGCTCGTGCTGCTTGGTCGGGATGAGCACCTTGCCACCGAGGTGACCGCACTTCTTCTCGGACGCGAGCTGGTCCTCCCAGTGCACGCCCGCGGCGCCCGCGGCGATCATGCCCTTCATCAGCTCGAACGCGTTGAGCGGGCCACCGAAGCCGGCCTCGGCGTCGGCGACGATCGGCGCGAACCAGTCGATGTCGGTGTTGCCCTCGGCCCAGTTGATCTGGTCGGCGCGGCCGAGCGCGTTGTTGATGCGGCGCACCACGGCCGGAACCGAGTTGGCCGGGTACAGGCTCTGGTCCGGGTAGGTCTGGCCGGCCAGGTTGGCGTCGGCCGCGACCTGCCAGCCCGACAGGTAGATCGCCTTCAGGCCCGCGCGGACCTGCTGGACGGCCTGGTTACCGGTGAGCGCGCCGAGCGCGTGGATGTAGTCCTCGGTGTGCAGCAGGTCCCACAGCTTCTCGGCACCGCGCCGGGCCAGGGTGTGCTCCTCGACCACGCTGCCCCGCAACTTGATCACGTCTGCCGCGCTGTAGGACCGCTTGACACCCTTCCACCGGGGGTCGGTCTCCCACTGCTTGGCGAGCTCCGCGGCCGCCTGTTCGAAGTTCTGCGTCATTGGACGTCTCCACCTTTGCAAACTTTGCGATTGACTCGCTGTCTGCCATGACCATGACATGAGCTGGAGAAACAGCGCCACCGCTCCAATTTGCCAATTTCTGCGAATCTTCCCTAGCATGTTGCAAAGGTTGCGAACCGTTCGTTGGCAATCACGGCAAAACTTGGTGACTGAACCGGTTTCTTGATCGGTAAGGTCCGGAAGATCTCCTCGGAGGAGCCCTGTGGTGGACAAGACTTTCGCCGGCGGGAAGCTGCGGCATCTGCGCGAGAGCCGCTCGATGAGCCAGGCGGACCTGGCCAGGTTGCTGGAAATCAGCCCCAGCTACCTCAACCAGATCGAGCACAACTCGCGTCCCTTGACCGTTCCAGTGCTCCTGCGGATCACCGAAGCGTTCGGTGTGGACACCGAGTTCTTCGCCAACAACGACACCGCGCGGCTGGTCGCCGACGTGAAGGAAGCGCTGCTCGACGAGGCGGTCGGCGTCGAGGCGACCATGAGCGAGCTGAACGATCTCGCGGCGAACCTGCCGACCGTGGCGCAGGCACTGGTCAAACTGCACCGCAGCTACCGCAACGCGGTCGAGACGACGGCCGCGCTGGTCACCGAGAACGGCATGGGCCTGCACGGCAGCGCCGCCGCGCCGCTGCCGCACGAGGAGGTCCGCGACTTCTTCTACGAGCGCGAGAACTATGTGGCCGAACTGGACGAGCGCGCCGAGAAGATGGCCGCGGAGATGGACCTCCGGCCCGGCAACGTGCACCGGGTGCTGCAGGACCGGCTCACCGACCACTACGGGGTGCAGATCACGACCGAGGGCATCGACGAGGCGCGAGGCCAGCAGCACCGCTACGAACCGGACGCGCGGGTGCTGCGGATGGCGCCCAGCCTGCGCATCGGGCAGCGTGCGTTCCGGATGGCTTCGCAGATCGCGCTGCTGGAGTACGACGACCTGATCACCGAGCTGGCCGACTCGTGGGCGTTCTCCGGACCGGCCGCGCGGTCACTGGCGCGGGTCGGGCTCGCGAACTACTTCGCCGGGGCGCTGATCCTGCCGTACGGGCCGTTCCTGTCCATGGCCGAGCGGTACCGGTACGACATCGAGCGGCTGTGCGACCACTTCGGCGTCGGGTTCGAGACGGTGTGCCACCGGCTGTCCACGATGCAGCGGCCGAAGGCGCGCGGGGTGCCGTTCTCGTTCGTGCGGGTCGACCGGGCGGGCAACATGTCCAAACGCCAGTCCGCGGCGGGTTTCCACTTCTCCAGGGTCGGCGGCGCGTGTCCACTGTGGAACATCTACGAGGCGTTCACCGCGCCGGGCAAGATCTTCACCCAGATCGCCACGCTGCCCGACGGCAAGAGCTATTTCTGGGTCGCGCGCACGATCCAGCGCAACATCGGCGGGTACGGCAGCCCGGGCAAGATGTTCAGCGTCGGCCTCGGCTGCGAACTGCGGCACGCGCGGCGGCTGGTGTACTCGACCGGCCTCGACCTGGACGACCGCGCGGCCGCGACGCCGATCGGCATGGGCTGCAAGGTGTGCGACCGGCCCGCGTGCCCGCAGCGCGCGTTCCCGACGATCGGCAAGCAGCTCACCGTCGACGAGAACACCTCGACCTTCGTGCCGTACCCGGCGGTGCCGAAGAGCTAGGTTGGCGGGATGCGGATTCTGACGGTGTGCGGCAGCCTGCGCGACGGTTCGACCAACGCGGCGGTGCTGCGCACCGTCACCGCGATCGCGCCCGCCGAGGTGGACATCGACGAGTTCGACGGCCTCGCCGTGCTGCCGCATTTCAACCCCGACGAGGACACCGAGCCGCTGCACCCGGCCGTCGCGGACTACCGCGCCCGGCTCGGCGCGGCGGACGCGGTGTTGTTCTGCACGCCGGAGTACGCGGGCGCGCTGCCGGGCTCGTTCAAGAACCTGCTCGACTGGAGCGTGGGCGCGGAAACGATGTACGGCAAACCGGTCGCGTGGATCAACGCGTCGTGGGCACCGACCGGGGCGGCCGACGCACATGCCTCGCTGCGGATCGTGCTCGGCTATCTCAGTGTGAACCTGGTCGAGGCGGCGTGCGTGCAGGTGCCGGTCGGCCGCACGTCGGTCGGCGCGGACGGTCTGGTGCACGACGAGACAGCCCGCGCCCGCCTGCGGGACGCGCTCGAAGCCCTGGTCAAAGCCAGTTGACCCACGTGCCGTGCGGGTCGGTCCAGGCCAGCGGGCCGCCGTCGCGCGCGAGCACGAAATCGCCCTCGCCGCGCAGCGTCACGCCGGGGATCGCGGCCGGGTTCTCGTTCGCGAGCCAGACCGCGCCCATCTCGCGGACGGACTCGCCGAATGCCTGGCGTTCGGCCTTGTCCCGGACGTAGGCCAGGACGGCGGTGTGGAACACGACGAGCGTCGCCCCGGCGGGGGCCTGCGCGGCCAGCGCCGGAAGATCCACCCGCAGGTCGCCGCGGTGGATCCCGGGACGCTCCTGCCGCGCGATCTCCAGCGCGGCACGCAGGCGGGGCAGGCGTTCCTCCTCACCGGGCCAGATCAGGGCTTCCAGCCAGGCACGGTCGTCGGCGGAGGCGGCGTCGAGCGGATTCAGGTCGAGACCCGCTCGCCACACCACGTCGGGCACCCGCGAGGGCAGCGGCGTCGCGGCGTTGGCGCGGCACGGCAGGACCAGCGGGCCGGGAATCCGGACGCGGCCGTAGTCGTAGCCGTACCGGTCCGGCAGCAGGCAGAGCCCGGCGGAAGCCCCGACCTCCAGCAGCGCAAGCGGTTGCGGGAGCGCGGCGAGCGCGGGCAGCAGGGTCGCGCAGCGGGCGGGTTCGTTGGTCTGGGTGCTGCGGGCGAGCATCACCGCGCGGATGTCGTCCGAGCGCTCGGCGAAGCGGGCCCGGAACCACGGCCAGTCCCGCGCCGGGCCGCAGAGGTACTGCACCGCGCCGAGGAACAGGTTCGGCTGCCACTTGGTCTTCGGCAACTCGCCGAGAAAGGCCAGCATCCCCTCGTCCTCGGCGATGCGCGCCGAGATCTCCGCGTAGACCGGCGACCGGTGCCGCGCCTCCCGCTCGGCGAAGCCCCGGTACAGGTCGGGAATCCTCCACACATATTTCATGAGCGGCGGAGCCGTCTAGTTTTGTTCCAGCGTCTTCTGCAGGGCTTTGTCGGCTTTGCGGGCCATGTCGCGCACGGCTTCGCGGCGTTCGGCGTCGGCTTCGTAGTCGGCGCGGCGGTCGCGCACGACGCGGGCCGGGGAGCCGACCGCGATCCCGTAGTCCTGGATGTCCCCGCGCACCACGGCGTGCGCGCCGAGCACGCAGCCCCGGCCCACACGGGTGCCCTTGAGCACCGAGACCTTCGTGCCGATCCAGGTGTCCGGCCCGATCCGCACCGGCGACTTGACGATGCCCTGGTCCTTGATCGGCAGGTTGATATCGCTGGTCACGTGGTCGAAATCGCAGATGTAGACCCAGTCGGCGACCAGCGTCGCCGAGCCGATCTCGATGTCGAGGTAGCCGTTGACCACGTTCTGCCGCCCGAACACGGCCTTGTCCCCGATCCGCAGTGAACCCTCGTGGCACCGGATCGCGTTGCCGTCGCCGATGTGCACCCAGCGGCCGATCTCCAGCCGCCCGTAGCCGGGCCTGCAGTGGATCTCGACGTCCTTGCCGAGGAACACCATGCCCCGCAGGATGATGTGCGGGTTGACGAGCCGGAACTTCAGCAGCCGCCAGTACCGGACCAGGTACCACGGCGTGTAGGCACGGTTGCGCAACACCCAGCGCAGCGAGTCCCCGGTCAGAAACCGCGCCTGACGCGGGTCCCGCCGCGCTCGGCGCCAGGCCCCCAGCCGGGAAACCACGGGCGATCCCCACATCGATGTCATAGGTTTGAGACTATGGGCTCGAAACTGATCATCGACACAGACCCCGGGGTGGACGACGCCTTCGCGATCTCGCTGGCCGCGCGTTCCGAGGACGTCGATCTGCTCGGCGTGACGTCGGTGTTCGGCAACGTCTCACTGGAGTCCACGACGCGCAACGCGCTGCGGCTGCTGGCGCTCAACGGCCGGTCCGACGTGCCAGTGGCCGCCGGGGCAGCACGTCCGCTGGTGCATCCGCAGCAGGCGCGGGCGGGCCACATCCACGGCGACGACGGGCTCTCCGGCCGTTCGGCCACGCTGCCCGAACCGGTCCGCGACGTCGAACCGGGCGGCGCGATCAAGCTGCTCGTTTCGCTGCTGGAGGCCGCCGACGAGCCGGTGACGATCGCGCCGATCGGCCCGCTGACCAACATCGCGCTGCTGCTGGCCGCGTATCCGCACCTGCGCGAGAAGATCGCGCGGCTGGTCGTGATGGGTGGCGCACTGGCGCACGGCAACACCACCGCGGCCGCCGAGTTCAACGTCTGGGCCGACCCCGAAGCCGCCCGCCGGGTGCTGGTCGAGGAGAGCGTGCCCTGTGTGCTGGTGCCGCTGGATCTCACCCACCGCTGCGCCGTGGACACCGGCTGGCTGGGCAAGCTCGCCGCGTCCGGTCCGGTCGGCGCGGCGCTGGAGAGGCTGACCCCGGACTATCTCGCGTCCTACCGCAAATCGCTGGGAATCGACGGGATCGCGGTGCACGACGCGGTCGCGGTCGCCGAGGCGATCAGCCCCGGCATCCTGCGCGTCGAGGACTACCCGATCGAAGTGGACACCACGTTCGGGCCCGGCCGCGGCAGCACGCTGGTCGATCGCCGTTCGCTCGGCGCGCGCGGCGAGGGCGAAGGCGGCGTGGCGAAGAGCTCCGTCCAGGTCGCGGTGGACACCGACCTGGACGGGCTGCGGGAGTTCCTGCTCACTCGCCTCGCACGGTGAGCGCGGCGATGGCCTGGGCGACGGCGTGAGAGGGCCGGCCTGCGCACGACGCTGCGCGATCTGACCGCTTCGGTGCGCGACTACCGCGTCAGGGCTGAGGAATCCGCAGCGCGGCCAGACGCCGGTTGACCGCGTCCTGGTCGAAGCGGTCACCCTCCCCCGCCACACAGCGCGGATAGGTGAGCTCAGCCGAGGGCGCGAGCACCTTCTCGCACGCGATCCGGTATTCCCACGGCGCGGCGAGATCGTATCGGTACGTCAGGCCGCCGCCCGCACCCCGGAACACTGTGGACAGCCGAACCTCGTGCTCGTCGCGACGGTCGGCCAAGCCGTAGAACGGGTCCGAGTACCGCAGACCGTCCACATCGAACTCGTGCAGCTCGTCACCGGAGTGTCCGTGCAGCAGCGCGACGATCTCGTGCAGGCGGGCGAGCGTGAGCGAGTCCGGCACGAGCACCCGGCGCCACACCGCGGCTTCGCGGCTGATCTTCAGCTGCCGCACGCGAATCCGGATGTTCGCCGTGGTGAGCACGCGATGCAGGTCCGCAGCACCGGGGTGCCCGGCCTCGGCCAGCACCTCCAGGCCACCGCTGTCGCGCACGTAGTGGAACGCGTCCTCGACGCCGCCCTTCGCGCGGGCCGCGAGCGCGTACTCCACGACGAGCCACCGTCGCTGCGCCTCGTCGACGCCCCCGCCCTCGCCCCAGTCGGCGAGCGCGGCGGCCGCGTGCGCCCGCAAGTTCTTGTACCGCAAGGCATTCCGCCATGCGGCGAGCACCTCGTCGCCGAACCCGGCGACGACCACGACGGCCGCGACCCGTTCCACCGGCGAGGCGAATTCGGCGGCGTGCAGCAGCTGGGAGGCACCGAACACCGGCGGGCGCTCGCCGAACCAGCGCAGCGCCAGCCGCCACGCCTCGTCCTCGGGCAGCGGGGCGACCCGGGCGAGCAGCTCCGCGACCGGCAAGGCGGGCGTGACCGATTCGGGTGCGCGCTCCTCGAACCGTTCGCGTGCCCACTCCCCCAGTGCCGTCGGCTCGCCGGAGGAGTCCAGCGCGCCGAAGCTCTGCAGCAGCGCGATCGCGTCGTCGACCGGCAGCCCTTCGCTCTGCCGGAAGCACAGCTCGGCGGTGTCGCCGTCCTCGTAGCCGCCCAGCACGTGCTCGACGGACCGGTCCTCGATCCGCGCGGTGAGCACCGCGCGACACAACGTGAACGCGCCGCGACGCCCGATGTCGTGGGACTCCGCGCGCAGCACGGCGTCCAACCCCGTCAGCCACAGCTCCGCCGGATCACCGTCCACTTCGCACGCGACGGCTTTCGCGGTGCCGACCTCGATCAGCCCGGCCGCCTCCGCGGCCACCCACGGCCAGTGGATGGGCGCGACGTCGGCCGCCGTGCGCACCTTGGCGGGCACCTTCACCCCGAGCGCGGCCGCTGCCCCCGGCAGCTCGGAGGGACGCAGAACCCCTTTGGCCGTAACGGGTTTGCCCTTGCCCACCCAACCGGTGAGCTGCACGGCGTGCGACAACCCCCGGCCGGCCAGCGTCGAGATCTGGGAAGTCACGCCCAGGACCTTAGCGAAATAGACTGCCGCTGTGACGACGTGGCAGCACACACCGGGCGTTCTGCGGCTTCCGTCCGGGCGGCTGATCCGGGGCCGCGGCCTGCGGCGCCCGCTGCCCGGCGGCCCGGCGCCCGCCTTCGCGCTGTATCTGCTCGGCCACCGGCCGCCCGCCACCGAATGGGATCAGGTGTGGCTGCGCTGGCCCGATTTCCGGCTGCCGTCCGACGGCGCCGCGGCGGCCGCCGCGTTCCGCGAAGCGTGGCGGCGCGCCGAGCAAGAACGGGTCGAGATCGCCTGCGCCGGCGGCAAGGGCCGCACCGGTACCGCGATGGCGTGTATCGCGGTACTCGACGGCGTGCCCGCCGCCGAGGCGGTGGCCTACGTGCGCGAGCACTACCACCCGCACGCCGTGGAAACGCCCTGGCAGCGGCGGTTCGTCAGAAAATTCTCCTAGCGCTGTCGAGTTCGCCGCGCGCCGTTCGTCCTCGGGTGGCAAGCACACCTCGACGGAAGGAATGGCGATGGAGACGCTGGAGCTCTACCGGCTGGCGCAGGACCGGTTCGACACCGTGCTGACGGCGGTCGATCCGGACCGGTGGGAGGCGCGGTCGGCGTGCGAACAGTGGTCGGTACGGGACGTCGCGGGCCACGTCATCTGGGGTCAGCACCAGGTGCGCGCCTGGGCGACCGGCACCGACTACGACGATCGCAGGGGCGCGCCCGGCTCGCCGCATCCGGCCGTGCTGACCGGCCCGGACCCGGTCGCGACCTGGCGTGCGGCGCGCGCGGACGCGGTCGCGACGCTCACGCCGGAGGCATTGGCCAGGACGACGTCGATTCCGGGGATGGGCGAGGTCCCGGTCGCCGCGCTGATCGCGCTGCTGACCGTGGACCACGTCGCGCACGGGTGGGACATCGCGTATCCGCTCGGCATGCAGCCCAGGATCGAGCCGGAACTGGTGGCGATGGCGTTCGACTGGGCGCGGGCACACGTGCTGCGCCGCCCGGGATTCTTCGGCGCGGAACTGACCGCGCCGGACGGCGCCGACGAGCAGACCCGGATGCTGGCGTTCCTGGGGCGCAACGCCTGGCAGCGGGTACCCGCGTGAGCGCCGTGCCGGGGAGGCGGCCACCTCCCCGGCACCATCTCATGTGGACAGTTCGGCGAGGCGCCGCGCGAGATAGGAGCGGTCGGCGTCGTTCCCGGCCAGCTCCCGCGCCCTGCGGTAGGCATCGGCCGCCTCGCCCGTCTTTCCCATGCGCCGCAACAGATCCGCTCGCGCGGCGTGCCACAGGTGATACCGCTCCAGGCCGTCGATCCGGTCGATCAGCGCGAGCCCCTCGGCGGGCGTGGCGGCCATCGCGACGGCGACGCCGTGGTTGAGTGCCACGACCGGCGAAGGGGCGAGCACGAGCAGCTCCCCGTAGAGCGAGGCGATCCGCGGCCAGTCGACCGGGGTCTGGGTGTGCAGCGCGGCGATCGCGGCCTGCAACTGATACGGGCCGGGCTTGCCGTGCCGCAACGCCCGGTCCAGCAGCCGCAGCGCTTCCGCGATCTCGTCGTGGTTCCAGCGGGACCGGTCCTGGTCGTCGAGCAGCACGATTTCGCCCGACTCGCTGTAGCGGGCCGCGGCGCGCGAATCGTGCAGCAGCATCAGCGCGAGAAGTCCCAGCGTCTCGGGTTCGCCGGGCAGGAGGGTCGCGAGCAGCTTGCCGAGCCGGATCGCCTCCCGCCGCGGCTCACGGTGGCCGGGGCCGCTCGTGTAGCCCTGGGTGAAGATCAGATACACCACGGCGAGCACGCCGGCCAGCCGCTCGGGCAGCAGGTGGTCCTCGGGCACCTCGAGGCTGATCCCGGCGTCGCGGATCTTGCGTTTCGCCCGCACCAGGCGCTGCGCCAGCGTCGCCTCGCTGACCAGGAACATCCGTGCGATCTGCCCGGCGGTCAGCCCGGCCACCGCCTGCAGGGTGAGCGCCACGCGCGCCTCCTCCGCCAGCGCGGGGTGGCAGCAGGTGAAGATCAGGCTCAGCCGCTCGTCGCCGACGTCGTGCAGAAGCTGCTCACCGAAACCGGCGCCGGGCACCGCGTCCGCCGCGGTCCCGGCCTCCTTGACCGCGCCGATCTTCGCCCGCCGCAGCCTGTCGAGCGCCCGGTTGCGGGCGGCGGTCAGCAGCCACGCGACCGGGTCCTCGGGTACCTGTTCGCGCCAGTGACTCAGCGCCAGCGCGCACGCGTCCTGCAGCGCGTCCTCGGCCAGTTCGAAGTCGCCGAAGAGCCGCACCAGCGCGGCGAGCATCCGGGCGCGGTGGTCGCGGTAGACCCGCTCCACCACGGTCATCCGGCGTCGGCCACCTGCTGTGCGGTGCGGTGGTCGACGCCGGGCACCTCGGCGACCGGCCGCACCTCGATCGAGCCCGTCTCGGCCATCGGGCACAACGCCGCCAGCTCCAGTGCCTCGTCCAGGCTCGGGCAGTCGAGGACGTAGTAGCCGCCGAGATGCTCGTGTGTCTCGGCGAACGGCCCGTCGGTGATCAGCGTCCTGCCCTCGCGCACGCTGACGGTGGTCGCGGTGCGCTCCGCTTTCAGCGGATGCCCCGTCACCAGCGCGTTCCGCCTCCTGCACTCGTCGGCGAACGCGTTGACCCTGGCCAGTTCCTGCCCGAACCCGGGATCTCCCGGCTCGGGCCGTTCGCAGTTGTAGATGAGCAGCATGTACAGCACGAAAACGACGATAGCCCGCCTCGGTGCCGCGGAACCGGATCAATCGCCCAGCGGAACGCTGAGCCTTGCTAATAGCTCTGATTAAGAGCTATCTTCGAGCCATGAGTACCACCGCCGACGATCTGCTCACCACCGTCTTCGGCGTACGACGGCTGATCCGCCGCCGCCTCCGCGCCCGGCTGCCCGGGCTGGTTCCGTTGCGTGGCGCGCAGATCGAGCTGTTGCGCGTCGTCGAGGTCAAGCCGGGCATCGGTGTCGCGGCCGCGGCCCGCGCACTGCACCTGGCAGGCAATTCGGTGAGCACGCTGGTCAACCAGCTCGTCGAGGCGGGGATGCTGACCCGCTCGGTCGACGCGGCCGACCGCCGCGCGGCACGGTTGGAACTCACCGAGGCCGCGCGAGACCGCCTGGCCACCTGGCGCACCGCGCGCAGCGAACTGATGGCGGACACGCTGGCCACCTTGTCCGAAGAGGACACGAAAACGATCGAGGAAGCACTGCCCGCATTGCGGCGGCTGATGGCCGCACTCGAGGAGGAGACATGACGAGTCCACCGGCCGTGCGCTGCACCGGATTGCGGCACACCTTCGGCGAAACCGTGGCGGTCGACGGGCTGGACCTGGAGATTCCGGCGGGCGAGGTGTTCGGCCTGCTCGGCCCGAACGGCGCGGGAAAGACCACGACCATCCGGATGATCACCACGTTGCTGCCGGCGCGCACCGGGTCCATCGAGGTGTTCGGGCTCGACGTGACGCGGCGCAAGATGGCCGTCCGCCGCCTGATCGGCTATGTGCCACAACAGCTTTCGGCCGACGGGACGCTCAGCGGCCGCGAGAACGTGGCGCTGTTCGCGCGCCTGTTCGACGTGCCCCGCCGCCGGCGCGGCGCACAGGTCGAGTCCGCGCTGGAGGCCGTCGGCCTGCTCGCCGACGCCGACCGCGAGGCGAAGGGCTACTCCGGCGGCATGATCCGGCGGCTGGAGCTCGCGCAGGCGCTGGTCAGCTCGCCGCGGCTGCTGATACTCGACGAGCCGACGATCGGCCTGGACCCGGTCGCCCGCACCAGCGTGTGGGAGCGCATCGAACAGATCCGCGCCGACACGGGCATGACCGTGCTCGTCACCACGCACTACATGGAAGAGGCCGAGCAGTACTGCGAGCGCATCGCGCTGATGCACCGCGGCCGCATCCGGGCCCTCGGCACCCCCGCCGAACTCGAGGCCGAGCACGGCGAGGGGTCCACTTTGGACGACGTATTCCGGTCGGTGACCGGCGACCAGCTCGATGGAGGAGGTATCCGCGATGTCCGTGCCGCTCGCCGCACCGCCCGTCGCCTCGGCTGACCCGAGCCCGCCACGGCTGCTGCTCTCCCGCGTGGGCACGATGTGCCTGATGGAGCTGCAGAAGCTCCGCCGGGACCGCACCGAACTGGTGACCAGGGCCATCCAGCCCGCACTGTGGTTGCTGATCTTCGGTGAGACCTTCACCCGGCTGCGTGCGATCCCCACCGGCTCGACGCCGTATCTGGACTATCTCGCGCCCGGCATCCTCGCCCAGTCCGCGTTGTTCATCGCGATCTTCTACGGCATCCAGATCATCTGGGAACGCGACGCGGGTGTGCTGGCCAAGCTGCTCGTCACGCCGACCCCGCGTGCCGCGCTCGTGGCCGGGAAGTCCTTCGCCGCCGGGATCCGGGCGCTCGTGCAGGCGCTGATCGTGCTGATACTGGCCGCGATACTCGGGGTCGGGCTGACGGCGAACCCGCTGAAACTGCTCGGCACCGCGGTCGTGCTGGTGCTCGGGTCGGCGTTCTTCTGCTGCCTGTCGATCGTGATCGCCGGCCTCGTGCTCTCGCGCGATCGGCTGATGGGTATCGGCCAGGCGATCACCATGCCGTTGTTCTTCGGCTCGAACGCGCTGTATCCGGTGGACCTCATGCCCGGGTGGCTGAAGGTCATCAACCACGTAAACCCGCTCAGTTACGAAGTGGACGCCCTGCGCGGCCTGCTCATCGGCACTCCGGCGCGGCTCGCGCTGGACTTCGGCGTGCTCGTCGGCGCGACCGCCGTGGCCATCGCCGTCGCATCCGCCCTGCTCGGACGCCTCGCGCGCTGAGTTTGTCCCGATTACCGAAGGGGTAACCGACGAAACGTCACACCACGGAAACCGTGGTACTCATCCGGTGAAAGGGACGAGAAATGGCTCGTTCAGAAGATGCGGAAATCCGGAAAAAGGGAGTTCAGCCTGTTCAGGTGCTCGCCGGCATCGTCGGCCTGGTGTACCTGGCGGTCGGCGTCGTCGGATTCGCCCGCACCGGCTTCTCCGATTTCACCGGCAACCAGCAGCAGGTGCTGCTCGGGTTCATGATCAACCCGCTGCACAACCTGGTGCACGTGGTGGTCGGCGCGATCGGTCTGCTGGCGGCGGCCTCGTCGGGACTGTCCCGTACGTTCGGCTGGGTGCTGTTCCTGGCCTACGGGGTGGTGGCGATCTGGGGCCTGATGATCACCGGCGTCATCTCCACCAACCCGGTGTCCGGCCTCGGTAACCCGCTCAACCTCAACGCGGCGGACAACTGGCTGCACATCGGCAGCGCGCTGGTCGGCCTGATCATCGCGATCATGCCCGCCCGCAAGCGCGTGCACGTGCCCGGAGTCGCCGAGGCTCCGGTGGCCGCGGACACCGAGACGACCGAGACGGCACGGCACCGCCGCGGCCCGTGGTACCGCCGCGGCAGGCGCACCACCACGGCGCACTGACCGTCCGGCACACTGCTCCGCGTGAGCGAAACGGTTCTCGTACTCGGTGGACGCAGTGAAATCGGCGTCGCGGTCGCACAGCGGCTGGCGAAGTCGGCGAAAGTGGTACTCGCGGCCCGGCGCAGCGATGATCTCGACCAGCAGGAAGAGACGCTGCGCCGGGCCGGTGCGTCCGAGGTCGCGCGCGCCGAGTTCGACGCCGACGACCTGTCCGGGCACCGGCGCGTGCTGGACGGGATCGTCGCCGAGCACGGGCCGCTCGACGTGGTGGTCGTGGCGTTCGGCATTCTCGGCGACCAGCAGCGGGCGGAGAAGGACGCCGCGCACGCGGTCTCGATCGTGCACACCGACTACGTCGCGCACGTGAACATCCTGACCGAACTCGCGAACCTGCTTCGCGAACAGGGCCACGGCAAGCTCGTGGTGTTCTCTTCGGTGGCCGGTATCCGCGTGCGGCGCGCGAACTACGTCTACGGCTCGGCCAAGGCCGGTCTCGACGGTTTCGCGAGCGGTCTCGCCGATGCCCTGCACGGGACCGGCGTCCGGCTGCTGCTGGTCCGGCCCGGTTTCGTCATCGGCAGGATGACCGAAGGCATGTCCCCGGCGCCGTTCTCCAGCACCCCGGATCAGGTGGCCGACGCGACCGTCAAGGCGCTGCGGCGGGGCCGGGGTGAGGTCTGGGTGCCGGGAGTCCTGCGCCCTGTGTTCGTCGTGATGCGCCTGCTGCCGCGCGCCGTCTGGCGGCGGATGCCGCGCTGAGGCCTACCGGCCGCCGCCCAGCAGCCCGCCGAGCAGGCCACCGACGGCGCCGAGCAGCCCACCGCCGGGCTGCGACGTGCTCGTGGGCGAGGTCGTACCGGACTGGTTGTTGGTCGTGCTGCTTGA
This sequence comes from Amycolatopsis acididurans, assembly GCF_012328925.1. GTDB lineage: Bacteria > Actinomycetota > Actinomycetes > Mycobacteriales > Pseudonocardiaceae > Amycolatopsis_E > Amycolatopsis_E acididurans. Next base: position 75,374 of record NZ_JAAXLS010000011.1, read on the forward strand.
TCCGGTGCTGCTCGGCGCGGGCGCGGCGGCGGGAGCCGGCGGCTGGTTCGTGGTCGTCGTCGTGACGTCCGACCTGGAACTTTGCGAGGACGTACCCGAAGCCGAGGAACTGCTCGACGACGAGGTGAGCGCGTTCGGCACCGGAATCTGCACATGCTGCTGGGCTTGCTGGGCGGCGCTGGAGCCCGCCCCGGTGCCGCTGCTGCCGGCGCTGGTGGACGCGGTCGAGGAGGAGCCCGCGGACGTCACGGGTGGGGTGGCGATCTGCGAGGAGGTGCTGCTCTCGCCCGCGGCGTGGCCGGCGTCGATGGGCCCGCCACCGGCGCCGCCCGGTGCGGGCGCCGCCGTGTCGTGCAGCTGGCCGGTGCTCAGCGCGGTCGCCGCGATCCCGGCGACGGCGGCGACACCGGCCGCCAGCGCGCCGACCTTGCTCGCCCGGCGCCGGTCCCACCGGCCCTCGCGGCGCAGCAGTTCGGCCACCGGGATGCGTTCGGTCGGCTCGTCGTCGACGACGGGTTCTTCGACGGGGTCCTTCACGGCGGGGAACTCCTGCGTCAGCCCTTCGCGGCGCAGCAGTTCGGCGACGGTCAACCGCTCACCGTCGTCACCCGCTCGAGAATTCACCTCGTTGCTCGGCACACTCACAGCCCTTCCGTTCGTCACCGACAGCGACATCCTTAACTACCGTTACCAGTTTGTTGCCAGGTTAGTGACTACGATCACAGCCAGTTGGGACGATTTTCGACGGAGCGTGATTGATGGGTAGCGCACATGGACGCATAGGCCGGGCCTGGGCACCTGCGCCGTCCGGCCTCGGGAGCGTTACCCGGTGCATACGGCCGGACGGCGTAGTGTGACCTGCATGCGTTTCCTGCGCCGCGCGCTTCGCTGGGCCGACTGGTTCGAGCAGCGCGGTGTATATGTGCCGGGGGAAGACAGCCACACCGTCGATCCGTGGCGCGACTTCGGCTGGCTGATCGTCGCGTGGCTCATCGGCGTCGGCGCGTTCATCCTGTTCTTCGCGCTCGCCACGTGACGGCCCTCACCTCGCGTGCCGCTCCGATCACGGATCGGCTACGGCCCTACACCAGGTGCGACTCAACCGCGTGCCGTCACTCGCCCGTACGGCCGCGGCCCGCCAGAGTGGACCAGGGCTTCCGGCAGAAGTACCTACCCCGAACGGACCAGCCGGTTGCCGACATGGTGAGTAAAGGATGTTGTCGCTGTGCGTGCCTTCAGGCGCATTGTGCCCGCGGTTGCCCTGGTGATCGGGCTCGCGGCATGCGGTGCGCAGGCGCAGGACAACGCGGGTAGTGCGGGCGGAAGCCGCGCACTGCAGGCGGCGGCACCCACCCCGGAGATGGTCGGTTTCGGCGGGCAGTACCGCTTCTCCGACGGCATCACGGTTTCGGTGACCACGCCGAAGTCGTTCCAGCCGAGCGCGAGCGCCTATCCGCGCAGTGATCGCGGGGTCGCGTTCGACATCGTGATCCGCAACGACGGGGACCAGTCCTACCAGCTGTCCGGGCTGTCGGTGACCGCGACGGTCGGCGGGGTCACGGCCAAGCAGCTGGTCGATTCGACGCAGGGGTACAGCGGGATCATCGACGCGGGCAAGGACGTGCCCCCGCAACGCGATGTGCGCGTGACGCTCGCTTTCGCCGTGCCGTCTCAGCCGTCCGAGATGCGGCTGTCGCTGCGCCCGGCGCCGACGACGCCGGTGGTCGCGGTGTACTCCGGTTCGGCGTGAGACCGCTAGTCTCTGCCGTATGACCGAGCGACTCTCCCCTGGCGACACCGCGCCCGACTTCACCCTCACCGACAGCGAGGGCAAGAAGGTTTCGCTGTCGGACTACCGCGGGCAGCGCGTCATCGTGTACTTCTACCCGGCCGCGGGCACGCCGGGCTGCACGAAGCAGGCCTGCGATTTCCGGGACAACCTCGGCGAGCTGAACGGCGCGGGCTACCAGGTGCTCGGGATTTCGCCGGACAAGCCGGAGAAGCTGGCGAAGTTCGCCGCGGCGGAGGAGCTAACGTTCCCGCTGCTGTCCGATCCGGACAAGCAGGTACTGGACGAATGGGCCGCCTTCGGCGAGAAGAAGAACTACGGCCGGGTCTACCAGGGCGTGATCCGCTCGACGTTCGTCGTGGACCCGGACGGCAAGATCGAGAAGGCGCTGTACAACGTCCGCGCCAGCGGCCACGTCGCGAAGCTGATCAAGGATCTCTCGATCGGCGCCTGAGTCGATCGGGCCCGAGTCGGCGCCCGGCCCCGGTCGGGTCTGAGCCTGTCGGGGTCTGGGCCCGGTCAGGACTGAGCCTGTCGGGGCCTGGCCCGGGTCGGAACTGAGCCTGTCGGGGTCGGGACTCGGCGCAGGCCCGGCCTCCCGCTCCGCGGCGGTCGCCTGAGGCGGCGCAGGTCAGAGCGAGCTGTCGCGGTAGGCCGCGAGCAGCTGCCGCTCGGCGTCCTTGAGGTAGCTGCCCAGCAGCGTCTCCGCGCGCAGACCGTGACCGTTCTCCAGCGCGGTGAGGATCTGCCGGTTCCGGGTCAGGTAGGGCTCGTGGAACGGCTGCGGGTCGACCATCACGTGGAACACCAGCCGCAGCTCCGCCAGCACGCCGCGCATCAGCTCATCCACCCGCGGGCTGCCGGCGAGCGTGCCCAGTGCCTGGTGGAAGTGGATGTCGGCCGTGCCCAGCTCTCGCCACGCACCCCGCTTCGCCGCGTCCTCGCCCGCCTCGACGGCCGCTCGCGCCGGCGCGAGCGCCTCCCCGAGCGGGCTCGTGATCGCCCGCACGATCGAGCATTCGACGAGCCTGCGGACCCGGTAGAGATCGGCGACGTCCTCGGCGGTCAGGGCGCGCACGAAAACGCCCCGGTTCAGCTCGTGCACCAACAGGCGCTCATGCGTGAGCAGCCGGAAAGCCTCACGCAGCGTGTTGCGCGAGACTCCGAGCGCCCCGCCGATCGCCTCCTCCGAAAGCCGCGTGCCGGGCGCGAAGTACCCCTCGGTGATACGGCTCCGCAGCACGTCGGCGAGCCGGTCGGCGGTGCTGGTACGGCCGAGTAGCGAACGATCCGCCTCCAGCCCGGCGACGGCATCGGTGCTCAAGGTGGCCTCCTGGGGTCGAGCAGGGATCGAGCGGGGCTTCAGCGGGTACCCGTAACGCCAAGTTAATCAGCGTCCGCGTGACCAGTTCAACGTACCCCTGAGTCACATGGAGCATTGTCAGACAGAAGTATTGACGGATCGTTGAACAATCCTTACCGTCGAGACTCACCTCACAAGGCCCCTGGAGAGATCGGAACCCACCATGACCGAACCCAGCAAGGCCACAACCGCGGGCGACAAGCGGTCGCTCAAGCGCGCGTTCGTGGCGAGCCTGTCCGGTACCACCCTCGAGTACTACGACTTCGCCGCTTATTCGGTCGCGTCGGCGACCATCCTCGGCAAGCTGTTCTTCCCGTCCTCCGACGAGCTGGCCAGCACGATGCTGGCGTTCTCGACCTACGCCGTCGGGTACGTGTCGCGCCCGCTGGGCGGGTTCCTCTTCGGCAGGCTGGGCGACATCCTCGGCCGCAAGCAGGTGCTGGTGGCCACGCTGCTGCTCACCGGCATCGCGACCTGCCTGATCGGTGTGCTGCCCACGCACTCGGCGGTCGGCGGTTTCGCGCCGGTGCTGCTCGTCGTCCTGCGGTTCGCGCAGGGCGTCGGCGTCGGCGGCGAATGGGGCGGGGCCGTGCTGCTGTCCAGCGAGTTCGGCGACCCCAAGAAACGCGGCTTCTGGGCCTCGGCCGCCCAGATCGGCCCGCCCGCGGGCACGCTGCTCGCCAACGGCGTGCTGACCCTGCTCGCCGTGGTGCTGACGACCGCCCAGTTCGAGTCCTGGGGCTGGCGGCTGGCCTTCCTGCTGTCGGGCGTGCTGGTGATCTTCGGCCTGTGGCTGCGGCTCAAGCTCGAAGAAACCCCGGTGTTCCGGGAGATCGTCAAGCGCGACGAGAAACCGAAGGCCCCGGTCGGCGAGGTGCTGCGGCAGGAGCCGCGTGCGCTGATCACCGGGATCCTCGTGCGCATCTGCCCGGACGTGCTGTACTCGATGTTCACCGTGTTCGTGCTGACGTACATGACCAAGCAGCTCCACCTGCCCAAGAGCCAGGGCACCATCGCCGTGATGATCGGCTCCGGCTTCCAGCTGTTCCTGATGCCCGCGTTCGGCGCGCTGTCCGACCGGATCAGCAGGCGCACGATGTATCTGGCCGGCACGATTCTCGCGGCCGCGTGGCCGTTCCTGTTCTTCCCGCTGGCGGCCACGAAATCGTTCTTCGCGATCATCGTCGGCGTCGTCGTGGCGCTCGCGATCCACGCGCTGCTCTACGGCCCGCAGGCCGCGCTGATCACCGAGCAGTTCTCGCCACGCCTGCGCTACACCGGCAGTTCGCTGGCCTACACGCTCGCCGGGGTCGTCGGTGGCGCCGTCGCGCCGCTGATCTTCACCGCGCTGCTGGCCGAGTACGGCACCTGGACCGTGGTCGCGGCCTATCTCGCCTTCACCGGGGTGCTCACGCTCGTCGGCGTGCTGCTGGCGCGCAAGCCGTACACGGCGGCGGAGGAGGCGGCCCTGATCGGCGCGGCGGCGAGGGCGTAACCATGACGACGAGCCTGGCCACGACCATCGACCTGAACTGCGACCTCGGGGAGGGCTTCGGCGCCTGGCGCGTCGCCGACGACGAGGCCCTGCTCGACACCGTGACCGCCGCGAACATCGCCTGCGGTTTCCACGCCGGGGATCCGCGCACGATGCGGCGGGCGTGCGAGGCGGCCGTCCGACGCGGGGTGTCGATCGGGGCGCACGTCGGGTACCGGGACCTGGCCGGGTTCGGGCGGCGCTTCCTCGACGTGGACCCCGACGAGCTGGTCGACGACCTGCTCTACCAGCTCGGCGCGCTGGACGCGATCGCGGGCACCGCGGGCGGCGAGGTCCGCTACGTCAAGGCGCACGGCGCCCTCTACAACGCGATCGCCACGCACGACGGGCACGCCTGGGCGGTGGTCGAGGCGGTGTGGCGCTACGACCCGCAGATGCCGGTGCTGGGTCAGCCGGGGTCACGGCTGTTCGCGCACGCGCGCGAGGCGGGCCTGGTCGCGGTGCCGGAAGCGTTCCCCGACCGCGGTTACCTCCCCGACGGCCTGCTCGCGCCCAGACAGCATCCGGGCGCCGTGCTGACCGATCCGGCGGAGGTGGCGCACCGGTGCGTTCGGCTGGTGACCGAGGGCCGCATCGAGGCCGTGGACGGTTCGGCGCTCGAACTCCGGCCCGGTTCGCTGTGCCTGCATGGCGACACCCCGGGCGCGGTCGCGATCGCCACCGCCGTGCGGTCCGCGCTGGTGCTGGCCGGGGTGCAGCCGCGGAGTTTCGTGTGAAGGTCCGCGCGTGCGGGGACCGGGCGGTGCTCGCCGAGGTCGACGACATCGGCGCCGTGCTCGGGCTGTATGCCGCGCTCCGGCAGTCGCGGCCCGACGGCATCGTGGACCTCGTCCCCGCGGCGCGGACGCTGCTGGTGCGCTTCGAACCGCGCGTCATTTCCGCGCAGGAGGTCACCGTGCTGCTCGAACACACCGCACCCGCACCCGTGACGGCGAGCCAGGCGGACACGGTGACGATCCCGGTGCGCTACGACGGCGAGGATCTCGCCGAGGTCGCCGAGCGCACCGGTCTCGACGTCCCCGGCGTGATCGACCTGCACAGCGCGGCCGACTACGTGGTCGCGTTCGGCGGGTTCGCGCCCGGATTCGGCTATCTCACCGGACTCGACCCGAAGCTGCACCTGCCGCGCCGGGCGGTGCCACGGACCCGGGTTCCGATCGGCTCGGTCGCGATCGCGGGCGAGTACGCGGGTGTCTATCCTCGCTCCTCCCCCGGTGGCTGGCATCTGCTCGGCCGCACCGAAATCCCCTTGTGGGACACCGGAAGAACGCCACCGGCACTGCTCGCGCCCGGTACCCGCGTGCGTTTCGAGGCGACATGATCGAGGTCCTGCGCCCGGGTCCGCTCACCACGATCCAGGATCTCGGCCGTCCAGGGCTCGCCGCGCTGGGCGTCGGCCCTTCGGGCGCGGCGGACCGGCGCTCGGCCGCGCTCGCAAACCGTCTCGTCGGCAACCTCGACACCGCGGCCTGCCTGGAAACCACCTACGGCGGCCTGTCCGTCCGCTTCGCCGCACGGGCCCGCGTCGCCGTGACCGGTGCGCCGTGCCCCATCACGCGCGGCACCCGGGGCGAGGCGATGAACGCGCCTTTCACCGTCGTGGCCGGCGAAACCGTCACACTCGGCCCACCCTCGGCCGGGGTGCGCAGCTACCTCGCGGTGCGCGGCGGGATCGGCGTCGAACCGATACTCGGTTCGCGCTCCACCGATGTGCTCTCCGGGGTCGGCCCGACCGCACCCGCCGCGGGAACGCGCCTTCCGATCGGCACCGACCTCGGGTCATGGTCCACAGTGGACGTCGCACCCGTGGCCGGGCCGCCGCGCGGCGAACTGGAGCTGCGCATCCTGCCGGGACCGCGCGACGACTGGTTCGCACCGGAAGCGCTGACACGTCTGGTCAGTGAGCGGTACACCGTCTCCGCCGAGAGCAACCGCGTCGGCGCACGGCTGGACGGGCCCGCACTGACCTGGGCGCGCGAGGAGGAGCTGCCCAGCGAGGGCACCGTCGTCGGCGCGATCCAGGTGCCGCCGTCCGGCCTGCCGGTGATCTTCCTCGCCGACCACCCCGTCACGGGCGGCTATCCGGTGATCGGGGTGCTGGTCACCGCCGACGTTCCCGTTGCCGCGCAAGCGGTTCCCGGACAGCGGATCCGGTTCCGGCGCTACAGCTCGCGCAGGTAGGGCAGCAGCAGCCGCAGGGCCCGCCCGCGGTGGCTGGACTCGTCCTTCTCGGCCGGGTCCAGCTCGGCCGAGGTACGGGTCTCGCCCTCGGGCCGGAAGATCGGGTCGTAGCCGAAACCGTTGGTGCCACTGGCTTTGCGGGTCAGCTCGCCACGCCACTCGCCACGCACGACCTGCTCCTGGCCATCCGGTACGACGAGTGCGGCGGCACACACGAACGCCGCACCCCGGCGCTCGTCGGGCACGTCGGCGGTCTGCGCCAGCACGAGTTCGAGGTTGGCCTGGTCGTCGCCGTGCCGCCCGGCCCAGCGCGCGGACAGCACACCCGGCATGCCGTTCAGCGCGTCCACGCTGATCCCGGAGTCGTCGGCGATCGAGGGCAGCCCGGTCGCGGCCGCCGCGTCGCGGGCCTTGGCCAGTGCGTTCTCCTCGAACGTCGCGGCGGTTTCGGGCGTCTCGTCGAACTCCTCGACGTCGGCGAGCCCGTCCAACTCGATGCCGGAAACGCCCTCGGCGTCCAGGATCCGGCGCAGCTCGCGCAGTTTCTTCGCGTTGCGCGTGGCCAGCAGGACCCGGGTCACTTCGAGCCCTTCTTCTTGCCGGTGCGCGGTTCGGGCAGCTCGCCGGGGTAGGGCGCCTCCAACGCCGCCGTCTGCTTGCGGGTCAACTCCTCGCAGCCCGCGAGCGCCATGTCCAGCATCTGGTCCAAAGTGGACCGGGTGAAGGTGGCGCCCTCGCCGGTGCCCTGCACCTCGATGAGCGTGCCGGCGTCGGTGGCGACCACGTTGAGGTCCACCTCCGCGCGCGAGTCCTCCTCGTAGGGCAGGTCGAGACGGACCCGGCCGTCCACGACGCCGACGCTGATCGCCGACACCATCGCCGACAGCGGCTTGGGATCGGCGAGCCTGCCCGCCGCGGCCAGCCACGTGACGGCGTCGTGCAGCGCCACATAGCCGCCGGTGATCGCGGCCGTGCGGGTGCCGCCGTCGGCCTGGATCACGTCGCAGTCGAGGTGGACCGTGTTCTCGCCGAGCGCGGACAGGTCGATGCACGCCCGCAGCGACCGCCCGATCAGGCGGCTGATCTCGTGCGTGCGGCCGCCGATGCGGCCCTTGACCGATTCGCGGTCGCCGCGGTCGTGGGTGGCCGAGGGAAGCATCGCGTATTCCGCGGTCACCCAGCCCAGCCCCGAACCGACACGCCAGCGCGGCACGCCCTCGGTGACGCTGGCCGCGCACAGGACACGGGTCTTGCCGAACTCGACCAGGACCGAACCCGCGGGCCAGTCCTGGAAGCCGCGGGTGATCTTGACCTCGCGGAGCTGGTCGTCGTTCCTGCCATCTTTTCGAGCCACGTGGGGAGGGTACTGCGAGGCACCGGCGGGCCCGCGCCAGGCTAATTCAACACACGTTGACAACCACCTTCCCGCGCGGATAATTCATCAGTAGGTGAAAAGGGGGTGGTGCGATGAAGCGAACGGCACAGCTCGTAGGCGCGCTCGCCGTGCTGGCGCTGGTGGTGTTCACCCTGCGCGACAAGCTGCCCGCCCCGGCCGACGTCGGGCACGCGCTGGCCGATGCCGACCCGCGCTGGCTGCTCGCGGCCGCCGTCGCCGAAATCGTCTCCATGGGCATGTTCGCCCGCCAGCAGCGCCGCCTGCTCACCGCGTTCGGCGTACGGCTCCCCCTGCGACGCGCCATCGCGCTGTCCTACAGCCGGTCGGCCATCTCGATCAGCCTTCCCGCCGGTTCCGCGGTCTCCGCGGCCTACGCGTTCCGCCAGTTCCGCGCCGGAGGAGCCAGCCGCGCCGCCGCGACCGCCGTCATGGTGTTGTCCGGGCTGCTCTCCGCGCTCGGGCTGGCGCTGTTGTACGCGACGTCCGCGGTCACCGCCGTGTGGCACGCCAGCCCGCTGCTGTTCGGCACGGGCACGGTCGTGGTGCTGGTGATCGCGGCGTGGCTCGTGCGCGCCCAACGGCATCCGCACCCCGGACGCCACCTGCCGCGCTGGCGGCTGCTCCGGCCGGTCACCGAAGCCATCGACACGTCCCGGTCGGTCGCGCCCCGGCACTGGGCGCTCGCCCTGGCCGCGGCCGTCGCGAACTGGCTCACCGACCTGCTGTGCCTCGCCGCCGCCGCGCGGGCGTTCGGCATCGGCACCGGCCTGCTCGAAATCGCCACGATCTACCTCACCGTGCAGCTCGTGCGGCAGATTCCGCTGACCCCGGGCGGGATCGGCGTGATCGAGGTGAGCCTGCTCGCCGGGCTCGTCTCCACCGGTGCCGGCGATTCCGCGAGCGCGGCCGCCGTGCTCGCCTACCGGCTGCTGTCCTGCTGGCTCATCATTCCGGTCGGCCTGCTGTGCTGGCTGCTGCTGCGCGGCTCAAAGGTCGTAGGTGGCGCCCTGCTCGACCAGGACGGCACCGGGGAACTCGGCACCGGCCTCGGCGAGGATCGCGCCGGCATCGCTCCACGGCGCGACATGGGTGATCAGCAGCCTGCCCACACCCGCGCGGCGCGCCAGCTCGCCCGCCTGCTTGCCGGACAGGTGCACACCGGCCGGCCGTTCCGGGGCGTCGGTCCAGCTCGCTTCCGACAGCAGGACGTCGACGCCCGCGACCAGCTCGTCGAGGGTGTCGCAGGGGCCGGTGTCACCGGTGTAGGCGAACGTCCGGCCGCCATGGCTGATCCGTAGCCCGAACGCCGCCGTCGGGTGCTCGACCGGTACCGCCGTCACCTCGAACGGCCCGACCCGCACCGGGTGTCCCGCCAGCTCGCTGAACTCGAACACGTCGGACAGATCGGTCTCGGCCAGCTCCACGTCGTTGGGCGCGTACAGGCTCGCCAGCCGTCCCGGCGCGTTGTCCGGCGCGTACACGGGAAGTCTCTTCGCGCGCGGGTCGTAGGGCGGCTCTGGGTGATACCGCCGCAGCACGGTCAGCGCGCCGAAATCGGCGCAGTGGTCCGGGTGCAGGTGGGTCAGCAGCAACGCGCCGAGGTCGAACGGGTCGTGCCGCGTCTGCAGTTCGGCGAAGGTGCCGTTGCCGAAGTCCACGCCGAGCAGGAAGCCCTCCGCCTCGAGGACGTACCCCGAAGCGGCCTTGCCCGGACCGGGAACACTGCCCGAGCAGCCGAGGATCGTCAGTCGCACGAGCGCCACCCTGCCATGTCAGCGGGTGACGGGCATCAGGACACCTGGTGCGAAGCCCATGAACCGCTGCGCGAGCCTGGCGAACGGCTCGGGCGAACCGGTCGCGACGAACTCGTGGGCGGGCTCCGTGTCGCGTTCGGCGAGCAGATCGCGTTCGGTCAGCACCCGCACCACGTCCTTGGCGGTCTCCTCGGCGCTGGACACGAGCGTCACCTCCGGGCCCATCACGATCTGCAGCACGCCGGTGAGCAGTGGGTAGTGCGTGCAGCCGAGCACCAGCGTGTCCACCTCGGCGCGCAACAGCGGTTCCAGATAGCCCTGCGCGAGGCCGAGGATCTGGCGGCCCGAGGTGATGCCCCGCTCGACGAAATCGACGAACCGCGGGCACGCGACGGTGGTGAGCCGGACGTCGCGGGCGGCGGCGAACGCGTCCTCGTAGGCGCGGGAGCGGATCGTGCCGGTCGTGCCGATCACGCCGATCCGGCCGGTGTGCGTGGCCACGACCGCGCGCCGCGCCGCGGGCAGGATGACCTCGAAAACCGGCACGTCGTAGCGTTCCCGCGCGTCACGCAGGCAGGCCGCCGACGCCGTGTTGCAGGCGATCACCAGCGCCTTCACGCCGTCGGCGACGAGGTTGTCCAGCGCGTCCAGTGCGAGTTCGCGGGCGCGGGCGATGGGCAGCGGGCCGTAGGGGTTGTGCGCGGTGTCGCCGACGTAGCGGAGCTGTTCCCGCGGCAGCTGGTCGAGCAGGGCACGGGCGACGGTCAGACCGCCGACACCGGAATCGAACACGCCAATCGGAGCCTCGCGGGAGATCACCCTTTGGAGGTTACTGCGGCGCTACGCGTCTCCGTCGGGGGCGGTGCCGGGGCGGCGGCCCGGATTACCGGCCGCCTTCTTCGCCTTGGCCCGGTCCGAACGAGCCGCGAGCCATGCCGCCAGGATGCCGCCCAGTGCCCCGAACACGTGTGCCTGCCAGGAGATCCCCGGATTGCCCGGCAGCAGCCCCCACAGTGTGCCGCCCCACAGCAGCAACAGCACCGCGGCCACGACGAGCTGGCCGAACGCGCGGTTGAACACGCCGCGGACGAGCAGGTACGCCAGCCAGCCGAACGCGAGCCCCGACGCGCCGATCGTCGAGGTGCCCGTGTCCCCCGTGAGCCACACACCGAGCCCGCTGACCACCCAGATCAGCCCGGTCACGGCGAACCAGCGGGCGAGCCCGGTCGCCATCGCGAGGAACCCGAACACCAGCACCGGGATCGTGTTGCCGAACAGGTGCGCCCAGCTGCCGTGCAGCATCGGTGCCCAGATGATGCCGTCGAGCCCGGACAGCGTGCGCGGCACCACGCCCTCGCTGTTGAGCCGTCCGTGCAACGCCGAGTCGACCAGCTCCACGAGGTAGAGCAGGACGGTGAACGACAGCACGACGACGGCGGCCGCCTTGGGCTGCGCGGGAAGTATTCGCTTCGACTGATCCGGGTGCGTCGCCGGGGGCGTCGGCAAGCTGCTCATAGCTTCCAAACTAAGCGAACCCCATGGTCACAGCCTCGGGAGAAAACCCTGATTTTCCAAGCCGTGGCTCAAGCAAATAACTCCCAGTGAGGTTTAGCTTCCACGGCGTTGACGCTCCGCTTACATACGGGAAACACCGCGGCGGTTTTCTGGACGGGTATCCCACCACGAGCTGGAGGAATCCGTGGCGAGCATCTACGAGCAGATCGGCGGTCAGGAAGCTCTGATCGCCGTCGTCGACGACTTCTACGTCCGCGTCCTCGCGGACCCGGAGCTGGCGCCGTTCTTCAAGGGCACCAACATGCCGCGGCTGAAGGGCATGCAGGTCGAGTTCTTCGCCGGCGCGCTGGGCGGTCCCGACGCCTACAGCGGCCGGTCGATGAAGGACGTGCACCGGGGTCGCGGCATCGAGCAGCACCACTTCGACCTCGTGGCCAAGCACCTGACCGAGGCGCTGCTGGCCGCGGGCGTGCCGCAGGAACTCGTCGACACCATCATCGGCGCGATCGCGCCGCTGTCCGGCGACATCGTGGCGTCCTCGGCGGCGTGACACGTCCCGTGCGGGACCCCCTCCACGGCCGGGTCCCGCACGGCAACGACGTCAGGCCCAGAGTTGTCCGTCCAGGCGGGCGGCGGCCTCGTCGAGGGTGCCGCTGTAGGCGCCCGTGGACAGGTACTTCCAGCCGGCGTCGGCGACGATGAACGCGATGTCGGCCTTCTCGCCCTTGGCGGCGACCTTCTCGGCCGTGCCCAGCGCCGCGTGCAGCACCGCGCCGGTGGAGATCCCGGCGAAAATCCCCTCGTGCTCCAGCAGCTCACGGGTGCGGCGCAACGCGTCGTACGCGCCGACGGAGTAGCGGCCGTTGAGCACCTCGGGTTCGTACAGTTCCGGCACGAACCCCTCGTCGAGGTTGCGCAGGCCGTACACAAGCTCCCCGTAGCGCGGCTCGGCCGCGATGATCTGCACATCCGGCTTCTGTTCGTGCAGGTACCGGCCGACACCGACGAGCGTGCCGGTGGTGCCGAGACCACCCACGAAGTGCGTGATCGTCGGCAGGTCCTTGAGCAGCTCGGGGCCGGTGCCGCGGTAGTGCGCGTCCGGATTGGCCGGATTGCCGTACTGGTAGAGCATGACCCAGTCCGGGTTCTGCTCGGCCAGTTCCTTCGCCCGGCGCACGGCCTCGTTGGAGCCGCCCGCGGCGGGCGAGAAGACGATCCGCGCGCCGTAGGCCTGCAGCAGCTGCCTGCGCTCGTCAGAGGTGTTCTCCGGCATCACGCAGATCAGGCCGTAGCCCTTGAGCTTGGCGGCCATGGCGAGCGAGATACCGGTGTTACCCGAGGTCGGTTCCAGGATCGTCGAACCCCGGCGCAGCCTGCCCTCACGCTCGGCGGTCTCGATCATGGCCAGCGCGGGCCGGTCCTTGATCGAACCGGTGGGGTTGCGGTCCTCGAGCTTGGCCCACAGGCGCACGTCGTGCGTCGGGGACAGCCTCGGCAGCCCCACCAGCGGGGTACCGCCGAGGCTGTCGAGCAGCGATTCGTAGCGAGCCATCAGCTCAGCGTGCGCCGCCGGCGACCGCGGGCAGGATCGTCACGGTGTCGCCGTCCTTGACCTCGGCGTCCAGGCCACCGGCGAAGCGCACGTCCTCGTCGTTGACGTAAACGTTCACGAAGCGGTGCAGCTTGTCCTCCTTGACCAGGCGTGCCTTGAGTCCCGCGTGCCGGGACTCGATGTCGTCGAGCACTTCGAGCACCGTCTTACCGGACGCCTCGACGGCCTTCTCGCCACTGGTGTGGGTGCGCAGAATGGTCGGGATGGACACGGTCACGGCCATAGTGGGTTACCTCCGCTTGGTTTCTTAATGGCAGACGTTCTGGCAGGTCGCGTTTATTCCGCACTGTCGACGATCTCGACCGGCTCCTCGGTGATTTCGCCGTCGACGATCCGGAAGGAGCGGAACTCGTGCTGCTCGGGGTCTCTGGTGGAGACCAGCACGTAGTGCGCATCGGGTTCGGAGGCGTAGGACACGTCGGTGCGCGACGGGTAGGCCTCGGTCGCCGTGTGCGAGTGGTAGATCACGACCGGTACCTCGTCGTTCGCGTCCATCTCGCGGTACAGCTTGAGCAGGTCGGCGGAGTCGAACTCGTAGAAGGTGGGCGAGCGCGCCGCGTTGAGCATCGGGATGTAGCGCTCGGGCCGGTCGGAGCCCTCGGGCCCGGCGATGACCCCGCACGCCTCGTCGGGATGGTCCCGGCGGGCGTGCGAGACGATCTCGTCTACGAGTTCACGGCGGATCCGAAGCACGCCGACCATCTTACGTGCCGGACATTGAGCGTTCACAGAGTGAGACTCAGCACGTCGCAACGCCCAACTCGCCCGCACAGAACCCCCAACTCGCGACCTCCCACCCCGCGCGAGTCCGGGGTTGCCGGTGCGCGAGTTGAGGGTTGCGCGTGCGCGAGTCCGGGGTTGCGTGTGCGCGTGGGCGGGCAGGCGGGGACGCCTTCGGCGGCCAGCACGCCTCGGACCGTCGCGCGGGCGAACACCCGCGCCGCGGCGGAGCCACCGTTGCAGTCCGGGCACGGGCCTGTCGAACGCGGCGACCGCGAGGTGGTGCTGGACGTAGCGAAACCACTCACCACGAACCAGTCGGCGACCGCCTGCCGGTCGAGAAGCAACGAGTCCACCCGGGCGCATCGCGCGATTTCACGGCGGGTGGTCACTGTCAGTCGAGCGCGCATCTCGTCGCCGTGCGGTTCCCCGAAGTGGGTGTTCAGCTGGTCGTCATGCACGACAAGTCCGTGCACGACCGCCCGCCGTTACGGCTTGAAGGCCTCTGGCCAGACGTTCCGGTACGCGGGCAGGCCCGGGACGCCTTCGGCGGCCAGCACGCCGCGAACCATCGCGCGGGCGAACACCCGCGCCGCGGCCGAGCACAGGGTGTCCAGTGCCGCCGCGCGGGTCGCGGTGCCGAACGGGCCCTGGTCGGCAGGCAGCTCCCGCGCCCCGGTGGCCAGCGCGAAGACCGTGTCCCCGTCGAACATCGTGTGCGCCGGCCGCACCGCGCGGGCCAGGCCGTCCTGCGCGCCGACGGCCAGCCGCCGGCATTCGGCCTTCGACAGGTCCGCGTCGACCGCCACCACGCCGATCGTCGTGTTCAGGTCCGTCCGCGCCGCGGGCACCTCACCCGGACGCCCCGGCCAGCTGACCCCGAAGTCCCCATGGTCCGCGGCGTACGGCTCGCCCGTCGCCAACCGCACCGCTTCGCCCGCCGCGTTGACCACCGCCAGCGCTCCCACGGTGAACCCGTCGACGACCTCGCTCGCGCTGCCGACCCCGCCCTTGAGCGAGCCGACCTTCGCGCCCGCGCCGGCGCCCACCGTGCCCTCCGCGACCGGCCCGCCGCCCGCCGCGGCACAAGCGGCGTACCCGAAGGACGCGTCCGGCCGGTTGCCCCACTCGCTGCGCGGCAGGTCGAAGATCACCGCCGCGGGCACGATCGGCACCACCTCGTGCGGCTTCACACCGACCCGGTATCCGAGGTCCCGCTCCCCCAGCCACCTCATGACACCGTCGGCGGCCGCGAGCCCGTAGGCGCTGCCGCCGGAAAGACACACCGCGTTGACCCGCCGCACCAGGTTCTCCGGTTCGAGCAGGTTCGTCTCCCGAGTGCCGGGCGCGCCGCCACGCTGGTCGACCGCGCCCGTCGCACCGTCCGGTACGAGCACGACCGTGGTACCCGTCGCCCAGCCCGGCTCGACCCGCTGGTGGTGCCCGACGAGCACCCCCGGCACGTCGGTGATCATCCGGTCAGCGCCTCGACGAGGCTCTCCTGCACCCAGGTCAGCCAGTGGTAGACGCCCAGATGCGGCGAGCGCGGATCGTCCTCGGGCAGCTCGTCCGGCATGTCCTCGCTGACATCCAGCGCCGTGCCCAGCGCCAGCCGCACGTCGTTGAGCGCCGAGAGCCACGCGTCGGCCTCCTCGAACGTCAGCCGCACATCGCCGCCGTCCCTCGGCAGCGTCTGCATGACCACCTGCGCGACACCGACCTTCGCGTCGAGGACTTCCGGCTCGTGCAGCGACCGCAACGCGCTCGCCGAGTCCAGGTCCTCTTGGCTGGGACTGTCCGGGTCCAGCTTGTGGTAGTCCGGCAGCAGCCGCGAGAGCACCGGATCGTTCGGCGACTCCGACGGGCCCGTGCGGATCCCGGTCAGCTCGGCCAGCGGATCCTGCGGCGCCTCCTCGGCGCGCGCCTTGAGCATGTCCTCGAGCTGGCTCACCAGCCCGCGCAGCACCGCGGCCTCCTGCTGTTCGAATCCGGCGGTGACCCGGCCGCCCCTGCGGCGCCACGATTTCACGAGGGCTGCTCCATCGTCGCCCAGAGCCCGGCCGCGTGCAGCCTCGTCACGTCCGCCTCGACTTTCTCCTTGGAACCGGACGACACGATCGCCCTGCCCTTGTGGTGCACGTCCAGCATCAGCTTGGTGGCGTGATCCCGGCTGTACCCGAACAGCTTCTGAAACACATACGTCACGTAGGACATGAGGTTGACAGGGTCGTTCCAGACGACGGTCTGCCACGGACTGTCCTCGGCACCGAGGTCGGCCCCGGCTGGTTCGGCCTGCGTCTGTTCAGCTTCGACAGGCGTGGTCATACCGACATGTTGTCACGGAACCGGCACGCCGTGGGCCACCGGCCGGTCCGTTCGGGTGAGCATGGCCGTCACCTCATAGTCTGATCGCATGGCTTCGCCCGAGACACAGAGCAGCACGGCGCTGCTGACCGACCACTACGAGCTCACCATGCTCGCCAGCGCCCTCGCCGACGGCACCGGCGACCGCCCGTGTGTGTTCGAGGTGTTCGCTCGCCGGCTGCCGGACGGGCGGCGCTACGGCGTGGTCGCGGGCACCGCGCGGGTCCTGGACGCGATCGCCGACTTCCGTTTCACCGACGCCGAGATCACCCAGCTCGCCACGACCGCGGTGGTGGACGACGCGACGCTGGCGTGGCTGGCCGACTACGAGTTCTCCGGTGACATCGACGGCTACCCCGAAGGCGAGCTGTACTTCCCCGGTTCGCCGATCATGACGGTGCGCGCAACCTTCTCCGAAGCCGTGATGCTGGAGACGCTGGTGCTGTCGATCCTCAACCACGACAGCGCGATCGCGTCCGCGGCGGCGCGGATGTCCGCCGCCGCGCACGGCAGGCCGATCATCGAGATGGGCGGCCGCCGCACGCACGAATGGGCCGCCGTGGCCGCCGCCCGCTCCGCCTACCTCGCCGGGTTCGCGACCACGTCGAACCTGGAGGCCGGGCGCCGCTACGGGATTCCGACGCGCGGCACGGTCGCGCACGCGTTCATGCTGTTGCACGACACCGAAGAGGACGCGTTCCGCGCGCAGGTGGAGAAGATGGGCGCGGACACCACACTGCTGGTGGACACCTACGACATCACCCAGGGCATCGAGACCGCGGTGCGCGTCGCCGGTACCGAGCTGGGCGCCATCCGCATCGACTCCGGTGACGTCGGCGTGCTCGCCCGCAAGGCCCGTGAGCAGCTGGACTCCCTCGGCGCGAAGGACACCCGCATCGTCGTCTCCGGCGATCTCGACGAGCACGCCATCGCGGCGCTGCGGGCCGAGCCCGTCGACGCGTACGGTGTGGGCACGTCCGTGGTCACCGGTTCCGGCGCGCCGACCGCGAGCATGGTCTACAAACTGGTCGAGGTGGACGGCAAACCGGTCGCCAAGCGCAGCGAGAACAAGGCTTCGCGCGGTGGCCGCAAGAGCGCGCTGCGGCGGCACAAGCCGACCGGCACCGCGCTGGAGGAGCTCGTGTTCGGCGCCGACGCGCCGCCGGCGGCGCAGCCGCACGACCGCGAACTGCCGATCGAGCTGATGCGCGGAGGTCAGCCGGTGGAGGGTCTGCCCACGCTGGACGACGCGCGGCAGCGGCTGCGGCAGGGTCTGGTGAGCCTGCCGTGGGAGGGCCTGAAACTCTCGCACGGCGAGCCCGCGATCCCCACGGTCTTTCCCGAGGAGCAGCGATGAGCAACGCACTGATCGTGGTCGACGTGCAGAACGACTTCTGCGAAGGCGGTTCGCTAGCGGTGACCGGCGGCGCCGACACGGCCGCGAAGATCACCTCGCGGCTCGCCGAGGGCGGTTACACGCACGTCGTCGCCACCCGCGACTACCACATCGATCCGGGCGCGCACTTCAGCGACGAACCGGATTTCGTGCGCTCCTGGCCCCGGCACTGCGAGGCGGGCACCGCGGGCGCGTCGTTTCATCCCGCGCTCGACGTCGGCCCGATCTCGGCGGTGTTCTCCAAGGGCCAGTACAGCGACGGTTATTCGGGCTTCGAGGGCCACACCGAAGCGGGCGAGGACCTGGCGAGCTGGCTGCGCGAGCGCGACGTCACCGACGTCGACGTGGCCGGCATCGCGACCGACCACTGCGTGCGCGCGACGTCGCTGGACGCGGCGCGCGCCGGGTTCCGGGTGCGGGTGCTGCTGGAGCTGACCGCCGGGGTCGCGCAACCGACCGTGGACAAGGCATTGGACGAGCTGCGCGCGGCGGGCGTGGCGCTCACCGGCACCCCGCGGGTCGGCTGATGCGGGCCGCGTTGAAGAAGCACAACATCGCCTTCCGCGAACGCCTGGCGGCGACCAGGCTCATCGCGATCCTGCGGGCCGAGGACACCGAGTACTTCGCCGATGTCGCGCAGGTGCTCTACGACTGCGGTGTCCGCGCGATCGAGGCGACGCTGACGACGCCGGGCGCGCTGGACGCGATCGCCGCGATGCAGGTGGAACTCGGGCCGGACACGATGGTCGGCGCGGGCAGCGTCCGCACGGTGTCCGATGTGGACAGTTGCGCCGCGGTCGGCGCGGACTTCCTCGTCACGCCGACGTTCTCGGCCGAGGTGCTGGAGCGCGCACAGCGGTACGCGATCCCGGTGGTGTGCGGGGCGCTGACGCCGACCGAGATCGACGGCGCGTGGCGGCACGGCGCGGCCGTGGTCAAGGTGTTCCCCGCCGCGCAGGCGGGTGGCCCGGCCTACGTCCAGGCCGTGCACGCACCGCTGCCGGAGATCCCGCTCGTGCCTACGGGCGGGGTGACGCTCGACGACGTGGACGCCTACCTCGGCGCGGGCGCGTTCGCCGTCGCGGCGGCGTCCCCGCTGATCGGGAACGCCACCTGCGGCGGACGCCTCGACGAACTGAGCGAGCGCGCCTCCCGGTTCGTGACCACGGCGGGCAAGTTCGCCTAGGGCGTTGTCGCGAGCGGCGGAGCCGGCACGGTCAATTCCCGTGCGGGTCGGCGGCGTTGAGGGTGGCCACGACCCGGTCGTAGTCGCCGCGGGCTTCGCCGTAGCGCAGGAACTTCACGTTCTCGACCTGGATCTCCTTGACGCCCGGCTGCGATTCCAGCAGCGACACGACCTCGGTGACGAACGCGTCGAGCGGCATCGCCCATTCGCTGGACTCCTGCCCCGGCAGCAGCGACGTGCGCACCGCGGGCGGCTCCAGCTCGACGATCTTCACGCTCGTGTCGGCCAGCTGGAGGCGGATCGACTCGCTGAGCATGTGGATCGCGGCCTTCGACGCGTTGTAGCTCGGGGTGGCCTTCAGCGGCGCGAACGCCAGTCCCGAGGACACCGTGACGATCGTGGCGTCCGGCTGCGCCTGCAGGTGCTCGATGAACGCGGCGATGAGCCGGACCGGGCCGAGCACGTTGGTCATGATCACCGATTCGGCCGAGGCGAGGAACTGCTCCGGCTTGTGCCAGTCCTCGATCTTCATGATGCCGGCCATCGCGACCAGCACGTTGAGCCGCGGGTGCTTGGCCAGCACCTCCTTGGCCGCGGCCTCGATGCTCGCCGCGTCGGTGGTGTCGATCCGCACGGTGTCGATGCCGGAGTGCTCGGCGGCGATCCGGTCGAGCAACTCGGTGCGCCGCCCGCCGACGATGATCTTGTTGCCCTTGGCCTGGAGTTCGACGGCGAGGGCGAGGCCGATACCGCTGGTGGCGCCGGGGATGAAGATCGTGTTGCCTGAAATGTTCATGCCTTGATCGTCGCGCGGAACGCGGGGGAGGTGCAGAGAGCACTCATCGGGGGATCCGCGATCCCTGTTCGCGTGCGGGGCGGGCACGGATACTGGTGGCATGGATCGTGCGGCACTGGCGGCCTTTCTGCGCCGCCGCCGGGAGGAACTGCGGCCGGAGGACGTCGGGCTCGCCCCCGGCGCGCGGCGCAGGACCGCGGGGCTCCGGCGGGAAGAGGTCGCGGCGCTGGCCGCGATGTCGACCGACTACTACACGCGGCTGGAACAGCAGCGCGGCCCGCAGCCCAGCGAGCAGATGCTGACCTCGCTGGCCCGCACGCTCCGGTTGAGCACGCACGAACGCGACTACCTGTTCCGGGTGGCCGGACGGAACGCGCCCTCACCCGCGTCCGCGTCCACACACGTCGCGCCCGCGCTGCTGCGGGTGCTGGACCGGCTCTCCGACACCCCGGCGCTGATCCTGTCGAACCTCGGCGAAACCCTGGTCCAGAACCGGATGGCCGAGGCGCTTTTCGGCGACCGGTCCGGCTACACCGGGCTCGCGCGCAGCGAGATCTACCGCTGGTTCACCGATCCCGCCGAGCGGCTGCGTTATCCCGAGCACGATCGCGACCGGCAGAGCAGGGCCCAGGTGGCGAACCTGCGTGCCGCCTACGGCTCGCTCGGCCCGGATTCGCGTGCCGGGGAGATCGTCCGTGCGCTGCAGAAGGAGAGCGCCGAGTTCGCCGGCCTGTGGGAGCGGCACGAGGTGGCCAAACGCTTCGAGGACCACAAGACGCTCGTGCATCCCGAACTCGGCCCGATCGAGGTGGACTGCCAGGTGCTGTTCACCGAGGACCAGTCGCAGGCGCTGCTCGTGCTCACCGCCGACCCGCGCTCCGAGGACGCCGAGAAGCTCAAGCTGCTCGGCGTCCTCGGGCACGAGCGGTTCACCGGCGCGCGGCCGGGCTGAGCTACAGCCCGGCGAACGGGGCGCAGGTCGCCGAGCCGACCAGGATGTCGCCCGAGGCGGGCCCGCCCTGGGGGAACAGCTTGATGTGCAGCGCGTTGGTGACCAGGCTGCCGTCGGCCGGGGTGGGCACGATCAGCTCGTTGAGCACGATCTCGGCCATCGGCGGCGCGTCCGCCGTCTTGCCGGGGATGGTCGTGGTGTAGTTCGCCGGGATGTTCTGGGGCACCGTGAACCCGCTGACGGCGCCCAGTTCCATGTAGCCGCTGCTGCCGTTCTGCGTGGTGTCGCAGCCGGCCTTGAACGTGCGGACCGTGATCACCGGGCCGCCGAACTGCCGCAGCACCGAGGTCTCGAACCGCTGGCCCTCGACCTTGACGCTCGCGGTGCCGTTGGGGTTGCGGGTGCACGTGGTGGTACCCAGCCCGTACTTGGTCTTGGTGCCCACCGTGACCGGGTCGGTGCGGTTGTCCGGCTTGGTGTCCACCGTGCACGGCGCGATCGGGTCCGAGTGCGCCGAGGCCTGGCCGACGGTGATGTCGACGGCCCCGATGGAGCCCGCGCCGCCGGCGGTGTTCTGGTCCGCTCGCGCCGTGGCGGGCACCACCGCCAGGCACATCGCCGCCGCCACGATTCGCATGGCTCGCGCCATGGCCTCTCCTCTCGCCGGGTAAGAACTCCCTTCTCGACATCGGCCGGGCACCCGCACACCCTGACCCGGAGCTGCCGATACCACTCGGTCGTGTGGATCTTCACGGCGTGACGAACACGACTTGTGCCACCGCGGCGGGCCGGGCCGAACTAGCGTGCGAAACAGGTTTCTCGTGATCTGTGGAGGTTTCCGTGTCTTCGCTGTCCATCGCCGGCCGTCGTGCCGTGCTCGCCGATCTCGTTCCCGGTGCGCTCGTCCGCGACATCCTGCTCGTCGCCGGCGGTGCCGGGCTGACGGGTCTCGCCGCGCAGATCGCGGTGCCGGTGCCGGGCAGCCCGGTGCCCATGACCGGGCAGACGTTCGCCGCGCTGCTGGTGGGCGCCGCGCTCGGCTGGCGGCGCGGGGCCGCGTCGATGCTGCTGTACCTGCTCGTGGGGGCCGCCGGTGTGCCGTGGTTCCAGCACGGCACCGCGGGCATGGCCGGTGCGAGCGCCGGTTACATCGTCGGGTTCGTCCTCGCCGGGGCGCTCGTCGGCGCGCTCGCCGGACGCGGCGGGGACCGGACGCCACTGCGCACGGCGGGCACGATGGTGCTCGGCAACCTCGCGATCTACGTGGTCGGCGTGTCCTGGCTGATGGCCGCGACCGGGATGGGGCTGGGCACGGCCCTGGACAAGGGCGTCGCACCGTTCCTGATCGGTGACGCGGTCAAGATCGTGCTGGCGGCCGCGCTGCTGCCCGCCGCGTGGGCGCTGGCGAACCGCCGCGAGCACTGAGCGAATTCTGACGGAGGGGGCCGGTAACGTTGGGTCCCGTGCCCGCCCCCTCCGATATCCCCGGTGTCAACGAACTCCTCAGCCATGCCGTGGAGGCGCTCGGCGGCGCCGAGCGTGCGGGCCAGGTCGAGATGGCCGAGGCCGTCGGGCGTGCGCTGCG
Organism: Amycolatopsis acididurans; assembly: GCF_012328925.1. Classification (GTDB taxonomy): domain Bacteria; phylum Actinomycetota; class Actinomycetes; order Mycobacteriales; family Pseudonocardiaceae; genus Amycolatopsis_E; species Amycolatopsis_E acididurans. The sequence goes on from NZ_JAAXLS010000011.1 coordinate 97,538, forward strand.
CACCGGGGAACACCTGGCCGTGCAGGCGGGCACCGGCACCGGGAAGTCGCTGGCGTATCTGGTGCCCGCGATCCGGCACGCGATCGTCAAGGACACCACGGTCGTCGTGTCCACCGCGACCATCGCGTTGCAGCGCCAGCTCGTCGACCGGGATCTGCCGCGCCTGGCCAAGGCGCTGAAGAAACCGCTGGGCCACGAGCCCTCGTTCGCGATTCTCAAGGGCCGCCGCAACTACCTGTGCCTGCACCGGCTCGACTCGGGCGCGCCGGAGGAACCCGAGGATCCCGGCCTGTTCGACCCGTTCGCGGTGTCGCGGCTGGGCAAGGAGGTCGGGCGCCTGCGCGACTGGGCCTCCGACACCGAGACCGGCGACCGTGACGAGCTCGTACCGGGCGTCTCGGACCAGGCATGGCGGCAGGTTTCGGTGACCGCGCGGGAATGTCTCGGCGTCTCGCGCTGCCCGATCGGCACCGACTGCTTCGCGGAGCGGGCCCGCGCCGAGGCCGGGCGCGCCGACGTGGTCGTCACCAACCACGCACTGCTCGCGATCGACGCGTTGCAGGGCTACCAGGTGCTGCCGGAGCACGACCTGGTGATCGTGGACGAGGCGCACGAGCTGGTCGACCGGGTCACGTCGGTGGCCACCGGTGAGCTGACCGCGTCGATGGTCGCGATCGCCGTGCGCCGCTGCGGCAAGCTGATCGACGCCGACATCGCCGACCGGCTGCAGGAGTCCAGCGAGGGCCTCGGGATCATCATCGAGGACCTCGCGCCAGGGCGGATGGACACGCTGCCCAAACCACTGTCCGGCGCGGTCACCGCGGTGCGGGACGCGGCCCGCGCGTGCATCACCGCGCTCGGCGGCGACCGCAAGGAGGACGTCGAGGAGGCCACGGCGCGCAAGCTCGCCCGGTCGCAGCTGGAGGAAGTACACGACACGGCCGCCAGGCTGCTGGAGGCTTTCGACGACGACACGGCCCACCAGCGGGACGTGGTGTGGCTCTCGGCCGACCGGTTCGGGATGAGCAACCGGCCCCCGTCGCTGCACGTGGCGCCGCTGTCGGTGGCGGGCCTGTTGCGGGAGCGGGTGTTCGGCCAGACCACGACGGTGCTGACCTCGGCCACCCTGACGCTCGGCGGCGAGTTCGACACGCTCGCCCGGCAGTGGGGGCTGCCGTCGGCCCAGGCGAAGGCGGAGAAGGCGCCGGGCACCGCCACGGACAAGGAGGCCCCCTCCGACGACGCGACGCTCAAATGGACGGGCATCGACGTCGGCTCCCCGTTCGACCACCGCAAGAACGGGATTCTGTACATCGCCAAGCATCTGCCCGCTCCCGGCCGCGACGGGCTCGCACCGTCCACTTTGGACGAGATCGCGGAGCTGATCGACGCTGCGGGCGGGCGCACGCTGGGCCTGTTCTCGTCCATGCGGGCGGCGAAACAGGCCACCGAGGAACTGCGGGACCGGGTGAAATACCCGATCCTGTGCCAGGGCGATGACTCCACCTCGCTACTGGTCGCGAAGTTCGCCGAGGACGCCAGGACGTGCTTGTTCGGCACGTTGTCGTTGTGGCAGGGCGTCGATGTGCCGGGGCCTTCGCTGCAACTGGTGATCGTGGACCGGATCCCGTTCCCCCGGCCCGACGATCCGGTGCAGTCGGCGCGGCAACGGGCCGTGGAAGCACGTGGCGGCAACGGATTCCTGACCGTCGCGGCGACGCACGCGGCGCTGCTGCTGGCGCAGGGCACCGGCCGTTTGCACCGGTCGGTCGGCGACCGCGGTGTGGTCGCGGTGCTGGATTCGCGGCTGGCCACGGCGCGCTACGGGGGTTTTCTGAAGGCCTCGCTGCCGCCGTTCTGGCCCACGACGGATCCGGAAGTGGCACGTGGGGCGCTGCGCAGGCTGGACGCCGCGGCCCCGGCATAAGACGCGAATCGGCACGGCGCTACGGTGGCACGAACGGCCACATCGAAGGAGCACCGTGTCCCAGGACTCGCCTCACGCGAAATCGCGTTCGGTCAGTGTCGACGACATCGGGGTGCGCCGTCAGCTCGCCGACGGGAGCGAGGAGTCGGTCACCTGGGCGGAGCTCTCCGCCGTGGTAATCAGAGTGATCCCCGAAGGCCCGTGGAAAGAGGACGTCTTCCTGATGCTCGCGGGCCCCGACGGCACCGGCACGGCCGTGCCCAGCGGCGACCCGGCGGCCGACGCCCTGATCGAGCGCCTGCAGAGCCTGCCCGGCTTCGACAACGACAAGTTCGTCGAGGCGATGACCACCGACGCCGACGAGGCCTACGTCGTCTGGAAAGCCGAAGCCGCGAAGTAACCCCGCCGCTTCGCCGTGCGGGAGTACCTCACGGTCTCGGCGTCCTCAGTTCTTCCTGGGTTCGGTGAGGCGGGCCAGTTCGCGCTGGACGGCGTCGAGCCGGGCCTGCAGCAACGCGACCTCGGCGGTCAGCAGCGGCACCAGGGTCGCCTCGTCGGTGTCGGCGAGTTCGGCGTCCGGCACGATTCCGGGCTCGTCGGCCACGACCGGCGTGCCGGCGAGCAACCGGCTGAAGGCCTCGAACGACACGATGCGCCTGCGGCCGGCGCAGCTCGTGCACACCGGGAGCAGCCGCCGCCAGCCCACCAGGCCCTCGCCCATGTCGGCGAGAAGCTGCGCCTGCTGCCCACAGCCGCAGCGGCCGACGCGCACCTTCGTCACGCGCTGCCGCTCGTAGCGCAGCCCGCGCTCGTACCGGATGTAGCGGCCCGACGCGACGATCTCCAGCAGTACCGCGTACCGGTAGTCCGGATCGCAGGTCAGAGCGCGCGCGTCGGCGATCGCGTGCAGGCAGTAGAAGCCGCAGTCGCACCACCGGGCGGGACTGCGGTGCGACGCGCCCTGGGCGCATTCGGCGTCCGCGATCACCCGGTACGCCCGGGTGCGGCCCAGGCTCACCCCGCTGAAACCACCGCTCGTGCCATCGACGGAGATCATCGGATGCGCCAGCTTGAACCCCGGCAACGGCTCCGCCGACCGCTCCTTGGGGGCGCGGAAGCGAGGCATCCGATCAGCGGTCGGCCGGTACGGTCACCACTGGTTCCGGGATCTCGGTCTCGACGGCGGGCGTCTCCGGTTCCGCCTGGACCGGCGTCACGTCGGCGACCGAATCGACGGCTTCGCCCGTGGACAACAGCTTTCCGAGTCTCATCAGAGCCTCCCCGCGTGTGTGCCTTACTCCAGCTTGATCGGCCACCTGGGGTTTTGTCCAGCCCTGGAACCAGTTCCGCCCCGAAAAGCGTCAGCCGAGGGGAAGTTCCTCGGTCACCGGGATGGCTTTCTTGAGCGTGCGGCTCACGGTGCACAGCCGCTCGATCGCCCTGTCCACGGCGACCGCGAGGTCCGCGCGCTCACGCTCGCCGATCGCGGAGAGGTCCACGTCGAACCGCACGTGCACGGCATCCAGCTCCGACGCGCCTTCCCGCCGGTCGGCGGAGACCTCGACCCGGAACTTCGAATCCTCTCCCACCCGACGCGTGATCAGGTTTTCCGCGGTCACCGCCGCGCACCCGGCCGCCGCGATCTGCAACAGCTCCGCCGGCGAGAACACGCCCGGCGCGCCCTTGCGGCCGATCCGCACCTGGCCGCCACGCTCGTTGCGCCCGACGAACTCGTGCTCGCCTTCACGCCGAACGTCCAGTCCCATCCCGGCTCCCTCCATCGCGTCCGCATCCGCTGCAACCGCGTGCGCAATGGTGATGTTCCCTCAGCGCCACTGCGCGAGCACGGTCACCGTTCCCGGGTCCACCTCGGTGAATCCCGCGTCGCGCACGGCGACCACCCGCCGCGACCGCCACGCGCCGGCGGGATCGTCGCCGGGGTGCAGGGCCTTCCACTGCCCGACTGTCGGGGTGCGAACGGCACAGGCGTAGCCGCGCTCCCCCCACGCCGCCAGTTGCTCGTCCGACAGGAGCGAGGCGAGGATCATCGTGCCGTGGCCGACCTGCGCGGCCGCCTTGCCGACGGTCATAGTGACCTCGGGGTTGAGCAGCAACAGCGGCAGGTCCCCGGCGGGCGCGCCGGGCTCGTCGGCGGGCAGATCGCTGCCGGATATCTGCAGACGCGCGATCTCCTTGGGCACATCGATCACGCGTCCCGGCACGAGCGCCCGGACTTCGGCGCCACCGACGGTCACCGTGACCCCGGGGAACTCCTGGGCGGCGATCCAGTGCGCACCACGTGCGCGCCGCGAGACCTTGCGGATGTGCCCCGACACCCAGGCGTGCACCTCGTCGTGCCACTCCCCGCCCGGCTGGGCACGCTCGTCGAGACACACCGCGAGCGCGGCCGTGGCCGCCGCCTCGAGCAGCGGGGTGCGTTCCGGTGGGGCCGCCTTCTCCATGCGCAGGATGACCGGCATCGCCCGCACCTGCTCGGGCGAGGCCTCCGGCAGTGCCGTCTCCTCCGCGGGCAGACCGAGCCAGTACGCGTAGCGGGCGGCCAGCGGCGCCAGCACGTTCATGGCCGGACGAGTTCGAGGCCGTCGGCCGCGTCGGCGGCCTCGACCTCGGCCCTGGTCACGCCGAGCACGAACAGCACGGCGTCCAGGTACGGATGCGACAACGCGGTGTCGGCGACCTCGCGTAGCGCGGGTTTGGCGTTGAAGGCGACGCCCATGCCCGCGGCCCGCAGCATGTCGATGTCGTTGGCGCCGTCGCCGACCGCCACGCACTGGGCGAGCGGGATGCCGTAGGAGTCGGCGAAGCGGCGCAACGCGACCGCCTTGCCCGCGCGGTCCACGACCTCCCCGACCACGCGGCCGGTGAGCGTGCCGTCCACGATCTCCAGTTCGTTCGCGGCGGCGAAGTCGAGGCCGAGGTCGTCCACGATCTTGTCGATGATCTTGCGGAACCCGCCGGACACGACGCCACAGCGGAACCCGAGCCGCTTCAGCGTCCGCACCGTGGTGCGCGCGCCGGGCGTGAGTGTGATGGTCTCGGCGACCTCGTCCAGCACCGAGGCGGGCAGCCCTTCGAGCAGCGCGACGCGGCGTTCGAGGGATTCGGTGAAGTTCAGCTCGCCGCGCATGGCGGCCTCGGTGATCTCGCGGACCCGCGGTTCGACGCCGGCGTGCGCCGCCAGCATCTCGATGACCTCGCCCTGGATGAGCGTCGAATCGACGTCGAACACGATGAGCCGCTTGGCCCGCCGCGCGAGCCCGGCCCGTTCCACGGCGATGTCCAGGCCGCCGGTCGAGGCGATGTCGGCCAGCGCGGCACGCAGCTGGTCGTCGGCCTGCTCGGTGTCGTGCGGCATGGACAGGTGGATCTCCAGGCCGGTGACCGGGTAGTCGGCGATCCGCCGGATCGCGTCGATGTTGGCACCCAGCCCCGCCAGGCCGCGGGCGACGTCGGTGAACGCGCGGGCGGTCAGCGGGCGGCCCAGGATCACCGCGATGTGGGTGGAACCCTGCCGGGCCGGGGCGAACGGGTCTTCGCCGATCTCGTCACCGACGCGGACCTCGACACGCATCGAAACGGTGGCCATCGCTTGTTCGACGGCCTCCTGCAGGCCCTCCGGGTCCTCGTCGACACCGACGAGGACCCCCAGCGTGAGCTGCCCGCGGATGACGACCTGCTCGACATCGAGCAGGTCGACTCCGTGCCGGGTGAGGGCGGCGAACAGAACGGAGGTGACGCCAGGTTTGTCCGGGCCAGTGGTTGTGATCAGGACAGGCGTCAAATCACTCACTGTTCGCTCGCGTTGTCCTTGTCGTGGTCGCCGGGGATGACCGCCTCGGTGAGCACCTGCGACGGGGCCTTGGCCTCGCCCTCGACCTTCGGCTTGCCGAAGAAACCGATCTCACCCTCGGTGTGCAGCCGTTCGACCATGTGCGGGTAGTGCAGTTCGAACGCGGGCCGCTCGGACCGGATCCTCGGCAGCTCGAGGAAGTTGTGCCGCGGCGGCGGGGACGTGGTCGCCCACTCCAGCGAGTTGCCGTAGCCCCACGGGTCGTCGGCGGTGATGACCTCGCCGTACCGGTAGGACTTGAACACGTTGTAGATGAACGGCAGCGTCGACGCGCCCAGGATGTAGGCGCCGATCGTGGAGATCGTGTTCAGCGTGGTGAACCCGTCGCTGGCCAGGTAGTCGGCGTACCGGCGCGGCATGCCCTCCGCACCCAGCCAGTGCTGCACGAGGAAGGTCGTGTGGAAGCCGATGAAGGTGGTCCAGAAGTGGAGCTTGCCCAGCTTCTCGTCCATCATCCGGCCGGTGATCTTCGGGAACCAGAAGTAGATCCCGGCGAAGGTCGCGAACACGATCGTGCCGTAGAGCACGTAGTGGAAGTGCGCCACCACGAAGTAGCTGTCCGACACGTGGAAGTCGATCGCGGGCGCCGCCAGCAGGATGCCGGTCAGACCACCGAAGAGGAACGTGACCAGGAAGCCGATCGAGAAGATCATCGGCGTCTCGAAGGTCAGCTGCCCCTTCCACATGGTGCCGATCCAGTTGAAGAACTTGACACCGGTCGGGACCGCGATCAGGAAGGTCATGAAGGAGAAGAACGGCAGCAGCACGGCGCCGGTGGCGTACATGTGGTGCGCCCACACCGCGACCGACAGCGCCGCGATGGACAGCGTCGCGAAGACCAGGCCCTTGTAGCCGAACACCGGCTTGCGCGAGAACACCGGGATGATCTCGGAGACGATGCCGAAGAACGGCAGCGCCACGATGTAGACCTCGGGGTGGCCGAAGAACCAGAACAGGTGCTGCCACAGGATCACGCCGCCGTTGGCGGGGTCGAAGATGTGGGCACCGATGTGCCGGTCGGCCAGCAGGCCCATCAGCGCGGCGGTCAGGATCGGGAACGCCAGCAGCACCAGGATCGACGTGATCAGGATGTTCCAGGTGAAGATCGGCATCCGGAACATGGTCATACCGGGCGCGCGCAGGCAGACGATCGTGGTGATCATGTTGACCGCGCCGAGGATGGTCCCGAGACCACCGACCGCCAGGCCCGCGATCCACATGTCGGCACCGACACCGGGCGAGTGGATGGCGTCCGAGAGCGGGGTGTAGGCGAACCAGCCGAAGTCGGCGGCGCCGCCGGGAGTGAGGAAGCCGCCGACCGCGATCAGGCCACCGAAGAGGTAGAGCCAGTAGGAGAACGCGTTGAGCCGGGGGAACGCCACGTCCGGCGAACCGATCTGCAGCGGCATGACGAAGTTCGCGAACCCGAACAGGATCGGGGTCGCGTACAGCAGCAGCATGATCGTGCCGTGCATGGTGAACAGCTGGTTGTACTGCTCTTGCGAAAGGAACTGCTGCCCCGGACGAGCGAGCTCGGTGCGGATCAGCATCGCCATCGCGCCGCCCACCATGAAGAAGGCGAACGACGTGATCAGGTACATGATGCCGATCTGCTTGTGGTCCGTCGTGCGGAACAACCGCAGCAGGAACGAACCCTTCGCCGCCTCACGCGCCGGATAGGGACGCGTTGCGATCGGCTGGGGGGCTACGGCTGTCACTCCTGCCTCCAAGACTTCAAACCTCGGTGTTGGTCATGGCCGCTACACACAGCCGATCGGATCGTATCCCCAGGCGCCGACAGGCCTGCGCACCGGATCGGAAGATCACGCGATGGAAGCCGTCCGCAGTGGCCGGCGGGCCATCCCCGAAGGCGATCTTGAGCTGCTCGAACGCGCTGGTGAGGCGGGGTTCACCGGCGTCGCGGGCGGGTCGCGAGGGTCGGCGACCGGCTGGCACGCCAGCCTGCCCGAGCGCTACTTCCGGTGTCACTGTGGCGTTTCCCACGCCGCGGGCTAGCTTGAGTTCGTGGAACGTGCTGCCTATATGACCGCTTTGCGGCGAGATGGTGCCCGTCTCGCCGATGCCGCGACCGACCTGGCCCGGCCGGTCCCGAGCTGTCCCGGCTGGAATGTCGGGGAACTGCTGTGGCACACCGGCGAGGTGCTCAACCGCTGGAGCCTGATCGCCGTCGGCGAGGCGCACCCGGAGCACTACGAGCTCCCGCCGCGGCCGCCCGCGGCGGAGCTGGTCGCCTGGTTTCGCGCGATCGTGGAGGCGGCCGCGTCCCGGCTGGAGCGCGTCGATCCGCAGCGGCCCGCGTGGACCTGGTCGTCCCAGCACGACGCCGGGTTCATCCAGCGGCGGATGGCGCACGAGGTCGCCGTGCACTGCTGGGACGCACTCGCCGCGGCCGGCCGGGACGAACCGGTCGAACGGGAGCTCGCCGCCGACGGGATCGACGAGTTCCTGGCGTTCTTCCTGCCCGAGGCGCCACCGCCCGCGTTGACGGCCGACGTTCACCTGCACACGACGGACGGCGACGGCGAATGGCTGGTCACCCCGGCGGACGGCGGGTGGCGGATCACCCGCGAGCACAGGAAGGCGGCGGTCGCGATCCGCGCAACGGCGTCGGACCTGCTGCTGTTGCTGTGGGGCCGTAAGCACGCCGGCGTCGCCCAGACCTTCGGCGACGCCGCCGCCCTGCCGTTGTTTCTCACCGGACCGGCGGTGGACTGAACCGGGCGTCCCACCAGCGCAGGATGACCTCGGTGAGCGCGTGCGGCTCCTCCAGTGGCGACATGTGGCCGACGCCGGACAGGACGGCCAGCTCGGCATCGGGCAGCACGTCGGCCATCGCGCGGGCGGCCTCGGGTGGGGTCAGGACATCCTCCTCCCCGACCACGACGAGCGCCGGGATCCGTGCCTCGGCCAGTACGTCGGCGGAATCGGGACGGGTGGCCATGGCGCGTGCGGCCCAGGCGACCCCGGACGGCGGCTGGTTGTCGATCAGGTCGCGCAGGGTGTGCACGACGTCCGGGCGCGAGGTGCGCGTCCGCTCCGCGAGCAGGTTCGGCAGCATCGATTCGGCGAGCCAGCCGGACACGCCCTCCTCGGTGGCGCGGGTCGCGATCTTGTGCCGGTTCTCGACGGCTTCGGGCGCGTCGGCGGTCATCTTGGTGTCCACGAGCACCAGCCCGGCCACGCGCTCGGGCGCCAGTCGCAGCACGGCCATGGTCAGATAGCCGCCCATCGAGCAGCCGCCGAGCACGACGCGGTCCAGTTCGAGCTTGTCCAGCAGCGCCAGCACGTCCCTGGCGGCGTCCTCGAGGCTCGGCTCGCGCTCGCTCTCGGGAAGCGGGCTGCGGCCGAGACCACGTTGATCCGGCGTGATCAGGCGTAACCGCGCCGAAAGCGGTTCACGCACCGGATTCCACATCCGGGCGTCGACGGGGAACGCGTGCAGCAGGAGCAGCGGAAGATCGGCCATGCCCGGCATTGTGCCGGGCACACGCGCTAGCGTCTCGGCGTGACCATCTTCGGCGAGATCAGGACCGCCCGGCTGTTGCTGCGCCCGCTCGTGGAGGCGGACCGGGAGACGGTCGTCGCGATCCAGACCGACCCGCGCACCAACCGGCACCATCCCGAGCGGCCGGACGCCGCCGAGAGCGAGGTCAAGTTCGACTCGTGGCTGGAGGACTGGGCCGAGCTGGGGTTCGGGTACGTCGCGGTGATCGAGGCGGCCACGCAGGCGTTCGCCGGTGTCGGCGGCGTGCAATTGCGGGAGTGGAGCGGGGAGAAGATCCTCAACCTGTACTACCGCTTCGTGCCGGAGGTGTGGGGCCGCGGGTACGCCACCGAGATGGCGCGGGCGGTGGTCTCCTGGGCGGACCGGACGCTGCCGCAGTATCCGGTACAGATCAGCGTGAACGTCGACAACGAGCCGTCACTGCGGGTCGCGAAGCGGCTGGGCTTCGACACCTACGCCGAGGCCCCCTTCGACGGCGCGCTGACCCGGCACTTCCGGCGCGGCTAGCGGCGCCGGGTCGGGCGGCGGCGTTCGCGGGCCTGCCAGCACGCGCGGTGCCAGTGCCGGCGGTCCTCGACCGAGCCCGTCTCGTCGGCGGGCCAGGCCACCACGTGCGGGACGCCCGGCTGGATCTCGTGATCGCAGCCGGGACAGCGGTAGACCTTCGTGGCCTGCGAACCGGGGACGGCCCGCACCAGCCACTCCCCGTCCGCACCGGATTCCGCTCGCGCCCAGCCCATGGCCGCCCCGACGTTCGAGGGGCGGCCACGGTCATGGCGGTTGCGGCGGGGCATGTCCCCCAAGTTATCGCGTGCGCCGGAACGTCAGTGCGACCACGAACGTGAGCGTGGCGATGATCGCCGACGCGACGAACGCCGTCGTCATTCCGGACACCATGATCTCCTCCGGTGTCCCGGTCGCCGACCTGGTCGCCGAGCCGAACACGGTCACCAGGATCGCGAGCCCGAGCGTGGCGCCGGTCTGCTGCATCGTCTGCAGCACTCCCCCGGCGGCCCCCGCGTCCGCCGGCGGCACCGTCGCCATGATGATCACGTTCAGCGGCGAGAACGCCAGCCCCATGCCCAGCCCCATGAGGATCATCGGCACGAACAGCAGCGGGAAGTAGCCGCTGCCCGCGGACAGCTGGGTCAGCAGCACGACCCCGGCGATCATGCACGCCGTTCCCACCAGCGCGGTCGGTTTCGGACCGAACCTCGGCAGCACCCGCGGGATGAAGCGGCTCGTCGCGAACACCAGCAGCGCCATCGGCAGGAAGGCGAAACCGGTGCCCAGCGCGCTCATTCCGCGCACGTCCTGCAGGTACTGCGTCAGGAAGAAGAACATCGACATGCCGGCCATCGGCCCGAGGAAGAAGTTGACGTAGGCCGCGGCCCGGTTTCGGTCGGCGAACAGGCGCAGTGGCAACAGCGGCTGCGGTGCCCGCGTCTCGATCGCGAGGAACACGGCGACGAGCACGGCGCCCACCGCGAGCGAGACCAGGGTGGCCGGCTCGCCCCAGCCGTCGGCGGCGGCCCGGATGAAGCCGTACACGATCGCCGCGACCCCGGCCGTCGCGGTGAAGGCGCCCGGCAGGTCCAGGCGCGCCGGGCGGCGTTCGGGTTCGCGCAGGAAACGCGTGGCCAACACCACGACGGCGACGCCGAACGGCACGTTGATGAACAGCACCCACCGCCAGGAAAGCCATTCGGTGAGCAGGCCGCCGAGGATGAGGCCGACGGCGAAACCGGCGCTGGACATGCCGGAGAACCAGGCCAGCGCGCGCAGCCGCGCCTTCTGTTCGGTGAACGTGGTGGTCAGCAACGCGAGGGTGCTGGGACCGGCCATGGCCGAGCCGAGTCCTTGCGCGATGCGGGCGGCGATGAGCCAGGCGGACGATTCGGCGAGCCCGCCGGCCAGCGAGGCCGTGGTGAACAGCGCCGTACCCGCGATGAACAGGCGGCGCCTGCCGAACAGGTCCCCGGCTCGGCCACCGAGCAGCAGCAGGCCGCCGAAGACGAGCGTGTAGGCGTTGATCACCCAGGACAGTGCCGTCGCGTCGAACCCGAGGTCGGCCTGGATCCTCGGCAGCGCCACGTTCATCACGGTGATGTCGAGAACGATCATCAACTGACAGGCCAGCAACGTGGCCAGGACTATGCCGGAGCGCGCTGGCCGGACGTGCTGACCGGCCGCTGTGGCGTTCGCGGGCAGGGTTGTCTCAGACAAGAAGTCTCCATGGATGCGACAAGTTAAGCGGACAGAGTCTCCGCTTCCATGGAGCTATCATATGGACAACGTCTCCGGTTATGCAACACTATCCGGAGAATCCGTCCGTTTCCAGTGGAGGGGCCTGTGGGATCACCGTCGACGCCGCGGCCGCTGCGGGCCGACGCCCGCCGCAACTACGAGCGGATCCTGGCCGTCGCCCGCGAGGCCTTCGCCGAAGACGGGCCGGACACGCCCCTGGACGACATCGCGCGCAGGGCGGGCGTCGGCGCCGGCACCCTCTACCGGCGCTTCCCGAGCCGCGAGGCGCTGATCGAGGCCGTCTACCGGGCCGACATCGAGGAACTCAGCGCCGAGGCACACGACCTGGTCGAGAAGCTCCCGCCCGAGGAGGCGCTCGCCGCGTGGCTGCGCGCACAGGTCGCGTTCGTCACCCGCAAACGCGGCCTCGCGACGACACTGAAAGCCGCGATAGACAAGGACTCGGAGACCTTCACCCTGTGCCGGACGCTGATCACCGACGCGGCCGCCGCGGTGCTGAAGCCGGCTCAGGAGGCGGGCAAGGTGCGCGCCGACGTCGAGCCGAGGGATGTACTGCGGATGGGACACGCGATCGGGCTCGCGTGCGAGGCCTCGCCGGACGCGGTCGAGCGTCTGCTGGCCGTCATGCTCGACGGGCTGCGGCGGCCGGACGGCGATCAGCGACCGTAGGCCAGCGCCAGCGGAACGAGCTGTTCGGCCGTCGTGAGCGAGCCGTGCTGACCGATGAGCCCGGACTCGATCGGCTCGGCGGTCCGGCGCACCATCCCGAAGCCGCCCCGGGCGGCGGCGACCACGTCGCCGATGCGCGGGCGCACGGTGTCGCTGACCTTCGGCCCGAACCAGCCCGCCGCGATCGCCTCCTCGCGCGTGGCCACCCACGCCCGGTCGCCCATCTCGGCCCGCCACGCCGCGAGCACGTCGCCAGTCGCACCGTCCTCGGCGTACACGTGCCGGGCGCGGGCTTCGCCGGCGAGCGTGCGCACCCCGTCGAGCAGCCCGGGTGTGGCGTCGAGGTCGAGCGTGTCCTCGATGGTGACCATGCCGTGATCGGCCACGACGGCGAGCAGCCGGCCCGGCGGCAGAGCGTCCACAATGGACTCAACGAGCCGGTCGACCTGGCGCAGCTGCATACGCCACGCGGTCGTGCCCGGCCCGTACAGGTGGCCGACCTGGTCGAGCTGGCTGTGGTAGGCGTAGCAGAAGCCCGGCGTTTCGGTGAGCACGTCGAGCACGGACGCGGCCAGGTCGCCGAGCGCGTACACCCCGACGTAACGCCCGCCGCGCTGTACGGCGCGGGTCAGTGCGGACCTGCGGAACTGCGCCTCCGACACGACGGTCGCCGTGATCCCGGCTTCGGTGGCCCGCTCGAACGTCGTCGGCAGCGGCTGGACGTCCTCCGGCCGGGCTCGCTCCCGCAGGTCGGGCCCGCCGGGATGGGCGCACCAGCGCAGCGCGTTGAGCACGCCCGCGCCGGGCACCTCGAAGGTGTAGCCCGCCATGCCGTGCTCCCCGGAGGCCACGCCGGTGCCGATCGCGGCGAGGCCCGCCACCGTGGTGGCCGGGTAGCCGACCTGCAGCGGGGAGCGGGACAGCCCGGCCAGGACCGGGGCGTCGGCGGCGTAGGTGTCGAGCAGTTCCCAGCCGAGCCCGTCGACGAGCAGGACGCACGCGCCGGCGACGGGCTGGATGCCGAGCGTTTCGGGGAACTCGCGCGCGCCGAGCGCCGCGAGCACGGAGGGGACGACCTGGGCCAGATGCGGGCGGTTCAACGGCGTTGGCAGATCCACGCCCCCAGCTTGGCAGGGACCACACCGGATCCGCGATTCCTGAGCGATAATCGGAACATGCCGACCTACGCATACCGCTGCCGCGAGTGCACCGGCACCTTCGAGGTGAACCGGCCGATGAGCGAGTCCAGCACGCCCGCGCCCTGCCCCGAGGGCCACACCGACACGGTCAAGCTGCTCACCACCGTCTCGCTCACCGGTTCCGCCTCCGCCCCGATGCCCCAGGGCGGCGGATGCTGCGGCGGCGCCTGCGGCTGCGGGAACTGACCCCGGCACCGCAGGCGAAGCCGGGCGTTACGTGTAGTCCTTGAAGCCCTTGCCGGTCTTGCGGCCCAGCCTGCCCGCGGTGACCAGGTGTTCCAGCAGCGGGGCGGGAGCGAAACCCTCTTCGCGGAACTCGTTGAACAGGGTCCGTTCGATGGCCAGCGACACGTCCAGTCCGACGACGTCCAGCAGCTCGAACGGGCCCATCGGCAGGCCACAGCCCACCTTCATGGCGGTGTCGATGTCGTTCGCCTGCGCGTAGTGGGCCTCCAGCATCTTCACCGCGTCGTTGAGGTACGGGAACAGCAACGCGTTGACGATGAAACCCGCCCGGTCGCCACAGTGCACGGGGTGCTTGCCCAGCGCCGCGCACAACGAGTGCGCGGTGGCGACGACGTCCGGCGCGGTGGCGATCGTGTGCACGACCTCGACGAGTTTCATCACCGGCGCGGGGTTGAAGAAGTGCAGGCCCAGCACGTCCGACGGGCGGCCGGTCGCGGCGGCGCATTCGATCACCGGTAGCGACGAGGTGGTGGTCGCCAGGATCGCGCCCGGCCGGACCACGGCGTCCAGAGCGGCGAAGACCTCCTGTTTGACACCGAGTTCCTCCGCGACGGCCTCGACCACGAGGTCCACATCGGACAGGTCCGCGAACTCCGTCACCGGGCGCACACGGGCCAGTGCCGAGGCGGCGTCGGCTTCGCTCAACCGTCCCTTCGACACCGCCCTGCCCAGCGATTTGCCCACCTTCGCCACCGCGGCCTCGGCCTTCTCCGCGGTCCGGGCACGCAGGACGACCTCGTAACCCTTCTTGGCGAACACCTCCACGATCCCGGTCGCCATCGTGCCCGTGCCGACGACGCCGACCTTGCGGATCTCACGTTCCCCGGCCTCCCCCGCCGGCGACGTGGACGGCACGGCGTCGACCACCACCGGCGAGTCGGGACCGTCGTAGGTGTAGAAGCCCCGGCCGCTCTTCCGGCCGAGCAGCCCCGCTGTGATCATCTGCTTCAGCAGCGGTGCCGGAGCATGCAGCCGGTTGCGCGACTGGTGATACATCGAGTCGAGGATCTCGTAGGCGGTGTCCAGCCCGATCAGGTCGAGCAGCGCGAGCGGCCCCATCGGGTAACCGCAGCCGAACCGCATCGCCGCGTCGAGGTCCTCGCGGGTGGCGTAGCGCTGCTCGAACATGCGCACCGCGTGGTTGAGGTACCCGAACAGCAGCGCGTTGGCGATGAACCCGGCACGGTCACCGATCACGACCGGCGTTTTGCCCAGCCGCTCCGCGAAGGCCACGACCTCGGTGATCACGTCGGGTTCGGTGACGACGGTGCGCACGATCTCGACGAGTTTGAGCACCGGCGCCGGATTGAAGAAATGCATCCCGACGACCTTGCCGGGGCGGGCGGTGTGCACGCCGATCTCGGTGACCGACAGCGAGGACGTGTTGGACGCGAACACGGCCTCCGGCTTGACGATCTTGTCCAGCTGCGCGAAGACCTCGGCCTTCAGCTCGAGGCTTTCCGGCACCGCCTCGATGACGAGATCGACTTCGGCGAGATCGGAGAGCGCGGTCGTGTACGTGACGCGCCCGAGCAGTTCGGCACGTCCCTCCGCGTCGAGTTTGCCTCCGGAAAGCGCCCGTTCGGTGGAACGTTCGAGGTGCTCGCGACCGCGTGCGACGCCCGCCGCGTCCAGTTCGACGCCCACCACGCGCAGGCCGCTGCGCGCCAGGACTTCGGCGATGCCGGAGCCCATCGTGCCGAGCCCGACCACTCCCACACTCACGATGCCACGTGTCATGACCCGGCCCTCCGTTGGGTTACCCGGCGGTAATGTCCATAGATGGTGACATGCCGGAGGGCCGAGGGCACGACGGAATCGAGTCAGTGCGAATCGGGGACGGCGTTACTCGTCGAAATTCCGCTCGACCAGGTCCGTGACCTTCCGCAGCGCCTGCGCCGCCTGCGCACCCCGGGCCCGCACCTCGATCCGGTCGCCCTTGCGCGCGCCGAGCGACATCAGGGCGAGCACGCTGTGCGCGTCGGCCTCCTGCTCGCCGAGTGCCACGCTGACGTCGGCGTCGAACCCGGCGAGGCTGCGGGCGAGCAGCGCGGCCGGCCGCGCGTGCAGTCCGACGTCGTTGCTCAGCACCAGTTCCACGCTGTCGGCACCCTCGCCGACCGAGGGCTCCTCCCCCAGATCCGGCGCTCCCGCGGAGGCGGCCGCCGCGACGACCGCGGCCCGGTCCGCCCCGCCCTGCGCGGCCACGGCCGCGGCGACCGCGCCCTCGACGAACGGCGCGTCCGCGACCACCGCAGCCTCGGGATCGGCCAGGGATTCCACGGCGAGTTCGGCGGTCATCCGTGCGCTGCCGAGGTCGTAGAGCAGCACCACGCCCTGGCCGGATTCGGCGCGCTGGACGGCCGCGACCACCGAGTCGTAGTCGGTGCCGATGCCACCCTCGGCGAGCCCGCCCGCCGGAACGATCCGCACGTCCGGCGCCATCTGCTCGGCCACTTCGGCGAGCCCCTGCGCGAGCTTCGCGCTGTGCGACACCAGGACGAGGCCGACACTCATCGGGCGGCCTCCGCGAGCGCGCGCAGGATCAACGCCGTGGAACGGGCCCCTGGATCCATGTGCCCGGCACTGCGCTCGCCGAGATAGGACGCCCTGCCCTTGCGCGCCACCAGGTCCACAGTGGACTCCGCGCCGCTCGCGGCCGCGTCGGCGGCCGCGGTCAGGACCGCCGCGATGTCGGCGCCTTCGGTCTCGGCCGCCTTCTCCGCCGCCGCGACCGCGGGAAGCAGCGCGTCCACCATGGTCTTGTCCTGTTCGACGGCCTTCCCGCGCGCCTGCACGCCTTCCAGTGCCGCCTTGAGCGCGGCGACCACGTCCGGCACCTCGGCGGCGCCGATCTTCGCGGACGCACGCAGGAATCCCGTACCGTACAAGGGACCTGCCGCGCCGCCGACCTTCGAGATCAGCGTGGTCGCGGCGAGCTTCAGCACGGCGGCGGGCTCCGCGGGCACCTGTGAGTCCAAACTGGACACCACAGCGGTGAAGCCGCGCTTCATGTTCTCGCCGTGGTCGGCGTCGCCGATGGCCCGGTCCAGCTCGACCAGTTCGTCGCGGTGCTCGCTGATCACGTCCGCCACGGCACGCAGCGCCTCCGCGACCCCGTTCGCGGTGCAGCCCATGGTTCAGACCCTCCAGCGCAGTGCCGCGGTGTTGACCGGCGCGTCCCACAGCTCGGTCAGCTCGTCGTCCAGTTTCAGCAAGGTGATGCTGATGCCCTGCATCTCCAGGCTCGTGATGTACGGGCCCACCAGCCTGCGCTCGACCGTGATCCCGCGCTCGGCGAGCAGCCGCTCGGCGATGCCGTGTGCGAGATACAGCTCGATCTGCGGGGTGCCGCCCATAGAGTTCGTGAACAGCAGCACCCGGTCCCCGCTGGTGAACGGCAGATCCTCGGTCACCGCGCCGATCATCCGCGCTACGAGCGCGTCGGCGGGTTCGGCCGGGATCCGCTCACGCCCGGGTTCGCCGTGGATGCCGATGCCGAACTCGATCTCGTCGTCGGCCAGCTCGAAACTCGGCGATCCGACGTGCGGCACGGTGGGCGCGGTGAGCGCGACACCGATCGAGCGCACCTGCCCGATCACCTTGCGCGCCAGTGCTTCCACCGCGTCGAGCGAGTCGCCACGCTCGGCGGCCGCACCGGTGATCTTCTCCAGCAGCACCGTGCCACCGACGCCGCGACGGCCGGCGGTGAACGTCGAGTCGGCGACCGCGACGTCGTCGTCGATCACGACGCTGCGCACGTCGAGCCCGTCGGCGGCGGCCAGCTCACCGGCGGTCTCGAAGTTGAGCACGTCGCCGGTGTAGTTCTTGACGATCAGCAACGCACCCGCGTCGCCGGTGGTCGCCTTGACCGCGGCCTCGACGGCATCGGGGGTCGGTGACGTGAACACCGCGCCCGGAACGGCCGCGTCGAGCATCCCGGCGCCGACGAATCCGCCGTGCAGCGGCTCGTGCCCGGATCCACCGCCGGAGACGACGGCGACCTTTCCGGCGACGGGCGCGTCCGCGCGGATGACGACGTGCGGGTCGTACTCGACGCGCACCAGATCGGCGTGCGCCGCGGCCAGCCCCCGCAGGGACTCGGTGACCACGTCAGCCGGATCATTGATGATCTTCTTCATTCGGCCCGCCTTTCCACTACGCGCGCGGCAGCTTCGGTAGCAACGACTTCACCACGGTTTGCGTCTTGCCGCACGCGTCGTCGTTGCCGGCATCGTCGTGATAGTTGTTGTACTGGAAGGAGACGACCTCGCCCCGACCGTCCCGGGCCGGCAGGTGCAGCCATGTGATGGTGCACCGTTTGCCCGCGTTGGTCTCCAGCTTCTGATACCCCGTCAGCCCGCCACCGAGATCGATCTGATCGCCGTCTTGAGTGGACGGTGCCAAGGCCGTGTCGTACTCCAGATATCCGGAAGCCAGGCCGCCGGACCAGGAACATCCGTGCAGCCCGTACACCGACTTCTTCGAGCCGCGGCCCAGCGCGCCGGTGATCGTCGAGTCCTCGACGACGGTACAGAAATCGACCGCGACCAGCGACCCCGCCGGCTGCGCGACCCTCGGCGGGTTGGTGTGCAGGCGCTGCAGCACCTCCTGCAGCGCGGTCCGGCCCGCGCCGCAGGCGTCACCGCCCGGGTAGTTCACGTGCACGGTCATCGCGAGACTGTCGCTCTTGTCGGTGATCGCGGCGGCGTCACAGCCGCCGTTGTCGTCGTTGACCTCCAGCGGAAGACCCTCGATCGTGCCGGTGACCTGGGCGTTGATCGCGAGGTCCGCGAGCTGCAGGTCGAGCGAGATCTTCTTGCCGCCCGCGTCGACGACGTCGACGCCGCATTCGCCGAGTTTGAACACGTCCGCGCTGTGCGGATCGACCTTGCCCAGCCCGGCCAGGGTGTTCGCGTCGAGCAGGGCGCAGGTGTCGATCGTGCGCAGGTTGGCCACCGACACCGCTTCGTCGTTCACCGGGCCGGCCGCCGGCGACGCGGAGATCGTCGTGCGGGGAAAGTTCTGCTTGGCGAGGTCTGGACCGCACGCCGCCGTGAGCGCAACGGCGAGGCCGATCACGGCGACACGAGCAGGAGAAGGCACGCCTGCACGGTAGCCGGACCGGCCTCGCCGTATGAGCTGAACCTGGCTATTCGCTCGCGGGGGGCTCGTCGGGCACCCGGATCGGGCGAACGAGCGCCCACAGCACGAACAGTGCCGTGAACACCAGCATTCCGATACCCGCCCACAGGTTGATGTTGACGCCGCCGGCCCGGTCGATCTCGGCCTTCGGGGTGACGGCCGCGCCCATGATGGTGAGCACGAGACCGTAGACGCCGGTGAGCAGAGCGATGATGTAGCGGATATCGAACGCGCCCGCCTTGTGCGTGCGAGTGGATTCGCTTGCCATGACGTCTCCTAGAAGGCGATGTTCAGCAGGATGGTGATGATCAGTGCGATACCGGCGAGCAGACCGGGCCTGCGGTACCAGCCGGCGTCTTCACCGATCGTCGAGGCCTTCAGCGACTCGCGCGGGGTGAGCGAGTAGACCAGACCCACCAGCTCCTCCTTCGGCTTCGGCTTGGTCGCGTAGGTGACCAGGACGCTGACCACGATGTCGACCACGAAGGCCGCGATCGCCGCGACGAAGCTGGCACCCTGACCGGGCAGGCTGATCACGCCACCCTTGTTGAGCCCGAACACCGTGATCGCCGACGCGGTACCGAGCACCAGGCCCGACCAGCCGGCGTGCGGCGTCATCCGCTTCCAGAACATGCCGAGGATGAACGTGGCGAACAGCGGCGCGTTGAAGAAGGAGAACAGCGTCTGCAGGTAGTCCATCAGGTTCGAGTACGTCGAAGCGATGAACGCGGTGCCGATCGCGAGGATGGTGGCGATCGCCGTGACCACCCTGCCCAGGCCGAGGTAGTAGCCGTCCGGCTCGTCCTTCTTGACGTAGGCCTGCCAGATGTCGTACGTGAACACGGTGTTGAAGGCGGACAGGTTCGCCGCCATACCGGCCATGAACGAGGCGAGCAGGCCCGCGATCGCGATGCCGAGCATGCCGTTGGGCAGCAGGTCGCGCATGAGCAGCAGGAGCGCGTCGTTGAACGTCGCACCGCTGGGCGCGCCGTTGCCCGCCATGAGCGCTTCCTTGTTCTGGCCCATCAGCTCGGTGACGGTGACCGCGGCGATCATGCCGGGGATGATCACGATGAAGGGCACGAACATCTTCGGGAACGCGCCGATGATCGGGGTGCGCTGCGCGGCCGACATGCTCTTGGACGCCATCGCGCGCTGGACCTCCACGAAGTTGGTGGTCCAGTAACCGAAGGAGAGCACGAAGCCGAGGCCGAAGACCAGGCCGAGCACCGACAGGAAGTTGCTGCCGAAGCCGGTGAGCTGGTTACCCGGCCAGGAGTGCAGCTGCTCGGCGCCGCCGGGGCCGCCGCTGATCTTGTCGACCAGGCCCTGCCAGCCGCCGACCTTGTACAGCCCGACGATCGTGAGCGGCAGCAGCGCGGCGACGATGACGAAGAACTGCAGCACCTCGTTGTAGATCGCCGCGGACAGGCCACCGAGCGCGGTGTAGGTCAGCACGATCACGGCCGCGACGATGATCGAGACCCACAGCGGCCAGCCCAGCAGCAGGTTCACCACGTTGGCCAGCAGGTACAGGTTCGCGCCCGCGATGAGGATCTGCGCCAGCGCGAAGCTGAGGCCGTTGACCAGGTGGGCGGGTTTGCCGAAGCGGCGGAGCATGAACTCCGGGACGCTGCGGACCTTGGAGCCGTAGTAGAACGGCATCATCACGACGCCGAGGAACAGCATCGCGGGGATCGCGCCGATCCAGAAGTAGTGCGCGGTCGGCAGGCCGTACTGGGCGCCGTTGGCGGACATACCCATGACCTCGACCGCGCCGAGGTTCGCCGAGATGAAGGCCAGACCGGTCACCCACGCGGGAAGCGAGCGGCCGGAGAGGAAGAAGTCGAGACTGGTCGACACCTGCCTTCTGGCGAGATAGCCGATGCCGAGCACCAGCACGAAGTAGAACGCGAGCAACACGTAGTCGATCGCATTCGCATCAAGTCGCAGGTTCGCTGCGGCTAGGACATGCACCGGTGCACCTCCACGAGTCAACACCATTCAACAAGAAACACCACGATCAAGGTGACGAGCGCACATTACTACCTGGTATTCGACAGGGGAATGTCACCTGGGGCGCCTTGTCCATCTTGAGATGAAGTCAGTGACAAGCCAACCGCGCCGCGTGACCGGCGGCAACTCGAGGGCGCACGGCACGGCGGCCGCGCCTGGCGAGGACGTGCCATGCGATGCCGCGAGAGGGCCCCTCGCGGCGGGTGCGCAAACCGGGCGGCGGCTCGGCCGGGCGGGCCCGTCCGACGGGGGAAAGCGCTTTCAGAACAGCCTGAGGTCGTCGCTCTCGGTGCCGCGCAGTGCGTCGTAGTCCAAGGTCAGACAGCGGATGCCGCGGTCCTCGGCCAGGGTCCGGGCCTGCGGTTTGATCAGCTGTGCGGCGAACACGCCCTGCACGGGTGACAGCAGCGGATCGCGGTTGAGCAGCTCCAGGTAGCGGGTCAGCTGCTCGACGCCGTCGATCTCGCCGCGGCGTTTGATCTCCACCGCCACCGTGGCGCCGCCGCCGTCGCGGCACAGGATGTCGACCGGGCCGATCGCGGTCGGGTACTCCCGCCGGATCAGCGAGTAGCCCTCGCCCAATGTGGTGATGTGCTCGGCCAGCAGCTCCTGCAGGTGCGCTTCGACGCCGTCCTTCTGCAGGCCCGGCTCCACACCGAGCTCTTGCTTGACCTCCTCGAAGCGCTCCTCGATCGTGATGACGAGCTTCTCGCCCGCCTTGTTCTGCACGGTCCAGATGTCGCCGTCCTCGATCAGCCAGCACGGCGGGCTCATCCAGTTCAGCGGCTTGTAGGCACGGTCGTCGGAATGCACGGACACCGATCCGTCCGCCTTGATGAGCAGCAGCCGCGTGGCCATCGGCAGGTGGGCGGTCAGGCGGCCGGCGTAGTCGACCTGGCAGCGAGCGAGTACGAGGCGCACCCAGCGAGGGTAGAAGATGCGCGGGCACACTGTCCGGGTGGATCCCATTCGACAGGTCAGCTCGCGTGAGGTGTACCGGAACAACTGGATGACCGTGCGCGAGGACGGCATCCGCCGCCCCGACGGCTCGGCCGGCATCTACGGCGTCATCGACAAACCCGACTACGCACTGGTGATCCCGCTCGACGGCGACCGGCTGCAGCTGGTCGAGCAGTTCCGTTACCCGCTCGGCCTGCGCCGGTGGGAGTTCCCGCAGGGCACCGCGCCGGATCTGGCCCACCAGGACCCGCTCGACCTCGCCGCCCGCGAACTGCGCGAGGAGACCGGGCTCGTCGCCGGGAAGATGACCGACCTCGGCCTGCTCGACGTCGCGCCCGGCATGTCGAGCCAGCGCGGCCGGGTGTTCCTCGCGACGGAGCTGACCGAGGGCCCGCACGACCGCGAGCACGAGGAACAGGACATGCGCACCGGCTGGTTCACCCGCGAGGAGTTCGAGAAGTCGGTGCTGCGCGGCGAGATCACCGACGCCCAGTCGATCGCCGCCTACACGCTCCTACTGTTCCACGAACGCTAATCGGTCCACTCCGGCTTGCGCTTCTCCAGGAACGCGGCCATGCCTTCGCGGGCGCCGGGGATCTGGGAGGCCGCCGCCATCACCTCGACGGCGATCGCGTACGCGTCGGCTTCGGGGCGGTCGAGCTGGGCGTAGAGGGTCTGCTTGCCCAGCGCCTTGCTCGCCCGGCTGCCCTTGGTGGCGCGGCCGAGCAGTTCGGTGACCGCCTCGTCCAGCCGCTCGTCCGGCACGACGCGGTTCACCAGGCCCCAGTCCAGCGCCGTGACGGCGTCGATCACGTCACCGGTCAGCGCCATCTCCATCAGCCGCTTGCGCCCGACCGCCCGGGCGACGGGCACGGCCGGGGTGTGGCAGAACCAGCCGCCCTTGCCGCCGGGCAAGGCGAACCCGGCCGATTCGGCAGCGACCGCCAGGTCGCAGGATGCCACGAGCTGGCAGCCGGCGGCCGTGGCGAGCCCGTGCACCCTGGCGATGACGACCTGCGGCACGGACTCGATCGTGCGCATCAGCTCGGTGCACAGCCGCAGCAGCTCACGCACCCCGGTCAGGTCACGGGCGGCGACGTCGCCGAAGTCGTGCCCGGCGGAGAACACCGGTCCGGCCCCGGCCAGCACGATCCCGGTCGCGTCGGTCCGTCCCGCCTCGCGGAACGCCGCGAGCAGTTCGGCGAGGTGCTCCTCGGACAACGAGTTGCGCCGCGCGGCGCGGTTCATCGTGATCGTGACCGTGGCGCCGTCGCGCTTGACCAGGATGTGCTCGTATTCGCCCATGCCCCGACGCTAACTCACCCGCACGGTGTTGTGATACCCGAAGACACGCCGCTCACGAGCGGTCACTTCGCGCATCACGCGCTCGCGGCGCGCGGTACTGGTGGCCTCGCGGTAGAGGGGCTGTGCGAACAGGTCCACACTGTCGATCTCGTGGAATGCCAGCAGATCCGGGCCGCTGCCGCCGGTTCGCCGGTAGCGCCGGGTGCGGCGCCAGCCGGGCATCGCGTGCAGCAGCGGGACGTGCTCCTCGCGGTACCAGGCGTCCAGCCCGTCCGGATCCCGTGTCGACAAAGCGACCGAGACGACGACGGGAGGCGCGACGGTGACCTCGCCACGGTCGTCGATCTGCTCGTACACCCGCCGGTCGAGCACGTCGAGCCGCTCGACCACCGACCGCTCGCGCGGGCTGCGCACGCGCACCGCCTCGTACTCCGGCGACTCCAGCGCCGCCAGGTCGAGTTCGTACCACGCGAGCCAGCCCGGCCGCTGCCCGTCGAGCGCGCGGTAGCGGTACCCGCTGCGAATACCGGGCACGGACAGGCGCGCCGGCGCGTGCTCGTTGTCGTACCAGTCGTGGAACTCCGCGTCGCCGGCCCGCCCTGGCTCGGCGAACACGAAAAGCAGGCCTTCGCTCATCGGGTACCGTTCTTTCCGTGTCGCGTGAGGATCCGGACGTCATCGATTCGGTGGAGAAGGCTTTCCGCCTGCTGCAGAGCTTCTCCGCCGAACGGTCCGCGATGACGGTGAGCGAGGCGGCCGCCGCCACCGGGCTCACCAGGGCCACCGCGCGCCGGATCCTGCTGACCCTGGAGCGGCTCGGGTTCGCCGAAACCGACGGCCGCAGTTTCCGGCTCACCGCCGGCGTGCTGCGGCTCGGCTACGGCTACCTGGCCGCACTGCCGTTCTGGGAGCACGCCCAGCCGCACATGCGCGCGCTGTCCGACGAACTGCGCGAGTCCAGCTCGATGGCCACATTGGACGGTGGCGAGATCGTCTACGTGGCCCGCGTGCCGGCATCCCGGTCGATGACGATCACGCTCAACGTCGGCTCCCGCCTGCCCGCCTATCCCACGTCGATGGGCCGGGTGCTGCTGGCCGCGCTGCCCGAACCCGAGCTGCGCTCCTATTTGGACTCCACGACGCTGGAACGCCTGACCCCCAACACGATCACCGATCCCGACGAGCTGCGGGCCGAGCTGCGCCGCGTCGCCGAGCAGGGTTTCGCAGTGGTCGACGGGGAACGCGAGGAGGGCATCCGCTCGGCGGCGGCCCCGGTTCGCGGCTCCACCGGACGCGTGCTGGCCGCGCTGAACGTGTCCGCCAACGCGGGCCGCGTGTCGCTGGAGGAGCTGCGCGGGCGGTTCGTGCCGCGCCTGCTGGAGACCGCCGAGGCGATCACCAAGGACATCGCCGGGCTGCATTAGAAGCCGAAGCACCGCGCCGGATTGGTGACCAGCAGCCGCCGCAGGGCCGCCTCGCCGGGCGCGATCTCGGCGAGGGCGTTGACCAGGTCCCCGTCGTTGGGCATGAAGCCGTGCGTGTTCGGGTGCGGGAAGTCGGTACCCCACACGACACGATCCGGCGCCTCGGTAGCGAGCAGCCTGGCCAGCGCGACCGCATCACCCAGCTCCGGCGGCCGGGTGGCGATCCGGTCGGCGCCGGAAAGCTTCACCCACACGTCACCGGAATCCAGCAACCGCAACAGCGCCGCGACCGCCTTGCTGTCCGAACCGGACCGCGGATCGACACGGGCCATGTGGTCGATCACGACGGGCAGCGGCAAGGAGCGTACGAGATCCTCGTGCTCGGCGATCCCGTCCCCGGCCACATGCAGTGCGATGTGCCAGCCATGGGCCTCGATCCTGCCGACGATGGCGCGGATCGTCTCCGTCGACGGCGCGGGCCCGAGATGCGGCGTGAAGTGCAGGCGCGCGCCGCGCACCCCGGCCTCGTGCAGCCGGGCGATCTCCTCGTCCGGCGTCGCGGGTGTCACCAGCGCGACGCCCCGGTAGCGGCCACCGCCCTGCTCCAGCGCGTCGAGCAGCGCGGAGTGGTCGGTGCCGTGACACGCCGACTGCACGATGACCGAACGCTCGAAGCCGAGGAAGTCGTGCAGCCGCCGCAGATCCGCCAGCGGCGCCTCGGGCGGGGTGAACGTGCGGTCTTCGGCGTAGGGGAACCTGGACACCGGTCCGAAGATGTGGCAATGCGCGTCGCACGCGCCGGCGGGCAGCGAGATCACCGGCGCCTTCGGGTTCGGGTCGGGGCCGGGGCAGGTCGGTTCGGTCATCAGTCACACCTCGCGGTCATTCCGCCGTCCACAACGATTTCCGTGCCCGTGACGAACCGGGCCTCGTCGGAGGCCAGGAACAGCGCGGCGTACGCGGTGTCCCTGCCGTCTCCCATGAAGCCCAGCGGGATCCGGGCCTGGCGCTGGGCCAGTAACGCCTCGACATCACCGCCCGCGCGCTGCCCGGCCAGCCGTGACTCGACCATCGGCGTGTGCAACTGGCCCGGCACCACGGTGTTCACGCGAATGCCGTCTGCCGCATGCTGCACGGCGGTGACGCGGGAGAACTGGATCACCGCCGCCTTCGCGGACGCGTATCCGACCTGCGCCGATCCGGTCCAGCGCAGGCCCGAGGTGGACGCTGTGTTCACGATCGCGCCACCACCCTGCTCGCGCATCACCGGGATGGCATGCTTGCAGGTCAAGAACACGCTGGTCAGGTTGTAGTCGAGCTGCGCCTGCCAGTCCTGCTCGGTCAGTTCGACCGGGCCGCCGTGCCGCGACCCGCCGACGTTGTTGACCAGGATGTCGATCCGGCCGAACTCGCCGCGGCACGCCTCGATCATCGCCGCGACGGCGGTGTCGTCGGTGACGTCGCAGGTGTGCGTGGCGATCGTGCCCTCGACGCGCTGGACTGTTTCGGTGAGCGCGCCGGGTTCGAGGTCCACGGCGAACACCTTGGCACCTTCGCGGGCGAACGCCACCGCGGCGGCGCGCCCGTTGCCCCAGCCGGGACCGACGCTGCCGGCACCCGTGATGACGGCGACCTTGCCGTCGAGCCTGCCCGTCACTCCTTACCGACCTCCAGCGCGACCAGGAACCGCGACACCATGTTGTAGGCGGCGACGGTCACGGTGAGCTCGACCAGCTGCTGATCGTCGAAATGCTTGCCCAGCAGGCGGAACAGCTCGTCCTCCACGGCGATGTCGTTGGTCATCGCGTCGGTGTAGGCCAGTGTGGCGCGCTGGCGGTCGTCGAGCGCGCCGGTGTCCGCGCCGACGCGCAGTGCGGCCAACTGCTCGCCGCTCATGCCGGCCTCGCGGGCGACCGGCTCGTGCGCGGCCCATTCGTAGGCCGCGCCGTTGAGTTCCGCGACGCGAAGCACGGCGAGCTCGCGGATGTCCCCCGGCAGGGTCGAAGCCCCCCGGATGGCGCCGAGCAGGCTGTTCCAGCCGTCCGCGAACCGCGGGCTGTGCAGCAGCATGCCGTCCAGCGGGGTGAGGCGACCGCCCCGGCGCTGCCGGATGCGGTCGGCCACGTCGCCGCCCTCGACCACGTAGTCGAGCCTTGCCATCTGACTCCTTTCTCAGGCCGCCGGAACGGTTTCCGCGTTGCCGGTGACGGGTTTGCCGGACAGCACGACGCGCGCCCGGTCGAGGTCGAGCACGCCTTCCCAGCGGCTCACGACGATGCTGCCGAGCATCTGGCCGCACAGGCTCACCAGACCACGCATCGTGGACAGGAACCGGTCGATGCCCAGCACCAGCATGATGCCCGCGACCGGGACGGCACCCGTGGTGGACAACGTCGCGGCGAGGATCACGAACCCCGCTCCCGCCACGCCCGCGCTGCCCTTCGAGGTGATCATGAAGACCGCGAGCAGGCCGATCTGCTGCCACAGTGAGAGGTTCACATCGAAGGCCTGTGCGATGTAGAGCGAGGCGAACCCGAGGTAGAGGCACACGCCGTCACCGTTGAACGCGTAGCCCGAGGGCACCACGAGACCGACGATCCGCTTCGGACAGCCGAGGTTCTCGAGCTTGCGCATCAGTTGCGGCATCACGGCTTCGTAGTTGGCGGTGCCGAGCGTGATGAGCAGTTCGTCCTTGAAGTAGCGGTACACGCGCAGGATCCGCAGGCCGCAGAGCCGGGCCACGACGCCGAACACCACGAGGCAGAACATGATGCCGGTCGCCCAGAACAGCACGACGATCCCGCCGAGACTGGCCAAAGTGGACGCGCCGAACTTGCCGGTCGTGTAGGCCATCGCCCCGAACGCCCCGATCGGCGCGAGATACATGATGATCTTGACGATGCCGAACAGCGCCTCGCTGACCCGCTCCACGCCTCGCACGATCGGCGCCGCGCGCTCCCCCATGGCCTTCAGCGCGATGGCGAACAGGATCGCGATCAGCAGCACCTGCAGGACGTTGCCCTCGGTGAAGGCGCTGACCACGGTTTTCGGGATGATGTTGACCAGGAAGTCGTACCAGTGCTGCGATTCGCCGGCCTGCGCGTACTGTTGCGCGCTGCCGGAGAGCTTGAGCGAGTCCGGTTTGGCGTGGATTCCCGAGCCCGGGTTGAACAGGTCCATCACGATCAGGCCGATGATCAGCGCGATCGTGGTGAGCACCTCGAAGTAGACCAGCGCCTTGACGCCGACGCGCCCCACGCTGGTGAGCTCGCCCGCGGACGCGATCCCGGTGACGATCGTGCAGAACACGACCGGGGCGATGAGCATCTGGATCAGGGAGATGAACCCGGTACCGACGGGTTGCAGCGAGGCGCCGACCCCGGGCGCGACGAACCCCAGCACCGCCCCCAGCACGATCGCCACCAGCACGGTGACGTAGAGCTTCGTCGTGAAAGCACTTCGCAAGACTGTTCCGGCCGACATCTTCGTCTCCGCATGTTCGACTGACGTACATCTGCTCGTCTGACGAACACACTATGCGCGCACGAGCCGACCGGGTCAAGAGGGTTGACCCCGTGGCAGGCACACGGCCAAGGCGCGGCGCCGATCACGCCGCGCCGCTCAGCCTCCTACCGGGCTCAGGCCCGGTCCAGAACCGCGTGCAGGAACTCCCGTGTCCTGGGCTGTTCCGGCGCGGTGAACAGCTTCTCGGGCACGGCGTCCTCGATGACCTGCCCCTGGTCGAACATCATCACCCGGTCCGAGACGTCGCGCGCGAACTGCATCTCGTGCGTGACGCACAGGAACGTGATGTCCGTGGTGGTCGCGATCTCCTTGAGCACCCGCAGCACACCCGCCACCAGTTCGGGGTCGAGCGCGGAGGTCACCTCGTCCAGCAACAGCACTCGTGGCCGCATCGCCAGCGCCCGTGCGATCGCGACACGTTGCTGCTGACCGCCGGAAAGCTGGCTCGGGTGCGCCCTGGCCTTGTCGCTGAGGCCGACCATGTCGAGCAGGTCCACGGCCCGCGCCTCGGCCTCCCCTTTGGACAGTCCGAGCGCGCGTATCGGCGCCTCGGTGACGTTCTGCAGCACGTTCATGTTCGGGAACAGGTTGAACTGCTGGAAGACCATCCCGATCCGCTTGCGCATCTGCCGCAGGTGCTTCTCGTTGGCGGGCACCATGTTGTCGCCCCTGGGGGTATGCGTCAGGCATTCGCCGCCCACGTAGATCCGGCCTTCGTTGACGCGCTCCAGCGTCATCAGCAGGCGCAGGATCGTCGTCTTGCCCGAACCACTCGGCCCGATCAGCGTCACGAACTCACCGGGCGAAACCGTGAAGTCCAGCTCCCGCAGCACCACGTGATCGCCGAACTTCTTGACCACACCGTCGAAACGGATCATCTCAGAGGTGTCCGACACGACGCTCCAACCTTCTCACCAGAATCGACGACGGATAACTGACGAGCAGGAACAACAGGCCCGCCAGCGTGTAGGGCTCGATAACCCGGAACGTCTCCGCCCCCTGCTCCTTGGCGCGGTTGAGCACGTCGAGCACACCGATCGCGAGCAGCAGCGGCGTTTCCTTGAACATCGAGATCGTGTAGTTGCCCAGCGCCGGCAGCACCCGCGGCACCGCTTGCGGCAGGATGACGCCGAGCCACACCCGCGAGCGCGGCAGGCTGAGCGCGGTCGCGGCCTCCCACTGTCCTTTCGGGACGGCGTCGATACCCGCCCGGTAGACCTCGGAGGTGTAAGTGGCGTAATGGATCCCGATCGCCACCACACCGGTCAAGAACGCCGAGGGCTTGATGCCCAGCGCGGGCCATAGCAGGTAGAAGATGATGAACACCTGGATCAGCAGCGGAGTGCTGCGCACCAGCTCCACGAACAGGAACACGGCCTGGCTCAGCACCGGTACCCGAGCCCGCCGGATCAGCGCGAACACGAGACCGACCACGTAGGCCAGGATCGAACCCAGGACCGTCAGCTCGACGGTGACCACCAGACCTTGGAGCAGCAGGGGAATCGAGTCGCGTGCGTTCTGCCAGTCCCAGTTCATCTAGCCGCTCACCCCGCTCTGGGAGTACTTCTCGGCGAGGCGCTGCCGCTTCGACGGTGGTCGCCGCCCGAGCCGCCGCGCGCCGACCCGTTCCAGGAACCGCATGATGATGGTGATCACGATCGCGATGACCAGGTAGCACACGAGTTCGACGCCATAGATGAACACCAGGTTGGTGCCGAACACGGGCCGGAGCAGCTCGCCCTTCTCGGTGATCTCCCCGGCCGAGATGAAGAACAGCAGCGCCGTGCTCTTCATCAGCTGGATGAAGAGATTGTTGAACGGCGGGAGCATCTCCACCACGGCCTGCGGCAGGATCACCCGGAACATCCGTTGCGCGGGCGAGAACGACAGTGCGGTGGCGCCCTCCCGCTGCGCGCGCGGCACCGACTGCACAGCACCCCGCACGATCTCCGCACCGTAGGCCCCGTGGTTGAGGCCCAGCACGAGAATACCGGCGAACAGCGGAATCAGCTTGAATCCGACGAGCGCGGGCAACACGAAGTACAGCCAGAACAGCTGCACGACTTCCGACGTCCCGCGGAAGCCCTCGACGTACACGCGACTGATGAAGCGGATCGTGCGCGACGGCGACAACATCGCGAGACCCGCGACGAAGGACAGCACGATGGTGATGGCGATCCCGCCGACCGTCGCGTAGATCGTCGCACTCAGTCCACTGAGGATTGATGACAGTATTGTGGAATGTGCCTCGGACACAATGGTTCGCCTCGATCAGGCGGCACACAACTTGGCGGTCGTGAGGTCCGGCGCGGGCAGGTTGTTCGCCGCGAATCCGAACGGCGTCACGATCTGCAGCCATTGCCCGCTGCCGTGCAATGTCTGCAGCTGCTGGTTGAACGCGTCACGCAAGGATCCGTCGCTCTGCCGGAACACGAACCCACCGGCGGAGACCACAGGCTGACCGTTCTGCGTCGGGGTGAAGCCCGCAGTGACCTCCACGCCCGCACCCGGGTTCTGCTTGACCAGCCACTTCAGCGAGATGTCGGTCAGTGCCGCGGCGTACACGCGGCCCGACGTGACGGCACGCAGCATGTTGTCCTGCGTGTCCAGCGTCTGGATCTGGCTGTCGGATACCCCGGCACCCGTCGCATAGCCCTTCTCGACCGCCCCCGACAGCACCGCGAGCGGCACCTTCTTCGAAGCGACATCGGCCAGCGTGTTCACGCCCTGCGGATTTCCTTTAGGTACCAACAAGGCCGTAAGGGCCGAATAGTCCGGATTGGAGAACGACGCGGCCTTGCAGCGCGTCGGCGTGATGTTCATACCGGCCGCGACGACGTCGAACTGCTTGGCGTTCAAGGCCGGGATGAGCTGGTCGAAGGGCACGACACTGGCCTGAACGGTGTCGATGCCCAGCCCCTTGAACACGGCTCGCGCGACCTCTGGCGCCTCACCGGTGGTGTTACCGGAGGAGTCGGCGAACCCGTAGGGCGCCTCGTTGGCGATACCGATCTTGATCGTCTTGGCATTCTTGGCGGCCGTGAGCGTGTCCTGACCGCCACCGCCTGTGCTCTGGCAGGCGGCGAGCACCGCCGGCCCTCCGATCACAGCAGCCCCGAGGACCGCTGAGCGCCTGAAGAAATCCCGTCGCGTCCAATCACCCTGCGCCATCGCAGCACCCCTTTGTCGCTTCGGCTGGTTTACCGAACGTAGGCGCCCCACCCTTTCGGGTCAAAAGATGACCACACAATAGCGGTATTCCCGTTATCAACCCGAGATCAACGCTCGGTATCGGTAGGTCGTACGGTGCGTGACAGCCGACGCTCAGTCCTGCGACAACCCGTTTTTCTCGCGAACCAGATCCACGATGCCGTCCATGATCTCGGTCAGCTCGTAATCCTTCGGGGTGAACACGCGGGCGATCCCGCGGTCGGCGAGCAGCTTGGCGTCGTCGGCGGGGATGATGCCGCCGACGATCACCGGAATGTCACCGGCACCGGCGGCACGCAGGCCGTCGACCACCTCGGGCACGACCTCCAGATGCGAACCGGACAGCACCGAGAGCCCGACCACGTGCACGCCCTCCTGGACGGCGGCCGCGACGATCTGCTCCGGGGTGAGCCGGATGCCCTGGTAGATCACCTCGAACCCGACGTCACGCGCGCGCACGGCGACCTGCTCCGCGCCGTTGGAATGCCCGTCGAGCCCGGGCTTGCCGACGAGAATCCGCAGCCGCTCGCCCAGCTCCTCGCTCGTCTTCCGCACGCGCGCTCGCACCCGCGACAGCTCCTGCGCGTCACCCGACATGGAGGCGGCCGAAACCCCGGTGGGCGCCCGGTACTCACCGAACACCTCGCGCAGCGCGGCGGACCACTCCCCGGTCGTGACACCGGCGCGAGCACACTGAAGCGTTGCCTCGAACAGGTTTTCCGACGTGCCGGCGACTTCGCGCAGCTTCATGAGAGCGCTGTCCACCGCCGCGCCGTCCCGCTGTTCGCGCCACTTCTCCAGCGCCGCGATGGCCTGTTTCTCGACGGCGGAGTCGACCGTTTCGACGGCCTTGGCGCCCTCGGCCTGCAGCGGGCTCGGTTCGGTGGTGTCGAACTTGTTGACACCGACGATGATCCGCTCACCGGACTCCACCCCGCGCCGGTACTCGGCGAGCGAGGAAACCAGCTGGGACTTCATGTAACCGCTTTCCACCGCGGCCACCGCGTCACCGAGTTCGGCGATCCGGTCGATCTCCTCCTTCGCCCCGGACGCGATCTCCTCCACTTTGGACTCGACCACGTGCGAACCGGCGAAAATGTCCTCGTACTCCAGCAAATCCGTCTCGAACGCGAGCACCTGCTGCATGCGCAGCGCCCACTGCTGGTCCCACGGACGCGGCAGCCCGAGCGCCTCGTTCCACGCGGGCAGCTGGATCGCGCGGGCGCGCGCGTCACGCGAGAGCGACACCGCGAGCATCTCCAGCACGATGCGTTGCACGTTGTTCTCCGGCTGCGCCTCGGTCAGCCCGAGCGAGTTGACCTGCACGCCGTAGCGCAGGCGGCGGGCCTTGGGATCGGTGACGCCGTAGCGGTCGCGGGTGATCTCGTCCCACAGCCGCGTGAACGCGCGCATCTTGCACATCTCTTCGACGAAGCGCACGCCGGCGTTGACGAAGAACGAGATGCGGCCGACGACCTTGCCCATGTCGGCCTCGTCGATCTGACCCGAATCGCGGATCGCGTCGAGCACCGCGATCGCGGTGGACAGCGCGTAGGCGACCTCCTGCGTCGGCGTCGCGCCCGCCTCCTGCAGGTGGTAGCTGCAGATGTTGATCGGGTTCCACTTCGGCACGTGGTGCACCGTCCACGCGATCACGTCGGTGATCAGCCGGAGGCTCGGCGCGGGCGGGAAGATGTAGGTGCCGCGGGAGAGGTACTCCTTGATGATGTCGTTCTGCGTGGTGCCGGTGAGCTTCGCGAGCACCTCGTCCACGTCGCGACCCTGTTCACGGGCCTGCTCCTCGGCGACGGTGACGTATAGCGCGAGCAGCCACATCGCCGGGGCGTTGATCGTCATCGACGTGTTCGCCTCGGCCAGCGGGATGCCGTCGAAGAGCCTGCGCATGTCGCCGATGTGCGCGATCGGCACGCCTACCTTGCCGACCTCGCCCTTGGCCAGCGGATGGTCGGCGTCGTAGCCGGTCTGCGTGGGCAGGTCGAACGCGACGGACAGGCCGGTCTGCCCCTTGGCCAGGTTGCGGCGGTACAGCTCGTTGGACGCCGCGGCCGACGAGTGGCCCGCATAGGTCCGCATGACCCAGGGCCGGTCTCGCTCACGATCCGTGGGGTAGGGCACGGTGCACCTCCAGCGACGTCCGGGTCCGTCGATTCTACTCATCGGTAACTTGTCCCGCACGCGGCGAGTTGTAGCTAGTGTGGCTTGTTGTGACCTGGAATTCTTATGGCACTTACCTCATTTTCGTGATCCTGGTGGTGCTGGCGCCCGGTCCGGACACGCTCGTCACGCTGAAAAACGCCCTCTCGGGTGGTACCCGGGGCGGGCTGCTCTCCACCTGGGGCATCCTGATCGGCAATCTGCTGCAGGGCACCGCCGTCGGGCTGGGCCTCGGGGCGCTCATCGTCCGGTCGCAGCCGCTGTTCCTGGCCGTGCGCTGGGCCGGCGTGGTGTACCTGTGTTACCTGGGCTTCCAGGCGCTGCGCGGGGCGTGGCGGGGCGACTACCGCAAGCTCGACGAGTTCGGCGCGCGGTCGACGAGCTTCCGGCGCTGGCGCGAGGGGTTCCTGTCCAACGTCACGAACCCGAAGGTGCTCGCGCTGTACCTGTCGGTGCTCCCCCAGTTCCTCGACCCCGGCAAGACCAGCGCCTGGGACGCGCTGGTGCTGGCCTACACGGTCGCGATCCTGGGCGCGGTGTGGCTGCTGGTGCTGGTGATGCTGGTGCACCGGGTCCGGGCCTGGCTGCAGCGCCGCCGGGTGCGGCGCTCGCTGGACGCCGTCACGGGCACGGCCCTGGTCGGCTTCGGCGTCGCGCTCGCGCTGGAGGGCTGATCAGAGCAGGCCGGCCAGGTCGAGCCGGAGTGCGACCGGCGTCGGCACGGTCATCTTGCCCTTGTGCGCCTCCAGCAGGACGTAGCCTCCGCCCTCCCGGTCGAGGCGGTAGCGGAACAACGCCAGGTCCGCGGGCTCGTCGGTGAGGTTCTCGACTCGCCAGAAATGCTCGATTCCGGCACGCGCGTACTCGGCGGGCTTGTCGACCTGGTCGGTCGTGACAGATCCGGGCGAGGTGACCTCGACGAGCAGGACACAGCGTTCCAAAGTGCGTCGTAGTCGGTGACGGTCAATCCATCGGCGGGCATGTCCACCCGGTTCGGCGGTGCGGTCATCGGCCACCCAACCCGTGAGCTCGTCGTCGCGAGCATACCTTCGCAACAGCCGCCACCAAGGCTGTCGCGCGGACGCGATCAGGCGCGCTCGGGATTCCCCGTGACGCGGTCGATCCGGGCGCCCAGCCGGTTCAGGTTCTCCACGAAGTGCGGGTAACCACGGTCGATGTGGAAGACGTCCCAGATCTCGGTGATCCCGTCCGCGCACAGGCCGGCCAGCACCAGGCCAGCGCCCGCGCGGATGTCCGACGCCCAGACCGGGGCGCTCGACAGCCGCTCCACACCCCGCACCACCGCGTGGTGCCCGTCCGTCCGCGCGTCCGCGCCGAGCCGCACCATCTCCTCGATGAACCGGAACCGCGCCTCGTACACGTTCTCGGTGATCATCGACGTGCCCTCCGACACCGTCGACAACGCGACCGCGAACGGCTGCAGGTCCGTCGCGAAACCCGGGTAGGGCAGGGTGACGAAGTCCACCGCCTTCGGCCGGTCCGCCTGCACGATCCGGAAACCCTGCCCGTCGAAGGGCGTCACCTCGGCACCGGCCAGCCGCAGCTTCTCCAGCACCAGGTCCAGGTGATGCGGATTCACGCCGTTCACCGTCAGATCGCCGCGCGTCATGGCCGCCGCGAACGCCCAGGTGGCGCCCACGATCCGGTCGCCGATCACCCGGTGTTCGGTCGGGCGCAAGGAATCCACGCCGTGCACGGTCAGCGTCGACGTGCCCGCACCCTCGATTTTCGCGCCCATCTCGGTGAGCATCGTGCAGATGTCGGCGATCTCCGGCTCGCGCGCGGCGTTGTCGATCACCGTGGTGCCCTCGGCGAGCACCGCGGCCATCAGGATGTTCTCCGTCGCGCCGACGCTCGGGAAGTCCAGCCAGATCTGCGCACCCCGCAGCTCGCCGGCCTTCGCGACGACGCATCCGTGCTCGATCGTGCTCGTCGCACCGAGTGCGCGCAGCCCGGTCTGGTGCATGTCCAGCGGCCGCGAACCGATCGCGTCGCCGCCGGGCAGCGCCACGACCGCCCGCTTCAGCCTGCCGACCAGTGGCCCCAGCACGCAGACCGACGCGCGCAGCTTGCCCATCGCGGGCGAGTCGGCGCGGTGCGACAGCTCCGAGGGCGTCGTGATCCGTGCCGTGTCGCCGTCGAGTTCGACCTCACAGCCGACACTGCGCAGCACGTCCGCCATCAGCGGAACGTCCAGGATCTGCGGGCAGTTGGTGATGGTCGTCGTGCCCTCGGCGAGCAGCGCAGCGGCCATCAGCTTGAGGACGCTGTTCTTGGCTCCCACCACATCGACCTCGCCCACCAACCGGGCGCCGCCGTGCACATCGAAGTGCTCGCTCATGGCCGTCATCATGCCTGCCGGTGTCTCCACCCAATCGGTGGGGCACTCATTAACGGACCGCGACGCTTCTAACTCGAAAGTGTGAAACACTACGCGCCTCCGAGACGATAATTAGCCCTGCTGGGGGACCTTTGAGCGAAATTGTCGCGCCGCCGCCGGTGCATCGCGGGGAAATCGACGGCGTGCCGGTGTTCTGGAACGAACAACCCGGGCGGGTGAGCGCGAGTCTCATCTTCGGCGTCGGTGTCGCGCACGAGACGTTCCTGGGGAGCGGCATCACACATCTCGTGGAACACCTGGCGATGCGGCCGCTGCGCACCGGGCGGTACGACAACAACGCGACGACCGAAATGCTGCACACGAGTTTCGACGTGACGAGCGGCCCGGAAACCGTTGTCGACCATCTCAGGCGTATTTGTGAATCACTGTCCGAACTGGACACCGGTCCACTGGAAGTCGAACGCGCCGTGCTGCAGGCGGAGGAACGCGTCAGCGACGGACCCGGTGTCACAGCGTGGCTTCCGCCGTCGATCTGGTTCGGCAACCAGGCGTACGGCCTCGCGGGAAACGTGCAGATCGCCACAGTGCGCGCGACGGCAGGCGAGGTGCGCGCGTGGGCGGCACGCTGGTTCCACCGCGGCAACGCGGCACTCGTGCTGTCCGCTCCCCCGCCGCCGAACCTGCGGCTACCGCTGCCGGACGGGCCGCGGCAGGCGCCGCCCGTGCTCAAGCCGTTCGACCTCGCCACGCCGGCGAGCACCGCGATTCCCAACGGCGTCGTGGCCTGCGCGCTGGTCGGCTGGACGCCCGCGATGGCCTGCGCCGCCGGGATTCTCACGATGCGGCTCACCGACCGGCTGCGGCACTCCGAAGGCCTCGTCTACGACGTCGCCTTCGACCACCAGCCCATCGGCGCACATCGCGCGTTGCTCGGCTTCGGCGCCGACGTGGGAGACAAACACACACGCCGCGTGCTCGACGCGATCGGCGACGAGATCGACAGCCTCGGTGCCAACGGACCCAAACCCGAGGAGATCGCCGCGGACCGGGCCGCGCTCGTCGAGGACATCGGGGAGCCGGCGTTCGCGACCTATCGCGCCTTCGACGCCGCGATGGCCGAACTGACCGGCTGGCCGTCCGCCGTCGCACACCAGGACGCCGTGCTCGCGGGCATCGCCGTGGAGGACGTGGCGGCCGCGGCACGCGAACTCGCGGCGAACCTCGTGCTCGCGGCACCACCGCGGCACGTGCCCGCCGATCTGCCCGAGCTGCCGGGCAGCCCGCTGGCGCCGGTGGCCGGCCGCGAGCTGAAGCGTGTGCTCGTCGGATGCACGGCCCCGCGCGGCTACCGCCTCGTCGCGGGAGACGACGGGCTGAGCGCGTTCTACGGCCCCAGCCAGGTGCCCGTCGCCGTCGTCCGCTTCGACGACCTCGCGGGCGTGGCCGTGGAGAACACCGACGGCCGGCGGCCGATCCTGCACCTGTCCGGCCTGCACGGCGGGATGATCACGGTGCGCCCGGGCGACTGGCGCGGCGGCCGGGCGCTCGTCGACGAGCTGCTGCGGCGGGTCGGCCCGGAGATGTGTTTCGAAGCGCCGGAAAGCATGAGACTGTTCGAACAATCGTAGGATCGGGCCATGTCGGTAAGGATCAATCGCGTCTACACCAAGGTCGGCGACTCCGGGACCACCGCGCTCGGCGACGGGTCGCGGGTGCCCAAGACCGATCCGCGGCTGGCGGCCTACGCCGACGTCGACGAGACCAACTCGGTCATCGGCATCGCGCTGGCCGTCGGTGGCCTGAGCGAGGAGATCGCGACCGTCCTGCGGCGCGTCCAGAACGACCTGTTCGACGTGGGCGCGGATCTGTGCGCCCCGGTCGTGCCCGATCCGCCGTATCCGCCGCTACGGATCACCGAGGACTACGTGTCGCGGCTGGAGGGCTGGTGCGACCAGTTCAACGAGCGGCTGCCGAAGCTGACCTCGTTCATCCTGCCCGGCGGCACCCCCGGCGCCGCCTTCCTGCACCAGGCGCGCACGGTGGCGCGGCGGGCGGAACGCGCCGGCTGGGCGCTCGTGGAGGCCGATGCGGACCGCACGAACGCGCTCGCCGTGAAGTACCTGAACCGGCTCTCGGACCTGCTGTTCATCCTCGCCCGGCTGGCCAACCCCGACGGCGACATCCTGTGGAAGCCCGGCGGGCAGGACTAGCGGTCGCCGCCGTACATCAGGACCGACTTCCACAGCTGGGGCGAGACCTCCTCGCCCCTGCTCGCCGCCCGCGTGAGGCCGTAGGCCATGCAGACGCCCAGCAAGGCCAGCGCCGCCGCGTACGCGATGACGCCCACTCCGAGTACCCAGAGGACGGCGTCCACCGGTCCCACGACGGCCAGCGCGACCGCCGCGGCGAGTGCGACGACGATGAACAGTGCCGAACCGGCTTGGTCCAGCCGGAGCACCACACGGAGAAAAAGCTTGTGTTGTCTGGTCATGACCAGAACGCTAATGACGGTTTCCCCGCCACGCGATTACCTCGCGGGTAATGGTCACGCTCAACTGGCGCGGCGCAGGCCGCGACCGGGTGGGGCGGATTCGAGCCAGGAGAGAAATCCCGTCAACGCGCCAGGGCCCATCGCGATCTCGATCGGCGCCCCACCGTCGGACACACAGCGCAGCACAGACGCGTCGGCGGGTACCGCATAGGCTTCGGTACCCGCCGGGTCACGACGATCCGCGATCTCCAAGGCTTCCCGCTCGAACACGCGATCCGGACCGGTCCTCAGGCTCCACACCCGGTACCAAGCGAACACCTCGCCCTCGTACCGGCCGATCCCCAGATGCCACCCCGCACGGGCGTTGTCGGGATTCCAGCGAAGCGCGACGCTCACGCCGCCGGCACGCCGCATGCGCGCCCACCTGAGCACATACCAGATCGCCAGCACCGCCAGTACGAGCAGAAGAGCCAAAACAACCACGGCTATCTCCACGGCTGTCTCCTGCTCGCCATCGCTACCTGAGCGGGTTGCCGGACGCGGCAAGTCGTACTGAACTCCAAGCCACGTCGGCCTCCTTCGCGAACGGCGGGTCGTACCTCAGCTTAGGTTACGTGGCCCTCAGGCCTCGTGACCGGCCGCCCGCAGCCGCGCACGGCCGCGCAGGCGGGTCTCCTCGTCGTCGGATTGGGCATCGACCCGCGCCTGATCGACGTCGATCTCGTGGCGCAGCTCGGCCGATTCCGCGAGGATGCTGACGCCATCCTCGGTGACGGAGATGAAGCCACCGTCGACGGCGGCGAAGACCTCGTCTCCACCGACCGAGTCGATGCGCACCATCTCGCCCTGCGTCAGCTCGGCCAGCAGTGGCACGTGATGCGGCAGCACACCGATCTCACCCACGGTGGTACGAGCGAACACGAAGGTGGCCTGGCCCGACCACACCTCACGCTCGACCGCCACCAGGCGGACGGACATCTCAGCAGCCACTGTCAGCTCCTTGTCTCTGGCTCACCATGTCCGAAACACCCGGCCGGATCACGAGGATCCGGCCGGGTGTCTGCGAATCAGCGGCTGAGCTCGTCGGCCTTCTTCTCAACGTCGTCCAGACCACCCACGAGGTGGAACGCCTGCTCGGGCAGGTGGTCGAACTCACCCTTGGTGATCTTGTCGAAGGCTTCGATGGTGTCCTTCAGCGGCACGTTCGAACCAGGCTGGCCGGTGAACTGCTCGGCAGCCATCATGTTCTGCGACAGGAACCGCTCGATCCGGCGGGCCCGGCCGACCAGCTGCTTGTCCTCTTCGGACAGTTCGTCGATACCGAGGATCGCGATGATGTCCTGCAGGTCCTGGTAGCGCTGGAGGATCCGGATGACCTCCTGCGCGACCCGGTAGTGCTCCTCGCCGACGATCTGCGGGTCGAGAATCGTCGAGCTCGAGGCCAGCGGGTCCACCGCCGGGAAGATGCCCTTGGAGAACACCGTCCGCGACAGCTCGGTCGTGGCGTCGAGGTGCGCGAACGTGGTCGCCGGAGCCGGGTCGGTGTAGTCGTCCGCGGGCACGTAGATCGCCTGCATCGAGGTGATCGACCGGCCACGGGTCGAGGTGATCCGCTCCTGCAGCTCACCCATCTCGTCGGCCAGCGTCGGCTGGTAACCCACCGCGGAAGGCATCCGGCCCAGCAGGGTCGACACCTCCGAGCCCGCCTGGGTGAACCGGAAGATGTTGTCGATGAACAGC
This sequence comes from Amycolatopsis acididurans, assembly GCF_012328925.1. GTDB lineage: Bacteria > Actinomycetota > Actinomycetes > Mycobacteriales > Pseudonocardiaceae > Amycolatopsis_E > Amycolatopsis_E acididurans. The sequence continues at coordinate 137,597 of NZ_JAAXLS010000011.1, forward strand.
AGCACGTCCTGGTTGCGGACATCGCGGAAGTACTCCGCCATGGTCAGCGCGGACAGCGCGACCCGCATACGAGTGCCGGGCGGCTCGTCCATCTGGCCGTAGACGAGCGCGGTGTTCTTGATGACGTCCGCGTCGCGAAGCTCCAGGATCAGGTCCGTGCCCTCACGGGTGCGCTCACCGACACCGGCGAACACCGACGTACCACCGAAGTTGCGGGCGATACGGTTGATCATCTCCTGGATGAGCACCGTCTTGCCGACGCCGGCACCGCCGAAGAGGCCGATCTTGCCACCACGCACGTACGGGGTGAGCAGGTCGACGACCTTCAGGCCGGTCTCCAGCATCTCCGTACGACCCTCGAGCTGGTCGAAGGCCGGCGCCTGCCGGTGGATGCTCCAGTGTTCGAGGTCGCGGCCGAAGCCCGGCTCGTCGAGGCATTCGCCGAGCGTGTTGAACACGTGGCCCTTGACCTCGTCGCCGACCGGCACCGAGATGGCCGAACCGGTGTCGAAGACCTCGACGCCACGGACCAGACCGTCGGTGGGCTGCATGGAGACGGCCCGCACCAGGTTGTCACCGAGGTGCTGGGCGACCTCGAGCGTCAGCGTCTTGGCCAGGTCGCTGAAGGTGACCTCCACCTTCAGCGCGTTGAACAGAGCGGGGACCGCGTCCCGCGGGAACTCGACGTCGACCACCGGGCCGGTGACGCGGACAACGCGACCGGTTCCCTTGCCCGTCGTGGGGATGTCCGAAGTAGCTGTGGGTGCACTCATGTCTCAGTCTTCACTTCCTGCGGCGGCGAGCGCGTCGACACCACCGACGATTTCGCTGATCTCCTGGGTGATCTGGGCTTGGCGGGCCCGGTTGGCCTCGAGCGTGAGGTCACGGATGAGGTCGTTGGCGTTGTCCGTCGCGGCCTTCATCGCCCGGCGCCGCGACGCCGACTCCGAAGCTGCCGACTCCAGCAACGCCGCGAAGATCCGCGTGCCGAGGTACTTCGGACCGAGCGAACGGAACAACTCGTCCGCGTCCGGCTCGAATTCGTACAGCGTCTTGACCGCGTCCTCGGCCCCGTACTCGACCTCCAGCGGCGCCAGCCGCTTGGCGACCGCCGTCTGGCTGAGCATGTTCTTGAACTCGGTGTAGACGATGTGCAACTCGTCCACCCCGGTCAACTGAACCGCCTCTTCCTCGCCCTCGGGCAGGTAAGAGGTCCGCGCTTCCTCGTTCTCCTCCGAGCCGGCGCGGAAGGCGCGCATCAGCGGGCCTGCCGCGGCCGCCGCGTCGGTATAGGCGGGCTGCTCGGAGAAGCCGGTCCAGGAAGCCTCGACCTCACGCTGCCGGAAGCTGTAGTAATTGAGGCCCTTGCGCCCGATGACGTAGAGGTGCGGCTCCTTGCCCTGCTCACGCAGCAGAGCCTGGAGTTCCTCGGCCCGGCGCAGGACGTTGGCGTTGTACCCGCCGCAGAGCCCACGGTCCGAGGTCACCACCAGCACACCGGCCCGCCTGGGGGCCTCGCGCTCGACGAGCAGCGGGTGCGGGTATCCCGCGGCGTCGGCCAGCGCACACAGGACGCTGGTGATCTCCTCCGCGTAGGGGCGCGCCGCTTCCACCCGGGCCTGTGCCTTGGTGATCCGGGACGTGGCGATGAGTTCCTGCGCCTTCGTGATCTTCCGCATCGACTGCGTCGAGCGGATCCGTCGGCGGAGTACCCGTATCTGTGCTGGCATCCTCGGCTATCCGATCACTTCTTGGTCGGAGCGGGACGGCTCACCTTGACCGACTCGCGCTGCTCTTCGGACTCGTCCATCGCTTCGGCGGGAGCCTCGTTGACGACCGAGCCGCCACCGGTGGCGGTGAAGCCCTTCTTGAACTCGCCCACCACGTCGATCAGCCGCTGCTCGTTGTCGTCCGAGAGCTTCTTGGAGTCGCGGATGTCAGCGAGGATGCCCTCGTGGTGGTGGCGCACGTTGTCGAGGAACTCCGCCTCGAACCGGCCGATGTCCTCCACCGGCACCGAGTCCAGGTGACCGTTGGTGCCGAGATAGATCGACACGACCTGCTCCTCGACCGGGAACGGCGTGTACTGCGGCTGCTTGAGCAGCTCGACCAGGCGGCTACCCCGCTCCAGCTGAGCCTTCGACGCGGCGTCGAGGTCGGACGCGAACGCGGCGAACGCCTCCAGCTCGCGGTACTGCGACAGGTCCAGCCGCAGCGACCCGGCAACCTGCTTCATCGCCTTGATCTGCGCGTCACCACCGACACGGGAGACCGAGATACCGACGTTGATCGCCGGGCGCACGCCCTGGTTGAACAGGTCGGTCTCGAGGAAGCACTGGCCGTCGGTGATCGAGATGACGTTGGTCGGGATGTAGGCCGACACGTCGTTGGCCTTGGTCTCGATGATCGGCAGACCGGTCATCGAACCGGCGCCGAGCTCGTCGGACAGCTTCGCGCACCGCTCGAGCAGCCGCGAGTGCAAGTAGAAGACGTCACCGGGGTAGGCCTCGCGACCCGGCGGGCGGCGCAGCAGCAGCGAGATCGCGCGGTACGCCTCGGCCTGCTTGGACAGGTCGTCGAACACGATCAGGACGTGCTTGCCCTGGTACATCCAGTGCTGGCCGATCGCGGAACCGGTGTAGGGCGCGATGTACTTGAAGCCGGCCGAGTCGGAGGCGGGAGCGGCCACGATCGTGGTGTACTCCAGCGCCCCGCCGTCCTCGAGCGCCTGCCGCACGGAGGCGATCGTGGAGCCCTTCTGGCCGATGGCGACGTAGATGCAACGGACCTGCTGCGACGGGTCGCCGGATTCCCAGTTGGCCTTCTGGTTCAGGATCGTGTCCACGCAGACCGCGGTCTTACCGGTCTTGCGGTCACCGATGATGAGCTGACGCTGACCACGGCCGATGGGCGTCTGCGAGTCGATCGCCTTGATACCGGTCTGCAGCGGCTCCGACACCGGCTGACGCTGCATCACCGACGGCGCCTGCAGTTCCAGCACGCGGTTGCCCTCGGCGACGATGTCACCGAGACCGTCGATCGGCGCCCCGAGCGGGTCGACGACCCGGCCGAGGAAGGCGTCGCCGACCGGCACCGACAGAACGCGGCCGGTGCGCTTGACCTCCTGGCCTTCTTCGATGCCTTCGTAGTCACCGAGGATGACGGCGCCGATCTCGCGCTCGTCGAGGTTCTGGGCGACGCCCAGGACGCCGCCAGGGAACTCCAGCAGTTCCTGAGTCATCACCGAGGGAAGTCCCTCGACGATCGCAATGCCGTCGTAAGTCTCGACGACGGTCCCGACCTCTTCGCGCGAAGTCTCGGTCGAGAAGGTCGAGACGTAGTTCTCGATCGCGCTCCGGATCTCGTCCGAGGAGATCGTCAGCTCCGCCATGGTCTTATCGTCCCTGCTCTCAATGGGTCAAATCTTGGGTGTTGGCCTTACGACGGCAAGCCGCGTCCGGCATTGGCCAGCCTGCTCGCGACGCTGCCGTCGATCACCTCGTCGCCGACCCGCACCACGAGTCCGCCGAGGACTTCCGGGTCCACCTCGACCTGGATCGAGATCGTCCTGGAGTAGATCTGCGACAGCGCACGTGCCAGCCGCTCCTCCTGCTCGGGAGTCAGGGCTGCCGCGGCCGTCACAAGGGCGACGACACGCTGACGACGCTGCGCCGCCTGCTCGGCCAGCTGACCGACGAGCACGTCCAGGCTCTGCCCGCGCGGCGCTCGTACCGCCTGCTCGAGCAGGTCCATCGTGTCGCGGCCCACCTTGCCGTCCAGTACTCGGTGCAGCAGGGTCAGGCGCCGGTCTGCGGGCGCCGTCGTGTCGGACAACAGGGCCCGCAGGCTGTTCTCCGAACCGAGCACCCGGCTGAACCGGAACAGTTCGTCCTCGGTCTCGTCGAGTGTGTTCTCCCGCTCGGCGGCCGTCAGGACCGCCTGCCTTCCGAGCAGTTCCAGCGCGCCGATCAGGTCACGGGCGGACGACCAGCGCTGACGTGCGACCTCGCGCACGACATCCACCGCGGTGGCGCCCACCTTCCCGTCGAAGACCCCGCCGGCCAGACCCGACCGGGTGCGCTCGTCCACAGCCGGGTCCGCGAGGTGCCGCAGCAGCACGCGTTCCCTGGACAGCACACCCACGACCGCGGAGAGCTCGCCTCCGAGCTGCCGCAGGTCGTCGACACCGGACTGGGCCGTCATCTCGTCGAGGCGGTCGCGCACGAGCGCCAGCGCCTCCCGGCTGCTCGCCTGCATCATGACGCCCCCTCACCGGCACCTGCGGGCACCGCTTCGCCCGTCCGCGCCGATGTCCGCTCGAGCTCGTCCAGGAAACCGTTCACGCTGGCACTGCGGTTGGACTCGCCCGCGAGGTGCGCCCGGACGATCCGCTCGGCGAGCTCGGTCGCGGCCTGGCCGATCTCGGCCCGCAGTTCACGGATGATCTGCTGATGCTGCTGCGCGAGATGCTCCTCGCCGCGCTGCTTGATCCGCTCGACCTCCTGCGCGGCGCGGGTCCGCATCTCCTCGACCATGCGCTGCGCGTCGGCACGTGCGGCGTCGCGGATCAACGCGGCCTCCGTCTTGGCCTCGGCGACCGCGTCCGCGTACTTGCGCTCGGCCTCCGCCAGCCGCTCGTCGGCGCGCTTGGCCTCCTCGAGCTGCTGACGGATGGACTCCTGCTTCTCCCGCATCATCTTGCGGATCGGGGGAACGACCTTCCACCAGATCAGCCCGATGATGAGGAAAAACGCGACCAGCGTGCCGACGTACCTTGCGGCGTCCATCACTCTTCCTTTCCGGACTTACCGGAACCGAGCCCGGCCAGGAACTCCTGGACCGTCTCCTGATGCGTGGCCGCGGTGACGTCCTGCCCGACGACTCGGCTCGCGAGTGTCGTGGACAGCTGCGGGATCGAGGACCGCAGTTCGGCGAGGACGCGTTCGCGCTGCGTGGCGAGCTCGTCCTCACCGCGCTGGAGCACGGCCGAGATCTCGCTCTGGGCCTGACCCCGGTACTCGTCGATGATCGCCTGTCCTTCGACACGCGCCTCATCGCGAATACGAGCCGACTCGGCGCGGGCCTCGGCCAGCTCCTCCGCGTACTTCGCCTTGGCTGCTTCGAACTTCTCCGCGGCTTGGTGGTTCCCGTCGAGCTGCTTCTGGAGCATGTCGTGCCGGTCCTTCAGTGCCTTCTGCACCGGCGGCAGCACGAAGCGCCAGATCACCAGCAGCACAATGCCGAAGATGATCAGCTCGGCGAAAAAGGTGCCGTTGGGGAGCAGGAAGTTGTCCCCCGCGGCGAGAACCTCGCCCGACATGATCAGCCCTTGCCCAGCGAGAACACGAACAGGGCCATGAACGCCAGGTTGATGAAGTAGGCCGCTTCGACCAGACCGACGGTGATGAAGAACGGCGTGAACAGGCGGCCCTGGGCCTCCGGCTGACGCGCGATACCGGCGATGAACTGGCTACCCGCGAGACCGTCACCGATACCGGCGCCGATCGCACCACCACCGAGGATGAGACCGCCACCGACCATGGCGCCGGCCATCGTGATCGCGGTGTTGAGGTCTGCCATGACTCTCCCTAACTGATATTCGTTGGAACGCGTGTGTGAAACGGCCTCGTCGGCCCTGGAGACAAATTCCTACGACTCAATGCTCTTCATGCGTCTCCATCGTCTGGCTGAAGTACAGGATCGTGAGCAACGCGAAGATGAAGGCCTGGATGAACCCGACGAACAGGTCGAAGGACTTCCAGATCGCGTTCGGCGCCCAGAGGATGTATGCGGGGAACATCGCGATCAGCGAGACCAGGATCGTGCCCGCGAAGACGTTTCCGAAAAGCCGGAGCGAGAGCGAGACAGGCTTGGCGATCTCTTCGATGATGTTGATCGGCGCGAGGAAGGCCACGTGGCCCTTCACCAGCTGCTTGGCGTGCTTGCCGACGCCACGCCGGCGCATACCGGCCACGTGCGTCCACACGAACACCAGCAGCGCGAGCGCGTAGGTGAAGTTCGTGTCCGACGCGGGCGGCGGGATGAAGTCCGTGCCCGCCTGCGCCGGCAGCACCGAAAGCCAGTTGGCGATGAGGATGAAGACGAACAGGGTGACCGCGAGCGGCACGACGAACGGCGCGACCCGCACGCCGATGCTCGCGTCCACCTGACCCCGGATCCAGGTCGTGACGCTCTCCCAGGCGAGCTGGATTCCGCTCGGCACCCCTGAGGTGATCTTGGCCCGAAGCACGAACGCCGCCGCGATCACGATCACCGCGGCTATCGCGGTGGCCAGGATCGTGTCGGTGTTGAACGTCATGCCAAGGAAGTCGGCGGTCGAGTGGTGGCCGACCTCGACGTCAGCGGCGAGAACATGGGTCATTGGTGGCGAAGCTCCTTCACTACCGTTCCAGCCGTACTGGCGGTGATGATGAACTGGAACACGGCGAGTCCCGCGAACACGCCGAGGCCGTCAGGATGGACGATCAAAGCGATTCCGACGGCGAGCACCGTGATGACCGCGAGCCTGCCCAGCGCGGCGAAGGCCAGCAGGCGCTTGCTCGGGTTCTCGGTGATCGTCGCACGGGAAACCGAGCGCTGGACGAGCCGGGTGTTCAGCAGGCCGAGTGCGAGACCGACGCAACCGAACACACCCATCCAGATGTGCCCGAGCAGCCCCGTCGCGACCAGGCCGAGAACGCCCATCGCGCCTGCCATGAGAAGCGGGCGGCGTAGGTTGAGCATCTTGCCCGCCGGAATGGCGGAAACGGCGTTTGTCGCTGACACGGCTGAACCCTCGATTTCGATCTCTACAAAAACTTCCGGAACTGTGAATAGGCGAAAATGCAGGCTGTCACGATGCCGACCGCCAGTCCGGTGAACACGAAAGCGGGCGCGGTGTGCGCACGCCCGTCGATGAACCAGCCGAGTACGGTGAACCCGACGACCATGACGACGATCGAAGAACCGAGACCAATGAGTTCCGCCGGCCTGGGCTGCCTGCCTGACACCGGGGACCTACTGCTGTGCCGGAACGAGAGGTGAACAGGCCATCATGGGCTCCCTGGCCGGACGCGGCGAACACTGACGAGACCGAGTTTGGCCGCCTCTTCGTCGGCGAGCTGGACACCGACACCTGGGCCGGAGGGGGATCGCGGCGCGGTCCCTCGGCGACTACCAGCGCGCCCAACCTGGACTCCTTCCGGTTCTCCCGGTCGGCGTTCACTCCGCCGGGGGAATCGTAATGATCTGGACTTAACGTACCTGACACACTTACGGCTCTTGCAGGGGGGGGACCCGATCCCGGCGCGTAGGTGGCACTCGATCACGATCGCCACTTTGCGAACCAGGGGGCCGGTCCTACACGCTGGACGATACCAGCCGGAAGGCACAAGCCGTACAGGCGTACTCCTTAACCGCGCGGACGACTTCAAGACATCGGACCGGACGGCTTCCGTAACCGCGGGATCACCGAAACCAGCGCCGCGAGCAGCAGGCCGACGCCGACGATCGGCAGCGCGGCCGCGGCATCGAACAAGGTCAGCGAAACGGCACCGAAACCGAGCAGTCCGGCCCACAGGTAAATGAGCAATACCGCACGGCGTTGTGAATGGCCGATTTCCAGCAGGCGGTGATGCAGGTGCATTTTGTCCGCCGCGAACGGGCTTTCCCCGCGCCGCGTCCTGCGGATGACCGCCATCAACAGGTCGAGCAGCGGCAGGAACAGCACGGCGACCACGACGAGTAACGGCGACAGCAGCGCGAGCGCGTCCGAGCCACCGAACCGGGTGTAGTTGATCTTGCCGGAGGCCGAGGTGGTGGCGCCGGCCAGCATCAGCCCGATCATCATCGAGCCGGAATCGCCCATGAAGATCTTCGCGGGCTGGAAGTTGTGTGGCAGGAAACCGAGACAGGCACCGGCCAGCGTCGCGGCGATCAGCGCCGGCGGGTACGTGCCGACATCGCCACCGGCGGAGTTCAGCAGGCCGAGGGAGAACGCGCAGGTCGCGCTGGCCGCGATGAAGCCGAGCCCGGCCGCGAGCCCGTCCAGCCCGTCGACGAAGTTCATCGCGTTGACCAGCACCACGACGAGCAACAGCACCAGCAGACCGCCCTGGTTGCGGTCGAGGGTGACCACCGAGCCCAGCGCGTCGCCGTTGCCGCCCCACGGCACCCAGAACACGTTCCACTGCACGCCGAAGATGACCAGCAGCCCCGCGCACAGCACCTGACCTGCCAGCTTGGTCCACGCGTCGATCTCGAACCGGTCGTCGACCGCGCCGATCAGCACGATCACGCCACCGCCGACCAGCACGCCGACCGGATCGAGCGAGTACTCGAACGCGCGGCGCAGCACCGGCAGCTGGTGGGCCAGCGCCATGCCGCCCGCCACGCCGAGGTACATCGCCAGCCCGCCCATCCGCGGGATCGGGATGACGTGCACGTCGCGGGCGCGCGGGTTGGCGATCGCGCCCGCCCGGATCGCGAAGCGGCGGACGAGGCCGGTGAGCAGGAAGGTCAGGGTCGCCGAGATGAGCCCGACGAGGATGTACTCCCGGATGGGAAGCCCGGCGGTGGCGATCGGAGTCATCAGGACGGCGTCGTCACCGGTACGCCGAGCACCTCGGAGATGGCCTCGGCGCTCACCGCGCCGGCGCGCAGCAGCTTGGGCTCACTGCCGGTGAGGTCCACGATGCTGGACGGCCGGGCGTCTTCGATCGGGCCGCCGTCGAGGTAGACGTCCACCGACGTGCCGAGCTGGTCCTGCGCCTCCTGCGCGGTCGACGCGGGCGGCTGACCCGAGACGTTCGCGCTGGAGACCGCCATCGGGCCGACCTCGCGCAGCAGTTCGAGCGCGACCGGGTGCAACGGCATCCGCAGCATCACCGTGCCGCGCGTGGTGCCGAGGTCCCACTGCAGGCTCGGCGCGTGCGGAAGCACCAGCGAAAGGTCACCGGGCCAGAACGCTTCCATCAAAGACCTTGCCTGGGGCGGCATTCCGAGCACCAGGCCGTCCACTGTGGACCACGAGCCGACCAGAACGCCGACCGGCATGTCCGGCCCGCGGTTCTTCGCGTGCAACAGCGCGCGCACGGCTCCGGCGTCGAACGCGTCCGCGCCGATGCCGTACACGGTGTCCGTGGGCATCACGACGAGACGGCTCGAACGCACCGCGTTCGCGGCCGCCGCGAGTCCATCCGTCCGGGCTTCCGGCAGGCTGCAGTCATACACCGCGCTCATGGCCTGAAGACTATTCCCGCGCCGCGAAGCGGCTCCGTCGAGGGTGGCGGGTGGGGTTCGGGGGAGTATTCCCGCGCCGCGAAGCGGCTCCGTCAAGGGTGGCCGAGCGGATCGTTTTCGACACGTGGTTCGGCGTCCCAGATCCGCGTGCGGCGGTGTGTGAGGTCGAACGCGGGCCAGCCGGGATCGCCGGTCGCCGCGAAATCCGTCCACGAGCGCCGGATCGCCTCGGAAAGCGCGGGGAACCCGGCGTCGGGTGGATCGCCGAGGAAACGCCTCGCGTAGCCACTCTCCGCGTCGCCGAACACGAACGGCACGTCCACGCCGTGCGCGGCACCGGCGCCGGGGCTGCTCCAGGCGAAGTCGTACATCCACGTGCGCCCGCCCGCGCGCGTGTGCGCCTCCGCCAGCCGCAGTGCCGGGATCCGGTACACCACATCGGACATGAGAGTCACGAACAGACCGGAGTCGTCGAAACCGGGATAGGCCGCCCGGTAGGCGGCCGCGTCATGTCCCATCGCGGTCGCCACGGCGTCGAAGCCGACGCCCTGCGGCAACGCACCCTGGCCGCGGAACTCCTCATGGGTGAACCCGCACACGAGGTCCACATCCGGGGCGGCGGCCGTCCACAACGGCCCGGTGACCAGTTCGCCGTCGGCCACCGGCCCGAACGCCGTGGGCCCGTCCCGCCCGGTCAGCGGCGCGTCCTGGACGGCGAGAAGCGCCTCGGGCGGCAGCGTCTCGAATGCCTCGAGCGTCGCCGGCACGCCCGCGGCGGCCGCGATCTTCTCCGTGACGGCCCGTGCCGCTTCCGGCTCGTGAACCCCCGACGGCGGGCTCTGCGCGATGGCTCGCCGGAACAGACCCGTGCCCAGCAGGTACCCGACCGAGGCCGCACCGGCCGACTGCCCGAACGCGGTCACCGCATCGGGGTCACCACCGAACGCGGCGATGTTGCGCCGCACCCACTCGAACGCGGCGATCTGGTCGTGCAGACCCCGGTTGGCGGGGACCCCGGGCAAGTGGCCGAATCCCTCGAAGCCGAGCCGGTACCCGACGCTCACCACCACGACGCCGGACCGGGCCAGCGTGGCTCCGTCGTACTGCGGCATGCGCGGGGAACCGTACTTCCACAGTCCACCGTGGACCCACACCATCACCGGCAGGCCCGCGCCAGCAGGGTCCGGCGTCCACACGTTGAGGTTCAGGCAGTCCAGACCGTCGTCGGCGCGCCAGACCCCCGGCGCTCGCGGCGTCGGCGGAAGCTGCGGTGCGGCCGTCCCGGCAACCGTGCAGTCGCGCACTCCCGCCCACGGCTCGCGGGGTGCGGGTGGGCGGAAGCGCAAGGCGCCCTCGGGTGCGGCGGCGTAGGGAATCCCCTCGAACGACACGACACCGCCGAGGTCGCGACCACGGACCTTCCCCAGCTGGGTCCCGACGACGACCACAGGCTCCTCCGTCAGACTCTGCGCGCGGTCACGAAACGAGGGCGGCCCGCGAGGTCGGCGTGATCGGCGACCTCGGTGAGCACCTTACGCGACGAGACGATCGTGGGCGCGGCCGCGGCATGGGTGTCGTCGTGTTCGATGGCGACCCCGCCGCCCGGTTTGAGCAGACGCGCGGCGGTGGCCACGACCTGCCGGATCACCGCGAGCCCGCCGTCCGCGGCGAACACCGCCTGCGCCGGGTCGTAGTCGATCACCTCGGGCGGCAGCTCACCGCCCGGCGGAACGTAGGGCGGGTTGCACAGGACCAGGTCCACCAGCCCGTCGAGCTCGGCGAAGATCGTGCTGTCCCCGACGTCACCGGAGTACAGCCGGATCGGGGTGTCACCGGCCTCGGCGCGGGCGTCGGCGTTGTGCCGGGCCCAGGCGAGCGCGTTGGGGTCGTTGTCCACGGCGTAGACGACGGCGTCCGGCCTGGCGTGCGCCACCGCCAGCGCGAGCGCGCCCGATCCGGTGCACAGGTCGACGACCACCGGGTACTGGCGGTCTCTGAGCAGGGTGAGTCCCCATTCCAGGAGCAGTTCGGTCTCCGGGCGCGGGATGAACACGCCGGGCCCGACGCTCACGGTCATCTCGCCCAGCGCGGCCCAGCCCGTCAGATGCTGGAGCGGGACGCGTTTCGCGCGCTGCGCGACGAGCTGCCCGATGGCCTCGATGACCGGCGGGTCGACCAGCGGGATCAGCGGCAGCCGCCCCCGCTCGACGCCGAGCACGTGCGCGGCGAGCAGCTCGGCGTCGGTCCTTGGTGACTCGACGCCGGCTGCCTCGAGAATCCTGATCGCCTCGAGGATCGCCAGGCGCAACGGTTGCCGCTTCACCTTTCCCACTCTGCCTCATCCAGCTGGGACGGTTGCGGCACGGTGCCGCGTGTTCGGTTACTTTCCCGCCTCGGCAAGGCGTTCCTCGCGATCGGCGTTGCCCAGCGCGTCCAGCACGGCGTCCAGATCACCGTCGAGGACCTGGTCGAGGTTGTAGGCCTTGTAGTTCACCCGGTGGTCGGAGATCCGATTCTCCGGGAAGTTGTACGTGCGCACGCGTTCGGAACGGTCCACGGTGCGCACCTGCGAGCGCCGCGCGTCGGCCGCCTTGCTCGCGGCCTCCTCCTCGGCCATGGCCTGCAGGCGCGCCTGCAGCACCTGGATCGCCCGGGCCCGGTTCTGGATCTGCGACTTCTCGTTCTGGCAGGACACCACGATCCCGGTCGGCAGGTGCGTGACGCGGACCGCGGAGTCGGTGGTGTTCACGCTCTGCCCTCCCGGGCCCGAGGACCGGAACACGTCGATACGCAGGTCGTTCGGATCGATTTCGACCTCGACCTCTTCGGGCTCCGGGTAGATCAGCACACCCGCCGCGGAGGTGTGGATACGTCCCTGCGATTCGGTCGCGGGCACGCGCTGCACCCGGTGCACGCCGCCCTCGAACTTCAGGCGCGCCCACACACCGTCGGCCTCGGCGCCCTTGCTCTTGACCGAGAGGGTGACGTCCTTGTAGCCGCCGAGGTCGGAGTCCACGGCGTCGAGTACCTCGGCCTTCCAGCCGTGGCGCTCGGCGTAGCGCAGGTACATGCGCAGCAGGTCGCCCGCGAACAGGGCCGACTCCTCGCCGCCCTCCCCCGACTTGATCTCCATCACGACGTCGGAGCCGTCGTAGGGGTCGCGCGGCAGCAGGAGTTCGGTCAGCCGGGACTCCAGCGCCGGGATCCGCTCGGCGATCTCCTGCGCCTCGGCCGCGAAGGCGGGGTCCTCGTCGGCCAGCTCCTGCGCGGCGGTGAGGTCCTCGCGGGCGCGATCCAGCTCACCGATGGTTTTGACCACCGGGGTCAGCTCGGCGTAGCGGCGCCCCAGCTTGCGCGCCCGAGCCTGATCGGCGTGCACCGCCGGATCGGCGAGCTGCTGCTCCAGCTCGGCGTACTCGTCGAGCAGTCCCCGCAGCGAAGACGAATCCACCTTGAGACCTCACATCATTTCTGTATACAAAAAGCGGCGCCCGCCCCCGGGACCGGGTGGCGGGCGCCGTCGAGCAAGCTACTTGGCGTCGGCCTTCTTCTGACGCTTGCCGTACCGCGCCTCGAAGCGCGCGACCCGGCCACCGGTGTCCAGAATCTTCTGCTTGCCGGTGTAGAACGGGTGGCAGTTCGAGCAGACTTCGACCGTGATCTGGCCGGAGCTCTTCGTGCTACGCGTTTCGAAGGTGTTGCCGCAACCACACACGACGGTGGTCGGCACGTACTCGGGGTGGATACCGCTCTTCATGGGGTCCTCTCATCGTGGCCGCCGGGTCCTCATTGCGAGGTGAACCGGAGCCGGACTGCAGCGGATTGATTCTGCCAGATCGCCTGGCACCGCTATCAACACACCCCGCGCAGCGGCTATTCCCCGCGCGAACGCCGTGAGGGACCCCCTCACGGCGTCCGGCGCCGTGAAAGAGTCCCTCACGGGAACGGGGCTATTCCTCGTCGCTGCCAAGCGCGGTCTTCGAGACCTGCATGAGGAACTCGATGTTCGTCTTGGTCTTGCGCAGCCGGGACAGCAGCAGGTCGATCGCCTGCTGCGAGTCCAGGGCGTGCAGCACGCGGTGCAGCCGGTGGTGGATCGCGAGCTCGTCCGGCGAGAGCAGCAGCTCTTCCTTACGGGTACCGGACGGGTTGACGTCGACCGCCGGGAACACGCGGCGCTCGGCGATCTTGCGGTCCAGCTTGAGCTCGGCGTTACCGGTGCCCTTGAACTCCTCGAAGATGACCGTGTCACCGGTGGACCCGGTCTCCACCATCGCCGTGGCGAAGATGGTCAGCGAGCCGCCGTTCTCGATGTTGCGCGCCGCGCCGAGGAAACGCTTCGGCGGGAACAGCGCGGTCGAGTCGACACCACCGGAGAGGATCCGGCCGGACGCCGGGGCCGCGAGGTTGTACGCACGGCCCAGACGGGTGATCGAGTCCAGCAGGACCACCACGTCCATGCCCATCTCCACCAGCCGCTTGGCCCGCTCGATGGACAGCTCGGCGACCGAGGTGTGGTCTGACGGCGGGCGGTCGAAGGTCGAGGCGATGACCTCACCCTTCACCGACCGCTGCATGTCGGTGACCTCTTCCGGACGCTCGTCCACGAGCACGACCATCAGGTGGCACTCGGGGTTGTTCGTCGTGATCGCGTTCGCGATGTCCTGCATGATCGTGGTCTTACCGGCCTTCGGCGGCGACACGATCAGCGCGCGCTGCCCCTTGCCGACCGGCATCACCAGATCGATCACGCGGGTGGTCAGCTTGTGCGACTCGGTCTCCAGGCGCAGCCGCTCGTTGGGGTAGAGCGGGGTCAGCTTGGTGAACTCGGGCCGCTTCTTGGCCGCGTCCGGCTCGAGGCCGTTGATGGTGTCCACCCGCACCAGCGGGTTGAACTTCTGACGCTGCTGCTCGCCCTCACGCGGCTGCTTGACGACACCGGTGATCGCGTCGCCGCGGCGCAGGTTGTACTTGCGCACCAACGACAGCGACACGTACACGTCGTTCGGCCCGGGCAGGTAACCCGAGGTGCGCACGAACGCGTAGTTGTCGAGCACGTCGAGGATGCCCGCGACGGGCAGCAGGACGTCGTCCTCGCGGATCTCGGTGTCCGTACCGCCCTCGCCGCGGCCACCGCGACGGCGACGGTCGCGGAACCGGCGCCCGCGCCGGCCGCCGTCCTCGTCGTCGGCGTTGTTGTTGCTGTTGTTGTTGCGCGCGGCGTTGTTCTGCTGGCGCCGGTCACCGCCGCCCTGCTGCTGGTCGCGCTGCTGCTGCGGCTGGTCGCCGCCACGCTGCTGGCCGGAGTCCTTCTGACCGCCCTCGCCACGCTGCTGCTGCGGCGCGGACCCGGCATCCGGGCTGCCCGCGGCGCGGTTGGAGCTGCGACGGCGACGGCCGCCGCCCTCACGGCGCGCGCCGTCCTCCCCCTGCTGGGGGGTGTCCTCGGCAGGCTTCACGGCCTTGTCGGCCTTCTCGGCCTGCGGCCCCTTCTCGGCAGGCTTCTCCGCCGGCTTGTCCTGCTTCTTCGCAGGCGCGGCCTGCTCGGCAGAGGAGATGCCGTCGAAGGGAAGCGTGCCGTCGTCGGCCTGGGCAGCGCGCTTGCGCGGCGTCTTGCCCTGACGCTCGCGGATCGCGGCGATCAGATCGCCCTTCCGCATGCCCTTGGTGTCCCCAATGCCCAGTTCCGCCGCGAGTTCCCGCAGGTCAGCGATCACCATGCCGGACAGGCCACCGGTGCGGCGCTTGGGCGTGGTGCCGTTGGAAGCTGACTCTGACGCGACCGGAGCGGTCTGGGTGTCCAGGTCACCGCTCAAAAGATCGGTGTTGCTCACACATGTCCTTCCTGACCGATCCACGCCTCCAGGTGGATCAGCGGACTGCCGCTCGCGTCGGATCGCGAAGCGGAGTTCTGCTCCCCGGTGCCGCTGCCAAGACCGCAGGTCACAGCGGCAAAGCCGCCACACGGGGGTTGCCTGCCCCAAACGGGGCAAGCGGAATTCGCCACCATGACTACCGGAAACCCGCCTGAGGTCAATCCCTGCACCAGCTATGCGGAATTATCAGCTCAACGAAAGACAGATCCGGGAGGATCTCCCGGGACCGTCACCGGGTGCGGACTGCGCACGGTGATCGAACGCCCCCGAGGGTAGACCGCGTGCGGTCCAGGTGCAACAACCACCCCCGGAGTGGCGCGAATCGCCGCACCCCCGCTATCCGGCCGTGACCTGTACTCCGGCCGAATCCACCGGTAGTTCGGTGACTTCGAAGCCTTCAACGTCGACCGATGCCGGAATTATTCCGTCCGTGGTCAGCGCCAGCACGGTCGGCCCGGCCCCGGACACGGTGGCGGCGACCCCGGCTGCGCGCAGGTCGGCGACGAGGCGGGCGGTCGCGGGATAGGCGGGCGCGCGGTAGTGCTGGTGCAACCGGTCCTCGGTCGCGGCCAGCAGCAGGTCCGGGTTGGTGGTCAGGGCGTGCACGGCCAGCGCGGCGCGGCTCGCCGTGAACGCCGCGTCGGAATGGGACACCTGTTCGGGCAGCAGCCCGCGGGTGGCCTCGGTGGAGGACCGCAGCGCGGGCACCGCGACCAGCGGCCGGATGGAGGCGTGCGGCGTGAGCCGTTCGGCGTGGAAACGGCCGCCGGAAGACCACGCCACTACCAGCCCGCCGAGCAGACTCGCGGCAGCGTTGTCGGCGTGTCCCTCGAATTCCGCGGCGATGTGCACCGCCTCGGCGTCCAGGGGCCTGCCCGCGAGCGAATACGCCGCCGCCACACCGGAAACGATCGCCGAAGCCGAGGAGCCGAGCCCCCGCGCGTGCGGAATCGCGTTGAAACACCGCAGATGCAGCCCCGGCAGCGACACGCCGAGCCGCTCGCACGCCGCGCGCAGCACGCGCGCCACGAGGTGGGTCTCGTCGGTCGGCACGTCGGTGACATCGCCCGCGCCGGCGTCGAAAACCTCGATCTTCAGGCCGGAATCGGTGACCAGGACCTCGACCACGTCGTGCAGCGCGAGCGCCAGGCCGAGCGTGTCGAAGCCGGGGCCGAGGTTGGCCGACGACGCCGGCACGGTCACCTTCAACCGGGTCACGACAGCTCCAGCGCCGCCGCCACGGCCCGCGGGTCCACCGCGAGCGGTTCGACCTCGACGTTGTTCTCCAGCGCGGTGGCCGGGTCCTTGAGCCCGTGCCCGGTGACCGTACAGACCACAGTGGACCCCTTGGGGAGGCGGCCGTCGGCGGCGGTCAGTAGCAGGCCGGCGACGCTCGTGGCCGACGAGGGCTCCACGAACACGCCTTCCTTGCTGGCCAGCAACCGGTACGCGGCAAGGATCTGCTCGTCGCTGGCCTTCTCGAACAGGCCACCCGAGGCGTTCTTCGCCTTCACCGCGCCCTGCCACGAGGCCGGGCTGCCGACCCGGATCGCGGTGGCCACGGTCTCCGGTTCCTTGACCGGCTCGCCGTGCACCAGCGGCGCCGCACCGGCGGCCTGGAACCCGAACATCCGCGGGGTGTTCTTCACCACACCGTCCGCGGCGTATTCGGTGTATCCGGCCCAGTAAGCCGTGATGTTGCCCGCGTTCCCGACCGGCAGGCAGTGAATGTCCGGTGCCTCGCCGAGCACGTCGCAGATCTCCCACGCGGCGGTCTTCTGGCCGACCAGACGCACCGGGTTGACCGAGTTCACCAGCGTGACCGGGTGGTCGATCGCGGTCTTGCGGGCGAGTTCGAGGCAGTCGTCGAAGTTGCCGTCGATCTGCAGGATCCGCGCGCCGTGCAGGATCGCCTGCGCGAGCTTGCCCATCGCGATCTTGCCCTGCGGGATGAGCACGGCGCAGGTCAGGCCGGCGCGGGCGGCGTAGGCGGCGGCCGAGGCCGAGGTGTTGCCGGTGGACGCGCAGATCACCGCTCGCAGCCCGCTCGCGAGCGCGTGCGTGATCGCGACGGTCATGCCACGGTCCTTGAACGAACCGGTCGGGTTGGCGCCCTCCACCTTGAGATAGACCGTGCTCCCGGTCAGCTCCGACAGATGCGGGGCCGGGACCAGCGGGGTGTTGCCCTCTCCGAGCGTGACGATCTTCGCGCCCGACGGGATCGGCACCCGGTCGGCATAGGCCTCGATGATCCCCGGCCAACCAGGTTTGGCGTTCATCAGTCCTCGCCTTCCACCCGCATCACGCTGACTACTTCGTGCACGACGTCCATTTTCCCGATCTCCTCGACCGTGGCGCGCAAGGCCGCGTCCGGTGCGAGGTGGGTCACGATGACCAGGCTCGCGGTGGAGAGCCGGTCGCGCTGCCGCACCGCGGCGATGCTCACCTCGTGCGCGGCGAAAACCTGCGCGACCTGGGCCAGCACACCGGGTTTGTCCGCGACGTCGAGGCTGATGTGGTACCGCGTCGGGGTCTGCCCCATCGGCCGCACCGGCAGCGCCGCGTGCGCCGACTCGCGCGGGCCGCGCCCGCCGAGCACCCGGTTGCGGGCCACCGCGACGAGATCGCCGAGCACCGCGCTCGCGGTCGGCGCCCCGCCTGCACCCTGGCCGTAGAACATCAGCTCGCCCGCCGCGTCTGCTTCGACGAACACCGCGTTGAACGCGCCGCCGACCCCCGCGAGCGGGTGGCTGCGCGGGATCATCACCGGATGCACGCGCGCCGAGACCGATTCGGTGCCGTCGTCGGCGGTCACCCGCTCGCAGATGGAGAGCAGCTTTACCGTGCGCCCCAACGCTTTCGCGGCCGCGATGTCGGACGAGGTGACGTTCGCGATGCCCTCGCGGTACACGTCGGAGGCCGTGACCCGGCTGTGGAAGGCGAGCGAGGCGAGGATCGCCGCCTTGGAGGCGGCGTCGTAGCCGTCGACGTCGGCAGTCGGGTCCGCTTCGGCGTATCCCAGCCGGCTGGCCTCGTCCAGCGTCTCCGCGTATCCGGCGCCTGAGGAGTCCATTGCGGACAGAATGAAGTTGGTGGTGCCGTTGACGATTCCCATCACCTTGGTGATGCGGTCACCCGCGAGCGATTCGCGCAGCGGGCGCAGCAACGGGATCGCGCCCGCGACCGAGGCCTCGAAGTAGAGGTCGGCGCCCGCGGAGTCGGCGGCCTCGGACAGTTCGGCGGAGTACTCGGCCAGCAGCGCCTTGTTCGCCGTGACGACCGACTTTCCCTTGCGCAGCGCGGTGAGCAGCCAGGTGCGGACCGGCTCGATGCCACCGATCAGCTCGACGATGACGTCCACATCGGACTCGACGAGTGCCGCGGCGTCGGAGGTGAGCAGATGCTGCGGAAGCTCCGGGTGCTTGTCCGGCCTGCGCACCGCGATCCCGGCCAGCTCCACGGGAGCACCCGCACGAGCTGCCAGTTCGTCGGCCTGCTCGGTGAGCAGTCGCGCGACCTCGCTGCCCACGGTGCCGCACCCGAGCAGCGCGACACGTACTGTCTTACCATCCACAGTGGACGTCACGACACCTCCAGATGCAACATGTCGTCGATGGTCTCCCGGCGCAGCAGCAGGCGGGCGCTTCCGTTGCGCACCGCCACCACGGCCGGGCGGGGCTGCCGGTTGTAGTTGCTGGCCATCGAGTAGCAGTAGGCACCCGTGGCCGCGATACCGAGCAGGTCACCCGCGGCGAGCGTGTCCGGCAGCCAGCAGTCGCGGACGACGATGTCGCCGGACTCGCAGTGCTTGCCGACCACGCGGGACAGCGCGGCGCCCACCGAACCGTCGCCGTCATCGGCGGACCGGGACATCAGGCGGCAGTCGTAGACCGCGTCGTAGAGGGCGGTGCGGATGTTGTCGCTCATCCCGCCGTCCACGCTGACGTAACGACGGCTTTCGTTGTCGCCCAGCGAAACGTCCTTGATCGTGCCGACCTCGTACAGCGTCACCGTGCCGGGACCGGCGATCGCGCGGCCCGGCTCGCCGGCGATGCGCGGCACCGGAAGGCCCGCGAACTCGCACTCCTTGCGCACGATCTCGCGGATCTGCGTGATCATCTGGGCGGGCGGCGGCGGATTGTCCTTGTCGGTGTAGGCGATGCCGAAACCGCCGCCGAGGTCCACAAGGGACAGTTGCTCGAGCAGCGCTTCACCGTGTTCCTTGACCAGATCCGCGATCAGCCCGACGACGCGGCGCGCCGCGACCTCGAACCCGTCGGAGTCGAAGATCTGCGAGCCGATGTGGCTGTGCAGGCCGACCAGCTTGAGCGAGGGGGCGTTGAGCACCCGGCGCACCGCCTCCGCCGCGTCACCGGCGGCCAGCGAGAACCCGAACTTCTGGTCCTCGTGCGCGGTCGCGATGAACTCGTGCGTGTGCGCCTCGACGCCGACGGTGACCCGGACCAGCACGTTCTGCACGACCTCGCGGCGCGCCGCGACATCGGCGAGCCGGGCGATCTCGTGGAACGAGTCGAGCACCACGGTGCCGACCCCGGCGTCCAAAGCGGACTCCAGCTCGGCGACCGACTTGTTGTTGCCGTGGAAGGTGATCCGCTCGGCGGGGAAGCCCGCGCGCAGCGCGACCGCCAGCTCTCCCCCGCTGGCGACGTCCATGCTCAGGCCCTGCGCGCCGACCCAGCGCGCGACCTCGGTGCACAGGAACGCCTTGGCCGCGTAATGCACCAGCGCCGGATCGTCGAACGCCTCGGCGTACTCGGCGCAGCGGGACTTGAAGTCGGCCTCGTCCACGACGAACAGCGGCGTGCCGTAGGTGGCGGCCAGCTCGCGCACGTCCACGCCCGCGATCCGGACGACGCCGTCCGGCGCGCGGAACGAGTTGCGCGGCCACACCTTCGGGTAGAGCCGGTCCAGTTCGTCCGCTGTGGACGGTGGGAAGCCTGCCGTGTCGACGTGTGGGTAGACCTCGGCGTGACGGGGTCCTGCGGGGTGAGCCATGTCTTACATCCGTTCCGGGGCGGAGACACCGAGCAGCGACAGGCCGTTGGCGAGCACCTGGCGGGCCGCCTCGCACAGCGCGAGCCGTGCGAAGGTCAGCGGGGTGGCCTCTTCATCGCCCTGCGGGAGCACACGGGCCACGTCGTAGAACTTGTGGTAGGCGCTGGCCAGGCTCTCCAGGTACCGCGCGACGCGGTGCGGCTCGCGCAGCTCGGCGGCGCGGCGCAGCACCTTGCCGAACTCGCCGATCGTGCGGATCAGGTCGCCCTCGCGCTCGTGCGTGAGCAGGCTCAGGTCGGCCTCGGCGTCGAGTTTGAGGCCGAGGTCGGCGGCGTTGCGCTGCAGCGAGGACAGCCGGGCGTGCGCGTACTGCACGTAGTACACCGGGTTTTCGTTGCTGTGCTTACGAAGCAGGTCCAGGTCGATGTCGATGCCGGAGTCGACGGAGTAGCGGGCCAGCTCGTAGCGCGCCGCGTCCACGCCGACGGCCTCGACGAGGTCCTCCATCGTGATCACGGTGCCCGCCCGCTTGCTCATCCGCACCGGCTTGCCGTCCTTGACCAGGTTCACCAGCTGGCCGATCAGCACCTCGACGACGGCGGGGTCGTGCCCCAGGGCCGCCGCGGCCGCCTTCAGCCGGGCGATGTAGCCGTGGTGGTCCGCGCCGAGCATGTAGATGCACAGGTCGAAGCCGCGGCCGATCTTGTCCTGCAGGTAGGCGATGTCACCGGCGATGTAGGCGGGCGCCCCGTCGCTCTTGATGACCACGCGGTCCTTGTCGTCGCCGAACTCCTTCGAGCGCAGCCACCACGCGCCGTCGGCCTCGTAGAGGTTCCCGGACTGCTTCAGCCCCTCGACGGCACTCGCCACGG
Source organism: Amycolatopsis acididurans (assembly GCF_012328925.1). GTDB lineage: Bacteria > Actinomycetota > Actinomycetes > Mycobacteriales > Pseudonocardiaceae > Amycolatopsis_E > Amycolatopsis_E acididurans. The sequence continues at coordinate 158,601 of NZ_JAAXLS010000011.1, forward strand.
CCCCGCTCTGGTGCAGCGAGTCCTCCTGGAAGTACACGTCGAAGTCGGTGCCGAACTCGTGCAGGCTCTGCTTGATCTCGGCGAACATCAGCTCGATGCCGATGCGGCGGAACGTCTCGTGCCGCTCGGCCTCCTCCTGCGACAGCGCGCTCGGCTCCTGGCGCAGCACCTCGGCGGCGATGTCGGTGATGTAGCCGCCCGCGTAGCCGTCCTCCGGCGCGGGCTCGCCCTTGGCCGCGGCGATCAGCGAGTTCACGAACCGGTCGATCTGCGCACCGGCGTCGTTGAAGTAGTACTCGCGGGTGACCTCGGCACCCTGCGCGGCGAGGATCCGGCCCAGCGCGTCGCCGACGGCGGCCCAGCGGGTGCCGCCGAGGTGGACCGGCCCGGTCGGGTTCGCCGAGACGAACTCCAAGTTGATCTTGCGCCCGGCCAGCGCGTCGCCGAGGCCGTAGCGCTCACCGGCCGCGAGCACCTGGCGGACCTGCTCGCCCTGCGCCCCGGCGGCGAGCCGGAAGTTGAGGAAGCCGGGGCCCGCGACCTCGGCACTGGCGACACCCTCGTCCTGGGCGACCTGATCGGCCAGCGCCTGCGCGAACTCACGCGGCTGCAGCCCGACCTTCTTCGCCACCTGCAACGCCAGGTTGGTCGCGTAGTCACCGTGCTCGGGGTTGCGGGGTCGCTCGATCGTGACGGTATCGGGCAGGACGGCCTGATCGAGACCACGGGCGGTCAGCACCTGCACGGCGGACGAGCGAACCAGGTCGGCGAGAACGGCGGGAGTCACCAGGCGAGTGTATGTGGCCGTTGACAGTGGCCAGACACGCAGTCCCTAGACTCCCTTCCAGGGTAAATCGATCCTGACTGGGACGTGGGAGCACATGGCCAGCGGCACAAAGAAGCAGGGCGCCTCCAAGAGGGCGGTCAAGTCGGCGCGCGGGTCGGTGGTGTCCGGCAAGGGCACCCCGTGGGGCACGATCATCGCGGTCGTCGCGATCGTGGCTCTGGCGGCGGCCGTGGTCACCTACTACCTGGTCCAGTCGGCGCCCAAGCGTGCGCTGGCCAGCTGGACGCCCAGTGCGGGCAACCCGGACCCGTCGCTGCAGCTTCCCGGGATCGTGACGGGCAACTACAAGGGCAGCGTGCACATCCTGCCCACCGAGCGGGTGGCCTACGACCACTACCCGCCCATCGGCGGCCCGCACGACGGCTACTGGGCCACCTGCACCGGCACCGTCTACAAGACGGCCGTGCGCAACGAGAACATGGTGCACGCGCTGGAGCACGGCTCGGTGTGGATCGCCTACAACCCGGACCAGATCAAGGGTGACGCGCTGACCAAGCTCGTCGCCAAGGTGCAGGGCAAGCCGTACTCGATGATCTCCCCGTACCCGGGTCTCGACAAGCCGATCTCGCTGCAGTCCTGGGGCCACCAGCTCAAGCTGGACAGCGCCGACGACCAGCGGATCGACGAGTTCATCACCGCGCTGCGCGCCAACAACAACACCACGCCCGAGATCGGCGCCTCGTGCGACGCGCTCGGCCCCGGCGCGTTCGACCCGGACAACCCGCCCGCGTTCGACCCGAACCCGCCGGGCCCGGACGCCAAGCCGATGAACTACCAGGGCACGCAGAACGCGCAGCAAGAGGGCGGCGCGCCGGCGACCATGCCGTCGAAGTGACGCCGATGACTACCGACGAAGAGCAGCTGCCGGCCGAGGACGTGCAGCCGCGCCGCTCGACCAGTCGTCCGTTCGTGGTCGCCGCCGCGGTCGTCGCGGTGCTGCTCGTGGGGGCCGTGCTCGGCATGTTCCTCACCCAGCGGGCGATCAACTCCGGCCAGCAGGCGACCCCGGGCGAGGGTTCGGTCGAGGTCGGGTTCGCGCAGGACATGTCGGTGCACCACCTGCAGGCCGTGACCATGGCGAACTGGGAACGCGACCACACCACGGACCCGGAGCTCAAGCAGCTCGCGTTCGACATCCAGAGCACCCAGCTGGAGCAGGTCGGCCGGATGAAGGGCTGGCTCATGCTGTGGGGCCAGCCCGAGCAGGCGACCGGCGCGTACATGACGTGGATGTCCGGGCCGTCCGCGCACGGCATGGCGATGGCGCCCAGCACGGCGTCCTCGGGCGGTGCGCCGATGCCCGGCATGGCGACCGACGCGGAGCTGGCGAAGCTGCGGTCGCTGTCGGGCAAGGACCTGGACGTGTACTTCCTGCAGTTGATGCTGCGGCATCACCAGGGCGGTACCGACATGGCCCAGTACGCGCACGACCACACGTCGGCCGACGCGGTGAAGACGCTCACCAAGAGCATCCTCGACTCGCAGGGTGCCGAGATGGTGCTGATGAAGCAGATGCTGAGCGCGCGGGGCGCTCAGCCGCTGTAGCTCACCAGGACAGTTCTTCGCAGCGCCGGGTGGATTCGCAGGGTTCGACCTGCAGTGTGGCGTGCTTGATGTCGTAGGTCTCGGCGAGCAGGTTCTGCGCCGCGGCGAGGACCTTGGCGGGTTCGGCGTGCGGCTCGACGGCCAGGTGCGCCGAGGCCACCTCCATGCCCGAGGTGAGGGTCCAGACGTGCAGGTCGTGCACGTCGCGCACGCCCGCGAGGCCGCCGAGCTCGCTCGCGATGCGTTCCACGTCGACGTCGGCGGGGGCATGCTGGAACAGGATGCGCAGCGCCCGGCCCGCGAGCGTGAAGGTGCGGGGCAGGACCCACACGCCGATCGCGACACCGATGATCGGGTCGGCGTAGCGCCAGCCGGTGGTCAGTGTGATCACGCCGCTGAGCAGGACGCCGACGGAGCCGATGAGGTCGGCGAGGACTTCGAGGTAGGCGCCGCGGATGTTGAGGCTTTCCTTGGAGCCCTCCTTGAGCAGCGCGAACGCGACCAGGTTCGCGATCAGGCCCGCGACGGCCGTGAGCAGGACGGGCAGGCCGGGCACCGCGGGCGGGTCGACGATGCGGGAGATCGCCTCGACGAGCACGTACGCGGCGACGCCGAAGAGCAGCACGGCGTTGCCCAGCGCGGCGAGGACCTCGGAGCGGTAGAGCCCGTAGGTGCGGCGGTAGGTCGGGCCGCTCCGGCCGGCCAGGAGGATCGCCGTGAACGCCATCCCGAGGCCGAAGACGTCGGTCAGCATGTGCGCCGCGTCGGAAACGAGGGCGAGGGAGTGGGTGAGGACGCCGACCGTGATCTCCAGGGCCAGGAACACACAGCCGATCAGGAGCGCCGCCACGAGCCGGGGCAGCTGGCGGCCGGAAGCGCTCACGGCCTGATGGCCGTGGCCGTGCCCATGTCCCATCACTGGCCTCCTCGTCCGCTCACCGGCCTCAACATATAGCCACATGCGCATGTATGCAATACAGGTGAGCCTTACCTACTGCGGATCATAACGCCGGCGGGCTCCTTCTTGGGGGTGGCCACTCACCGCGAGGTTCAACCGATGCGCTAGGCTTTCCGAGTCGCCCAGCGATGGGCCCTCGTAGCTCAGGGGATAGAGCACTGCCCTCCGGAGGCAGGTGTCGCAGGTTCGAATCCTGCCGGGGGCACTCCAAGGATGGGAACGGGAGAGGTGCTAGCCATGGCACCCTCCTTGTTCTCGTTGTCGTGTTTGCGCTGGTTGAGTCGCCGCTCTCGGTCGAACGGCAGGATGACGGCCTCGTCGGCGGCCTGACGGGTGGCTGGCAATGTCGTTCCGGCCAGGGTGACCGTGCACTTGATCTGGTTGGTGTCCTTGTGATAACGGAGTTCGAGTCGGAGGGCTTCGAACAGTCGCCGAGCGGTGTCTTCGGGTAGTTCCTCGATCCGGACCTCGCCCATGGGCAAGGTGCCGAGCAGGTCGGGATTGGGTGCCTGCTGGTTGGCCTCCTCGGCTTCGGCGAGCTGGGCTTCAAGTTGGGTCTTGCGCTGGTGAAGTTCGGCGCGTTCCTCGTTGATGTCGCGCACGAAGTCCTCGGTCGGTGTGTCAATACGGGAGAAGTTGCGGACGAGGTTCTTGATCATCCGAGTGGTGTCGTCGATCTCGCGGCGCAGGGCGGCGAGGCGTTGTTCTCCTTCCCGTTGGGCGGCTGCGCCGAGATCTCGGACCGTGCTGTCGAGCAGGTTGCGGCGGTAGGCGCCGAAGACGTGGGTGGACAGGAACTCGTTGAGCTTGTCGACAATCGCGTCCTCGCGAATCCAGAAGCTCCCAGCGGTGGGATGGCCGTCGGGGACGTATCCCTTCTTCGGTTCGCACACGTAGTAGGCGTGGCCACGGCGGGTCTTGCCGTTCATCCGCCGGCCGCAGTCACCGTGGAACAGGTAGGTGCGCAGCAAGTACGAGCGTTTGGTCTGGGGATGCTTGACGTTGGTGTTGCTGGTGCTGCGGGAACCGAAGCGGTGTCCGCTGATGTCCTGGGCTTTGAGCCAGTCCTCCAAACTGACCAGCGGTTCGTGAACGGGTTGCGCGGACCAGATCCATTCCTCGATGGGGTTGGCGCGGTTGCCGCGGGACTTGCGGCCCTTGCGGTTCCAGACCATGTGCCCGGTGTACTTGGGGTTGGTGAGGATGTCGCGCACGTTCGAATAGGTCCAACGGCCGACGGAGCGCTTCGGGTCGACGGGTACCGGCGGTGGATAGGTCGCGGGATCGAGGTTGAGCCGGTCCGCGATGGCCTGGTAGCCGAGGCGTTCGGTGATGCGCCAGTGGTATGCCATGCGGACGGCGGGTGCCTGCGCGGGGTCGACGTCGAGGAACGTCTTCTTGACTCCCTTGGCGCGCTTGGCGGGGACCGGGTGCGGGACGTGGCGGGCGCAGTAGCCGTAGCACGGTTTCCCGACGTTGTATCCCGCCTCGGTGTGGATCGCGAAGCCGTCCCAGGACTTCTCCAGCATGTCGACGACGTAGAACTCGGAAATGCTCTGCTTGACCCGGCGGGTCAGCAACGAGGTGGCGACCTTCGGCTTGCGACCGTCCACTGTGGCCAGTTGAAAGGGCTCATCGGCCGCGAGCAGACGCACCCCGGCACGCTCCAGGCGGTGCTCGATGGTGGTGCCGTAGTACATGTGCCGGGCGGTCCGTTCGATGGACTCGCAGATGACATAGTCAAACCGCCGATCGGGACGTTCGGCCTCGGCGAGCAGGTCTTGGATACCGCCGTCACGCGTGATCGGAATGTCGAACTGTTCATGCGCGTGCCCACCGCCGCGGGCGTCGAGGTCCATGCGCCCGGATTCGACGTCGTAGAAGTGCGCGACGATCAGTCCGTCCTCGGGCAGCGCGCGCTGCGATGAACCGAGCTGGCGCGGCAAAGACAGTGTGGGGTCTTGCATGTCGCGAGTGGACACTCGGCCCAGCCACGCGAACCGCAGCAGAGTGGGCTGCGCGGCGGCGATCGGCTCGCCGCCCGCTGCCGCTGCGCTGTAGGGGCTTCGCGCGCGCCCTACGCTGCGTCGTCCAGCCCACGCGCGGACCTGTTCCGGGCCTGCCATTGTGTCACCTCCCACAACACTCGTGCTTGTTCCGCGGCCAGTCGCTGAGCCTCGATTCCTTCCACCGTGCGGATTTCGGCGACCAGTTCCGGTGGTTCGTCAGGAGCCAGACGTCCGGTGGCGTCGTCGCGGCGTTCGTATTCGCCTGCCAACGCTCACACCCCTTGTCCGCTCATGTAGAGGTTTCCGATCGTGAAATAGCTGGCGCCCAGGACGCGGCGGCGGAGGAGCGCAGTGAGTGCACGCGCCTGCGGCAGCATCTCCAAGACCGGGTTCCAGGGCTCGGTCGCGTAGGCGATCGGGACGCAATGCTGCGCGGCGAGGCGTTCGCGATCCAGAATCTCGAACGGATCGCGCGACAGCCGCTCCGCCTTCTCGGAGACGATCAGGTCGTAGCCCGGTTCCGGGGTGGACAGAGACGCGGCCAGCTCGCGCCACCCGCCTGCGCGTCGGGGCAGTCCCGCATCGTGCAGCGTCGCCGGGTCCACGTCGGCGGGCAGGTCGTAGAAGCAGTGGGTGATCACCACGCGAGGACGGAACACCCGCTCGCACAGCGAGTACTGCTGGCGCAGGAGGCGCAGGGCGATCGTGTCGGTCCTGTTCTTGCGTCCGTAGAACACCGCCCTGATCGGCTCGGACGCGGCGGTGATCCCGTCGGTGGCCGTAGTCGCTGCTGGGGCGGACATGGGAATCGTGCCTCCTGGTCTCCTCGTCCCGCGCCACGTGCAAGCACCTGTCGTTCAGCGCAAAACCAGCTGGTCAGAGTGTCCTGCTGGGTGGTGCGGGCCTGGGATCGTAGCGTCGATCGGCGAGAAACGGAGGCCCCGAACGAGTGGGCCCCGCCTGTCGTCCACGTCACACCGGCGCGGGTGTCACGCGGCGTGTGGAACCGCTTCCGGGGCCTGGTGGGTGCCGCGGGCTCGTGCTTGCTGGCGGGGGTCGTGGACGCGCCAGGTGGCGAGGCGGCAGTAGTCGCGGCTGGCATCCAGCGAAATGGCGCGCCGGCCGTGCACGGCGGCGGCCAAGGCGGTGGTTCCGGTGCCACCAAAGGGATCGAGCACCACACCGGGAACGCTGGCAGCGCTCGGGTCGGCGCAGTCGCAGGCGTCGGCGAACTCGGTGGCCCGCGACAACAGGAACTCGCGGGCGTAGCCGCCCAGCGCGGCCCGCGCCTCGACCACAAGCTCCCTACCAGGATGCTCGTGCACGGCCGTACGGCCCTGGGTGTCGATGGCACGGGGCGTGTCGCTGAGTCCCGCGGCTCGCAGCGCGGCCAGGTGGGCCTCGGTCAGGCCGTGCTCGCGCACCAGTTCCAGCGCCCGCCGCGTCTGCGGCCTGGAGGTGTCCAGGCCGAAGGCGACCGGGACTCGGCGGCGGCCCTGCCCGCAGGCGGTGCACACGCTCTGCGGCGACCACCCGAGGACGAGTCGCCGAGGCCACTCCACAGGAAACGACGCGAAGTGCGCGATACCCAAGTGCGGAGGCACCCGCAGTGGTTGAGGTGCGATCTCCCATACCGATCCGGGCAGGCGGCCTTGCGGGTGCAACATCTGCCGTCGTTTCAGAGTTTGTTGTTCCGCACCCGGGTAGTACCGGCCGTCGCGTGCTGCGCGGCCAGGATCGGATCGGTGCGGCGCCACACGAGCGAGACTCGACGCGGAGTGCGGAAGCCTGATGGTGTCGATGGCGCTGTAGTAGTGCGGGTTGAGCGTGAAATGGAACCAGGTTTCGTGGCTGCGGCGGACCCGGTCGCTCACGGACTCGGGCAGTCCGTGCGGTTTGGACCAGATGATCTCGGAGCGCAGGATCAACCCGAGTTCGTCGACGCAGCGCAGGGCGTAGCGCCAGGGCAGGCCGATCAGCGACTTCTTCGGCACGCCGTAACAGTGTGGGCCGTCGCCACAGCAGGTTCCGTTCAGGGAGCGGCCTTTGCCGCTGCCGTTGTTGTAGCTGGAGTACTTGTCACCGAGGTTGACGAAGATTGACCCGGACGGTTTGAGGACGCGGATCATCTCGCGGGTGCAGGCGATCAGGTTCTCGAGATAGGCGCCCGGGGTGTCTTCGGCACCGAGCTGTCCGCGGTAGGCGGTGTCGCCATCGCGGTAGGTCCGCAGCCCGAAGTAGGGCGGGCTGGTGATCACCAGATCGACACTGGCGTCCGGGACTGGAAGGTCACGGGCGTCGCCGTGAACGATCTCCGGTTCGACAAAGGCGATGTCGTCGTCGGTCATCGCGGCCCTCCTGTGTCCGGGCCGGCCGCAGCGATGCGCCGGAGTGCGAGGTCGTGGTAGGCGGCGTTGGTGTCGATGCCGGTGAAACGCCGGCCGAGCGCGCGAGCGGCGACGCCGGTGGTCCCGCCGCCGCTGAACGGGTCGAGGACGTGGCCCCCGGCCGGGCATCCGGCCGCGATGCACCGGCGCGGAATCTCCACTGGAGACGGTGCTGGATGCCCGGCGCGGGTGCGGTCGGGCGGGATGGTCCACACGTTGCCGGGATTGCGGCCCCGCTGCCCCTCGGCGGGTGTGCGGGGCCAGGTTCCGCGGGCGGTGTTCGGCTTGGTGCCGCCGTAGTGGGCGCGGCGGGACAGGGCACGGTCGCCGGTGTAGGGCTGCCGGATCACCTCGAGGTCGAAGTAGTAGTCCGGCTGCGTGACAAACAGGAAGAGCATCTCGTGCCGGGTCGCGAGCCGATCGGAGATCGGGGTGGGCGTGGCGTGGGGCTTGTGCCAGACGATCGCCGACCGCAAGATCCACCCGTCGTCCTGCAGCGCGAAGGCCAGCCGCCAGGGCATGCCGAGCAGATTCTTGTGCGGCACGTCCGCCCGTGGCCGGTAGTGCGGCTGCCCTGCTTGCCCTGGGGTCGTGCACCAGTAGCCGTCGGAGTTGGTGGAGTAGCTGTCACCCAGGTTGACCCACACCGTGGCCCGCGGAGTGAGCACCCGCCGGGCCACAGAGAACGTCGCGCGCAGAGTCTCGATGTAGTCGTCCGCGGTCGGTTCCAGCCCGATCTGTGGGTGCTCACGCCGGGCCCCGCAGTCTCGGCACCGCCACCGCCCGGCACCCGCGTCGCGGAGGCCGGCGGGCCGGTGGCGGCAGCCGGGCCGACCGCCGGTCCAGGTGTCGGGGGCATAGTCACGCAGCCGCCAGTAGGGCGGGCTGGTGACCAGACAGTCCACCGAATCCTCGGCCAGATTTCGGATTCCGGCTTCCGCGTCGGCGGTCACCAGCGTGACGGCGTCGTCCTCACGGGAGCGTGCAGCGAAGGTGGTCACGCGGCCCTCCCGGGGTCCTGTGCGGACAGGCCGAGGCGGCGCAGACCGATGTCGTGAAACTCCGGGTTGAGGTCGATACCGAGGTAGGAGCGGCCGAGCCGGCGCGCGGCCAGGCCGGTGGTGGCGGCGCCGCTGAACGGGTCGAGCACCACCCCGCCGTCGGGGCATCCGGCGGCGATACAGCGCAGCGGGATGTCGACCGGGAACGCGGCGAAGTGCGCCTCTCGCAAGGGGCGGGTGGTGATCGACCAGACGTCCCCGGGATTCTTGCCCCGAGCGTGCGCGGCGGTGTGCCGCGCCCCGGTCGGGCGCATCGCGTCCCCCGGTGCTTTCCCGGCGAACGGGTCGACATCCCGGTATTTGCCGTACACGCTGTGCCCGCGGCGGCGCGCGGTCGCATCGATCCCGCCGAGGTGGCCCTTGTGCGCGCCGCCGATCACGATGCCCTCCCCGACCGCTTCGGGTCGGGTGAGTGGTTCGCGGATCGGGTCGAGGTCGAAGAAATACCGTTGCTGTTTGGTCAGCAGGAACAGCATCTCGTACCGGTTCGAGACCCGGTCGCGCACGGATTCGGGCATGGCGTTGGGTTTGTGCCACACGATCGCGTTACGCAGAATCCAGCCATCGGCCTGCAACGCGAACGCGACCCGCCACGGCATGCCAACCAGGTTCTTCCGCGGCAGTGACCGCGTGCGGGCCACCCCGGCCTGGCGCACCGATTCCCGCAGCGGCGCTGCCGCACCACGGCCGGACAAGGTGCTCGCCCGCATCGCGTCACCGGTGCGACCGGGCGGTTCGGCGGAGTACGAATCGCCCAGGTTCAGCCACACCGTGCCGGTGTCGGCCAGGACACGGTGCAGCTGCGCGAAGACCTCCCGCAGCCGGTCGACGTAGTCCTGCGGGGTCGCCTCCAGGCCGTGCTGGTCATCCTCGCGGCGGGCACCGCACCGACGGCAGCGTTGCGGCACGCCACCGCGATGCGCCGCCGACGCGGGATAGGAAAGACCGGGGTGTTTGGACTGGGGAATGTTGCCGCCGCGTCCGACCGCGGCCAGGTGCGCGCAACCGGGATCGCCGCCGACCCAGGTACCGGTCCCGTAGTCGCGCAGCCCCCAATAGGGCGGGCTGGTGACCACGCAGTCCACCGACTTCTCCGCCAGGCCGGCGAGGGTGGCGGTGGCGTCGCCGGTGTAGAGCGTGACCGTCTCGTCGCGGTAGTGGACGGTGCTCTTCGGATGCTGGGTCACGCTGCCTCCCGGCCCTGGTCGGCGAGTCCAGTGGTGTCGGTGTCCGGGGTCGGCGAGACCCAGGGGGCTCGACGGTTGTGGACCGTCCAGAACAGGGCGGGTTCGACCAGCGCCCGGTGGCTGCGCTGCCGTGACCACGTCCAGTTTTCCGGCGGTTGGTCCACTCCGCGCAGCGTGCGATCACGCACGACGTAACCGAGGTAGACGGGGTTGGCCAGGATGGTGCGCACTACCGCCCGGCTCCACGCGCGTGCCCGGCCGGACACGGGATCGAGCGGGCGGGGATGCTGCTGTTCGGTCAGGCGCCGGGCGACGGCGCGGTCGCTGAGGTTCTCGTGTGCCGACCAGGCGAAGATCAGCGACACGACCGGCGCGCGCAGCGCATCAACGACCAGCCGGTGCCGCCACCCCGCACGAGCGGACTCCGGCTCCACCCAGTGATGTTCCAGGGCGTAGCCGTACGGTGCGGGCCCGAGCCACCAGCCGTCGCGGGTGCGCTGCCACAGCGTCAACCGCGACCGCCGGGCCAGCTCCACCTGATACAGGTAGACGCCCAGATCGGCAGACTCGCGCCGATCATCGTCGTCATACAGAGCCAGCGGGTATCCGGTGAGGGCTTCGCGCAGCCGCCGCCATCCGGTGGGTGACTCCGGCCTGCGCGTGCGATAGCTGACGAACCGATAGAACAGAGGATTGATCCGGGGCGAGACCCGACGCGGGCGACGATCCGGTTGCGGGGTGAGGTCCATGAGATTCGCTCCTTCGGCAAGGTGGGTTTGAGGTCGCGAGCCGCGGGACGTCGGCTCCCGTCGCTGCGCCACGGGCAAGGCGCCGACGGCTGCTGGGTGAAGCGGCGCGCACTCAGGCGGCGGCCAAATCGGGCCGTGTCCCGCGCCCGGGGCGGGGTGGTCGCGGCGGTGCGGGCACCGCGGGGAGGGGCTGGTTCAGGGCCGGATCGGCGGCGTCGGGATCGGCCCGGAGCACCAGCGCGGTGTGGTGCGCGGGCAGCGCGACCGGATGCCCGAGCGCGCGTTCGGCGCGGGTGGCGGCGCGCCGCTGGGCCAACGACGCGCGGGTGTAGGTGCGGCCTCGTCGCACCGTCGCGGTCAGCGCCACACACCGCGCAACCGGTGCCAGCCCGGCCGCGGTGGCGACCGCCGCGATCCGGCTGGGAACGTCGAGCAGGTCGTGCCGCACGGGGTGGCGCTGCGGGGCACTGGTGATGACCACGTGCCCGCCCGGACGCAGCAGCGGCCGGTATTGCGCGAGCAGCCCGTGCAACCGCTCCAGCGCACCATCCAGGTCGCCGGCCGGACCGGGTCGCAAGGTTGTCAGGAGGAGATCGATCCGCCCGGTCAGTCCGGCCGTGGCCGCGGCGACGGCCGTGCCGGGGCGTCGGTCGAGGATGAGGACCATGCCGTCGACGAACACCCCGCGTGCCTTCGTGGCGGTCACGTTGGCGCGGGCCAAGCGCCACCACCGGCGCTGCCCGGTCAAGCCGATCGCGTGCCGCCCGGCCCGGAGCGCTTCGACGATCGTGGTGCCCGCTCCGCAGTCGGGATCGAGCACGACGCCACCAGGCCGGGTCAGCGCCGCGATGGCGTAGTGGGCGATCGCCGGGGCCATCAGGGCAGGGTCGGCACCGGTGGCGTCGTGGTAGCCGCCCTCGTTCAGCTGGGCCGTCAGGCTGTCGGTCCCGGTCGGCCACACCGACGACACAACGGGACCTTCGGACCGCTCCCCCGCCGGGCGGGGGAGCTGCGTGCCGGTGCGCTTAGACATCCGAGGTCTCCTTCTGGTCGAGGGCACCGTCGTCCGTCGCGTCCGACGCCATCCGCCCGAGCAGAACGAGGTCGTGGTGCACCGTGCGCAGCGGTGGCGCTGTGGCGTCGACCGCGCGCGGCGAGAAGTCCGGCACAGCTACTGCGGTGCCCATCCGGTCGGCGGTTGTGAGGCAGTCCGGCGTGTCCGGTACGGGCGCGGTGAGCACGGCGATGTGATCGAGACATCGCAACCCCTGACTACCCAGGGTGTTCAGCAAAGTCGCGTGCGGATCACGCAGCCAACCATCGCGGCTATCACTGTGTGTGACTATTGCGAGGAGGCCGCGCGGGGTGAGCAGGGCGTCCCAGTCGGTGCGTGCGAGCCAGTCGGTGGCGTGCGGATCGAGCGCGGTGATGATCAGGTTGAAGCCACCGCGCGGTCCGTCTCCGTCGCGATGCCGAGGGCGTGCGGAGTCGGGGTGCGGTCCGGGTATCGGGTGCAGCCCGAGCCGACCGAGTCGGGGTCGCGACGCCGACTCGGATGCGGCGCGGCGGGATGAGTCGGTGTGCTCGGCCGGATCGTCGGGGGCGGGTGCCGTGGTCGCGGTGTCGGCGCCACGGCCGAGCCGAGCGACGGTCCAGACTGCCTCGGCGAGACCGGCGTACGCCTCGGCGCTGCGGGCGTTGCCGGCCGCGTGCTGAAGAGCGCGCGGGGATGGCGGCGGCGTGAGCAGAAGGACGCGGTCGCCGGGGCGGGTGTAGGTCGTCACGAGGGTGACGATCGTGCGTCCGAGCCAGCCGGGAAGCAGTGCGGTACCGGACAGCATCTCCGCGTCGGCGAACGACCAGAACGTCGCCGGACGTGGACGCCGGGCAGCTGCGGTAGCAGGTGTGGTTCGTGGCGCGCGGTGCCGGCCACGGCGGGGGCTCGCCGTGTCGCGATGTGGCAAGCGGCGGTGACGGCGTCCGGGCTCGGGATGCGGTGTTGAAGTCATCGGTGGCCTTCCTCGCGGTGTGATCGGCGTGGTCTGCCAAGTCACCCCAAGAAGCCGGTTTTGAGGCCGTTTTTCGACACCGCTCGCCCAAGTTTTTTGCGAACTCCCGAAGCCCACCGCCCCACGCATCTTGACGCGAACCCGAATACATCGACGCTTTCCCAGCGTCCGGAGGTATTCGAGCACGACACTGTGTGGATTGACTTGCCGTCGAATAACCCACGCTCGGGTCAAGAAGAATTTCTGACCCGATTCAAAAGCGCTCGGCCGGAGTCGCCACGAGTCCACCACGGCGGACCGCCGACTGCCTACTAAGAAGCACTTAAAAGACCAGCTCACACGCTACTAAGGCGATCCTGGATGCCGCCGGGGCAGGCTGTCCCGAGCGGAGGTTTCTGAATCCTTCAAGGTGGCGGCTTTAGTAGCCGCGTCCACCTACTAAGAAGATCATCATTGTTCTTTTCTTGTCCTTTTCTTGTCGCCGCCCTGGCGTCCTGACGGAGCTGATTCACCAACTCCAGTCAGGAGCAACTCAATGACGAACGACGAGATTGTGTCCGCACCTATCCGGCCCGATCACGAGGGGCACGAATGGTTGCCGCTGGACACCGCGCGCGACGCCTTCGGGTGGCTGGTCACCGGGCCGAAGCCGATGGCCGTGGACGGGGCTCGGTTCGCCGGATTGCCGCGGCGGCCGGTGCCGCTGGACGAGCTGCGGGACCGGGTGATGAGCAAGCAGTGCCCGCATCGCACCCAAGACGACGTGTGGGCGCATTTGGTTCTGCGTTCCCGCGCTCACGGGGGCGCGTGGACAGTCGCGTGCGTCGGGATGGCACTGCCGTCGCTGGCCTCGAGTTCCCGGTGGCTGGCGGCGCGGTATCCGCTCGATCGCGCAGATGTCCACGCGGCCGTCCTCGCCGGATTCGTCCAAGCGTTGGCGACGGTGGATCTGACCGATCCCGGGATCATCGCCAGGCTGCACTTCGCCGCTCGCCGTGCCGGGCAAGCGGCGCTGGAAGCGTCTCTGGACGCCCCGCTGCCGGCGGGCTCGGGCTATCACTCCGCGGCGCCGCGCCCGCCGTACGGGCACCCCGACTTGGTGCTCGCGCGGGCGGTCGGTGAGCAGATTCTCACCCCCGCCGAAGCGGACCTGATCTCGGCGACCCGGCTCGGCGAAACATCGGTGACCGACTGGGCGCAAGCCCACGGCACCGCGCTCAAGACCGCGTTCAAGGCGCGTGATCGAGCCGAAGACCGACTCGTTACGTGGCTGCGCGATCAGCTCGCCGACACCGACTCCGAAGACCCCGTCGCCGACGCAGCGGTCGCCGCTCTGGTCGCCGACTCGTCGGACGCTCCCGCCGAGGAAAACCCGCACTTGTCACGCGCTGTAAGCGGTCGTCTGCGCAACGGCTGGCCGACCGATTCCAAAAAATCGTCACGGGCGGTGTCGAAAAACGACCCGAAATCCGGCTTCTTGGGGTGCGGGGAGATCCCACCCAGCTCTCCGCGTACCGCCGAGCACGAGCCGACTTCGGAGGTGCGCCGATGCGCGTGACACCCCATCCCCAAACCCAGCACACCACCGCGCCGCCGCGCTCCCTCGCGTCGAGCGCATCCGAGCAGAACCGGCCCCGCACGGGCGTCGCCGGCCACTCGCGACCGCCAGCACACGCGGATGCCGCACGTCCACGTCATCGGACCTCTCCGGCGCGACCGGTGCGCCGCGCGGTGACGCGCTCGGTTGCCTTCGCGGTACTCGGCGCGGTCCTGCTCAGCTCGCTCACCGCGGATGCGGCGCAGGCTTCCACACAGGTGCTCGCGATCGCGAGCAGCGTCGGGCAGGTCTTCGACAACATCAGGAATTGGTTGGTCGGGATCCTCGCCGGGCTGGCGACGGTGTTCCTCACCGTCGGCGGCGTCCGGTACCTGATGGCTGCGGGTGATCCCGGGGAAGTAGAGAAGGCCAAGCAGTCGTTCAAATCGGCGGGCTGGGGCTACGGGCTGGCGGCGCTGGCGCCGCTCGTGGTGGAAATCCTGCGCGGGATTGTCGGGGCCTGAGGCCATGGCTGCGACCCGACACCCCCGCGTGCCCGAGCCCGATCGCGGCGAGCCCGGCACCGGCGCACGCCCGGCGGACCCGGCGCGCCGGGAGCGGGTCCTGCTCGCCCCGCCAACCTCGCAGCTCACCGGACGCGGTTCCCGGCGGCGGCTGGTCTGGCTGCTGGCTCTGGGGCTGACCGTGGTGCTCGGCGGTGCGCTGGCTGTCAGTGCGTGGGCCTCGCCCGGCGCACCCCGGCAGCCGGGCACGCAGCAGGCGGCGCTGGTGCAGCCCGCGGCGCAGCAACCGCCACCCCCGTTGCCGCTGCCGCCCAACCCCAGCGACACGTGTGCCCCGAACTCGCCGGACCCGACGTGTCACTTTCCGACCGGCACGCCGCGCCCGTCGGTCCCGGCGACGCCGCTGCCGCCGATCACCGAGCTGCCGCCGCCGACAAGTTGCTTCCCCGGCCAGATCGGGTGCACGCCCGGTGGCCCGACCACGGCGCCGAGCACGACTGCGAACCCGCCGTGCGCGGGTGAGGACTGCATCCCGCAGCCCACCCCGCCGCCGAGCACGAGTACGCAGCCGGGTGGCCCCAGCACGGGAAACGGCGATCCGGACTGCGGGCTGACCAACATCACCGGCTGCATCGCCAAGGCGATCAACGGGGTGTTCAAGGATCTGGTCAATGCCGCGCTGTCGCCGATCCTGGAGTTGCTCGGCCACACCGCGCTGACCACGCCGACACTGGATCAGCTTCCCGGTATCGGCGAGCTGTGGAACAACTCGTGGCAGATCGTGCTGGCCTGCTACGGGATGCTGATCCTCGTCGCCGGGATCGTGGTGATGTCCCACGAGACGGTGCAGAGCCGGTACTCGATCAAGGAGATCGGCCCGCGGATTCCGATCGGGTTCCTCGCCTCCGCGCTGTCGTTGTTCTTCGCGGAGAAGTTCATCCGGCTGGCCAACGCGCTGTCCGCCGCCGTGCTCGGCGACGGGGTGAATCCGCCGTCGCTCGGATCGACCCTCAAGGACGCGGTCGAGGGCGCGGTGTCCGGCGGGTTCTTCATGATCCTGCTGGCGCTGGTGCTCGTGGTCGTCGGGATCGCCCTGCTGATCGTCTACGTCGTCCGCGTGGTCATCACGTTGATCTTGATCGTCACCGGGCCGCTGTTTCTGATGTGTCACTGCCTGCCCCACACCGACGGCATCGCCCGGTGGTGGTGGAAGGCGCTCGGGGCGACGCTGGCGATCCAGGTTGCCCAGTCGCTGGTGCTGATCACCGCTGTGCGGACCTTCCTGGCCGGCGGAGTGCATCTGTTCGGCTCGACGCTGTCCGCGCTCGGCATGCTCATCGCCGCGATCGCGCTGTTCTACATCTTGTTCAAGATTCCGTTCTGGTTCCTCTCGGCCACCAAGATCGGCAACGGCCGGTCCTTCCTCGGCGGGCTCGCGAAGGCGTACATCGCGGCGAAGACGTTCGGGATGGTCGCCGGGAAGTCCGGCGGGCTGGGCAAAGCCGGCGCGGTCGCCGGTGGCGGAAAAGGCGGTAAGGGCGGTGGGGGCCGCGGCGGTGCTGCTGCCGATCCGCCGTGGCCTGCTCAGCCGCGGATCGCGCCGACCCCGGAGGCGGTCAACAAGCGGTTGCAGGCGGCCTACGACGCCGACCGCGCCCGTGCTGCCCAGCAGCCGCGCCCGCCCTCGCAGCGACCGGAGTTTCTGCAGCCCGGTCCGCAGGAGACCACCCACGACCCGGCCGTCACCCCGGCCACCCAAGGACCCGTCATGCCCGAATTCAGTTCCGTATCCAAGCCCGCTACGGCGGTCCCGCCGCCCGCCGGGCGGCGCAGGCAGGCCGCGACGGCGCCCCGGTTCCAAGCTCCCGGTGCGCCGCGCCGCGCCGGTGGTGCCGCGCCCCCGGCTCGACCAGTGGCGGTGGCCGCGGTTCCGCCGCACTTGCGGTTCCAACCGCCGACGCCGGAACCGCCCCACGTGTCCCAGCCGGTCAAACCAGCGGCCGTGCGACCCGCTGCCCCGGTGTTCCGGACCGCGCACCCGGAGCCGCGCATCGGAGACGCCCGCCCACGCACGCCGTCCGTGCCGCCGGTGACGTTCCGGGCGCCGACCACGCCACCGAAGTCCGTGCCGAAAGCCCCACCCCGTGGAGGTGAGAAGTCATGACCCAGCCCGTACGCATACCGTCCGACGTCGATCGCGAGGATCGCGTCCTGGCCAACCTCACCGCTCGCCAGCTGGCGATCCTCACGGTGACCGGGATCGTGCTCTACGGCGCCTGGACGCTGGCCCGCGGTGTGGTGCCGCTGCCGGTCTTCCTGATCGTCGCTGTTCCTATCGGGGTCAGTGCCGCGGTCCTGGCATTGGGGCAGCGCGATGGCATGAGCCTGGACCGGCTGGTGCTCGCCGCGGTCCGCCAGCGGCTGCAACCTCGGCACCGGGTCGCCGCTCCCGAAGGGGTGCGGGCCGCACCCGAGTGGCTGACCAGCAGTATTACCGCGACTGATGCCACCGGTACTGCGCGCACGTCGGAGGTGTCGCCTGCTGCGCTGCGGCTGCCCGCGGAAGGGGTCACCGAGGCCGGTGTCGTCGACCTCGGTCCGGACGGCGTCGCGATGGTCGCGGTGGCCAGCACCGTCAACTTCGCGCTCCGCACGCCCGGTGAGCAGGAGGCCCTGGTCGCGTCCTTCGGCCGGTATCTGCATTCGATCTCTGCGCCGGTGCAGGTGCTCATTCGGGCCGAACGGCTGGACCTGAGCCGCCAGATCAGCGACTTGCGTGAGGCCGCCCCCGGTCTGCCACATCCGATGCTCGAAGCCGCCGCGCGGGAGCATGCGACGTATCTCGACCAGTTGCGCCGCTCCACCGATCTGCTGCGCCGCCAGGTGCTGCTGGTGCTGCGCGAGCCGATCCGCGCTACGGGGCCGACCGACGGGCTCGGCGGCGCGTCCCCGCTCGCCGCACTGCGGGCACGACGCGCCCGAAGTCGGGACGGCGAGGTTACCGAGACCGCGCGGCGCTCGGCGGAAACCCGGCTCGTGCGGAGGCTGGGCGAAGCCACTGAACTGCTCTCCCCGGCCGGGATCACGATAACGCCGCTGGACGCTGGGCAGGCCACTGCCGTGCTGGCCACCGCGTGCAACCCGGACAGCCTGATCCCGCCCTCGGCGGGTCTGGCCGGCGCGGACGAGGTGATCACCACCGCCGCTGCAGACCCCGACGACGAGCCACCAGTCCATCACCGAAGCACGGCCAGCCGGGGCGGGCACGACAGCGCCTCGCCGGAGCCGACGGCCCTGGACGAATGGGAAGGCGGGGACCTATGAGCAGGAAGTTCGGCCGTATTCGAGGCTGCGGAGCGCCGCACACGAATGCACCGTTGGGCAGGGCCAGTGCGTTCACGCCGGATTCGCTGTCGGTCGCACCCCGGCATCTGGAGATCGGCGGCGAATGGGTCTCCTCCTTCGCGATCACCGGCTACCCGCGCGAGGTGCATGCGGGGTGGCTGCAGCCGCTGCTGTCCTACCCCGGCCGCGTTGACGTGTCACTGCACATCGAGCCGATCGACCCGGTTACCGCCGCCAACCGGCTCAAGCGCCAGCTGTCCAAGCTGGAATCGGGACGGCGACACACCAGCGAGAAGGGGCGGTTGCTGGACCCGATGGTCGAGGCCGCCACCGAGGACGCCTACGACCTCTCGGCCCGCGTCGCCCGCGGCGAAGGCAAGCTGTATCGGCTCGGGCTGTATCTGACCGTGCACGCCACCAACGAAGCCGATCTCGCCGAACAGGTCGCCGCGGTGCGGGCGCTCGCCGCGTCGCTGCTGATGAACGCGCAGCCGACCACCTACCGATCGCTGCAAGGCTGGGTGTCCACCCTGCCGCTGGCGCTCGATCTCATCGGGATGCGCCGCACGTTCGACACCAGTGCGCTGGCCGCAGCGTTTCCCTTCACCAGCCCCGATTTGCCGCCCGCTGACCCGACCAGTGTTGCCGCACCGGCCGGTGTGCTGTACGGGTTCAACGTCGGATCGCAGGGTTTGGTGCATTGGGATCGTTTTTCTGCGGACAACTACAACGCGGTGGTGCTCGGGCGCTCCGGCGCGGGCAAGTCCTACCTGGTGAAGCTGGAAACCCTGCGCAGTCTCTACCGCGGGGTCGAGGTCTCGATCATCGACCCGGAGGACGAGTACCGGCGGCTGTGCGAGGCCATCGGCGGTACCTACATCCACCTCGGCGACGCCGATGTCCGCATCAACCCGTTTGACCTGCCGATCGCGATACGCCCGGACGGTCGCCGCACCGCCCCCAAGGACGCCTTGACGCGCCGGGCGCTGTTCCTGCACACCGTCATCGGGGTGCTGCTCGGCACCGAACTGTCCGCGCAGCAACGAGCCGTGCTCGACCGGGCGATCATGGCCACCTACCAGCAAGCCGGGATCACCAGCGACCCGCGGACCTGGGGCCGGCAGGCGCCGCTGCTGGCGGATCTCGCCGCAATCCTCACCGCCACGGGCGATCCGGTCGCCACGGATCTCGGCTCCAGGTTGCACCCGTTCGTCGAGGGCGCGTTCTCCACGATGTTCTCCGGGCCGACCACCACGCGGCCCGAGGGCCACATGACCGTGTTCAGCCTGCGTGACCTGCCCGACGAACTCCGGCCGATCGGCACCCTGTTGACGCTGGACACGGTGTGGCGGCGGGTGTCCAACCCGGCCATCCGGCGGCCGAGGCTGATCACCGTCGACGAAGCGTGGCTGCTCATGCAGGACCCTGCCGGGGCGCGTTTTCTGCACCGGATGGCCAAAGCAGCCCGGAAACACTGGGCGGGCTTGACGATCGCGACCCAAGATGTCGGCGATGTCCTCGGGACTGAGCTGGGTAAGGCGATCATCGCGAACGCGGCTACGCAGATCCTTCTACGTCAAGCGCCGCAAGCGATCGACGAGATCGTGGCGACCTTCAACCTGTCCGAGGGCGAGAAGCAGTTCCTGATTTCCGCGGACAAGGGACAAGGTCTGCTGTCGACCGGGACGCAGAGAGTCGCGTTCCAGTCGCTGGCTTCGCCGCAGGAAAACTCGCTCATCACAACAGATCCGGCCGAGTTGGCGCAGTACGCGGAACACGAATCTAGCACGGACGACGGTGGCGCGTTTGTAGATCTCGGTGTCGACGACACCGAGCTGACGCTTGATGCGGACGCTGACGGTCACGTCGACCTCGGCAGCGCTGCGTAACCCGCCCCACCGCTGCGGATCGCTTCAAACACAACGTTTCTGCTCGTTTCATGCACCATGACTGACTGCCTTTGCGAGGTGTCGTATGTCTTCTTCCGCCCACGTAACTACGATCCCGGCGCGGCCAGCCCGGTTGCTGACGCAGAACCGGGAGATGCGCGCAATCGGTGTCTGGAACTGGACTCTGCCTGCGCTGGCCGCCCGGTTGCCCGACGGACGGACGCAGGTGACCTGCCCGGCGGCAAGCGCGTGTACTCGAATCTGCTATGCGCGCAACGGAACTTATCTTTTCCCTGCGGTCAAAGCCAAGCATACCGCCAATCTCGCGTACGTTCTGGACGACCTTCCCGGTTGGACAGAGGCGATGATCCGCGAACTGTCGGCTCCGCGCCTGGCCGGGAAATTTGTCAGGGTGCACGATGCGGGCGATTTTTTCAGCGATGCCTACACTTTGGCGTGGTGTCGCGTGATGCGAGCCTGCCCACAGGTGACTTTTTATTGCTATACCAAGGAAGTTCGCCGATTCAAAAGGCTGATCGAACCTGACCCGCCAGAGAACTTCCTGTGGGTGTACAGCTACGGCGGTCGCGAAGACTCCTTCATCGATCCCGACCGTGACCGGGTCGCCGACGTGTTTCCTGACGAGGACGCCATCACCGAGGCCGGGTGGTCGTCGCAGGAAGCCACGGATCTGCTGGCCGTGCTGGGCCCGCGATTGGTCGGGGTGCCCGCAAACCGCATCCCGCAGTTCCTCAAGCGCATGGGCGGGCGGCGGCTGTCGGAGTGGCAGGCCGAGATCGACGCCGAACGAACACGCAAGCGGCGCCGTCATCTGCGACTCGTGCCCAACGACCCGTCCGCACCTACCTCGATGCCGGAAGTCCAATCGAGCGCGGACGACGCCGAGCGACACGCGGCCTGAATCCGCGTCCTGTCGACTTTTCCTTGCGAGAGAGGGGATTTCTGATGTCACCCACTCAGTCTGTTGTCGCTTCATCGAGGACGCTTGCCTCACCGTTGCAGGACTACCTCCGCGATCCCGGTGCTGCAATGCGCGCTGTCGTCACGGCACTGCGGGAATTCGCACTGACCTGGGGGCCACTGGTCGGGCCGGCCGTTGCGCTTGCGGTGGCTGGCGTCGTGGTCGGGCGACGGTGCTGGGCGCGCCGGTGCCATGACCGAATGGCCGCCGACGCCCGGGTGGTCACAGTGCTGGCTCCGCCCACGGTCGATCCGGACGGAGCGGCGGCCTTGTACTCCAACTTGGTTGGGCTGTTGCGGTCCGGCTGGAAACGGCGGATGCACGGCCAGCCGCACATCGTGTGGGAGTACGTGTTTTCCCATGCCGGGGTCGCCTTGCGGCTGTGGCTGCCGGGCGTCGTGCCGCCCGGCATGGCCGAACGCGCCATCGAGGCTGCCTGGCCAGGCGCGCACACCCGGACCGCCCCGGCCAAGCCTCCGATCCCCTTGTCCAACCCGCCGGGCAAGGCGGTCGAGGCCGTGGGCGGCGAACTCCGCCTGGCCCGCAGCGAGGCACTGCCCATCCGGTCGGACTTCCCCACTGATCCAGTCCGGGCCTTGCTGGGCGCTCCGGTCGGCATGGCCACTCATGAACGGGCCGTGGTGCAGATCCTTGCGCGCCCGGTCACCGGCGCTCGTGTCCGCAAAGCCCGCCGAGCCGCCCGCCGGGTCCGCACGGGCAGCTCGGTCCGGCTGGCCGGTCGCCTCCTGGACCTGATCACCCCGCACACCGGATCGCGCAAGCCCGGCACGACCGCGAAGCGGCCGGTCGTCGATCACCAGACCTCTCTGGAGAACTCCGCGCAGGACCGGGTCATCGTGGCCAAGCAGCGCAGCTCCCAGTACGAGACCCGCATCCGGTACGCCGTGGCCACCTTGGTCAACGAGCACGCGACCGGCGCGGAGCGGGTTCCGGTGCGGGAGCACCTGCGCGGACGCGGGCATGCCATCGCCAGCGCGTTTGCGGCTTACAGCGAACATAACTACTACCGTCGCGTCCGGCTCGCGCACCCGGTCCGGTCCGTGGCCGAGCGGCGTCTGGCCGCCGGTGATCTGCTCTCGATCGCCGAGCTGGCCGCGCTCGCGCACGTCCCGACCGACGAGGCCGTGCCCGGCTTGCAGCGCGCCGGAGCGAAGGCGGTGCCGCCGCCACCGGGAATCGCCACCGAGGGTGCCGGAGTGAAACCGATCGGGATCACCGACTCCGGCCACTCCCGGCCGGTGGGGCTGCGCGTCGCCGACGCGCGTCATCACCTGCACATTCTGGGTGCGACCGGGTCAGGCAAGTCCGAGCTGATGGCGCGGATGATCCTCGACGACGCCGACGCCGGCCGCGGCCTGGTCGTGATCGATCCCAAGGGAGACCTGGTCGCGGACACCCTGATGCGGCTGCCCTCGCGGCTCGGGGAGAAGGTGGTGCTCTTCGACGCCGACAGCCGCTCCCGCCCGCCCGTGCTCAATCCGCTCGAAGGCGACGACACCGCCCGCACCGTGGACAACCTGGTGTCGATCTTCTCCCACGTCTACGCCTCCAGCTGGGGACCGCGGACCGAGGACATCTTGCGCTCAGGGCTGCTGACCCTGCGCGAACTGCCCGGCACACCCACGCTGACCGATCTGCCGAAACTGTTGACAGTGCCCGCTTTCCGGCAGCGTGCACTCGAACAGATCTCCGACGATGTCCTGACCGGCTTTTGGCACTGGTACGACGATCTGTCCGACGCCAGCCGGGCACAGGTCGTCGCGCCGCTGATGAACAAGCTCCGCGGCCTGCTGCTGCGCCCGTTCGTGCGGGCATCCCTCGCCGGTGGCGAATCCACAGTGGACATGGACGCGGTGCTCGACGGCGGAATCTGCCTGGTGCGTTTGGGCAAGGACGCGCTCGGGATGGACACCGCACGCCTGATCGGCTCGATCGTCGTGGCCCGCACCTGGCAGGCCGCCACCCGGCGAGCCCGGATACCGCAGCGCGACCGGCACGATGCCTCGCTCTACATCGACGAGTGCCACAACTTCCTCAATCTGGCGTACCCGATGGAAGACATGCTCGCCGAAGCCCGGGGCTACCGGATGTCGATGACGCTCGCGCACCAGTACCTGCGGCAGCTACCGCGCGAACTGGAGGAAGGCATCAGCACCAACGCCCGCTCGAAGATCATTTTCTCGGCGTCGCCCGAAGACGCCAGAGACTTGGCCCGGCATACCGCGCCCCGGCTCTCCGAGCACGACCTCGCCAATCTGGGCCGATTCCACATCGCCGCGCGGCTGGTGCTCGACAGCGAGGAAGCTCCCCCGTTCACCGCGGTCACCGAGAAGCTTCAGCCCGCGATTCCCGGTCGGGCCAAGGAGATCCGTCGGCTCGCGCTCGTGAACACCGAGCCTCGAAGCACGCCCGATCCGGCCGAGCACGTCCAGCCGGTGGCGTTCGATCCGCGCCGCGCGGCCTGACCCTTCAGCTTTTTCCGTTTGCCCGCAGGGCGTTCTCGCGTCCTGCCGTCCTTGGAGGTGCACGGCACGATGGTGAGCAATCCCACCCAGCAACGACAATTGCGTGCACATCGGCCGGAACGACCTGTTGCGCGGGTGCTCAACTCGGCCGAGCATCACGCGTGGCTGGCCCGGCATCTCACCGATCGCGACCGGTGGCTGTGCCGGATGCTGTTCGAGCACCACGTGCTCACCAGCACCCAAATCATCGATATCGCCTTCACCGGTCGCCGCGGGGCGAACCTGCGCCTGCGCAACCTCTACCAGTGGGGCGTACTGCACCGGTTCCAGCCGCACCGCGACCGCGGATCGCACCCGATGTACTACGTCCTCGACACCGCCGGAGCTGTCGCCCTCGCTCGCGAAGACGGCATCGACCCCAAGGAACTGGGCTACAGCCGCGAGCGCGAGATCGGACGCGCATTCTCGCTACAGCTGGCGCACACCGTGGGCTGCAACGGACTGTTCACCACCCTGATCCGCCGAGCGCGTCAACCCGGTGCCGCTGGTGTGCTCGCGGCGTGGTGGTCGGCCGCCCGGTGCGGCCGGCACTGGGGCGACATCGTCACCCCGGACGGCTACGGACGCTGGAGTGAGACTGGCCGGGACGTCGAGTGGTTCATCGAGTTCGACTTCGGCACCGAGCAACTGTCCCGCCTGGCGGGCAAGCTCGCCCGCTACGAACGGCTGGCCGAGGTCACGGGCATCACCACACCCGTGCTGGTGTGGCTGCCCAGTGCCAGGCGCGAGGTCAACGCACGCAGGGTGATGACCGAGGCGCTGCGCGGTCTCGACCGGCCTGCACGCGTACCCGTGGCGACCAGCAGCGGCGAGGCCGCGGCGGACCCGCTCGATATGGCCGCGCCGCGCTGGCGACGGCTCGACGAGTCCGGCACCGCCGGTCGAGTGGCGCTGGCTGACCTGCCCACCCTCTGGCCGAACTTGCGCGCCTCGGCCCCCAGCGGTGGGCAGCGTCCGACGGCCGCCGCCAAGCCCGCCACCGCACGTCCGGAGGTGGCCCCGCC
>NZ_JAAXLS010000012.1 GCF_012328925.1 Amycolatopsis acididurans
GTTTCGGGGTCGCAGTGCACGTCGAGCAGGGTGGGCCGGTCCGTGGTCAGGGCCTCGTCCCAGGCGGGGCCGAGTTGGTCGGGGTTGTCCACGGTGATGGCGTGCAGGCCGAGGGAGTGGGCGAAGCCGGCGTAGGAGAGCTCGGGCAGGGATTGGGATTCCTCGAATTTGGGGGCGCCGCCCATGGCGCGTAGTTCCCAGGTGACCTGGTTGAGGTCGTTGTTGTGGAACACGCACACGACCAGCCGGGGGTCGGTCCACAGGTGCTGGTAGCGGACGATGGTGAGCAGTTCGGCCAGGCCGTTCATCTGCATCGCCCCGTCGCCTTCCAGGGCGATGACGGGCCGGTCGGGGTGGGCGAACTTCGCGCCGATGGCGTAGGGCACGCCGGGGCCCATGGTGGCCAGGGTGCCCGACAGCGACCCGCGCATCCGGCCCCGCATCCGCAGGTTGCGGGCATACCAGTTGGTGGAGGATCCGGAGTCGGCGGTGACGATCGCGTCCTCGGGGATCCGCGCGGAGAGCTCGTGCACCACCCGCATCGGGTTGACCGGGCGGGCCTGGACCATGGCCTGCTGCTCCATCGTGTGCCACCAGCCCGCCACGTTCTTCTCCACCGTCTCCCGCCACCCGCCATCCCGCTGGGGGTGCAGCATCGGCAGCAGGGCGCGCAGGGTGGCCTTGGCCTCCCCGACCAGGTTGACCTCGGTGGGGTAGCGCATCCCGATCAGGGAGGCGTCCAGATCGATCTGCACCGCCCGGGCCTGCCCGAACTCCGGCAGGAACTGGCTGTAGGGAAAACTCGACCCCACGATCAGCAGCGTGTCGCAATCACGCATCAACTCATAACTGGGCCGGGTACCCAGCAACCCGATCGCGCCGGTCACATACGGCAGATCATCGGGCAGCACATCCTTACCCAACAACGCCTTGGCCACCCCCGCGCCGGTGACCTCGGCGACCTCGCTCACCTCGCGCGCGGCGTTGCGGGCACCCTGCCCCACCAGCATCGCCACCCGGCTGCCCGCGTTGAGCACCTCCGCCGCCCGGGCCAGCTCATCCTCCGGCGGCACCACCACCGGATGCGGCCAGCCCGGCCCACTGGAAGGCACATGCTTGAACGCGTGCCGGGGCGGGCTGTAATCCTGCTCCTGCAGATCCGCCGGAACGATCACCACCGTCGGCGCGCGGCGCGCGGCCGCGGTCCGCATCGCCCGATCCAGCGCGTTGGGCAACTGCTCGGCCACATTCACCTCGACCAGATACTCACTGGCCACATCCTTGAACAACGGCTGCAGATCCACCTCCTGCTGATAATGCCCACCCATCGCCGTGCGCGCGGTCTGCCCCACGATCGCCACCACCGGCACATGATCCAGCTTCGCGTCATACAACCCGTTCAACAGATGAATCGCCCCCGGCCCCGAGGTCGCCAAACACACCCCCACCTCACCCGAGAACTTCGCAAACCCCACCGCCTCGAACGCCGCCATCTCCTCATGCCGCGCCTGCACGAACCGCGGCTCATTCCCCGCCCGGCCAAACGCCGTCACAATCCCATTGATCCCATCACCCGGATACGCAAAAACCTGCCCCACACCCCACTCACGCAACCGCCCCAACAGGAAATCCGCAACCGTCTCGGACATGGCTCCTCCTCGCGCTCGTTTCCCGCCCACGGACTACCCGTGCCGCGAGCGGGAAACACATCAGGCGTTCTTGCGGTCGGGCACGGAGCGCAGCACGGCTGCGTCCTCTGACGAGGTGATCGCGTTGATCGCCTGCAGCGGCATCAGTTCCTGGTGGATCTGCAGGCTCGCGAGGTGGTGCAGCATGATTCCCTCGCGCAGCGCCCACGGGCAGATGTCGACACCCTCGATGTCCAAAGTAGACATAGTGGCCTTCGCGACGATCGCGCCGGCGAGGATCTGCCGGGCCCGCGGCGCCGAAACGCCGCGCAGCCGGGCCCGTTCGGCCGCCCGCATGTCCGCGAGCTTCGGTATCCACTTGTCCAGGTCGTCGATGCGCAGACTGCGTTTCGCGAACGGTCCCTTCCGCTGTGGAGGCGCACCCGCCAGCCGCGCGAGCTGCTTGAAGGTCTTCGACGTGCCGACCGCGCGAGCGGGCACGCCCTCCCAGCGCAGCCGGTCGGCGACCTCCCGCAACATGCCGCGGACGTAGCGCTGGAGTTCCTTGACCTCCTTGCGGGACGGCGGATCGTCGTGCAGGAACCGGCGGGTCAGCCTGCCCGCGCCGAGCGGAAGCGACAACGTCAGCTCGGGTTCGGCGTCGCGGCCGAGCGCGATCTCCAGCGAGCCGCCGCCGATGTCGAGCAGCAGCAGGCGGCCGGAAGACCAGCCGTACCAGCGGTGCGCGGCGGAGTAGGTGAGCCGGGCTTCGTCCTCACCGGTGAGGTACTGCGGCCGGACCCCGGTGCGTTCCTCGATGCGGCCGAGGATGTCGTCGCGATTGGCGGCGTCCCGGATGGCGGAGGTGGCGAACAGGAAGAGCTGTTCCACCCGGTGTCTTCGGGCCGCCGCGAGCGTCTCGTCGACGGCGTCGACCACGCAGGACACACCCTTTTCCGAAACCTGCCCCGATTCCTCGATCTCCTCGGCGAGTCGCGTCGGCTCCTTCACCGCGAGCGCGGGCAGCGGCGGCGCACCCGGATGGGCGTCGACGATCTGGAGCTGGGCCGAGTTCGAGCCGATGTCGAGTACGCCAAGTCGCATGAGAGATTGATTACCCGTTTAAAGCGAGGCCAACCAGGCTAATTAGGTAGCCATGCGTACTGTGCACTACACGGCCACCGCCGATCTGCCCGCCGATGAGGCCTTCGCGTTCATGTCGGACGCGCCGAACCTGCCGAAGTTCCTGCCGGAGGCCACCGAGCGAGCCTGGGTACAGGCCGACGGATCCGCGCGCCGTCTGTTGTGGGGCACCGAAAGCGACAGCGACGACCACGGCGAGCTGCGTGTCCTGGACCGGGGGCCGGAGAAGTGCGAGATCGACATCTCGCTGCGGACGTTGCGTGAGGACACCGACAAGGTGCAGGCGCAACTGGCCGAGGCGGTGGGGGCGTTGACGCACAAGGCCAGTTCGGACGCCGACGCGAACGCCGCCGAACCCGGCACCGGCTGGGTCTAATCTGGCCTCATGCATGTGATCGTCACCACGACGACGGACAACGAGCAGGCGGCCCGCGACCTCGCCGCGAAAACGGTCGAGGCGCGGCTGGGTGCGTGTGCGCAGATCGTCGGCCCCATCACGAGCGTCTACCGCTGGGAAGGTGAGGTACAGACCGACACCGAATGGCGCGTCGAGGTGAAAACCGCGGCGGACCGGGTCGAGGCACTGGTCGGGCTGCTCAAGGAACACCACACCTACGACGTGCCGGAGATCATCGCGACGCCGATCGAGGGCGGTAACGTCGAGTACCTGGCGTGGCTGGTGACCGAAACACGCTAACTCCATAACGCCGCTCGCGGTCACTCGTTGACGCAGCGTGGCCGGAAACGTAAATCGCTTTCACATGCTGCGCCGAGCGCTCGTCGTCGTCCTGATCGCGCTGTTCGTGCCGCCCCAGCCGGCAAGCGCGGCCGAGCGGTTCTACTGGGGCGTGGCCACGGCCGGCTACCAGTCCGAGGGCAGCGCGCCCGACAGCAACTGGTCCCGCTACGTCGCGAGCTCCACCAGCGTCGACCCGTACGCCAACGCCACCGATTTCCGCCACCGCTACCCCGAGGACATCCGGCTCGCCGCGGGCATGGGCGTCAACACGTTCCGCTTCAGCGTCGAGTGGGCGCGCGTCGAACCGCGGCCAGGCGTGTGGGACGAGGGGGAGCTGGCCTACTACGACGACGTGGTCAACCGTATCCGCGCCGCCGGCATGACACCCATGATCACGCTCAACCACTGGGTCTACCCGGCGTGGACGGGCGGATTCGCGAAACCGGCCACAGTGGACGGTTTCCTGGCCTTCACCGCGAAGATCGCGCAGCGCTACCGCGATCTCGGGGTGCTGTGGGTGACGTTCAACGAGCCCGTCGCCTTCCTCACCGAGGAACTGCGGATCGGCGCACTAAACCCGGTCGAAATCCCCGTGTGGCAGGCCAACGTCGTGCGCGCGCACCGCGCGGCCTACGACCTGGTCCACCGCATCGATCCGACCGCGAAGGTGACCAGCAACCAGGCGTACTACACGGGATTCAACGCCGCGACCGACCTCGTCGTGATGGACCAGATCCGGGACAAGGTCGACTTCATCGGCTTCGACTACTACTACGGCGCGAGCCTGGACAACCTCACCGCGGTCAACGCGGGCACCGGCGATCTGTGGAAGGTCAAGCTGCAGCCCGAAGGGATCTACGACGCCCTTCGCTACTACGCCGACCGGTATCCGGGAAAGCCGCTGTACATAGTGGAAAACGGGATGCCGACCGACAACGGCAAACCCCGCGAGGACGGCTACACGCGTGAAGCCGCGCTGCGTGACTCGATCTTCTGGGTGCAGCGCGCGAAGGCCGACGGCATGAACGTGATCGGGTACAACTACTGGAGCATCACCGACAACTACGAGTGGGGCAGCTACCGTCCGCGCTTCGGCCTGTACACAGTGGACGCCCTAACCGATCCGTCGCTGACCAGGAAACCGACCGCCGCCGTACCCGCCTACCGCGAGGTGATCGCGCACGGCGGCGTCCCCGAGGGCTACCGCCTGGTGCAGGGCCCGTCCACGTGCTCGCTGGTCGATCCGCCGCTCAGCTGCCTCGCACCCGCGGACCCGAACGGGCCACTCGCCCGTCTGGGTTAGATCGAACCCGGGGAACTTCCGCGTCCGGCAGGTAGTTTTGCAAACATGGCGAAAAGAATCCGGTGGGCGGTTCCAGCGTTGCTCGGCGCGCTGGCCCTTGCGGCGTGGGAGATCCCGTTCGCGTTCGGGGGCAGGCCCGACCTCGAGGTGATGAGGCGATCAGCGCAGTTCCGTGACGGCCGCTTCCGCAACCTGGCGCCGCCGGTCACGCCGAACGCCGACACCGGCCGCGGCCTGCTGCGCGAAATGCTCTTCGGCGGGCAGAAGCGCCGCCCGAGCGGTCCGGTGCCGCTGGTTCCGCAGCGTCCGGACCGTCCCGGCACCGGCCTGCACATCACCTGGTACGGCCACGCCTCGTCGCTGATCGAACTCGACGGCACCCGGGTGCTGGTCGATCCCGTGTGGGCCGAGCGCGTGTCGCCGTCCCGGCTCGTCGGGCCGCGCCGGATGCACCAGCCGCCGCACGAACTGGAGCAGCTGCCCCGGCTCGACGCCATCATCGTTTCGCACGACCACTACGACCACCTCGACGTCAGCGCGATCCGTACCCTCACCCGCACCCAGCAGGCGCCGTTCGTGGTGCCGCTCGGCGTCGGCTCGCACCTGCGGCGCTGGAAGGTGCCCGCGGACCGGATCATCGAGCTGGACTGGCACGAGAGCACCGAGATCGCGGGCGTGCGGATCACCGCGGCCGACGCGCAGCACTTCTCCGGCCGCGCCTTCACACGCAACAACACGCTGTGGGCTTCGTGGATCATCGCCGGCGAGCGCCGCCGCGTCTTCTACACGGCGGACTCCGGCTACTTCGACGGATACCGCCGCATCGGCGAGAAGTACGGCCCGTTCGACGCGGCACTCGTGCAGATCGGCGCCTACCACCCCGCGTGGCCGGACATCCACATGACACCGGAGGAGGGCGTCGCGGCACACCTCGACGTCCAGGGCGGCCTGCTGATCCCGGTGCACTGGGCCACGTTCCGGCTCGCGCTGCACGCCTGGAACGAGCCCGCCGAACGCGTGTGGCGCGAGGCGAAGGCGCACGACGTGCGGTTGGCCGTACCGAGGCCGGGGGAGCGGATCGACGTGGACGACGTGCCGCCCATCGACCCGTGGTGGCAGGCGCTGGGCTGATCAGCGCCTCGGCGGTCGGGCCTTCTCCGCGGCCTCGTTGATCTTCGTCATGGTGTGGTGGCACCAGAGTGCCAGCGTGGGCTCGGTTTCCGGCTTGCCGACGATCTCGCAGGCGAGCAGGTGGTGGTCGTAGAGCGCATGCAGCCACACCTCGACCTGCTCCGCCGTGCCGAGCTGGACCAGACCGCCGAGCACCGGCAGTTCGCCGAGGAACGCGGTGTGCGTGTCGCGGATGCACCGCGTCAGCTCGGCGTCCACCTCGGCCACACCCTCGCGCAACGCGTCGATCAGCGACCGCTGCGAAGCCCGCCACACCAGGGGATCGCGCAACTCGAAACCGTCCCACGGGCCGAGGGCGTCGCCCCATTCGTAACCGGTGATGCGGTCGGTCGCGGTGTCGATCACGGACTCCGAGCCGCGGCGCAGTACCGGAATCATCGCCGGTTCGATGACGCCGACCACCGTGTGCCCGGCGACATCCCACGTGGTGCCGCCGGTGAACGGGCTGTCGAACCGGCTACCGGCCATATCCGGTGACGCTAGCGCATTCCGAGCGTGCGATCGATGCGGATTTCCAGGACCACGCGTTCGGGGTTGGGCCGCGGCTGCCTTCCGTAGCGCGCGGCGTATCGCTCCTCGGCGTCCCGCACGGAATCGGCGTCCTCCCGGACGACCGCGACACCTTCCAGGGTCGAGTAACGCCGCCGGTCCACCTGGCACACGGCGACCCGCGCGCCGGCCTCGCCCGCCGCGCGCACGTTGCGTGCCTTGACACTGCCGCGCGAACAGATCACCCGCGCGGTCTCGAACTTCTCGTCGACGGTGACCCCGACCGGCACGACGTGCGGCGATCCGTCCGGGCGCGACGTGGTGAGTGTGCTCAGTAACCGTTCCCGCCAGAAGTCGTGCAACTCCACCGTTTTCCTCCGTTCTTCGGGCAAGATCGTGCCTCATGATGGGCCGTACGCACGCACTGACCGGATGGTGTGCCGGACTCGCGATCGCTCCCGCGGTCGGCGCCGGCACCGTCCACCAAGCGGTGGCTTTCGCCGCCACCACAGCGGGATTCGCGCTCCTGCCCGATCTCGATCACCCCGGCGCGGGCGCGTCGAGGCTGCTCGGCCCGGTCACCGGTGCCCTGTCCTGGGTGCTGCGGAAAGCGTCGGCGCTGCTGTACGCGCTGACGAAAGGCCCACGCGACGAACGCGGCAAGGGCACGCACCGGCACATGTCGCACACCGTACTGTTCGCCGCCGGACTCGGCGCGCTGACGATGTGGGGCACGCGGGCGGGCGGCTGGTACGTGGTCGCCGGGGTGGTGCTGTTCGGCCTGTTGCTCGCCGCGGACGCGCTGGGGGACTGGCTGCTGCTCGTCGCGGGCGGCGCCGTCACGTGGTGGGCGCTGACCGCGAGCGCGGCCGGTGAACTCGCACAGCTCACCGGCTGGCTCGGCCTCGCCGTCGCGGTCGGGTGTTTCGTGCACTGCCTCGGCGACGCGCTCACCGAATCCGGTTGCCCGTTCCTGTTCCCGATCCCGATCGCGGGCGAGACCTGGTACGAGCTGCGGCCGCCGGGATTCCTGCGGTTCCGCACCGGCGGCCGCGTCGAACGGCTGGTGATCGCGCCGCTGTTCCTGATCGGCGCGCTGGTTCTGCTGCCCGGCGTGATCGAGGCACTCGTCTCGATCTACGACCGCCTGTTCGGCCCGGCTCCGGTCACCTGAACGCGGCCGCGGTGCGTGCCGCCCAGTCGAACACCGCCGCAGCCTCGGTCCGCTGTCCGCGTCGCCGGCGCGGTGGTCCGAGGCGAACCTCGACGACGTGGCTCGTGCGCGCGCCGCGTACGACGAGGCCGGGCTGCCACGCGCCTAGAATCGGCAAGATGAACGGTCCCACCGCGAAACCGCCGTTGCGCGCCGACGCGCGCCGCAACCGCGCGCGCGTGCTCGCGGCCGCGCAGGAAGCGTTCGCGGACGAGGGCCTGTCGGTGCCGCTCGACGAGATCGCCCGCCGTGCCGGGGTCGGCGCCGGCACCGTCTACCGGCACTTCCCCAGCAAGGAGTCGCTGTTCGAGGCCGTCGTGCTGGACGGGGTGGAACGGCTGAGCGAGCAGGCGCGGGAACGGCTGACCGCGGCCGAGCCGGGACCGGCGTTCTTCGAGTTCATCGAGATCGTCGCCGAACAGGCGATGCTGAACAAGGCACTGTGCGAGGCGCTCGAATCCGCCGGCGGCAGCCTGTCGCACACGCCGCACACCGATTTCCGTGCCCTGTTCGGGGAATTGCTCCGCCGCGCACAGGCGGCGGGCGCGGTGCGCCAGGACCTCGAACCCGAGGACCTGACCGCACTGCTGGCCGGTTACCTGGCGATCAACCGCCAGTCCTCGCCGGGCCGCGCCCTCGGCCGTGTGCTCACCGACGGTCTCCGCGCTACTTGATGCCGAACCGGCCGGTCCGCGAGCTCGCGCCGTGCCACAGACGCGGCGCGAACAGTTGCACCGCCTCGGCGATGCGCTCGGCCGAGCGCAGCTGAGCGCCCAGCGCCAGGTCGAGATTTCCGTCCTTGGCGTGCACGACGAGGTGCGCCGTGGTGCGCGAGTTCGACAACGCCGATCCTCTGACCACAGTGGACTGAGTGGTGATCGAAGAGATCGAATCCCACGGCAGGATGCGCGACTGCCCGCCGGGATCGCTCCACATCAGCGCGTACGGGTCGAGCACGACGTGGCGGCTGCGCGCGAGCATCGGCACACTCGCCACGATGGCCAGCGCGACCAGCAGGAACGGCACGCCGATGATCCCGGCCGCGACACGCATTCCGGCCGGGGCGCCGGCGCTGAAGGCCCCGACGAGCGCGACGATCCCGAAGAACGCCGCGAGCGCACCCCCGACGAAGGCCTGGCGCGCCGAGGCCAGGCCGGTGTTGACGACCACCGGACGTCCCGGTGCGGGCTGCGGGATCACCCGCGGTGCGATCTCCGGTGCGGCGACGAGCACGTCCCATCCGGTCGCCGCGGGCCGCTGCCAGTCGCCCGGTGCCCCGTCCCGGATCGCCTCCGCGATACCCGGGCGGCGGCGCAACCGTGCCATGCGCCCGGCGTTGTCGCGCAGCGGAACGAGCGTGCCGCTGCCGGGCAGCTCAGGGGCTTTCGGATAGCAGATCAGCGTCAGCCCGAAGCGGGGATCCACCCCCTCGTCGGTATGTACGCCGAGCGCGGCCAGGTCTGACCAGCGCACCGCGAAACCGTCGCCCCCGCGTGACTCGCATCGGACGCCCTCGGCGTCCACGACCAGCTCGCGCGACCACACCAGGTTGCGCCATCCGGCCAGCCGCAAGGCCGTGATCAGCAGGAACAGTACGCCGAGCACGATCATCGGCACGGTGAGCCAGCCGCTCCAGTCCATCACCGAGCCGAGCAACACCAGTCCGGCACCGATGATGACGAGATTGATCGCGACCGCGACCTGGTCGAGTTTGGCCTGCCTGCCGAGCCGGAACCGGGTCACTCGCCTGCTCCGTGTTCTTTCTCGTAGGCCTCGGCCGCTTCGCGGGACCGGTCGGCCTGCTCGTTGGCCTGGCGCCTGCCTTCGAGCACGGTCGCGATGAGATCGCCGGAGTTCGGCGCGGTCACGTGCCCCTCTTCGCTCCACTTGCCCAGGTTGAGCAGGCTCTTCTCCAGCGGGTTCTCCTTGGTTTCGCCGGACGCCTCGCGGATCTCCTGCGCCGTCTTCTTGGCCTCGGCGGCTTCCTTGGCCTCCTTGCCGGCCTGCTTGAGGTTGTTCGCCGTCGATTCGATCTTCGTCGCGGCGTCCAGGCTCTTGTCGGCGATCTTGTCGGCGGTCTTGCCGATCTTGGCCAGCGCCTTGGCGGCCGCCTCGATCGCGCCCTTGGACTTCTCCGCGTTCTTCGCGAGCGCGGTGAGCCGCTCGACGATCTTCGCGATCCGGGTGCTGATCTTCTCGGCGAGGATTCCGCCCTCGACGACGGTGTCGGCGATGAACGCGGCGATCGTCCCGCCGAACGAGCACCACGACGTCGCCAGCGCGGCGAGACCCTTGACGATCAGTTCGCCGACGAACTCGGAGATCATGTCGCGGATCAGGCCGCGTTCGGTGCCGACGATCGCCGCGCCCACCTGCATCGCGGTGGAGGCACTCTTCGCGTGGCCGGCGGCACCACGCAGCGCGTCGGCGTAGCCCGCCGCGGTCTGCTGGTAGGCGGCCGCGCCGTCGCCGCCCTTGTACGACTCGCCCGTCTTCGCGGCCGACTTCTCGTAGGACTCGGCGGTCTTGGTGAGCTGTTCGGAGACGTTCTGCCAGGTCTGCGCCTTGGCGGTGACCGCTTCCGGGTTGCCGGCGAGCTTGTCCAGGCCGTCCTTGAGGAAGCTGATGTGTTCGATCAGGAACCCGACGCCCGCGCTGGCGAGCGTGCCGAGCGGATCCATCGCGGCCCCGAGCAGGTCGAGACCGTCGGTGGCCACGTCCATGGCGGCGTTGCCCCAGTCGCCGTCGGAGAAGTCCTTCACGGTCGTCGCGACGTCGTTGAACAGGCCGGAGCCCGCGGTCTGGGCCGGCAGGTTGTCGACGGCGCTGGCGCCGTCCTTGCCGGTGTTGGTGAACACGCCGGAGGAGGATTCGGACTTCGCGACGAGCGGGTTCTCCTCGGCGGTCTCGGTGGAGGTCATCGCTAGAGATCCTTCCCGATCGCGGTGAGCGCCGCCTTCGACTTGTCCTCGTGGTCGGACAGCGCCTCGTGCGCGTTCTTGACCTTGTCCGCCAGGTCGTGCCCGGCGTCGCCGAGGCCCTTGACGAAGCTGGTCGCGCTGTGAATCCAGTACTCGATACCGGCCGCGACGACCTGCCCGACCAGGCCGAACGCGTTCATGTCACCGAGTCCCTGCGCCGCGCCCGTCGCGTCGATCGCCTGGTGCACCTGTTCGGCGACCTGGTCGACCTCGGGCGCGTGCGCGGCGAGTGCCTGCAGGTCGACCTCGTAACCGCCCGCCATCACCAGCTCCTTCGCAGCAGAGGACCGGAACCGTCTTCGTCGTCGCCGTCATCCTGCGCGCGGGGCCGCTGGCGTGGTTGTTCCTCGGGCGCTTCCGGCGCGGGAAACTGTTCGCGCAGGAATTGCATCGCGTCGCTGTCGGTGCCGACGACCGGCGCCATGATCTCGGTGATCTGGGCCGCCGCCTGCGCCTGCGCGCGCTGTGCGGTGGCGAGCACGACGGCCGCGAGCCGCTCCAGCGGCAGTTCGCGTGCTTTCGGCCCGAATGCGAGATTCTGCAGCGCGCCGCTGGCATTGACGGTCACGGTCGCCGCACCGTCCTGACTGGACAGAGTGGCCGACAACTGCTGAAGACGGGCCTTGGCGGCCTCCGCTTTGCGCGTGATGTCCGCTATTGCCGCGTTTCCGGGCGAATTCATGCTCACTCTGATGCAGCTAAGCGGAAACGGGTTCCCCGGGCAAGCGGGGAATTATTTGTCCGGTTGATTCGGAAAACCCCGGAATTGTTACGAATTTTCCTTGATCGCCAGCGCCAGGTACTTCACGTCGAGGTACTCCTCGATGCCCTCGGCGCCGCCCTCACGGCCGAACCCGGACGCCTTCACCCCGCCGAACGGCGCGGCAGCGTTGGAGACCAGCCCGGTGTTGACGCCGATCATCCCGGTGGCCAGCCGTTCGCCGACCCGCACCGCGCGGTCGAGGTCGCGCGTGAACAGGTACGCGACGAGCCCGAACTCGGTGTCGTCGGCCAGCCGCACCGCCTCGTCCTCGGTTTCGAACGTGGTCACCGGGGCGACCGGGCCGAACACCTCCTCGTGCAGGATGCGCGCGTCCGGCGGCACGTCGGTGAGCACGGTCGGCGCGTAGAAGTACCCGTCGCCGTCGAGCGCCTTGCCGCCGGTCGTGGTCTTCGCGCCGCGGGCGAGCGCGTCGTCGACCAGTTCGATCACCTTGTCGCGCTGGTCGGCGTTGATCAGGGGGCCGACCTTGACCCCGTCCTCGGTACCGTGCCCGACCTTCATCGATGACATCTCCTCGGTCAGCCGCCGCACGAACTCGTCGGCGATCGAGGCCTGCACGTGGAACCGGTTCGCGGCGACGCAGGATTCGCCGTTGTTGCGCATCTTCGCCGTCACGGCGCCCTTGACCGCGTCGTCCAGCGACGCGTCCTCGAACGCGAGGAACGGCGCGTTGCCGCCGAGTTCCATCGACATGCGCTGCAGGTTCGGCGCGCACTGTTCGACGAGCTTGCGGCCCACCTCCGTGGAACCGGTGAACGACATCTTGCGGATCCGCGCGTCGGCGAGCGCCGGGCCGACGACACGGCTCGCCGAGGTCGCGGGCAGCACGCTGAGCACACCGTCGGGCAGCCCGGCTTCGCGCAGCAGCCCGGCGAGGTTCAGCATCGACAGCGGCGTCAGCTGTGCGGGTTTGACGATCATCGTGCAGCCCGCGGCGATCGCCGGCCCGAGTTTGCGCGTGCCCATCGCGAGCGGGAAGTTCCACGGCGTGATCAGCACGCACGGCCCGACCGGATGCTTGGACACCAGCATCCGCCCGCCGCCGCCCGCGGGGTTGCGCCCGTACCGGCCGTCGACGCGCACGGCCTCCTCGGAGAACCAGCGGAAGAACTCGGCCGCGTAGGTCACCTCGGCGCGCGACTCGGCGAGGCTCTTGCCCATCTCCAGCGTCATCAGCAACGCGAGGTCCTCGGCGCGGTCGGTCATCAGCTGCCACGCGCGGCGCAGGATCTCGCCCCGTTCGCGGGGCGCGGTCGCCGCCCATTCCCGCTGCGCCGCGACCGCGGCGTCGATGGCCTCGCGCACGTCGGCGTCCTGGGCGTCGGCGACCTCGCACAGCTGCCGCTCGTTGCCTGGATCCCGCACCGCGAACCGGCTCCCGTCGGCGGCGTCGCGCCACCGGCCGGCGAGGAAGATCTGCTTGGGCATCCGCTCGATCAGCTCGTTCATGTGCCCCGATTACCCGCGCCTGCCTGGGCGTATGCATGAAAAGAGCCCGGGTCCCCCGACAAACCCGGGCTCTTTCCCCCTGGTGCGGTTACCCGATGTCGCGGCGCCGGAAACCTGCCATGCCTGCGGCCAGTGCCACCAGCGCGATTCCGGTCAACCAGAGCAGCGGCGTGGCCGTGAAGTGGGCACTCGGCAGTTTCGGGATGTGCGTGAACGGGGAGATGTCCAGCACGATCTGCGGAAGCTGAAGCACCGGGCCGTACAACGCCAGCGCGAGCGAGAGCGAGGCCACCGACCAGCCCGCCATCGCGTACCTCGGCACCAGCCCGACGATGAGCACCGACAGCCCGACGACGACCCAGACCGCGGGCAGTTGCGCCAACGCGGCACCGAGCACCGCGGGCAGCTGACCGCTGACGTCGCTGACACGCAGTCCGTGCAGTAATCCGGCCGCGGTCCCGCCCACGACGAGCAGCAGCGCGCTGCCCGCGAGTGAGAACACCAGGTGGCTGCCCAGCAGCTCGAGCCTGCGGACCCTGGTCACGAGCAGGGGTTCCAGGCGGACCGCGGTCTCCTCCGCACGGATCCGCAGCGTCGCCTGGACGCCGTACATCGCGGCGATCATGCCGAAGATCGAGACGATCGCGGCGAGGAAGGCGTCCACCATCGCCGACGCGCCACCCAGCCGCTCGAACATCTCCTTGGCCTGCGGGCTGTCGCCGACCACGTCGCCGATCCCGGCGGCCATCGACCCGAACAACGCGCCCATCACGGCGAACCCGGCGAGCCAGCCGGACAACAGGCCCCGGTGCAGCCGCCAGGCGAGCCCGAACGACGAGCGCAGCCCTGCCGCGGCGACCGCCGGGCCCGGCCGCGCCGGAATGATGCCCATGCCGATGTCCCGCCGCGGGAGCAGCGCGTACGCCAAGCCCGCGCACGCGATCGTCGCCGCGAACAGCAGGAGCAGCACCCACCACCGTTCCCCGGCGAACGGGCGGACCTGCGAGACCCAGCCGATCGGCGAGAGCCACGACAGCCAGTGCAGGTCGGTCGCCGCGTCGCCGATCGCGCGGAGCAGGAAGGCGGCGCCGACGACGGCCGAGGCG
Organism: Amycolatopsis acididurans; assembly: GCF_012328925.1. Classification (GTDB taxonomy): domain Bacteria; phylum Actinomycetota; class Actinomycetes; order Mycobacteriales; family Pseudonocardiaceae; genus Amycolatopsis_E; species Amycolatopsis_E acididurans. The sequence goes on from NZ_JAAXLS010000012.1 coordinate 14,027, forward strand.
AGCCCGTTCGCGGTGCGCGCGTAGGTCGCCAGCTGTGCCGCCACCGCGGCGACCGCGCTGAAGAACCAGCCCGCCAGCGCGATGCCGAGCCCGAACGCGATCGAGCCGGCCGCCGGCGCGCCTCCGGCCGACAAGCCGACCGCGGTGATGAGCCCGGTGACCGTCGCGGCGAGGCCGGCGGTGGTCAGGCCCGCGGTGAGGCCGGCGAAACGGCCGGTGACGGCGGAGGACAGCAGCTCCTGCCTGCCGGTGTCCTCCTCCTGCCTGGTGTGCCTGGTCACCGTGAACACGCACACGAATGCCAGCACCAGCGCGATGAAACTGCCATAGCGCCACACCACGAAGCCGGCCGCGGTGGACAGGTCGAACGCGGGGCCGTAGAGCAGGCTCAGCGAAGGGTTCGCGCCCATCGTCCTGGTCAGCGAGGCACGGGCGGCCGCGTCCGGGTAAAGGCTGTCGTACAGCCCCATCGTGGACGCGGGCAGCACACCGAGGATGACCACCCAGATCGGCAGCACGATCCGGTCGCGTCGCAGCGCGAGCCGGGTCAGCTGCCGCGTTCCGACGAGATCGTTCATCGCGCGCTCGTCTCCGTGTAGTGCCGCAGGAACAGCTCCTCCAGCGTCGGCGGCCGGCTGGTCAGGCTGCGCACACCGACGTCGGTCAGCTGCCGCAGCACCTTGTCCAGGGCGTGCGTCTCGACGTCGAAACGGACCCGCGTGCCCTCGACCTTGAGGTCGTGCACATCGGCCAATGTGGACAGTCCGTTCGGATGGCCGGCGAGTTCGGCCGTGATCGACGTGCGGGTCAGATGCCGTAGGTCGGCCAGCGTCCCGCTTTCCACGACGCGGCCGGTGCGGATGATGCTGACCCGGTCGCACAGCGCCTCGACCTCGGCGAGGATGTGGCTGGACAGCAGTACCGTGCGGCCCTTCTCCCGTTCCTCCTGGATGGCGTACTGGAAAGTGGCCTCCATCAACGGGTCCAGCCCGGAGGTGGGCTCGTCGAGCACGAGCATCTCCACATCGGACGACAGGGCGGCGACGATCGCCACCTTCTGCCGGTTGCCCTTGGAGTAGGTGCGCCCCTTCTTGGTGGGGTCGAGGTCGAAGCGTTCGATGAGTTCCTTGCGGCGACGCTGGTCGAGCCCGCCGCGCAGCCTGCCGAGCAGGTCGATGACCTCGCCGCCGGACAGGTTGGGCCACAGGTTGACGTCGCCGGGCACGTAGGCGAGCCGCCGGTGCAGCGCCGCGGCGTCGCGCCACGGGTCACCGCCGAGCAGGCGGACACTGCCGGAGTCCGCGTGGAGCAGACCGAGCAGGACGCGGATGGTGGTCGACTTGCCGGACCCGTTCGGCCCGAGGAAGCCGTGCACCTCCCCAGTCGCGACTCGCAGATCAAGGCCGTCGAGGGCCTTGGTCGACCCGAACGACTTGTTCAGGCCGGAGATGGAGATGGCGTTGTCCATGCACGTGAAGTTACAGTGATTTCATGAAGTTGTGAAGTTAGGAAAACGTATGGATCTAGTGAAGCGTTCAAGCGGCTAAGGGAGAATGAACCCATGTCCAGCCGACCTCAGTCCCAGCGCGACCCGGCCCCGGTGCCGAAGGAGGCACTGCCCTTCGTGGAGAAGTTCGCCGTGCTGCTGAACAACGCGGGCCTCGGCCGGATGCCGGCCCGCGTGTTCGCGGCCACACTGGCGAGCGCACACGGCAGGCTCACCGCGGCCGAGCTCGCCGAGACCCTGCAGATCAGTCCCGCCGCCGTGTCGGGAGCCGTCCGCTACCTCGTGCAGGTCGGGTTCCTGCAGCGCGGCCGGGAACCCGGTGCGCGGCGGGATCACTTCGCCTTCGACGTCGGCTGGTACGAGATCGTCAGCCAGAAGGACAGCACCTACCGGGACCTGGCGCAGGCCATCGACGAGGGCGCCGCGGCCGTGGGCCCCGAGACCGAGGTCGGCAGGCGGCTGGCCGAGACTCGCGACTTCTTCGAGTACCTGGCCAAGGAGATGCCGCTGCTGCTGGCGCGCTGGCGCGAGCAGGCTATCGAACGCCGTTCAGAAGCGTCCTGACCAGGCTTTTCGCCAGTCCGTCCAGCATATCGGGACTCGGCTCCTCCCCGTCGAAGTGGAGCAGGAACGCCTGCTGGAAGCACGCGCCGAACAGCAGCGCGGCCATCGCGTCGACATCCGCCGAGCGTGCCAGTCTGTCCAGCTTCTGCTCCTCGCGCAGGTACTGCGCCAGCGCGGCCAGTGGGCGTCGCGGACCGGCGTCCAGTTCCTGGAGTGCGCTGCGATGCGCGGCGAGCAGTTCCCGGGTGGAGAACACCGAGGCGGCGATCGGAAAGCTGCGGGCGTAGAAGTCCACGGCGGCGCGGGTGAACCGGGTCAGGTTCGCCCGCACGGTGCTCTTGCCCGCTTGGCCGTCGAGAACGCCGAGCGGAGGCAGCTGTTCCGACAGCACGCCGAGGAAGATCTCCGTCTTGTCCCGGAAGTGCTTGTACAGCGCGGCTTCCGAGAAACCCGCGGCACGCGCGATCTCCTTGGTCGTGGCCCGCGCGTAGCCCTGCTCGCGCATGATCTCCGTGGCCGCGGCCAGTATCCGCTCGCGCGTGCCCATTCTCAGTCCGTTCTCAGTGTTCGCTTGACGGTTGGTGAGTACACACTAACCATAGCGGGTGAGTGAACACTAACCGATGGAGGCGACATGAAACTCACGGTGTTCGGGGCGACCGGCGGAACGGGTGTCGAGGTCGTGCGGCAGGCACTCGCGGCGGGACATCAGGTCACAGCGGTGGTCCGCGATCCGGCACGCCTGGATGTTCCCGCACACGCACGGCTCGACGTGGTGACCGCCGATGTGCTCGACCCGCCCTCGATCGAATCCGCGATCAGCGGACGGGACGTCGTCATCTCGGCACTCGGTCCGCGCGGCCGTGGCCCGACGACCATCTGCCGGGACGGCACGGAGGCGATCATGGTCGCGATGCGAAGGGCCGGCGTGCACAGACTGATCGTGGTCAGCAACAGCGGCATGCACACACAAGGTGACGGTTTCTTCACTCGCGGGATCGTCAAACCCATTCTGATCCGGGTCCTTCGCGAAGGTTATGCCGATATGAGCGCGATGGAAGAGCGGGTGGGGGTGAGCGGTCTGGATTGGACGATCGTCCGCCCGCCTCGGCTGACGAATTGGGCGCACAGCGGACGAATCGCCAGCAGCACCAAGGGCAACGTGCGGGGCAGTTTCACCATCGGCCGCGCCGATCTCGCCGACTACCTGCTGCGCGCCGCCTCCGACGACAGTGTCATCAGGACGGCCGTGTCCGTCGCCACGGGGAAGTAGTCCCGGCCACCCGGGGCGCTCGAACGGCCGTTCTCTTGCTCTGAACGGGTGAATCGACGCCCGTTCGACCAGGCTCTTCGAAAAAATCCTCAGCGGTGTGTATCTGAGCGGCCCCCTCGTGCGTCATAGCTGGCGTCGGCTGAACAGGTAGCCCGCTTGGAGGATGCATGAGCTGCGAGGAAGAAATCGCGGCCATTCGTGATTCCCTTGCCACGGTTGGGGATCCGTGGCAAGCCGGGGAGACCGTGCTCAGCAGGCTGGGGGCCGAGTCGCGTGCTGTGCGACTGGGGGTGCCGGCCCCGAGCGCGGCCGAGGTCGAGGCCAGGGCGGATCTGCCCGGCCGGATGGCCGAGGCCGCGCTCGGGACCGCCGGGCAGAAATGCACGGCGGCCTACGCGCCGACGGGCACGTTGCCGCGGTCGTTCGATCTGCGCGAAACCTGCGACGGTGACTACGTCACGCCGGTCAAGGACCAGGGGGAATGCGGTTCCTGCACGGCGTTCGGCGTGATCGCGGTGCTGGAGGGCACCGCGGCCTACAGCAGGCGCAGGGCCGGGCTCGACCTGGACCTGTCGGAGGCGCAGCTGTTCTTCGGGCACGCCGCCGAGCACCATCTGACGAGCACCAGCGGCTCGTGGCCGGACGACCTGCTCGGCGAATGCGTGTCCGAAGGCGTCACGTTCGAGAATTACTGGCCCTATCACGACACCGGCGGCGGCTCGCTGCAGCCGGGCTGGCGGCACCATCTGGTGCGCGCCGAGCAAATCGTCGACCTGACCCGGGATCCGGCCGCGATCAAGCACCACATCTACGGCTACGGCCCGGTGACCGCGTGCATGGTGGTCTACGACGACTTCTTCCACTACGCGGGCGGCGTCTACCGGCACACCACCGAGGAGACCAGCGGCGGGCACTGCGTCGCGCTGATCGGCTGGGACGACGAGCACGGGTGCTGGATCGGGAAGAACTCGTGGGGGACCGGCTGGGGTGAGGGGGGCTACTTCCGGATCGCCTACGGGGAGGCGTATCTGGAGGACTATCCGGAGGCGAGGCCGACCACGCTCGGCTGCACCGGCGCCACACTGCGCGCGTGGTTACCGCCACAGCGCGCGCTCGGCCTGCACGTCCGGGCGCAGGACGTGTGGGCGAATCTGGAGAATCTGGGCTGGACCAGACTCTCGCAGGGGATGAGCGGTGCGCACCAGCTCGCACTGCTCGCGGACGCACGGGCCGGTGGCTACCCCGTCGTTCCGTATGTCGAGCACGACGAGATTCGCATGGTCCACACCGCTTTCTGAGCTTTCTGTCGAACAGGGGAGTCGAACCGATGACCAACACCGAGCAGGAACCAACCGACCTCGACACCGCGGCCGAGCAACTGGCGAAGGAGGCGGCGACAGGCGTCGCGCCGACGGGCAACTGGGAGCCGAACACTCCGCCGCCGGTGGCTGCGCCGACCGGGAATTGGGAGCCGAACACGCCGCCGCCGGTGGCTGCGCCGACCGGGAATTGGGAGCCGAACACGCCGCCGCCGGTGGCTGCGCCGACCGGGAATTGGGAGCCGAACACGCCGCCGCCGGTGGCTGCGCCGACCGGTAACTGGGAGCCCAACACCCCGCCGCCCAACGGCGCGGCGCCCGCCCCGACTCCGGCCCCGGCAGCGCCCGCCGCACAGGGTGCCTGGGTGTACGGACGCCAGATCACGCAGCTGTTCGCCTCCAGCACCCATCCCGGTGTCTGGGCGTTCGTCGGGGGCGTCGGCTGGCGGCGTCTCGCGTCCTCCGAGGTCGGCCGCAGCCCGCTGACCACGCTGGCGCTGCTGGCCAAGACCAACGGACTCGCCGTGTCCTACCACGAGGACGCCTACGGCCAGATCGACGAGCTGCAGGTCTGACATGAGCTGGTGGTGGCCGGCAGCCGAGGGGGCCGCCGGCCGCCACCTCCCGGCGGGTCGCGCTGCGATCCGAAGGGGTGTGGTGGCCGTTGGGGGAGCGGTCACTGGGTTGAGGGGGGCGAGCCGGCCGGCACTTCGTCACGGAGCGTCGGCCGGCGTTTCCTCGACCGGCGCGGACTTTGGGCCATCCGAGTGAAGCACGTATCTGGTGCCATCGAGCTTCCTCACCTCTGTCAAGGAGCGAGATACTGCCAACGCCGAACACGAGGAGAACCACTGAGAGCGGGGGCGAATGCGGTGACGGAGGTCCATACCGCGGAAGCTGATCCTCCCTGGGAGGGCCTGGCAGGCGCCGAGCTTTTCGCGGCCTGCCTGCGTGCCGCGCGCGAAGGCAACAGACAGGGAATGAATCGGCTGGTCAGCGAGCTGACCCCGCTGGTGTGGAACGTGGCCAGAGGGCAGGGCCTGGACACGCACGCCGCCGAGGACGTGGTGCAAACCGTGTGGCTGGCGCTGTTCAGCCATCTCGATCAGGTGCGCGAGCCCAAGGCGCTGGCGGGCTGGCTCGTCACGACCGCGCGGCACGAGTCGCAGCGCGTGCACGGCCGCAAGGCGCCGCCGGTTCCGCTGACCGACGAGCTGGCGGAGACCGTGCCGAGCACCCTGCCGGCCCCCGAGGCCGAGGTGCTGCGCGGCGAACGCGACCGGCGCATCTGGCGCGCGTTCGCCCAGCTGCCGCAGCGCTGCCAGGAGCTGCTGCGGCTGACCGTGCTCGCCGGGCGCGCCGAATACCGGATCGTCGCGGAGGCGCTGCGGATACCGCGCGGCAGCATCGGCCCCAACCGCGGCCGCTGCCTGAAGACGATGCGTGAACTACTGGACATCGAAGGGGGCAGCGCATGAGAGAACACGGAGCGCCGGAGGGCGGCGCCCACCCGGACGACGAATCGCTGCTCGCCGACCTCGGCCGAGTCATCGCCACGTTCGATCCGCCACCCCCAGGGCTGGTCGAACGGGTCCAGTTCGCGCTGGAACTCGAGAATCTCGACGTCGAGGTCGCGCGCTGGGAGCGGGCGGGTCTCGCGGGCGTACGCAGCGCGGTGGACCAGGGCACCATCACGTTCACCGTGAGCGACCTGACCGTGATGATCAACCTCACCAGGACGGGCCGCTGCCACCGGATCGACGGCTGGCTGGTGCCCGCGGGGCGGTACGACGTAGAGGTCCGCGTCGCCGAACACGGTTCCTCGGCCACGACCGCCGACGAGGGTGGCCGGTTCGTGCTCGACGACGTGCCGAGGGGAACCACCCAGATCGTGGTGTCGATACCGGACACGCGAGGGCGGCGGACCGTCGTCACACCCGCCGTGGTGCTGTAAAACTCACCGGCCGCACACGATCGCGTAAGAGTGTGCTCAGATAGGGCCTGTGGCAGGGCATCCTTCTCGCGTCGACCGCATCCTGGCGGCGGCCGAGGGGCTCTACCAGCGGGCCCGCAACGCCGCCGTCGACCACGGTCCCGCGGACGCGGCGAGGCTGTTGAACCAGTCGCTGCGCGAACTCGACCGGGCCGGGGCCGAGCGCCCGGCATGGCTCGCCCTGCGTGCGCGTGTCCTGATCAGCCTCGCCTCCGCCGACGCCGAGGTCACCTCCTTCAAGGCCGGTCTCGCGCATCTCGCGGCGGCACGGGCGGTGCTGTCCCAGCTTCCCTCCGGCGACGAACGCGCCGACCTCGAGGCGGTCGCCGAACTCCAGCGTGCCGTGGTGTTGTTCCGCGTCGGCAGGCTCGAGGACGCGCTCACGGTGTTCAACGCGGTCCTGCCCAAGCTGGACCGCGACTCCGCGGACAACCGCTTCCGGTTCACCGTCAATTTGCTCAACCGTGCCTACGTGCACTTGCGGATGAGCCATCCCGACGCCGCGCTCGCCGATCTCAACCGGTGCCTCGAACTGACGGTGGCGCACGGCCGCAGGCATCTGGAAGGCAAGGTGCGGCACAACCTCGGCGACCGGGCGCTGCTCGTCGGCGACATTCCCGAGGCGCTGCGGCACTACGAGGAGGCGGCGCGGATCTTCGAGGTCGAAGGTCCTGGCTCGCTGCCGCTCGTGCGGCTGGACCAGGCGCGGGCGCTGCTCGCCGCCGGTCTCGGCGAGGAGGCGTCGCGGCACCTCGACGAGGCGTTGCCCCGGTTGCGTGCGAACAAGCTGATCCAGGACGTCGCCGAGGCCGAGGTCGCCCGCGCGGCGGCGGCGATACTGGAGGGCGACTACGAGCTCGCGCGCCGCCACGCCGGTGCCGCACAACGGCGTTTTCTCCGGCGTGGCAACGAAAGATGGGCCGAGGTCGCCGCGCTCGCCAAGCTGCGCGTCAACGCGATGGAGGCGTTGAGCGGTGCCCGCCGCCCGCCCCGGCGGCTGCCGCTCGAACTGGTCGAGCACGCCGGGCACCTCGCCGAACTCGGACTGCGCGACGAGGCGGCCGCGGCGCGGTTGCTCGCGGTGCGGCTGCATCTGCGGCGCGGCGCGGTCGAAGCGGCGGAGGAGCAGCTGGCCCAGGTGCCGAGGCCGCGGCACACCACTCCGGTCGACCACGTGATGCTGCTGCGCCTGTGCCGCGCGGAACTCGCGGTGGCACAACGAAATTCACGTTCGGCACTCGCGCAGGCGCGGGCCGGGCTGGCGGAACTGAGCCGCGTCCGGGACCGCATGGGCGGACTGGACCTGTTGTGCGGCACCGCGGTGCACGGCCAGGAGCTCGGCAGGCTCGCGGTCGGGCTGGTCCTCGACGGGGCACGCGGGCACGCGGGCGCGCGGCGGTTGCTGGCGTGGCAGGAGCTGACCCGCGCGCAGGTCTACCGGTACGAGCCGCTGCCGGCGATCGCCGATCCGGTACTGGCGAAGCTGATCATGGAGATGCGCAACGTGCAGCGAACCGCCCAGCAGAACCGGTTGGAGGGCAAGCCGGTCGGCGCGCTGGAGCAGCGTTACGTTCAGCTGCAACGGGAAGCGAGCAGGCTCGGCTGGTACACCAGTCCCTGGGGCAGACCGCGCCCGGTGTCGCCGCCGGAGGAGGTGACCGGGCACCTCGGCGACCGGGTGCTGGTGAGCATCATGGGCCACGGCGACGAACTCGCGGCCGTGGTGGTGCGCGACGGCCGGTTCCGCCTGCTGCGCCTCGGTCCGCTCGCGGAGGCCGTGGAGATCACCAAACAGCTGCACGCGGATCTGAACGTGCTGGCACCGGACCACCTGCCCGACCCGCTCGTCGCCGCGGTGACCGCGTCCGCGGAGAAACGGGCGAAACTGCTGGACGAGCTGATCGTGCGGCCACTGGCCGAAGCGATCGGCGACCGCGAACTCGTGATCGTCCCGTTCGGACCGTTGTACGCCTTGCCGTGGTCGGCTTTGCCGTCGCTGCGGGGCCGCCCGATTTCGATCGCGCCGTCCGCGACGGCCTGGGTCAGCGCGGCACGCGACCGCACAGCCGAACCGGTGCTGCTCGTCGGCGGGCCGGGGGTGCCGGGCGCGATCGGCGAGGTGCGGGAGCTGCGTTCGGTCTACCCGCAGGCGAAACTGGTCGACGGGGCGGACGCCACCTCGGGAACTGTTCTGTCCGCTTTGGACGGTACGGGGCTGGCGCACCTGGTGGCGCACGGAGCCCACGAGCCCGCGAACGCGTTGTTCTCCCGGCTGGATCTCGTCGACGGTCCGCTGTTCGCCCACGAGACGGCGCGGCTGGACCGGCCGCCCGAGCACGTCGTGCTGGCCGCCTGCGAACTCGCGATGAGCCACATCCGTCCGGGCGAGGAAGCGCTCGGTTTCGCCGGTGCCCTGCTCGCCGGCGGTTCGCGGGCCGTCGTCGGCGCGATCGCCCGCGTGGGCGACCGCGCCGCGGCGGAGGCGATGACCGACCTGCACCGCAGGCTCGCCGCCGGCACGTCGCCGGCGCACGCACTGGCCGAGGCCGTCGCCCCGGACCCGCTCCGCAGGCCGTTTCTGTGCCTAGGCGCCGGCTGAGCCGCGTTCCGCCGCGCGCACGAGCCGTGCGGACAGGAAGAGGATCGCGCCGCGCAGGAGCTTGTGCGCGACGGGACCGGTGCGGGGCAGTTTCTCGGTGAAGCTGCCGCGCCAGCACAGGTCCGTGCCGCCGGTGCCGTTCGGGGTGAACAGCACCTCGGCGCGGTAGTTGTCGACCGGGCCCGGGCGCGAGAACGTGTACACGTGGCGGCGGTCCTGCTCGTATTCGACGGTCTCTTCGAACATCAGCAGCGGCCACAGCCCGACCCGCCGGACGGCGCCGACGCCACCGGGCGGGTTGGCCCACTTCTCCCATGCCGACTGCACGATCAGCGGCTTGGCCCACTCCGACCAGCGAGCACCGTCGGTCTCGAGGCGGAACAGCGTTTCCGGGGCGGCGGTGCTCGTGCGCTTCACTTCGAAGGAGTAGGTCTTGCCTGGCATCGGCGGCCCTTCAGGTGCGAGGTCGGGGACTTTGGGGTGAGATGGTGCCATGGGCATCAACTTCGACGAAATCAAGAAGAAGGCGCAGCAGGCGCTGGACCAGAACGCGGAGAAGATCGAGAGCGGCCTCGACAAGGCGAGCGGCTTCGCCAAGTCGAAGCTCGGCCAGCATTCCGACAAGATCGACAACGTCACGTCGAAGGCGAAGGACCTGCTGCACAAGCAGACCGGCGGCGGCGACAAACCCGGCCCCGGCGCGACGGGCACCGGCCCCGACACGCAGTAGAGCGGGGAGTTCCGGAACCGGGCGGCCCAGCGTCTCGTGGGCCGTCCCGATGCCCTGTGCGCCCGCTGGGCCGGCCGCGCGTGGTTAAGCGACCTCGCCGATGGCCGTGTCGTCGGTGATCGCGGTGATCCGGCCGCCGCGTTCGCCCAGCGCGCGCAGACCGTCGCGCGCGTCGGGCGCCTCCAGGTTCACCCGCACCCCGGCCGGCGTCACCTCCCGTGCCCGCGCAAGCGTTTGCGCACCCTGGTGACCTGCGTTGATCGTCGCGGCCAGTCCGCCGGTCGAGGCGAGCGAACCGCGCATCGCACCCAGCCGCCCGAGCGCCTCGTCGAGCACCGGCAACAGCGCCTCCCGGTTGCCTTCGGTCATCGCCCGCACCAGTTCCGGCCGCGTTCCCGCCACGCGCGTGCCGTCGGTGTAGGACCCGGCGGCCAGCGCCATCGCGAGCGGCCCGCCCTCCGAGCCGACCGAGGCCAGCACCGCCGCCAGCAGATGCGGCAGATGCGACACCCGCGCGACGGCCTCGTCGTGCGCCGCCGCGGTGAGCGGAACGACGTGGGCGCCGACGTCGAGTGCCAGCCGCGCGACCTCGGCCCACGCGGCGAGATCGGTGTCGTCCTCGAGACACGCCACCCAGGCCGCCCCGCCGAACAGCGCCGCGTTGCCCGCGCGCCAGCCCGACTCGGTGGTGCCCGCCATCGGGTGGCCCCCGACGTAGCGAGCCTCGGGCGCCAGGCGCCGCACGGAGGAGAGCACAGCCGATTTCACGCTCGTGACGTCGGTCAGCAGACAGTGAGGCACGCACGCGGCCACCTTGCGCAGCACCTCGTCCAGGCCCGTCAGCGGCACGGCCAGCACGACGATCGCGTCCCGCTCCGCGGCCTTGCGCAGCGCCGCGTCGAGGTCGGTGCTCGCGGCGAAGCCGTCAGCGCTCGCCTCCGCGGCGTCGGCCTCCGAGGCCGTCGCGCCCCACACCTTGCGCCCGACCGCCGATGCCGCGCGCAGCACCGAGCCACCGATCAACCCCAGGCCGATCACGCACACGTCTCGCACGGGGCGTCATCCTGCCAGTGTCGTCCGCGGTGTGCGCAACGCGTCCATCGCAAAGGCCGCGTACATGGCGACACCTGCGGAGAAAGCGCTTTCCTCATGGCGGATGCGGTTGGAGTGATTGGACGGCGCCTCGTCGGGGTCGAGCTCGGGCGGGCAGGCGCCCAGGAACGCGAAACAGCCAGGAACCCGTTGCAGCACATAGGAAAAATCTTCCGCGCCCATCATCGGGTCCCGCATCGGGACCACCTGTGACGCACCGAGTACGTCGCGGCCGAGCGTGAGCACACGCGCTGTCTCAACAGGATCGTTGACCGTCACCGGATAACCCGGCTCGATGTCGGCGTAGACCCGGCAACCGTGCGCCGTGCCGATTGCTTCGCACACTTTGGGCAGTTCCTCGCGCACCTGCGCACGGGTGTGTTCGGACAGTGTGCGGAACGTGCCTTCCAGTACCGCCGTCTCCGGAATGATGTTGGTGGTCGTGCCCGCCTCGATCCTGGTCACGGACAACACGGCCGGATCGAACACGCTGACGCGTCGCGTGATCATCGTCTGCAACGCCCCGACCATCGCCGCCGCCGCGGGCACCGGATCGAGCGCCGTGTGCGGGGCCGAGCCGTGCCCGCCCTTGCCGACCACGTGCACCGAGAACGTGTCCGCCGAGCCCATCAGCGGTCCCGGCCGGGTGCTCAGTTGCCCCGCCGGCATGTTGCCGTGGACGTGCAGCCCGAACGCGCGTTCGACACCGTCGAGCACGCCCTCGTGAATCATGTACCGCGCGCCGTCGTGGCCCTCCTCGCCGGGCTGGAACATGAACCGGACCGACCCGGCGAGTTCGTCGGCGTGCGCGGCGAGCAGCCGGGCCGCCGAGGCGAGCATCGCGACGTGCGCGTCGTGCCCGCAGGCGTGCATCGTCCCTTCGACCTGGGACGCGAACTCCAGCCCGGTCTCCTCCCGCAGCGGAAGCGCGTCCATGTCGCCGCGCAGCAGCACGGTGGGGCCGTCATTCGCGCCACGCAGGGTCGCGGTGATCGAAGTGGTGGACTTGCCGAGCTTGAGCTCCAGCGGCAGATCGGCCAGCGCGCGCCGGAGGGCTTCCTGCGTTCGGGGCAACTGCAACCCCTGTTCTGGGTACCGGTGGATCTCGCGCCGCAGCTCGACGGTCTTCGGCTGGAGCGCGCGGGCTTCGGCCAGCAGCCCGGCGAAGCGCGCGTCGGGCAGGGACGGCAGCTCTGTAGGTCCGCTCATTGGAAGATGGTGACCCATCGCCGTCGCGGTCAGGTATACGGTGTGCGCATGGCGGTGAAGGAGCCCGTTGCGGGGTTCGCTGTGGCCGTGGTCCGGGAGGACGGCCGGTGGCGTTGTAGCGCCCTGGACGGCGACGCACTGAACAGTTTGGACACCGCGATCACCGCGCTGGCCAAGATGCGGTCCACCGGGGCCGTGTTCGGGCTGCTGGCGGTGGACGACGAGTTCTTCGTGATCGTCCGGCCGAGCCCGCGCGGCCCGTCGCTGCTGCTGTCGGACGCGGCGGCGGCGCTGGACTACGACATCGCCGCGGACGTGCTGGACCTGCTGCGAGTCGATCCGCCGGACGAGGAGGACGAGTCGATCTGGCCGGAAGGCGACCTCGACATCCTCTCCGACGTCGGCCTGCCCGCGCCGGAACTCGAGGTCATCGCCAGCGAGGTCGACCTCTACCCGGACGAGCAGCTGCAGATGATCGCGCAGCGATGCGGTTTCGGGGACCAGTACACGGCGCTGCTCGACGAGATCTGATGGACGACGCGGCACTCGTGCGCGCCGCACTCGCCGCCGCCCGCGAAGCCGGACCGGACGTGCCGATCGGTGCCGCGGTCTTCGATCAGGACGGCGCGCTGCTGGCGACCGCCCACAACGCCCGCGAGGAACTCGGCGACCCGACGGCCCACGCGGAGATCCTGGCGCTGCGGGCAGCGGCGAAGCGGCACGGCGACGGCTGGCGCCTGGAGGGCTGCACCCTGGCGGTGACCGTCGAGCCCTGCACGATGTGCGCCGGCGCCCTGGTGCTCGCGCGGGTCGCCCGGGTGGTGTTCGGCGCGTGGGAGCCCCGCACCGGGGCGGTCGGCTCGCTGTGGGACGTCGTCCGCGACCGGCGCCTGAACCGCCGGCCCGAAGTGCGCGGCGGCGTGCTGGAGGCCGAATGCGCCGAGGTGCTGGAAGCGTTTTTCGAGCTTCACCGGGACGTGTGAGGCAGGGCAAATCGGGTAGCCGGTGCCCATGAGTGTTATGGAGAGGGCGAAGAGCAGGTCGCGCCGGCTCGTCGGCGCGGCGAAGCAGATGGTGGGTGAGCGCACCGGCAACCGGCGCCTCGCCGCGGAAGGCCGCCGTGACCGGACCACCGGCTCGGTGCGCGAGACGACCAACGAGATCCGCGACTGGGCGGCGACAGCCGCCCGCGACGCACGCCGCCGCTTCGGTAACCGCCCCAGGTGAGCGGCCGATCGTGCGTGCAGTACCCTAGTCGGCGGTAGCGTGTCCGAGCGGCCGAAGGAGCACGACTCGAAATCGTGTGACGGTTGATCCCGTCCGTGGGTTCAAATCCCACCGCTACCGCTCGACGAGAGGCGAGGTGTGCCCGCGGAAAGCGCGGGCCGCCTCGTCTCGCCGTGTTTTCTGGGGGTGCAACCCCCAGGCCCCGCCCGGCGGGCTTCGCCCCCGGACCCCCAACCGGGGGCTCCGCCCCCTGGGCCCTCCGCTCGGGCCTTCGGCCCATTGCTTCCGGTGGCCGCATGTCCTTTGTGGATTGGTGGGGCTGCGGTCTTGTGTATATCGATGCGGCATCAGCCGCCGTGTAGGTCGGATGCGCGGTGTTGGGCGGCGCGGGCGGCCTGCAGCATCGCTTCGGCGAGATCGACAGGTCTGACGTGGTCCACGAGCGCGGTGTTGATCGCCACCTCCACGAGCTCCCCGCCACGCGTCACGCCCACCTCGACCAGTCCCCAGTCGTCCTGCGCGACAGTGATCCGCTGCTCGTGCTGCCGGCGCCGGGCCAGCGGCGGCGGCGACTCGGGCTCCTTCTCCATCGACATCCCTCCCGTCTGCCCGCTACGACGGCAGGTCGCGGACTTCGGTTCCGATGCGGGAGGAACCCGTGACAATCCGTCCACGTCGGACGGACATGAGCTGGGTACGGGCGTGTGCTGACCAGGTGCACCGCGGGGCTCCCCCGGCGGTGCCCGCCATGATCCGCATCGATTCAGGGTGGGCTCGCGCCTACGTGCCACAGCGCCGGAGACCGTCGGCCGACACGCTCGAGCCCGAACGGTGGCTCCTGCCGGCGCACGAGAGGTGAAAACACAGCGAACTCACTTCTCGCCCCGATGTCAGACGAGCGGGCTAAAGGAAGATCGCGATTGCCACCCAGGGCAAACCCTCAGTGGCACATATTAGGCTAAACGGGTGGTTTCTGCATGTTGCACAAAACCTAGCTCGGGGGGCGCGGAAGGGGCACTGTCGCAGCGGGACTACCACTACGTATGGCACCCCGGGGGCGGCCCACGGCACGCCGTGCCAACCGCTGCATATCTATACAACGGGTGAAAGCCCGGTTCACGCCATCGACCCATTGATCGGTTGCGCACCGACTCAATAGGTTGGAGTGCAGGCAGCTTCGCGACGATCAGCGCCGATTACGCGAGGCTGCCGAGTCGGGGTGTGACATCGGGCCGGTGGCCCGATTTTGAGCTGCGTTTTTTATCGACGCCTGGCTTGGCACTTGTTCGCTTTCTTGCGATTTCCGGCTTTCCGAACCGTGGCCACTAGCCGAACGTGAAGGGAAACCCGAATGACAGATTCGATGCAAGCCCGCCCGGAAGCGAGAATCGGCAGCGAGGTCACGGCGCATCCGGAGCAGGCGTTCGGCACCGACCCGCTCCAGGTTCGTGACACCGATCACTATACGGACGAATACGTCAAGGGCTTCGTCGAAAAATGGGACGAGCTGATCGACTGGAAGAAGCGCTACGAAAGCGAGGGCCGGTTCTTCGTCGATCTGCTCAAATCGCGCGGCGTGAAGTCGGTACTCGACGTCGCGACCGGCACCGGTTTCCATTCGGTACGGCTCATCGAGGAGGGCTTCGACACGACCAGCGCGGACGGCAGTCCGGAGATGCTGGCCAAGGCCTTCGAGAACGGCATGAACTACGGCGGGCACGTGCTGCGCGTGGTGCACGCCGACTGGCGCTGGCTCAACCGTGACGTGCACGGCGAGTTCGACGCGGTGATCTGCCTCGGGAACTCGTTCACCCACCTGTTCTCCGAACGCGACCGGCGAAAGGCGCTCGCCGAGTTCTACGCGGTGCTCAAGCACGACGGAATTCTGATCCTCGATCAGCGCAACTACGACGCGATTCTGGACAGCGGTTTCTCCAGTAAGCACACGTACTACTACTGCGGTGAAGAGGTTTCCGCGGAACCGGAATACGTGGACGAGGGACTCGCCCGATTCCGCTACCGTTTCCCGGACGATTCCCAGTACCACCTGAACATGTACCCGTTGCGCAAGGACTACGTGCGGCGGTTGCTGCGCGAAGTCGGTTTCCAGCAGGTGGAGACCTACGGCGACTTCCAGGACTCGTTCGCCGAGGACGAGCCCGACTTCCTCGTCCACGTCGCGGAGAAGAGTTACGTGAAAAGCACGCAGTACTCGACCGCGGTCAACACGGCACGCGACTACTACAACTCCTCGGACGCCGACGACTTCTACTACTCGATCTGGGGCGGCGAGGACATCCACGTCGGCCTCTACGACAACCCCGGCGAGGAGATCGCGCCAGCCAGCCGCCGCACCGTGCAGCGCATGGCGGACAAACTCGGCATCACCAAGGACAAGCACGTCCTCGACATCGGCTCGGGTTACGGTGGCGCCGCTCGTTTTCTGGCCAGGACCTACGGTTGCAAAGTCACGTGCCTCAACCTCAGCGAGGTCGAGAACGAACGGAACCGGCAGTACAACGCCGAGGCCGGGCTCGGCGAACTGATCGACGTGGTCGACGGCTCGTTCGAGGATCTCCCGTTCGAGGACAACGTTTTCGACATCGTGTGGTCACAGGACGCGATGCTGCACAGCGGGGACCGGGCGCAGGTGCTCGGCGAGGTGACCCGCGTGCTCAAACCGCGCGGCGAGTTCATCTTCACCGATCCCATGTGCTCGGACACCTGTAACAAGTCCGCGCTGCGCCCGATCCTTGAACGACTGCATCTGGAATCCATGGGATCCCCGGAGTTCTATCAGCGGGAGTTGAGCAGGCTGGGTATGAAGGGCGTCACGTTCGAAGATCACACCGAACACCTCACGACGCATTATGGGCGTGTGCTCGAGGAAACCGAACGGCGTGAGCCCGAGATCGCCCAGACCATCAGTGCCGACTACCTGCGGAACATGAAGATCGGCTTGAAGCACTGGGTGGATGGCGGTCGGTCCGGCAACCTCGCGTGGGGCATCTTCCACGCCCGTTCCTAAGGAGACGCAACAGTGACTGCGAATCGACGCTTGTTCACCAGCGAATCGGTGACCGAGGGCCATCCGGACAAAATGTGCGACGCCATCAGCGACACGATCCTCGACGCGATGCTCGCGGCCGATCCGCGCAGCCGCGTCGCGGTGGAATCGCTGATCACCACCGGCCAGGTGCACGTCGCCGGTGAGGTCACGACGGACGCCTATGTGGACGTGCCGATGTTGGTGCGGGAGAAGATCCTCGACATCGGCTACGACTCCTCCGCCAAGGGTTTCGACGGCACCTCCTGCGGTGTCAACGTCGCGATCGGGTCACAGTCGCCCGACATCGCACAGGGCGTGGACACCGCCTACGAGTCCCGCCTGGAAAACGCGCTCGACGAGATCGACAAGCAGGGCGCCGGCGACCAGGGGCTGATGTTCGGTTACGCGTGCAGCGACACGCCGGAGCTGATGCCGCTGCCGATCGCGCTGGCGCACCGGCTGTCCCGCCGCCTGACCGAGGTGCGCAAGAGCGGCACCGTGCCCTACCTGCGGCCGGACGGCAAGACGCAGGTCACCATCGAGTACGCCGGTGACAAGCCGGTGCGGCTCGACACGGTGGTCATCTCCAGCCAGCACGCCGAGGGCATCGACCTGGACACGATGCTCGCCGTCGACCTCACCGACCAGGTCATCAAGCCGGAGATCGAGCTGCTCGGCCTGGACGCGGCCGAGCCGAAGATCCTGATCAACCCGACCGGCCGTTTCGTCGTCGGCGGTCCGATGGGCGACGCGGGGCTGACCGGCCGGAAGATCATCGTGGACACCTACGGCGGGATGGCGCGGCACGGTGGTGGCGCGTTCTCCGGCAAGGATCCGTCCAAGGTGGACCGTTCGGCCGCGTACGCGATGCGGTGGGTGGCCAAGAACGTGGTCGCCGCCGGGCTCGCCGAGCGCGCGGAGATCCAGGTGGCGTACGCGATCGGCAAGGCCGCCCCGGTCGGGCTGTTCGTGGAGACCTTCGGCACCGAGCACGTCGCGCCGGAGAAGATCCAGGCCGCCATCGACGAGGTGTTCGACCTGCGGCCGGCCGCGATCATCCGCGATCTCGACCTGTTGCGCCCGATCTACGCGCAGACGGCGTCCTACGGCCACTTCGGCCGTGCGGACCTCGACCTGCCGTGGGAGCGCACCGACCGTGCCGCCGCGCTGAAAGACGCCGCCAAGGCTTAGGGAGTTCACATGCGAATCGCGGTGACGGGATCGATCGCCACCGACCATCTGATGGTGTTCCCCGGCAAGTTCGCCGAGCAGCTCGTCGCCGACCAGCTCGACAAGATCTCCTTGTCGTTCCTGGTCGACGAGCTGGAGGTGCGGCGCGGCGGGGTCGCCGCCAACATCGCCTTCGGGCTCGGTTGCCTTGGGATGACGCCGATCCTGGTCGGCGCCGTCGGCTCCGACTTCGACGACTACCGGTCGTGGCTGGAACGGCACGGCGTGGACACGAAGTCGGTGCACATCTCGCAAAACCGGCACACGTCGAGGTTTCTGTGCACGACCGACCAGGACCAGAACCAGATCGCCTCGTTCTACGCGGGTGCGATGGAGGAGGCGCGGGAGATCGAGCTGCAGGCGGTCGCCGACCGCACCGGCGGTCTCGACCTCGTCGTGGTCGCGCCGAACGACCCGGTCGCGATGGTGCGGCACACCGAGGAATGCAGGCAGCGGGGTTTCGCCTTCGCCGCGGATCCCTCGCAGCAGCTGGCGCGGATGGAAGGACCGGAGATCCGCAAGCTGATCGACGGCGCGAAGTACTTGTTCACCAACGAGTACGAGACGTCGCTGCTGCTGCAGGCGACCGGCTGGTCGGCCGAGGAGGTGCGCGAGAAGGTCGGCTACTGGGTGATGACCCACGGCCCGGACGGCGTTCAGGTCGAGGGCAACGGCCAGTCTATCCGCGTGCCCGCGCTCAAGGTCGACGACATCGCCGATCCGACCGGTGTCGGCGATGCCTTCCGCTCCGGGTTCCTGTGGGGCATCCACGCCAAGATGAACCTGGAACGGGCCGCGCAGGTGGGGTGCACGCTCGCGGCGATCGTGCTCGAAACGGTCGGTACACAGGAGTACACATTGGACCGTGCCGAGTTCTCCAACCGGGTGGCCAAGTCGTACGGCAATGACGCGGCGGCGGAGATCGAGTCCAGGTTGCGGATATGAGCTTTGCCGATGCGCTGACCGAGCGCGTCCTGGTGGCCGATGGCGCGATGGGGACGATGCTGCAGTCGTTTCCGTTGTCGCTGGACGATTTCGCGGGTTTGGAGGGTTGCAACGAGATCCTGAACGTCACGCGTCCCGACGTCGTGCGCGGTGTGCACCGCGGGTACCTCGACGCGGGCGCGGACGCGGTGGAGACCAACACGTTCGGCGCGAACCTCGCGAACCTGGCCGAATACGACATCGAGGACCGGATCTTCGAACTGTCGGAGGCGGGCGCGCGCCTGGCGCGTGAGACGGCGGACGAGTACGGCGAACGGTACGTGCTCGGCGCGATAGGGCCGGGCACGAAGCTGCCGACGCTCGGGCACGTGACGTTCGAGAAGTTGCGCACGGCTTACGAGCAGACCGCGCGTGGCCTGCTCATCGGCGGGGTCGACGCGGTGCTCGTGGAAACGTGCCAGGACCTGCTGCAGACCAAGGCGGCCGTGCTCGCGGCGAAACGCGCGATGGCCGCCGAGGGCAGGCGGGTGCCGATCATCGCGCAGGTCACCGTCGAGACCACCGGCACGATGCTGCTCGGCAGCGAGATCGGCGCGGCGCTGACCGCGCTGGAACCGCTGGGCATCGACCTGATCGGAATGAACTGCGCGACCGGTCCGGCCGAGATGAGCGAGCATCTGCGCACGTTGTCGCAACGCGCCAGGGTTCCGCTGTCGGTGATGCCGAACGCGGGCCTGCCCAAGCTCGGCAAGAACGGCGCCGAGTATCCGCTGCAGCCCGAGCAACTGGCCGAGGCGCTCGCGGAGTTCGTGACCCGCTACGGCGCGCGGCTGGTCGGCGGGTGCTGCGGTACCACTGGTGAGCACATTCGCCAGGTGGTCGAGGCGGTGCGTGATCTTCCCGTCACGCCGAGGGAACCCGATCCGCAGCCGGGGCTCGCGTCGATCTACCAGCCGGTGCCGTTCGAGCAGGACGCGTCGGTGCTGGTCATCGGTGAGCGCACGAATGCCAACGGGTCGAAGAAGTTCCGCGAGGCGATGATCGCGGACCGGTACGAGGACTGCGTGGAGATCGCGAAGGCGCAGATCCGCGACGGCGCGCACGTGCTCGACCTGTGCGTGGACTACGTGGGCCGCGACGGCGTGGCGGACATGAACGAGCTGGCGTCGAGGCTCGCGACGGCCTCCACGTTGCCGATCATGCTGGACTCCACCGATCCGGAGGTGATCCGCGCCGGTCTCGAACACCTCGGCGGCCGCTGTGCGGTCAACTCGGTGAACTACGAGGACGGCGACGGCCCCGAATCGCGCTACCACAGGGTGATGGAACTCGTCGCCGAGCACGGCGCTTCCGTGGTGGCGTTGTGCATCGACGAGGAGGGCCAGGCCCGCACCGCGGAGTGGAAGCTGCGCGTGGCGACCCGGTTGATCGAGGATCTGACGAGCAACTGGGGTATGCGGGTCGAGGACATCATCGTCGACACCCTCACGTTCCCCGTCTCCACCGGTCAGGAGGAGGTGCGTCGCGACGCGATCGAGACGATCGAGGCGATTCGCGGGCTCAAGCGGCGTTACCCGGCCGTGCAGACCACGCTCGGTGTGTCCAATGTGTCCTTCGGGCTGAATCCGGCGGCACGGCAGGTGCTCAACTCGGTGTTCCTGCACGAATGCGTGCAGGCCGGTTTGGACACCGCGATCGTGCACGCGTCGAAGATCCTGCCGATGGCGCAGATCCCCGACGAGCAGCGGGAAGTCGCGCTGGACCTGGTCTACGACCGGCGCCGCGAGGGCTACGACCCGTTGCAGAAGCTGATGGAGCTGTTCGAGGGCAAGACCGCGGCGTCGAACCGGGCGTCGCGGGCCGAGGAGCTGGCGAAGATGCCGCTCTTCGAACGTCTTGAACAGCGGATCGTCGACGGGGAGCGCAACGGCCTCGAAGAGGACCTCGATGCGGCGATGACCGAGAAGCCGCCGTTGGACATCGTCAACGACACGTTGTTGTCGGGGATGAAGACGGTGGGTGAGCTGTTCGGGTCGGGGCAGATGCAGTTGCCGTTCGTCCTGCAGTCGGCCGAGGTGATGAAGGCCGCGGTGGCGCATCTGGAACCGCATATCGAAGAGCAGAGTGAAGGACGTCGCCAGCACAAGGGCCGGATCGTGCTGGCCACCGTCAAGGGCGATGTGCACGACATCGGCAAGAACCTGGTCGACATCATCCTGTCCAACAACGGCTACGAGGTGGTCAACCTCGGCATCAAGCAGCCGATCACCGCGATTCTCGAGACGGCGGAGGAACAGCGCGCGGACGCGATCGGGATGTCGGGGCTGCTGGTCAAGTCCACGGTGATCATGAAGGAGAACCTGGAGGAGATGAACTCCCGCGGGGTCGCCGGCCGCTGGCCGGTCCTGCTCGGCGGCGCGGCGCTGACCCGCGGTTACGTCGAGAACGACCTGACCGAGGTGTATCACGGCGACGTGCACTACGCGCGGGATGCCTTCGAGGGCCTGCATTTGATGGACGACGTGATGGCCGTTCGCCGTGGTGAGGCCCCGGCCGCGGACCCCGAGGCGGAGGCCAAACGGGAGGAGCGCAAGGCCCGTCGCGAGCGGTCGCTGCGGATCGCCGAATCCCGCAAGGCACGCGAGGAACCCGTCGAGGTGCCCGACCGCTCGGATGTCGCGACCGACGTTGCGCTGCCGACGCCGCCGTTCTGGGGCAGCCGGGTCGTGAAGGGCATCCCGGTGGCGGACTACTCGGCCTATTTGGACGAACGCGCCACGTTCCTGGGCCAGTGGGGACTGCGCGGGGCGAAGGGCGGCCAGGGCCCGAGCTACGAGGAACTGGTCGAGACCGAGGGCAGGCCCCGGCTGCGGTACTGGCTGCATCAGTTGGCCACCGAGGGGGTGCTGCAACACGCGGGCGTGGTGTACGGCTACTTCCCGGCCGTCTCCGAGGGCGACGACCTGGTGGTTCTCGCCTCGCCGGAAGCGGACGCGGCCGAGGTGTGCCGATTCACCTTCCCCCGGCAGCAGCGCGACCGTTTCCTGTGCCTGTCGGACTATTTCCGGCCACGGTCCTCTGGCGATGTGGACGTGCTGCCGCTGCAGATCGTGACGATGGGTGAGCCGATCGCGGAGTACGCCAATGACCTGTTCGCCCGCGACGCCTACCGGGACTACCTGGAGGTGCACGGGCTCGGCGTGCAGTTGACCGAGGCGCTTGCCGAGTACTGGCACCGCCGGGTGCGGCAGGAGCTGAGCATCGCCGGTGAGGATTCGCCGTACGTGGAGGATTTCTTCAAGCTCGGTTACCGTGGTGCCCGGTTCTCCCTCGGCTACGGCGCCTGTCCCGATCTGGAGGATCGCGCCAAGATCGTGGACCTGCTGCAGCCCGACCGGATCGGGGTGAAGCTGTCGGAGGAGTCCCAGCTGCATCCCGAGCAGTCCACCGACGCGATCGTCGTCCACCACCCCGAAGCCAAGTACTTCAACACCTGAGGAGATTCATGTCTACTGTGGACACTGCGGAGAAGCGGCTCGACACGCGCAACGGTGTGGAGTTCGCGGTGGCGGATCTGGAGCTGGCTGAGTTCGGCCGCAAGGAGATCCGGCTGGCAGAGCATGAGATGCCGGGGTTGATGGCGCTGCGCCGGGAGTACGCGGAGGTCTTTCCGCTTCGCGGTGCCCGGGTGTCGGGCTCGCTGCATATGACGGTGCAGACGGCGGTGTTGATCGAGACGCTGGTGGCGTTGGGTGCGGAGGTGCGCTGGGCTTCCTGCAACATCTTCTCCACGCAGGATCATGCGGCGGCCGCGGTCGTCGTCGGTCCGCATGGGACGGCGGAGGAGCCGAGGGGTGTTCCGGTGTTCGCGTGGAAGGGTGAATCGCTGGAGGAGTACTGGTGGTGCACGGAGCGGATGCTCACCTGGGATGGTGAGGGCCCGAACATGATCCTTGACGACGGTGGCGACGCGACGATGCTGGTGCATAAGGGCACCGAGTTCGAGGCCGCCGGTGTGGTGCCGTCCGCGGATGAGAACGACCCGGATGAGTGGAAGGTGTTTCTGAACCTGCTGCGGGAGTCGCTGGCCGCGGACCCGCGCAAGTGGACCGGGATCGGCAAGGGCATCCGCGGGGTCACGGAGGAGACCACGACGGGTGTGCTGCGGCTGTACCAGTTGGCGGCGGCGGGCACGTTGTTGTTCCCGGCGATCAATGTCAACGACTCGGTGACGAAGTCGAAGTTCGACAATCGCTACGGTATCCGGCATTCGCTGATTGATGGCATCAATCGTGGCACGGATGTGCTGATCGGCGGCAAGGTCGCGGTGGTCTGTGGTTACGGTGATGTCGGTAAGGGTGCGGCGGAGTCGTTGTCCGGTCAGGGCGCGCGGGTGATCATCACTGAGATCGATCCGATCTGTGCGTTGCAGGCGGCGATGGATGGTTACCAGGTCAAGTCGCTGGAGTCGGCGCTGCCCGAGGCTGACATCGTGATCACCACGACGGGTAACAAGGATGTGGTGATGGCCGAGCACATGGCGCGTATGAAGCATCAGACGATCGTGGGCAATATCGGTCACTTCGACAACGAGATCGACATCGCCGGGCTCACCCGGTATCCGGGTGTGCGGCGCGTGAACATCAAGCCGCAGGTGGATGAGTGGACGTTCCCGGACGGGCACTCGATCATCGTGCTGTCCGAGGGGCGGTTGCTGAATCTGGGCAACGCCACCGGGCACCCGTCGTTTGTGATGTCGAACAGCTTCTCCAACCAGGTCATCGCGCAGGTCGAGCTGTTCACCAAGCGCGAGGAGTACGACCTGGAGGTCTACCGGCTGCCCAAGAAGCTGGATGAGAAGGTCGCTCGGATTCACCTGCAGGCGCTGGGTGGCGAGCTGACCAAGCTGACCAAGGAACAGGCCGAGTACATCGACGTCGACGTCGAGGGGCCGTACAAGTCGGAGCACTACCGCTACTGATGTGCACCGTCACCGAACGACTCCAGGCGTTGACCGCACCCGGCTTCTCGATCGAGTTCTTCCCACCCAGGGACGAACCCGACGAGGCGGTGCTGTGGCGCTCGATCCGCCAGTTGGAGCCGCTGGACCCGTCGTACATGTCGATCACGTACGGGGCCGGCGGTTCCAACCGCGACGGCACGATCCGCAGCATCGCGCGGGTGGCCACGGACACCACACTGGTGCCCATGGCGCACCTGACCGCGGTCGGGCATTCCGTGGCCGAGCTGCGACAGGTCATCGGGCACTTCGCGGCGGTCGGGGTGCGCAACATCCTGGCCCTGCGCGGCGACCCGCCGGGCGATCCGATGGGCGAGTGGATCGCGCACCCCGACGGGCTGAACTACGCCGAGGAACTGGTGCGGCTGGTGCGGGAACTCGGTGACTTCTGCGTCGGGGTGGCCGCGTTCCCGTACGGCCATCCCCGTTCGGCGGATCTGGACACCGACACCCGGTACTTGGTGCGGAAACTGCGTGCGGGGGCGGATTTCGCGGTGGCGCAACTGTTCTTCGAGGCGGAGGACTTCCTGCGCCTGCGTGACCGTGCCGCCGCTGCGGGCAGCGATGCGCCGATCATCCCCGGCATCATGCCTCTGACCACACCGCGGACTTTGCGCAAGACGATCGAGCTGTCCGGCGCCACGCCGCCTTCGTGGCTGCTCGACCGCCTCGAGCCCCTGGCCGACGACCCCGCCGCGTTCCGTGCCGAGGGCCTCAACGTGGTCACCGAACTGTGCGAACGCCTGCTGGCCGAGGGCGTGCCGAACCTGCACTTCTACACGTTCAACCGGGCCAAGGCGACCCGCGAGCTGGTGAGCAGGCTGGGGCTGAGCCCGGCGCTGGCGCCGGTCGCCTAACGGCGCGAGCGCCAGCCCAGCGACAACACGGCGTCCACGAGCTCCTGGTAGAGCGGCTTCACCTCGTTGAGGTACCGGTCCAGCCAGGAGCCGTGGGCGTTGGTCGCCGGGGTGGGGCCTTCGGCGAGTTCCAGCCACGACAAGCGCGAAACGTTGTCCTCAGCCATGCGCCACCAGTGGTGCACCGCCTGCGCCGTCCGCTGCTCCTTTTCGCGGGCTTCGGCGACCGCGGCGTGTGCGGCCGCGATCTCGGTGTCCAGCTCCTTGACCCGGCCCAGCTCCCACGCGCGCAGTTCCTCGGCGGCCTTGCCTGCCAGCCCGACGATCTGCTTGTAGCGCATGGCCGCGGTTTCCATCTAGAACTCCGGACGGTCGAAGGGAATCATCACTTCCGGTGACACGTGCGTGCTGCGGTCGAAGAACAACGCGCGTCCCGGCCGCGGCGACCAGTGCACCACCTGCCCCGCGGCGAACGTGCTCAGCTCGCTGCCCTGCACGTCGAGCGCGGCCCAGGCACCGATGTCGTCCGGCCCGCCGAAACCGAGCGTGTCCTTCAGCCGCGCCGTGCTGCGCCACCAGCCGAGCGTGTGCACACCCCTGGTCGGCCCCTGCTTGAGCAGGGCGCGGAAATGATCCAGCCCGCTCTTGAGCTCACCCGGCTTCTTCGCCTCCAGCGTCGGCAGCGCCGCATCCACGCCGTACAGCAGCAGAATGCGCGGCCGGTCGGCCGGCTCCTCCAGCAGCTGGAGCATGCGCGGGCCGAGGTCGTCCGCGGTCAGCCGGGTCACCAGATGCGCGTCGGATTTCAGGCCGTCGACGAGATGGTCGACGGCGGGAGCACACCGGTCGACTTCGCACGACACCAGGAACTCCACCGCGTGCGGCGCGTACTGCCTGCCCAGCGACCGGGCCGCCGCGTCCATAATGGACAACGCTTCGGCGGAGGCGGTGCCGATCACGGCGAAGTTCCGCCCCGGTGACCGCGACAGCTCCACCGCGCAGGCGGCGTCGTCGACGTCGATCGACTGGCCGAGCAGCACCTTGGGAGTCCCGCCCGGCATGAGCCCGCCGAACGCGGGACTGTGCTCCAACAGCGGCGAATGCGCACCGTCGAACAGGCGCGGGCGCTCGTCGTCGTTGGCATACAGCTCGAACAGCTTGCGCTGCAACGAGGAGAAGATGTCCTTGCTGCTCGCGTCGGGCACGTGCGCGAGCTGGTTGCCGTGCGCGACACCCGAATCGTGGTTGATCACCGCGTGCCACTTCGGCGCGGCCACCGCCGCGTTGTTCGTCTCGGCCAGCACGCGCCGGGCCTTGGGCATCGCGATCCGCAGCGTGCACTGCTCGAACACGGCCGGCTTGCCCCAGAACGCGTCGATGCCGGCGATGTCCTGGCTGGCCAGTATCAGGTGAATGCCCTGCGCACGGCCCCGTCGCGCGATGTCCTCCAGCAGCGCCGTCGCCTGGTTGGTGACGGTGTCGCGCCCGGAGAACAGGTACTGGAACTCGTCGATGATCGCCACGATCCGCGGCCAGTGCCCGTCCGGGTCCTGCTGGCGCAGCGCGGCCAGGTCGGTGACCTCGTGTTCCTTCGCCGCCGCCGACCGCCGCCGCAGCTCGTCGGCGAGGAAACGCAGCAACGCGAGGCCGAACTCGCGGTCGGTGTTGACGTTGATCCCGATCAGGCGCGCGTGTGGCAGCCAGCTGTTGTCGCGACGACCGGGCGCGAGCCCGGCGAAGGACACGCCTTCCTTGAAGTCCAGCAGGTAGAGCGCGAGCTCGTCCGGTGGGTAGCGCGCGGCGAGGCTGCCGATCAGGGCGTAGAGGAAGTTCGTCTTGCCGGATCCGCTCGGCCCGCCGATCAGCGCGTGCGGCGTCGCGTCACCGATGACCACCTCGACCGGATCGCCCTCGTGGAACCCGACCGGGGCACGCAGTTCGCGGGCCGAGTTTTCCTGCCCGAGTTCGGCGGGCAGCAGGTCGGCGAACGAGCGGGGGCCGCCCTGCTTGGCGATCAACGCCTCCGCCAGTTTGCTCGCCGTGCCGCTGACCTGCGCCGACGTGAGCGGCGGGTCGAGGTCCACGACGAGGTCGGGGCCGATCATGCTGGTCACGGCCCGGTGTTCGTCGAGCAGCCGGATGTTCTCCACGCCGCCGCCGAGCACGGTCGGCATGTCGACGATGATCAGCGAGATCCCGGCGGCCAGCGCCCCACCGGCGATGCGCTTGAGCTCGCGCAGCTCCTCGGGCGGCAGGGTCTCGTTGTTGCCGTACAACACCGCGATACGCCACGGTTCGGTGCGCTGGCCGATCGATTCGCGCAGGCCGCGCAGTGAATGGTGGCCCGCCTGCATGGTTTGCGCGTGAATGCGGCGGATGTGGCCGGCCAGTTCGTCGAGCAGGTCCTCCAGCCGGGTCGGGTCGTAGATGCTGACGGCGCTGGTGCGGCTGAGCGGGTAGATGTTGGGCAGCACGGCCGTGAGCTGCCCGACGTCCCACAGGTGGACGCGGACGGCGCCGGGTTCCATGCTGCTCAGCACGCGCAGCAGCAGGCCCTCGATCAGGGAGTCGATGGCCTCGCGGGTCTTCGGCGCCGACGTGATGGCCAGGTGGGACTCGTCCAGCAGCGGCACCGCCACCGGGAACGGCCCGCTGTCGTCCATTGTGGACGAACCGATGCGCCACAGCGGCGGGACGGTCAGGGTGCCGGTGCCCACGCGGCCGAGCCAGTCGCTCGGCGGCCGGCTCGCCGCGCCGGGCGCGACCCGCTCGACGAGTTCGCGCAGCTGGCCGGGCACCGTGCCGGCCTCGCGGTAGAACGCGGCGTGCACGGCGTTCAACTGCTCACGCACGGCCGCCATCGCGGGATGGCGCAGCGCGTCCGCGAGGTCCTCGTCGCCCGCCGCGCCCGCGATGCCGACCCGCACCACGCGCTGTTCGAGTTCGAGCCGCGCGAGGTGCGTCTCCGCCGATTCGCGGGACGCGGTGGCGGCGCCGAGGACGAGGGACAGTTGCTGGCGCATGTTGCCCAGCGCGGTCAGTACGCGGCCGCGCTGTTCACTGGCCTTGGGGAATCTCATTACAGCCGTGCCTGATACCCGCTCACCAGGTCGTCGGCCGCGCGCAGCCGGTCGGTGTCCTGGCGGAGGCGTTCCGTGGCGATCGCGAGCTCGGGCGGTAGCCACGACTGTGCCGCCTCGTGGGCCGTGACAATGGTTTCGCGTGCCTCATCCAGCAGCTCCACGGCACGATTGGTGTGTTCGGTTGCCTCAGCCAGTTTCGCACGAAAGGCGCCGAGCTGTGCATGCAGCTCTGACAGTGAGTACATCTACAGGCGCGCAGCGTACGACTCGGCCGACGAGACGGCGGCCTGGATCGTGCTCTGCTGGCCGTTGATGCCCTGGACCGCCTCGGCGAGCAGGCCGTGCGCCTGGGTCACCTCCGGCTGCGTGCTGCCGGACGTGACCTGTCCGAGGATCTGCTGCGCTTCCTCGAGGGCTTGCGCGGCTTGCTGCAGGGCGGCGACGCTGGCGTTGCACTTCTCGTTCGCCATCGCGATCCCAGCGCGGATCTCTTCCACTCCGGCCATTGGCGCGGGTACTCCTCGGGTTGGTAGGTCTTCGGCCGCCTTCCCGGCGACGCCGATAAAACTATCGGTAGACCCTGAGTGCGAGACATCGCGGTGTACTAGGGCAAATGGGTGACGCCCGCCAGGGGTATGCCGCGCAGAACGGCCCCGAGGCGGCCCCGGGCGCCCGGGCAATTCGCCTCTACCGGCGGGAACGCGGACCGGCTTAGCTGTGAATCCGCGCTGGCTTGATGTCGAAGGAACTCACGATGCCGACCAAGGCCTACGACCTGCCCGAGCAGGAATGTGTGCGTCTCGTGCGATCGAAGCACGTCGGTCGCCTGGTCTACGCCGAGCGCGGGCTGCCCGTCGTCCGGCTCGCGGAGTTCGTGATCGTCGACGAGAACGTGGTCATCCACGGCCAGGTGGGGCCCTGGCTGGACCGCCTCGACGGCGCCGTGGTGGCGTTCGAAGTCGATCACGTGAACACGGCCACGCACACCGGATGGTGCGTTGTCATCGTCGGCCGAGCGCGAAGGGCGGAGACGGCCGACGACTCTTACGAGCGGCACTGCAGCATCGACATGGGGCAGATCAGCGGCCACCGGGTGCGGTTCCCGGCCAGGCCCGTGCAGTGAGCCCGGTGCAACGGCAGAACGCCGGGCACCCGTTGACGGGCGACCCGGCGTTGCGCTGGCGGAGGATACGGGATTCGAACCCGTGAGGGCTGTTACACCCAACACGATTTCCAATTCCGCTTCGCGGCGTTCGACCTTTCCCGGTGGTCGCCTGACCTGCAAGGACTGATGATGCGGCGACTAGAGAGAAGCCCGCTATCTCGAGCAACTGCAACCCAGACTGCAACCCATTGGTTGCCGGGCGCAGCAGCCGCGAGCGTCCGGTCCTGAGAAGGATTGCCCCGTGTCCGCCACTGAAGGGGCTTTCGATCACGCCGCCAAAGGCATGCGTTGCACTCGTCTTTTTGGGGCAGCATGTCGCCGATCAGTAACGTTGGGTGGTTGTTGACCGACTTCTCCAGCCGAACGATCACAAACGTCTTGCGAGGATGCAGCGATGGCACGAACGGGCGAGCGAGAAACCGTCTGGGAGTTGAAGCCGCACACGGCCGCGAAGCACCAGCTTCTGACCGGGTATCTCAAGGCCTGGTTCCCGATTTTGAGCAGGTGGAACGCTCGGATTGTCTTTCTCGACGGCTTTGCGGGGCCCGGCATCTACAAAGGGGAAGAGTACGGCTCGCCGATCAAGGCTCTCGATGTGCTGCTCAAGCACACGCACAGAGATGCAATGGCGAATAAGGAGTTTGTCTTCTTGTTCAACGAGGCTGAGCAGGACCGTTACGAGCAGCTTGAAATAGTCGTAAGGGATTACGTTGCGAAAAACCAACCGTGGCCGAGTAACGTAAAGGTTTCGGTTGGAAGCGACAGTTTCGAGAATGTCGCCGAGGGGATTCTCGGCTTCCTTGAGCAACAAAAGTCAAACCTAGCGCCTACGTTCGCCTTCGTTGACCCTTTCGGTGTCAAGGGTTTACCCATGGACTTGCTGCGTCGTCTCCTCTCTTTTGACCGCTGTGAGCTCTTCGTCTACTTCGACTTCAACACAGTCAACCGGTTTGCGAACGCTGGCAACATTGACGACCGACTCACCGAGTTATTCGGTACAGACCTCTTTAAGCAGGCCAGAGGCTTGACGGGGGCAGAGCGTAAGGCCTTCCTTCACGACTTGTATCAATCTCAGCTCGTCGAGGTGTGCGGTTTTTCTTACGTCAAAAGTTTCGAGATGGTAAACAGCAGCGGGCACACCGGATACTTCCTGTTCTATGGCACCCGGAACATCAAGGGCCTTGAAGTAATGAAAGATGTCATGTGGACGGTCGACCCCGGCAGCGGTGAGAAGTTCTCTGACATACTCGCCGGGCAAGACGTGTTGTTCCAGGCTGAAGTTGATACTCGGCCTCTACAACAGGACATGGCACAACATTTTCGTGGGCAGCTCGTAAGCGTCGAAACGCTTGCGCACTATGTCCTCGTCGACACGCCCTACGCGCTGAAGCATCTAAAGAAGCTCACCTTAAAACCAATGCAGAAAGAGGGCGTAATAACCAGTCCGAATCAAAAAAGGACGGGAACCTTTCCGGAAGGTACGCTTATCAAGTTCGCAGACTGATTACACGGCTAGTGCGCTGCGCACTTGAGGATACTCGCTCCATTCTCGTCCATCAAGTGACCGGCCGCCTGCCTTTGGTGTGCGCCCTCCCCATTGCTTGAAGAAGAATGGAATGTTTGCCGCCCGCGAGGCGTCGCGCAGGTCGCGAATCCACTCCGGGGCAACGGGGCGCGCCCCAAAACCACTCTCCCCGCCCGCGATGACCCACTGGATCCCGTGGAGGTCAATCTCATTTAGTGGGCCCAGCAGTGGCTCGGCCGATATGAAACGGACGACGGCAGGAACGGAGCGTAGGTGGTCCATGCGTTGCAATTGGTCCGATGATTCGACGCTTACGCCCATCCAAAGGTTTGGCGGCCAGTCAAGCTTTCCTGCGACGCGCGCCATGCGCAGTGAGCGCTTAGTCAGGACTTGGTAAGTGTGCTGGGGCGTTTTGCGAATCGTGGCGAAGACCTCTCGGATGTAGCTGATTGGCACGCGGGCGTGGAATAGGTCACTCATGCTGTTTACAAAAATGATCCGGGGCTTCGTCCAACGAAGCGGAGCGTCAAGCGAGTCGGGATGAAGGGTTACTCCGAAACCGGGCCCCGAGGTCTTCTCGTTGCCGTCAACCTGGTACCGGGCCTGGCCCATGGCCTTTAGACGGCCTGCAAGTTTGAGCGCGTAGCAGTTGTCACATCCGGCACTAATGCGATCGCAACCGGTGGTAGGGTTCCATGTTGCTTCAGTCCACTCGATTGAGCTGCTCTGTGCCATGACGACAGCTTATAGAACCTCATCTCATCGAACAAGTGTTTGAGTGGTTAGGGAGTCGCGACCCAGGCGCGATGAGTCGTCAAATGGGTTCGACTGTCTAGATCGGCGGTCCCTTGCCGATCGGTTCTGGTCATCGCCGCGACGAATGGCCGCCGGTCGGAAATCTGAAAAGCGGAAGGTCGCCGGTTCGACCCCGGCCCTGGCCACTTCATCTACCAGCATAAACAGCCCCTGTCGCGCATGGCGGGGGCTGTTTCGCGTCACGGGACGTCTCAGTTTCCGTCTCAATTGCCCTCCAGCGGTCGTTCACGTCACGGCGAAGGGCGAACACTGATCGTTACGGGTCGGCCGGTCCACACGGTCAGTGGGTACTGTGGGACGCAATAGCGGACGGGACAAGTGAGGCGTCGCCACTACCGCCGGTCGGAGCCCAGGGTCGCCGCTATGTTCGTTGGTCCTGGCAAGAGTGAGTTCTGTTCCATCTTCCGCTTGAAGAGCCTCACAGCTCGCCGAATGCGGCGACGGCGCCACTTCGGTTCGAAACCTTCAACGCCGAGGTCTTCACGTATCGCTGCGAGTGACAGTGTGTGGACAGCTCGTTCGAGCGTCAGCAGACGCGCGCGTTCCTGCTCATCAGCCGCGTTCCAGGACAGGAGGTTCCGTATGCACTCGCGATACTCCTCGAACGCTCCGAGGACCATGTGGCTGGCGAACGCCTGCATGCGTTCTTCAAAGCGTGCCAGCTCTACGTAAAGGCCGTCGACGTCCGGCGTGCGTGGGTCGTCCTCGCCGCGGAGGAGTGAGGCGTTCCGTGTCATGACGTCGAGGTAGGCCAGGTAGAGGTCGTATCGGCGGTCAAGCAGGCGAGACAGGTGGACGTTCGACCTGTTCTTGCGTTCGCGACGGCCTGTCAGGCCGGCCGTTATGAGGACGCCGAGGAGGGTAAGGCCGCCGCCAACCAGAGTGGAGATGACCTGTTCCGTCATCCGGCTACGGTAGCTGACACGCGGTGACGGACGATCGAACACGCTGGTCCCCGCTCGCCCTCGCCGTTCCTTCCGCTGGTACTGGTGGTGACCGCATGCGGTCACCACCGCAGCGGCGACGGTCGACACGCGACTCGCGCCTGCGGCTGTGGATGTCCGCGGTGGACTTGGATGTGCGGATGAACGTGTTCGGCCTGCCTATGGACGAGATCACGAAGTTGGGCGGCGAGATTGCCACCGGCTTGAAGGCCGCTCGCACCCTGTTCTCGATCATGCCGCCTGGTCAGGACAAGGGTGCGAAGAACAAGCAGAAGCGCCAAGGCGCTTACCTCGGACTTCTGGTCGCCACCGGCGACCTGATGACCTGGCACATCTACCTCGGCGGAATGGCGGTCGCGATGCAGCGATGGGAGCCGTTCGCGTTTCGGCACACTACGACCGCGATATACCAGACCGCCGACGCGCGGAAGGCGATGTCGGCCTTCCTTGCCGCGCTATCGGAGATCCGGCTGGTCGGTAACCCGGAGCCGCGCGCCGCCGCCGAGGAGATCACCGCGGCCCTAGGTGAGCTGTTCGAGTTGCTACCGACGGCGAAGAGGGCTTCGGAGCGCGAGCAACAGATCGCGCGCACGGGGCGGTGGATGCTCCGACTGGGTGAGGCGCAGAAGGATTTCATTCTGGCTGCGCGGCGCGACCTCGGTTTCGCGAAGAAGCTGCGTACGCACCGGTGGGAGGTCTGGCGCCCGCGGACCGTCGAGGAGTGGCCGGGCGGCTGGCCTCGGAATATCTCTCGGCATCAGGAGAAGGCCCACGGCAAGGCGTTGGGGTCATCTCCGGGCGAGTAGCCGAGATCGGCTTCTTGAACGGCATCGAGTCGGCCTCAAAGCTGTACCGACCCGCCGGCTTGTGCTGGTCGAGCGCGCGGAACAAGAAGCTCAGCCACGTCACAAGGCCCAGGCCTGTCGCAGTGTGATTAGCGCGCCGCTGATCCCCACGGCATAGGTGAAGAGCCCCGTGACGATCGCCGTGTATTGGTCACCGGCCGAGTCGTTCGGTCGGGGGTGTATCCGGCTGGAGTTTGCTGATCAGTTTGCCCGGGTCGATCTCCAGGACGTAGGCAAGGTTGAGCAGGGTGTTGATGCTGGGTAGCACCTGGCCGTTTTCGTACTTGCTGATCGCGGAAAGCGTGGCGCCGGCCTGGTAGGCGAGGTCGAGTTGGGTGAGCTTCTTCGCCTGGCGTCGGTGCCGGAGGCGACGCCCGAATTCCTCGGCGGCAGCGGACGCGGGCTCGGGCACGCCCGCAACCATGATCAAACAACGCGTGAAGCACTATACCTTCGACGACACCTAGAAAAAGAGTTGGCGTTTGAGATAAGTTTGCGTGGCCGCGATCACGCTAAATACGCTGGTCAGGGCACATCGAAGTGTCGAGGTGGGGAGCGGGTGACAACGATCATGGTGTGGGTTGCGTCTACCGCAACGGGCAAGGTCACGAAGGTCGACGGCGGCGAGCGGCCGCCACGCTGCGTGACCCGCCTGTGCTCAGCGTCGCTCTGTGTGCTGGCTCGGGCGCGGGTTCCGCGCGGCGCGAGCCCACGATGCGCGCTGGCGCTCGCGCTCGCCGCCGGCGCGGGGCAGGAGATCGGTGCGGCCGAGCCCGCGGTGTGTGTCGAGTGTGGCCTGCCTCGGGGCACGGTGGCCGGGGAGATCTGGCGCCGGTCGTGGACCGGTGAGCCGCTGTGCGCGGATTGCGGGTCGGTGCTCGAACTGGACGGGGAACTCAAGGCGTTCGCCGCGCTCGCGCCCGCCCGGAGCGCGTGCTTTGCCGACCGGGCGGGGGATGTCGGATGACGCGCGAACGACCGCCGAAATGCTCGACACCGCGCCCACAGCGCACGATCCCTATCGGGACCACGGGGATGAACTGGGAGTTCCCCGCCACGACGCCGGCGCCGGTGATCACCGCCGAGCGGGAGGACGGCACCATATTCGTTGTCGATCAGTGGCGGCTGGCCTCCGCGGTCACGCTGCTGAGCCTGTGGGCCAAGCACGGCGTGCTACGGCTCTCGGCGAGCGGTTGGGCTCTGGCCTGGGAGGACGTCCAACGAGGCTACGAGTGGGGTGTCTTGCCACAGCGCGTCGGAACCCATCGGATCACGCTGCACCTGCACGACACTCGGCAGACCGAACCGAGCCGGGTCGAGCTGATCGACATCACCCGTGGCCCGGATGGGGACGCGCAGGCCCGCCATTCAGCCTTCACCGCGCCGCGACCGGGACTCAGCGGCGACACCGATACCGACACTCACCTGGCGATCATGCTGACGATGCTGCGAGAGAACGGCGGCACGCTCGCCGGTCGCCTGGATCAGCTGCTCGCCACCGCCGACATGATCCAGACCGGGCACGAGTGGCGCGCGGTCGAGCTGCCCGTCAACGGGGACACCAAGACCTTCCACCTCGCCGAACCCGCCCGGCAGGCGGCGAGCGCCCCGTGAACGAGGACTGCCCCGACCGCCGGCCGAACACATCGGCAAGGCCGGCCGCGCTCATCGCCGCGCGATTGCGTCGCGGCGGCGTGCTGCCCGGCGGCCGCATCGTCGGCGAGACCGACCGAGCCGTGCACCTGTTCCCGCTCCCGGCCGACATCACCCGCGCCGAGCACCTCACCGCCCTCTGCGGACTGACCATCACCCCCGGCACGGCAGACATGGTGCCCGCCGTGACCGGCATGCCCTTGCCCAGCGTGTCTCGCGCGGGCCCCCCACGGCGCGACCGGCTAACCCCCAAACGGCCGCCCGGCACCGGCCCCCGCGCTCCAGCCCACGCGGCGCGGGGACCGGAGTGCATGCCCACTCGGGCACGCAGCCAGCCGTTGCAGCTGTCGAACATGTGTTCTAACGTGGACGCTGGCAAGCAGGGTGGGGGCTGTCCGATTCGGGCGTCAGGGGTTGCGCATGGTCACCAGGCACGAACGTCAGCTGGAGCGGGCCGCGCTCGCGAAACGGATGCGCGAGCGCGCCGATGAGGTGCACGCGGTCGCCCGCAACGTGCCCTTCTGGCGGGTCGATGACACCGGGGACGAGCTGGTCATGCGCGACACCGACGGAGCGGTGCTCGTCACCTTCCACGGCATCCACGCGCCGCTGATGGCCAGATGGCTCGACATGCTCGGTCGAACGGCGGGGATGGCTCTCGCGCAGCTGATCCGGCATTGCAGCGGAAGCCAGGAAGAACTCCCCGGACGCGCGGCGGCGCTGGCACTGCTGCAGGAGATGGGCGTCGAACCCAAACCGACCCGGTCAGGGCGCCGATAGGCGCCGCATTCACTCGTCGAACGTGCTGGCCCCGGTGATGCATCGAAACCCGGTGTCGTCGTCGCACATCGTGGCGGCGGCGTCGTTGAACGATGACGGGGTGGCGCGGCTGAACGGGCTGGTCCAGGCGCCGCCCTTCAGCTCGTGCCGACCGGGTTTGCTCTCGGTCGAGCACCATTCCCAGACGTTGCCGCACAGGTCGTAGACGCCGTACGCGCTGAGGCCGCTCTGATAGCAGTCTCCGGCCGTGGTTTCGCCGACGCCGTTCTCGCGCACGTTGCACTTGGCCGGGGTCGGCTGGTCGCCCCACGGGTAGACGGTGCCGCGGGTGCCGCGGGCAGCCTTCTCCCACTGCTGGGAAGTCGGCAGTTCCTTGTTGGCCCAGGCCGCGTACGCCCTGGCGTCGTGCCAGGTGACGAAGACGACGGGGTGATCGGCGCGGCCGGCCGGGAAGTCGCCGTCGACCCAATGGCGCGGCGCCTCGCGCCCGGTCGCCGCCACAAATCGTGCGTACTCGGCGTTGCTGACCGGGTGGACATCGATGTAGAAGGCACTGAGCCACACGGGCTCGTTACTTGGGCCGGCTAGGTAGACGCCGCCGTCCACCTTGACCATCGGACGGCCGTCGACCGGGTGCCGGACCTCGCTACCGCCGACGAGGGCGGTCTGGCCGTCGTCCTCATTCGTCGGGACGAGGGAACCGCCGGTCAGGTGGCCGAACCGCGCCTGCGTGTCGGGGTCGCTGCGCGTGAGGCAGGTGTCGAGGGCCGCCTGGTTCACGGGCCGCGGGTTGATCGTCTCGCGCCCCGCTTCCCACTTGGAGATCATGCGTTCGCTTACGCCGAGGTGAGCCGCGAACTCTCGGATGCTCATCCTCTTTGCTTCGCGCAGCGCCCTGACCTCGACACCCGACCAGCGTTGAACCGTAGCCACGTCCGCTCCCGTAGACGATCTTCCTGCTGGCGAGGGTAGCTGCTCGGTGGCAGGGGCTACACGCGTTCGGCCGGAATATCCGCGTACAGCTCGCGCAGGCGTTGCACGGCTGGGTGGTCAGTGGGCCACTCCCGATCGTCAATCGAGGCGATGGGGCGCACCCCGGTGGCCGCGTTCGTGCCGAACGCCGCATCGACGCCGGCGAGGTCGGAGAGGGTGAGTGGCTTCGACGTCACGGGTTCGTCGAGCTCTTGGTTTATCAACGTCATGGTTACTCCGGCGAGGTATTCCGCCCGAGGCCACACGATCTCATCGTCGCGCACAAAACCGATATTGGATGTCGCGATTTCGGATATGGTGCCGTCCGGGTTCAAGAAAAGCACGTCGTCGAATCCATCACGCTGCGCGGCTCGCCTTCTCTGGAGTGCGCCGAATAGGCTGATGTGCTTCACCGCGGGGATTTCGCGTTGGTAAGACACAGCCTGCAGGCGCCAGGGCGCAGGTAGGCCCTCGCCAGCCGCACGCGTGGTGACCAAGACCCGAGGATTCGCGTCGTTGCCGATCGTGCCGAGGTCGAGCGCCGGGTCATAGATCGTCACTCGCACGACCGTCCGCTGGTCGTCTCCGGCCAGGGCATGGCGCACGTAGTCGCGTACCCGCTGCGCGTCCAGCTCAGTGTTGAAGAGGTAGCGGCAGTCCCGGGTCAGTCGCTGGAGGTGCAGCGACAGGCCGCGCACCTTGCCGGACTCGACGAGCATCGACGTGAAGTGGCCGTAGTTGGTCAGGGCCAGCGCCTTGATCTGCTCGATTGTGGGAGGGACGCCATTCAGTTCCATTGGGCCAGCTTCGCACTTTCCAGGTCCGGTGTGCACCTCGGGGGCGCGCAAGTTCAGTGAAAGTTCAGGGGTGCTGGTTCGGTGAAAGTTCAGCGGTGGGGCGCTGGTCGGACAGTTCTCGGGAACGATTTTCCGGGGGAACCTGGATTCATGAGCAAAACGGGTACAACCCGCCGATTGAGTAGCCCGAGGCATGGAGGACGTCATGGCGAGAAATGCAATTCCAACCGCGTACCGGCCCAGGCTCTGGCCCAAGGTCGTATCCGGTTTGGTGATGGCGCTGCTGCTCCTGCTCGCCGTGAGGAATCCAGTCGAGGCGGCGCATTGGCTCCGCGCCACAGCTCAGGGCCTGGCGACGATGGTGGACGGAATCGCGGAGTTCACCCGCAAGCTGAACGGGTAGGTGGCTCGGCGTTCGCTCCGTCAGTCCCCGGCCTCAAGTGCGGCGAGCCGCTCTTTGATCGACTCGATTTCGCGCCGAAGGTCGCTGACCGTTTCTGCCATGTCCTGGTCCGCCGGCCGCCGTTCAGGCCGTTCGTCGGCACGGTGGCGAACGTAGGAGCCCTTGCCCTGACGGGTCACGATCAGCCCGGCGGCGCGCAGTTCACTCAAGGCGCGCTTGGCGGTCTCGATGGCCACTCCGTACTCGCTCGCCAGCTCGCGGTGCGTGGGCAGCTGTTCGCCCGGGGCGCGGTCGCCGCTTTCGATTGCCGCGGCCAACCGATCGGCGAGCTGGCGATACGACGGCCGGGCGTCGTCGGGGTCGAGCGCGCTCATGACGCACAGCATACGAGCTGTGTCAGCTCGGACGGCTTCGCTGGCACGCCATCCTTGTCCGAACTATCTAAGACGTCTAAGATAGCTATGTACGCACGTTTGTCGGTTGTCTCGCATCCGAGGTGGCGACAGCAAGAAGCCCCGACCGGTGTTCCAGCACCAGCCGGGGCGCACATCGAAACCGTGGGAGTAACGATGCAGATTGAGCGTACCCGGCTGTACCGGGTTCGAACCGTCGCCGAGAGCTTCGACGTCTCGGTAGCCACGATCTACCGGGCCGTCGAGTCGGGGGCCCTCCGGGCTATCCGGCTCGGCAAGGGCAAGGGTGCTGTCCGGATTCCTGGCGACGCGATCGAGGAGTACCTCACGGCGTGCCAGTCGGCCGCGGTGACCCGCGAAGGCCACCGGGAACTCGACGAGGTCGCGGCTGGGGGTGCGGCCTGATGAGGACGTTCGGTGCCGCCCTGGTGGCGACGGTGTTGATTTTCCTGGGTGCGGCCTTGTCGGGCTGGCACGTGAAGGTGGCGGTGATCTGGCCGTGGTTCGTGGTCGCGGGTGTCGCGGCCGCGGCGTTCGGCCTGGCGGAACTGGTCAAGGGCAACGTCGCCCGGTTCGCCACGGTGTCGGCCGGTGTGGTGGGCCTGTCGATCTGGTTCGCGGGCTGGGTGCCGGAGGAGACCCCGGGTTATGGGGTGTGGCTGTGGGGCCTGTTCCTCGGTGGCCCGGTCCTGCTGTTCACGGTCGCCTTGGGTCTACGGGGGCGGGGCGGTTCGCGAGGCCTGTTGGGTCGGTGGTCGCGCAGGTCGCGTCGGAACGGTGGGGTTGCTTCGCGCTGGCAGATCTGGCGGGTGGCGTCCAAACACGCGATGCGCCGCAAGGCGAAGGTCCTCAAGCCCAGCTTGCGAAAGGCGATGTGGTGGACGCGGCGCCGGACGCCGGTGCTGGCCTACGCCACGCCGGTGGCCCGGGTGGGTTGGCAGCGGATCTGGTCGCCGGTGGAGGACGTGACGCTGCGCTTCGGCGGCCCGCGGTCGGGCAAGACCGGTGAGCTGGCCTGCCGGATCCTGGACGCGCCGGGCGCAGTCATCGCCACCAGCACCCGCACGGACCTGATGGGATTGACCGCCACACTGCGCGCGCAGCGCGGTCCGGTGCGGATCTTCAACCCGTCGGGGTTGGGCAAGCGGCCGTCAACGATCACGTTCGACCCGCTGACCGGGTGTGAGAACCCGGTCACCGCCACGTACCGGGCGAACGACCTGCTGCCGGGTGAGGGCGGCAGCGAGGAGCGGGAGCACTGGGTGTCCCAGGCCCGCCGCGCGCTGGCGACACTGATGCACGCCGCCGCCCTGGACGGGCTGTCGATGGCCGATGTCGCGGAGTGGGTGGCGAACCCGGAGCGCGCGGCCGATGAGGTGCTGAAGTTGCTGCGCCGGTCGCCGGAGCCGATGTTCGTCTCGATCGCAGAGCAGTTCCTGACCACCAACGACCGCACCCGCTCGTCGATCACGACGACGATCATGCCCGCGCTCGGGTGGCTGACCGACCCGACCGCGAAGGCCGCCGCCACCGGCGGCAGCTTCGACGTCGCCGAACTGCTCGAATCTCATGCCACGGTGTACATGCTGGGCGCGGAGGAGAGTCACACCGCACCGCTGGTGGCGGCGTTGACCGGGCATATCGCGCGGGAGGCCCGCCGCATCGCCGAGGAATCCCCAGGTGGCCGGCTGGACCCGGCGCTGACCCTGGTCCTGGACGAGGCGGCCCTGGTGTGTCCGATTCCGTTGCCGGACTGGACCGCGGACATGGGTGGCCGCAACGTGACCATCCACATCGGAGCCCAGTCGCGAGCGCAGCTGCGCAAGCGGTGGGGTGACACCGGGTGCGGCGCGATCATGACGAACTCGGCCACGTTGCTGATCCTGGCCGGCGCCCGGGACGCGGATGACCTGCAGGCGTATTCGACACTGACGGCGGACCGGCACGAGCTGGTCGAGTCCGAGGACGCCGACGGCAACGTGACCGGGCGGACTCCGCAGCGGGTGCCGGTGCTGTCCCCGGGGGAGATCTCGCAGCTGCCGGAGTTGCACGCGGTGATCGTGCGGCGGGGGATGCCCGCGGCGATCGGGCGGCTGCAGATGGCGTGGAAACGCCGCGATGTGAAGGCCGCCGAGCGCCGCGAGCGGTGGGCCGAGTTCGCGCAGCGGTGGGAGACCCGCCGCGAGGAGTGGGCGATCCGGTTCGGCGCGTGCGTCGACCTGCTGGCTGACCGGGCAGACCGGTGGATGGCTCGCGCCGAGGCCTGGCACGCCGCGCGGAAGGCCGCCCGTGCCGAGGTGCCAGTGCTGGTGCAGGACCGCACCGAGACGGTATGGGCCGAGGTGATCCGTCTCGACGAGCCCGAGTGGGGTGCCGTCCGGCGGGGCGACGCTCCGGCCGAGGAGCCGCTGGCCGCGCTGGACGCCGAGTTGGAGGCCGACCTGGGCCAGTGGAGCGACGCCGAGACCGGCGACGAGCGCGGCGAGGGGCGGTGACCGTGATGCGGATGGATCTTCCCGTGCTGATCGGCTCCGGCCACACCGTCGCGAGCTTCTACTACGAGTCGGCCGACCCGTACGCGGTGACGCTGCGCGTGATCGACGGTGCCGGGCCGGTGCAGTGGGTGTTCGCCCGGGACCTGTTCGCCGAGGCTCTCGACGACGGGCGGGCCGGTGTCGGCGATGTCGCGGTGACGGTCCGCGGTGATCTGGTGGTGCTGGGGTTGTCCAGCCCGCACGGGACGGGCACCGCGGTTTTCCGCCGCGCCGACGTCGCCACCTTCATGGCCAGCACCCACGAGATCGTGCGGCCGGGCAGCGAGTCCGTCTGGCTGGACTGGTCAGACGTGCCGGGGGTGAACCGCTGATGGTCTGCCCGAATGGACACGGCGACTGGTTCGGCTCGTGCGGGATCTGCACGTGCCGGGTGTGCGGCGCGCAGTGGCGGCCCGCCCTCTCGCTCATCGTTCTCGACCTCGCCCTGTCCGACGGAGGTGTCGCATGAGCAGCACCAAAGACCTGAAGGAATGTGTCCTGTGTGGACGTCGCGGGGTGCAGGGGTTCACGGCTGCCGATGCGCTGACTTGGCGCTGTGCCAACCAGATTGCCTGCCAGCGCCGCCTGAACGAGGCGGAGCAGGACCGCCCGCACACACCGGATGCGTCCCAGCCCGAAACGGGGACGGCGAATGCGGCGGTGGCGGGCATGGCCCGCGAGATCGAGGGACTACGCAAAGCTGTCGCGGCTCTGCCACCGCTGTCCATGCGGGTCGAGGACCTGGCGCGGGTAGTGCAGGACCTCGCGGCGAAACTCGCCGAGAGCCCGGCCGAGGGCAACCCGGCCCTGTCCTGGCTCGCGTTGCCCGCCGACCCGGAGATGACGCGGGAGGTGCTGGACGGGCTGTGCCGGTGGCTGGCCGAGGTGTTCCTGCGCTACCCCGACGGGGCCGGGGCGCTGCCGGAGTGCTGGCTGTGGCACCCGGACGTGGTCGAGGAACTGCTGTGGCTGATGCGCACCTGGCTCGCCGCCTACGAGGACGCCGACGCGTCCGCGTTGCGGGCTGGGGACTGGCACGACCGGTACCGGCCGGGCGTGGTCAAGCGGATCAAGACCGCGACGGGCAGCTGCTCGCTGGAAAACCACCTGGCGGGCGGCAGCCATCACCGACCAGCGCCGGCCGTACCGCTGACCGAGGCCGCCGAGCGCATGGCCGCGTGGTGGTCGACCGCGCGCGGTGACGCCGCGCCGGAGCCCACACCAGAACACCTGCAGGCGGCGCGCGATGTCGATGCGCAGCAGCGCCGCACCGGAATGGGGGGACGTCGATGAGCAGGCAAGGAAAGTCCTCGGCCGCACTGCTGGCGGCCGGTCTGGTGGTCGCGTTCGGCGCGGCCGCGGCCACGGCGCACGGCCTGTTCGAGGTCGCCGCCGCCTCCGGCGTGCCAGCCGCGATCGCGTGGATCTACCCGCTGATCACGGACGGCCTGGCGATCGTCGCGTACGCGGCCACGTCGCGACTCGACGCCGCAGGCCGCCGGTACGCGTGGGCCGTGGTGATCCTCGCCGCCGGGCTCTCCGGTGTCGCGCAAGCGGTGTTCCTGGCTGGTGGCATCGGCGCCTCCGGTGCAGCGGCGCGGCCGGTGCCGGAGCTGTTGCGGTTCGGTGTCGGGGCGTGGCCCGCCGTCGCGGCGGCCATCGTGGCGCACCTGCTGTTCATGCTCGCCACCGACCACCGGACGAATCAGACCGGAGACGAGGAGGCGAACGGCGTCGGCGGTGCGGCAACGACGGCCACGCCCGTCGCGCCGTCCACTCCGGCCGTCGTCCCGGAGCGTGTTCAGCGTCCAGCCGTTCAACCGGTGCCCGTTCAGCCGAGCCCTGTTCAGGCGGCAGCGTTGAACGCGGCTGTACCACCGGAGGCGGCTGAACGTACAGCCGAGCTACCGGCGCTGGTACAGCGCGAGGAGCCGACGGACAGCGGCGCGCATGCGGATGGGCCGCGACGTCCAGTCAGCACTCCGGCGTCGCCGAAGCGGGACCGGGCGCTGCGCGAGGCCCGCAAGCACCTGGCGCTGCACGGAGTCTTGCCGACCGTGGATCAGCTCATGCAGCTCGCCGAAGTCTCCCGAGGCACCGCAGGCACCGCCCTGCAAGAACTCCGCGAACAACCCGCAGCACTCCACCTCATCACCGAAGCCAGCACCAGCAAGGCCAACTCATGACCACCACCAAGATCGCCACGACATCACCACTCAGTAAGC
This sequence comes from Amycolatopsis acididurans, assembly GCF_012328925.1. Lineage (GTDB taxonomy): Bacteria > Actinomycetota > Actinomycetes > Mycobacteriales > Pseudonocardiaceae > Amycolatopsis_E > Amycolatopsis_E acididurans. The sequence continues at coordinate 56,796 of NZ_JAAXLS010000012.1, forward strand.
CAACTCAGAAGTCCAAGACCACCATCAGCAACTCACCCAGCAACGACTCATCAAGCCAAAAAGAAGATGCACACCTATGCATCACGATCCGATGGGCCGGTGCGCCGTGGCCGGCGCCCGGGAACTCAGCGGCCGTTGTTGATCTTCAAGAAGCTGAGTTGATCTTGTCTGGGGGCGCGAAATGCTGACCGTGGCGAATGGTTACTCGGTCTCCTACCTCACCGACGAGGTCGCGAAGGGCCGGGAGAACTACTACACCGACGCCGTCGCAGCGGGGGAGCCGCCGGGCCGCTGGTACGGCGGCGGCGCCGAGAAACTCGGGCTCGTCGGGCTGGTCGACGAGCAGGACATGCGCGCGGTCTACGAGCAGTTCCTCGACCCACGCGACGAGGCGTTCAACGACCCGAGCCGCTGGGGCGAGGCGTCCACTCTCGGCCACACCGGCCGGAAATATCCGACGGAGGACGAACTGTACGCGGCGGCGTTGGACGCCGAGCCGCACGCGACGCCTGAACGCCGGGAGGAACTCCGATTGGACGCGGGCAGGCGGGCCCGCAAGAACGTCGCGTTTTTGGACGCCACGTTCAGCGTCCAAAAGTCGGTGACCGTACTGCACACCGCGTTCGAGGCGCAGCGGGTGAAGGCTGAACGAACCGCTGAACGGCTGACCGAGGCACTGGCCACCGCGACCGCCGCCGACCCGAGCGAGCTGGCCGCGTTGGCGCGGCAGCGGGACGACGCGACCGCGGCGGCGGATTCGTGGCGGGCGCACCGGGACGCGGTCGAGGACGCGATCTGGGCAGGGAACCGGGCGGCGCTGGATTACCTGTCCGAGCACGCCGGCTACTCCCGCGTGGGGCACCACGGCGGCGCCGCTGGCCGGTTCATCGACGCACACGACCTTGTCGTGGCGAGCTTCTTTCAGCACGACTCGCGCAATCACGACCCGCAGCTGCACATCCACAACGCGATCCTCAACCGCGTCGAGGGCAGCGACGGCCAGTGGCGCACGCTGGACGGCCGCGCCTTGTACCTGCATCGCGGTGCTGCCGCCGCAATCGGGGAGCGCACCACGGAGGAGCACCTCGCCCGGGCCCTGGGGGTGCGGTTCGCGTCGCGCCCGGACGGCAAGGCCCGCGAGGTGGTGGGGATTTCGCCGCAGGTCATGGAGCTGTTCAGCTCACGGCGCCGAGCGATCACACGCAAGACCGCGACGCTGGTCGAGGCGTTCGAGGCGAAGTTCGGCCGCGAGCCGAACTCGCTGGAGCTGGACCGGCTGCAGCGGCAGGCCACCTTCGCCACCCGCAAGGCCAAGACCCACGACGGGGAAACCGCCGCGGCCCGGCTGGAGCGCTGGGACCGGGAGTTGCGTGCGGAGGTCGCCGACGGACTCGCCGGCGTTGCCCGCGACGTGCTGGCCCTTTCGCACGAGCAGCGCGAGGCGCCCGAATGGTCACCGGAGGTGGTGCTGAAGACGGCCTTGGCCGATGTCCAGTCCACCAAAGCCGGGTGGACGGCGCCGGATCTCACCCGCGCGATCAGCGCCGCCCTGCCCGACCACCTCGGCGACCTCGACGGCGCCCAGCTCACACAGCTGCTGGACAGCCTGACCGCCGAGGGCGTGAAGCTCGCGACGCCGCTGGCCACCGACCGGCCCGGGGTCGCCGTGCTGCCGGACGCGCTGAAGCTGGCCAACGGCCAATCCGTGTATGAGGCGCCGGGCCGGAAGCTCTACGCCACACCCGAGCACGTGCACACCGAGCGCGCGCTCGCGGCGTCGACGGCTCGGGGCGGGGCTCCCGCGCTCGACGTGTCCGCGGTAGACGGGTTCGTAGCCGCCCTCGCGGACGCGAACGTGGTGCTTGGCGCCGACCAGGCCGCTGCGGTGCGCGGCGTGCTCACGTCCGGCGCGGCCGTCGAGTGCCTGGTGGGGCCGGCGGGCACCGGAAAGTCCTTTGTGGTCGGAGCCTTGGCGAAGGCGTGGGAAGACCCGGACCTGTGGAACGGCGCGCCGCGCCGGGTGGTGGGGCTGGCCTCCAGCCAGGTCGCCACCGACGTCCTCGCCGGAGAACGCCTGACCGCGCGCAACATCGCGCGGTGGCTGCACGCCCAAGCCAAGCTCGCCGAGGGCAGCACCCACCCTGAGCACGCCGCGTGGCGGCTGAACCCCGGTGACCTGGTGGTGGTCGACGAGTCGGCGATGGCCAACACTGCCGATCTGGCACGGATTCACCACCACGTTCGCGAAGCGGGCGCGAAGCTGCTGTTGACCGGTGACCACCGTCAGCTCGCCGCGGTCGGGGCGGGCGGCGGCATGGAACTGATGGCCGGCGCCGGAGCCGCGTACGAGCTGACCGAGGTCCGCCGCTTCGCCGCGGATTGGGAACGCGGCGCGTCGTTGCGGCTGCGGGACGGCGATCAGACCGTGCTCGGCGACTACCACAAGCATGGCCGGATCCTCGACGCCGGAACGCGCGAGCAGGCCGAGACCACGGCCGGGAAGGCATGGCTGGCCGACACCCTCGCTGGCAAGCACTCGATCCTGATCGTGGACACCAACGAGCAGGCCGCGCACCTGTGCGCCGAGCTGCGTAACGACCTCATCCGGCTCGGCCACGTCGCCGAGGACGGGGTGCCGCTGGGGTTGCAGGGCACCTACGCCGGGGTCGGCGACCTCATCCAGGCCCGCCGTAATGGCTGGGACCTCGCCGGATTCGAGGGCAACCGTGAGGTGCCGATCAACCGTAAGCAATACCGCGTCCTAGACACCCGCGACGACGGCGGCCTGGTCGTGGCCCGGGTCTTGGGCCGCGAGGACGGGATCGGCGAGGTGCTCGGCGAGCGCATCACGCTGCCCGGCGCCTACGTGGGTGAGCACGTGGCGCTCGGGTACGCGTCGACCGTCCACAGTGCACAAGGCTTGACGGTTGATACGAGCCACGCCGTGGTGACCGAGTCCACCGGGCAGGAAGCGCTCTATGTCGGGCTCACCCGCGGCCGGCACGGCAACACCGCCCACGTGACCACGTTGAGCGTGCCGAACGACGCGCCTGAGGGCGCCGCCCTGGAGGCGGTGCACAAGACCCCTGCCGCGGTGCTGGCCACCGCGTTCGAGGGCACCGGCCCGCAACGCTCGGCGCTGGCCGAGGCGACCGAGGCCGAGGCCGACAATCGGTCGATCCGCACGCCTGCCGAGCTGCTCGCGGACGCGAGCGAGCTGGCCACCGCGGGGCGGACCGCGCGCTGGCTCGATGACCTGGTGCGGGCCGGGAGGCTGACGGAGAACCAGCGGGCCCGCATCGCCGCCGAGGACGGGGCACCGACCCTGGCGCGGCTGCTGCGCCGGGCGGAGCTGGCCGGGCACGACCCGCGCCACGTGCTCCACGAGGCCGTTACGGCACGGGAGCTGGCCGGAGCACGGCAGCTGTCCAACGTCATCCACGGCCGCATCACCGCCGCAGTGCGGCTCGACCCGGTCGGCAACTCCTACCACGACTGGCTGCCCACGGTGGATGATCCAGAGTGGTCGACCTACCTGCGGACGTTGGCCGATGCCGCTGACCAGCGGTGCCGTGAGCTGGGTGAGCAGCTGGCCGCCGAACCGGAGCAGTGGGCCGTCGAGGCGTTCGGGCCGGTGCCCGACGAGCCGGAGGCCCGCAACGAGTGGGTCGAGCGGGCCGCGATCGTGGCCGCGCACCGCGAGCTGACCGCCCATGAGGACGAGGCGACCGCGCTCGGCGCGACACCGAAGACCGGGCAAGTTGAGGCGTACGCGTCGTGGCGGGCCGCGTGGCGGGCGCTGGGACGGCCGGAATCCGGCCGGGACGAGCTCGAGATGTCCGACGGGCAGCTGCACGTCCGGATGCGTGCGTGGGAGCGAGAAAAGGCGTGGGGCCCGGAGTTTGTGGGCAACGAACTGGCCGGAACCCATCAGGCGCTCGATCAGCGTCGCCGCGACGCCGCGATGCGCCGCGCCGAGGCCGACGCCTCCACGGACGAGGCCGAGCGGGAGCGACTGCTGCAGGAAGCCAGCGACGCGGAAGCCCTCGCCGATGTGCTCGCCACGCGAGCGGCGGAACTCGAAGCAGCTGACGATGCGCGCGCGGTGTGGATGGCCCACACCGCAGAAACCCGCGCCGCAGCCGACCGGGCACGGCTGGAGCTGTCAGCCCGGTCGGTCGACGCCGCGCCGGTTGAGACCGTCACCGCCGAGGAATGGCTTGAGGCCCACAACCGGCACATGGCAGAGGAGGACTCGCACCGCGAGGTCACGGCCGAGCACGACCTCGCCGACGTGGTTGAGCAACAGGCGACCGACCTCGACGCCGTCGCCGCAGACGCCGACGACGACGTTGCGGAAACCGACGTGAGCGACGTGAGAGACACCGCCAGCGCCGAAACACCGGTCGTGCATTCGGCAGACGTTCGAGTGCCCTCCGCAGACGAATCGGCCGACACCATCGAGCACGCTCGGCGCGCGCTGCAGGAAATCCAGGCCCGCGAGGCCGCCGACGCGCAGCGGGCCGAGGAGGAAGCCAGGGCAGCGGAAATGTACCGCCGCAACACCATCGACGCGGCCGAAGCAGCCGTAGTCGACGAGAACGCGGCGGTCGCGCAATGAGCCGTCAGTCGCGCGCCGGGGCCGGGGCGGGAACCTCGATCGGCGGATTTCCGTACCGGTGCCACGCCCACTCGAACGTGGCATGCACCGCCAGCAGCCAGCCCGGGCGTTTGGTCAACCAGTACGGCACCGGCCGGCGGCCCAACAGCTTTGCTGCGGCCAGGGCCTCCTCCTCGATGGCTTCCTCGTACGCGGACCCGAACCGGCGCGTGATCGGCGCGTCAGCTGGATACCACGCGCGGCCCTCCGGTCGCACAGTCGCGGTCGCCAGCCACCGGCATGTCTGGACCACCCCGAAGTTCGCCCACGTCCGATCCCGCTCATACAACCGCTCAGCTGCCAACCAGAGCCGCGCGAATTCCACCGTCGGCACGCGCACATTGCCGCGCGGAATCCTGTCGAAATCGCGTCCTGTCAGCTCCATACCAACCAGGGTGACACCGGGCACCGACAATTTTGAGCACCCGGCGCCATCGCTCGCCAACGCGCGGGTGCTCGCGCTCAAGGCCGCGCGGGCCAAGGACCCGAGCTGTGCCGCCTTCGGCGGCGCGGTCTTGTCTACCGCGACAAACGTGGCTACTCACCCTGCCAGCGGCGGCCCGTGTCCGGTTACCACGGCCCCACCTCACCAGCAAGGGGTCCAAAACATCTTGGCCGCAAAAAAGCACGCGCCCAAGATCTTTTGGCCTGATCCCTTGCTGGTGAGCCTCCGGGGCCGTGGTCGCCCTCGCCCGCGGGCAGGCCCCGGAAAAGCACGGGGCATGCCCGCCGGCCCAAGGGCCGCGGACCGAAAAGAAAAAGACGCCGGTGCCGGACTGTCTGGAAAGGACACTGAGAATGAAGTGCATTGCCCACAGCGTCGAGTACTGCCCGACCTGTAACTCACTGCCGCAGCCGTTCCAGGCCAGCTTCGAGGGCTGGAACGCCAACCCCGACAGCCTCGACGACTGGCCCAACACGGTGTCGGTCGAGGCGGTGACCGGATACGACCCGGCGGCCGAGGACGCCGCGAGCGTGGCCGGCGAGCGTGACCTCGACGAGTACGCCGACACCCACGGCGAGCGGGAACTGGTCGAGATCGACACCAACTACAAGCCCACCCGGCCGGGGCAGCACCCGGTGCGCCTCACCAGGGTTGACGCCGCGCGCCTGGCCGCCGCGATCCTGCAAGCCACCGAGGACACCTTCCACTACACGCGGTGCGGGCGGTTGCGCCCGGCCGACGCGAAGGAACTGCTGGAGGCCCTCCGTGACGTCGAGTACCAGCTGAGCGAACTGCGTGACCACGCGCTGACCGACCTGCTCATCGGCACCGGCCTCGACCGCGACCCCATGAACACCGCCGACGAGGAGAGCAAGCGCCCCGACGAACACAACCGGAGCGAGCAAGCGACCGTCGAAGGCACGCCCACACCGACTGAGGCGGGCCAGGGAAGCGAGCAGCACACGCCGGTGCCCGCATGGCGCGGAACCTGGCCAGCTGAAACCCGCAGCTTCGACACGCAGTTGGCCGACGCCCTGCACGAGCTGTACCCGGATGTCGTCGTTGCGTTCACCGGGGCCGACGCGTTCGGTGCCCTGGCCTACAAGGTGAACCGCCGCTGCCGCGAAACAGGTGAGACCCCGCTGCAGGTGCTGACCTCCCTCGACCCCGAGGACCGCGTGTTCGCACCCGGCGCCCTCGACCCGGCCGCGTTTCTCGCCAGCCGCATCGATTCCTGACCCCGCGCCGCACAAACAACGACAAGGAGGTGACACGCGATGAACTGCAACCCCGCCGCAGGCGACGGCCACTACTACGTCAAGCAAGACGGCCGCTGGGTCTGCTGCAAATGCGGCAGCTCGCAATGAGTGGCGTCTGAGATGCGGACGGGCCGGGTCGTGACCGGCCCGTCCGACTCAGAGCCTACGTCCCGCGAAGAAACCCCAGGTCCCGACCGACTCAAGCTCTGGGAGCGAGATCCAATGGAAGCCTCATCCGCCGCCGAAAACCGCCGGCGCCTGCTCACCGTTGAAGAGGCCGCCGAGGCGCTGAGCATCGGCCGCACCACCATGTACGCGCTCATCAAGGCCGGGCACATCTCGACGGTCCGCCTCGGGAAACTCCGCCGGGTACCCACCGACGCTCTCACCGCCTATGTCTCGCAACTTGCTACCCACCAGCACGCAAGCGCGACGCGCTGACCAGGGGAGGGGACTTTACATGGCAAGGAAGAAGCGAGCTGAGGGCACTCGTCGACCCAACGGGGCGTCAAGCATCTACGAAGGCGCTGACCGCAAGTGGCACGGTTGGGTGACGATGGGTGTCGGCGACGACGGCAGCCCTGACAGACGCCACGTCAAGCGTTCGAGCGAGGCCGACGTGATCAAGGCCGTCCGGCAGCTGGAGCAGGAGCGCGACAGCGGCAAGGTTCGTAAACCAGGGCGGGCGTGGACGGTGGAGAAATGGCTGACCTACTGGGTCGAGAACATCGCGGCGCCCAGCGTCAGACACACCACGATGGTCGGCTACAGGTCGTCGGTCTACAACCACCTCATCCCCGGAGTGGGAAAACACCGCATCGACAAGCTGCAGCCGGAGCACCTCGAAGCGCTGTACAGGCGGATGCAGGAGACGGACTATCGGCCGGGCGAGAAGCCCTTGAGGTCCGGCACGGTCCATCTGGCGCACCGGACGGTTCGCGTCGCGCTCAACGAGGCTGTGCGACGTAGCCACCTTGTCGAAAACCCTGCTCGGATTGCGAAGCCGCCCCGGATTGAGGAAGACGAGATCGTGCCGTTCACGCAGGAAGAGGCGTTGCGGGTGATCAACGCGGCTGCGGCGACGCGCAACGGCGCGCGTTACGTCGTGGCGCTGTCACTCGGGCTGCGCCGTGGTGAGGCCCTCGGATTGAAGTGGTCAGATCTATCAATCGAGTGGCGACACGGTTGCGTGAGGAACAGTGCGTGTCGCCGCAAGCTCGCAGCGAACGAGTGCCCAGCCCGAACCGGGAGCGGCACACTGACGATCCGACGCACGCTGCAACAACGCACCTGGCAGCACGGCTGTAGCCCCGCTGGATCTTGCGGGCATCGCCTGGGCGCCCATTGCCCGAATCGACATGGCGGGGGAGTCGTCGTCTCAGAGACGAAGTCACGGGCGGGCCGCCGGAAGGTGGGCGTGCCGCAACAGGTGGCCGAGGCGCTGGAAGCCCACCGAGCCGCGCAGCAGCGCGAGTGCGACCACGCTGCCAACCTGTGGGAGGACGGAGATTGGATCTTCACCAACCTGGTCGGCCGGCCGGTGCACCCGACCGAGGACCACCGCGCGTGGAAGGCGCTCCTGCGAACCGCCGGTGTGCGAGACGCGAGGATGCATGATGCGCGCCACACAGCAGCGACGGTGCTGCTCGTGCTAGGTGTCCCGCTGCCCGCGGTGATGGAGCTGATGGGGTGGTCTGATCCGAGCGTCGCCAAGCGCTACATGCACGTCACCGACGAGCTGGTCGCCGCGATCGCAGAGCAGGTCGGTGGGCACCTGTGGGCCGAAGCGTCCGGCGACGAAGAAGAGGGGAATGACCTGACCGACGAACAGCGGCAAGCTGTCCGTGAGGTCGCGGGCACATTGCCGAACAACCTCGCCCGGCTGCTTCTGGCGTACCTGGGCGAAGGCGGAGAGGGACCGTCTGCTGCCGCGGCCTCCAGCGTGGGCTAGGCCGTAAGCCGCAACGACGTCGTGGGCGTTTGGCGCTCGACCGGCTCGGGACTGTTCACGGCGACCTCGGCGATAAAGGTCCGGAGTCGAGCGACATCGGGTTCCAGCCTGTCGACGGCATCCGACAGAAGTTCTCGGCCAGCGGGCAGTCCGTCGTTGATCCACCCGACGATGTGCGAGTGGGACGTGAGCACCTACATCAGGTCGTGGGGCATGTCGTGCATGTCAATATGTCCGTGTGCAAGCTCGCTGGATGTCTGATTCCCCCACAGCAGGCCGGGGTCGGCGAGCATCCCGTCCTTGACGGCCACCAGCGTCTGGGACAACCGATTCCAGCGTGTCGCGAGGTCGGATCCCGGTGGTGGCGCCGCGGGCAATGTGGGCACCATGCGCGCCGCGAGGGACTGTTGGGCCGACGTCACCACCCAGTTTCCGGTCACACCCAGCTCGCGCAGATCCACGAAGGCATGCGCGTACCTTATCTGACCGGTTCCGGGACCGCTCCCGAGTCGAGGAACCCCTGGAACGCCCGCCCGTCCTGATGAACCGCGCCCTATCGACGGATGCCGGTCGCGGTCCGGATCCCGGCCACGGCGCGGTCCAGACCCACGATTTTCCCGTTGAGGCGAACCGCCCCGCTTGTGGTGTTACCTGCGTCTTTCTGCGTGTAGGTGATCTCGCAGAATTCTCGACGGCTCACGGGGATGAGGTTGACCAGCCGGATGGCACGCTGGTGATCGATGGATTGCACCGTCTCCCACGGGACTGCTCTGCGCAATTGCAGGAGAGGGAGACCGAAGAAGCCGCGCGAGTCGACGAACCCACGCTCGTAGAGGTACAACCCGTCACGGCGGATGGCGATCTCAACGATGTCGAGGACATACCACGCCAACACCACCGCCGCCACAACCGCCAGCGGCACCGACCAGCCAGAACCAGCCGTGCGGAAACTCAACACCGCGAGTACGACGATCACGATCGGCGCCAGCGCGCCGGGCCGGCGCCGAAAACCCTCGGCGTATGCGCCCAAGCCACCTGCATCCGCCGCGGCCTGCACCGGCTGCGGCACACGAACCCCGCTCATGTGCATGATCGTAGTGACCACTTTTGGGACCGCGCCCCGACTGGGACTACGTCCAGCACGTCGTCGACCTGCTTCCGGTCGGCGGGTCCCCGGTCTACCTACCGGACGAGGGCTGGCTGCGGGAGGTGGCCGCAGGCGGCTTTGGTGACTTAGTCGACGTGCGGCCTCGTAAACGGGTCCGACTGCAACCCAAACTGCACCCCCAACGACAACGCCGGGCCACCCGCTCAGCGGTGTGCCCGGCGTTTCGCCTGCTCAAGAGCGGAGGATACGGGATTCGAACCCGTGAGGGCTGTTACACCCAACACGATTTCCAATCGTGCGCCTTAGGCCGCTCGGCCAATCCTCCGTGGAAGAGGGTACAGGTCCCCGCCCGACCAGGGGTTACGGGGTCTGAACTGCGGCGACCGGCGCCCGGGGCTTCGATCAGGCGACCTCGGCCCTGGGCGTGGCGAATTCACGCGTCACGGGTGCGGTGAGGTTGTTGATCTCGCTCCAGCGGTGACACGCCACGAACGAGTCGTCGGGGGCTATGGTCATCGGCGGCCGTGTGGTGTGGCAGATGTCGACGACGTGCGGGCAGCGGCTCGAGAACGGGCAGCCGGCCGGGCCGCTGGCCGGCGCGGCGGCGGACGCGGTCGTGAACCCGCGGCGTTCCTCACGGCGTTTCTTCTGCGCCTCCGGATCGGGCACGGGGGCGGCCGCCACCAGCGCCTGCGTGTACGGATGCAGCGGGCGCCGGTAGACGGTGTCGGCCGGGCCCTGTTCCATCACCCGTCCGCGATAGAGCACGACGATGCGATGCGACAGGAAGCGCACGACGGCGAGGTCGTGCGCGATGAACAGGTAGCTGAGCGAGAACTCGTCCTGCAGGTGCCGGAACAGGTTGAGTACCTGCGCCTGCACCGAAAGGTCCAGAGCACTGACCGGCTCGTCGCAGATAACCATCTTCGGTTCGGCGATGAGTGCCCGCGCGATGGCGATGCGCTGGCGCTGCCCGCCGGAGAAATGCGCCGGGTACCGGGCGAATGCGGAGCGGTCCAGACCGACCTTCTCGAGCATGCGGACCACACGTTCCTCTGTCTCGGGCCGGGGAAGCTTCCGGTGTACACGCAAGGTTTCGGACAGTGTCTGCCCGATGGTCCTGGCGGGATTGAGCGAGCTGTACGGGTCCTGGAAGACGACCTGGAGGTAACGTGAGAGTGCTCGTCGCTGCTTGGTGTTCGCGTGGGTTATGGCCTTGCCGCCGAACGTGATCCGGCCGGTGTCCGGCCTGGTCAAGCCCAGTACGGCCCGGCCGAGTGTGGTCTTGCCCGAGCCCGATTCGCCGACCAGGCCGACGGTTTCTCCCGCTCCGACAACAAGGTTCACGTCGTCGACCGCGCGCACTGGTGTCCCGTGCCGTTCGCTGGGGAATTCGATGGTCAGGTTCTGGATATCGAGCAGCGGATGCGTGGGCTCACTCATGCGATCGCGACTCCCTTGTCGACGATGACCGTTCAACCTGCGCTGCTGGCGCGTGTAGGCCCAGATTCAATAATGAGAAACGCTCGTTTCGAATGGTGACATGAACACCAGGTTTCGACAACCTACCGACCCAGATCGGAATCGGTTCAAGCGGACGCGGTCCGTGGCGCCCTACCGCGCCTCGCGTGCAAGCGCTGCACTACATTGGCCTTGATGACAGCATGGCCGTCGGTGATGACCAGAGTCCGGGCCGGCTCCACCGGCGGCGCCCGCCGCCTCGACCCTGTCGCATGGTCGATCGCTGGGCTCGCGGTGGTGGCCGGGCTCGCGTTCCTCGGGGTCAACCTGGCCTACAACGGCGGCAGGCTCGTCGCTCCGCTCGACGATGTCTACATTCACCTGCAGTACGGGAGCCAGATCGGCCTCGGGCACTTCTTCCAGTACAACACCGGCGACCAGGTCTCGACCGGCGCGAGCAGCCTGCTGTACGCGCTGATCCTCGGTGCCGCCTCCGCGGTCGGCTTCACCGGCAACGGGTTGCTCGGCTTCGCGGTCGGATTCGGCATCGCGTGTTTCGCCGCGACCGCCGGGCTGACCTGCGTGCTCGGCACCCGTGTCGTGGCCCGGCCGGTGGGGATCTGGGCAGGGCTGCTCGTGGCGGTGAGCGGGCCGTTACTCTGGGGCTCGTCGAGCGGCATGGAAGTCGGCCTCGTCATGCTGCTGGTCGTCGCGATGCTCCTGACGTTCCGGTCGGTGAGCGGGCCGTTCATGGGTGTGCTGCTGGCGCTGTCTCGTCCCGAGGGACTGATTTTCGCGGCAGCGTTGACGTTCGCGGCGGTGTGGGTGCACCGGCGTCGCCCGCTTCGCGCCGTCCTGTCGCTGCTGCCGCTGGTGGCCGGTGCCGCGCAGTTGGTGTTCTACCGCATCGCGACGGGCAGCTTCTCCGCGAACGGGATCCAGGCGAAGTCCTTTTTCGACGACCGGCCGGTGTTCTACTTCAGTAGCTTCCTGGATCGGACGGCGGCGAACCTGCACGGTTTCCTCGGCACGTTCCTCGCGTTCACCGAGCAGGACTACGCGTTCCCGGGCGCACTCGTCGTGTTCCTCGTCGGCGTGCTCTTCGTGATCTTCAGCCGCCCGCCGGCGCGGCCCATGGTGATCGCCACCGGGATCGGCCTCGCCTGCGTGCTCGTGTCGGTGTCCACTTTGAACACCGCGTTGATCCACGAACTCCGCTATATCCAGCCGTTCATGCCGGTCTTCATCCTGTTCGCGGTCGCCGGCGTGTACGCGGCGACGCGCGTCGTCGCCCAGCCGCGAGCCCGGCGGCTCGCCCTGCACGCCGCGCTGGCCGTCGCGCTGGCGTTCTCGCTGGTGTCCGTTCCCACCTGGGCCGCCCGCTTCGGCCGCGACGCGGCGACGATCCGGGACACGGACGTGTCCGTGGCGTTGTGGCTCAAGGAACACATCCCGGGCAACGCGGTCGTGGCGGTGAAGGACGTCGGTGCGGTGGCCTATCTGAGCGGTCATCGCGTCGTTGACGTGATCGGGCTGGCGACCAACGGCCTGGCCGAGGCGGCGAACAACGGGCCGGGCGCGGTGTACGAGGCGCTTCGCCACCTGCCGCCCGCTCAGCGTCCCACGTATTTCGCGGTCTACAACACGGTTCCCGGACCGGACATGACGACCTTGCGCGACGCGGGAGTCCTTGCCGAGCCGCCACTGCAGACCTTCACGGTGCAGGCGCCACCCGACTTGACCGGTGAGCGCATCGTGCCGTTCACCGAACTGAACGTCTACCGCGCGGATTGGAGCGTCGCCGACAAGGGCGACCAGCAGCCGGTGCCCGGTTCGGTGCGCGACTACGTCAACGTCGGCGATCTCAAGGACGAGAAGGCGCATGACTACCAGCCGCATCAGGCTCAGGACGGGACGCAGCCGTGGACCGCGGTGGCCCATCTCGACGGGGTGGTGGACAGCGGCCGGGACATCGTCGGGGGCGAGTCCTTCACCGTTCGCGGCCTGACCCCGGGCCGGCAGGCGACGCTCACGGCGCGCACTGCCGTCACGGCTCCCACCGAAGCCACGAACACGACGCCGCTCATGCAGGTGCTCGTCAACGGAGTGCCGGTCAGCACGTGGAATCGTCCTCACCGCGCAGGTGCCTGGTCGACCTACACGTTCACGATGCCCGCGTCGGCGGTCACCTCGGACACGGCCCGCATCGACGTGGTCCCGCGCACGCCGCTGCTGAACCCGTACCCGGTTTACACGTCGTTCGGCTACTGGGTGAGCCAGTGATCATGCCGCTTCGCGCGGCTCGTCGACCAGCGCGCGACCGGCAGCGGTGAGCCGCACCGGCACGCGGTGCCCCACCGCACCCGGACGTGCGGGACAAATGAGGCCGGCGTGTGCGAGCGAACGTGCCGTCATCTGGTCGCAACAGGCGAGCCCATCGATGAACACGTCGGGTTCGCAGCTGCACGTGATCTCCGCGCGCCCGCTCGCGACGGCTCGCAAAATCGCCATGGCGCGTGACGAAATGTTCTTCATCGGGTGACCACCTCCGGCCAGTTCGCCGTGGCCGGGACGGGACGGTCACTAACGTGTCGACTGTCTTCTGTTGTCGTGCGTTCACGCCGACCGTGGCGCCGGGACGTCGGGCTCCCCGGTCGTCTCCGCAGGTGTGAACAGAGTGCAGATCTGTGCGATGACCTCGGTGTGCGCGGCGATGGCGAGGTGGCCCGCCCCGCGCACGAGGACGTTGCGCACCAGCAGGTCGGGATGGTCGATCAGCGCGTTGCGGGTGGGCAGGACCAGCTCGTCACTGTCGCCGGCGAACGCCACGAACTTCGTGCCGCAGCTCTGGGCGGGCTCGCTGAGTTCGAGCAGCAGTTCGCTGCCCGGCCGCAGCTGGCGGATCACCGGCAGCGGCGAGGGCAGGCGCGCCGCGATCGTGCCACCGTGGGGTGTCGCGATCGAGACGAGAGTGCCGACCCTGGCGTGCCCCGCCAGGCGCTGCACGTAGTAGCGCGCGACGAGCCCGCCGAGGCTGTGCCCGACGACGTCGACCGAGTCCGATCCGGTGACCGCGCAGAGCTCCTCGACCTGGTCCGCCAGGCGTTCCGCGGCGGTGCGCACGTCGTCGAGCCAGCTGTAGCCAAAGGACACGACGGGCCCCGCGCCGCAGGTCTCGAGGGCCTGTTTGAGCTCTGTGAAGATCGAAGTGTTGTCCGCGAGGCCCGGCAGGACCACGAGCGGGCGCCCGTGTCCGGGCGCCCGCCCGGCGGCGGCCCACTGGCGGCCGATGCTCGACGGGTACCGCACCAGGTGGGTCAGCACGCTGGCGATTTCGTTGGCCATGGTTCGCAGTGTCATTACCACGCACCTCCGCTGTGAGGTGATCGCCTCGGATGCAGAGTAGACGTGGGGTACGACATTTTTGTTTCGCCGCCGTCGGTATCAGTTGTGTGTCAACTGAATAACCCGAGCTTGGGCAGCGCCTCCGTGGCCGCGGCGAGCAGCGACCGCACGGTGCCCAGATAGGTCTGCGCTTCGGCGGGCGTCGCGTGGCTGTCCCGGCTTGTCGGCATGTCCAATTCCCGCGCGCGCCGGCGCAGAAGTTCGATCTGCGAGAACTGGTGTCCGAATTGGGCGGTGACGGCCGTGCCCACCACGTATTCCGGGGCCGAGGCCGAGGCACGGAGTCCCTGTTGCGCCAGCAACGCGGAGCCGATGAGGTTGGCGGCCTGCGCGAGCAGGACGAACGCGGAATCGGGCGAGACCTCGGCGAGCGGCTCCGCGGACGTGATGTGCTTCGCGGCCAGATCGAGGAAGGGGCGGCTGCTGGAGGCGGGCCCGTTGAACAGCTCCAGCTGACCGGTGCGCAGCATCTGCCGGATGACGTCGAGTCCGTCGAGCTCCATGCCGGCGATCTGCGGCACGGTGCGGGGCCGGATCGGGGCCACCTCGACGACCGGATGCCCGGGGCGCTGCCGCGGAATCTGCAGCGTGTCGAGGTCGGGCTCCAGCGGTACGACGGAGAAGGTCACGGGGCGGCGGAGGCGTTGTTCGACGCGCCGAGCCGCGGTCGTGAGCGCGCGGTTGTCGAGCGTCTTGCCTACCGGCGCCGCGATGAGCACCTCGATGCTGTCCGGTGCGGGCCCGCCGATGCCGGCGAACCGGTCGGCCCAGACTCCACCCAGCACGATGCGCACCACGCCGGGGACGCAGCCGAATTCCTCCGCGATGACCTGTGGCACGCCGTAGGTCATGCGCATCAGATCGGTCAGCGGCCCGACCAACGGCCCGCGGTTGCCGGCGGCGCGCATGAGCCGGATCGTGCCCTCGCGGCGGCTGGTGAGGATGCCGGCGCGTTCGAGGAGTTTGTTCTCCTTGTCAACGGAGGCAAGTGATGCGCCGGCGTGCTCGGCCAGCTCGGTCAGGCTGAACGAGCGGTCGGGGTTGAGCAACGTGGCGGCGAGAATCCCGGCCTGGACGCGCGACCGGAATACCGGCAGCAGCGCCGGCGTGCCCTGCGCGCGGCGGGTCGGCCCCGGCGAAGCGGGCGCGTTGTCGGTGACGACCGCGTGTCCCAGCCGGCTGCGCCGCCTGGCTGCGGCGGCCGCGACGTCGAGCTGGTCCTTGGGGACCTGCAGGATGACGGAGAGCCATTGGCGCGTGCCCTGCCGGGGGATCTGGTGACCGCGTTCCCAGCGAGCCACCAGGTCACGGGTGATGGTCGGCCGTCCGGAAAGCGTGGCCAGCTCCCGGGCCAGCGAGTACTGGCTGAGCTGCCGCTGCCGCCGAGCGGCCCGGATCACCTGCGAGATCGGCTGATTGAGGTCAACTTCCATGATGAGTCATAGCTCCCTGTTTCACCCTTGGGAGCTTCGACGTTAACCCTCATGAGACCGACCGGTCCGTCCGCTTCGCGCACGCCTTTGACGATTTCGCGCACGCGGTCACAGCTGCCCGCGCAGCCGCGCCGTGGCCCGGACGGCGGCCACGATCGCGGCGAGACTGGGCAACCAGCGCTGCTTCACGTCGGGCGCGACGACCCACCGCGCGGCGCCACCTTGGGCCGTCATCGGCACGGGAAGCGTTGTGCCACAACCCAGGAGCCGGACGTCGGCGGGAAGCTCCGCGGGATTGACCACAAGCCCGTTCGCATCGGCGAGAAACACCCACGTGCCCATCTCGGGTTCGAGCACAGGGCCCGCGAGGTCGTGCCGTTGGAGATAGCCGAGCACGGCCCCTCCTTCGGCGGGCGGTGTCGCGAGCCCGACCATGTTGTGCCCGAGCACGAGGTGCGGAATCTTCTCCCGGTCGGCCACCGTCCAACCGAAATGCAGGCGATATGCCGTTGACAGCATGGTCCTCCTTGGCGGCATCGGTCGTGATTGTTGAAGCACCGAGGGGTGATTTACGGGCGGCGTAGCTGTTGTGATAGTCGCAAGTCTTTCCTGAAAAAGGCGACATCGACCACGCGTTGGAATGCTGAGATGCCGTGAAGAGGTTCCGCTTCACTATATGCGACGGAAGGGGAACCGTGAATACGCCGACTGTTGCGCTTTGGCCTCGCGTCGAACAGCAGCGGGGAGGGCGCCCACGGCCAGCCCTAAGCCGGTCATCGCGCACGCGCGCTTACGATAACTATTACGCGGGTCGGCCCCGCAAAAGAAGGCCTATCGTGACTGCTCCGACAATGAGCAGACCTGCGGCGTATATCGCTGCTACCGCGTAGCCGTGTGCGATCGCCGCTGCGGATTCGGGATTGGCAGTGGCGTCTGTCACGTCGAGCGCAATCGTAGTCAACAATGCGGTACCCAGCGAGGCGCCCATCATGTTCGACGTCTGAAACAACGCTGACGCGACCCCGCTGTCATGTGCTGCGACGCCCCCGACCGCGGAATCCATCACCGCGGGTAGGGCGAGCCCGGCGCCGAATCCAAGGAGCAGTTCAGCAGGCAGGATCAGAGTCCAAAAAGACGATTCGGGTGTCAGCTGAGTAAGGAGGATCATCCCGCAAGCGGCGACGAGGAGCCTGAGCGCGAGCACTTGCCCCAGGCTGGCTCGCCGCACGAGACGACGTGAGAAAGCGCTGATACCCGCGAGGTTGGCCCCCACCATGGGGACAAAAGCCAGTCCGGTCAGAAGGGGCGGATATCCCATAATGCGCTGGAACTGATAGGTGAGGAACACCCAGACCCCGAACATGCCAAATGCAAGTACCACGGTAGCCAGGTAGCTGCTGACGCGGCTCCGGCTCGAGAAGATCGTCAACGGCACTAATGGGCGGTTAACGGTGATTTGTCGCAGCACAAATCCCAACAGCAGGACCAGGGCGACGCAGAATGCGCCCATGACATAGACAGACGACCACCCTCGGGTAACCGTTTCCGACAGCGCATAGACGAGCGCAATCATGCCGCCGGTACAGCCGAGCGCACTCCAGCTGTCGAGTCGCGTTGTTCGTTTCCCCGCAGGATTGGGCCAAAAGAGGAAGCCGACGATGCCGACGACGATCGCGAGTGGAAGCTTGATGAACATGCACCACCGCCAACCCAGAAACTGGGTCAGCGCGCCCCCGAGGAGCAGGCCCGCAACGCCGCCGGACATGACGACTGTACCGAAGACGGCTAGCGCGTTGGAGCGCTCGCGACCGTGGGGGAACGTAATGGCGAGAAGTGACAGCGCGGCGGGAGCGAGGAGGGCTGCAAACATGCCTTGACCGGCACGCGCGAAGACCATCATAAGGGGATTGCTTGCCGCGCCGGCTACGGCGGAGGCCAGCGCGAATCCGCAAAGCCCGGTCAGCAGGGTCCGGCGGTGCCCGAAGCGATCACTCACCCTGCCGCCCAGCAACAGGAGCCCGCCGAAGGTCAAGGTGTAGGCGCTTACCATCCATTGCTTGTTGGCCTCGGACATGCCCAAATCTCGTTGCGCCGAGGGCATGGCCACGTTTATGACGGTCACATCGATGATGATCAACAACTGTGCCAGCGTGATGGCGGCCAGTACCCAGCCCTTGCGGGTGCGACTCATGGTTGCTTGTGGGAGGGACATCGACAACTTTCGACTCATGAGAGCGTGATCAGCAGCACCAAGGCTGGGCGGTCATGGCGCGCACTCGTCCGGGCGATCGCCCACGTGAGGCGTTTCCCGGATGCACCGCCGTTCCTGTCGTGCGGTGGCTTCTCTGCAACGTCGCCTTCGACGTTAACGGCAAGATGACCTTCTGCCTGTCCGCTTCGCGCACGGTTTTGGTCCCTTCGCGAAGGATCCCGGTGTGATCACTTGGAAGCGACGTCAGCAGCGAGGCGTTCCGATACACCCGTTTCACCACTTGACATAGGACACCCGCGATGTGAGGCTAATGTTGACCTTGCGCGTCCCTAGCCTGCCCGATTCTTGTGTCGCTGCCGCACGTCGACGTCCGCGCCTGGCGGCTGTCTGGAGAATGATACGATGCGCCTTGGTTTGGACGAGCACTACGAGCGGCTGCGCGCCGAAATCGGCAAAGAACATTCCGAGCTGATAGGCCCATTAAGTCGGCGTGATATGCATCGTTTCGCCATCGCATCGAACGCGCCGTCCCTGGATGGAGACGAAAGCGCGTCCGCGAGTGCTCCACCGCTATTCCTCAGCTCGGTCATGGGCTGGGGCGACGGTCCGCCCGAGTCTGAGCTCGGCGCCGACGGAGCCGGCCTGAGCGAGACCCGCGGGATCCCGCTGGAAGGCGTGCGGCTCATGGGAGCAGGGCAGACACTGCAGTTCCATCAACCGGTTGTCGAGAGCACCGTGGTCTTCTCCCACGCCAGCCTCGCGGATGTTCAGCTCAAGGAGGGCCGGAGCGGGAAGCTGCTGCTGATGCGCATCTTGCGCCGTTTCACTGACGAAGAGGGCACTGCACTGGTGACCTGTGAAGAATCGTTTATCGCGCGGTGAGGTGACCTATGGCAGACGTACAGTCAGATCAGGAAACGATCACGGTTGGCACCGAGATCACGCCATACGATGTACGCCCGAGCACAACCCAGCTCTTTCGTTTCAGTGCCGCGACGTGGAACGCGCACCGAATCCACTACGACCAGGAATACGCCCGGTCGGAGGGGTACCCGAACGTGCTGGTGCAGTCTCATCTGCACGGATGCTTCCTCAGCAATGCGGTACTGGAATGGGCCGGAGACAACGCGACGCTGCGCGAGTTCCGATGGCAGAACCGCCGCCTCGCTGTTGCGGGCGACCACCTCACGGTGACGGGTACGGTCACGGCCGTCTACGACGAGCCGGGGACGCGCGTCGTGGAGGTCGAACTCGAGGAACACAACCAGCGGGGTGAGCTCTGTGCTCCCGGTCGGGCGGTGCTGGCCCTGCCGGACGACGCAGGTGACCGATGACGCAAATTGAAACAACAGCACCAGCCACCGAGCTCACGAAGCGGCTGTATCGGACGATGTGCCTGATCCGGAACTTCGAACTGGCGGCCTCGCGTGCGCTCGCCTCAGGAGAGTTGAGCGGCTTCCTCCATCTCTCGATCGGGCAGGAAGCAATCGCCGCAGGCGTCTGCGATGTCCTTACCGACAAGGACTACATCACGACGACTCATCGGGGACATGGTCACTGCATCGCGAAGGGTGCCCGGATCGATCGCATGATGGCGGAGATCTTCGGCCGTGCCACGGGCTACTGTGGTGGTCGCTCCGGCTCGATGCACGTCGCGGACCCCGCCAGGGGAATCCTCGGGGCGAACGCGATAGTCGGGGCCTGTATTCCAATCGCGCTCGGCGGGGCTTTCGCAGCGAATGTTCTCGGGCAGACCAACGTCGCCGTAGCCTTCTTCGGGGACGGCGCGGTCGCCGAAGGAACCTTCCACGAGTCCCTCAACCTCGCGGCGCTGTGGCGACTGCCGGTGGTCTTCGTGTGCGAGAACAACCTCTATGCCGAGATGACGCCGATAGACGTGCATCTGAGCAACAAAACGGTCGCGGCGTTCGCCGACGCTTACGGCATTCCGGGCGAAACAATCGATGGCAACGACGTACTGGCAGTACATGATGCGGCGGCGCGCGCTGTCGATCGAGCCCGTGCCGGGCACGGACCGTCCCTGCTGGAGTTCCGGACGTACCGCTGGCGCGGACACTTCGAAGGCGATGCGCAGCGATACCGGTCGGCCGACGAGGTCGCCGCGTGGCGCGAACGCGACCCCCTGCGGCTCCTGTCTGCCGTCACCGATCAGGAACTCACCGACGAATTGAGTCGCATCGCCAAGGACTGCGAGCAGGAGGTAGAGCGAGCCGTCGAATGGGCGAAGGCACAACCACAGCCAGAGGCCGGCTCCTTGATCGAACACGTGTACACCGCGGGGGCCTGACCACAACATGACTGAAACCAAGTACTGGCGGGCCATCAACACGGCATTGGCCGAGGAAATGCGTCGCGACGAGCGAGTCGTCCTGATCGGCCAAGACGTCGCATCCCCAGGAGGTCCATTCGGCGCGACCAAAGGCCTCATGAAGGAGTTCGGACCCAACAGGGTGCGTGACACGCCGATCAGTGAGGGAGCAGTGGTCGGGGCGGCCGTCGGAGCCGCCATGGCCGGCCTTCGCCCCGTCGTCGAAGTCATGTTCTTCGACTTCATCACGCTCGCGCTGGACCAGCTGGTGAACCAGGCCGCGAAGATGGCATACATGTCCATGGGGCACTACTCCGTGCCTCTGACGCTCCGCACGATGTGCGGCGCTGGTCTCGGCGCCGGACCCCAGCACTCGCAGAACCTCGAGGCGTGGCTGGCCGCGGTCCCCGGACTCAAAGTCGTGTCGCCGGGGACGCCGGCAGAGGCGAAGGGACTGCTCAAGGCGGCGATTCGCGACCCAGATCCCGTGGTCGTCATCGAAAGCGCGAGCCTTTGGTCGATGAAGGGCGAGGTGATCGACGATGCCGAGGCCGTCCTGCCCATGGGCAGGGCCGCGGTGCGGCGCGAGGGAAGCGACGTCACCCTCGTGTGCTGGGGCTCATCGGTCCCCGGTGCCTTGGAAGCCGCGCAGATCTTGGCCGAGCAGGGAGTTGAGGTGGAGGTGATCGACCTTCGGACCTTGAACCCCCTCGAAAAGGAATGTGTGGTTCGTTCGGTGCGGAAGACGGGGCGACTGGTGGTGTGCCAGAACGCCGTGACAACCTGCTCGATCGGGTCCGATCTCATCCGCATCGTCGCGACCGCCGCGCACCGATCGCTCCGTGTCGCGCCCGAGCTGGTCGCACCACCGTTTGCCCCGGTGCCCTTCCCGCCCGGGCTCGAACGAGCCTACTTCCCGCAACAACATGACGTCGTGGCAGCAGTTCATCGCGCACTAACGGAGGAGCCGACGTGGCCGAGATCGTCGTACCCAAGTGGGGTCTGACCATCGAAGAGGTGACCTTGCTCGAGTGGCTCAAGGAGGTCGGTGAGCACGTCGAGGTGGACGAGCCGATCGCGTCCGTGGAAACTGACAAGGTCACGCAGGACATCGTGAGCCAAGTTTCCGGCACCATTGTTGAAATCCTGGCCAAGGAAGGCGACGAACTGCAGATCGGACAGTCGATCGCCCGTGTGGAATCGTGACAGCCCGGCCCTGACCCGGTGAACTTCATCCCCTAGTTGCCGCCTGCGTCGCGCGGGGAGCCTTGAAGGCAAGCAAACTCCGAACTGCCTTCATGGAGGTCCGCGATCGTGTCGCAGGCGTCAATAGGAATCCTGGGAACAGGGTCTTACCTGCCAGAACGGGTGATCACGAACGAGGAGATCGCCTCGCGGGTAGGGACCACTGTCGAGTGGATCGAGCGAAAAACGCAGATCCGGACCCGCCGTTACGCCGCTCCGAGCGAAGCGACCTCCGATCTTGGCGCGCGGGCTGGTATTGAGGCGATCAAGCAGGCTGGCATATCCGCGGACCAGATCGACTACATCATCGTCTCGACGTCCACTCCTGATTCGCCACAGCCTCCTACGGCCAACCTGATCCAGCACGAGCTGCAAGCCCACAATGCCGCGTGTTTCGATGTCAACGCGGTCTGCAGTGGTTTCATCTACGCCCTGGCCTTGGCGCAGGGGTTGCTCACCCGGCGTCCCGATCGTCTCGCACTGGTGATCGCTTCGGACGTCTATTCCAGATCTCTGGACTTCGACGAGCGTCGAACCGCCGTGCTTCTTGGGGACGGCGCCGGTGCCGCGATCGTCGGCGGGATGCCACCGCCATACGGGATCATCGATTTCACGTTGCTCAGTGATGGCGACGCGCACGAGCTCATTCGAGTCGATGCGGGAGGAAGCCGGAAACCGGCGTCGCACGAGACCGTGGATTCCGGCGGCCACTTCTTCACCATGCGAGGTCGTGAGGTGCGCGACTTCGTGTTGGAGCGGGTACCTCCTGCGCTGGACGACCTGCTCGCCGCCGGGAACGTGCCGCGGAATGCGGTCGACCACATCGTGCCGCACCAGCCCAACGGGAATCTCTTGGACGACTTGCAGGAGAAACTCGGCCTCCGGCACGCGATCGTGCACCGGACCGTAGTCGACTACGGCAATGTCGGTAGCGCATCCGTTCCTCTCACGCTCGATGTGGCGAACCGTACCGGCGCTTTTCGCGACGGCCAACTCGTTCTGCTTGCGAGTTTCGGCGGCGGTATGGCTATCGGGGCATCACTTCTTCGCTGGATGAGGTGTGGCTGATGGGATCCGCGTCGGAACCTGTCAAGCGTGTTGGGATCGTCGGTTGTGGACAAATGGGGACGGGGATCGCGGAGATGACCGCGCGTGCGGGCTTCGAAGTAGTCGTCGTCACGTCGTCCCGCGAGTCGGCGCAGCGTGGAGCCAAACGAATCGCGACATCGCTGGATCGCGCCGTGCGCAACGGGAAGCTCGCCGACGACGATCGGGACGCCGCGCTGTCACGCATCACGACGACGACCGACCTTCTCGGTCTCGCCGAGTGCCAGCTCGCCATCGAGGCTGTTCGCGAAGACGAGTCACTGAAGTTGCGGGTCCTGGGCGAGATTGACAAAGCCATCGAGAATCCTGACGTGGTCCTGGCCACCGGCACCTCGTCGATTCCGATCGTCCGTCTCGGTCGCGCAACGGAACGTCCTGAGCAAGTGATCGGCCTGCATTTCTTCAACCCGGTGCAGGTCATGCCTCTAGTCGAGCTCATTCCGTCGTTGCTGACGAGTCAGGTGGCCTACGACCGCACGCTCGAGTTCACTGCAGTACTCCGGAAACAGGTCGTCAGATCGCCCGACCGCTCCGGGTTCATGGTGAACGCGCTGCTGATCCCGTACCTCCTGGCCGCCATACGGATGCTCGAATCTGGCTTCGCTTCGGCCGACGACATCGACACGGCGATGGAGCTCGGTTGCGCTCATCCGATGGGGCCGTTGAAGCTGACGGACCTGATCGGACTCGACATCATTCTCGCCGTCTCCGAGGCACTCCACGCCGAGTTCCGAGAGCCGCACTACTCGCCGCCGCCACTCCTCATGCGCATGGTCGATGCGGGCTTGCTCGGAAAGAAGGTCGGCCGTGGTTTCCACCAGTACACGCGATAGCCGACAGAGGGGCGCTCAACCATGACCACCACCGAAAACCGGCAGAAGCTCTTTGTGGCAGTTGTCACCAAGAGCGAATCCTTCGCCGCGACTGTCGCAACCGCACTGGCGTGCCTCGGCACCGACACCCGTCACGTCACTGGCACGCGCGCCGGCACGGACTACGTCGACCAGTGGGGACCGGTATTCGGCACGATTTCTGCGCGAGCCAAGCGGTTCCTCGACGAGATGCTCCCTTGCGCGGATGTCGAACTGCTTACGACGCCGAATCTCGATGACCTGGCTACCGAACTCCATCGACGCTCGCCGCAGGCGAATCAGCATCCGGACCGCGGTCCCCAGCCGTGGGCAGCCGGCGTGACCGTGTTGTTCCTGATCGACGCGGCGACAGCGGTGCCAGGCACAGACGTGGAGAGCCGACTCGACGCGGCTGTGTCCGCGCTCTTTCGGCTACGGGACGAAGTTGGTGTCGGTTTGTCGCCGTACTCGGTGTTCGTCTACGACGCGCACAACCGAGAAGCGGTCTACTCCCGTACGCTCGGCAACGCCAGGAAGCTTCCGGACGAGGACTGGGTACTCGGGATCGAAGCCGTCCGAACCTTCACCGACCTCGTGCAAACCCGCGTCGCGAACAAACACGCGGTAATCCCGGAAACGGACCCACCTGCCAGCCTTGCGACCGCGCTCACCGACTTCCTGACCGAGCAGGCCGGTACAAAATGGGGGTTCCATTTCTTCACGGGATCGATCGTCTCGAAAATGATCCAGGACTGCTCGACGATCGCTCATCGTGCTGGCAACCCGGTGTTGCGCGGGCCCAGCGAACACAGCCTGGCCTGCGGTGCGCTCGCCCGTTGGCAGCTGCAGGAAGCACCTTTCCTCATGGTGGTCACCTCCGGGATGGTCGACGAGCTCCGCGGGACGCTTGCGAACCTGCGGGACTCGCAGGCCAAGGGTTTCATCGTCTTCGGCGAGACCGAGCCCGGGGGCTGGCAGCCGTTCCAAGGAACGGTGCACCACGAAGAGGACGCACGAGCGGTGTTCGCGGCCCGGGGAATTCCGTGCTTCTACCTGACTGACCCCAGCCGGCTCGGCCAAGACCTCGCCGCGGCCTTGCGCACGTACCACTTGCGCAAGGGGCCGGTGGCCCTCCTCGCGTCCCCGACGGTTTTACGCTGCGCCGATCCGGTCGAGATCCCGCAGGTGACGGTGCCGAAACAGCGGTCACGGGTCAGTGAAGACACCGTCGATGCTGTGGCTCATCTGCTGAACCACGATCCAGGCGTCTTGGTGTGGCAGTGCGGCCATCTGACCGCTGAGGAGCGCAGTCTGGTCTACGAACTCGCGCACGAAGCCGGGGTAGCCCTGGTGGACTCGCTCGGGCGCCCCGGCACAGTCGCTCGATACCACGACGGCCAGGTCGTGGACGAGTACCTCGGCACCCTCAGTCTCTATGGTCATTCGCCTGCGGTGTGGCGCCTGCTTCATCCTGGTGGCCGCGGTCTGGGGTACGACGAGCACGCGATCTTCTTCATGAAGAGCCGGGTGCCCGACCTGGCGACGCCGTTCAGTGAGAAGGCGTTTTACAGCCGGCTGCGGGTGGTCCAGGTGACCGACACGTCGAGGCATGTCGCACCTTTCGCCGACATACCTGTCGTCGAAGACCTGCACTCATTCCTCACCCGGTTGCGGCCACGGGTGGAGCCCGAGCAATGGATCGTGCACAAGCGCCGCGACGCGATCGCGGTAGCCCGAAACGCACCCGGTGACCCGCTTGCCACAGTGCCTTCGACGCCGATGACGCACGAGTACTTCTTCACCCAGCTCAACGCGGTCCTCAACGACCTCATCACACAACACGCCTACACCTACACGGGCTTCTACGATGTCGGCCGCGGCGGCATCTCGGCGGTGAGAAATCTCGTGCGAACCGGCGAAGGTATGTCAGGTTGGTACGGTCGCGCGCTCATGGGCGATGCCCTGCTGGCCATTCCCGCGGTGGCGCTGAGCAGCCCGGCCAACATCCTCGGCTTCATCGGCGACGGCGCCCTGCACCTGGTTCCCTCGATCTTGCCGAGCCTGGCGCAGCAACTCCGCCACGAGGGCGGGCGGATCGAAGGCAACGTCAGCATCTTCTATCTGCTGAACGGCGGCTTCTCGATCATCAGGTCGTATCGCGAGCTGCAACATGCCGCTACCGCGGACGCCCAGATGTCGCTTATGACACCGGTAGAAGGTGACTGGCAGGCCGAGTGGGGTAAGACCACAATCCGGCACCAACGTTTGCCGGACGTGGATCCGGATGACATGGCCACAAAACTACTCACGCCGGCGACCGTGAACCTCTTCTCGGTCTACCTGGCCCACGAAAACGAAGGCGACACGATCATGCCGCTGTCCCGCAAGAACTGGAGAATGCCCTGACCTCAATGAAACTCTGGGTTCACTCCTTGACACCGGGGCTGAGGCAGTGCAAGGCTTCCCTTGGAGACAAGTAACCAAGGGAAGCAGGGTGGGAACACGAAACGACAGAATTTGATTAGCCGCGTCTTCTGAGCGCGACGCACCTGCCGTCATGGTCCGCGTCGCGTTCGTTCATGTACGCGCAAGGTAGGGAGTGAGTGCAGTGGATTTCTCTGTTCCCGATGAACTCAAGATGTTTATCGACGGCGTCAGGCAGTTCCGCGAGAAAGAGCTAATGCCACTGGAACGCGAGTTCCTGCTCAACGGACGCTTCGCTCCGGAACAACGGTCCGCGCTCGAAGAGAAGGCCCGCCAGCAGGGCTTCTGGGCCCTGGACGTCCCCGAAGAATACGGCGGCCAGGGCATGGGGCACCTGGCGATGTGCATGGTCGTGGAGGAGCTGTACAAGCACCCAGCGATGTTCGAGTTCGGTGGCAGCCCTGAGCCGATCCTCTACCACTGCAACGAAGAGCAGAAGGAACGCTACCTTTATCCGATCATCAAAGAAGGTAAGCGGACGTGCTATGCCTTTACTGAGCCGAGCGGCGGCTCTGATCTCGCAGCTATCAGAACGACAGCAACTCGTGACGGCAACTACTGGATCATCAACGGGACGAAAACCTTCATATCGCACGTTGAACGCGCAGATTTCGTCATTCTTTTCGCAACCGTTGATCACAAGTTGGGCTCCAAGGGAATCACATGTTTCTTGATTGACAGGGAAACCCGCGGCCTTCACGCGTCGAGGCCCATCCCAACGATGGGGGACGATTGGGAACCTTACGAACTAGTTCTCGACAGCTGTGTCGTTCCTGATGCCAACCGACTGGGCAAAGTTGGAAACGGGTGGGTGCTCGCAGGTGAACAGTTGACCCACGGGCGTCTTAGGATCGCGGCGTACCAACTCGGAATCGCTCAACGCTGTATCGACATCGCTGTCGACTGGGCCAAGCAACGCCACACCTGGGGACAACCTATTGCGACTCGCCAAGGCATCCAGTGGATGCTCGCGGATTCCATCACCGAGCTCACCGCGGCCAGGGCGCTTGTGTACCGTGCTGCTTGGATCGCCGATACTGGATTTAGGCAGCAGAACGACGTCTTTGCGGCCAAGTTGTACGCGTCCGAGATGGCCCAACGCGTTACAGATCGAGCCCTGCAAATTTTGGGAGGATTGGGCTATAGCAGGGAGTTGGCTATTCAAAGCTTCTATCGCCAGGCCCGTTTGTGGCGAATTGGCCACGGCACAGCGGAGATTCACCGAATGATGATCGCGCGTAACCTACTAGGTCTTTCCGCGAATAGCTGACCAGATATTTACGGAAAAAGTAAGTGCGATCAGCCGGTTACACCCACATCTAAATTATCGCAGAGTCAAGAATAGAGAAAGGTTCTTTGGAGTGCAACGGCGTTATCTGGATAGGGTTGAAGAGCGTTTCCTTCTTCGGTGGCCAGTATTCTGCGTGGATTATGAGGGCGACCTTGCGTTAGGAATAGTTGAAGAAGCATTTAACGCCTTATGCCACCATCATTCAGTTTTGCGTGCGAGGGTAGAGCGCGATGATGGCGGCTACTTGTTGCATGTGCCGCCTGGCCATGTGCCGGAGATATGTAATCTATCCGGAACCGGGCAAACTTTACGGCAGAGTATCATCCATCGCCCTCATTACTCGTCAAGCTTGGCTAGACTCTTGGTTGTGCGGGGTGATGGATCCGGGCAGCTAGCCCTACAGCTGAACCATGCCGTGTTCGACAGTCAAGCTGCCATGTACCTCTTAAACGAATTTTGGAAAAGTTATACAAGTATAAGAAATGGTGAAGACATCTCACGTCTTACTCCGGAAGCGCTTCCCGCCAGCCCTTCCAAATATATGACGGCGTTTTGGGATGACACAGATCTACGCGTACAAGATACGATGTCAGCAGACCGCGCCGGAGATCCCTCGAAATTAGACCGAGAAGATTTTAATTCTCTTCCGCATGAATTCAGAATCCGTTTCAGTGAGCAAGAAACGCGATTCTTACTGCACGTGTGCAAAGAGGAAAACGCTTCGCTTCATGCTGTCGTCAGCGGCGCTCTTGTCCTGGCGTTTCGTAATTACCGAGCGCATGAAGATCGGTCATCAAGAAGGAACATAACCTGTTACTCGCTAGTAGACGTACGGAACAAGCTAGTTCCACCGTTGGCTCCAACTGAAACAGCGCTTGTTTTCTTTCGAAGTCGTGCTGATGTAAGCGTTGGTCTCGAAGATCCGGCGATAACAATCGGAAAGAAGATTAAGAATCAATTAGATAACGATATTGCTAGGCGTCTAAGTTCTACGAGTGAACGTCCTACGTTGCGCCGGCCACAGACACTATCGCATTTGAATCAACAGAACATGAAAGAAAGCCAGTCCCTAGCAGTGAATAATGGTGGCGCTATACCCCCATTCAGGTTACCCAATGACCTGAACATTGCAGATCTTAAGTTTATTCCAGACGTAACCGTAAATCCACTTTTGTCGAAGGAGCCGTGGCCAAGCTTCACCGTTTATAGTTACAATCAACGATTGACGATCGACGGGCGATTTTCTTCGTTATCTTTCTCCGTGAACGACGTTGCTTCAATACGCGGTTTCTTCCGTCGCGCACTGCCCATTTGACAAGCTGAGACACGGGATATTTGTGCGATCGAAAACCGCACGTTGTAAATCGTGCGGGCTCGAGGCGTTCTATCTAGAAGATCGCTCGTCAATACGAGCGACCGGGCGCTTATTCTCTGAGTCGAAAGAGGCACAAGTACGCCCCTTGCCGGCCGTCGTCGATATTCTTATAGTGGGTTTCGTGTAAAGAGTTCTCGATAGTCTTTTCCGACGGGCTTGCTCGTGCGGCACTGTGATTTTCGAGAAAATATAAGCTGGTTCTGATGTAATGCGAGTTCAGTTAATCATGTACTCAGTCCGATGTTAGCCGGAATTCGCGACGCCCGTCCGAAGGGATCATTAGGGATGAGAATCAGTGATCAATCACCGTGGGGGCGACGGCATCGACAACAGTTTCGTAACTGTTCTCGGTTTGGAAAAACAACGGGTATTGCGCTTCTTTCCGCAATCTTGCTGGTTGCAGCGTCATGTTCGGCAGATCAACGTGTTGGCAGTGGTACGAGTTCATCCTTGAGCATAGGTGTGACTCAGGGCTTCCTTTCTCTTGATCCCGCGCGAGACGGTAACGGACCACAGACTGCGATACGCGCTCTATCATATGAAGCGTTGACGCACGAGAATCAGGATGGCTCAGTAGGTCCTGCGCTCGCTAAATCATGGCAATACATCGGGCAAGGGAATAAAGAGTTCGAGCTCACGCTCAGAGATGATGCACGTTTCTCTGACGGCACGCCAGTGACTGCTGACTCCGTGAAGAAATGGCTTGATTACTATAGTGGCGCGAAGGGGCCGAACGCCAACTGGATCAAAATTAGTTCGATCCAAGCGATTGCGAATGATAAGGTGCATATATCGCTGTCGGATCAAAATCCAATTTTGCCGGAACTCCTCTCCGACCAATGGACTTGGGGCGCCCTGGCGTCAGATAAGGCGGTGGCGAACCCTGCGTCATTATTGGAGGAGAGCTTCGGTGCAGGGCCGTATGTCTTAGTTCCCTCCGAGACAGTAGCCGGTGATCACTATACTTACGTGCCAAATCAGTACTACTATGATCAAACGAAAATTCGGTATCAGAAAATCGTCGCGCGGGTAATTGGCAACGCCAACTCGATGTTGCAGGCGGCGGCATCTGGACAGGTCCAGGTGGCCACAGGCGACCCGAGTACAGCGGCCGTTGCCGCAAACGACGGGCTGTCCGTCTTCAATAAGCCAGGCGGTACAGCTGAACTCGTTTTTATGGATGTCGACGGGAAATTATCGCCAGCGCTGGCTGATGTACGCGTTCGTCAGGCACTTAATTATGCGGTGGACAGAAAATCGATAATGTCCGCACTGATTGGCGGCTATGGAAGCGCGGCCTCCGTGCACATGACCAGTGACGGCGCTGAACCGCAGTATAATGACTATTACACCTATGATCCGGTGAAAGCAAAATCGCTTCTATCGGCTGCCGGCTATCAAAATGGTTTTACTTTAAAGGTGCTGACGTCGGCGCAGTGGGGGACGTTGGGTGTACCGGTGATGCATGCCGTCGCTAAGTATCTGCAAGCTGTGGGAATTACATTAGACATTGTCGAAGCGAAAGATAATTCCGATTGGCTTCAGAAGCTTCGGTCAAAGGAATTTTCCGCCACGGGCTTGCCGGGTGATAGCCTTCCGATGTTCATCACGTATCCAACGTTCTTTGCGGCGAATTCTGTGCTGCATCCAGGTGGTGCAACAGACCCAATACTCGCGGACATGTTCAAGTCAGGATCGATTTCGGGTGATCCGAGCAACGTCTGGAAACAGATGACGACGCGGATCACGGAACAGGCGTATCTTATGCCACTGTTCGCCAGTGATAAGATTTGGTATGCAAGCAAGGCTATAGGTGGCGTATCATTCAGTTCGAATGCGCTTATACCAATTGCTACGGATTGGTTCACGAGAAGCTAGTCTTGTTATTAGTGCGACCTGAGCTCAGCGCAGTTGAGGATAGCAATGGCAAAGAAATTGTTCGTCGCGAACGCGGGTGATATTCGATAGCGGAGTGCGCGCAGGTGTCCGCAATCATTGATTGCCCGTGCTTGTATCCCGCGATAAAGCGGGCCATGTCTGGGCGAAGATGGCGAGGCATGTAGGCGTACTCGTCTCGTGGGGACGGGCCCGATAACCGTCGCGCCCGTCCCCTGTCTGGCGTTGCGATCGCAACCAGGAACGTATGACGATGCCGGAGGGCTGTATCAAAGCCGCAGTAACTCATTAATGCTGCGGCGCGGACGGGTTGACGGCAGAGCAGTTACGTGGGGCACGGTGGCATACGTCCTGTGTCGGTTCGGCGTGGCTGAGCACGCGGAAGGGCCCATCGCGTGAGTCTCTACAGGAACCCGCCAAGGAATCTGTTAGATAGGCGCTTCACCATGGCCTTGGAGCAGTCTGCCCTGCTCGAAGTTCTTGATGCACTGAAAGGTCGCCGATGTTAGTGATCATGTCCGTCAGGATGAGGAGACGATCCAGCGAGCGTTTCTCGAGGCCCAGCTGACCGAGACGAGCGGCGCCGCCCTGCACGAGCGCACGGAGGGCCGCACCGCCCAGCGCAACGGGCACCGCACCCGCGCCTTGACCCAGTACGGCCGGGGACCTGGAGCTGCAGATCCAGAACTGCGCAACGGATCGTTCTTCCCGCCGTTGTTGGAGCGCCGGCGACGGGCGGGTCAGGCGCTGTTCGCGGTCGTGATGGAGGCCTACCTGCACTGTGTGTCTACTCGCGAGGTCGACGACCTGGTCAAGGCATGGGGGCCGATACCGGTCTTTCCAAGACCGAGGTCTGCCGAATCTGCGCCGTGAGGTCCCTCGGCCTCACTGTCGGTGCCCCGAGGACGGCGCGTCCTGGGGCACGTGTCTGCGCAGCCTCAGGGCCGCCGGTCTCGGCGGGGTGCAACTGGTCGTCTCCGACGTCCACACCGAGCTGACACAGGCTATTTCCGTTGTCCAGCGTGGCGTGGCGTGGCCGCGCTGCCGGGCGCACGTACTTGGCCAGGTCGTCCCCAAGGGCTCCGCGGAGATGGTCGCGGCGGCGACCCGCACGGCCTTCCCCGGACGAAGGCCGACATAGTCCGTGCGCAGCTCGACGTGGTCGCCGCGATGCTCGGGGCAACCGGCAAAGGTCGATACCATGCTTCGCAATGCCACATCCGACCTGCTCGCGTTCGCCGACTTCCCCATTCACAGGACGAGGATCCGGTCCGCCAACCCACTGGAGCCGCTGAACAAAGAGGTCAACCGCGGCACCCATGTCGTCGGGCTCTTCCTCAACTCCGAAGCCCTGCTCCGCCCGGCCGGCGCGGTTCTCATTTAGGCTCAGGACGAATGGCAGACCACCGACCGGGCCACCGCGGTGATAACACCATGGCCCAGCTCACCACCATGCCCACCGCAACGGTAGCCGCAACAGAACTCATCACGGCATGATCTAAAGCGCAGAGACCTCCGCGGACCGGACCAACACCGCCACCCCACGGGACACGGTCCCCGCTTGTCCAGAGCCTCGAGACTGTGCCGTGGGGGTAGAGCGACTCGTGCGCCTGAATCACTTGTGCTCACTACAATGCGGTGACAAGTTAAGACATTTCCCGCGCGATTGGGAATGACCGTAAGTATGACGCAAAGCGATCTGCAATGACTCGTATATCTACGTCGAAGTCTTCCGCAAGGTTGTAAATCATCCGTCCGCGAACGCCGCGGCCGTGTCTTCTTGCAAATGACTCGAGTTGCCACTCTGCCGCTGAAGTCATATTGATATCTGCTACCGAATAGATTCGCTCGACTACTGATCTATGATTCGCGGTCAGCTCTTCGAAAGTTACGTCGACGCGCCTTTGCTTGTCTATTAGGTCACCGTGACACATTACCGAATCTAGCCAGTTTTGAAGAACGGCAGCCCAGTAGTGAACGGTATCTTTGAGATCGAACGACGTGTACTCCAGGCGTGCTCTGTAGGCGCTTAAGGTTGCGACCGATTGGAGCGAAGCCATAGGGTCTCGATGCGTTACGACGACAGTTGCGTCTGGGAACACCGTGGTTAGAGCCCTTATCTGCCCCGCATGATCTGGTGTTTTAAGTATCCACCTTTCGGGCCCTCGCTGCCATTGAAGCGCCTTCAAAACTGTTTTCATAAATTCATAATGTTGCGTCTGGTCTCTGTCTTTCCCCTGTGATTTCCAGGGGCGGAGCAATGACATGCAGTCGAGGACATAACCTCCGAAGTCTAAACCTTGTAACCAGAACTCTTCTGCTGTATCATCCGCATCATATGGCTTCATGGCGGCTAAGTGAGGTAGAAGGGATCGTCGATACTCAAGCTGTTGTATACAACGTTGTCTTCTGTTGTCCGTTCCGGTCACGGCTAATTCGTGGTGGTTGGGTAGCGGTTCCTCACATTCCCATCTCGAGAGAGATCTAAATTTCGAATCGCGAGCAATTAAATTTACGAGATGTGTGCTGCCTGATCGGGGTAGGCCAAGTATTATGAGAGGTGACTTGATCTCGATATCGTTAATTTCGGGGTGAACGTGAAGAAGTTCCTCGAGTAGCAGTCTCTGCGTGCAGAAGCGAACTGCATGTTGGAACATGATCTTTTTTCCCAATGCAGAACGTTGTGGTTCTTCGGCGATACTCGTCAACCACTCTTCTAGTCTGGACGTGAAGTCCAAAGTGCGAGGTCGAAGTCCTCCACATTCATTTATTGCCGAATCGAGCACTGCGGCAGCTGTGAGTCGTATCGGCTCCGTACGTGCGATCCTTTGTGCATGCATATGGGCTTCGGTCGGTATCGGTGAACCTAGATCTTCGATTCGTATGTCGTTGTCACTTCTTGACATTTATTTAGCCCAACGCTCGCGCGAACAACCAATTATTGATGGTAATACCGATTGTCCGCTTAGCAATGTATGTTCTTTTCGCCGCGCGTGATTCTTCGTCGATTATGCAACGTGTAAATTTCATCCTCCTGTATCGTGAATCGTCGCAGAGAGTGGAAATTGTATGCTACCGCCGAACGTCGTTCTAGTCTTAGCGGACGATTTAGGGTACTCCGATCTTGGCTGTTACGGAGGCGAGATAGGGACGCCGAACCTTGACTTATTGGGGCGCGGAGGGGTGCGGCTGAGCGACTTCTACAACACGGCTCGGTGCAGTCCTTCGAGAGCGTCTTTGCTCACTGGCCTCCACCCACATCAGACCGGCGTGGGAATCTTGACCAACGACGACTCGCCGGAGGGCTACCCGGGTTCGCTCAATGATCGTTGTGTCACGATCGCTGAAGTTCTGCGCAACGCCGGCTATAGGACCGGGATGGTGGGGAAATGGCACTTGTCGGCCGATACTTCTGTGCCTAATGATTCCTGGCCTACACGTCGTGGATTTGAGCACTTCTTCGGCACGCTCTCTGGCTGTGGATCTTATTATCAACCTGCAACGCTGAAACGGGGCGAGGCGGACGCGAGTGCGGAATTCGGGGAGGCCGACTTCTATTATACGGACGCGATTAGTGAGGAAGCATCGTCGTTTATCGAGGCGTGTGACAGTGACTCGCCTACCGTGCCGTTTTTCCTATATGTCGCCTACACTGCCCCACATTGGCCCCTTCACGCTCCGGAGTCCGACATCCAACGGTATGTGGGCGCCTATGACTCCGGCTGGGATGAGCTGCGGGAGAAACGGTTAGCATCGCTGAAACGCGAAGGAATCCTGGGACGCGATTCACAGTTGAGTCCGCGAGATCCTTCTCAGCCGCCGTGGGAGGCGGCTGAGGCGAAGGACTGGGAAGCGCGGCGCATGTCGGTATACGCAGCCCAGGTTGAGCGAATGGACAGGGGTATAGGTACGATAATCGAAACGTTGAGAAAGACGAATCGGCTGGACAATACAGTCTTCGTATTCCTCTCAGATAACGGCGCGTCCGCTGAAGAGTTGCTGCGCGATGTCGGTGGCGATGACTTCATGAAGAGAAGTGAGTATGCGCCGACTTCGACGCGCGAAGGAAAGGACATATGGTTCGGGAACAAGGTCGAGATCTGGCCGGGGGCTGAGAACACGTATGCCAGTTATGGTCGGGCTTGGGCTAATCTGTCGAACACTCCTTTCCGGCTGTACAAGCGATGGGTACACGAGGGTGGGATAGCGGCCCCATTTATCGTGAATTGGCCCAACGGTGGATTGTCAGACGGATCCGTTGTGCGTAACGCGTTCCAACTTGTCGACGTGATGCCGACGCTTCTCGAAATGGCAGGTGTGGAGGAATTCTCCGCTGGCTCCGATGGTTCTGCGTTGCCACTGGAGGGAAGGAGCATGCTTAATGCTCTGCGCGGCCAGGTGGTCGATGACGTTCCATTGTTCTGGGAGCATGTCGGGAACGGGGCGCTCCGTTTGGGAAACTGGAAAATCGTCCGGGAGTATCCGGCCGCGTGGGAGTTGTACGATATCCTCAGCGATCGGGCCGAGTCGTGCGACTTGGCGGCCGAAAATTCGTGGATAGTCGAGGAATTGGCGCAGATGTGGGAAAAGTGGTCTTCGCGCGTTGGGGTGATTCGTTGGGAACAGGTTTTGGCGATCTACAGTAGCCGGAGTGCCGGGATGGACCCGGCCGACGGATGAACGGGTGCTCGTCGGGCCTTCGGTGATCGCCTGGCGATCGACCGCGGCACCTGTCATGGCGCGTGTATCTTTAGTGCACGCCCGGCTGCCGATGTCGGCGTCTTTGACATCGCGAGTTGTGGTCGGGGGCTCCGGGCCGGCGTCAGCCGGCTGGGGGTCCCAAGGTCCCTGCTCGCGGCAATCCATGCTGGTAGAACCTGCCTCTTTGTCGTTGGCCCCGTGTGATGTCGATGATGGAGCCAGCACAGGTGAGAGATGTCCTGTTTGAAATTCGACAGGCCCTGTGGGACCGAAGCCTACGCAGGAGACGGATTGCTCCATGGCCTTAACGATGCCAGCTACAGGACAATGGTCGATTGATTCGCAGCAGGTTGTCCGATATGCCGTACGCTCGCTGGACCGTGTCCTTGACGCCACGTTCGATCTAGCGTCAAACAGTGCTCTTGATATTTTAGGCCGCAGCAGAAGTACGTCGTTGCGACGTGTTGTTGTAGTGGATAGCCAGGTTATCCGCATTTATGGTGCGCAGGTTTGCGAGTTTCTCGACCGTCACGGGATTGAGTACAAGCTTGTGGTCCTCCCGGGGGGAGAGGCCACGAAGACGATGCGAACCGTGTTTCGGGTGTGTCAGGAGCTCGATGACTTCGGGGTTTCCCGGCGAAGTGAGCCTGTCATCGTGTTCGGGGGCGGCGTCCTGAACGATGTCGTTGGGATGGCCGCAAGTATCTACCGCCGCGGTATTGAGCGGATCGTGTACGGGACCACCCTCGTGGCGCTGGTCGACGCGACGGTGGGGGCGAAGACCGGGTGTGATCACAACGGGTTCAAAAACCGCCTCGGTACCTACAGGCCGGCGCGACTTGTTATCGCTGACAAGAGCTTTCTAGCGACCCAAGACCGACGTCGGATTTCCGACGGGCTTGCGGAGATCTTGAAACTCGCGATCGTGTGTGATGGGCAGTTGTTCGAGCTGCTTGAGAAGCATGGGCGGACCGTCCTCGACGAAAAGTTCACGTGCAGCACCGCAGTCGGCGAGCAGGCCGCCAACGGGATCATCGAAGCGGCGATCGGAGGCATGCTGAGCGAACTCCACAACAACCTCTGGGAAGACGACCTCGCACGCGCCACATACTTCGGGCACACCTGGTCACCCAAGGTTGAGATGGTGGCGCTTCAGCGCTCGAAAGACCTGCTGCCATGGCGGCGGAGACAGTGGCTCCTCCACGGCGAGGCCGTCGCGCTGGACATGTTGATGAGTGTCTTCATCGCGCACGCTCGCGATCTGCTGACCGCCGACGAGGTCGACCGCATCATCGGGGTGCTTGACCAGCTCGAACTGCCGATGTGGGACTCGATTTTCGGAGAGCCGGAGGTGCTTGCGGCCGGCTTCGAGGAGTCGATCCGCCATCGGGACGGGAAGCAGCTCGTGCCGCTGCCCAAGTCCATCGGCAGCGTGACGTTTGTCAACGACATCACGCCAAAAGAGATCGACACCGCGGTGCGCAGGATGCGAGCGCTGGGCGGCCGGAGCCTCGGGTAGACGCGCCCGAAGAAGAGGAGAGAGCAGATGGCTGACCTTGACCACCGCTTCGTTGTCCCGCCGTACCTGCGGATCACGGAGCGGAAGAAGACCTCTTCGGGCGACGAGGTTTACCTGTGGCAGCTGCGCCTGTCACAGCCGAACGTCGCTCAGGTGTCCATGCCGGTGGTGCACTCGTTCGAGCACTTCCTGGGGGACACGCTGCGTGCGACCCGCGAGGACGTCATCAACATCGCGCCCATGGGGTGCCAGACCGGCTTCTACATCGCCGCGATGATCGACGACTACGAGCAAATGGCAGAGCTCATCGCCGGCGTGCTCGCGTCGATCGGCGCCGCCACTTCGGTGCCGCTTGCGGATCCGGTGCATTGTGGCTGGGCGGAGAATCACTCATTGATCGGTGTGCAGGAGCTGGCGGCATGGCTTCTCCGGCAGCGCTCGGAGTGGGCCGATCCCGGGCCGGCGCGCGAGTTGTGAGCCGGGCACGATGGTGAGGGTTGTCGTGCTCGGGACCGGCACGCTGGCGCGCTTCCGTATTGAGGGGCTCAGACGGGACGCGCGCGTGGAGTGGGTCGGCATAGGGAGCGCGCGCGGACGGAGCGCCAAGGAGTTCGCGGTTCAGGTCGGCGCCGACGCCGCAGGCAGTGTCGAAGAGATGCTCGACGCAGGACCCGGTGCCGTCGTCGTCGCCAGTACGAGTACGAGCCACGCGGCTCAGCTTTGGGCAGCGCTCAAGCTCGGCGTGCCGATCCTGTGCGAGAAGCCGATCGCGACCAACTTGGCGGACAGTCAGGCGATCGTGCGCGCCTCGGAAGACGCCGGCGTCCAACTGCAGGTGGGACTTCAACGACGATTCGACGCCGAACTCGTGCGCGCCAGAGAGAAGGTGGCGCAAGGCGCGCTGGGGGAGCTGTACTCGATCAGGCTGGTGTCGCACGACCGGACACCTCCCGCGCCGCGATTCGCCGCTACCAACGGCGGGATGTTCTGCGACCTGCACGTTCACGACTTCGACCTTGCCCGCTGGTTGAGTGGCAGGGAGATTCAGGACGTCTTCGCCGTAGCGGGAGTGCGCACCGAATACCACTACCTGGGTGAGCTGCGCGACGTCGATACGACGGCGATCGTACTCCGCATGGACGACGGGCTTCCGGTGTCCATCAGTGGTAGCCGCCACGATTGCGGTGGATACCAAATGCGTGCGGAGATTCTCGGCTCGAAAGGCGCCCTCGTGCTCGGCGCCGATCGCTTCGTCGATTATCGGCAACGTTTCCGCCAGGCGTTTACGGATCAGCTGAGCGCGTTCTTGGACGTGGTAGCCGAGAAGCGAGGGAATCCCTGCCCAGGCCGGGAAGGGCTGGCCGCCGAGCGTGCGGTTGCCGCAGCTCAGCGGTCCCACCGCGAGCGGCGTGTCGTGAGTTTTTAGTTGTGCCGGTGGCACGAGTCAAATAGTGTGTTGGGTACTCCCAATTAGATCCGCCATTACATCTGTGTCCTACACGGCTGGAGTGCCTATGAAGGTTTATGTCACCGGCGGAACGGGCTTCGTTGGCTCGAATATCGCGAAGCTTTACGGCGAGTTTTTCGGACTGGACGTGGTCGTGGGCGGCAGGAAGCCGCCGGAGCGGGCACTGCCCGGCAGCTTTTCCCAGATCGACTTGCTTGACCGGGACGCCGCGCGTAAGGGCATCGTGGAGCAGGCTCCCGATCTCATCGTTCACTCCGCGATCTTCAACGATCTGTCCGGGATCTACGCCGACCGGCAG
This sequence comes from Amycolatopsis acididurans, assembly GCF_012328925.1. GTDB lineage: Bacteria > Actinomycetota > Actinomycetes > Mycobacteriales > Pseudonocardiaceae > Amycolatopsis_E > Amycolatopsis_E acididurans. The sequence continues at coordinate 95,294 of NZ_JAAXLS010000012.1, forward strand.
CTCGCCTGGGACTCCTATGTGGAGGCGACGCGGGCCGTGGCCGACGCGGCGAACGAGCTCGACGTGCCCATCGTCTTCGTGTCAACCGACTGGGTTTTCGACGGCACGCAAGCGGGAGCGACCGAGAGCACGCCACCGAACCCGGTCAACTACTACGGGCTGCTCAAGGTCGCGGGTGAGCTGGTCACGCTCGAGCGGGCGCACAAGCCGATCGTCGCCCGGATCGCCGGTGTGAACGGGATGCACTGGGCGCGAGCGGAGGGACCGCGGACACAGGATGCGGGCTTCGGGTTCTTCGTCGCTGCCCTCGTCGACGCGTTGAGTGCGGGCAAGCCGTTCACGGTGTGGGAGAGCGAAGCGATCAACGTACGGGCCACGCCGAGCCTCGCCAGCGAGAGCGCGGCGATGATGCTCCGGCTCGCACAGGCCGGGGCGTACGGCACTTTCCACTGCGTCGGCGGGGAATCCGTCACTCGGATGGAACTCGCGAAGCTCGCGGCAGAGGTGTTCGAGCTCGACGCAGGTCTGTTGCGCAGCGGGCCGCCGGAAGCGGGAGGGGTGCCGCCGGCGCCCGTGCCCTACGACACCAGCTTGGACGCGCGGGCGACAGCCGCGGCGATCGGCTACGAGCTTCCGACGGTCCGGCAGCTGCTGACCACCTTCCGGCGCCAGCGCGAGACCGGTGAGGTCCAGCCGGTCTGAAGAAGACGGTGGGCCAGGGCGCGAGAAGCCCTGGCCCACCACGAGAACTATCCGAGGGACCGCAGAAACTCCACACTCGCGCGGATGTCCGCCAGAGGCCCGTCCTCACCCGGCTCGGCGGCGAGGACCCGGTCCTGCTCCGGGACGTACCAACCCGAATAGCCCCGCGACTCCAGGAACCGCACGATCTCCCGTAGATCGATGCCGCCCTCGCCGAGTACCCGGTACATCCCGTCGCGCACGGCTTCGGTGTAGGTGCGCTCCGACGACCGGACGCTGTCCATCAGCGCCAAGTCGACGTCCTTGAGATGGACGTGGACGATCCGGTCTGCCGCGGCGTGCACGAGTTCGACCGGATCGGTGCCCCCGACCAGGAGGTGACCCGCATCGATGCACAGCGGCACCTCGCAGTCATCCAGGAACCGGTACACCTCCGAGCGCGTTTCGACCGTGGTGCCGACGTGCGGATGGAGGCACGCCTGTACCCCACGCTCCGCCGCTCGCGCGGTGATGCGTTCGAGGTTTTCGATCAGCTGCTTCCATTCGTCGTCATCGAGCGCGGGACGGACGTCGTAGCCGGTGAGACCGGAGTCGGCCGCGATGACCATGACTTTCGCGCCCAAGGTGTCGAATGCGTCGAGGATCCCCTCCACAACCGGCTCGATCGTCTCCGGCTTCGCGTGCAGGACGATCGGGTTGAAAGAGCCGAGAGCACGCAGGTCGAACGACGCGAGCATGTCCCGCTGGTCAGCCGGTGTGCCTGGAATGAAGCCGACCGGACCGAGTTCGGTATAGCTCAGGCCCGCCTCGCGCATCTCGGACAACACACGACTCGCCGCGATTTGATGACCCCAACCCGGGACTTCGCAGATGCCCCACGACGCGGGGGCGCCGGCAACGCGTTCGGCGATGGGAGCACGGTTCACAGGGCAGCGACCTCCTGGATCCGGACCGGGCGATGCTCACGTCGCGACAACTCGACCGCTTCAGCGATGTATGAGGCCTGGAGTGCGTCTTCGACGGTGCACGGGTTTTCGCAACGTCCTGCCGCGACATCGATGAAGGTACGCAATTCCTCGGCGTAGGCGGGTTCGAACCGGTCCCAGAACAAGGTCCAGGCGGGTCCGGCGGGGAACTCGACACCCGGTTCGGCGGAGCGGATCGGCGTACGGTCCGTCAGACCGACGACATGGTTTGCCTCGGTGCCGATGATCTCCATCCTGATGTCGTAACCCGCGCCGTTGTAACGCGAACCCTGGAACGTCACGAGCGTCCCGTCATCCAGCAGCAGAGTGCCCACCGACTCGTCGGGGTCGTGAGCCTTGGCGAAGTAGTCCGCGCCGCGGTTCGCGCCGATCGAGTACACCTCGACCACCTCTCGGCCGGTGACCCACCGGAGAATGTCGAAGTCGTGGATGTGCAGGTCGCGAGCAATGCCGCCGGACGTGACGATGAACGACTCCGGCGGGGGCGCGGGGTCGCCGCTGATCAGGTGAAGTCGCCTGAGGTCCCCGAGTTCGCCGTTTCGCAGGGCCTCTCGACCTGCCGCGTAGCCCTTGTCGAAGCGACGCTGGAAGCCGACCTGAACCGGCACGTCGTTCGCCGACACCAATTCCAGTACTTGTTTCGTGCGTTCCGCGTCGATCGCTACGGGCTTCTCACAAAAAGCCGGGACGCCTGCTTTGACCGCCGCCTCGATGAGTTCGGCGTGTGCTGAGGTGGCTGTCGAAATAACAAGGCCATCGAGATTCGCGTCGAACAACTCGTTCAGGCTCGCCGCGACGACTCCGTTGGCCTTGGCCGCGACCGCGGACGCTCGATCGCGGTCTTCGTCGAATACTACGAGTTCGGTGACGTCATCGTGAGCGGCCAGCACCATGGCATGACCGGCTCCGATACGACCTGTTCCAGCGATACCAACTCTCATCGAGCTCGGTCCTCCCAGACGTGGGACAACGGGGACTGGGTTGCGGTCAACAGTACGCAGGTTTCAGTGAGTGATCCGACGGTACAGGCCGCCCGATCTGCCCGGCAAGGCTCTGGGAGCCGCTATTCGCGGCGTTTGATGCGCCAGACAAGATCTTTCACATCTTCCTGTTGCGACATGCGCACAGAATCGGTTTGTTGCGTATAACGCGCCATTGTGTACCCACAAGTTGCGCTATATGCTCCTCGCCATGAGTAGCGTGGGCGCACTGGAGCGCGGGCTCAGGATTCTGGACCTGCTCATCGAGGTCGAGTCGGACCCGATTCGGCGTGAGGAAGGGCTTGCGATTCAGCAGGTCGCGCTCGAGCTCGACATCCACAAGAGCACCGCGTCTCGCCTCATGCAGACGCTTGTGGCCAGGGGTTATGCAATCCCGAACTACGGCGGCAAGCGCGGTTTCCGGCTCGGGCCCGCCGTCGAGGTGAGCTCCGGGCTGAACATGAACCAGCGCCGGCTGACCGAGCTGGCGCACCCCTACCTGGTCCGGCTCGTCGACGAGACCGGCGAGTGCGCTCACGCCGCAGTTGCGTCCGGCGCAACCGCACTCGTCATCGATGACGTGGAAACAGGACAGCCGTTGCGGGTCGTCGCGGGCACCGGGCGCCGGGTTCCGTTGCACTGCACCTCCGCGGGCAAGTGCCTGCTGGCACTCGGGCTCGCGACGATCCCGGCGGAACTGCCTGCCCGCACCGCACGGACTATTACCAATCCTAATATTTTACAACTGCACCTTTCCGAGATTTTGGAGCGCGGCTACGCGCTCGACGACGAGGAAAACCATTCCGGGGTCCGCTGTATCTCCGTTCCCGTTTACTACGGCGCCGGTGGCGCGCCGGTTGGCTGCATTGGGATCGACGGACCTTCGGTGCGCGTGGTCGAAGGCGAAATAGACAAGCTGGCCCGCAAGGTCATCGAAGTGGCCCAGGAGCTGTCTGCTCGGCTGGGGGAGGACCACTTGCTCCCCGTGGGATAGCCGAACAGCGGTTTTCCGGAGAAGGGACAACGGCGTTGAGTATCCGGTTGACGACAGGTCAGGCGATCGTCCGCTACCTGATGAATCAGTATGTGGACTTCGACGGAGTCTCCGAACGGTTTTTTGCCGGGATGTGGGGGATTTTCGGGCACGGCAACATCGGCGGTGTCGCGGAGGCTTTGCAGGAGGCGGGACCCGAGTTCCCGTACTACCTGGGGCGCAACGAACAGGGCATGGTGCACGCGGCGGTCGCGTACGCGAAGCTGAAGAACCGGCGCCAGGCCTTCGCCTGCCTGTCCTCCATCGGACCGGGCGCGACCAACATGGTGACGGGTGCGGCTACCGCCACCGTGAACCGGCTGCCGGTGCTGATCCTCTCCGGCGACACGTTCGCGGAACGGCTGCAGGACCCGGTGCTGCAGCAGGTCGGCAGTGAGCACGCCGGCGACCAGACCGCGAACGACTCCTTCCGATCCGTGGTGCGCTATTGGGACCGCATCACCCGCCCCGAGCAGCTGATCAGCTCCCTGCCCGAGGTGATGCGCACGCTGACCTCGCCCGCGGACACCGGTGCGGTGTTCCTCGGCCTGCCACAGGACATCCAGACGTACGCGTTCGATTTCCCGGAGCAGATGTTCGAACCACGAACCTGGTACATCCCGCGGCTGCGTGCCGACGAACGGCAGATCGCCCGCGCCGCGGCGTGGATCCGCGACAGCGAACGCCCGCTGATCGTCGCCGGCGGCGGCGTGCGCTACAGCGAGGCCTTCGACGCGCTGCGTGCGTTCGCCGAGCGGACCGGCATCCCGGTCGCGGAAACCCACGCGGGCAAGGGAGCGCTGAGCTACGACCATCCGTTGAGCCTCGGCGGCGCCGGTGTCGCCGGGACCCGCGCGGCGAACCTGATCGCCGAAGCCGCGGACCTGGTGATCGGAATCGGCACCCGCTACACGGACTTCACCACCGCGTCCAAGACCGCCTTCCAGCACCCCGGCGTGCGCTTCATCAACATCAACGTGTTCGAACAGGACACCTACAAGCACGCGGCGGTGCCGCTCGTCGGCGACGCACGCGCGGTGCTGGAGGAACTCGACGCGACACTCGGGGGGTACGAGACCGCTCCGGCGTACCGCGACGAGGTGCTGCGGCTGAACCGGGACTGGAACACCGAAGTCGAGCGGCTCTACAACCTCGGCAAGGACCCGATCAGCCAGGGCGAAATCATCGGCGCGGTCGAGGCTTCCACCGGCCCACGCGACGTCGTGGTCACCTCGGCGGGCAGCCTGCCCGGGGACCTGTTGAAGCTGTGGCGTTGCCGCGATCCGCTGAGCTACCAGGTCGAGTACGGCTACTCGGTGATGGGCTACGAGATCGCCGGTGGTCTCGGTGCCAAGCTCGCGGACCTGGACCGCGAGGTGTACGTGATGGTCGGCGACGGATCGTTCCTGATGATGAACACCGAGATCGCCACCGCGGTGCAGGACGGCATCAAGATCATCGTCGTCCTGATCGACAACCGTGGATTCTCCAGCGTCGGCCGGGTTTCCGAGCAGGTCGGCAGCGAAGGCTTCGGCTGCCACTTCCGGGCCCGGTCGGATTCGGGCTGGTACAGCGGCCAGCCACTGGAGGTGGATTTCGAGGCGGTGTGCCGCGGCTTGGGTGCCGAGGCGGTCACCGTCAAGACGAAGTCCGATTTGGAATCGGCGCTCCAGGACGCACGCGAGTCGGACCAGACCCGGTGCATCGTCATCGCCACCGACTGGCACGAACGCGTGCCCGGTTACGCCTCGTGCTGGTGGGACATGGCGACCGCCGAGGTCTCGACCATTCCCGCCGTCCGCGAGGCACGCCAGGACTACGAGAAGGAGAAGTCGCGCGAGCGGTACCTGATGGTGCCCGGTCACCCGCATTGGGGCGGCGATGACTGATCTGCTCACGGTCGGCCGGGTGAACCTGGATCTGTACGCCCAGCAGACGGGTGCCGAGTTCACCGAGGCCCGCGGGTTCGACGCCATGATCGGCGGTAGCCCGTCCAACATCGCGATCGCCGCCGCCCGGCTCGGCGTCCGGTCGGCGGTGTTCACGGCGGTGGGTGACGATCTGGTCGGCGAGTGGGTGTCACGGGCCTTTGACAGGGAGTCCGTCGATACCCGCTATGTCGCCCGGAAGCCGGGCGTGCACACGTCGCTGGCTCTGCTCGGGCAGATCCCGCCCGACCGGTTCCCGCGCACCTTCTACCGCGACAATCCGGCCGACATCCACCTGACCAGGCAGGACGCGGAGTCGCTGCCGCTGGACCCGGTGGGTGCCGTGCTGGTCTCCGCGGACGTCTTCGCGCGCGGATCGTCGGCGGAAACCGCCGCCTGGATTTTGCGGACCTGCCGGGAAAAGGGCACCACCACCTACATCGACCTGGATCTGCGGCCGGAGCACTGGCCGAAGCCGGACGAATACTCGACGCTGGTCGGTGCCGCGGTGCGGGACGCCGACGTCGTGCTGGGCACCGCGGAGGAGTTCGCGGCGCTGCACCAGGTCGAGGTGCGTGACGTGGGCCGGGTCCTCTCGGCGGGCGAGCGGACGCTGGTGCTCAAGCGCGGCGAGGACGGCGCGACCGTCCTGTCGCCGGACGGCGAGTTCGCGGCACCGGTGTTCGGTGTGACGGTGGCGAGCACGGTGGGTGCCGGTGACGCGTTCGCCGCCGGGCTGATATCCGCGCGGTTGAACGGATCCGGCTGGCAAGCGGCGGCTCGGTTCGCGAGTGCGTGCGGAGCGATCACGGCCAGCCGGTTCGGTTGTTCCCGGGGCTTCCCCTCGCTCGACGAGGTCGCCGACCTGCTCGGCTTGGAGGTGGCTGCCGATGGCCGTTGACGACCTGCGGTATCTGGGTTTCCGGGCGCTGTCGCTGCGTCCGGGTGAGACGGTGGAGCTGGACACCACCGGCCGCGAAACGGGTGTGCTGACGATTTCGGGCTCGGGCACGGCGGCCGCGGACGGCGACAAGTTCCCGCTGCGCCGGCGCGACGTGTTCGAGGAGTTGTCGGGTCTGCTCTACGTGCCGCCGGGCACGGCCCTGACGCTGACCGCGACGACGGAATGGACCGTCGCGGTCGGCACCGCTCCGGCGTCCGGCCGCTATCCCGTCCGGCTCATCGCACCGGAGGAGATGAAGGTCGAGCAGCGGGGCGGCGGCGTCGCGATTCGCCAGATCCACCACGTGCTGACGCATCCGCTGCCGGCGGAACGGCTGGTCGTGTACGAGGCGCTCGTGCCGGCCGGGGCGTGGGCGGGCTGGCCGCCGCACTGCCACGACGGGCGGCACGGTTCGCCGAACTTCGAGGAGACCTACTTCTTCCGGTTCGACCGCGCCGAGGGCTTCGGGTTTCACCGGAACTACGTGGAGGACGGCTCGTTCGACGAGACCTTCGTCGTGCGGGACGGGGACTGTGTGGCAGTGCCGCGCGGTTTCCACGTGACCGCACCATCGCCCGCGGCGAACATGTGGATCCTCAATTTCCTGGCAGGTGAGCCGGTTGACGAAGAGCGCGCACGACCACCGTATTTCGACCCCACGACGAGCTGGATCACAGATGACTGGTCACGAGGACGTCTTGAGCTTCCCGTCGCCGTCCGGTGAGCGGCTGCGCGCGGCGGCGAGCTGGGACGGCGTGTACTGCCTGCTCGCCCTGGACCATCGTGACGCGATGCGCAACGCGTTCGCGCGCGCCGGTCTCGACGGCGTGGACGAGGAGAAGATGCTGCAGGTCAAGGGCCGTATCGCGGACACGCTGACCAGTCGTGCGTCCGGCATCCTGCTGGACCCGGCCGCGCTCGAACGCTGCCGGCCGAAGGACGCCGGCGTGCTGATGCCGCTGGAGGCGCAGGGGTACGAGCCGTTCGCCGGGGGCCGGCTGACACGGCTCGAACACACCGTCGCCGAACTGGCGGAACTCGGCGCGGACGGCTGCAAGCTGCTGATCTACTACCGCTACGACCACCGGGAAACGGCGTGGCGGCAACGAGAACTGGTGCATCGGGCGGTCGCCGACTGTCGCCAGCACCGGCTGCCGCTGGTACTGGAGCCGCTGCTCTACCGGCTGGAAGGCGAGACCTCCCACCCACACCCGGATCTCATCGTGGGTGCCGCTCGTGACCTGGCCGGCATCGGCGCTGACCTGCTCAAACTGCCTTTCCCCGGTCGCCGGGAGGCGTGCGAGCAGGTGAGCGAACTCGCGGACTGGGTGCTGCTCGGCGGAAGCGACACCGACCGGGACACCTTCGCCGAACAGCTCGTGATCGCCACGAGCGCCGGCGCGTGCGGGTTCATCGCGGGACGGCCGATCTGGGGCGGGGCACTGGGATTGGACGAGGCCGAACAGGCGAAGTGGCTCGCCGAGGACGCGCTGCCCTACTTCGACCGGCTGACCGACATCGCACACGGAAGGACGATCGCGTGACCGCCATTTCCACCGACCGCATCGGTCACTGGATCGCCGGGAAAATCAACGTCAACGGCGGTGATACCGGCCCGGTGTTCAACCCGGCGACGGGTGAGCAGACCGGTTGCGTCGAGTTCGCGACGGCTGCCGAGGTCGACAGCGCCGTCGAGGCGGCCAAAGCCGCGTTCCCGGAATGGCGTGCGATGTCGTTGGCGCGCCGGGCGGAGCTGTTCTTCCGGATCCGCGAGGTCTTCCTGGCCAACCGGGAGGAGATCGCCCGGCTGGTGACGGCGGAGCACGGCAAGACCTTTGCCGACGCGTTCGCCGAGGTCGGGCGAGGCGTCGAGGTCATCGAATACTGCTGCGGCATTCCCGATCACCTCAAGGGCGAGTACGCGGAGCAGGTGTCGACCGGGGTCGACGTGCATTCGGTGCGCCAGCCGCTGGGTGTGTGCGCCGGCATCACGCCGTTCAATTTCCCGGCCATGGTGCCGATGTGGATGTGGGCGCCCGCACTCGCCTGCGGCAACACCTTCGTGCTGAAACCGTCCGAAAAGGACCCGTCGGCGCCGATGCTGATGGCGGAGTTGCTGCGCGAGGCCGGGGTGCCCGACGGCGTTTTCAACGTCGTGCACGGCGATCGCGTGGCCGTGGACACGCTGCTGGGGCATCCGGATGTCGCGGCCGTGTCGTTCGTCGGTTCGACCCCGGTCGCCCGCCACGTCTACGAGCAGGCGACGGTGCGGGGAAAGCGCTGCCAGGCCTTGGGCGGAGCGAAGAACCACATGATCGTGCTGCCCGACGCGGACATCGGCATGGCGGCGGATGCCGCGGTGTCGGCCGCGTACGGTTCGGCCGGCGAGCGATGCATGGCCGTGTCGGTGGTCGTCGCGGTGGGCGGTGTCGGAGACGCGCTGGTCGAGGCGATCCGGCAGCGGATCGCGAAACTGACGGTCGGCGACGGTGCCGATCAGGTCGACATGGGGCCGCTGATCACCGGCGAGCACCGGGCGCGGGTCGCCGGGTATGTCCGCAAAGCGCCGGGGGAAGGCGCGACGATCGTCGTCGACGGGCGTGTCGCCACGCCGGACGGTGACGGCTACTTCCTCGCCCCGTCACTGCTGGACCACGTCAAACCGGGCATGAAGGCCTACGACGACGAGATTTTCGGCCCGGTGCTGAGCGTGACGCGCACCGATACCTACGAAGAGGCCGTGCGGCTGGTCAACGACAACCCGTACGGCAACGGAACGGCGATCTTCACCCGCGACGGCGGCGTCGCGCGGCGGTTCCAGTGGGACGCGCAGGCCGGCATGGTCGGGATCAACGTGCCGATCCCGGTGCCGGCGGCACAGTTCTCCTTCGGCGGCTGGAAGAACAGCCTGTTCGGCGACACCCACATGTACGGCCGCGAGGGAATCAGGTTCTACACCCGCGGCAAGGTCATCACGTCGCGATGGCCGGATCCGGCCACCTCGCGGGTCGACCTCGGTTTTCCGGAGACACGATGAAAAGGAGATTCTGATTCCGCGTTAGCGTCAGAAAGGTTAAAGAAATGCCATTGGTAGCAGAATGTAGAAGTTGCAAGACGCGTATCTCGGGCCCGGTCTATCTCAAGGAGCTCCTGGCCACCATGGCCAAGAACGGCTGGCTGGTGGACGATATCGAGCCCCAGTGCCCACGCTGCATCGCCGAGGAACAGCGGTCCGCGTGTGCGCGTGCCGGCCGGTGATGTCCGCGCGGGATCTGCCTGCCAGGGTTCGGACACCGCCACGGCGATCCGGACCCTGGGCAGGCTGGGCGCGTCAGGCCGGCGAGGACTCCGGCTCGCCCTGCAGCGGGTTCGTCGCGATGCCCGAGGCCGTGTCCAGCAGCGCCTTCGCGACCTTCTTCACCTCTTGCATGGTGAACCGCGACGACGGACCGCTGACGCTGATCGCCGCGGGCAGGTGCGTGCCGAGCAACGGCGCCGCCACGCAACGGCCGTCCTCCTCGTTCTCCCGGTCGTCGATCGCATATCCGGTGCGCCGGACCTTGGCGAGATCGGCGAAGAAGTCGTCGATCGCGGTGATGGTGTTGCCCGTGCGCCGCTCCAGACCGGTCTCCTTCAGCAGATCGCGGACCCGGTCTTCCGGCAGCTGGGCGGCGATCGCCTTGCCGAGCGCGGTGCAGTGGATCGGCACGCGATCGCCGCGCGAGGCCGCGAGCCGCACCCCGCGCCGGCTTTCCACGATGTCGATGTAGATCACGTGGTCGCCGTCGAGGAGGCCGAGATTCGCGGTCTCACCGAAGTCGTCGCGCAGTTGCTGCAGTGACGGGCGGGCACGCTCACGCAGGATTTCGAGGTGGCGCGACTGCATGCCGACGAACCCCAGCCCCAGCCGGAACAGCCCACCCTCCTCATCGCGTTCGACGTAGCGGTGGTTCTCCAGCGTCCACAGGTAACGAAACGCGGAAGACTTCGGCAGTCCGGTGGTCTGCGCTACCTCGTTCAGCGTAATGCCGTCCACGGACTCCTGAAGCAGGTTCAAGATCAGGCACACTCGTTCCACAGCGCGTACGGAGTAATCGCGCTCCTCCTCCGAGGCTCCTTGCTCCGGAGAGGAAAGGTCATCGGGATCGTGCTTCCGGCGGCGTCCCACAGCTTTACCTCATTTCGAGCGCTAACGTTTGCGTTTCAGATATTACCGTTCGCGTACGCCATACGTCAGGGGGCCAGTGCCGTCTTTGCGTCACATTCCGTGAGAATCCGGCACCTTCGTCCGCTGGGTGTGACCCGTTCGCGAGCTTGACGGCCCCCGGGTGGCCCCCTTGACGGCGGCGGCGTGTACTCGTAGCGTTAGACGCGCCTGGAAGATCGTGCGTTTCGCTGAATGAAACCACGCGCGGACGCCGATATTCGCCGCGGGTATTTCCGCGGGCCGTTGTCCGCACGTGCTATCTGGCTCCAACCGACCAATAAAAGCCTTGGCAGTCGTGCGTTATTGATTTACTTTGGGTGATGGTTGGGTCTTGTCTATCCGCCAGGTCGGCGTACGATGTGGATTTCACGTTTCACTTGCGAAACGACGGAATCAGGTCCATCAGCCGAAAGCAGGCGTTGCATGGAACAGGATGGCAAACGTTATCCGTTCGCGGACTACCCGGTCTTCGCCTCGACGGACATCGACGAGGTCCGCGAGAAGATGGCCCGGATCATGTGCCCGCACGTGCTCAAGCCGCTCGACGCGGGATTTCGGCTGGACGCGGTGATGAACTCGATGCCGCTGGACCATCTCGTGCTGAGCTACGTGCATTACGGCGCGCCGGTGTACGTCGGGCCCGGGCGGACGCAATCGTTCACGGCGGTACAGATTCCGGTCGCCGGGCACGGCACGATCCTCAACGGTTTGACGGTCGTCGACTCCTCGCCCGAGCGGATCCTGGTCAGCCGGCCGGACGAGCCGCTGGGCATGAAACTGTCCGCGGACACAAGGCTCCTGCTCGTCAAAGTTCCCACGGAATTCATGACGCAGAAGTTGAGCGACGTGCTCGGTGGTCTTCTGGGCGAGGAACTGCGCTTCGAACCCGGAATGGACGTCACCAAGGGTCTGCAGCGTCGCTGGCTCGAGGATTTCGTCAACCACGTCCAGCACATGCATTTGTTCGCACGCCGGCTTTACCTGCCGATTTTCGAGGAACGCTTCGTGCTCAGCCTGCTGTTCCGGCAGGAGAACAACTACAGCGACATCCTGGCACACCGCGCGGTGCCGGCGTCGCCGGTCAAGCGCCGCGAGGCGCAGGACCTCCTGCACGCCACCCCCGACGATGCGCACACCGAGGGCTCGATCGCGCGCAGTGTGGACGTGAGCCTGCGCTCGTTGCAGCAGGCCTTTCATGGTCACCTGGGCCGATCGGTCGGTGAGTACCTCGCCGACGTTCGCCTGCGCCGGGCCAGGGAGGAACTGTTGCAGGCCGCTCCGTACGAAACCACCGTGCGCGCCGTGGCCGCACGCTGGGGCTTCGTCGAACCCAACTTCAGCCTGCGCTTCATCGCGACGTACGGCGAATGGCCCATCGACACCCTCCGAGGGCGCTGAACGATGAAAGACAACGCATTCTCCTACGCCCGAACCTCCGACGAGGGGATGGCGCGGGCGTACGCGATGCCGATACTCGGTGCGCATCACCTGTGCGTCAACGGAAATCACGAACGCTTCGACATGCGGATGAGCGCGGTGCGAGGTCTTTCGACGACCGCGGGAAGCCTCGCCTACAGCACCGAGGTCCGCGTCGTCCTGGAGCCGGCGCGGACGCACTACCTCGTACTGATCGTGTTCGCCGGCCGGGCCGTGTTCGGCTACCGCGGCGGATACGTGGATGCGCGAATCAGCGACGTGCTCGCGTTGTCCCCGGAGCAGGCGGCGGAGCTGACGTTGTCGGCGGACTGCGCGTTGCGGATCGTGCGGATCAACCCGGCGCTGGTCCGGCATCGGATCGCCACACTGGTTCCGGGTGCGGCCGGGGAGACCGTGGTCTTCGAACCACGCTCGTGCGCACTGGGCGGGGCGAGTGATGCCGTCACGAAGAGCGTGCGGCGGCTGCTCAGCGATCTGCCGGAGGACCCGTTCCGCCCGGCGTCCGAGCGGTCCTTTGTGGACTGGTTGGTGCGGCATCAACCGAACCAGTTCTCGCGGCGACTGGGCGATCCGGCGTATGCCGACGGGATCGTGCCGTTCGCCAAGGTGGTCATGCCGCTCGAGCAGAAGGAGCTCTCGGAGCATGCCGCCGAACTCGGAGTAGGCGAAGCGGACCTGGACGCCGCTTTCGTGCGGGAGACGGGTGCTTCGGCGGCCGAATACCTCGCCGGCGCCGCGAGGCGCAAACGGCGCTGGTTCCGGCGTCGCGGCTAACTTTCCTTGGCTTCGGACTCCGGCCACCACTGATCGAGGATCTCCATTCGCGCGTCGAGCAGGGCCGGGTTTCGCAGATCGACGATGTGCACGCCGTTCCAGCGGCGGAAGCCGACCCGTTCGAGCATCGAACCCGCGCGCACGCTCGCGAGTTCCGCCGACACCCGATCGCCCGAGCATCGGAAATCCAGCGGCGAAACGCGGCAGGCGCCGATGCGTGCGTCCGGGGTCAGGATCCGCAGCGAACTCGCGATCAGCGCCGTACCGAGGCCGTGTCCGCGCCACGGTTCGGCCAGTTCCACCCGGCGCAGGATGAGCATCCGCGGCGGGCCGGGACTCAGCGTGGCATCCAGTTCCGGGTGCAGTCTGCCCTTGTCCGGATCGATGACGGTCTCGGCGATGAACTCCAGCGCCCATTCGCCAAGGACGACCGAGTCCAGCAGGTTGCGTTCCTTCGTGAGGTCGGCGATCACGAGCGAGACGTCGCCGACGTGCCGGAATTCATCGGGACAGGGATCTAGGAGTGTGATGTCGGCGGACGCATGCCATTGTTCGGGCTGCTCGTCCTCGTCGTCTATCTGCCACCAGAAACGGCGATGCGAGAGTGTCAGCTCAATGGAAAGTGGATTCGCGGGTAGATCAGGAACCACGAGTCAGGCACCAAATCGACGAGGGTTGCACGTGCATTTGCGAGAGCATTCCGGCGAGGCCGGTCTTTCTCCGTTTGCGGGCACACCGCGAATCGTGAGTACACGTACGCGGTGAGTCAATAGGGTTAACCCTGCAGGGGCAGAATTGGGACCCTTCAGGCAAATTTTGTCACCAGGATGTTTCATTGTGCACCGATCTGCGGGAATCCGCAACATAAGTTCCCTTGGACCTGATGGTGATTACCAGTCCGCGGTATCGCAACAAGCGGGTCGCGTGCCGGGCCGTGCCGAGCGAGACGCCGTACTCATCCGCCAGTCGCCGTTCCGACGGCAGCGGTGTATTCGGCGTCAATTCCCCGGCCTCGATCCGAGCCGCGAGGTGATTCGCCATCATCTCGTAGAGGTAGCCCGGTGTGTCCCCGGGCTCAAATTTGGGCACGGCCACGTACATGACCGTAGGAGGGGCTTGAACTGCGTTCTTTCGCGGACGCGCAAGCGTGCGGCATGCCGCGCGAAGACTTGGTTGTGGATGGAATTCCTTCACCTTTTCGCGGAAGTCCACACTAAATGGTGGAGCTGAAAGGCTTTCACGTAGAACCTTTCGTGCTCGCGGCGATACGTAGCGATGTAAACCTATGCAGGCAGCTGAAGGTCACGTATGCTCAAACGTGAAGGCACGACGAGCTGGTTTCATGTTGTGCTTGCCCGGCGCCCAGCCCTCCCCCTCGGGGCGCCGTGGCACGGGGCCCCGGTGCACCAACCCCCTGGCGCCGGGGCCCTTCTCAGAGGGGTTATCGCGCCGGTGAGGGTCTCGCCGGCTGGTCCGAGCCGCGCAGGATCTCGACCCGGTCGCTGCCCGGCCAGCCGTTCACCCAGCTGGATCCCTCGACGTGCTTGGCGTGTTTCTTCAGCGGTGCCAGCAACCGCGAAACGTCGCGGTACGACCTGGCCTTGCCGCCGGCGCAGACCATGGTCGCGAGCGACACCGTCACCGGCAGCCCCTCCGCGGACCACGGGGCGTCGAGCAACGTGTCGGCGACCGTGGTGATCTCGTCGATATCGCACGCGATGAGGAAGTCGTCGCCGCCGACGTGGCTCACCGTCACGCTGCGCAGCTTGGCGCCGAGATCGGTGAGCGCGCGGCCCAGCGAACGGATCAGATCATCGCCGGCGGCGAACCCGGCGGTGTCGTTGACCTTCTTGAACGAGTCGACGTCGAGCCAGGCGACCACCGTCGGACTGCCCGCCTCGAGCCTGCGGTCGACCTCGCGCGCCACCGCGTCGCTGCCGGGGAGCCGGGTGAGCGGGTTCAGCGCCGCGGCCTCCTCGATCTTGGCCTCGGCCACGCCGCGCACGATCTCGTTCACGATCACCACGCCGACGCACTTGCCCACGTCGTCGATCACCACGATGTCGTCGCCGCTGCGCGCGAGATCGGTGTCGGCGACCAGGTCGAGAAGCTCGAGCGCGCCCGCGTTGGCCCGGATCGTGTTCGGCGCGTCCGCCAGCCGGGCGGCCGGTTTGTGCGCGTGCAATGCGTGCCCGAACGGACCGGTCATCTCGAGCAGGAAGCGGCTACGGTCGATCGACCAGCGTGGCCGTCCCTGCCCGTCCAGTCCGACGATGCCGGTCGGCGCGTCGTGATCGAGCAGGACGTTGCGTACCTCCTCGCAGGTCGCCGTTTCGGGCAGGGTCGTCGCGGGCCGCAGGAAGTCCCGTACCCGCGGGCTGTTCGGCCGGGCGACGACGGTCTCGGGCTGGACAGCGGTCGTGGACGTCGCCGACTTGAGCGGGACGGTGCCTTCGCGGGCCGGTGCGAACAGGTTGCCCTGCACGATCCGGATGCCGAGCTGCCGCACGGTCGCGAGCTGCTCCTCGGTCTCGATCCCGGTCGCGACCAGGCGGATGTCGGTTCGGGCGGTGAAGTGCACCAGCGCCTCGACCAGTGCGACCGTGGATCTGTCGGCAGGCAGCCTGCGCAGCGTCGTCCGGTCGAGCTTGATCAGGTGCGGCCGGGCCTCGGCCAGCAGGTTGAGCGGGATGTCGCCCGAGCCGAGGTTGTCGAAGGCCAGCCGGAAACCCAGTTCGCTGAACCGGCGCGCGCCGGCCAGCAGCGCCTTCGGGGACACGCCGTGGAACGGCGAGCCGATCTCGAGCACCACCTCCCGGGCGCGGCGCCCCGCCTTGCCGAGCGCCTCCATCAGCGTGTCGAGCACCAGTTGCGGCGCGGCGGCGGACAGCGCGGTCAGGTTGAGATGCAGCGGAAGCAGCGTTTCGTGCGACGCGTCCTCCAGGACGGCACGGGCGGCGAGCGCGGCATCGACCGTCACCAGCCGGCCCTTGCGCATGGCGTAGCGGAGCAGCTCCTGAACCCTGCCCGAGGCAGGCCGGGCCAACGCCTCAACCCCGACTGTGCCGCCCGTGTGCAGGCTGTACAGCGGTTGAAACGCGAAGCTGACCTGCTCGACCGCTACTTCCACGGCTCAAATCTTCGCTCGTCGCATATGGACCTTCGTTTAATTGTGGCTCGATAGTTACCCGCGAATAACGTTCAGATAAATATTGTGGCGAAGGTCACGTCGAATATTTGCCGACTGTCCACCTTGAACTGGCCCCTACCGCGGCTCGTACCGACCCAGCACTCTGGAGAGACTGGCCCGCACTGGTGCGAGGAGGCATGGGTGCCGTCTTTCATGGAGCCGTTCCGAATCAAGGCAGTAGAACCGATTCCCTTTCCTGGACCGGATGAGCGCCGCGCGGCGCTGGTCGCCGCCGGCTACAACCTCTTCCGGGTCCCGTCCCGTCTTATCACCATTGACCTGCTCACCGATTCAGGGACCGCGGCGATGTCCGCCGCACAGTGGTCGGCATTACTGTCCGGTGACGAGTCCTACGCCGGTGCTCGTTCATTCGAGCGATTTGAAGTCGTTGTTCAGGAGTTGACCGGTTACTCGGAGGTACTGCCGGTTCATCAGGGCCGGGCGGCCGAGCGAATTCTGCTGCATGCCCTTCTCGGCCTCGGTGACCTTTGTGTGAGCAATACGCACTTCGACAGCACGCGGGCGAGCGTCGAGGCGGCCGGTGCGCACGCCCTCGACCTGCCCGCGCCGGTCGAGGACGACGTGGCCGACCCCTTCGGTGGCGACATCGACACCAAGGCGCTGCGCGAGCTGCTCGCGGGCACGTCCGGTCCACGGGTCCGCTGCGTCGTGCTGACGGTCACCAACAATGCCAACGGTGGTCAGCCCGTCTCGCTGCCGAATATCGTCGCGACGCGGAACCTGTGCGACAAATACGGCATTCCGCTGTACCTGGACGCTTCGCGATTCGCGGAGAACGCCTATTTGATCACCGAACGCGATCCGGCGCATGCGAAATCGACGCCCCGCGAGGTCGCGCACGCGATGTTCGAACTGGCCGACGGATGCTGGGCGAGCCTGAAGAAGGACGGCATCGCCAACATCGGCGGGCTCATCGCACTGCGGGACGCGCCGCTCGCGGACCGGCTGCGAGAGCAGGTGATCGCGTTCGAAGGGTTTCCCACCTACGGTGGTCTCGCCGGGCGCGATCTGGAGGCGCTGGCGCAGGGCCTCATCGAGGTCACCGACGCCGACTATCTGCGGTACCGGGCGGAATCCGCCCGGTGGTTCGGTGAGCAGCTCGGCCTCGCGGGCCTGCCGGTGCTGCAGCCCACGGGATGCCACGCCGTGTATGCCGACGCCGGATTGTTGCTCGATCACATTCCGGCGCAACAGCTGCCCGCGACGGCCTTCGCGAACGAGTTGTACCTGGCAGGCGGGGTGCGGGTGTGCGAGCTCGGAACTCTCGTCTTCGGCCGTCGCGATCCCGGCGGCGGTGCGGATCTGCCCGCGCCGCGCGAACTCGTCCGGTTCGCGCTGCCGCGGCGCGTGTACACGGCGAGCCACCTGGAATACGTCGTGGACGTGACGGAGGAGGTATGTGCCAAGGCGGAGGCCCTGCGGGGTTACCGGATCGCGCGCCAGGGTGGGGCGATGCGCCAATTCACGGCCACACTGGAACCGCTGTAGATCGCGAGTTGGTATTCAACCCGTAACGCACTGCAAGTTGCAGTCCGCAAAGTCCACCCATTTGCCGGTACTTCCGTCGCGGAAAAGGGCAGACAGTATGTGGTGGAGGTGTTTGGGAGTCGACCTCACCTGGAAACCTCGACAACCGACTGCCCGGGACGAATGACCGCGTTACCACTCGAGAACTACAAATTATTCGAGTCCAGAGATCTAGACGAGACTCGGGAGCAGGTTGGCAAGATCTTCTGTCCGCACCGCCTGGATGTCGTCGGACGACGGCCGCAACTCGATGCCAGATTGCATTGCCGTCGCCTGCGCAATGTGGCGGTAACATATGTCTCCTATGGTGAGGACGCCCGGGTCACTCCCGGTGAGCTGGAAGCATTCTTCGCCGTCCTGGCGCCCGCTACGGGAAAGGGTACCTATCAGTGCGGCTCCGAGCACGCGCAAACGGATCAGAACAATATTTGTATAGCAACTCCCACCGAATCTTTGGCCATGCGTCTTTCCGCCGACTGCGGAAACGTGGTCTACCGCATCGAGCGGGCCGCCGTGGAGGCGCGACTGTCCGAGATGATCGACGGTCCGCTGCGTGAGCCCATCCGGTTCCAGCTCGGCATGGATGTCACGCGAGGATTCGCACGCAGCTGGTACAGCGCACTTCGTGCCGCGGTGTCCGATCTGGACTCCGGCGACACGATGCTGACGCACCCGTTGTGGATGGAGCAGTTCGAGCAAAGCCTGATCACCGGTTTGTTGCTGGCCCAACCGCACAACTACAGCGCGATGCTCTCCGGTGACGATCGCCCGGTGCCGTCCCGCCTGCTCGGCGTCGTCGTCGACATGATCGAGGGGCACCCGGAATGGGCGCACACGACGACGAGCCTGGCCAGGCAGGCGGGAGTCAGCGTACGGGCGCTGCAGAAGGCTTTTCGTGAACAGCTGGACAGTTCGCCGAGCGAGTACCTGCGCGGCGTACGCCTGCAGCGCGTCCACGACGAGTTGTGCGCGGCGCAATTCGACGCCACGACAGTCGGCGAGATCGCGAGTAAATGGGGCATGCCACACCATGGTCGTTTCGCGGCGGTGTACCGGCAGCGATTCGGCGAGTCACCCAAGCAAACCCTTGCCCGCCAGCATGCACGAAGGGGATAGAAGTGTACGTGAAACGGATCGCCGGCCTGTTCGCCGGCTTCTAACGTCGAGTCATGTTGACCCGCGAGAATGCCTTGGCGTCTCGTAACAGGCCCGGTGACAGCCTGCCCATCGGACGGCTCATCCGGTCGACTCGCCATGAGCACGGACTGACACAGTATGACCTGGCCGATGCGCTCGTCGCCGTGTCGGGCAACGAAAGCCTGGGACGCGACGAGGTTTCCCGCTGGGAGCGCGGCAAACGCGTTCCCGGTCCCTACTGGCAGGGTTGGCTCAGCTCGGTGCTGGGAATCGCACCGGAACGGCTGCGCGCGTCCGCGCGGCTGGCCAAGGAGCTGAGGTGGCACCAATGAAACTGGCCCCCTGATTTTCGTTCCACTCCCAGTCACACTTCTTCCCACGGGGAGATCGTTGCTGTCACCGGGAGTCGGAGTAAATGGGGAAAGCACTAGTCACCTTGGTCAACCCGAATCTGGTCCATCCTCCTATCACGCCCTATGCGCTGGATATCCTGACCACGTCCTTGGAGGCGGACGGATTCGACGTCGAAGTAGTCGATCTCACCTTCAACAGGGACGACTGGTCCACCGTTCTACGAGATTATTTCGCGGATCGTTCCCCGCTTCTGGTAGGAATAACCATCCGCAATACGGATACCATTTATGCTCAGCAGCAGCGCGTCTTCCTCGGCGATCACCGCGCGATCATCGAGGAGATCAAGGCAAGCACCTCGGCGCCGATAATCGCCGGTGGTGTGGGCTTTTCGTCGATGCCGTTCGCGCTGATGGACTACTTTCAAATCCCCTACGGCGTGAAAGGGCCGGGGGAGAACACGATCGTGCTGGTGGCCAACGCGCTGTTGCGCGGAGCGTCGCCGGATGCCGTACCCGGACTGCTCGTCAACCGCGGCGTGGGCAGCGTCGACGGTATCGCGATGGTGGGCCGGCCTCACCGCCGCAGGGCGGTGTTCAGTCCGCTCAACACCGGCACCAGCTATGTCCGGCGGTCCGGTGACGAGTACAAAGTGGACAACCTGCGTTACTACCGCAGCGGTGGTCTCGGAAATATCCTGACGAAGAACGGGTGCGCCTACTCGTGTGCGCACTGCGTGGAGCCGGACGCGAAGGGAACGCATTTCACGCGCCGTGCCGTGGAAGCGGTCGTGGACGAGATGGAGGCGTTGTGTGAGCAGGGTGTGCTCGACCTGCACACCACCGACAGCGAGTTCAACCTCGCGATCGCGCACAGCAAGGCGGTGCTGCGTGAGGTGATCCGGCGGCGGGAAACCGATCCGGGCTCGGCGTTGCGCCGGCTGCGCCTGTGGATCTACGCGCAGCCGACGCCGTTCGACGAGGAACTGCTGGAGCTGCTCGTGCGGGCCGGGTGCGCCGGCATCAACCTCGCACCCGACCACGTGCGGGAGGACCTGCTCGACGACTGGAAGGTGACCGGCCGGGGCCGCCGCTATTACGACTTCGACGACGTGCGGCGGCTGGTCGAGCTGACCAAGATGTACGAGCTTCCGGTCATGGTCGAGGTGCTGCTCGGAATGCCCGGCGAGACACTGGAGACGATGACCGAGGCGGTCGAGCAGACGCTCGCGTTGAACGTGACGGTCGCCGGATACAGCCTCGGCATCCGCACGTTCCCGTACTCGCCGCTGGGCATTCAGCTCGCCCAGCAGTGCAACGGCGAGCGCACGGTGCCGGGCCTGCAGTCCGACACGGCGACCGATCCGATCGTGCTGAAGCCGCGGTCGCTGTGCGAGAGCCTGGTCGAGTACGAGCGCCAGTTCGCCTTCGACCGCGAAGGCCGGTTCCGGCCGGTGTACTACCTCTCGCCGGCGCTGCCCGAGTCCCCGACGACGCTGGCCGCACCCAACGGCCGCTGGGTGAACACGGTGAAACTGTTGTGGGATCTGGTGCCGGAGTCCGAGCACTACCGCGTGATGCTGCCGACCCTGCCGGGCATCACCGAGGATGACAACAACTATGCCGACAACCCGTTCCTGCTGCGACTCATCGAGCGCGGCTACACGGGGGCGTTCTGGTCACACTGGCCGCAGCGGAAGCAGATCATGCGCGCCGGCTGAAGGGAGCGGGCCCCGCCGGATTCCGGCGGGGCCCGCCTTTAGTTCGGCCGCCGCACGGCGTCGGCGGCCGGCTGTTTGACCCCGATCGGCGGCGGCACCGTGCGGCGAATTCCGGCCGCCGCGATGGCGAGCACCGCGAGCGATCCACAGCACAGCAGAATGACGGTCGAAGGCACATGCCAGAGTGCGAGACCGGATCCGAGCAGCAGGATCGCCAGCGCCCAGCGAAGGAAGCCGCTCGGCGCACGGGACGAGAGGAACGCGCCGCCGAGGATTCCGGGGATCGCGCCGATCAGGACTCCCGCCACCAGGCCGAACTTCGTGTCGCCGACGATGAGATGGCCGGCCGCGGCCGCGGCCACCATGGGGATGGCCTGCACCAGATCCGTTCCGACCAGTTCGTTCACGCGTAGCCGGGGGTGGGTCAGCATCAGCGTGACGATGATGAGTGATCCGGACCCCACCGACGTCATGCCCACGATCAACCCGCCGACGAGCCCGATCAGCAGCGTCGGCACCGGGCGCACGGGCACCCGCTCGCCCGGCAGCGCGGGACGCCGGTTCAACAGCGCGCGAGCGAGCGTGCCGAGGACCGCCAGCAGCAGCGCGGCTCCGATCGCCAGCTTCAGCCGTTCCTGGAGCGCGTCGCCGTGGCCCAGCAACGGCAGGATGAACGCCCCGGCGAAACCGGCGGGCACCGCGGTCGGCAGCAACCAGCGCACGATGTCCCAGCGCACCGTCTTCGCGCGCTGATGGACCGCGGCGCCGACCGGCTTCATCGCGACCGACGCGGCGAGGTCGCTTCCGACGGCCGCGGTCGGATCGACGCCGAAGAGCATCACCATGATCGGGGTCATGAGCGCGCCGCCGCCCATACCCGTCAGCCCGACGGAAAAACCGACGAGCAGCCCGGCGACGATCAGCGGCCACGAGAAGGTCATGTATTCACCGTATTGACTCCCGGCGTGAGACAGAGAGGGCCTTGTTTCTCCCGGCCGGCGCGCATTGCCTGAAGAAAACCCTGCTCTCACGAGCTTTTCCGCGGCTTACGGTCACTGTGATGACTACTTGCGAGCCGTCCTACCTACAAAGTCTCGAAGCCGAGTCCGTGCACATCTTCCGAGAGGTCGCGGCCACCTTGGAGCATCCGGTGCTGCTGTTCTCCGGCGGCAAGGACTCCGTCGTGATGCTGCACGTGGCCGCCAAGGCGTTCTGGCCCGCGCCCGTGCCGTTTCCGGTGTTGCATGTGGACACCGGGCACAACTTCGACGAGGTCATCGCCTTCCGGGATCGGGTCGTGGAACAGCTCGGTGTGCGGCTGCTCGTCGCGCGCGTCCAGGACGACATCGACGCCGGCCGCGTCGTGGAAGAGACCGGGCCACGGGCTTCGCGTAACCGGCTGCAGACGACGAGTCTGTTGCGCGCGATCCGGGAAGGCGGCTTCGACGCCGTGTTCGGCGGGGCGCGGCGGGACGAGGAAAAGGCGCGCGCCAAGGAACGCGTGTTCAGCTTCCGCGACGAGTTCGGTCAGTGGGATCCGCGCAACCAGCGGCCGGAGCTGTGGAACCTGTACAACGGCCTGCACCGCCGCGGCGAGCACATCCGGGTCTTCCCGTTGTCCAACTGGACCGAACTCGACATCTGGTCCTATATCGTGGCCGAGGAGATCGACCTTCCGTCGTTGTACTTCGCGCACCGGCGGCGGGTGGTGCAGCGCGACGGCATGTTGCTCGCGGACACCCGGTACCTGACCGCGCTGGACGGCGAGGAGAGCTACGAAGCCACGGTGCGTTTCCGGACTGTCGGCGACGCGACGTGCACCGGATGCGTGGAGTCGTTCGCGGCGACCGCGTGCGAAGTGGTCGCCGAAGTCGCGGCGACCCGGCTGACCGAACGCGGGGCGACGCGGGCCGACGACCGGATTTCCGAAGCGGGCATGGAAGATCGCAAGAAGGAAGGTTACTTCTGATGCCTCAGCTGGTACGGCTGGCCACGGCAGGCAGCGTCGACGACGGCAAGTCGACGCTCATCGGGCGGTTGCTGTTCGACTCCAAGACCCTGTTCGAAGACCAGCTCGCCGCGGTGGAACGGGCGAGCAGACAGCGCGGGGAGTCCTATCCCAACCTCGCGCTGCTGACCGACGGCCTGCGCGCCGAACGCGAGCAGGGCATCACGATCGACGTCGCACACCGGTACTTCGCCACCCCACGCCGGAAGTTCATCATCGCCGACACACCGGGGCACATCCAGTACACCCGCAACATGGTCACCGGCGCCTCCACCGCCGACGTGGCGCTGATCCTCGTCGACGCCAGAAAAGGACTGCTCGAGCAGTCGCGGCGGCACGCGTTCCTCGCGGCCCTGCTCGGGATTCCGCACCTGGTGTTGTGCGTGAACAAAATGGACCTCGTCGGCTGGTCGCAGACGCGGTTCGAGGAGATCTGCGACGAGTTCCGCCGGTTCGCGATGAAACTGGACGTGCACGACGTGGTGTTCGTACCGATCTCGGCGTTGCACGGCGACAACATCGTGCACCGGTCGGCGAGTATGGGCTGGTACGAGGGCCTGCCGCTGCTGCACCACCTCGAAGAGATGCACCTGGCCTCCGACCGGAACCTCATCGACGCCCGGTTCCCGGTGCAGTACGTCATCCGGCAGCACGAGAAGGATTTCCGCGGCTACGCCGGCACTGTCGCGAGTGGAGTGTTCGCGGCCGGCGACGAGCTCGTCGTGCTGCCGTCGGGTTTCCGCACCAGGGTGAGGGCATTGTGGGGACCGGGCGGCGCCGAAACCGCCGAAGCTCCGGCCTCGACCGCGGTCACCGTCGAGCTGGAGGACCAGCTGGACATCGGTCGCGGCGACCTGTTCTGCCGTCCGGGAAACCGGCCGCTGGTCGGCGCCGACCTCGACGCGATGGTCTGTTGGTTCGCGGAGCAGTCCACGCTGCGGCCGGGAGCGATCTACACCATCCGGCACACGACGCATACGACCGCGGCGGAAATCCGGGGACTCGACTACCGGCTGGACGTCAACACACTGCACCGCGACGAGAACGCGACCGGCCTCGCGCTGAACGAGATCGGCAGGCTGCGCCTGAAGACGCGCCGCCCGCTGCTGTTCGACCCCTACCGGCGGAACCGGACGACGGGCAGCTTCATCCTGATCGATCAGGCGACCAACAACACCGTCGCCGCGGGCATGATCCTCGGGCCGAGCTCGCCGGCGTCGCGGATCGTGTGGCACACCAACGCGGTTTCGCGTGAACAACGGCCGTCGCAGGGGGCCACGGTGTGGCTGACCGGGCTGTCGGGTTCCGGTAAATCCAGCGTCGGTGTCGAGTTGGAGCGCCTTCTCGTGTCCGCCGGGCGGCCCGCGTACCTGCTGGACGGGGACAACTTGCGCCACGGCCTCAACGCCGATCTCGGCTTCGGCGAGGCGGACCGTGCGGAGAACGTGCGGCGGGTGGGCGAGGTGGCGAAGCTCTTCGCCGATGCCGGACTTGTCGTGATCGTGTCGCTGATCAGCCCGTACCGGGCGGATCGCGCACGTGTTCGCGCCGCGCACCACGACGGTGGGCTCCCGTTCGTGGAAGTCTTCGTCGACACCCCGCTGGCGACGTGCGAGGCGCGCGACCCGAAGGGGTTCTACGCCAGGGCGCGGGCCGGGGAGATTAGCGGCTTCACCGGCGTCGACCAGGCCTACCAGCGACCCGTCTCGCCCGAGTTGGTGTTGCGGCCCGGCGACGGCGATCCCGCCAAGATGGCCGCGAAGGTCCTTCACGTCCTTGACGGCCTGGGCTGACCGCACCTCACCCATCGCTCGGCCGCGCCTGGCGAGATGCCGCGCTCGGCGCGATGCTAGGGGCAGGAGGTGCGGCGGCAATGGCGTTGAGCTGGACCAAAGAAGAAACGCCGCGTTGGGACGCGGCCAAGCGTGCGGTGTTCGGGGAGCATCCGCCGGACGTGTTCGGGCTGAAGGCCACCGATGATCAGGTGCTCGCGGACGAATGGTGGAAGGCCACCGACGGCGACGAGGTGGTCGGCTACGGCCGCCTCGACAGCGTGTGGGGCGACGCGGAGATCCTCGTGGCCGTCGCGCCGTCCTACCGCGGGCGGGGGATCGGCGAGTTCGTGCTCGACCGCCTCGAACGCGAGGCCGCGCGCGAGGGACTGAACTACATCTACAACACCGTGCGCGACGCCCATCCCGACCGGGCGCACGTCACGTCCTGGCTGTGCGGCCACGGCTTCGCGGAGCATCCGGACGGGCAGCTCCGCAAGCGCGTGTCCAGAACTTGAACACACGCCGCTGCTCCACTCGGCCGATCATTCCCGGGACAGCCCTGGAAGACGGAGGAGTCAATGGAGACGACAGCGGCGATCCTGTGGGAACGTGGCGGACCGTGGAGTGTCGAGCAGATCGAGCTCGACCCGCCCAAGGCCGGTGAGGTGCTGGTCGAGCTGGGCGGCAGCGGCCTGTGCCACTCCGACGAGCACGTGCTCACCGGAGACCTGCCCTGGCCGCTGCCGATGATCGGCGGCCATGAGGGCGCGGGCACGGTCGTGGAGACCGGGCCGGGCGTGGAGTGGCTCAAGGCGGGCGACCGGATCATCTTCGGTTTCATCCCGGCGTGTGGCCGCTGCGCCTCCTGCTCGGCCGGGATGCAGAACCTGTGCGAGCTGGGCCAGTATCTCGGCGAGGGCACCCAGATCTCCGACCACACCGCCCGACACCACGCGCGCGGCAAGGACCTCGGCCTGATGTGCCTGCTCGGCACGTTCGCCCGGCACACCGTGGTCAGCGAGGCCAACTGCATCAAGATCGACGACGACATACCGCTCGACAAGGCGTGCCTGCTGGGCTGCGGCGTCGTCACCGGCTGGGGTTCGGCGGTCAACGCGGGCGGGGTCAAGGCCGGTGACACCGTCGTCGTGGTCGGCACCGGCGGCATCGGCATCAACGCCGTTCAAGGCGCCGCGCTGGCCGGCGCCGAGCACCTGGTCGCGGTCGACCCCGAGGAGTTCAAGCGCGAGAAGTCGATCGAGTTCGGCGCCACGCACGCGGTAGCCACCAGTGAGGAAGCCCTGGAACTGGTGCGGGAACTGACCCGCGGCCGCGGCGCGAACGTCGTGGTCAACACGATGGGCGTCGGCACCGGCCGGCAGATCGGCGCGAGCCTCGCGATGACCGCCAAGCGCGGCACCGTCGTGGTGACCAACCTGCACAACGCCACCGAGACCCAGGTCGAGATGAGCGCGCTCGACCTCGTGCTGATGGAGAAGCGGGTGGTCGGCTCGCTGTTCGGCACCGCCAACCCCCGGCTCGACATCCCGCGCCTGCTGGGCCTGTACTGCAGCGGGAACCTCAAGCTCGACGAGCTGGCGACCCGTACGTACAAGCTGGACGACATCAACACCGGCTACGACGACATGCGTCAGGGACGCAACCTACGTGGGGTTATCTCGTTCTGACTACAATTATTTGACCGCACGCACGCTCTATGTAGACTCTGTCGTCGGACGAGGAGGTCCGCCGTTGAGTGTCCTGGACACGCCCCCGCGGCCGGTGATCGCCCTGTCCTGGAAGCGTGCCGCCCTGTGCGGCCTCGATCCGGGTGCGCCGGTCGACAACTTCAGCGTCGAAGAGGTCGACCGGCGTAGCCGGCTGGCGATCGCGGCGGCACCGATGCTGGACGAGATGGCACGCGAACTCGACGGCACCGGTTTCTCCGTGATCCTGGCCGATCGCAGCGCGAAACTGGTCGATCTCCGGTTCGGCGAGCGCTCACTGCGGCCGCGCATGGAGAAGGTCGGCGCGGTCCAGGGGCGGGTGTTCTCGGAGGAGACGACCGGCACCAACTCGATCGCGACGACGTTCGAGATCCGCACCGGCATCGCGGTGCACGGCGAAGAGCACTTCATCGAATCGTTGAAGAAGTTCAGCTGCTACGGCCATCCGATCGTCCATCCGGCCACTCGCAGGCTCGAAGGCGTACTCGACATCACCTGTCTCGCGGAGGACGAAAATCCTTTGCTGGCGCCGTTTCTGCTGCGCGCGGCACGGCAGATCGAGAGCAGGCTGCTGGCCGGTGCACGCGAGGCCGAGCAGCGCATTCTCGCCGGATTCCAGATCGCCGTGACGCGCGACCGGTCCCGGCCGGTCGTGGCACTGGGCGAGGATCTGTTGCTGGCCAACGTCTCCGCCGTCGAACTCCTCGACTCGGCCGATCACGCGGTGTTGCGTGGCATGGCGGTGGAAGCAGCGGGCCGCGCGCGGCGGCTGGAGCTGAGCACCGGCCAGGAAGTGCTGGTCTCGTTCGAACGCATCGCCGACGGTGCGGTGTTCACCTTCGAGCAGCCCGCCCGGCAGGCCCCCGCGCCGCGGAAACGGGTGGACGCGCCGACGCTGATACACGGCGAGCCCGGCTCGGGACGTACGCGGACGGCGCGGGCACTGGTCGGTGAGGCCTGCGTTTTCGACGCGTGTGAGTACTCCGACGACTGGATGTCGCGTTTGGACACCGCGATGACCGTCGAGAGTGTCGTGGTGATCGAGGCGGTGCAGCTGCTGCCCGAGGCGGCCGCACGACGGGTCGCCGCCGCGATTCCGGCCGCGCGGGCGAGGGTGGTGCTGACCAGCGCACCTGTCGACGAACTGCGCGGTGAGCACGCGGGGCTGGTCGCGCACTGCCCGGAGCGCGTGGAACTGGTGCCGTTACGCAACCGCCGCGACGAAATTCCCGCAGTGGTGCGCTCGGTGCTCGTCGAACTCGGCGCGGCGAAGGAACTACGGTTCACGCCCGGTGCGTTGGAAGCCTTGTCCGGCCAGCATTGGCCCGGAAACCTCCGCGAGCTGTTTTCCGTTGTGCGGCAAGTGGTCCGGACGCGCGGTGTCGGTGACGTCGGCGTGCGCGACCTGCCGGAGGCGTATCAGGACCGGGCGCGGGCGCGCGTGCTCACGCCGATGGAACAGGCCGAGCGAGACGCGATCATGGAAGCCTTGCGCGCGACGCGCGGCAACAAGAAGGACGCCGCCAAACGCCTCGGTATCAGCCGGACCACGTTGTACAACGCGATTCGCGCGTTCGGCATCGTGACGCCCGTGTCCAGAAGTTGAACATCGGCACCGCTCCCGTGGCGCCGATGATCGCTTCATGAACTACGACAAGCTGTTTATCGGCGGCGCATGGGTCGCCCCCTCTTCCGCCAAGCGAATCGACGTCCGCTCCGCCAGCACCGAGGAACCCATCGGGTCCGTGCCCGAGGCGCAGGAGGCCGATGTCGACGCCGCGGTCGCCGCGGGCCGGCGCGCTTTCCCCGTCTGGGCGCAGACTCCGCCCGCCGACCGTGCGGCCGCGATGGAACGGCTCGCCGGCATCCTCGAACGGCGCGCCGACGAAGTCGTGCAGCGGGTCAGCTCGCAGAACGGCATGCCGGTCGCGGTCGCCGGCCAGCTCGAAGGCGCGTTCCCCGTGGTGCTGCTGCGCTACTACGCGGGACTGATCCGGGACGGCGCGTCCGAGGAAACACGCCCCGGGCTGTTCGGCGGGAAGACCCTGGTGCGCAAGGAAGCCGTGGGCGTGGTCGGTGCGATCGTGCCGTGGAACTTCCCGCAGACCCTGGCGGCGTTCAAGTACGCTCCGGCGCTCGCGGCCGGTTGCCCGCTGGTGATCAAGCCGTCGCCGGAGACCGTGCTCGACAGCTTCCTGTTCGCCGAAGCCGTGGCGGAGGCCGGAATTCCGGCCGGCGTGGTCAACATCGTGCCCGGCGGCCGCGAGCTCGGCGCCTACCTCGTCGAGCATCCCGGCATCGACAAGATCAGCTTCACCGGCTCGACCGCGGCCGGCCGGTCGATCGGCGAGACCTGTGGCCGGCTGCTGCGGCCGGTCACGCTCGAACTGGGCGGCAAGTCGGCCGCGATCGTGCTGGACGACGCGAAACTCGAGCTGGAGAAGATCGCCGAGCAGCTGTTCACCGCGACGCTGCTCAACAACGGCCAGACCTGCTTCCTCGGCACCCGCGTGCTCGCGCCGCGTGCCCGCTACAGCGAGATCGTGGACCTGTTCACCGGTTTCGCGGGTGCGCTGAAGGTCGGCGACGCGCTCGACCCGGCGACGCAGATCGGCCCGATGGCCAGCGCCCGCCAGCGGGAACGTGTCGAGGGCTACATCGCCAAGGGCCGCGGCGAGGGCGCGCGCGTCACGATCGGCGGCGGGCGTCCGGCCGATCGCGACCGCGGATACTTCGTGGAGCCGACCGTCTTCGCCGACGTGGACAACAACCACACGATCGCACAGGAGGAGATCTTCGGTCCGGTGTTGTCGGTGATCCCGTACGCCGACGAAGAGGAAGCCGTGCGCATCGCGAACGACTCGGACTACGGCCTCGGCGGCACGGTCTGGACGAACGACCCGGAGCGTGGACTCGCGGTCGCGAAGCGGGTGCAGACGGGGACGATCGGCGTCAACACGTACCTGCCGGACCCGACCGCGCCGTTCGGTGGCGTCAAGGCCAGCGGCATCGGGCGCGAACTCGGCCCGGAGGGATTGGCCAACTACCAGCAGCTGAAGTCGGTTTACCTGGGCTGAGCCGGGGTTACCCCGCTCGTATGAAGTTCCCGCGTGAGCGGCCGCGCACGCGCGAGGAGTACGAGCGGGGCCTGCCCAACTACCACGATCCGACCGCGGGCTACGGCGGCGCCGCCCCGACCTACAGCGCCCTCACACTGCGGCTTGTGCTGGCCGCGCTGGCGGTGGTGCTGTGCATCGGGGCGGCCGTGCTGTTCGGCGCTGTTCACATGTGGTGGGCGACGGTGCTGCTCGCCGTGGTCGCGGTCGGATCCGTGATCGACTTCGCCTGGGTGCTGCATCGCAAGCGCCGCGGCGAACCGGGTTGACGCGCGTGCCGCCGGGGTAACCGGCCGGTATGAGTCGGATTCGAGCGTATCCGGACCGCCGGGTGGCGGGCTTGCATCTCGGCGAGCAGCTCCGGGAGCGCGAGTGGCACGATCCGCTCGTGCTCGGCCTCGCGCGCGGTGGCGTCGTCGTGGCGCACGCGGTGGCCGAGGTGCTCGGGGCGCCGCTGGACGTGGCGGTCGCGCGGAAGATCGGTGCGCCGGGCCATCCGGAGTTCGGTGTCGGCGCCATCACCGCCAGAGGCGAGGCGACTTACGACGAACGGACGTTGGCCGCGCTGGGCCTCCGGCCCGACGATCTGGCGGAGGCGTGTGAGACCGAGCGCGCGGAGGCCCGCCGCCGTGAGGCGGTCTATCTCGGCGGCCGTTCGCCGCAGCCACGTGCCGACCGGGACGTGCTGCTGATCGATGACGGCCTCGCGACGGGGGTGACCGCACGCGCCGCCGCGCACGCCGTGCGCGAGGCGAAGCCGCGCTCGCTCGCCTTCGCCGCGCCGGTGTGCGCGCCCGAGGCGGCGATGAACCTGAAGTCCGATGTGGACGAAGTTGTCTGCCTGCTGATGCCGGACGAGTTCCGCGCGGTGGGGCAGTGGTACGGCAACTTCGACCAGACCACCGATGACGAGGTCGTCGAGCTGTTGGGGAGTAAGTCGTGACTGTTCCGCTCACGCTCGCCGGTGGCGCGGGCGATCTGACCGTGCCCGCCGACGCGGCCGGTGTCGTGGTTTTCGCCCATGGTTCGGGAAGTTCGCGCAAGAGCCCGCGCAATGTCGCGGTGGCACGCACCCTGCAGGACTACCGGCTCGCGACCGTGCTGTTCGATCTCCTGTCACCGGACGAGGACGACCGCCGCTTCGACATCGAGCTGCTGACCGCGCGGTTGCTGCAGGTCGTGGACCTGGTACGAGGCGAGGAACCGACCGCCGGGCTGCCGGTGGGCCTGTTCGGTGCGAGCACGGGTGCCGCCGCGGCGCTCCGGGCGGCGGCCTCCCGGCCCGACATCCGAGCCGTCGTGTCCCGCGGCGGGCGGCCCGACCTGGCTGGGGAAGCGCTTTCTCGGGTGACCGCACCGACGTTGCTGATCGTCGGCGGTCAGGATCCGGACGTGCGGCGGCTGAACGAGGAGGCCGCGCGGCGCTCGCCGGCACCGAACGAGGTCAAGATCGTGCCCGGCGCGACGCATCTGTTCGAGGAACCCGGCGCACTCGAATCGGTGGCCGAGATGGCCGCGACCTGGTTCACCACGCACCTGGACTGAGACCGACGAACTCCGCCATCTGCAGCGTCGTGTAGGAGAAGAACGCGTCGGCCGGGTCCGCGCTTCCGACGTACTGGCCGAACAACTCGAAGCTGATCGCGCCGAACAGTTGCGTCCAGGCCACCAGCGCACGGGCCAGTTCATCGGCGCTCAGCGAACTCTGCAGCTGCTCGGCGACCCCCTCGGCCTGCGCCCGCAGCTCGCCGGGCACCGGTGGGCCGGGGAAGGCGGGCCGCAGCGTCGCGGATTCGACGATGTGGATCAACGCCAGCGGGACGCGTGCCGCCGGGCCGGTGGTGTCCTGCGGCGCCTGGTATCCGGGCACGGGCGAACCGTAGATCAACGCGTACTCGTGCGGATGCTCCTTCGCCCACGCTCGCGTGCCTGCCCACACCGAGCGCCAGCGGGAGAGCGGATCCTCGTCCGGCCGGTCGGCCGACTCGGCGGCCTCGCCGATCGCGTTGTAGGCGTCGATGATCAGTGCCGTCAGCAGGTGGTCGCGGCTGGAGAAGTAGCGGTACAGGGCGGACGAGACCATGCCCAGCTCCCGCGACACCGCGCGCAGTGAAAGCCCGTGCGCGCCGACCTCGGCGAGCTGCCTGCGTGCGGCGCCCTTGATCTCCTGCGTCAGCTCCGCCCTGGCGCGGTCCCTTGCTGTTCGGCTCGCGGTCATGGCGATCAGTCTGCCACTTCCGAGAGCAGGGGACAAATTCGAGAGCACTGCTCTTGACACGCGAATGCGGGGAGGTGTTCACTGATCTCAACAGAGAGCGGTGCTCTCGAAACAGTGGAGGCGATCACATGACCAGGTACATCGAGCCCAAGAAGAACGACGCGGCCTTCAACAACGCGGTGGCCTGGCTGACCAGGCACGGGCTGAGCGTGCTCGGCAGCCGGGTGCTCATCGTTCGCGGCCGCAAGAGCGGTGAGCCGCGCTCCGTCCCGGTGAACCTGCTGCCGTTCGAAGGCGAGCGCTACCTCGTCGCGGCGCGCGGCGACACCCAGTGGGTGCGCAACCTGCGGGCCGCCGGCGAGGGACAGCTGCGGGTCGGCCGCCGGGTGGAGACGTTCACCTACGTCGAGCTTTCCGACGAGGAGAAGCCCCCGCTGCTGCGCTCCTACCTGAAGCGCTGGTGGTTCGAGGTCAGCATGTTCTTCGACGGCGTCAACGCCAAGGCTCCGGAGGAGAAGTTCCGCGAGATCGCGCCCGGATACCCGGTGTTTCGCATCGTGTCCAAGAGCAACGGTTGATCCTGACCTCGACCGGCCCGCGGATTCACTTCGCGAGAAACTCCCGCAGGTGCTCCAGCACGACCGCGGGCCGCTCCTCGGCCACGAAATGCCCGCACTCCGCGATCGCGAAGCCGGTCAGGTCTTCCGCGTAGTCGCGCCAGACTTCCAGCGTGGGCAGGGTGCCGAGCAGGCCGGCCTCACCCCACAGGGCCAGCACCGGCATCGCGAGCTTGCGGCCGGCGTCGGCCTCGTCGTCCTCGGCGTCGGTGGGGAAGGCCGCGCGGTAGTCGTCGAAACCGGCCCGCAGCGCACCGGGTGCGGAGAACGCGCGGACGTACTCGTCGATCGATTCGGGTGACAGGCGCTGGTAGGTCCAACGCTCGAAGAAGTAGTTCAGGTACGCGGGAATGTTCTGTCCCGCAAGGAGTTCCGGCAGATCGGGTTGCAGGTGGAACAGCCAGTGCCAGTAGCCGCGGGCGACACCGGCATCGAGGCGGCGCCACATCTCCCGGGTCGGGATGATGTCGAGAACGGCGAGGCGTTCGATCTCCTCCGGCCGGTCCAGCGCCCACCGGTGCGCGACCCGTGCGCCCCGGTCGTGCCCGATCACGCCGACCCGCCCGAAGCCCAGTTGGTGCACCAGTTCCGAGACGTCGGTGGCCATCGTGCGCTTGTCGTAACCGCTGCGTGCCTTGTCCGTGCGGCCGTACCCACGCAGATCCGGCGCGATCACCGTGTGGTCGGCGGCGAGGTCGTCCCAGATCCGGTGCCAGCAGTAGGAAGTCTGCGGCCATCCGTGCAGCAACACCAGCGGCGGCCCGTCGCCCGCGCGGCGGTAGTGCATCCGGATCCCGTTCACCGTCGCCATCGAGGATTCCATGCCTCCTTCTAACCACCTTCGCCGGTTAGAATCAAGGCCGTGGACTGGATCTTCGACGGCGGCCGCCCCAGCGTCGATCTCGTGAACACGATGCGGGACCGGCATCTCGGCGGCCGCGAGCTGCTGGTCGATCCGGCGGCGTTGATCGAGTGGCTGACGCTGATGAAGCTGGTGGAGCACCGCAGCCGCGCGACGAGGGACCAGCTGGCCGCCGCACACGAGCTTCGCGAAGCGATCGACCGGCTGGCGCGCGGCGGCCGGAGCGCTCACGACGTCCGGCTGCTCAACACAACCGCGCAGGCCGCCCCGGTCCCGCAGCTGCGTCTGGCACACGGCAGGCCGACCCGGCAAACCGCGAACACCGTCGCGACAGCCATGGCCACACTGGCGATCGACGCGATCGAGCTGGTCGCTTCGGGCGCCGAGGTACGTATCTGCGCGTGGGACCACTGCGGCCTCCGCTTCGTGGACACCTCACCCGAACACAACCGCCAGTGGTGCTCGATGTCCCGGTGCGGCAACCGCGCCAAGGCGCGAGCCCACTACGCGCGGCGGAAGGCGCAGTGAACGGACTCCAACGCCCGCACTGCCTCCGCCACGCCACCCTCGGCGCGGATCAGTCCTCGCCACTCACCCGCACGAGCAGCCATTTCGCGGTCGTTGACGGTCTCGACGACGGCTCGGGCGAGTTCACCCGCGCTCAGTTGCCCGAGCGGCCTCGGCGCCGGAGCGACGCCGAGCGCGTGCACACGTTGCGCGAAGAAGTTCTGCTCGGTCAGCGACGGGCGGACGATCTGTGGTCTGCCCGCGGCGAGGGCGGCGCCGGTCGTGCCGCTGCCACCGTGATGCACCACCGCGGCGACGCGAGGAAGCAGCCAATCGAACGGCGCATGGCCGACGTGAAGCACGCGCCCGGCTGAATCCGTGCCGGTCGAGCCGTCGACCACGACCGTGCGGAGCCCGGTCAGGCGGACCGCGTCCGCGACAACCTGCCGCACGCCGGGCTGTTCGGCGGAGCTGCCGAGCGTGACGCAGACCGGCGGTTCGCCCGCGGCGACGAACTTCCGCAGATCCGCGGGCGGCGCCGACTCCGGTACGAACCAGAAACCCGTGGTGTGCACGGATTCGGGGTAATCGGCCGAACCCGGCAGCAGGTGTCTGCTGAAGGCTTGCAGCACGAGTGAGTCCGGGTCCCGCCACCGGCCGCTGAGCGTGCGGACCCGCAGTTCGGTTGCCAGATACGAGGCCCGGTTGAGCTCCCTGGGAACCGGAAAAGTCGTGCTGGGGTTGGGAAAAGACCGCGTCGGCACCCACATGGGCTGCAGGCACACCGGCACGGCGGGCACGCCCATCTCGCCGGCGATCCGGTGCCCTGGCACGAAAGCCTGGTGCACGACAAGATCGAAGTCCAGGCTCTCGTCCGCGTCCCAGGCCATTTTCGAGTAGGCGCGGCGGATCTCCCGGTAGAGGCGCGGAGCGGATCGCGTGTCCAGCGCCCGCCCGCGGAAACCACGGCCGCCGGTCTCGAACGCCGCCCGCGTATCCGGATCGGCCAGTATCTCGCTCCAGTCGTCCCCGAACGGCGCCACGCGCACGCCGTACGACTCGGCGAGCGGGGTCGCCGAGGTGGGTGCGCGGAGCGTGACCTGGTGGCCGTCGGTGTTCAACGCACACGCGAGCGCGATGAACGGCTGGATGTCGCCGCGGCTGCCGGTGGTCAGGAGCAGGACTTTCACGCGGGGCATCGTTTCACCGCGCCGATCCGGCGAACAGGAGCCGATTTATCGCGCGAAAAGCAGAGGGCCGCGAAATCGCGGCCCTCCACCGGTACCGCGGTCAGCGTTCGAGGAAATCCTTGTGAATGCACCGGGTTTCGTGGCCCGCGGCCGGAATCGCGAGCGGAATGGCCGACTCGGCACATTCGGGGATCGCGTAGCCGCACCGGGGACGGAAGTGACATCCCACCGGCCATTCCCCCGGTTTCGGCACCATGCCGAGGATCGCGGGCAGCGTCTTGTCGTCGCCGTCCATCTCGTGGGCGTGCGGGTTCGCGGCGAGCAGCGCTTCCGTGTACGGGTGCCGCGGCTCGTAGACGATCGGTGAAATGCCCGCTTGCTCGACGACCTGCCCGGCGTACATGACGACGGCCCGGTCACAGAGGTCGGCGGCCACCCCCCAGTCGTGTGTGACGAGCAGGATGGCCATGTCCTCGGTCCGCTGCAGCTCTCGCAACAGGTCGAGGATTTCGGCCTGCACGGTCACGTCGAGCGCGGTGGTCGGCTCGTCGGCGATGAGCAGCTTCGGATTTCCGGCGAGCGCTCGGGCGATGGCGATCCGCTGCGCCATACCGCCGGACAGCTCGTGCGGGTAGCGCCGGGCGACCCGCTCGGGGTCCGGCAGATGCACCAGGCGGAGCAGTTCGACGGCGCGTCGCTTCGCCTGTCGTCGGCTCAGTTCCGGATGGTGCGTGCGGACGGCCTGGGTGAGCTGCCAGCCCACCCGGAACACGGGGTTGAGGCTGATCATCGGTTCCTGCGAGATCAGCCCGATCTGGCTGCCACGCACGCGTTCCAGTTCCTTGTCCGACAAGGCGGAGAGGTCCTGGCCGTTGAACCGGATCCGGCCGGCGGCGATCCGCCCGGTGCCGGGCAGCAGGCCGAGTACGGCCATGGCCGTGATCGTCTTGCCACAGCCGGATTCCCCGACCAGTCCGACGGTCTCTCCGGGGCGCACCGTCAGGTTGACGTCGTCGAGGATGGGCACCGGGCCCGACCGGGTGTCGAACACGACGGAGAGATTCTCGATCGACAGCAGCGCTTTGTCGTCGG
The DNA here is from genome assembly GCF_012328925.1 of Amycolatopsis acididurans. GTDB lineage: Bacteria > Actinomycetota > Actinomycetes > Mycobacteriales > Pseudonocardiaceae > Amycolatopsis_E > Amycolatopsis_E acididurans. The sequence continues at coordinate 131,342 of NZ_JAAXLS010000012.1, forward strand.
ACGAGACCGCCTGCCGGGTGGCGACCCGGCGCTTCTTGCGGCGCGTCACCGTGGTGGACCAGCCCTCGGCGGTGGCGTCCCGGACGACGTCGCCGAGCAGCCCGAAGGCGAGGATGGTCAGCGCGATGACGATCCCGGGCGGCCAGATCAGCCACGGCTGCAGCACGATCGTCTGTACGCCGTCGGCCACCATCCCGCCCCAGGACGGCTCGGGCGCGGGAACGACGAGCGACAGGAACGCCAGCCCGCTCTGCACGAGCAGCGCGACGGCCGCGAGCAGCGAGGACTGCACGATGATCGGGCCCGCGATCCTGGGCAGCACGTGCCGGAAGATGATGTAGCGCCGGGACAGCCCGGAGACCTGGGCCGCGGCCACGTAGAGCTCTTCGCGCACCGGCAGCGTCGCCGACCGGACGATGCGCATCAGCCCCGGCGCGGCGATCACCCCCAGTGTGACCATCGCGGCCGCCATGTTCTGCGGAAACACCGACAGCACGACGAGAATGATGATGATGGACGGCATCGAGAACGTCAGGTCGGCCAGCCAGCTGACCACGCGGTCCGCCTTGCCGCCGAGGTATCCCGCGACAAGGCCGATCGGAACCCCGAGCAGCAGGACCGCGACGAGTGCCTCGGCCACCCCGACCATCGTGATGCGGGTGCCGACCAGCAGCCGTTCGAGCACGTCGCGGCCGAGCGAGTCGGTGCCGAGCCAGTGCGCGCTCGACGGTCCCTGCCGGGCGCCGAGCAGGTCGCCCGCGAACTGGCCGGAGACGTCCGGCATGACGATCGGCGCGACGATCGCGATGCCGATGATCACCGCGAGGAATGCCAGGCATCCCACCGCGAGCTTGCGGCGCAGCAGCCTGCGCCAGAACCGCGGCGATGACGCGATCGTGGGCGCGCTGCTACCCGAGTCGGCGACAGTGGTGACGGTCATGAGGTACGCACCTTGGGGTTCAGCCACGTGTAGGCGAGGTCGACGAGGAGGTTGATCACGACCACGAGAATGGTGAAGTAGACGACGATGCCCTGGATCACCGGCAGATCGTGTTGTGCCGTGCTGTTCACGGCCAGCGAGCCCAGACCGGGCAGCGCGAAGACGTTCTCCACGACCACCGTGCCGCCCAGCAGGGCGACGGCCTGCAGGCCGAGGATCGTGACCACCCGGACCGAGGCGTTCTTCAACGCGTTCACGAAGACTATGGAGCGGTATTTGACGCCGTTCGCGCGGGCCATTCTGATGTACTCGCTGTTGAGCACGTCGAGCATCGATTCGCGGGTCTGTTTGGCCAGCGCGGCGATCCCGCTCAAGGCGAGCGCGAATACGGGCAGCACCAGCGATCGCAGCCAGTCCTGGGGCGATTCGGCGAAGTCCACATAGCCGGTGGGCGGCAGCCAGCGCAACGCGACGGCGAAGACCACGATCAGCATCGCGCCCACCCAGAAGCCGGGCAGCGCGAAACCGACGAGCGCGATCCCGTCCACGAGCCGGCCCAGCACGCCACCCCGGACGGCGGAGAACACGCCCAGCGCCACCCCGGCGACCAGCGAGACCAGCAAAGCGCCGAACATCAGCGACAGCGTCACGGGCAGCCTGGTGAGGATCGCGTTCGTCACCGTCTCACCGGAGAACAGCGATGAACCCAGATCGCCGGTGACCGCGTGCGACAACCATCGCCAGTACTGCTCGTACAACGGCAGGTCCAGGCCGAGCGAGCTGCGCAGCGCCTCGTACTGCTCCTGCGTCGCCTGCGTTCCCAGAATCGCCTGTGCGGTGTCGCCCGGGGTCAGGGACACGAGCACGAAGCTCAGGACGGAGATGACGAACAGCAAGGGAACCGCCATGAGCACGCGCCGGACGGTGGCTCTCAGCAGTGGCATGCGGATCAGTGCGGCGAGTGGATTGTCCCGTTCAGGACGCGCGATAACACCCTCAGTCATACCGCTCCTTGCCAATCGGTATGCGGACGACCATTTAAGAACGAAACTAGTATTTCACTATAGGGGACCGGCTGAGGGGAAGGAAGGGTCAAGGTCAGGACTCGCACTCGGCCGCGAGACGCCTATTCCGCCTGGTCCTGCCGATGTGTTCCGGCGCGCGATCACGATGAGCGAACAGATCAGCGCGACGTCCACGATCAACGCGAGCCGCTGGACGAAGCCGACCGGCAGCAGCCACGGCAACGCATAGCCGATCCCGAACAGCAGTAACATCAGCGTCGCGCCGGCCGAGATCCCGCGCACCGCACGGCGGCCGCTGGGAAGCGTGTCCAGCAACGAAAAACCGAGTGCGGGCAGGCTCAGAAACGCGATGACGCAGGAGTACTGGTGGATCTCGCCGCTGACCGGGTTCGGATGCTCCGGGTAGCTGGCCGGGAACAGGGCCGCCGCGCCGAGACCGAGCGACCACGTCCCGAACAGTGCCCTGCTCGTCCCGCTGACCGCGATGCCCGCCGCGCTAAGCGCCGCCAGGGTCGCCAGCGAGCCGATCGCCGTCGCGAGGATGCTCGCGCCCAGCATTCCGGTGCCGCGGTCGGTGAACGCGTAGCTGGACAGCGTGTCGGTGAGCGGGTCGTGCGAGCTGATCAGATGCAGAACCGTCATCGTGAACGCGGCCCAGGCGAGCGCCGCCGTCGCGATGCTCACCCAGAGCCTGGTTCTGTCCCCTGGTTCGGTCGAGATCCCCATGACGCCAAGCTTTTCGTGGCCGGGCGCCGGGCAGATCCGGACAAGTCCCTGATCTTCCCCCTAGTTGGCGAACTCGACCAGCACCAGCGCCTGATCGTCGTGCCGCTTGGCGCGCGGCCACCTGGCGCCGTGTGGGTCGCCGCGCTCGGCGACGCGCACCGCCTCCAGCACCGCGTGCAGACCCTGCGCACGGGCCAGTGCGCGGACGTCGTGCCAGTCGAACAGTCCGTAGTCGTCCACGGCCACGGCCACCCCGTCGCTCGCGAGCAGGACGGTTTCGATCTCGTCGCGCGGCCACGACCGCCGCAGCGCCTCGCCCGCCGCGGCCGGATCGGCCTCGGCGACCCAGAACCCGTCGGCGGCGTTGCGCCTGGCCCGCACGTCGGCGCCGGTGTAGAGCTTGCCTGCCGCGCGCAGCGCCGCGATCCGCCCGTCGGCGAGCACCTCGTGGCCCGACCGTCCAAAAGCGACGATGGGACTGTCGGCGAGTACGAGCGCGTCCACCCGCTCGGCGTTCCAGCGCAGCATCGCGACGGTGCTCGACGGCGACGAACCGGGACGCAGATCGTGCGTCTTCGCGACCTCGGCGATGGCACGGGCGAGCACGGCGCCCAGGTCGTCGTCCGGGCGCGCGCCGAGCTCGTCGGCGAGCTGTTTGCCCAGTAGGCCCGCGTACCAGCCGCCGGGAGGCTGCTCCGGGCTCGGTGCGGTCGCGCCGTCCAGCAGCAGCACGGCGTCGTCGAGGGTCAGTACGTGGTCCTCGGTCGGGCGCGGATCACCGTTGCTGCCGACGCCCGCCTGTTCGGCGATCTGGATCGTGGGCACTTCGCTGACCTTACTTGTCAACTGCGGTTGACACGATGGCGTTGTCAACTTAGGTTGACAGCATGACTGAGGCAACCGATCTGGCCGCTCTGGCCGGCGACCGCGATCCCCGCGTGGGGCTGCGGGCCGTCGCCGCGCTGCGCAGGCTGCTGGAGCAACTCGAAGCCGTCCAGGTGCGCAGCGCCCGCGTGCACGGCTGGTCGTGGCAGGAGATCGCCGCCGAGCTCGGGATCAGCCGGCAGGCGGTCCACAAGAAGTACGGGAGGAACTGATGTTCGAGAAGTTCACCGGTGACGCGCGGGAGATCGTGATCGCCGCCCAGCGTGAAGCGGTGGAGCGGCACGCGCCGGAGATCACGCCCATCCACGTGCTGCAGGCGTTGCTGCGGCGGCCGGACAGCGAGGCGGGCAGGCTGCTCACGCGGCTCGGCGTCCCCGTGGCCGAGGTCGCCGCGGAGGCCGAACGTGTGCGCAGACGTGGCGGGATCAGCGAGGCGGACGCGACGGCACTCGGCGAGTTCGGGATCGACGTCGACCGGATCGTCGAACGGCTCGAGCAGGTGCACGGGCCGGATCCGTTCACCAGCGCGCAGGCGGTGCGGGTGAAGCGTCGGCACGTCCCGTTCGCGGACGAGTCGAAGAAGACGCTCGAGATCTGCCTGAAGGAGGTGATCAAACTGGGCGGCCGGGAGCTCGGCTCCCAGCACATCCTGCTGGCGCTGGCGGTGCTGCGGGGTCCCGCCGCCGATGTACTGGCCCGCTTCGACGTCGACGCGCCGAGGCTGCGGCAGGCGCTTTCCGCTTAACGGTCGCGCTCGCGCCAGGCGACCAGCGGCAGGAAGAACTGCGCGAGCGGGCCGATCGCCAGCGCGTAGAGCACGGTTCCGATGCCGACGGTGCCGCCGAGCAGCCAGCCCGCGCCGAGCACGACCACCTCGATCGCCGTGCGTACCAGGCGCACCGAACGGCCGGTGCGGCCGGCAAGGCCGGTCATCAGGCCGTCGCGCGGACCGGGACCCAGCCGCGCGCCGACATAGGCCGCGGTCGCCAGCCCGTTCGACACGACGCCGCCGAGCATGAGCGTGATCTGCCAGGCCAGTACGTGCTGATCCGGCAGGATCGCGCGTACGAGATCGACCGTGATCGAGATGACGACGATGTTGGCCACGGTGCCCAGGCCCAGCCGCTGGCGCAGCGGGATCCAGACCAGCAGTACGCAGACCGACGCGATCGCCACGATCGTGCCGAAGGTGAGCCCGGTCCGGTTCGACAGCCCCTCGTGCAGCACGTCCCACGGGTTCAGGCCCAGCCCCGCCCTGGTCATCATCGCCATGCTCGCGCCGTAGAGCACCAGCCCGAGCAACAGCTGGGGCAGGCGGCGTGCGGGGCTGACGGAGACGGCGACGGGACGGAGATCTATTGCTGCCACACGTCGAGAATGCGCGGGATTGGCCCGGATGAACAGGGCCAATCTGTCATTATTGGCCTTATGAACCCCGTCGGCGGTCGCATCAGCGGCATCAGATTGGCCGCACTCCTGGGTGCGTGGCGCCGTGGCACACGGCAGGGCGCCGCCGATCTCGCGGCAGCGGTCGAACTGCAGGTGCTGGACGGGCACCTGCCCGTCGGCACGCAGTTGCCCGCCGAACGTGAGCTGGCGGACGCGCTCGGGGTGAGCCGGACGCTCATCGGCGCCGCGCTCGACCGGTTGCGCGAAGGCGGTCTGGTCGCGAGCAGGCGGGGAGCGGGCTCGTGGATCACCGCGCCGGGCGGGGACATCATCGATCCCGCTCTGCCCGAGCGCGAGGACACGATCGACATGAGCCGGGCGACACCGCCCGCCGTACCGGGAATGGCCGCCGCGGTGGATGCCGCGCGCCATCTGCTCGCCGACGAACTCGGCCGGACCGGCTACACCGGACAGGGCCTGCCGTTGCTGCGGGAACGCGTCGCCGCCCGCTACACCGAGCGCGGCCTGCCGACGACACCGGCGCAGGTGATGATCACCAACGGCGCGCATCACGGTTTCGTGCTGGCGCTGCGCATGCTGACCGGCCCCGGCGATCGCGTGCTCGTCGAGCAGCCGACGTATCCGAACTCGCTGGAGGCGGTGCGTGCGGCGCACGCGATCCCGGTGCCGGTCGCGATGACCGACGAGGGCTGGGATTTCGAGGGAATCGAGGCGGTGCTGCGCCAGGCCGGCCCGCGGCTGGCCTACCTGATCGTCGACTTCCAGAACCCCACCGGCTGGCGGATGGACGAGGCGGGCCGCGAGCGCCTCGGCCGGATGTTCGCGCGTGCCAGGACTTCCGTCGTGATCGACGAGACGCTCGCCGAACTCGATCTCGGAAACGAGGTTGCACCAAGCCCGCTCGGCAGCGCGATTCTCGTTGGCACATCGTCGAAATCGCATTGGGGCGGGTTGCGGATCGGCTGGATCCGGGCGTCGGAGGACATTCTCGCGCGGCTGTCGTCGGCCCGGTTCGGACTGGACCTCGGCTCGCCGGTGTTCGAACAGCTCGTGTTCGCCGAACTGCTCACACAACCCGCGCGGGGACGGCGGGAGGAAATCCGTGTGCAGCGGGACGCGCTGATCGACGCCGTGCGCACCTACTGTCCAGAGTGGACTTTCCGGGTGCCGGAGGGTGGATTGTCCTTGTGGTGCAAGCTTCCCGAGCCGATGAGCACGCGACTCGCCGTCGCGGCGGCCAGTCACGGCGTGCAGGCCGCGCCCGGTTCGAGATTCGGCGTCAACGGCGGGCTGGAGCGGTGGATCCGGTTGCCGTTCGCGCATTCGCCGCACCGGCTGACCGAGGCCGTGCGCCGGCTGAGTGTGGCCGCGGCGTCGGTGCGCGACTGCCCTGGTGAACTGCCCGTGACATGAAGCAGCCGGTGTGCTGGAGGTCCAGCACACCGGCTGCCGATACCCCGCCCTGACGACCTGGGCGGGGGTGCCGCGCGGACCGATCGGCATCGCCCCTCGACATGCCGTGGTCTCTGCGGCTAGGCACGCGTCTTGGTGATACCCCTGCTCGGCGCGGTGAGTAGGAGCGAGCGACGCGTGCCTGGTGTCGGTCCCGGCGCCGCGGGGGCAACGCGGCGCCGGGACCAGGACCCGATCCGGCTAGGCGCGGTTAGCCGGCCGGGAAGACTGTGTACGCACATGAAAGAAACCCCGAAAAACTCGCTGTGGCCGCGAAGTTGATCTTGTTTTGGACGCGGATCGCCTGTGTCGCGAGGTGGGGTCAGTCGGGAGAGGTCGTGGGCAGCGCCGGATCCCGGCCGCTGTCTAGGAAAGTGGCGCGGCGCGGTGTGCCTGCGAGCAGCAGGTCGGCCGACGCCGCACGCGTGGTGAGGATCGCCGGCTGGTTCTTGGAGTTGCCGCCGTTGTCGTGGGACACGGTGACGCCGCACGTCTGGCCCTGCGGCTGGACGGGTGCGGGCACGGGAGCCTCGTCGCGGATCCGCACCGGGTTCGTGATCGCGCTGACCGGCGGGACCGCGGGCGCGCGCCGGGCATGCGACGGCTTCGGCACGGCGGCCTCACGGTGCGCGATCGGCGTCGACGGCGCCGGTGCGGCCTGGGCCGGCGCGGCGACGGCGGGCTTGCCCGTCTCGTGCACGACGACCGGAGCCCGCGTCACGTCCGCGCGCGTCTCGGTGGTGACCGTCTTCTGCTTGGTGGCAGGCGCGGTCACGGCGGCCACGGCATCGGTGGCGGGCCGCACGACCGTTTCGACCACCGGCGTCACCACCGTTTGGGTAGTGGCCGTGACGACGCCGGTCACGGTCTGGACCGTGCTCAGCGTCGTGCCGAGCACGGTGTCGACCGTGCCGGGCACCGTGTTGAGCGTGCCGCCGACCAGTTGCCCGAGCCCCCGCGCCGGGCCCGGCTGGGGAGCGGTGGTGGTGTCGTGCCCCGACGGCTCGTCGGCGGAGGCGGTCGATGCGCCCAGTGCCGCCGCGAGCAACCAGCCCGCGACCGCGAATCCGGCGGTGAGCATGAGCTTGGCCCACAGCGGCATGGTCCGGTGCGCGGAATCCGCGTTCCTCACCGCCACCACCGCCAATCGGGCCTACGCGTCACATGCCATGACTCGATCTTGTTTGAAATTTCATTTGGGCTGGTCATCCCGCACGCGGAGCCGGCCCCTTTCTAGCATTGCTGGCGAGTGTTTCACCTCGAAAGCTTGGGATCCACCCCGGACGGCCGAAAAGAGTTACCGGCTTGCGTGCATCCAAGCATAAGTTGATCACTCTGGGTATGGCATCTTGCGACACGAAACATGCGCCGTTTCGGCCGAGAACTACCCGATCCAGCGATGACCTGCGGTTTCCCGGATCCCGCTCGCACCGTGTCCCGTCTCAGTTCCGCACAGTGCCCGGCGGGGAGGTTAGGGGAGCGGATAGTGACCGAGACCGACATCGGAGAGCTGCTGACCCGCGCGCTGGGCGGCGATCAGGCGGCGTGGCGGTCGCTCGTGCGCGGATTGTCCGCGCTGGTGCTGCACATCGCCCGCTCGTACCGGCTGGGAGACGCCGACGCGCACGATATCTGCCAGAACACCTGGCTCACCCTCGCGCAACGGTCCAGCGCCCTGCGCGACCCGGCCAAGCTTCCCGGCTGGCTGGCGACGACCGCACGCAGACAGGCATTGCGCACGATCTCGGCGGCCCGCCGCGAAATCCCGTCCGACGGGCACGACGCGGTGGGCCCGCTTCCCTCGCCCGAGCACGCGGTGCTCAGCAGCGAACGCGACCGGGTGCTGTGGCGGGCCGTCGGCACGCTCCCGGAGCGGGACCGCACGTTGATCCGCCTGCTGGCGACCCAGCCGGAACTGACGCACACCCAGCTCGCGCAGCGGATCGGCGTCGCACCGGGCACGATCGGCCCGCTGCGCCGCCGCACGTTGGACCGCCTGCGCCGCGCGCTGGAGGCGCAGGGCTACGACCACGCCTAGCCGAGCTTGTGCAGGCGGTTGACGGCCTCGTCGAGCACCTCGTCGCGTTTGCAGAACGCGAAACGGAGTAAATGTTTCCAGTCGTCCGGATGGTCGGTGAAAACGTTCACCGGCACCGCGGCGACCCCGATCCGCTCGGGCAGCTGCCAGGCCAGCTCCGCGGCGTCGGTGAAACCCAGCGGCCGCACGTCCGCGCACACGAAATACGTGCCGGAGCTGGGCCGCACGGCGAATCCGGCCTCCGCCAGTCCCTTCGAGAGCCGGTCCCGTTTGGCCTGCAATGACTCCCGCAGCCGCCCGGCCCACGGCAACTCGTGGTCCAGCGCGTGCGCGACCGCGGGCTGCAGCGGTCCGCCCGAGACGAACGTCATGAACTGCTTCGCCGCCTTCACCGCGCCCACCAGGTCCGGCGTCGCGCACACCCAGCCGATCTTCCAGCCCGTGCAGTTGAACGTCTTGCCCGCGCTCGAGATCGACACCGTGCGCGTGCGCATTCCGGGAAACCCGGCCAGCGGCAGGTGCTCGGCCTCGTCGAACACCAGATGCTCGTACACCTCGTCCGTGATCGCGATGAGGTCGTTGCGCACGCAGACCTCCGCGATCACCGACAGCTCCTCGCGCGTGAACACCGTGCCCGTGGGATTGTGCGGCGAGTTCACCAGAATCGCCCGTGTGCTCGGGGTGACCGCGGCCCGCAGCGCGTCCGCGTCCAGCACGAACCGCCCGTTCGCACCCTCGACGAGGGAGATCACGCGGCGCGTCGCGCCGGCCATCGCGACCGCCGCCGCGTACGAGTCGTAGTACGGCTCGATGACGATGACCTCGTCGCCCGGCTCGGTCAGCGCGATCAACGCCGCCGTGATGGCCTCCGTGGCGCCCGCCGTGACGAGCGTCTCGGTGTCCGGATCGTAGGACAGGCCGTAGCGCTCCCGGTGCCTGGCGACCGCCCGCCGCAGCTCCGGCCGTCCAGGGCCCGGCGGGTACTGGTTGGCGCCGCCGAACAGCGCGTTCTTCGCCGCTTCCAGCATGCCGTCCGGGCCGTCGGTGTCCGGGAAACCCTGGCCGAGGTTGATCGCTTCGGTGCGCACCGCGAGCGCGGTCATCTCGGCGAAGATGGTCGAGGTGAACGGCCGCAGGCGGGGTACTAGAGGTGGTACGCGCATAATCCCCGATCCTCACGGACAATGGCGGTGTGGAGCAAATAACCCCGGCGGATCCGTTCGGTTCCCCGGCCAAGGAAGAGGCCAAGCGGCGCGGGCTGCGCAAGATGAAGCTGGTCGCGCTGTCGTTCCTGCTCGGCGCGACGGTGATCTTCCTGCTGACCAGCTGGGCGCAGGCGGCGGGCTGGCCGGCCTGGGTCGGGTATGTGAAGGCGGCGGCGGAGGCCGGCATGGTCGGCGCGCTCGCCGACTGGTTCGCGGTCACGGCGCTGTTCCGGCATCCGCTGGGGCTGCCGATCCCGCACACCGCGATCATTCCCAACAAGAAGGACATGCTGGGCGACAGCCTCGGCGACTTCGTGGGCACCAACTTCCTGTCCGAGTCCGTCGTGCGGGACAAGCTGCGCCGCGCACAGATCGCGAGCCGCGCCGGTGAGTGGCTCGCGCGGCCGGACAACGCCGAGCGCATGACCTCCGAACTCGCCACGATGGTGCGCGGGCTGGTCACCGTGCTGCGCGACGAGGACGTGCAGGCGGTGATGGAGCAGGCCGTCGTGCGCCGCATCGTGGACCAGCCGTGGGGGCCGCCGCTGGGCAAGCTGCTGGAGCAGGTGTTCACCGACGGCGCGCACTACAAGCTGGTCGATCTCATGTGCGATCGGGCCTACGAATGGGTTCGCGACAATCACGCCACGGTGCTGCGCGTCGTGTCGGAGCGTGCGCCGAGCTGGTCGCCGAAGTTCGTGGACGCGATGCTCGCGGACAAGGTCTACGGCGAGGTGCTGACGTTCGCGTGGGCGGTCAAGACCGACGTCAACCACCCGATGCGGCTGGCGTTGGACAAGTTCCTCGGCGAGTTCGCGCAGGACCTGCAGAAGGACCCCGAGACGATGGCGCGCGCCGAGCAGGTCAAGCAGCAGATCCTCGATCACCCCGATGTGCAGAAGCTGATCGGCTCGGCGTGGACGACGGCGAAGGGCATGCTGCTCAACGCCGCCGAGGACCCGTCGAGCGAGCTGCGGCTGCGGGTCCGCGACGGCCTGCGCGCACTGGGCGACCGGCTGGTCACCGACGAGAGCATGCGGTCCAAAGTGGACGGCTGGCTCGAAGGTGCCGCGGGATACGTGGTCAACAACTACTCGCGCGAGATCACCACGATCATCACCGACACCGTCGCACGCTGGGACGCGGAGGAGACGTCGCGCAAGGTCGAACTCCAGGTCGGCCGTGACCTGCAGTTCATCCGCATCAACGGCACCGTCGTCGGCGCGCTGGCCGGCCTGCTGATCTACACGGTGGCGCAGCTGCTGTTCTGAAGCGGCGTCAAACGCCTCCCGCGAATCGGTGTGCCGGCAAGCCGCGGCCGGAAACCTCGGCCGCGTAAAGGAGTCCGCCGCCCGGCGACTCGTGGTTGGCCGTTGTGATGTACAAAGTGGACAGCTCAGCCCCGCCGAACGCGCAGCTGGTCACGTACGGCGTCGGCACCTCGACGAGGGCCGTGGTCTCGCCGGTGCCCGGATCCAGCCGCCACACCTGGCCCGCGCCACGGACGGCGAGCCAGATGCCGCCGTCCTCGGCGACCGCCAGCCCACAGGGCATCCCCGTCTCGGCGGGTATCCGGCGCAGCAGCCGCGGCACGTGCAGATCGCCCGCGAAGACGTTGTATCGCCAGCCGGTGAGCGTTCCGGTGCCGCTGTCGACGTGGTAGAGCTCCCGGTTGTCCGGTGACCAGCCGATTCCGCTGGACATCGAGATCTTTTCCAGATGCGTGGTCACCGAACGCCGGGCCAGCCGGTACAGCGCGCCGCCGCGGCTGTCGTCGCGCACGGCGGATCCGGCCCAGCACCGGCCTCGCCCGTCGATCGCGGCGCTGTTCATGGAAACCGGCGGCTCGACGACATCGGCGAACTGCTCGATCCTCCCGCTGCGCGGATCGAGCCACGCGAAGCCGGTGCTGGTCACGGCGAGCAGGTCACCCGCCGCGCCGGGTTCGATCGCGGTCACGAGCACGGGCAGCGCGACGCTGGTGTGCCGCCCGCCGCGATCGAGTGTGTGCGGCCGCCGTCCGGGGACGTCCAGCCAGCGCAGGCCGATGTCGTTCTCCCACAGGGGCGACTCACCCAGCTCCGAGGCCACCTCCAGCACGGGCGTGGCCTTGACGCGGAGCTTCTGTGCCGACATGCCACCACCGGAGTCCGAGTTTCCTCAGTGAAACGTTCGTTTCAGCTTATCAAGGCACGTTGGGCCAACCGTTCGCGCCGCTCGGGTGATTGGCTGTCCACCGTGCTGAACTGCGGTTTTTCATGGTTGTCCACAGTTTCCCGGGTTATCCACAGTCCTTTTGTGGGTAACTCGTCCGGGGGTTACCGGCCGGTTCGCTCGCGCCAGGCGCGAGCCTTTTCGCGATTGCCGCACACCCGCATGGAGCACCAGGTGCGCGATCGGTTGCGCGAGCCGTCGAAGAACGCCCACCGGCAGTCGTCGGCGGGGCAGATCTTGAGGCGCTCCCAGTCGCCACGTACGACCAGCCGGCTCGCGGCCGCGAGTACCGCGCTGACCACGGTCGGCGCGACCAGTTCCGGCCCTGTGGCGCGGAGTTCGATCCGCACCGCGACGGACGGCGACGGCCCGGCCGCCAGGGGATCGCCGACGGCGCGCCGCAGCGCACTCCTCGCCTGCCGGGCGTCGTCGACGGGGTCGGGATCGAGGCCGCGGCCTGCGGCCCACTGTCGCCAGGTGGCGGCGTCGGCCAGTACGTCGGTGTCCCTGTCGACATCGACCGTGTTGAGGAAGTCCACGACGAGCGAGACGTCCTCGGGCGGTACCGGCACGTAACCAGTGTAAGCCGAATAGTGGTTGCGACCGGTCGTCGGTAACCCACATACTCGGTTCACCGGTTATCTGGAAGGAGCGACTGATGGTTCCCACCTTTGGCTGTGTCGTACTGGACTGCCCGGATCCGCTCAGCTTGGCCGAGTTCTACGCGGCGGTGCTCGACTGGTCCGAGCCGAAGGTTCAGCACGACGGGCACTGGGTGACGCTGACGGGCCCGACGGGCGTGGAGATCGCGTTCCAGCGCGTCGAGAACTACCGCGCCCCGGAGTGGCCGTCGCAGACCATGCCGCAGCAGTTCCACCTGGACCTGGACGTCAAGGACCTCGACGCCGGGCAGGAACGGGTGCTGGGCTTGGGTGCCAGGTTGCTGGACGACAAGCCCGAGACGTTCCGCGTCTACGCCGATCCCGCCGGGCACCCCTTCTGTCTGTGCGCCTGCTGAGGCGCGACTACGGCGGGCCGCCGCCCGCGTACCGGCCGGACTCGCCGCGTCCGTACCGCGGCCACTCCGGTTACGCGGACTCGCCCCGGCACTACCGCGGTCACCGCAAGGGGAGCTTCCTCGAGAACCTGTTCGACTAGATGCTCGACCCGAGGATCTGCCCGGCCTGCGGCGAAGTCCACGGTCGGCCCGCTGCTGCTCGAACGCCTTGGCGGGCAGGCCGTCGTGCTCGAACAGGACGTGCTGTGGACGGCCGGACTACGCGACGACGTCAACGGCCATCCGGCTTTTCGCGGTGCCTGGCTGCGAATGGCCGCGATGATCCACCAGAACGGCCGCCCGGTCGTGCTGTGCGGCACGGTCGTCCCACCGGAATTCGAGCCGCTGCCCGAACGCGCTCTGTTCTCGGCGATCCACTACCTGGCGCTGGTCGCCGATCCGGGCGCGCTCGCTCGCCGTCTTCGTGCCCGGCCCGCGTGGCGCCAATGGAACGAGCCGCGGATCGAGGAGACCCTGGAGTTCAACGACTGGCTCCGCGAACACGCCGGATCGCTGACCCCACGAGTGGATCTCCTCGACACGACGGACCTTTCCGTGAGGGAAGCGGTGGATCACCTGGCGGGCTGGGTCAGTTCCCAGCTGTGCTCGCCGTCCGGATCATCGAGCCAGAGTCGTTGATCCCTCGGCGTCACGGTCAGGCCGAAGCGTTCCCTCGTCGGTTCGCCGAGCGAGCGCCAATCCGCATGCGCCTCTTCGAGCAGATCCCACAACGCGCGCGGGCCGCCCTGGGTGACGTGGCCCGCTTCGTGCCGGGCCCAGGATCCGTCCGGGTGCAGCAGATACGTGGCGTCCGCGTCGTACACCGGCGCCACCTGGGGCAGCGCGAGCCCGGCGAAGAACTCGAACCGGCTCGACGGGTTGAGCACCGCCTGGATCGACAGCGTCGTCTCGCGTGGCCCGTTCCCGTCCGGGCCGCGTGCGGCCAGCAGCGTTTGGGCGTCCGCGAGCCGGTGTGCGCGCAGCGGCATGAACCGGCCGTCGCGGGGCAGTACGCGGCCGTGTGCGGTGCCGTCGGTACCGACCGTGACGCGGACCAGGCCCGCGCCGATCGGCCGGTTCAACGTCGTCACGATGAAGCCGCCGGGCACCGTTTGCTCCAGCCAGGCCGCCGGAATCCGCGAGACCGCGCACGTGCACAACACCCGGTCGTACGGCGCGTGCGCCGGAAAACCGCGCTCACCGTCGCAGGTCGCGCACGCGGGGTGATAGTCGCACGAGCGCAGGCGTGCTCGTGCCTTGCGCACCAACCCGTCATCGATGTCTACTGTGGACACATTCGCGGATCCGAGGCGGTGGCAGAGCAATGCGGCGTTGTAGCCGGTACCGGTACCCACCTCCAGCACGCGGTTCCCGTCCTCGACGAGCAGCTCCTCGAGCATGATCGCCATGATGGAAGGCATGCTGGACGAACACGTCGGTACTCCCCGCACCGGGCCGTCGCGCCGGGCCACGTGCCATAAGCCGGGATCGCCGTCGAGTTGAGTGACCAGCACCCGATCGGAGTAGACCGTGGCGAGCCAGCCGGGGTCCTGATGGGCGACCGCGGCCCAGCCGCCGGCCTCCGCGACGAAGAACCTCGGCACGAAGACATGCCGGGGGACCTGGGCGAACGCGGCGGCCCACGCCGGGTCGGCGATCGCACCGGCCTGGCGAATCGAGTCCACGAGCCGTCGCCGTCGGCGCGCGGCGCTCCGCATTCACTCACCTTAGAGCGTGACTCAAGTCACCACCTAAGGTTGCAAGCAGGGTGCTTGCAATTGCTAGCAGTAGGGCGTACCTTGGGAGGTGTCGCGAGGAGATGAGCCAGATGCCTGAGGACGGCTCGCAAGCCGGGCCGATCGAGAAGGTCGGTCACATCGCTTCCGACATCGGTGAGTACATCCGCCAGCAACGCAACAACGCGAAGATCTCGTTGCGGCAGCTGTCGAAGCTCGCCGGCGTGTCAAATCCATACCTGAGCCAGATCGAGCGCGGGGTCCGCAAGCCCAGCGCGGAAATCCTGCAGCAGATCGCCAAGGGGCTGCGGATCTCCGCCGAGGCGCTGTACGTGCAGGCCGGAATTCTCGATCTGCCCACCGGCGGCCCGGTGCCCGACGCGATCCGCGCGGACACCGAACTCACCGAGCGGCAGAAACAGATCCTGCTCGATGTCTACGAATCGTTCCGCCGCGAGAACGAAAACGACAAGACGCCAACTCCCCTCAAGGAGAGTGAAGATCATGACGAACACCAGGACTGAGGACGTTCGCAAGACCCTGAACACGGCCGTCGAGCAGCTCCGCACGTCGCTGCTGGCCGCGCTGGGCGCAGGCAACCTCGCCACCCAGGCGGTGACCGACGCGGTGTCCAAGGCCCGCACGCGTGTCACCGAGAGCGGTGAGGTCGCCCGCAAGAACATCGAGGAGCTGCCCAACGAGGTCACCACGCTCCGCGAGAAGCTCGACCCGGCCGAGCTGCGCAAGCTCGTCGACGACTACACCGAGGCCGCACTCAAGCTGTACAACCGGCTGGCCGAGAACGGCGAGCAGGCGTGGGACAAGTTCGCCGCCGAGCCGCGCGTGAAGGCCGTGCTGGAGCAGGTCGAGGAGGTCCTGAAGACGACTCAGGACCGCGTCGGAGAGGTGAGCCAGGAGGCCCGCGAGCGCGTCGAGGACGTGCTGGGCCTGGTCGCCAAGAAGACCCGCACCGGTAGCGAGAAGGTCGCCGAGGCCGGCGAAGAGGTCGCCGAGAAGATCGAGGAGGAGGCGCCCGAGACCAAGCCGGCGCCCAAGACCACCACGGCTTCGCGCACCACGACCAGCAGCACCACCACGCGCCGCACCACCGCGGCGAAGAAGCCGGCGACCGGCTCCACCACCCCCAAGACCACCAAGTAAGCGGTCCTGTTCGAACGGCCCGTCCGGCACCCGTGTGCCGGGCGGGCCGTTCGTGGCATTCTGGACACACGTGAAAGCTTGTGATGGTGAAGGGACGTAGGCTGGGATCGTGCCGCTAATCGCGCAATGGATCATGATGGTCATCGGCTGGGCCGGGACTCTTGCGGGGCTCGGCGCCTTCATTCACGCCCTGCTGCAACGTTCCGACGCGTTCACCGCCGCCGACCGCAAGACCAAACCCATCTGGCTGGGCATCACCGGCGCGGGCACGGTCGCCATGGGCCTGTTCGGATTCGGTGGCGCCGGCACGCTGTTCTGGCTCGCCGGGATCGTCGCGGTGCTGGTGTACCTGGTCGACGTCCGGCCCAAGCTCATCGAAGTCCAGCGCGGCGGCAAGAACTGGTGATTGGCTAGCCTTGCGCGTCATGAGGAACTGGACCATCGCGGGCACCCTGACCGTCGAGGTCGCGGCCGAGCGGCCCGATTTGCTCGCCGAGCCGGTGGCGAAGGCACTCGCGAGGGTCGGGGGCGAAGCCGGAGTCGTGGCGATCGATCCCGAACTCGCCGACACTGCGGCCTTCTGCGAGGCCTACTCGTCGCCGATGTCCGCCTCCGCGAACTGCGTCGTCGTCGCGGGCAAGCGCGCCGGTGAGGTGCGCTACGCGGCCGCGCTCGTGCTGGCCACGACGCGCGCCGACGTCAACGGCGTGATCAAGCGGCGGCTGGACGTGCGTAAGGCGTCGTTCGCACCGATGGACGAGGCCGTCGAGCTGACCGGCATGGCATACGGCGGCATCACGCCCGTCGGCCTGCCCGCCGACTGGCCGATCCTGATCGACAAGGCGGTCGCCGACTCGCCCGAACTCGTTATCGGCAGCGGTGTCCGTGGCGGCAAGCTGCTGGTCACCGGGGAGCTGCTCAGCTCGCTGCCGGGGGCGGAAGTCATCGAAGGCCTCGCCAAAGCGGCCGGGTGACCGTGTTCGTCCGCGCCGCGGGCGATCTGGAGCCGGATCTCGTCCGCCGGATCGCCGAGGGTGCGCAGGTGCGGCTGGACGCCGGGTTGATGGCGTCGGTCGCGGCGCAGCGTTCCCGGGTCCTCACCGCTCTGTCGGCAGGGGAACCCGTCTACGGCGTCAACACCGGTGCCGGGCGGTTCGCGGGCACGAAGCTCACCGCGCGGCAGCAGGCCGACCACCAGTCGCGGCTGCTCGTCGGCCGCTCGGTCGGCGGGCCGCCGTGGTTGCCCGAGCGGGATGTCCGTGCGTTGTTCGCCGTGCGGCTGCGCGGGCTGCTCTCACCGGAAACCGGTGCCAGCGCGGAGGCCGCACGGTTTCTCGTCGAGCGGCTGAACGACGGATTCGTGCCCGCCGTGCCGCGCGGCGGTTTCGGCTCGGCGGGCGAGATCATCCCGCTCAGCCACGCGTTCCAGACGTTCCTCGGCGTGGGAACGGTGCTGGCCGGCGGCGCGGAGCTGCCCGCCGCGGAAGCGTTGGCGCAACGGGGAGTCCGGCCGTACCGGCCCGGCCCGAAGGAGGGCATGACCTTCCTGCAGGGCTCGCCGATGGCCACCGCGCACGCGCTGCTGCGAGCCGCCGAAGGCGCGCACGTCGTGGACCTTCAGCTCGTGGCCTGCGCGATGACGATCGACGCGATGGGTGCCCCGCGCGCCGGCTACCGGCCCGAGCTGGCCGGACCCGATGAGGTGCTCGCCGACGTGCTTCGCGAGGTCGGCGAACTGGTGAAAGGCTCGGTGGTCCGGGATCTCGTGCAGGCGCCGGTGTCGGTCCGGGTCGGCCCGCAAGCGCTTGCGCACGCCCGGCGAACGCTGCGCGAACTCGACGCGGCCGCGTCCCGGATGCTGGCCGCACCTACCGATTCACCCGCGTTCGTCGGCGGCGAGTTCGTGTCCACCGCGGGTTTTCACGCGGCCGAACCGGGACTTCGGATGGACGCGGCGACGGCCGCGCTCGCGCACGTCGGCGAGGTCAGCGTGCAGCGCATGCACCGGCTGCTCGATGGACGCTTCAGCGGGCTGCCCGACCAGCTCACCCCGGACCAGGGCCCGCAGGCCGGGCTCACCGTGGTGCACAAGCGCGCCGTCGGTGAGCTGCACGCGCTGCGCCGCCTTGCCACACCCGCGACACTGGGCACGCTCGACACGTCGGCGGGACAGGAGGACGTGCAGGCGTTCGCGTGCGCCGCGGGCGAAGAGCTGCGGACCGCGATCGACCTGCTGCTGACGATCACGGCTTGTGAGCTGATGATCGCGCACCAGGCGCACGTGCTCCGCGACAAGCCGGGCGCGCCCGCGTTGCGCGAACGGTACCGGCGCGTCGGCGAACTGGTGCCCCCGGCGCTCGAAGACCGGCCGCTCGGGCCGGAGATCACAGCACTTGCGGCTGCCTTGCGTTCTCGACGTGCAGACCTTTCGGCACGGCCAGCCGGGTGATCAGCGTGAACACGCCCTCGCAGACCAGCGCGAGCACGATCACCGCGACACCACCGGCCAGGATCTCGCCGTAGCCGCCACGACCCTGCGCGAAACCGTCCACAATGTACCGGCCGAGTCCGCCGCCGTCGTTGACGATCGCGCCGATCGCCACCGTCGCGACGAGCTGCAGGAACGCCACCCGCGCACCGGCGAGGATCACCGGCAGCGCCAGCGGCAGCTCGATGCCGAACATGATCTGCCGTTCCCGGTACCCCGAACCGCGTGCCGCGTCCACCGCGTCCGGCTCGACCGAGACGACACCCGCGTAGGTGTTGGTGAACAGCGGCGGCAGGGCCAGCGCCACCAGCGCGACCAGCAGCGGCCAGAACGACGTGTTCAGCTCCCACCGGCTGGCCAGGTACCAGAACAGGATGATCAGCCCGAAGCTCGGAATCGCCCGGCCGAGGTTGACCACCGTGCTCGACAGGAACGCGCCGCGCCGGTAGTGCGCGAGCCACAGCGCGGGCGGGATCGCCAGTGCCGCGGCCACGACGAGTGCCAGCGCCGAGAACTCCAGATGTTGGATCGTCCGGTACGGGATGCCCGCGGGGTCGGTCCAGCTCCACCGGTCCGGCTCGCCGAGCCAGGCCCACGCCTCGCTGAAGATGCTCACGCGCGCCCCTTCCGCGCCCACGGTGCCAGCGCCTTTTCCGACACCCACAGCAGAAAGTCCACGACCACGGCGAGCGCGATCGACAGCACGATGCCGACGATGATCGCGGTCGGGTTCGGCGTCGTGGTCTGGATGCCTTGGCGGATGAAGTAGCCGAGCCCGCCCATGCCGAGCATCGAGGTGACCGTGACGAGACCGATCGTGGTGACGGCCGCGACCCGCAGCCCGGCGATCACGACCGGCAGTGCCAGCGGCAGCTCGACTTTGACCAGCAGCTTCGTCCTCGTGAAGCCCATGCCGACGGCGGCCTCACGGACCTCGCCGGGCACCTGCTGGATGCCCGTCACGATGTTGCGCAGCAGGATCAGCAGGGTGTATGTCGCGAGCGGGATCACCGCCGTGGTGAACGACAGCCCGAAGAACGGTACGAGCAGCGCGAACGCGCCGAGGCTCGGAATCACGTACAGCGTGCCGGTGCCCGCCAGCGCGACGGCGTAGAACCAGCGCCAGCGCAGCGAGAGCATCGCCAGCGCGACCGAGACGACCAGTCCGATGGCGAGCGCGGCGGCGGTCAGCGCCAGATGCTCGCCGAGCCGTTCGACGATGTGTTCGGCGTTGCGCTCCACCCAGCGCCACTCGAACAGCGGCCGGTTGGATTCGGCCAGCACGTATTCGCCCACGGGCCGAGCATAAGGGCACGTCCCGGCATGTGGTTTCTGTCGGTGGTCGCCGCTAGGGTCGGTGCGTCATCGTTGCGAGAGGGTGGGGATCATGCGCTGGACCAGTGGTTTCAAGCTTGCTGCCGTCGCCGCGGCGGCGGTTCTCGGGCTTGCCGCTTGCGGGGGAGGCGGCGGTCAGCAGGCCGCGGCGAGCAAGGGCGGCAATCCGATCGTCGTCGCGTCGTTCAACTTCACCGACAGCCAGATCCTCGCCGAGCTGTACTCGCAGGCGCTGGAGGCCAAGGGCTACCCGGTCCAGCGCAAGTTCAACATCGGCTCGCGTGAGCTGGTGTACCCGTCGCTGAAGTCCGGTGAGCTGCAGTTCATCCCCGAGTACCAGGGCGCCGCGATCAGCACCGGCTTCAACGAGCAGGCCCCGAAGGACGCCGATTCCGAGCACGCGAAGCTCGCGGAGCTGTTCGCGCCTTCCGGCATCTCGTTGCTGAACTACGCGCCCGCGGAGAACAAGAACACCTACATCATGAAGGCCGACACGGCCAAGGCCCAGGGCATCACCAAGATCAGCGACCTCAAGAAGCTGGACAAGGTCGTGCTCGGCGGCCCGCCGGAGTGCGGCACGCGTGCGAACTGCTTCGTCGGTTTCCGTGACACCTACAAGCTGAACGTCACGTTCCAGAGCATCCAGGAGGCCGGCCCGCGGCTGGAGCAGCTGAAGTCCGGCGCCGTCACGGTCATCCCGGTGGACTCGGTCAGCCCGCCCACCGCCGACCCGGCCTACACGGTGCTGCAGGACGACATGAACATCGTGGCCACGGAGAACATCGTGCCCGCGGTGAACAAGAAGGTGCTCGACGAGCGCGGCGCGGACTTCGCCAACACGGTCAACGCGGTCAGCGCGAAGCTCACCACGTCGGAGTTGCGCGATCTGAACAAGCAGGTCGACTCGGACGGTGACGCGGTCGCGGATGTGGCGAAGGACTGGCTGGGCAAGCAAGGGCTGCGCTGATGCCAATCCGGCCGGAAGTAGCCCAGACAGCCTGACCGCAGGCGACCTATGTGAGGCGGACAGCCGTGGCTGTCGGTCGGATTGGCGTCGATGGGAGCAGCGCTAGAGTCGGGGCCATCACGACTACTACCTCGGGGAGTAATGATGGCTAAGGTCACGGCCACCGCGGAACGGACGATCAACGCGCCGGCGGAGAAGGTGCGCGCGCTCGTCGCCGACTACGCCGACACGCGGCCGAAGATCCTGACCGAGCACTACCGCGACTACGAGGTCACCGAGGGCGGCACCGGCGCGGGCACGAAGGCGCGCTGGAAGCTGCAGGCCACGTCGAAGCGCGTGCGCGACGTCGCGGCCACGGTCACCGAGCCTGCGCCCGGTACCCTGGTGGAGACCGACGCGAACTCCAGCATGGTCACCACGTGGACGGTCAGCGGCAGCGGTGACCGCAGCATCGTGCGGATCGAGACCACGTGGCAGGGCGCGGGCGGGATCGGCGGCTTCTTCGAGAAGACGTTCGCGCCGGGCGGGCTCAAGCGCATCTACGAGGGTGTGCTGGGCAAGCTCGCCGATCTGGTGTAAGGCGAGCCACAAAGCGGAATTACCGCCCCGGTTCACCGTGTTGTGCCCATGGATGTGCACGACGACGTTGGGAGTCGCCCCATGACCACTGGCACCGAGATCCGGCTGGCATCCCGGCCGACCGGCTGGCCGATGCTGGACAACTTCTCCATCGCAGACGTTGAGGTGCCGCGGCCCGGCCCTGGGCAGCTGCTGGTGCGCAACGTGGAGATCAGCGTCGATCCGTACATGCGCGGCCGGATGAGCGCGGCGAAGTCGTATGTCGCGCCGTTCGAGGTCGGCAAGGTCATGGAGGGCGGCGCCGTCGGTGAGGTGCTGGAGTCCACTGTGGACGAGTTCAAGCCCGGCGACCACGTGCTGCACGGTCTCGGCTGGCGCACCCACGCCGTGGTCGACGCCAAGCGTGCGTCCAAAGTGGATCCGGATGCCGCGCCGTTGAGCACGTACCTCGGTGTGCTCGGCATGACGGGCCTGACCGCCTACGCGGGCCTGTTCGAGGTGGCCGGTTTCCGGGCGGGCGACACGGTGTTCGTGTCCGGTGCGGCGGGCGCGGTCGGCTCGGTGGTCGGCCAGCTGGCGAAGCTGAAGGGCGCCAAGCGTGTCATCGGCAGCGCGGGTTCCGGCGAGAAGGTGCGGTATCTGACCGAGGAACTGGGTTTCGACGCGGCATTCAACTACAAGGACGGCCCCGTCGCCGACCAGTTGAAGGCCGCCGCACCCGACGGCATCGACGTGTACTTCGACAACGTCGGCGGCGAACACCTCGAGGCCGCGATCGCGAGTGCGAACCTGCACGCCCGCTTCGCGATCTGCGGCATGATCTCGATCTACAACGCGACGGAGCCGCCCGCGGGCCCGCGCAACCTGATGCAGGTGGTCGGCAAGCGCCTCACCATCCGCGGCTTCCTCGTCGGCGACCACTACGACCTGCAGAACCAGTTCGTCACCGAGGTGGCCCCGCTGGTCAAATCCGGCAAGCTCCGCTACTCGGAAACCGTCGTCGACGGCATCCGGCAGGCACCCCAGGCGTTCCTCGACCTGCTCCGGGGCGCCAACACCGGCAAGATGCTGGTCCGGGTCTAGTCCGACGGCTGCCTACGCCGTCGGTCGTACGAGCCGGTCGCGCCTGTGGGCGGACGAGAAACCGCGGCGTCGCGCCGAAACTGGGCGTCATGACGCTTCAGGAACTCCGGCGAACCGGCGTGCGCCCCGTCGAACGCGTCGCGTACCTCCTCGGTGCGGTGCTTTTCGCCAGTGGGCTGGTCCACCTCGTGGTGCTGGTCGTTTCCGGCACCACGTGGGAGGGGCCGCTGTCCTACCGCAAGGCGATGACGTTCGGGCTGTCGTTCGGCCTCACGCTCGCGACCCTGGCCTGGGTGACGTCGTTCCTGCGCATGAACGACCGGTGGCGGAACCTGCTGCTGGGCGCTTTCACAGCGGTCAGCGTGGTCGAGACCACGCTCGTGACCATGCAGGCCTGGCGTGGTGTCCCGTCGCATTTCAACTTCGAGACCGGCTTCGACACGGCGGTCTCGATGATGCTCGCCGCAGGCGGCGGCGTGATCATCCTGACCGTCCTCGGCTTCACGGTCGCCGCGCTGCGAACGTCGAGCGGACTGGCGCCGAGCATGCTGCTGGCGCTGCGCTTCGGACTGTTCGTGCTGCTCGTCTCGCTCGGCGTCGGCGCGCTGATGATCGCCGACGGCGTGCGCCTCGCGCGCGGCGGCCAACCCGAGCTCGCGTACACCACCGCCGGCGGCCTGAAGCCCGTCCACGCCGTGGCGATGCACGCGATCCTCGTCGTACCCGCACTCGCGTGGCTGCTGCGCTTCACCACGTGGACCGAACGGCGCAAGACCCGCGTGATCGGCGCCGTCGCCGCGGGCTACGCGCTCGTCGTCGCCGCCACGTGGCTGGTGTTCGGCTAGAACACCACCGTCCGGTTGCCGTGGACCAGGACGCGGCCTTCCAGATGCCACCGCAGGCCCCGCGCCAGGGTGACCTTCTCGATGTCGCGGCCCTTGCGCACCAGGTCGGGCACGCTGTCGCCGTGGTCGACGCGGATTACGTCCTGCTCGATGATCGGGCCCGCGTCGAGGTCCGCGGTCACGTAGTGGCACGTCGCGCCGATCAGCTTGACGCCGCGCCGGTGCGCCTGGTGGTAGGGCCGCGCGCC
Organism: Amycolatopsis acididurans; assembly: GCF_012328925.1. Taxonomy (GTDB): domain Bacteria; phylum Actinomycetota; class Actinomycetes; order Mycobacteriales; family Pseudonocardiaceae; genus Amycolatopsis_E; species Amycolatopsis_E acididurans. Next base: position 154,736 of record NZ_JAAXLS010000012.1, read on the forward strand.
GACGAACGACGGTAGGAAGCTGTGGTGGATGTTCACCGCCCGGCCGGTCCACTCGGTGCACAGGTCCGGCGGCAGGATCTGCATGAACCGCGCCAGCACCACCGCATGGGGGTCGTGCTCGTCGACCAGCTTCCGCACCTCCGCGAACGCCGCCGCCTTGTCACCGGGCGGGAAGGGCACGTGATGGAACGGGATCCCGTGCGCCCGCGTGATCCCCGCCAGCGAGTCGTGGTTGCCGATCACCGCGCGCACGTCCACGTCCAGCTCGCCGGAGGCCACCCGGCCCAGCAGGTCGTAGAGGCAGTGCCCCTCCTTCGACACGAGGATCACCACCCGCCGCCGCTCGGCGGTGTCCTCCACCCGCCAGTTCGACTCCGCCGACAGCGACGCCGCCACCTCGGCGAAGCGCGCCCGCAGCTCGTCCACCCCGAACGGCAGCGAGTCGGCCCGCACCTCCTGCCTGGTGAAGAACCAGCCGGTGTCCAGATCCGTGTGATAGGCCGCCTCGACGATCCAGCCGCCGGCATCAGCCAGGAACGACGACACGCGCGCGACGATGCCGGTGCGGTCGGGACAGCCAAAGGTGATCACATAACGTCGTTCGGACACCCGGCCATTGTCGCTCACGGCCCCGCGAGCGGCTCCAACAGCGCCGTGTTCCCGGTGACCTTCGCCTCGCTCGGGCGCCGCCAAACCCGCCGGTAGACCGCGTCGGCGGTACCGGCGATCACCACGTCACCGTCGAGTCCGCCGTCCTCGACACGCGGCGCCGACCCCGGCTCCAGTACGACCGTCCACGTCCGCCCGGCGTCGGCCGCGTGCACCACGACCGAACCCGCCGCCCTCGACTGCGACCAGTCGCCGCGCGTCGGCACGAGCCACGCGAGCAGCTCGTCGATGCCGTCCGCGGCGAACTCCGAGTCGAACAGCAGCGACGGCGCCGGGCCGCACGCCAGCTCGGCGTCCAGCCGGTGGATCGCCGCCTCATGGGCCTGCCGTCGCGCCCATGAGCCCGTGACCTGCGGATACCGGGTGAACGGCAGCCACGCCGGCACGTCCGGATCGGTCAGCCCCTCGATCATCTCCGTCCGCTGCTCGTCCCACCACGGCAGCAGCTCGTCCCATGCCTGTGGTGGCCGGTCGGCCTTGACGTCGCGTCCGCTCGGATCGGCCAGCGACTTGCGCACCCACGACTGCACCCGCGCGAGATGCGCGACGAGCCTGCTAACGGTCCAGCCCGGACAGCTCGGCACCTCCGCGTCGGGCCCCGCGGTCAACGCCGCCGCCCGCAGGGAGTCGCACTGTTTCCCGATCGCCGTGAGGAAGTCCGCGTGCCGCATACCGGGAGCGTAACCGCCGTGCGACCTCGATGACGCCGACCATGAGCAAACCGATGGCGAACGAGAGCAGCAGCCCCTTGTGTGGTTCGTCGGTGAAGCTCGCGCCGCCGATGCATCCGATGAGCACGCTGTACACGGCCCAGATCGACGTGCCCAGCGCGTCCAGCGCGATGAACCGCGCCCACCGCACCCCCATGCTTCCGGTCGCCAGCCCGGTCGCGACGCGCCCGCCGGGAAGGTAACGGGCGGCCACGATCAACAGCGCACCGTGCCGCTCCAGCTGTGTCCGCGCCCAGTCGTAGCGCGCCTGCCCCTTCTCGCCGCGCTGCAGCACGTTCAGCACCCGTGGCCCCGCGCGACGGCCGATCCAGTGCGACAAGCAGTCGCCCAGCAGCGCGCCGACCGAGGCGATCACCGCGAGCAGCGCCAGCCTCGGCAGATCGACGCCGAGCAGGACGGCGACCGTGACGACCGTTGTTTCGCTCGGCATGAACGGCAGCAGCGCGTCCAGTCCGGCGACCGCGAACACGATCAGCCACAGCCACGGCGAGTCCAGCGTGCTCTGCAGCAGCTCCGTGATCCGGCTCAGCAGCTCAAACATAGGCGGCCTGACGCACGCTCAGCTCGGCTCGCGCGGCCAGTTCCCGCCGGTCACCGTCGGGGTCGAGCGCGGGATGCGCGGTGAGCCGGACTTCGAGCCCATCGGCACGGCTGATCCGGTTGAGCGAGGTCGCCAGTGTCTCGTCCCCGACGAAAGCCGCGGCGGTCGACGGCTCGCCGTCCTGCCGGTATTCCAGCGTCACCGGCCGGATCGGCGCCCCCGCATCGATCGCCGCCTGGAACGCGGCGCGCCGGAACTCACCGGGACCGCAGCGTCCGCACCACGTGGTGCCCTCCGGGAAGACGACGACCGACCGGCCGGCGCGCAACGTGGCCGCGATCCCGGCGACGGCCTCCGGCAGCCGCCGCATTTCGCGCCGGTCCACGAAAACCGTGCCGCAGCGGGCCGCGAGCGAACCGATCAACGGCCACGTCCTGACCTCGTGTTTGGCGAGGAAGGCGGTCGGCTCGACGGCGATCGCGGCGACGATGTCCAGCCAGGACACGTGGTTGGCGACGACGAGCGTGCCCGTCTCGCCCGGCACGCTCAGCCGTTCGCTGTTCGTGCTCAGCCCGATCCCCAGCTCGTCCAGCAACCGCCGCGCCGAGGTGCGAAGGTCCGCACGGCGGCTCGCCCCGGTCAGTACCGAGGTCACCGCGGCCCATCTGCGCACTGCTTGGATTCTGGTCACCGCAGGTCGCGGCAAGGTGACGCAGCGCGGTGTACACGGTGAATAGATGGCCCACGGGTTCATCTGCCGTCTCCGAAGAAGTAACGCCGGTAGCGCTCACCGATCCGCTCGAGTGACAGGAGCGTGAAGAGGTCCGCGACCTCGAACTCCGGGTCGTAGGCGGGCGGGCCGCAGATCCACGCGCCGATCCGCAGGTAGCCGCGCAGCAGCGGGGGCACCTCGGCGTACGTGCGGTGTGCGCCGCGCTGCCGGGGGATCCACGGGTGGTGCGGCGTCACGCGCAGCTCCGGCGGCGCGAGATGCTTCTCCCTGGCCAGCGACCACGTCGTACCGGCGGCGACGCCCCCGTCGGCCAGCGACACCGACGCGCAACCGCCCAGGTGGCGGTACCCGGCGTCGCGGACGTAGCGGGCCATCGTCGACCACATCAGGGTGATCACCGCGCCCGTGCGGTGCTCGGGATGCACGCACGACCGGCCGATCTCGACCAGCTCCGGCCGCAGCGGATCCAGTGCGCCGAGGGCGAATTCCCCTTGCGAATAAAGCTTTTCGCTCCGGCCGGGCAACAACATGCGATAGGTGCCGACCACCTGGTCGTCGTGCAGCACCGCGAGGTGCTCGCAGATCTCGTCGAACTCGTCGGCGTCGTCCTCGGTGCCGAATTCGGCGGCGAAGACGTGCTGCCGCAAGGACTGGCAGGCTCGGACGAGGTCTGGATCTCTGGTGACGACGGCGCGATAACGGGTCGCGGTGAAGGTTGTCATGCGGCGATCGTGGCGCCCGAAATGTGTGGCGCACCATGCTTTTGCGGCTATTCCGGGGAGAAGTCAGGGTTCGCCCGTACCGGCAGCCAGGCGGGAAAAGGTAGGGCCTGCCCTATTCACACGGCGGCGACGGTGTGCCACGGGACGGTGAGCTCGCCGAGGCGCCAGCGCTTCGGCCCGTCGAGCACCGGCCAGCCGCGCTGCACGAGCAGGCGCACGGTGTGCAGCCAGCGGAAGCGGACGCCGAAGGCCTGCTGGGGAGCCGAGACCGCCCAGCAGTTATCCAAAGTGGACAACAAGTCGTGCACGGGTTCCCCGGGAATGTTGTGGTGAATCAGCGCTTTGGGCAACCGTTCGGCCACAGTGGAGGGACGGTCGAGTGTGCTCAGCCGGTACGACAGGGTGAGCGAGCGAGGCCCGTCGGCGTCGAGCGTGATCCAGGCGCACAGCCTGCCGATCTCGTCGCAGGTCCCCTCGACGAGCAGCCCGCCGGGCGCGAGCCCGTCGATGATCACCTTCCAGGCGCCGGGCACCGCCTCCTCGGAGTACTGCCGCAGCACGTTGAACGCGCGCACGAGGACCGGCCGGGTGCCGGCGAGCTCGAAACCGCCCTGGCGGAAATCCAGCCAGGGCGGTTCGGCGTCGGGCAGCGCGGCGGCCACGCGCAGCGGATCGAGTTCCAGCCCCAGCACCCGCACCCGCGGGTGGACCGCACGCAAACGATGTGCCATTTCGACGGTGGTGATCCCGGACGCGCCGTACCCGAGGTCCACCACGAGCGGGTCCGCGGCGCGCCGCAGCAAGGCGCCCACCTCGGGCGAGGTGGTCAGCCAGCGGTCGACGCGGCGCAGCCGGTTGGGGTTGGTGGTGCCTCGGGTCGGGTTGCCTAGGAGCGCTCGGCGAGCCACTGAGCCGAGTATTCGGCCTCGCTCGCGAGCAGCTTGGTGATCTGCTCCGCGACGAAGCCCTCGAGCTTTCCGCCGACCAGTGGGATGTGGATCTTCACCTCACCGGTCGTGCGCAGCACGGTTTTCCCGCCCTCGGCCCTGAGCTCGGTCCGTGCCTTGATCTCGCCGGGTATCCCGCTGACCGTCGCTTCGGCCAGCCCGGTGCGGGTCTCGCCCGCGATCCGCCAGGTCTCGTGCCGGTCGACGAACAGGTCGCCCCGGTGCAGGTTGCGTACCACCGAGGGCAGCTTGTCCGCGCCGACACCCTGACGGAGGTGGAAGCGCACGCCGTCGGCGCCGGGCGCGTAGTCGAGCAGGGCCGAGTTGTGGCCGCCGATGTCGGCGAGGCGCGCGCGCAGGGCGTCCTCGCCGGTCTGGGCGGCGTACACGTCGGAAACACTGTGCGCGAACTCGGCACGGTGCTCGATACGGGATGGCATGACCTCAGACAGTACCCTTTTGGACCCGTGGCACCTGTCGAAACCCAGACCGTACTGGCCGAGCACACCACGCTGCGCCTCGGCGGCCCCGCGCGCGCCTTCGTCGTCGCGGAGACCACGGAGGAGCTGCTGGCGGCCGTGCGTGCCGCGGGCGAGCCGATGCTGCTGCTCGGCGGCGGGTCCAATCTGGTCGTCGGGGACTCCGGGTTCGACGGCACGGTCGTGAAGATCGCCACTCGCGGTTGGCGCGTCGACGGCGATTCGGTCGAGGTCGCTGCGGGCCAGAACTGGGACGAGTTCGTCGCCGCGATGGTCGCCGAGGGGCTCGGCGGGCTGGAGTGCCTGTCCGGCATCCCGGGTTCGGTGGGCGCGACCCCGATCCAGAACGTCGGCGCCTACGGCTGCGAGGTCGCCGACCTGCTGACCTCGATCGACTGCTACGACCGGCGCACCGGCGAGGTCCGGGAGATGAGCGCGGACGAGCTGGGTTTCGCGTACCGCACGAGCGTCCTCAAAGGAACGGACGCCGGAATCGTGCTCGATGTGCGGTTCCGGCTGCGCGCCGACGGCCTGTCCGCGCCGATCCGCTACGCCGAGCTCGCCCGCACGCTGGGCGTCGAACTGGGCGAGCGGGTGCCGACGGCCGACGCGCGGAAGGCGGTGCTCGCGCTGCGGCGGGGCAAGGGCATGGTGCTCGACGCCGGCGATCACGACACGTGGAGCGCCGGCTCGTTCTTCACCAACCCGATCGTGCCCGACGCCGAACTCGCCGGCGTACTCGCGCGGATCGCGGAGGTCGTCGAGGGTCCGGTGCCGCAGTACCCGGCCGATGGCGGCGTGAAGCTGTCGGCGGCGTGGCTGATCGAGCGCGCCGGGTTCGGCAAGGGGCACCCCGGACCGGGGGGCCGGGTGTCGTTGTCCTCGAAGCACACACTGGCGCTGACCAACCGAGGCGGCGCGAAGACCGAGGACCTGCTGGCACTGGCCCGGGAGGTGCGCGACGGGGTACGCGACCGCTTCGGCGTCACGCTCCGTCCCGAGCCACTACTGATCAACTGCTCGCTTTAGCTCACGCGGTGTGCCCGGGAGCCGTTGTACTGGTCCCGCGGCTTGATCACGATCGAGTCCAGGTTCACGTGTGACGGGCGGGTGGCGGCGAACGCGATCGCCTCGGCCACGTCCCGCGCGGCCAGCGGCGTGAGGCCCTGGTAGACCTTCGACGCCCGCTCGGTGTCGCCGTCGAAGCGGTTCGCCGAGAAGTCCGTCTCCACCATGCCGGGGATGATCTCGGTGACGCGCACCGGCTCGCCGAGATGCTCCGAGCGCAGTGTCCGGTGCAGCGCCGACTGCGCGTGCTTCGCCGAGGTGTAACCGGAGCCGCCGTCGTAGACCTCGTGCCCCGCGATCGACGTGACGGTGATGACATGCCCGTCACCGGACTCGATCAGCTTCGGCAGCAAGGCCTTCGTCATGCGCAGCGTGCCCAGGACGTTGACCTCCCACATCCAGCGCCAGTGATCCTCGTCCGCCTCGGCGACGCGTTCCAGGCCGCGCGCTCCACCGGCATTGTTGACCAAGACGTGGCATTGTGGGATCTGCTGGACAAATGCGGCAACCGATGCAGGGTCCGACACGTCCAGTACATGGGCGGTACCGGACAAATCAGCTGCCAGCTTCTCGAGGCGGTCGAGGCGCCGGGCCCCGAGCACGACGTGGAAACCGGCTTCGGCCAGCGCGCGGGCGGTCGCTTCGCCGATGCCCGCACTGGCTCCGGTGATCACCGCGGTTCGCTTGCTCATGCCGCCCATACTTCCAGTGGGGGAGTGTCCGGAGTGTGGAGGTAGTTGGTGTTGTTCGAACGGCGAACGGTGTTCAAGGCGGCGCTCGCCGGCGGGGCGGGGGTCTTCGCGGCGGCCTGTAGCAGCGGTGACGGGTCGAGCGGCGGCAACCAGCCGCCCGCGACCTCGGCCGCGGCGCCGGTGGCCAAACTCACCGCGGAGCCCGCCGTCGACGCGAAGAACGTGCCGGTCCTGCAGCCGGTCACCGTCAAGGTCACCGACGGCAAGCTCACCGATGTCAAGGTCACCAACGCCGACGGCAAGGCCGTCCAGGGCGCCTTCAACGCGGATCGCACGGCGTGGACCACCAGCGAGTCACTCGGCTACGGCAAGACCTACACCTATGCCGCCACCGCGACCGGCAGCGACAACAAACCGGCCACGCTCGGCGGCTCGTTCACCACGATCGATCCGGCCAATCAGGTGCGGGTCACGGTCAACCCCGCCGACGACGCGGAGGTCGGGGTGGGAATGCCGGTGAGCGTGAAGTTCACCACCGACGTCACGAACAAGGCGGCCGTGGAGAAGGCCCTCGTGATCGAGACCGGCAACAAGGTCGAAGGCTCGTGGGGCTGGCTCTCGGACCGGCAGGTGGACTGGCGGCCCAAGGCGTACTGGCCGGCCAACACCGAGGTCAAGGTCGAAGCGAAGCTGTACGGGATGGACCTCGGCGGCGGCGCCTACGCCCGCGCCGACGTCACCTCCAGCTTCAAGATCGGGCGCAACCAGGTCGTGAAGATCAACACGCCGGATCACGTGATGAACGTCTACCGCAACGGCTCGAAGACCGCGAGCTACCCGTGCAGCAACGGGCTCGACTCCGATGTGAACCGCAACACACCCAACGGTACCTACATCGTCATGACCAAGGAGCCGCACGCGATCTTCGACAACGCCCGCTACGGCTACACCAACGTCAACAAGAAGTGGGCCTGCCGGATCTCCAACCACGGCGAGTTCATCCACGAGAACCAGGACAACGCGGCCGCGATCGGCCGGACCAACAACTCCCACGGCTGCGTCAACCTGCTGGAAGCCGACGCCAAGAAGTACTTCGACTCGGCGCTGATCGGCGATCCCGTCGAGATCACCGGATCCCGGCTCGGGCCGGTCACGACCTCGGACGTCATGGACTGGCTGATCGACTGGCCGACCTGGAAGGGCAAGTCGGCGCTCTAGCCGGTTCACGCCCTTGGGAAGATGTCGGGGGTCCGCGCGCGTTGGCTCAGGGTGCGGACGCTGACATACATGGGAGTGGAATCAGTGACGACCTCGCTGCGCGGGCCTCGACGTGTTCCGGCGACAACGATCTGGCCGCGCAGAGTCGCGGTGCTGTCCGTGCACACCTCGCCTCTCGAACAACCGGGTACCGGCGACGCGGGCGGCATGAACGTCTACATCACGCACACCGCGATCGAGATGGCGCGCCGGGGGATCAGCGTCGAGGTGTTCACCCGCGCCACCTCCTCGGAGCAGCCGCCGGTGGCCGAGCTGGCCCCGGGCGTGCTGGTGCGGCACATCCCGGCCGGTCCGTTCGAACCGCTCGGCCGCGACGAGCTGCCCGCGCAGATGTGCTCGTTCACCTCGGGCGTGCTGCGCGCCGAGGCGTTCCACGAGCCCGGCTACTACGACCTCGTCCACTCGCACTACTGGCTGTCCGGGCAGGTCGGCTGGCTGGCGCGCGACCGGTGGGGCGTGCCGCTGGTGCACACCGCGCACACGCTGGCGAAGGTCAAGAACGCCGCGCTGGCCGAGGGCGACAAGCCCGAACCGCGCACCAGGGTGATCGGTGAGCAGCAGGTCGTCGAGGAGGCCGACTGCCTGGTCGCGAACACTCCCGTCGAGGCACGGCAGCTGGTGGGGCTGTACGACGCCGATCCGTCGACGGTGCACACCGTCGAACCGGGCGTGGATCTGGAGCGGTTCACGCCCGGTTCGCAGCAGGCCGCCCGCCGCGCGCTCGGCCTGCCCCCGGACGCGGTCGTGCTCGCCTTCGCCGGGCGCATCCAGCCGCTCAAGGCGCCGGACGTCCTGCTGCACGCCGCCGCGCATCTGCTCGCGGACCGTCCCGAGCTGCGGGAGAAACTGGTCGTGCTGATCGTCGGCGGGCCTTCGGGCACCGGGCTCGAACAGCCGCAGGCCCTGCGCGAGCTGGCGGACACGCTGGGCATCGCGGAGCAGACCCGGTTCATGCCACCGCAGGGTGGCGCGAAGCTCGCCGAGGTTTACCGCGCCGCGGACGTGGTAGCGGTTCCCAGTTACAGCGAGTCGTTCGGATTGGTCGCACTGGAGGCACAGGCATGTGGCACGCCCGTGGTCGCGGCCGAGGTCGGCGGGCTGCCGGTCGCCGTGGCGCACGGGGTGTCGGGACTGCTGGTGCCCTCGCATGCCGGCGGGGACTGGGCGGCGGCGCTGGCCAGTGTGGCGTTGCGGCCGGGTCGCCGTGCCGAGCTGGCGGCCAACGCGGTCGAGCACGCGCGGCGGTTTTCCTGGCAGCGCACGACGGAGGCGTTGCTGGGCACGTACGCGGCGGCCTCACGGACGTTCCACGAAGCGCTACGCCCGGAGGTGGCGGTATGAGTATCGACGACGTGATCCAGTCCACCCTGGACAACGCGGAACTGAAGTACGACAAGAAGGGCGAGGGACGCTATTTCGTCACCTTGCCCGGCACCAAGAAGCTGCAGACGAACTGCTGGCTCATCGAACAGAAGCACGCGTTCGCCGTGGAGGCCTTCGTGTGCCGCCGTCCGGACGAGGCGCACGAGGAGGTGTACCGGTTCCTGTTGCGCCGCAACGCGAAGCTGTACGGCGTGCACTACACGGTGGACGCGCTCGGTGACATCTATCTGGTCGGCAGGATCGGGCTGGGCTGCGTCACGTCCGAGGAGCTCGACAAGATCCTCGGCCAGGTGCTGGAAGCGGCCGACGGCGATTTCAACACGATCCTGGAGATCGGGTTCGCCGGCTCGATCAAGCGCGAGTGGGACTGGCGCGTCTCGCGCGGCGAGTCCCTGGCGAACCTGCAGGCGTTCAAGCACCTGATCGAACCCGAAACCCCCCACGAACCAGGCGCCCTAACCGACCCCTGACAACACCAAGCCCCACGAAACCACGAAAACCCGAGGCGACCACCGGAGATGGGGGTCCGGGGTTCCCCCCCCCGGGCGGGGTCTGGGGGTCGCACCCCCAGAAACAATGGGGAACCGCCTGCAATGGGAGCGCTTCCCGCGAACAGGGGGCGCCCAGGCGGGACGGCTCGAGGGAGGGGGAGTCGCGAACTCGAGCCGCCCCGCTGACGCTCCCGCCGCGAATGGACCCGGTGGCGAGGGGGAGTGCCAACGGGGCCGGCGGGGCCGCAGCTCGGCAGGGGGGAGACGAGCTGCGGTCGTACCCCGCTGCCGCTGGGGAGTGCGTGGATTCCAGCGGTGCGGGACGTAAATCAACTTGTCAGATATCCACCAGTAATCACAAGACTACTGGATACTCCATTCGAGTGATTTTCGTGACGCATGTTAACGGTATGCAGCAAGTGTCACTTTTTCGTGACGCAGAGGATTACTCGTTTTGCTGCCGGACGAGTGCGTTACCGGGCAGTAACGCACTGTGCGTAGACCGGCGTCCTCGCCCACCGCCACCCTCAACGGAGACGCTTCGCGTCGCCCCTTTAGATTCGGGGCATGGCCGAACTTGGGACGTTGGTGCTGATCCGGCACGGACAGAGCACCTGGAACGCGGAGAACCTCTTCACCGGCTGGGTCGACGTGCCGCTGTCCGAGCAGGGCGAGGCCGAGGCGCGCCGCGGCGGTGAGCTGCTGGCCGAGGCGGGGCTGCTGCCGGACGTGGTGCACACGTCGTTGCTGCGCCGCGCGATCTCCACCGCCAACCTCGCGCTGGATGTCGCCGACCGGCACTGGATCGACGTGCGCCGCAGCTGGCGGCTCAACGAGCGGCACTACGGCGCACTGCAGGGCAAGAACAAGAAGCAGATCCGCGACGAGTTCGGCGAGGAGCAGTTCATGCTCTGGCGCCGCTCCTACGACACTCCGCCGCCCGAGATCGAGCGCGGCAGCGAGTTCAGCCAGGACACCGACGCGCGCTACGCCGGCCTCGGCGCCGAGATGCCGCTGACCGAATGCCTCAAGGACGTCGTCGCGCGGATGCTGCCGTACTGGGACTCGGCGATCGTGCCGGACCTGCGCGCGGGCAAGAACGTGCTGGTCGCCGCGCACGGCAACTCGCTGCGCGCCCTGGTCAAGCACCTCGACGGGATCTCCGACGACGACATCGCCGGGCTCAACATCCCGACCGGCATCCCGCTGCGCTACGACCTGACCGACGACCTCAAGCCGGTCAACCCCGGCGGCACCTACCTCGACCCGAAGGCCGCGGAGGAAGCCGCCGCCGCGGTCGCCAACCAGGGCCGCTGATCCCGGGTGTGCCGTGAGGGATCCCCCTCGCGGCACACCTCAGACCAGGCCCAGATCGCGGGCGCGGGCACCGGCCTGGAAGCGCGACGTCGCGCCGAGCGCGTTCATCAGCTCGGCCACCCGCCGCCGGTAGGTGCGCAGCCCGAGGCCGAGCGTGCGCGCCGCCGTCTCGTCCTTGCAGCCCGAGGCGAGCACGTCCAGTATCCGCGGCGCGAGCGCCCTGACCTCGGCGAAGTTCGCGTCGAACACCTTGATGTCGGTGCTCGCCCGCCAGGCCGCGTTGAACAGCGAAGTGACACTCCGCAGGACCTCGGGGCGGGTGACGACGGTGTAGCTGTGGCCGTCGCCCGCCAGAATCGCCAGCCGTTCGCCGACGATGATCGTCTCGTTCACCTCGTCGCGGGTGATCCGGATTTCCGCGCCCAGCCGGTGCCGCTCCCAGACGTGCTCGGCCTGCGTCGGATCGAGCAGCACGGCCGGCCGGTACAGCTTGCGCACGCGGCCCTCGAGCGGCCGGTGGTCCTGCTCGCCGTGGAACTGGTGGGTGACCGCCCAGGTGTGCAGATCGTTGGCCGCGCACGCGATCTCCTCGGCCGCCGCGAACAGGTGCGCGGTGCGGGCGAACAGTTCCTCTTCGCCGCGCACCACGACGACATCGCCGGTCGTCTCCATGAGTCCATTCTGGCAGAAAGCTGCCAAGCGCGGGCACGCCGCGAAAAGCGGCAGCAGGCTGGAGTCATGACAGAGATGATCACCGCCGCAGCGGCGGGAACCTGGCAGCTCGGCGACCTGACCGTGAACCGGCTCGGCTTCGGCGCGATGCGGCTGATGATGAAGGCCGACGGCAGCCCGAGCGACCGCGACCAGGCCATCGCCGTGCTGCGGCGCGCCGTCGAGCTCGGCGTCAACCACATCGACACCGCCGCGTTCTACGTCTCCAGCACCCGTTCGGCCAACGAGTTGATCAACACCGCGTTCGGCGGCCGCTACCCCGACGACCTGGTGATCACCACCAAGGTCGGGCCCGGACTGAACCCGCTCACCATGCGGCCCGCCGAGTACGGGCCCGAATACCTGCGTTCGCAGGTCGAGGAGAACATCCGCCAGCTCGGCCGCGACCACATGGACGTCGTCAACCTCCGCATCGGCGATGGTCTGGACCGCGGCACGGGCTCGCTCGCCGAACGGTTCGGCGTGCTCGCCGAGCTTCGCGACAAGGGCCTTATCCGCCATCTGGGTATTTCCAACGTCACCGCGAGCCACCTCGCCGAAGCGCAGGCGATCGCGCCCGTCGTGTGCGTGCAGAACCAGTACGGGCTCACCGTCCGTCGTGACGACGACGAACTCCTGAAGCTGTGCGGCGAGCACGGGGTGGCGTTCGTGCCGTTCTTCGCGATCGCGAGCGGCACCGAGAACAAGCAGGTCAACGCCATCGCCGCGGAGCGGGGAGTGACCGCCTCGCAGGTCCGTCTGGCGTGGACACTCCACCAAGGACAGCACGTGCTGGCTATCCCCGGCACCGGGAATCCGGTACATCTGGAGGAGAACGTGGCGGCCGCCGGGCTCCGGTTGTCGGATGACGAGCTGGCACGGCTCGACTCGATCCAGTGAACCTCGAACGGACGAACTGTCACGGCGCGGCGGCGCCTTGATGAACACGGCCTGAAGTGGCGGAGAACAGTTTTCCCGGAGGTGTCACAGCCGTCACGACAAGCCTGCGAAGGCTAGGTCAAATGGTCACTTTCATGCTTACGATTCAGCCGTGAGCGTGAGTGCTGCACTCGCTTTGGCCGTCGGCGCACTGCTGGTCGGCGCGGTCGCTGGTTCCCTGATCACGCGGTTCCGGCGCCGGCGGGCGGAGCGCCGTCCCACCGGGCCGACCGTGGCCGAACTGCTGCTCCGCCTGGTGCGCTCGTCCAACAACGGCGTGGTCGTGCTCAACCGGTTCGGCGACATGGTGTTGCACAACCGGCGGGCCGAAACGCTGGGGCTGGTGCGAGACAACCGGGCCGACCCGCGGGCCCGCGTCGCCGCCGAACAGGTCGTGGAGACCGACGAGACCGTCGAGATCGACCTGTCACCGCTGGAGGCGCGGGGCCGTCAGCCCGCCGCCGTGGTCGGCGAGGTCCGGCCGCTCGGCGACGGCTTCACCGTGACCGAGGCCGTCGACCACTCCGAGGCGGCGCGGCTGGAAGCCGTCCGCCGCGACTTCGTCGCCAACGTCAGCCACGAACTCAAGACCCCGGTCGGGGCGATCGCGCTGCTCGCCGAGGCGGTACTGGACGCCGCCGAGGACACCGAGGAGGTGCGCCGCTTCGGCAGCAAGATCCTGCACGAGTCCACCCGGCTGGGCACGCTGGTCACCGAGCTGATCGCGCTGTCGCGGCTGCAGGGCGCCGAGCGGCTGCCCGACCTCAACGTCGTCGAGGTGGACGCCGTCGTGCGCGAGGCGCTGGGCCGCACCAAGCTGGCCGCAGAACGTGCCGAGATCACCATCACCACCGACGCGGCCAGCGGGCTGCTCGTCGAAGGCGACCGGACCCTGCTGGTCACCGCGCTGTCCAACCTGCTGGAGAACGCCGTCGCGTACTCGCCGGCAGGCAGCCCGGTCTCGATCAGCCGCCGCATCGTCGACGGCATGGTCGAGATCGCCGTCACCGACCGCGGCATCGGGATCGCCGAGGAAGACCAGGAACGCGTGTTCGAGCGCTTCTACCGTGCGGACAAGGCGCGTTCCCGCGCCACCGGCGGTACCGGGCTCGGGCTCGCGATCGTCAAACACGTCGCCGCCAACCACGGCGGCGAGGTCAAGCTGTGGAGCATGCCGGGCACCGGGTCGACATTCACCCTGCGCATTCCGGTGCACCACGGCGGGACCAACGGGGCAGCGCCGCAGCCCCGGCAGGAAAAGGTGCCCGAACGGGCATCGCGGCTTGTCTCGACCAGCCAAGAACAGGGAGGAACGCAGTGACGAGGGTGCTCATCGTCGAGGACGAGGAGTCGTTCGCCGACCCGTTGGCCTTCCTGCTGCGCAAGGAGGGCTTCACCGCCGCGGTCGCCACCAACGGCCAGACCGCACTGGAGGAGTTCGACCGCAACGGCGCCGACATCGTGCTGCTGGACCTGATGCTGCCCGGGATGAGCGGCACCGACGTGTGTAAGCAGCTGCGCCAGCGCTCGGCCGTCCCGGTGATCATGGTGACCGCGCGGGACAGCGAGATCGACAAGGTCGTCGGCCTCGAACTCGGTGCCGACGACTACATCACCAAGCCGTACTCCGCGCGGGAATTGATCGCCCGCATCCGCGCCGTGCTGCGCCGCGGCGGAGAGGGCGGCACCGAGGGCGAGCTGGCTCCGCCGGTGCTGGCCGCCGGGCCGGTGCGGATGGACGTCGAGCGGCACGTCGTCACCGTCGACGGCGGCGAGATCTCCTTGCCGCTCAAGGAGTTCGACCTGCTCGAATACCTGCTGCGCAACGTGGGCCGGGTACTGACCAGGGGCCAGCTGATCGACCGGGTGTGGGGCGCGGACTACGTCGGGGACACCAAGACCCTGGACGTGCACGTCAAGCGCCTGCGGTCCAAGATCGAACCCGACCCCGGCTCGCCCCGCCACCTCGTCACGGTGCGCGGTCTTGGTTACAAGTTCGAGACCTGAGGCACGCGCCCGGTACCGTAGGGCTTTGTGCGCCTAGGGGTTCTCGACGTCGGGTCCAACACCGTCCATCTGCTGGTGGTGGACGCCCATCGTGGCGCCCACCCGACGCCGATGCACTCGGAGAAGACCGTGCTGCGGCTGGCCGAGCAGATCACCAAGAGCGGCGAGCTGACCAAGTCCGGTGCGGAGGCGCTCGTCGAGGCGGTCGAATCGGCGAAGGCGTCGGCCGCGCGGCTCGGCTGTCAAGACCTCATGGCCTTCGCCACCTCGGCGGTGCGCGAGGCGACGAACTCCGCGAAAGTACTGCGCAAGGTCTCCGACGAAACCGGGGTGGACCTGAGAGCGCTTTCCGGGGTCGACGAGGCCCGGCTGACGTTTCTCGCGGTGCGCCGCTGGTACGGCTGGTCGGCGGGCCAACTGCTGGTACTCGACATCGGCGGCGGCTCACTGGAGGTGGCGATGGGTATCGACGAGGAGCCCGAGTTCGCCGAATCGCTGCCGCTGGGCGCCGGCCGCATCACCCGCACCCGTTTCGCGCACGACCCGCCGACCCGCTCCGAGCTGGTCGGGACATCGGCGTGGCTGGACGAGCAGCTCGGCGGGCTGGCCAAGCGGATCGGCAAGCTCGGCCCGCCGGACCGGATCGTGGCCACCTCGAAGACGTTCCGCTCGCTGGCCAGGCTCACCGGGGCGGCGCCCTCGGCGGCGGGTCCACGGCTACGCCGTACCCTGTCCGATACCGCACTGCGGCAGCTGATCGCCTTCATCTCGCGGATGACGGCGGCCGACCTGGCTGAACTCGAGGGTGTCAGCTCGAGCCGGGCACACCAGCTGGTCGGTGGCGCACTGGTGGCACAAGCCGCCATGCGGGTGCTGTCGCTGGAAGAACTGGAGATCTGTCCCTGGGCGCTGCGAGAGGGCGTGATTCTGCGGCGACTGGACCTTGAGAACGGTGCGGACGACACTGCACCGGGAGGATGGCGTAGTTCGTCGCCGAATCGGACCGGTGACAGCAGTCCGGTGGACGACGGCGAGACCTTGCGGGCAGGGTGGAAAGGTGGAAGGGATGCGTGAGGCAGTGCTGCGCGCGTGCCGGATCCGGCACCGCGCCTGGAGGGTGCGCGACCACGCGGTTGGGATGAAACGCTGATGAGTCGAGAAAGCGGACAGGACCGCTCGCAGAAGACGGTGGCCGAGCTGCTCGCTCTGCACGGTGGCAACACCGAGGGCCGCCGCCGGCACCGGCGTGCCGCCGACGACGAGGAGGAGCAGCAGAACCCGGCTCCGCCACGACGCGCGCGCGGCACCACGGACACCGGCCCGCAGGCGATCATCGACCGCGTGCGTGGTGACGGCGGCACGCCGCCGCCCTCGGGCCGCCGCCGCGCGATGCCGGACGACGAACCGCGCCCGAACGGCACCTCGCAGGACTCCGGTTATGTGGCGCGGCCGCCCAACGGCTCGCCGCGGCCACCCAACGGCGCACCGAACGGCGAGCCGCGGCCCAACGGGGCGCAGCCGTCGGGCGCGTTCCCCCGGCCACCCCAGCAGCCGGGCGCCACCGGTTTCTCGCGTCCGCCACAGCAGCCCGGTGCTCCGGACCCGAGTGGCTACTCCCGTGCACCCCAGCAGCCGGGCCCCGGCGACGCCGCCGGTTACTCCCGCCC
>NZ_JAAXLS010000013.1 GCF_012328925.1 Amycolatopsis acididurans
ATAAGAGACAGGAGGAGTGGGTTGGGGGCTCCTCTTGCGGCCGCTGGGGTCTCGCCTTCGGGCCGCTCGGGCTCGCCTTTGTGGCGCTGGGCGCATCTCGGCTCAGCCCGTGGCGCGGCGCCCCTGCAGTGCGACTTCCTACTTCGCGGCCTGGTGCAGGCAGAGGTAGTTGCCTTCGGTGTCCTGGAACCACGCCGCCTTCTCCCCGCCCATGGTCGCGACGTGGTCGACCGTGCGGAAGTTTTCCGTGTCGTAGTCCAGGAAAGCGACTCCCCGGCGTTCCAGTTCGCCTACCTCGGTGGCGATGTCGGTGACCTCGAAGCTCAGTGCGGTGTGCTCGCTGGGCGGCGTGTCCGGCAGCACTCTCAGCGTGATCGCGTTGCCTCCGCCCACTTCGAAGGTGCGGTTGCCCTCCGGATCGGGACGCAGCTCGTGCAGGCCCAGGGCATCCCCGTAGAAATGCCCGGCCCGGTCGGCGTCGTGCACCGGAAGCATCGTGACGGTGGTGGATTTCGTGAGCATGGCGGCCTCCTCGAATTCGACCGAGAGACCAATCGTGCGCGCCCTGGGAGACGGAGGCAATTACGCCGGGTGACTACTCTCCGTTCACCGTGCGCAGGGTGCGCATGGCCTCCGCGAGGGCCTCCGACGCTTCCGGCCCCAGCGGTTCCAGCACCCGGCGCCGCAGGATCTCCGCACACGCCTGACGGGCCTTCTCCGCGACCTCCAGGCCATGCTCGGTGAGGCACGCGTATGTCACGCGACGGTCGTTCGGGCTCGGCTCGCGGCAGATCAGATTCGCCGCCACCAGCCGGTCCGCGACTTTGGTGAACCCGCCGCTGGACAGCGCCGCCTCCTTCGCCAGCCGCGTCATCGGCAGCTGGTGCCCCGGTGTACGCACCAGGCGCAGCAGGATGTCGAACGACGCGGGCGCCAACCCGAACCGCTCGGCGATCTCGCCCATCAGCTTGTCCTGCGTCGCCAGGTAGCCCTCGATCACCAGGCCCCACCAGGTCACGATCTCGTCATCATCCGCCACGCAGTCGAGTATACCCTCAGTTCTCTTTCCGGAATATATCTTGCGAGCGAGAGGTTCTGCGATTAGGTTGAGGTCAAGCCCCTCGAAGGAGGACGAAATGTCGATCAAGACCAGCGGCCTGCACCACGTCACCGCGATCGGTGGCGACCCGCAGCGCAACGCCGACTTCTATCTCCGCACGCTGGGGTTGCGGCTGGTGAAGACCACGGTGAACTTCGACGACTCCGGCACCTACCACCTCTACTACGGCGACGAGTCCGGCAAGCCCGGCACGCTGATGACCTTCTTCCCGTGGCGCGACGCCCCGAGCGGCCGCCGTGGCACCGGGCAGGCCACCACCACCTCCTTCTCCGTCCCCGCGAACTCCATCGGCTGGTGGAAGGACCACCTCGCCGGCGCCGGCATCACCACGGGCCGGATCACCAACCGCGACGGCGAGGACGTGCTGATCTTCGACGATCCCGACGGCCTGCAGCTCGCGCTCGTCGCGCACCCGCAGGGCGACCCGCGCGACCCGTGGGACAACGGGCACGTCCCGGCCGAGCACGCGATCCGCGGCCTGCACTCGGTCACCCTCTCCGTCGCCGAGGAGGACGCGACGGCCGAGATGTTCCGCGAGCTGGGCCTGACGTTCACCGGTCAGGAGTCCAACCGGCTGCGGTTCAGCGCGGGCGAGGGCGGCCCCGGTGCGATGGTCGACGTCCTGGTCACCCCGGACGCCCCGCGCGGGCTCGTGGCCGCAGGCACCGTGCACCACGTGGCGTGGCGCGCACCCGACGAGGACACGCAGGCGTCCTGGCGGGAGGAACTCGTGGACCGCGGCGTGAACGTGACGTCCATTTTGGACCGCCAGTACTTCCGGTCGATCTACTTCCGCGAGCCGGGCGGCACGCTGCTGGAGGTCGCCACCGACCAGCCGGGCTTCGCGATCGACGAACCGCTGCTGGAACTGGGCCGCGCGCTCAAGCTGCCGCCGTGGCTGGAGCCCAACCGCGAGCAGATCGAGCACACCCTGCCGAAGCTGAACCTGCCCAGCGAGAACAACCCGGAACTCGTATGACGCTGGAGCACGACTACTTCGAAGGCGATCCGGCCGCGCCGGTGCTGTTGCTACTGCACGGCACCGGCGGCGGCACTGGCGATCTCGTCGGGCTTGGCCGGGAGCTGAGCCCGTCCTCGGCGTTGCTGGCGCCGGCGGGCCCGGTGTCCGAACACGGCGCCGCACGCTGGTTCCGCAGGCTCGCGGAGGGCGTGTTCGACTACGAGGACGTCGTGGTTCGCGCGAACCAGCTGGCCGACTTCGTGCTGGGCGCCCGCGAGCGATACGGCCTGGCCGGGCGCAGGCTGGTCGCGGTCGGCTTCTCCAACGGTGCCAACATCGCGGGCGCGCTGACCCTGCTCCGGCCCGATGTGCTGACCGAGGCGGCGCTGTTCGCCTCGATGCTGCCCGTGCCGGACCCGCCAGCGCACGACCTGGGCAAGACCAGGGTTTTCCTCTCCAACGGCGAACAGGATCCGATGGCGCCGCTGCCGTCGAACGAGCAGTTCGTGAAGCTGCTGCGCGAGCGCGGCGCGGACGTCACGATCGACCGCCACCCCGGCGGGCACCAGGTCACGCTCGCCGCGGTGGCAGCGGCGAAGAGCTGGCTGGCCGATCGGCGACAATAGACCGTATGGCATTGCGGGAGTGGCGAGAACTGTTGGCAGCGTGGACGATTCCCGAGGACATCCTCGCGAAGGCGCCGGACTCGCCGTGGGTCCTGCCGCGCGAGGTGTTCGTGCGGCGCGTGGACCGGCAGTTGCGCGCGCCCCTCACGCCGACGCATGAACTCGTGCTCGACGCGCTCGGTGACGGCGGCACCCTGATCGACGTCGGCTCCGGTGCCGGGGCGGCCAGCCTGCCCTGCGCCAAGGCGATCACGCACGTCACGGCGGTCGACTCCGATACCGGGCTGCTCGCCAAGTTCGTGTCCCGCGCGATCGGGCTCGGTCTTCCCTACGCCGCGGTCAGGGGCAGCTGGCCCGCCGCCGCGGGGGACGTCGAAGTCGCGGACGTCGTCGTCTGCGGGCACGTCCTCTACAACGTGCCCGACCTCGCGCCGTTCGTCGCGGCCTTGAACGAGCACGCGCGTCGCCGTGTCGTGGTGGAGCTCGCCGAGGTCCATCCGCTGACCGAGCTCAACGACCTGTGGCGGCGTTTCCACGGCATCGAGCGCCCCAGCGGGCCCACTGCGGACGATGCGGCCGCCGCGCTGCGGGAACTCGGTGTCGAGCCGGAGATCCTGCGCTGGCAGAAGCAGCCCGCGCCGGAATACGAGCGGTTCGACGAACTGGTCGAGGTCACGCGCCGCCGCCTGTGCCTGCCCGACGACCGCGCGGACGAGGTCGCGGACGCGCTGCGTGAAACCGGGATCGACGAAACCACCCCACCGGATCTCGGTTCCTCCGGCCGCGCGGTCGCCACCCTTTCTTGGTCACCCGAACGGAGTCAATGACCAGCGCGTTTCAGCCGTCAGGACGACAATGGGCCAATGACACACGCGCAGGACGGCGACTCCACCGAGGTCCCCCGCGAACCGGCCACGCCGACCGCACCGCCCCGCCCGGCGCCGATCAAGAGGACCCGCATCAGCGGCACCTGGCTCGCGGTGATCGTCGCGCTGGTGGTCTTGATCTTTCTGCTGATCTTCATCCTGCAGAACCTCGATTCGGTCAACGTCGACTTCCTCGGCATGTCCGGCAGTCTGCCGCTCGCGGTGGCAATGCTGTTCTCCGCCATCGGTGGCGCGATTCTCGTCGCACTCGTCGGTGGCGCCCGCATCGCGCAGCTCCGCCGCGCGACGCGGAAGGCCAACAAGGCGCTGCGGTAGTGCCCGATAGCATCTCCCCTGGACAGGGGTGATGACGTTGACCAGCGAAGACCTGCCGGCGGTGCCCGGTGAAGACTCCAACCTGCTGCGCCGTGCCGGCCAGGTGGCCGGCTGGGCGGCACGAACCGGTATCTCGCTGACCCGGCGCCTGCCCGGCATCGAGAATGCGACCGAGGGCCTGCGGCAGGTCGAACACCAGGTCATGGCCACCCTGCGCCGCAGGCTGGACGAGGTCGACGATCCCTACGTGGTCGCGCTGTCCGCGGCTTCCACCGAACACACCGGCAACGGATCCGGTCAGCTCGTGCTGGCCGAGGAGCCGCTGCGCACGGCGATGAAGGAACTGCTCGACCGCTCCATCGGCTTCGACCGCGAGCGGGCCCGCGAGTACCTCTACGCGACCGTGTTGCGGCAGCTCACGCCGGACGAGGCCCGGCTCATCGCGGTGCTCGCCGAGGGCGACGCGTTTCCGGCGGTCGACGTGGTCGCCCGTGGCGGCCGGGTGCTGCTGCGCAATGCCTCCACGGCCGGGACGGCCGCCGGCGTGACGCTGCCCGACGAGGTGCCCAGCTACCTCACCCGGCTCGCGGGGCTGGGCCTCGTGGAGGTGACCGGCGAGGACACCGCGCTCAGTTCGCAGTACGAGATCCTGGCGACCGACGACACCGTGCGCGAGGCGATGGCCGCGGGCAAGCGCGTGAAGATCGTCCGCCACACCGTACGGCTGTCCCGCTTCGGTGCGCGGTTCTGGGCGGCGTGCGACCCCGGTGTGAAGACTCGCGCCCGCTGAGACCTGCCACTACCGTGTAACGAAATCGTCGGCTGCGACGCTGTACAGGACGGCCTGTTCGCCGAAGCGTCGCGGCGGGTGAATGCTGGTCTTATAGCACAGTTTGCCTGCAAAAGCTACGTTTCTGTTGCTATTGTCACATGTGTTTCGTCGTTGTTGCAGGTAGCTCGCGTGTGTGCCGCGCCTTCCGCTGAATCGCCTAATGGTCTCTGTTAGGTTGTTTTGACATGTCCGGAAAGCACTTGATCGAATCTCCGACCAAGGCCGACGGTGCGGCGCTGTGGCGAATCGCACGTGATTCGCGCAAGCTCGATCTGAACACGCCTTACGCGTATTTGCTGTGGTGCCGCGATTTCGCGGAAACCTCGGTCGTGTCCAAAGTGGATGGACAACCGGTGGGGTTCGTAATCGGCTACCGTAGGCCGCAGGCGCCGGATGCGGCAGTGGTCTGGCAGGTGGCGGTCGACGAAACGCAGCGCGGGCAAGGTCTGGCAGGCAAGCTGCTGGATGCCCTGTTCACGCGTCTGACCAGTCAGGGTGTGCGGTACCTGGAGACATCGATCACGCCGGACAACGAGGCGTCGATCAGGTTGTTCTCCTCGTTCGCGAAGCGATGGAACGCGCACCTCGAACGGTCCGAACTGTTCGCGCGGACAGACTTTCCGCAAGACGGCGAACCGCATGAGCCGGAGGACCTTTACCGTATCGGGCCGCTTTCGCCGCAATAGCGCGTAAATGCCGGGCGATTAGGCAACCAGTCGGGAGTTGAAAACGCAGTGAGCATCTTTGAAAAGCTCGAATCGGAAGTGCGGAGCTATAGCCGCGGGTGGCCGGTCGTGTTCGACCGGGCCGTCGGCAGTCGCCTGTACGCCGAGGACGGCAAGCCGTATCTGGACTTCTTCGCCGGCGCCGGCGCGCTGAACTACGGGCACAACAACCCCGTGCTGAAGCAGGCCCTGATCGACTACATCGCGCGTGACGGCGTGACGCACGCGCTGGACATGTTCACCGTCGCCAAGCGGGATCTGCTGGAGACGCTGGACGAGAAGATCCTCAAGCCGCGCGAGCTCGACTACAAGGTCATCTTTCCTGGTCCCGGTGGCGCGAACGCGGTCGAAGCCGCGCTGAAGCTCGCCCGCAAGGTGACCGGCAAGGAGTCGGTCATCAACTTCACCAACGCGTTCCACGGCATGACGCTGGGCGCGCTGTCGGTGACCGGTAACTCGATGAAGCGCAGCGGCGCGGGCATCCCGCTGGTGCACGCCACCCCGATGCCCTACGACCAGTACTTCGACGGCGCCTACCCCGACTTCCTGTACTTCGAGCGGCTGCTCGAGGACTCGGGCAGCGGGCTCAACGAGCCCGCCGCCGTGATCGTGGAGACCGTGCAGGGCGAGGGCGGCATCAACGCGGCCGGCCTGGAGTGGTTGCGCGGGCTGTCCGACCTGTGCCAGCGGCACAACATCCTGCTCATCGTCGACGACGTGCAGATGGGCTGCGGGCGTACCGGCCCGTTCTTCAGCTTCGAGGACGCGGGCATCAAACCGGACATGGTGTGCCTGTCCAAGTCCATCGGCGGGTACGGCCTGCCGCTGGCGCTCACGCTGATCAAGCCCGAGCTGGACGTGTGGGAGCCGGGTGAGCACAACGGCACCTTCCGCGGCATCAACCCCGCGTTCGTGACCGCCGCCGAGGCGCTGCGCACCTACTGGAGCGACGACGAGCTGGAGAAGTCCACGCGCGCCAAGGGCGAGCGGGTCGGCGCCGCGCTGCAGAGCATCGCCGAGGCCTACCCCGAGGCCGGGGTGACGGCCAAGGGTCGTGGCCTGGCGCGCGGGCTCGAGTTCGAGAGCGGCGAGACCGCGGGCAAGGTGTGTGCCGCGGCGTTTGAACGCGGTCTTCTGATGGAAACCTCCGGTCCGGACAGCGAGGTGGCCAAACTGCTGCCGCCGCTGACATTGACCGATGCCGAAGTGAGCGAAGGCCTCGAGATCATCGATGCCTCCGTGAAGTCCGTCCTGGGCAAGTAGAAGAGGAGAAAGTGCTTTGATCGTCCGTACCCTCGACGAGATCACCGACACCGACGCTGACATCAAGACGCCGAACTGGCGCAGCAAGCGGATCATCCTGGCCAAGGAAGGCGTGGGCTTCTCGGTGCACGAGACCACGCTCTACGCCGGGACGGTGAACGACTTCTGGTACGCGAACCACATCGAAGCGGTGTTCGTTTTCGAGGGTGAGGGCGAGGTCACGAACAAGGCCACCGGCGAGACGCACCAGCTCAGGCCGGGCTCGCTCTACCTGCTCAACGACCACGACAAGCACCAGGTCCGGCCCAAGACGGACATGCGGACCGTGTGCGTGTTCAACCCGCCCGTAACTGGCGCAGAGGTGCACGACGAGAACGGCGTGTACCCGTTGCTCAACGAATCCGGCGAACGAATCGCCTGATTCGCACCACCACATCGAAAAAATACAGAGGGGCAGCCAAAGAGGAGGCGAACCGATTTGACGATCATGGACGCCGGAATCGAGGACGTGTACAAAACCCGTGTCACCGGGGATGTGCAAGCCATCGATCGGGTCGACCCGACGGTGTGGGGCACCGAGGCCGATGGCCCGGTCGACGCGGCTACGCTCGCCGCGCACGACGCCAAGGGGTACCACATCGTGGAGGGACTCCTGTCCCCCGCGGAGGTGCAGACCTACTGGCAGGAGCTCGTCCGTCTCTCGAGCGACGAGACGCTGAAGGCCGACGAGCGGGTGATCACCGAGAAGAAGAGCGGCGAGGTCCGCTCGATCTTCGAGGTGCACAAGATCAGCGAGTTGATCAGCGAGCTCATCCGTGATCCGCGAATCCTCGACCGGGCCAAGCAGATCCTCGGCTCGGAGGTCTACATCCACCAGAGCCGGGTCAACTACATGCCGGGGTTCAAGGGCGCCGGGTTCTACTGGCACTCGGACTTCGAGACCTGGCACGCCGAGGACGGGATGCCGCGGCCGCGAGCGGTGAGCTGTTCGATCGCGCTGACCGACAACTACCCGTTCAACGGCGGGCTCATGGTCATGCCGGGTTCGCAGCGCACGTTCGTGCCGTGCGTCGGCGAGACTCCGGAGGACTACTACAAGAGCTCGCTGAAGGAGCAGGAGATCGGCGTGCCGAGCGAGCACGAGATCACCAAGCTCGCGGCGGAGCACGGGATCGACCAGTTCACCGGCCCGGCGGGCTCGGCGCTGTGGTTCGACTCGAACATCATGCACGGATCCGGCAACAACATCACGCCGTACCCGCGCTCGAACATCTTCCTGGTGTTCAACAGCGTGGAGAACGCGCTGGTGGCGCCCTACGCGGCGGCCAAGCCGCGGCCGACCTTCATCGGCAGCCGCGACTTCACGCCGATCACTCGCTAGGGGCGTAGATCACAGTAAGGAATTGGTGGGGCGGCTGTAGCGAACTCGTTGCCGCCTGTTACCGTGTCGCCACCGCATTGGCGACCGACTGCTGGATGCGGTCGAGGTAGTCGTTGGTGGCGTGAGTTGCTCCTTGCTCGGGGTGAGACTCGGTGCTACTGCCGACCGCCCGGCGGGGAGCGCTAGCGCCCCGCCACATGTTGCACCGGGTGCGGCCCCGCACCATCAGATCGGGACTGGTGGTACGGGGCCGTACTCGTTTTTCTTTACCCGCCACAGGTGTCTGGGGAGAACAGCTTTGCGGGACGAGCTGCGCGTCCAGGTCCTCGGGCCGGTGCGGCTGCTGACGGGGGATCGTCCCGTTCGCCTCGGCGGGCCCTCGGTGCGCGGCCTGCTCGCGTTGCTGGCGCTGGAAGCCGGCCGCGTCGTCGCGCTCAACGATCTCGTTGACGGACTGTGGGGACCGGACCCGCCGCCGACCGCCCGCACCATCGTGCACGGCAACATCTCCGCGCTGCGCGGCGTGCTCCGCCGCATCGAACCCGGCCGGTCGCTGATCGAAACCGTCTCGCCGGGCTACCGGCTGGCCATCGAGCCGGATCGCGTCGACGCCCATCGCGCCCGCGACCTGCTGGAACGTGCCGAAACGGCGCCGCTGCCACGGCGCGCCGAACTGCTGGCCGAAGCACACGCACTGTGGCAGGGACCGGAACTCGCGGACGTCGCCGTGCGCGCGCCGAAGCTCGCGGAGCTTCGCGCCGCCGTGCTCGGCGCCCGCGTCGACGCCGACCTCGAACTGGGCAGGCACGCGGAACTGGTCGTCGAGCTGACCGCGCAGGTGCGGGAGCACCCGCGCGCCGAACGCACGGTGGGCCAGCTGATGCGCGCGCTCTACTACTCGGGACGCCGGGCCGATGCGCTGGACGTGTTCCGGGAAGCCGCGCGGGTGTCCACTTCGTACGGTCTCGATCCCGGCCCTGAGCTGCGAGAACTCCACGAGAAGATCCTCGCCGACGAGTTACCCGCGATGACGTCCTCGCTCGATCCGGCGCAGGTCGTGCCCCGTCAGCTGCCGCGACCGCCGAGCGGTCTGGTCGGTCGGGCCGGCGAACTCGCCTGGCTCGACGAGCGGCCGTCGTCCTCGGTCGTGGTGCTCACCGGCGCGGCGGGCGTCGGCAAGAGCGCGCTCGCGGTGTGGTGGGCACACCGGTCGGTGGAACGGTTTCCGGACGGGACCCTGTTCGCGGCGCTGCGCGGGTTCGACGCGCGGCGACCGCCCGCCGAACCGGCGGAGGTGCTGGCCCAGTTCCTGCTCGGGCTGGGCGTGGCGGCCTCGGATCTGCCCGCGCGCCTTGCCGAGCGCGAGGCGCTGTACCGGTCGTTGACCGACCGGCGGCGAATGCTGGTGGTGCTGGACGACGCGCGGGATGCCGAGCAGGTCCGCCCGCTGCTGCCGCCGGGTTCGATGGCGATGATCACCAGCCGGTCCAGGTTGGACGGACTGATCGTCACGCACTCGGCCCGGACCCGTGTGCTCCAACCACTGGCGCGTGCCGATTCCGTGCGGCTGATCGGCTCGCTCGCGGGCGCGGGGGAGCACGCGCGACTGGCGGAGCTGTGCGGCGATCTGCCGCTGGCATTGCGGATCGTGGGCGCCCGGCTCGCTGCCAGTCCACAGTGGATGGTCGAGGAGCTGGAGAGCGAACGGTCCAGGCTCGCCGCGCTGGAGATCGACGACACCGGTGTCCGCGCGGCGCTGGACGTGTCCTGCCGGGGCCTGCCCGCGGAGGTCGCGGGCACGTTCCGCGTGCTCGGCGGACTTGCCGGGAGCACGGCGGGGCCGCACGTGGTGGCGGCCGTCGAGGGCATCGAGGTGGTCGAGGCGCGGCGGCGGCTGCGGGTGCTCGCCGCGCAGCACCTGCTCACCGAGACCGCCCCTGACGTGTTCGCCGCGCACGATCTCGTGCGGCTCTACCAGCGGGAACTGGCGCCGGGTCGGGTGCTGGAACGGTCGGTGCGGTACTACCAGGCGGCGGCCGATCGCGCCCGCCGCTCGTTGCTGCGGATCGTGGACCCGCTCGACTTCACCGGCGTGCCGGTCGCCCTACCGGACACCTCGTCGTTCGAGAAGGCGCTGGCCTGGTTCGCCGCGGAATGGCCGAACCTGCTCGCGACCTGCGAGGCGGCGCTCGCGGCCGGGTTGCGTGCCGACGTGTGGCGGCTGGCCCGGGTCGCGCACACCTACCAGGTCGTGCGCCCGCGCCGCGACGAGTGGACGCGGCTCGTCGGGCTCGGCAGCGCCGCCGCGGCCGAGGACCCCGGCCGGTTCTGGATGCTGATCTCGCGGTGCGCGCTCGCGTTGACGTTCGAGATCGACGACGGCGGCCTGCCCTGGGCGCGGGAGGCGCTGTCGATCGCGCACCGGCTCGGTGACCAGCGGCTGGTCAGCGTCGCGGAGATCCACCTCGCGTGCGCGCTGACCGTGTGCGGGCAGCTGGACGAGGCGATCGAGCGGCTGCGGAACGTGCTGGCAGTGCTCGGGGACGATCCCGCGCTGCGCGGGCAGACGCTGTCGAACTGCGCGGAGGCCGAGAAGCGGGCCGGCCGCTACGACGAGGCGATCGAGCATCAGCTCGCGTCCCTGGAGATCGACCAGCGGCTCGGTGACGACAGCTACACGGTGGTTTCGCTGAACAACCTCGCCGAACTGCACCTGGCGGTGGACCGCCTGCCCGAGGCCGAACGGTTCGCGCGGGCCGCCGTCGAGGTGGCGCGGCAGCGGGGCTTCCAGCTGCAGGAAGCCGTCTCCACGCTGACCCTGGCCCGGATCCGCCGCGCACTCGCCGATCTCGACGGCGCGCGGGCGGACTACCGGCGCTCGCTTGACCTGCACAAACAGACGAACCCGAGTCGCGCGGCCGAGGTTCTCCGCGAAATGAACTCGCTTAGCCCTTGAACGTTGTTTATAAGACGGTAAGGTCGGCGTTAGGCCGTCTGACGCAATGGGGGAGCGTCAGACGGCCGCCGCAGGCGGCCGTCATCGCGCTGGGGGGATGCGCTTCGCCGGGGCGGGGGCCTCGGTGTTTTTCTGGGGGGTGCAACCCCCAGGCCCCGCCCGGAGGGCTTCGCCCCCGGACCCCCCATCGGTGGTTGCGTTGGGTGGGTTGGCGGACGTTGCGTAGGGCCTCTCGTGGGGCCGGTGTGCGTCCGTTGGTCTGGGGCGTTGCGCCTCAGACGAGGTGTGCTTCTGGGGTGTTTTCCAGTCGCTCGTGTTCGGGCTTGCCGCAGGCGGCTGTCATCGCGCTGGGGGGATGCGCTTCGCCGGGGCAGGGGCCAAGGGCCTCCCGTGGGGCCGGTGCGCGTCCGTTGGTCGGTGCCTTCCTCGCCTCAGAAGAGGTGTACTTCTGGGGTGATTTCCAGTAGCTCGTGTACCGGCCTGCCTCGGCGGCCGTCCGCCGTGGTGGTGCGCACGACGCGCAGGCGGGCGGTGACCGGGCGGTCCAGGTTGTCCTTGAGCTGGTCCAGCAGATCCGGCGCCACCGCGCCCTGGATCGTGCCGCCCGACTCGCGCTCCAGGTAGAAGATCCGCCGCCGCGTCCGCACGCCGTCGAGCCTGCCCGACACCGTCTCGTACCCGACCGCCTCGCGCTGCTCCCGCAGGCTGCTGTGCAGCACCTTCGCCTGGTCGAACGTCATGCTGCGCGCCACGTCCTCACCCGAGGTCGGCGTCAGCTCGATCCCGATCCCGACGTTCTTGACCACCGCGTTCACGATGTCGCTCACCGCATTGCGCACCGTGTCGCGCTGCAGCAGCACCGCGTCCAGCGCACCGTCGTCCGACCCGTTCGCCGGAAGGAAATCGCACAGCTCCTTCACCGCGCGCTCGGACAGCGTCTCGATCCCGTCGTGGATCAGCGCGTCGTCGGGCGCGGGCTCCGGGAAGCCGAAGAAGATCGTGTTGCCCGCCTGGCCGCGCTGCAGCAGCGGCGCCTTGTCCCGGTCGGCGGGCTGCACGTAGGTGATCTCGCCCTGCGGGTTGCGGATGATGTGCCCGATCTTCGCCGTCGCGTCCTGCAACGCACGGCTGATGTCGGAGAAGGTGTACGCGTCGAGGTTGGTGGACCCCAGCATCGACACCCGCAGCAACGGCGACCGGCTGGTGCGCTCGAACTTCACGTGCGCCGCCATCGCGGACGCGCGGGCGAGGTCGTCCAGCCACGTACCGCCGGGGATCTCGTCGGCGATCCGCCGGAACTCCATCACCAGCCCACCTCCGGGAACCCGCGCTTGCCGTTGCCGGACCACGTCTGCGCCCAGATCTCCTCGTCACCGGGGAAGCACAGGAACCCGTCGAGCAGACCACCGACCGGCTGAACCTGGTCCAGATACATCGCGGGCTGCCCGATGATCACGCCACGCAACGTGAGCAGGCCGTACAGCGAATCCCGCACCGGCCCGGTCATCCGCTTGAGGCTGCCCCAGTCCTCGGGCAGCAGCACGACGTCGAGCCCGTTGGGCACGAGCTGCGTGCGGGCGATGAACTCGCCGCCGATCCAGGCCCGCCCGGCCGGGATGATCTTCGCGACCGCGCCGAGATAACTGTTGAGCGCGCTGAAGAGGATTTCGCGTTCGTTCTGATGTGGAGCGTCGAACACGAGGCGCTCGTAGATGTCGGCGAGATCGGCGGGGAGCCGCCCAGACGGGAGAAAACCCTCCTTGGTCCAGTGCGGGAGCGGCATGGCGTAGAAACTACCAACCGCTCCCGTCCGGGCCGTCAGGTGGCGGGGGCGCGGTCGTTGTCCGGGGACGGCAACGACGCGACCGGCGTGAGCTGCGGCCGCTTCGGCGACAGACCGTCCCCCATGGACTCACCGCGCAGGTGACGCCGGATCCACGGCAGCAGATGGGTTTTGGTCCACGCCAGATCCGAGCGCCGCAGCGCGATCCAGTCGGGGTGGTCGGCCAGCTCGGGCCACGGCTCGCGCCACGCCTCGGTCTGCGGCACGCCCAGCACGTTCGCGGCGCGCAGTGCGATGCGGCGATGCCCCTCGGACGTGAAATGCAGCCGGTCGTCGCTCCACGCACGCTGGTCCCGCAGCGGGTTCATCGCCCACAGGTCGACCACGTGCGCGCCGTGCCTGCTCGCGATCGTCCACAGGTTCGCGTTGTAGATCCCGATCTTGCCGCGCAGCACGCTCATCACCGACAGCTGTTTGGTGTCGGGACCGTTGAACAGCAACACCTCGATGCCGGCGGCACGCAGTTGACCGATCACCGCGTCGATCTGCGCGCAGATCTCGTCCACATCGGTGCCCGGCACGATCACGTCGTTGCCGCCACCGCAGAAGGTGACCAGATCGGGCCCGAGTTCCAGTGCGATCGGTACCTGCTCCTCGACGATCTCGGCGAGCATCTTGCCGCGCAGCGCGAGGTTGGCGTACTGAAAGCCGGGCTGGTCACCGGCGAGGATCTCGGCCAGCCGGTCGGCCCAGCCGCGATAGGTGCCGTCGGGAAGCCCGTCGTTGAGGCCTTCGGTGAAGCTGTCGCCCAGCGCGACATAGCTGTCGTAGCCGTACATGCTGCGTTCCCCTTTCGCCAGCACCCACTGTTCAAGTTGGTCCCCATCCCCGTGCAACAGTGGAGGATGCACCTGTAGTCCCGACCTACGCCACCGTCGGTTAAGCGCCAGGTCACAGTTTCTTATCTTGTCGGTGACCGCCACCTCTTTATTACGGGTCGGGGCCCTGATCGTGTGGCGAAGATCTCGTGGGTTACTGCGCTGATCGACTGTCATCGGGCAGCATGTAAGGGTGACCTCACCTACCCGAAGGCCCGCACGAAACGGCCGCGGCGAATCGCTGGCGAGCGTGCTCGGTGGCCGCAAGGGGGCGCTGGACGCGAGCCTGCCGCCGGTGGCCTTCGTGATCGGCTGGCTCGGTGCGGGCAACTCGATCGCCTGGGGCTCGGCCGCGGCCATCGCGTGCGCCGTCGTCGTGGGGGTGATCCGCCTCGTGCGTGGCGACAAGGCGCGCGCCGTCGTGGTCAGTCTCGCCGCGGTGATCGTCGCCGCGTTGATCGCGCTGCACACCGGCCGGGCGCAGGACTTCTTCCTCATCCAGCTGCTGTCCAATGTGGCCAGCGCGCTGCTGTGGGCCGCGAGCGTGGTCGTGCGGTGGCCGTTGCTCGGCGTGGTCGTCGGGTTGCTGCTGGGGCAGAAGACGCGGTGGCGCAAGGATCCCGCGCTGCTGCGGGCCTACCAGCGGGCAAGCCTGACCTGGTCGTGCCAGTACCTGCTGCGGGTCGCGGTCTATCTGCCGTTGTGGTGGACGGGGCAACTCGTGGCACTCGGGGTGGCACGGACCGTGCTGACCTGGCCGTTGCAGGCGCTGACGATCGCGGTCAGCGGCTGGGTGCTCTACCGCGCGCTGCCCGCGGACCATCCGGGACTGCGGCTCAAAGAGGTGGCCCCCGGCGAGGGGGAGGTCCGGGGGCCGGGGCTCACGGTACGCGAGGAAGATCGCCAGGGACAGTAGCGAAATCTTCGCCGAAAGCCTCGATCCCGGCGAGCCTTACCGCGCCCAGCACGCCGTCGGTGCTGCTACGGACGTCCAGCCCGTCGAGCTTTTCCCGCACCCGCGCGCCGACCGGCCCGGCGAGCACGCTGCCGACGAGCACGAGCGGTGTGCTCTCGCCCGGATCGCGGGCCGCGAACGCCAGTTCCGCGAGCAGCCGGGCGGCCCGGTCGAGAATCGGCGCGGCGTCCTCGGCGGCGCTCACCAGCGGCGCGAACCGGGCCAGCCGCACCGGGGCCTCGCCGTTGACCACGGTGATCAACCGCCGCCACGCCAGGCTCCGGTCCGCGGCGTCGACGTCGGCCGCGGCGAGCACGGACCTGGTGAGTTCGCCGAGCCGCCCGGTGCCGCTCAGCTCGTCCAGCGCGCGGCGCACGGCCTCGCGGCCGAGCCAGAACGCCGAACCCTCGTCGCCGAGCAGCCAGCCGTAGCCGCCCGCGGTGGAGACCATCCGGCGGCCGCGGATCCGGGCGGCGATCGAACCGGTGCCGGCGACGAGCACCGTGCCGTCGGGTGCGGGGGTCGCCGAGGCGAACGCGACCTCGGGGTCGGTGACGATGCGGACACCGGTGAGCCCGAGCCGCTCCCACACCGCCGAGAACAGGGCCGCGACCTGGGGATCGGTCAGTTTCGCGGTACCGGCCATGCCGATCACGCAAGCGTTTGCGGACGCCGGTTCGAGCGCGCCGAGCGCCTCCCTGATCGCCGTCTCGACGTGCCCGGCCGCCTTCTCCGGCGGGTTCGAGTTGGGGTTGGCGCCGCCGGAGCGGCCGGTGCCGAGCACGACGCCGTCGGGCGCGACCGCGAGCGCGCGCGTCGAGGTGCCGCCCGCGTCGACCCCGACCACGTAGCTCATCGCGTCTTCGTCACCTTGCGCAGGCCACGCGGGCTGTCCGGATCGCCGCCGCGGGCGAGCGCCAGGCCGAGCGCGATCCGCTGCACCGGAATCACCTCCAGCACCGGCGCCAGCTCCTCGGCGATCTCGGGCACCGGAACCCGGACCGCCGCGGGCACCTCGGAGCAGGACGAGCCGAGCGCGAGCACGTCGGCACCGCGCTGCGCGACCTCGGCGAGCACGTCGTGCATCGCCGCGCCGCCGCGGCCCGCACCGGTCACCGCGAGCACCGCGGTGTCCTCGTCGATCGCGGCGACCGGCCCGTGCAACAGGTCGGCGCCGCTGTACGCGCGGGCGGCGAGGTAACTGGTCTCGGCCAGCTTCAGCGCCGACTCCAGCGCGGTGGCGTAGGAGTAGCCGCGGCCGGTGGTGATGATCCGGTCGACGAACCGGTACCGGTCGACCGCGCGCTGCACCGGGATCTCGTACGCCTCCTGCGCGAGCTCCCCGATACCGGCCGCGGCCGAACCGTCACCGCCGCGAATCGCGTCGACCAGCAGGTACAGCGCGAGCAGCGTCGCGGAGTAGGTCTTGGTGGCCGCGACCGCCTGTTCGGTGCCCGCCCCGATGTCGATGGCCAGTTCGGCGGCCTTGTGCAGCGGGGAGGACGGCGTGTTGGTGACCGCGACGGTCAGCGCACCCTGTTTGCGTGCGGTCTGGGTGAACTCCAGCAGGTCCGGCGATCCGCCGCTCTGACTGACCGAGACCAAAAGGCAATCGCGCAGGTCCGGGCGGGCGCCGTAAAGTGTGACGGTCGACGGCGACACGAGGCCCGCGGGCAGCCCCAGCAATACCTCGATCAGGTATTTCGCGTACAGCGCCGCGTGATCGCTCGATCCGCGCGCGGCCAGCAACGCGAAGCGGGGTGGCTTGCGCGCGATCACGCCTGCCACCTCGGCAAACCGCGCGCGGCGGTGGAGCAGGCCTGCCAGTACGGCCGGCTGTTCGGCGATCTCTGCTGCCATGTGCTGTCCGGGACTGGTCACGGTCTGCTCCTTGCGAAGGTCTAGACCAATACTAGCCTGGACGCGTCGATACGGGAAAAGGGTAGTTTCTTCCTGCGCGCGATGCGCGGTTCGAAGAGGAGTCGGTCATGTTGGAGTCACCCACGCGCGGTCAGCGCGAGCCGAAGTACTGGGCGTTGAAGCAGCATCTGCTGGATCTGCTCGACACGTTGCCGCCCGGCTCGCCGATTCCCACCGAGCGCGCGCTGGCGACGGAGTTCACGGTGTCGCGCACGACGGTCCGCCAGGCGCTGGCCGACCTGACCGCCGAGGGGCGCCTGCACCGCGTGCAGGGCAAGGGCACCTTCGCCGCCGAGCCGAAGCTCGCGCAGCGGCTGCAGCTGTCCTCCTACACCGAGGACATGCGTGCGCAGGGCCGCGAGCCGTCGTCGAAGCTGCTGGAGATCGAGGAGCTGGTCTCCGAGCCGGAGACCGCGAAGCTGCTCGGCCTGCGCGCCGGTACGAAGATCCTGCGCATGATGCGGCTCCGCCTCGCCGACGGCGAACCGATGGCGGTGGAGACCACCCACCTGCCGCTGAGCCGGTTCCGCGGCCTGCGCAAGCACGTCTCGGCCGGCGGTTCGCTCTACGCGGTGCTGCGTGAGCACTACGGCGTGGAGATGGAGCGCGCCGAGGAGACGATCGAGACCTCGCTGGCCGGGCCGCAGGAGGCCGAGCTGCTCGGCGCCGACGTCGGCATGCCCGTGTTGCTGCTGTCCCGGCACTCCTTCGGCACGGACGGCAAACCCGTCGAGTTCGTCCGGTCCATCTACCGCGGCGACCGCTACAAGTTCGTCACCACGCTGACGAGGCCGTGACTGTCGCTTGGGGGAGCGGGCAGGCACGCGGTGTCCTGGCCACGACCATCCTCGGCTCGGGGATGGCCATGCTCGACGGCACCGTCGTCAACGTCGCGCTGCCCCGGATCGGCGCGGAGTTCAAGGCGCCCGTCACGGGCCTGCAGTGGATCCTCGACGGCTACCTGCTGGCGCTCGCCTCGCTGATCCTCATCGCGGGTTCGCTCGGCGACCGCTACGGCAGGCGGCGGGTGTTCACGATCGGCGTCGTGTGGTTCGGCGCCGCGTCCGTGCTGTGCGGGTTCGCCGTGTCGACGTCGATGCTCGTCGTGACAAGGGTGTTGCAGGGCGTGGGCGGCGCGCTGCTCACGCCGGGATCGCTGGCGATCCTGCAGTCCGCGTTCGCCAGGGCGGACCGGCCGCGGGCGATCGGCGCGTGGTCCGGGCTCGGCGGCATCGCGACCGCGATCGGCCCGCTGATCGGCGGTCTGCTCGTGCAGGCCTGGTCGTGGCGGCTGGCGTTCCTGATCAACCTGCCGATCGCCGTCGCCTGTGTGGTGCTGGCCCGCAGGTACGTGCCCGAGTCCTGCGACGAGACCTCCGGCGGCCGTCCCGACGTCGTGGCCGCGGTGCTGGGGGCGCTGGGTCTCGCGG
The DNA here is from genome assembly GCF_012328925.1 of Amycolatopsis acididurans. GTDB lineage: Bacteria > Actinomycetota > Actinomycetes > Mycobacteriales > Pseudonocardiaceae > Amycolatopsis_E > Amycolatopsis_E acididurans. The sequence continues at coordinate 18,033 of NZ_JAAXLS010000013.1, forward strand.
GCATCACCGCGGCGCTGGTGGAGGCGCCCTCGCGGGGTGCGGCCGATCCGCTGGTGCTCGTCGCGGCCGTGGTCGGCGTCGCCGCGCTCGGCGCCTTCGTGCGGCTGCAGCGGCGGTCGCGGAATCCGCTCGTGCCGCCCTCGATGTTCGCCGACCGGACGTTCACCCTGTCCAACGGGCTGACGTTCGTGGTCTACGCGGCGTTGGGCGGCGTGATGATGTTGCTGGTGCTGCAGTTGCAGGTCTCGCTGCACTACCCGCCGACCGCGGCCGGTGTCGCGGGCCTGCCGATCACGCTCATCATGCTCGTGCTCTCCGGGCGTTCCGGCGCGCTCGCGCAGCGAATCGGGCCGCGCACGCAGCTCATCGTGGGGCCGGTGCTGATCGCGGCCGGAATGCTGCTGCTGACGCGTGTCGCACCCGGCGCGTCCTACCTGGGGTCGGTACTGCCCGCCGTTGTCGTGTTCGGGCTCGGGCTCGCCACGGTGGTCGCCCCCGTGACGGCGACCGTGCTGGCCGCCGCGCCGGACGAGCACGCGGGCGTGGCTTCCGGGGTCAACAATGCGATCGCGCGTGCGGGCGGGTTGCTCGCGATCGCGGTTCTGCCCGCTGTCGCCGGGCTCACCGGTGAGTCGTATTCCGATCCCGTCGCGTTGACCAGCGGCTGGCGAACGGCCTTGGTGGTGTGCGCGGGTCTGTGTGTGTTCGGTGGGCTGCTCGCGTTTGGGGTACGCAACAGTGTGCTAACCCCCGACGACGAAAAGTGCTTCCACTGCGCGGTTTCGGAGCCTCCGGCAGACCCCGGCGTAAAACGGCCGTAAGCTCTCGCGTCCATTGTGGACGGTGATTCGTGGTGCTGCTCACGAAACTGCTAACGCTGGGAGCATTTCAATCGACTAACACGTTGAGTACCCGGATATCACGGGATCTTGCGAGCAGATCGGAATCATGGCAAAGGCAACAGAAGACAGCAGCGACAAGTCGAGTCTCAAACCGGCACAGATAGCCGCGTCGGCTCTGGCTGCCGTGACCGCCGCGTTTCTGGGTTCCACGCTGGGGGTGGCGGGCACCGTCGCGGGCGCGGGCATCGCGAGCGTGGTCACCACGGTCGGCGGCGAGTTGTATCTGCGTTCGTTGCGCAAGACCAGGCTCGCGGCGCGCAAGACGGCGGAAGTACTGGCGCTCACCGACACCCGGCTGCGTCAGGAAACGCGGTACGTCGAACCGGCGGGGCGAAGACCCGGGAATCCGTTGATGCGGCCGGGTCCGCAGCCCATGCGGCAGGGGCAGCTGCCTCCCGCACAGCTCGACCAGATCCAGCGCACACAGCGGATTCCCATGGCGGGCCACGGCGCGTCGAACTTCGGTCAGCGCACCGTGTACATCCCCCGGCCGGGCACGCAGGTGCCGCAGCAGCCGGGTCCGCGCACCGCACAGGCCGCGCACGACGCGGCGCAGGCGACCAGGGTGATCGCGCCGGCGAAGGAGCAGGAGGGCCCCGCGGCCGAACCGCCGTGGTGGAAGAACCGCTGGACGATCATCGCGGGTTCCAGCGTCCTGGCGTTCGTGCTGGGCATGTTGGTGCTGACCGGGTTCGAGGGCATCACCGGGAAAGCGGTTTCCGGTGGCCAGGGGACCACGTTCAGCCAGGTCGTGCGCGGATCGTCGACGGGTGGCGGCGGGACCACCAACACCCCGCAGACCACGACGGTCACCCAGACGCCCGCTTCGAACACGGCGACGCCCGAGTCGTCCCCGGCTCAGAAGACCGGCACGTCGTCGGCGTCGAGCACGCCCACCTCGCAGGCCCCGGCGTCGAGCAGCGTGCAGCAGTCCGAGTCGGCGCAGCCGCAGGTGACCGGAAGCGCGGCGCCCACCAGCGGCTGACCTCCAGCCGTGCGGGGTTACCTCACGGCAGCGCCGCGGCGAGCTGTTCGGCCGCCGCGCGCGGGTCCTCGGCCTCGGTGATCGCGCGGACGACCACCACGCGCGAGGCACCCGCGTCGAGCACCTCGGGCAGACGCGCCAGGTCGATGCCCCCGATCGCGAACCACGGGCGCGTGGTGCCGAAGCCGGCGGTCGCGCGGACCAGGTCGAGGCCCGGTGCGTACCGGCCCGGTTTCGTCGGGGTCGGCCAGCACGGTCCCGTGCAGAAGTAGTCCACTCCCGGCTCGTCCGCACCCGCCCGCGCCTGCTCGACCGAATGCGTCGAACGGCCGATCACCGGGGCGTCGCCGATGACCCGCCGCGCCATGCTCACCGGCAGGTCGTCCTGGCCGAGGTGCAGCACGTCGGCGTCGACGGCGAGGGCGACGTCCGCCCGGTCGTTGACCGCGAGCAGCGCGCCGTGCTTCGCGCACGCCGCCGCCAGCACCTCCAGCGCGGCGAGCTCCTGCTTCGCCTCCAACGGCACGCCGTCGGTCTTGTCGCGCAGCTGGATGATGTCGACCCCGCCGGCGAGCGCGGCGTCCGCGAACTCGGCGAGGTCGCCCCTGGTCGTCCGCGCGTCGGTGCATAAGTACAGCCGCGCGGCGTCGAGCCGCTTCCTGATCTGGTCCCCGTCGAGCCCTGGCATGGCTGTCACGGTAGTGCGGACCGAGGACGGTTGGGTGTGGGCATCCCACAGATTTCGGTTACGATGCACTTGTCCGCACGGGAGCCCGAGGTACGGGCTGAGAGGGAGCCGTCACCGCTCCGACCGTGGAACCTGATCCGGATCATGCCGGCGCAGGGAGCGTGATTCTTGTGGAAACCAAACGGGTGGCCGTCATCGGCGGCGGTGTCATCGGCCTGTCCGTGGCCTGGCGCACCGCCGCGGCCGGGCACGACGTCACCTTGATCGATCCGTCGCCGGGGCGCGGCGCCTCGTGGGTGGCCGGCGGCATGCTCGCCCCGGTCGCGGAGGCCTGGCCCGGCGAGGAGGCCGCGCTCGCCCTCGGGGAAGAGTCGCTGCGTCGCTGGCCCGAGTTCGCGCAAGCGCTTGCGGCCGACGGGGGCGATCCGGCCCTGTCCACGCACGGCACCGTCGTCGCGGCACTCGACCGCGGCGACGCCGGCCAGCTGACGGTGCTCGCCGAGTACCTCGGCAAGGTCGGCCGCGCCGTCGAGCAGGTCACCGGCCGCCGGCTGCGGACGCTGGAACCGGGGGTCAGCGCACGCAGCGCCCTGCTCGTGCCCGGCGACCTCGCCGTCGACAACCGCAGACTGCTGCGCTCCCTCCGCGCGGCCGCGAGCCGCCGCGGGGTGCGGTTCGTCGACGACCACGCCACCGACGTCGGCACCGGCCTGGTGCGCACCGGCTCGGGCGAGGTGACCTGCGATGTCGCCGTCATCGCCGCCGGCGCGCGCAGCGGCGGCCTGCACCCGCGCCTCGCGGTCCGCCCGCTCAAGGGCGAGATCCTGCGCCTGCGTGCCCGCCGCACGAGCCTGCCGCCACCCACCCGCACGGTCCGCGCGGTCGCCGAGGGCCGCCCCGTCTACCTCGTCCCGCGCGAGGACGGGGAGCTGGTGCTCGGCGCCACCCAGTACGAGGCGGGTTTCGACGAGACGGTCAGCGCGCGCGGCGTGCGTGAGCTGCTCGAAGCCGCCGCGCGGCTCTTCCCCAGCATCGACGAGTACGAGCTGGTCGAGACCGCGGCCGGGCTGCGCGCGGCGAGCGTGGACACGCTGCCGTTCATCGGCGAACTGGAGGACGGGGTGTTCGCGGCGACCGGGCACCACCGCAACGGGCTGCTCATGGCGCCGGTGACCGCGGACGCGTTCGTCGCATGGCTCGGCGGCGGCAAACCGCCCGCCGAGGTCGAGGCGGCGCACCCGGATCGGCTGGGAGGTCAGTGATGGAAGTGCAGATCAACGGCGACTGGCGGGCCTTCCCCGACGGGACGACGGTCGCCGCGCTGCTGGAAACGCTCGGCACCGCGCCCCGTGGCGTCGCCGTGGCGCTCAACGGCGAGGTCGTCCGTCGCGGCGCCTGGGCCGATGTCGTGGTGCCCGCGGGTGCCCAGCTCGAGATTCTGACGGCGGTACAAGGTGGGTGAGAACATGTTCGACGGAGCGGACGACCAGCTCGCGATCGGCGACTACAAGCTGACGTCACGGCTGATCATCGGCACCGGTGGCGCCGCGAACCTGTCCGTGCTGGAGCGGGCGCTGGTCGCGTCCGGCACCGAGCTGACCACGGTCGCGATGCGCCGGGCCGACGCGGACGGCGGCTCCGGTGTGCTGGAGTTGGTGCGCCGCCTGGGAATCCGGTTGCTGCCCAACACCGCGGGCTGCCGCAGCGCGGCCGAGGCGGTGCTGACCGCGCGGCTGGCCAGGGAGGCGCTGGAGACCGACCTGATCAAGCTCGAGGTGCATGCCGACGACCGCACCCTGCTGCCGGATCCGGTGGAAACCCTCGACGCGGCCGAGCAACTGGCCGGCGACGGGTTCACCGTGCTCGCCTACACCAACGACGATCCGGTGCTGGCGCTGCGGCTGGAGGAAGCGGGCTGCGCGGCGGTGATGCCGCTCGGCGCGCCCATCGGTACCGGGCTCGGCATCCGCAATCCGCACAACATCGAGCTGATCGTGTCGCGCGCGGGCGTGCCGATCGTGCTGGACGCGGGCATCGGCACGGCCTCCGACGCCGCGCTGGCGATGGAGCTGGGCTGCGACGCGGTGCTGCTGTCCACGGCGGTGACGCGCGCGCAGGATCCGGAGCGGATGGCCTACGCGATGCGCTCGGCGGTGCTCGGCGGACGACTCGCCCGGGCCTCCGGCCGTGTCCCGCAACGGTTCTGGGCGCAGGCTTCCAGCCCGCCCCGGTGAGGGGAAACCGCGAGAAACGCCCGAAGTCCGGAGTTCACCGCGCGGGCCGCAGCGGAGCACGTAAGGTTGTCCGCACCTTGTGGTCGGGGGAACGAGCAAAAGGAGCTCGAGGTGGACGCGTCGCCAACCGAGGATGTCGCGGGCAGGCTGTTCCTGGCGGTGGGCAGACTGTCCAGGTCGCTGCGCCAGGCAGGCAACCCCGGACCGGGGCACGGCTCGATTTCCGCGCTGGCCACACTGGCCGCGACCGGGCCGATGCGGCTGGGTGACCTGGCCACGAAAGAGGGGGTCGCCGCCGCGACGATGTCGCGGATCGTGGCCGGTCTTGTCGAGGCGGGCTACGCGCGTCGCGAACCCGATCCGGTCGACCGCCGGGCCTGGCTCGCCACCGCGACCGAGGAGGGTGAGCGGATGCTCTCCGGTGTGCGGTCGACGCGCGTGCACGAACTGCACAAGCGCATCGACCGCCTGCCGCCGAATCTCCGCGACGACCTCGCCGCCGGACTCGTGGCCATGGAGGCCCTGCTCTCCGACGACGAATGAGCGTCCACAAAGGACATCAGGCGGCGAAGTAGAAGCCCGCTTCGAGATCGGCGATCAGACCCGGCTGCTCGGGATGCCAGTCCAGCAGCTTCTGCGTTTTCACGCTCGACGCGGGGATGTCCACGCCGACGACGGCGCTCAGGAACCCGAAGTGGTTCGCGGACTCCTCGGCGGAAATCGAGGCCACCGGCAGGCCCAGATGCTTGCCGATGAGCCCGGCGATCTGCCGCAGCGGCACGCCCTCGTCGCCGACCCCGTGCAGCTTCGCGCCCGCCGGTGCGCCTTCCAGCGCGAGCCGGAACAGGCGCGCGGCGTCGAGTTGATGCACGGCGGCCCACCGGTTGCTGCCGTCGCCGACGTAGGCCGAGACGCCCTTCTCGCGCGCGGTCCGGATGAGTGTCGGCACGAACCCGTGCCGGTCGGCCTCGCCGTGCACCGAAGGCGGCAGCCGGACCACCGACGAGCGCACGCCGCGCTCGGACAGCGACAGCGCCAGTTTCTCGGCCCGGTGCCGGAGCGCCGCGACCGATCCCGGTGCCGGGTCGTCGTCCTCGGTCCCGACGCGGCCCGGCGTGACCGACGATCCGCCGGCGATGACGAACGGTTTGCCGGAGCCGGCCAGCCCTTCGCCCAGTGCGGCGACGGCGCGCTCCTCCGCCGCGACCGCGCCCGCGAAGTCGGCGGCGGCGAACAGGTCGTGTTTGAACGCGGTGTGCACGACGCCGTCGGCCGCGGCCGACGCACGGCTCAGCACGTCGAGGTCATCGAGGGTGCCGCGCTCGGCCGCGACGCCGGCGGCCGTCAGCGAGGCGGCGCCGGCGTCCGAGCGGGCGAGTCCGGTGACCTCGTGGCCGGCGTCGAGGAGCTGGCGGACGACCGCGGAGCCGATGAAACCGGTCGCGCCCGTGACGAATACCCGCATGTGTCGATCTCCTTCGGAACGGGGTGGTGCTTCCACCGTGCTCCCTCGCGCGGGCGGAGCGCCAAGATCTGTTCCTCATCCGGCAATGCGTTCGAGGCATCACCGCAGGTAGGCTTGATTCATGGCGGATCTGGACCTGCGGCTGGTGCGGTACTTCACCGCGGTCGCCGAACACCGGCACTTCGGCCGCGCCGCCGAGGCCCTTCGCATCGCCCAGCCGTCGCTGAGCAGGCAGATCCGGCGCCTCGAACAGCAGGTCGGCGCGCGCCTGCTGGACCGCACCCCGGTGGGCACGCAGCTCACCGAAGCCGGTGCGGTGTTCCTGCCGCTGGCCAGAGCGCTGCTGCGATCCGCCACCGTGGCGACGACCCGGGCCAAGGCCGCCGCGGAGCCCAGCCGGTTCACCATCGGCTACACCCTGCACCTGGTCGTCACGCCCGCGGTGCGCGCGATGCGCCAGAAGCATCCCGACGTCGACGTGCGAGCGATGCACGTGCCCTGGGCCGACACGCGGGCCGCGCTGCTCGAACACCGGGTGGACGTGCTCGTGACGCGAATGCCGTTGGCCGCCGATCAGCTGCACGTGACCGTGCTCTACGACGAACCGCGAGGACTGCTGCTGCCCGTCGACCACCGCCTGGCCGGCAAGGAATCGGTCACTCTCGACGACATCGCCGACGAGCCGCTGCCCCGCGTGACCGACCCGGCGTGGAACGCGTTCTGGCGCATCGAGCCGCGCCCCGACGGCAGACTCGCCCCGGACGGCCCGCTGATGGGGAGTGTCGAGGACAAGTTCGAACTCATCGCCTCCGGCGAGGCGATCGCGATCGTCCCGATCGACAAGCATTTCAGCGGCGGACGAGCCGACCTCACAACGGTGCCACTCGAAGGCGTCGAACCGAGCCACGTCGTGCTCGCCACCCGCGCCGGGGACCGCGGCCGCCTCGTCGCGGACTTCCGCAAGATCGCCGAAGCCCAGCTCACCGCTGGTTAGCCGCGGTCGGCCACGCCCGCGCTGCGGCAAACGTTGTCAGCGGTCCTCGGGCGCCAGCCGCCAGAACGCGGAGACCGGGCCGACCTTGGCGCCCATCGGGTAGGAATGCGCGACGGCGTTGCTGACGAACCACTTCCCGAACCGGGCCGCATCGGGCACGCTCATCCCGCGTGCCAGGCCCGCCGTCAGCGCCGAGGCCATCGAGTCGCCCGCGCCGTGCGTGTGCGGCGTGTCGATGCGGGCACCGGGCAGTTCCAGGAACGTCGAACCGTCGTAGAGCAGGTCGACGCATTCCGGGTCTTCGCGCAGATGACCGCTCTTGACCAGCACGTAACGCGGGCCGAGCGCGTGCAGCGCGACCGCGGCCTCGTGCATCTGCTCGCGACCGGTGACGGTGAGGCCGGTGAGCAGCCGCACCTCGTCCAGGTTCGGCGTCACCACCGTCGCGCGCGGCAGCAGGAGATCGCGCAGCGCGGCCATGCCCGCCTCGTCGAACAGCGGGTGGCCGTGCATCGAGGCCGCCACAGGATCCACGACGAACGGGATCTCGGTGCCGATCCTCGCCCGGTCGCAGGCCCGCGCGACCGCGGTGATGATCTCCGCCGAGGCGAGCATGCCGGTTTTCGCCGCGCCGACGCCCATATCGGCGGCGACCGCCTCGATCTGCCCGGCCACGATGTGCGGCGGCAGATCGGAGCGGTCGTGCACACCGAGCGTGTTCTGCACGGTCACCGCCGTCACCGCGACGAGCCCGTGCACCCCGCAGGTCAGAAACGTGCGCAGATCCGCCTGCAACCCCGCCGCGCCGCCGGAGTCGGAGCCGGCGATCGTCAGCGCGCTCGGAACATCACCCATGCACCTAGTGTTGCAGCCGCCAGAACGGGGACACCGGACCGATCCCGGCGCCGAGCGGATACGACTCCGCGACGCAGCGTTCGATGAACCGCTTGCCCTCGGCCACGGCATCCGGCACGCCGAGTTCCAACGCCAGATGCGCGGTGATGGCCGACGCGAGCGTGTCGCCGCCGCCGTGCGTGTGTGGCGTGTCGTGGCGGTGGCCCGGCAGTTCGATGTACTGCGTGCCGTCGGAGAGCAGGTCGACGCACTGCGGATCGGTGTACAGGTGCCCGCCCTTGACCAGCACGTACTGCGAGCCGAACTCCAGCAGCGCGTCGGCCGCGTGCCGCTGGCTTTCCCGGTCGGTCACCTCGACGCCGGTCAGCAGCCGCACCTCGTCCAGGTTCGGCGTGATCAGCGTGGCGCGCGGGAACAACTGGGTGCGGATGGCCTCCAGCGCCTCGTCCCGCAGCAACGCGTCACCGTGCATCGAGGCCGCGACCGGGTCCACCACGAACGGCGTGACCGCGTGCCGTCCGATGCCGACCTCGTCCAGGGTGCCGGCCACCGCCTCGATGATCTCGGCGCTGGCCAGCATCCCGGTCTTGGCCGCGTGCACGCCGATGTCCTCGGCGACGGACTTGATCTGCGCGGTGACCACGTCGGCCGGGATCTCGGTGAACCCTTGCACGCCAAGGGAGTTCTGCACGGTGACCGCGGTGATCGCGGTCATGCCGTGCACCCCGCAGGCGAAGAACGTGCGCAGGTCGGCCTGGATCCCCGCACCACCGCCGGAATCGGATCCGGCGATGGTCAGTGCGGTACGGGGAGTTCCGCTCACTGCTCCACGACCGGCAGGTACACCTTGTTGCCGTGCTCGCCGAACTCGTCGGACTTCTCGCGCATACCGGCCTCAATGGCGTCCACAGTGGACAGTCCGTGTTCCTCGGCGTACTTGCGGACGTCCTGCGTGATGCGCATGGAGCAGAACTTCGGCCCGCACATCGAGCAGAAGTGCGCGGTCTTGGCGGGCTCGGCGGGCAGCGTCTCGTCGTGGAACGCGCGCGCGGTGTCCGGGTCGAGCGAGAGGTTGAACTGGTCCTCCCACCGGAACTCGAAGCGCGCCTTGGACAGCTCGTCGTCCCATTCCTGCGCGTAGGCGTGGCCCTTGGCCAGGTCGGCGCTGTGCGCGGCGATCTTGTAGGTGATCACGCCGGTCTTCACGTCGTCCCGGTTGGGCAGGCCGAGGTGCTCCTTGGGCGTGACGTAGCACAGCATCGCCGTGCCGTACCAGCCGATCTGCGCCGCACCGATGGCCGAGGTGATGTGGTCGTAGGCCGGCGCGATGTCCGTCGCGAGCGGACCGAGGGTGTAGAACGGTGCCTCGCCGCAGAGCCGTTCCTCCAGCTCCACGTTCTCCTTGATCTTGTGCATCGGCACGTGGCCGGGGCCCTCGATCATCACCTGCACGTCGTGCTCGCGGGCGATGTGGGTGAGCTCGCCGAGCGTTTCCAGTTCGGCGAACTGCGCTCGGTCGTTGGCGTCGGCGATCGAACCGGGGCGCAGCCCGTCACCGAGGGAGAACGTGACGTCGTAGGCGCGCAGGATCTCGCACAGTTCCTCGAAATGGGTGTACAGGAACGATTCCTGGTGGTGCGCGAGGCACCACGCGGCCATGATCGAACCGCCGCGCGAGACGATGCCGGTGACCCGGTTCGCGGTGAGGGGCACGTAGCGCAGCAGCACGCCCGCGTGCACGGTCATGTAGTCCACGCCCTGCTCGCACTGCTCGATCACGGTGTCGCGGTAGATCTCCCAGGTGAGCTTCTCGGGCTCACCGTCGACCTTCTCCAGCGCCTGGTAGATCGGCACGGTGCCGACCGGAACGGGCGAGTTGCGGACGTTCCACTCGCGAGTCTCGTGAATCCGCTTGCCGGTGGACAGGTCCATGATCGTGTCGGCGCCCCAGCGGGTGGCCCACACCATCTTCTCGACCTCTTCCTCCACCGAGGACCACACGGCCGAGTTGCCCATGTTCGCGTTGATCTTCACGAGGAAGTTCTTCCCGATGATCATGGGCTCGCACTCGGGGTGCTTGCGGTTGGCCGGAATCACGGCGCGACCACGGGCGACCTCGTCGCGGACGAACTCGGGGCTGACCCGCTCCCGCGCCGCGATGAACTCCATCTCCCGGGTGATCATCCCGGCCTTGGCCCAGCCGAGCTGCGTGTTGTGTTCGCGGCCGTCGGTCCAGCCGGAACGCAGCGGGTTGAGTCCATTGTGGACGTCGATGACGGCGTCCGGATCGGTGTACGGGCCGGAGGTGTCGTAGACGTCGAAATGCTCGCCGTTGGAAAGGTCGATACGGCGGGCCGGAACACGCAAACCGGACTCGGTCTGGTGGTACACCTTGCGCGAACCGGTGATCGGGCCGGTGGTCACGCTCACGGCGGCGTTGTTTTCCAGCGTCGTCAAGAAGATCACTCCCTACGCCGGCATTACCCGGTCAGGTTCGGCGGTCGGTGACACCGGCCGGGAGCGGCCAGCCACCCTCTCAGCCCGCCAAGGCGCGAGCTCCCGCGATGTGCTGTGCGTCTTCGACCATGCCATGCGGACGGGCGGACCTCAAGTGCGGTCCCTCACTTGGGCTCGTCGCGCTGCCGCGTTGTACCGCGTTCGCGACGCCGCGGCTCGTGTGGTCGCGCTTACTCTTCGCAATCAACGCGGTCCGCCTACCTTGCTAACCAGCCAGCTCCGAAGGTGTGGCGATGACGTCGACCATCGCGCCGTTGCGCAGCACCGTGATCGGCAACCGGGTACCGATCACCTCGGCGAACAGCTGCCGCTGGATGTCCTGCGCATCGGCCACGCGCGCACGGCCGACGGTCAGCACCAGATCGCCCGCGTGCAGCCCCGCGCGCTGCGCCGGCCCGCCCGGCACGACCTCCATCACCCGCAGCCCGGCCCGTTGCCCGGTGTGCTCGGCGACCTCGTCCGGCAACGGCGCCGGCGTGCCGACCACGCCGAGGTAGGCACGCCGCACCTTGCCCTCCACGAGCAGCGTGTCGATGATCCGGCGCGTCGTGGAGTTGATCGGGACCGCCATGCCGAGCCCGATCCCGGCGACCGCCGTGTTCACCCCGACCACGCGCCCGTTCGAATCCGCCAGCGCGCCGCCGGAGTTGCCGGGGTTGAGTGCCGCGTCGGTCTGGATCACGTTCTCGATCACCCGCCCGGCGTTGCGGGTGCGCGCGGGAAGGGACCGGCCCAGCGCGCTGACGACCCCGGCCGTCACCGACCCCGCGAGCCCCAGCGGGCTGCCGATCGCGACCACGAGCTGGCCGACCACGAGCTTGTCGGCGTCGCCGAGCCGCGCCGCGGGTGGTGCGCCGTCACGCACGCGCACGACGGCGAGGTCCGACAGCGGGTCCGCGCCGACGACGGTGAAGTCCGCTTCCGAGCCGTCCGAGAAGGTCGCGACCCCGCGCCGGTCCTGGCCGACCACGTGCGCGTTGGTGATGAGATAGCCGTCATCGGCGAAGACGACGGCCGAACCGCCGCCACGCGCCAGACTGAGACTCGCCACATGCGGCGTCACCTCGGCGGCCACCGAACTCACCGACCGCGAGTAGGCGTCGAGGGCGTCGGAGTCTTCCACCGCGACCACCACCCTGATTACAGCATTACAGCTATAAACAGTGTGCTCTCGAAACCCAGCAGATCGCCGCTTCTTTCACCGTCGGCGAACTCAGTCCTGCTTGGGCGGCAGCCAGGACAGACCCGGCTCGCCCCACTTGTTGCGCTTGAGCATTTTCTTCGCGGCGCGGGCATGCCTGCCGACGAGCCGGTCCAGATACAGATAGCCGTCGAGGTGGTCGGTCTCGTGCTGCAGGCAGCGTGCGAAGTACCCGGTGCCCTCGACCTCGACCGGCTTGCCGTCGGCGTCGAACCCGGTGACCTTCGCCCACGTCGCGCGCCCGGTCGGATACGACTCGCCGGGCGCGGACAGACAGCCCTCCCAGTCGTCGTCCGGATCGGGCATGGTCTCCGGGATCTCCGAGGTCTCCAGCTTCGGGTTCACCACGACGCCCTTGTGCCGCACGCCCTCGTCATCGGGACAGTCGTAGACGAACAGCCGCAGATCGAGCCCGATCTGGTTGGCGGCCAGCCCCACCCCTTCGGCCGCGTACATCGTCTCGAACATGTCGTCGACGAGCGTGCGCAGTTCGTCGTCGAACCTGGCCACCTCGCGGGTGGGGTTGTGCAGCACGGGGTCGCCGGCGATACGGATGGGGTGGATCGTCACAAACGGCGATCGTACCGACCACCACACCATGACGCGCCGGGCCGTGATCCCACCATGACCGCGCGGGCACGTGGTTCAATGGCGCCGCGGAATGACAACCGTGTGTTTCGCCGATTTGAGGAGTCAGATGGACGCCGCGGAGTCGATGGCCGGCGGGCAGCAACCCGCGACCGAGCCCGCCGCAGGCCTGTCCGAGCGCGAGCTCGCCATTCTGGCGTTCGAACGCCAGTGGTGGCAATACGCCGGGGCCAAGGAACAGGCGATCCGTGACGAGTTCGCGCTGTCGTCCACACGCTACTACCAGCTCCTCAACCGCCTGCTCGAAAAGCCGGAGGCGCTGCGCGCCGACCCGATGCTGGTCAAGCGGCTGCGCAAGATCCGCACGACCCGGCAGCGGAAGCGGGTGGCCCGGCGGTTGGGGATCGAGGCGCGATGAACTTCCTGCAGGGACTGTCCCGGCCGATGCGGCTGGCCGGCGTCGTGCTGATCGGGGTGGCGCTGATCGCCGCCGTGATCGGCATCGTGACCGCGGTGAGCGGCGGCGGTCACGAGCAGACCGCGGCCCCGTCCAGCTCGGCCACCCAGCCCGCCCCCGGCGGACCGGCGCCGAGCGAGTCCGGCGCACCCGGTTCGTCCTCGGCCCTTCCGACCACGACGACCGGTGCGCCGTCGGCGACGGGCACCGAAACCGCTCCGCCCGCCGCCTCCGGCCAGCCTGGTCAGCCCGGGCAGAGTGCCGCGCCCAACGGCGGCGTGCCTGCCGACCAGGCCGCCGCGAAGTGGGTGCCGGTGCGGGTCTACAACAACAGCACCATCAAGGGACTCGCCGCGAAGGCCGCCGACGACTTCCGCGCAGACGGCTGGAACGTGGTCAGCGTCGACAACTACCCGTACGGTGTCATCCCGACCACCACGGCGTACTACACCGAGGGCACCGACGAGGAGACCGCGGCCAAGGCACTGGCGGCCGACTTCGGCATGAAGGCCGAGCCGCGGTTCGACGGCATCAAGAACTCCAGCCCCGGCGTGATCGTCATCGTCACCAACGACTACCAGGGCCTGCACCCCAAAGGCTCATAGCCGCCGGTTCGCGTAGGCCTCCAGGCTTGCCAGCTGCGCCGGGTCCAGCGAGGGGCGCACGGTTTCGCGTGCCTTCGCGAAGTGCGCGGCGGCGACCTCGCTGGCCTCCAGCGACTCGCGCATCGCGGTCAGCGCGGCTTCGCGGACCAGCGCGGCGCAGTCCGCGGCCGAATAGCCATCCAAAGTGGAGGCGGTCTCGGCCAGGTCCACATCGGACGCGAGCGGGGTGTGCTTCGCCGTCGCACGAAGGATGTCGGCGCGCGCCTCGGCGTCCGGCGGCGGCACGTACACCAGCCGCTCCAGCCTGCCCGGCCGCAGCAGCGCCGGGTCCACCAGTTCGGGACGGTTCGTCGCGCCGAGCACGATCACCTCGCGCATCGGTTCCACGCCGTCCAGTTCGGTGAGCAGCGAGGCCACCACCCGGTCGGCCACGCCGGAATCACTGGACTGCCCGCGGCGCGGGGCGAGCGCGTCGATCTCGTCGAGGAAGATCAGCGCGGGCGAAGCCTCCCTGGCCTTGCGGAACAGCTCGCGCACGGCCCGCTCCGATTCGCCGACCCACTTGTCCATCAGCTCGGCGCCCTTGACGGCGAACACGTTCAACGCCCCGGTACCGGCCAGCGCGCGCACGAGGAACGTCTTGCCGCCGCCGGGCGGACCGTAGAGCAGCACGCCCCGCGGCGGCTCGACGCCGAGGCGCGCGAAGGAATCCGGATACCGCAGTGGCCACAGCACCGCTTCGGTGAGCGACTGCTTGACCTCGGTCATGTCGCCGACATCGTCGAGGCTCAGCCCGCCCGTCGCCAGCGTGTCCGAAGTGGACATCGAGATGGGACGCACGCTCTCCAGCGCGTCCAGCAGGTCCTGGTGGGAGATCCGCGGTTCGTCCGCCTCCCGTTGCCGCAGCGCGGCACGCAGCGCCGCGTCCCTGCGCAACGCGATCAGATCGGCGGCGACGAAACCCGGTGTCCGCTCGGCGACCGCGCCACAGTCCACACCGGACTCCACCGGCACGTCACGCAGCAGGATGCGCAGCAGCTCGGTGCGGATCTTGGCGTCGGGCAACGGAATGGCCAGTTCCCGGTCGAGCAGGTCGGCAGCACGCAGCCGCGGATCGCAGGCCTCGGGATGGGCGGTGGTCGCGATGAGCGCGAAACCCGGTTTGGCCAGCGCGGTGCGCAACTCGTCCAGGATGATCGTGGCGACCGGTGCGGGCTGCGTGGCGGGCAGCAGCGCGTCGATGTCGGTGAGCAGCAGTACCGTGGGCCCGCCCGCGGCGGCCTTGCCCAGCGTGTCCCGCAGCACCGAGGCGGTCGAGTTCGGTGCCAGCACCGCGATGCTCGGCGCGGCCAGTGACAGCACGCGCACGTCCTCGGCCGCGGCGACGGCCCGCACGAGAGTCGACTTCCCGACGCCCTCCGGGCCGGACAGCAGCACGCCCAGGCGGGCCGAGGTGCCGAGCTTGGCCAGCAGTTCCGGCCGCCGGAAGGTCAGATCGAACCATTCGGCCAGCGTCCGGGCGGGCGCCTCGGCGCCGGCGAGGTCGGCCAGCGGGACCGTCTCGTCCTCCTCCTCGACCGGGGCGGGCGGCGGCACCGATTCCACAGTGGACGGCGAGGCCGGTGGCGGCGCGGCCGGTGTGGTCGCACCGTCGCGCCAGCCGACCACGGTCGACTGGCCGACGGCGACCACGCCGCCCGGTTCGGCGGCCGTGACGGTGAGCAGTTCGGAGGTCCAGGTCGAGCCGATCGTGCGGGAGAGCTGCCCGCGCACCGAGGCCACGTCGGAGCCGGGCGGCGGCGCCAGATCCTGGGGCAGCAGGGACACCGCGTCCCCGACGGTGAGCACCTTGCCGATCAACGCGAGCCGCAGTGTGTGCGGTGACACCGAGGCGCTGGCCAGCCGCGAGCCCGCGACGGTGACCGACCGGGCCGCCGAGACCTGCGCGCGCGCGATGACGACCTCCGAGCCCTCCGTGACGCCGAGGTTCGACATCGTCACGTCGTCGGCCAGCACGATTCCCGGCGCGTTCGCGGCGTCGCCCGGCGCGGCCAGCGCCGCACTCACCCGCGCCCCGGTCAGGTGCACGGCGTCCCACGCGCGCAGGCCGAGCGCGTCGAGCACCTCGGGGTGCAGCCGCACGATGCCGCGCCGGGAGTCGAGTGCCGATGGCGTGTGCCGGACGGTCAGCGTGATCCGCGGTTCGCTCACGGTCCCTACTCTAGGGTGAGACTCCGTTGCGCGGTGGCACCACGATCTCGAGGGTCCAGCGCCGAGCTAGCGGTCGCCGCGCTGGCGCAGCCCGATGCGGCGCCAGCTGCGGCGGCGGTTGCGGTCCTGCGAGTCCGGCGGGAACGTGCGCATCCCGCGCACGACATGCCCGTTGCCGTTGCGCGGCAGGCGAACGGTGATCCCCGAGGCGCCCGCGACGCGCGGCAGCTTCGGCCGGCGCAGGCGCAACCGCCGGGTGCTGCGCGAACGGCGGATGGCGCGACGCTCGCGCAGCGGCACGTTCCACGCCTCCGGGTGGTTGGCCAGCCAGTGGTACCGGCGCACCGCGTAGGGAATGTGCACGAGATACAGCAGCAGCCCCGCGGCCAGCGCGATCAGCGGGTACTGGATGACCGCAGCGGCCAGCAGGCCGACGAGCACCAGCAGCGGGGCGATGGCCTTGGCCGGCGCCCGCACGGTCTTGAGCGACAACGTGGGGATGCGGCTGATCAGCAGCAGGGCGACGGCGACCGTCCACGCCCACACCACCGGTTTCGCCGACCACCAGCCGTCACCGAACTCCAGGGTCAGGATCAGCGGCAGCAGCGCGAGCAGCCCGCCCGCCGGTGCGGGCACCCCGGTGAAGAACTCGTTGGCGTACGGCGGTTTCTCGACATCGAGCAGCGTGTTGAACCGGGCCAGGCGGAGCACGATGCACACGGCGAACACCAGCGAGGTCACCCAGCCGAGGCCCTGCGTGTCGGTATGCCAGATGTAGAGCACCAGCGCCGGCGCCACACCGAAGGAGATCGCGTCGGACAGCGAGTCCAGCTCGGCGCCCATCTTCGACGTCGCGTCGAGCAGCCGCGCGATCCGTCCGTCGAGGCTGTCCAGTACCGCGGCGACGCCGATCGCGCCGATCGCGAGCATGTAGTTGTGGCTGAGCGCGAACTGGACCGACGAAAGGCCCGCGCACAACGCGAGCACCGTGATGGCGTTCGGCAGCAGTCGCACGCTCGGGTTCATCACCCGGACCATGATCAGGCCTTCCCGGACGGGAGCTCGGCGAGCGGGGTTTCGCCGCCGATGGTGCGCTGGCCCTTGCTGACCAGCATCCGGCTACCCGGCGGCAGGTACAGGTCCACGCGAGAGCCGAAGCGGATCAGACCGTACGTGTCACCGGCCGACACCTTCTCGCCTTCCGCGATCTGGCACACGATGCGGCGCGCGACGAGCCCGGCGATCTGCACGACCACCAGGTCGTGGCCGTCGACCGTGCGCAGCAGCACGGAATTGCGCTCGTTGTCGTCGCTGGCCTTGTCCAGATCCGCGGACAGGAACTTGCCCGGCCGGTAGGCGACCCGCTCGACCGAGCCGGTCGCGGGGGCGCGCTGGACGTGCACGTCGAACACGGACAGGAAGATGCTCACCCGCATCCGCGGCTCGGCGGGCAGGCCGAGCTCGGGCGGCGGGACGGCCTCCTCGATCAGCGACACCAGCCCGTCCGCGGCCGCGAGTGCGAGCCCGGGGCGCTCGGGCGGCACGCGCTTCGGCTCGCGGAAGAACGCCGCGGTGGCCAGCGTGGCGAGCCCGGCCAGCGTGCCGAGCGGCTTGGACACGCGGCGCAGGAGCAGGGTCGCGGCGACCCCACCCGCGACGAACGGGCGGCCCGCGGGATGCATCGGCGGGAGGGTTTCGCGGGCCAGTTGCAGGGCGTGGGCGACCGGGTTGCCAGCCTGCTCCGGCGTCTTGGGGCTCATCACGTTCCCGATTGTTGGGTTTCAGGTAACCGGTTGATATCGACCAAGCCGGGACAGGCGTGGCTTTTCACCGATCTGGGTATCCACGCTACCGCCAGGTCTCGGTAGACCCGGCTCTGCGTCCCCAACCTCGCCTACCCGCACGGGGGAGCCGCGCCGGGCTCCCGTGCTAACGGAAAGTCGCGGCGGGCGATGCATTCCGTAGTAGTGGCAGAGAGGAACGTCATGGCAGCGCCGGAACTCACGCCGAGCGGGCGTCTTGGCGAACTGCTCGACGCGTGGCGCGCGGACATCGCCAGCGTGCCCATGCCCGAACTCGTCGAGCTGGCGGTGGCCGTGGCGATCGTGCGGGAGGGACTTCGCCGGACGGGTGCCGCCCCCGACGCGACGCCCGTCCGGCAAGCGAGCGAATCCTTCGGTGCGCGAAAGCTTAGTGTTTGCGAAGCAACCTATGACCACTCGTAGGGAAGTTGTTACAAACGGTCACGCGATCGGGGATTTCGCCTCCCGAGTGCCAGGACCAGCCGCAGGATGCCCAGCAGCACGACGGCTCCGAGCACCGCGACGCCGAAACTCGGGAAGTCGAATTCGAACGTCTTCGCCTCGCCGGTGACGAGCCGGTAGATCAACCCGCCCAGCGCGGCGCCGACGACCCCGACCAGCACGCTGACCAGGCAGCCCTGGCGCCGCCGGTCCGGGCCGCCGATGACCAGGTTGGCCGCCCAGCCGGCGAGCGCGCCGAAGATGATCCACGAGAAAATGCCCACGTGCCCAGGTTAGAGCAGCAGCACGTCCACTTTGGTGCCTTCGGGTGCCTCCGTCGTGTCCTCCGGTAACACGATCAGGCAGTTCGCCTGGGTGAACGCGGCCAGCAGGTGCGAGCCGGGGCCGCCGCGCGGGCCGACCTCGCCGGTGACCTGGCCTTCCTTGTGCCAGTAGAAGCCGCGGCGGAACTGGCGACGGCCCTGCGGCGACTTGAGCCCCTCGGTCAGCCGCGCCCGCACCCGGCGCCGGTCCACGTCGGTGTGGCCGAGCGCGGTCAGCAGCGCCGGCCGCAGGAACACCTCGAACGACACCAGCACACTCACCGGGTTGCCGGGCAGCGTCACCACCGGCACGCCGTTCCACCGGCCGTTGCCCTGCGGTCCGCCCGGCTGCATCGCGACCTTGGTGAACGTCGTGCCCTGCCCGGACAGCGCGTCCTTGACGACCTCGTACGCGCCCGCGCTGACCCCGCCGGAGGTGACCATCAAATCCGCGTCCGCCAGCTTCGGCTCGATCTCGCGGCGGAAGGTCGCCACGTCGTCGACGCTGAACGCGACTTCGACCTCGCAGCCGAGCGCCCGGATCGCCGCGGCCAGTGTCACGCTGTTGGACTCGTAGATCTGCCCGTGCTTGAGCGGCTGCGGCGCCACCACCAGTTCCGAACCGGTGGACACGACCAGCACCCGCAGCGGCCGGTAGACGGTGAGCCGCTCGGTGCCCACCGCCGCCGCCAGGCCGAGCTGCGCCGGGCCGAGCACCGTGCCCGCGGGCAGCGCGACGGTGCCCTGCGCGACGTCCTCGCCCGTGCGCCGCAGGTGCGCCCCCGGCGCCGCGCCCTGCTTGATCAGCACCTTCTCGGTGCCGCCGTCGGTGTGCTCGACCATCACGACGGCGTCCGCGCCCGGCGGCATCGGCGCGCCGGTCATGATCCGGTGCGCGGTGCCCGGCAGCAGCGGCGGCACCTCGGTGCGCCCGGCCGGGATGTCCTCGGCGACCGGCAGTTCGACGGGCACCTCGGCGACGTCGACCGCCCGTACCGCGTAGCCGTCCATGGCGGAGTTGTCGAACGGGGGCAGGGACACTCCGGCCAGCAGATCCTCGGCCAGTACGAGCCCCGCGCAGTCGGCGAGCGGGAGGCTCACCGCGGGTGCCCTGCCCAGCAGCGACGTGATGGTGGCGCGGTATTCGTCGACGGAAATCACCGGACCATCCTGCCTCTTCGCGAGCGTCGTGCAAGACTCTCCCCGTTTCGATCGATGTCAGGGGGAGGTTCGGTGCGGGTCCACACGCGGCACACGCCCTCGTTCGGCGTGGCGCGGATCAGCCTCGCGCCCGGCGAGGCGGTGCAGGCCGTGAGCGACACCATGATCGCCAGCAGCTTCGGTGTCACCGAGGTCCAGCAGTCCAGACGCGGCGGCCCGTCCGTGTTCACCGCACCCGCCGACGGCGGCTGGGTCGACCTCGCGCCGTCGCGCCCCGGCGACGTCTACACGCTCGAACTCGACGGCCGGACCGGCTGGAACGTGTACAAGGACGCCTTCCTCGCCCGGCCGTCCACGGTGCGCATCGACCATCCGTGGCAGACGCTGCAGTCGCTGTTCGGCGCCGACACCGGGTTCCTCGAGCACTACAGCGGTACGGGTTCGCTGGTGCTGGGGTGTGCGGGGCCGGTGGACGCGCTCAAACTGGACCAGGGCGAGCTCATC
Source organism: Amycolatopsis acididurans (assembly GCF_012328925.1). Lineage (GTDB taxonomy): Bacteria > Actinomycetota > Actinomycetes > Mycobacteriales > Pseudonocardiaceae > Amycolatopsis_E > Amycolatopsis_E acididurans. Next base: position 37,966 of record NZ_JAAXLS010000013.1, read on the forward strand.
ACCGTGCGTCCCGGTTACCTGCTGGCCTACCCCGATTCCGTCCAGTGCCGCCTGCGGGCGTTGGACCCTTCGGCGCCGCAGTCGATCCGAACGGGCGAAGGGCTCGCCCTGGACTTCGCGGGCCCGGGAACGATATTGGTGCAAGCGCGTAAATCTCCGCAATAACCCATTGCCCAAACGATTTAATCCGGTAGCGTGATCGCATCTCGGGGCGCCGGCTCGGCACGGTCTCCCAGGTTCGGTGGTTCGCAAGGAGGAAACCGTGGCAATTGGCACGGTCAAGTGGTTCAATTCCGAAAAGGGCTACGGCTTCATAGCGTCCCCTGACGGTCCGGACGTATTCGTCCATTACTCGGCCATTCAGTCTGACGGATTCCGCACCTTGGACGAAGGCGACAAGGTGGAGTTCGAGATCCAGGCAGGTCGAGACGGGCGAAGTCAGGCGGCGGACGTCCGCAAACTGTCGTAACGGCAACGGCTAGGCTGCGCTGTGTGACAGGCGATGTGTCGGGGGACCTCACCGGTCGTCGGTTGGGCAACTACCGCATTGACGGGGTGCTCGGCAAGGGCGGCATGAGTGTCATGTACAAGGCCACCGACGTCCGGCTCGGGCGCAAGGTGGCCTTGAAGGTGATCGGTGAGCACCTCGGTGCGGACGCCGAGTTCCGGGAACGGTTCGTCGACGAAGCCCGTAACACCTCCGCCATCGATCACGCCAATGTCGTGCCCCTGTACGACTTCGGCGAGATCGACGGGATGCACTACATCGCCATGCGTCTCGTCGACGGCGCCGATCTGGCCAGCCTCATCGCGGACGGGCCGATGGCGCCCGAACGCGCGCTGCGCCTGCTCGACCAGGTCGCGGACGCGCTGGACAGCCTGCACAACCGCGGGCTGGTGCACCTGGACGTCAAACCGGCCAACGTGCTGGTGACGAGCCGGGAGTCCACACGCGAGCACGTCTATGTCGCCGACTTCGGGCTGACCCGCCGCGGCGCCACCGGGCATCGCACCCGTGGCGGCGATTTCCTGGGCTCGCCCACTTACGCCGCGCCCGAGCATCTGCGTGGTGAACCGCTCGACGGGCGCACCGACCAGTACGCGCTGGCGTGTGTTCTCTACGCGTGCCTGACCGGGAGCCCGCCGTTCAAGGGTGACGTGCCGACGGTGATCAAGGGGCATCTCGCCGGCGAACCACCTCCGGTGTCCCGCGCGGTGTCGCTGCCGCCCGCGATCGACGACGTGATCCGGCGCGGAATGGCGAAGAACCCCGCCGAGCGCTACGACAACTGTGTGGAGCTGATCTCCGCCGCCCGCAAGGCACTCGGTCCCGCGGCGTCGCCGGAGACGAACTCGCCGCGGGCGGAGGGGGCGCAGGTGGGGCCGTACGGGCAGCAGCCCGGCTGGGGGCAGCCGGGGCCGCACCAGCAGGGCGCCCCGCAGGGGCCGCCGCAGCAGGGGCTCGCACCGCACGGCGCGCCGCCCCTGGCAATGCCGCCCCAGGGGATGCCGCCCCAGGGCATGCCGCCCGCGTCCCCGCCCCATGGCTCGCCCCAGCAGGCCACGACGCCCTATGGCCCGCCGCAGGGCTACCGGCAACCGCCGCCCGGGTACGCCCCGCCGTCCGGGTACAGCACCGCGCCCGGGTACGGCGCCTTCGGCCCACCTCAGGGCTACCAGCAGCCCGGCTATCCGCCGCCCTCCCCGCCGAAGAAACGCGGCCTGATGTGGCTGTGGATCGCGCTGGGTGCGCTCGTCGTGGTCGGGGGCGTGGTCGCCGCGATCGTGCTGCTGGGTGGCGGCGACGGCGGGTCATCGCCGGCGCCGGCGCCCAACATCCCGGTCGGCCCGAGCGGCGCGGCCTCGTCGGCGCCCTCGTCCAACGCGCCGCCGCCGGCGACCATCCCGATCCGGCCCTCGTCCTGACGGCGAGTTCCGCCGGTCACCGACCTGCGGATGAGCGGGTGCCGCTTGCACTCTCCGCCCCCGAGTGCTAAACACGGGATTGGCACTCGGCGCCGCCGAGTGCTAGGCGGGCGGTCAGAACCCCGACCGCCTGTCTGAAGGTCGGGACGGTGAGGCCTCCCCGGGAGAACTTCCGGGCTGGTCGTCCGTCGCGGGCACCGAGCCTGGCCGAAGGACGTGTCCTGCTGCTGGATTCCCGCAAGCGGGCCAGGCAGCGCCCAATACCGGAGGACAACACCGCAATGGCCAAACTGATCGCGTTCGACGAGGACGCCCGCCGCGGACTCGAGCGCGGCCTGAACACCCTCGCCGAAGCCGTCAAGGTGACGCTTGGCCCCCGTGGCCGCAACGTCGTGCTCGAAAAGAAGTGGGGCGCGCCGACCATCACCAACGACGGTGTCTCCATCGCCAAGGAGATCGAGCTCGAGGACCCGTGGGAGAAGATCGGGGCCGAGCTCGTCAAGGAAGTCGCCAAGAAGACCGACGACGTCGCGGGTGACGGCACCACCACCGCCACCGTGCTGGCCCAGGCGCTCGTGCGCGAGGGCCTGCGCAACGTCGCCGCCGGCGCCGACCCCATCAGCCTCAAGCGCGGCATCGAGACGGCTGTCGAGGCCGTCGTCGAGCAGCTGCACAAGGCCGCCAAGGAGGTCGAGACCAAGGAGCAGATCGCTGCCACCGCCTCGATCTCGGCCGCTGACCGCACCATCGGCGAGCTGATCGCCGAGGCGCTGGACAAGGTCGGCAAGGAAGGCGTCGTCACCGTCGAGGAGTCGAACACCTTCGGCCTCGAGCTCGAGCTCACCGAGGGTATGCGCTTCGACAAGGGCTACATCTCGGGCTACTTCGTGACCGACGCGGAGCGTCAGGAAGCCGTCCTGGAGGACCCGTACATCCTCCTTTTCGGCTCGAAGATCTCCAACGTCAAGGACATGCTCCCGGTCCTGGAGAAGGTCATGCAGTCGGGCAAGCCGCTGCTGATCATCGCCGAGGACGTCGAGGGCGAGGCCCTGGCCACGCTGGTCGTCAACAAGATCCGCGGCACCTTCAAGTCCGTCGCCGTCAAGGCTCCGGGCTTCGGTGACCGCCGCAAGGCCATCCTGCAGGACATCGCGATCCTGAGCGGTGGCCAGGTGATCAGCGAGGACGTGGGCCTCAAGCTGGAGAACGCCGACATCTCGCTGCTCGGTCGTGCCCGCAAGGCCGTCATCACCAAGGACGAGACCACCATCGTCGAGGGTGCCGGCGACGCGGACCAGATCCAGGGTCGCGTCAACCAGATCCGCGCGGAGATCGAGAACTCCGACTCGGACTACGACCGCGAGAAGCTGCAGGAGCGGCTGGCCAAGCTGGCCGGCGGCGTGGCCGTCATCAAGGCCGGTGCCGCCACCGAGGTCGAGCTGAAGGAGCGCAAGCACCGCATCGAGGACGCGGTGCGCAACGCCAAGGCCGCCGTCGAGGAGGGCATCGTCGCCGGTGGTGGCGTGGCTCTGCTGCAGGCCGCTCAGCTGGCGTTCGAGGGCCTCAAGCTCTCGGGCGACGAGGCGACCGGTGCCAACATCGTCAAGGTGGCGGTCGAGGCTCCGCTCAAGCAGATCGCGGTGAACGCCGGCCTCGAGGGCGGCGTCGTCGTGGAGAAGGTCAAGACCCTGCCCGCCGGCCACGGCCTCAACGCCGCCACCGGTGAGTACGAGGACCTGCTCGCCGCCGGCGTGCCGGACCCGACGAAGGTGACCCGCTCCGCGCTGCAGAACGCGGCCTCGATCGCGGCTCTGTTCCTCACCACCGAGGCTGTCGTCGCCGACAAGCCGGAGAAGGCCGCCGCCGCTCCGGCGGGCGACCCGACCGGTGGCATGGGCGGCATGGACTTCTGATAAGTCCTTAAGCCCTGAGCGAAAAGGGCCCGGGTGCGCAGCTCGCGCATCCGGGCCCTTTTTCAGTCCGCGGTGTCCTCGGGCATCAGTACCCAGCACGCGGCGTAGAGCAGCACCGGTGCGCCCAGGCCGAAGATCGTGGCGGCGACGAGCAGGATGCGCAGGATCGCGGCGTCCACGCCGAGCATCTCGGCCCAGCCGCCGCACACCCCGGCGAGCATCTTGTCGCTGGAGCTGCGGCGAAGTTTCTTCGTGGTCACGTTGTTCGTCATGGCTCAATGGTCGGCCGCGGCGGTGCGCCCGACATCGGGGAACGGCCCTGAGTGAACCCGGATTCGCGACCCTGAGCTGGAGTAGGTCCATATGGGCAGGCGTGTTCTTCGCCGTTAGAGTCGAGGCCATGGCGGGATCTTTGCTTGGCACCGAAGTCCGGCGGGTCGAGGACCCGGATCTGTTGCGCGGCCGCGGCACCTACGTCGGCAACCAGCGGTTCGACAACGCGTTGCACGTCGGATTCGTGCGTTCGCCGTTCGCGCACGCGTTGATCACCGGTATCGACACCACGGAGGCGGCGAAGGCGCCCGGTGTGGTCGCGGTGTACACCGCCGAGGAGCTGGGGCTGCCGGCGTTGCCGGTGTTCATCGAGGTCAACGCGCAGTGCGCGCGTCATCCGCTGGCGGTCGACCGGGTGCGGTTCGTCGGTGAGCCGGTGGTGGCCGTTGTCGCGGAAACGGCGGTCGCCGCGGCGGACGCGCTGGAACTCGTGGACGTCGACTACGAGCCGCTGCCCGCCGTCGTCGACCCCGAGGAGGCGCTCGCCCCGGAGGCGCCGACGCAGTTCCCCGAGCTGGGTTCGAACATCGCGGGCGGGCAGCGCGACGCCGACGACGACGTGCTCGCGGGCGCCGACGTGGTGGTGCGGGCACGCATCGAGAACCAGCGGCTCGCGGTCGCGCCCATGGAGGGCAACGCGATCGCCGTACTGCCGGAGGAATCCGGCGCCACGATCTACGTGTCCACCCAGATGCCGCACGGTTTCCAGCGCGCGGCGGCGACGATGTTCGGCTGGGAACTGGACCAGGTCCGAGTGATCGCACCGCACGTGGGTGGTGCGTTCGGCGGCAAGGTCGGGGTGATCGCCGAACACGCGGTGGTCATCGAGGCGGCCCGCCGGTTCGGGCGTCCGGTGCGGTGGACCGAAACGCGGTCGGAGAACCTGCAGGCGATGCCGCATGGCCGCGCGCAGGTGCAGTTCGCCGAACTGGGGCTGCGCTCGGACGGCACGATCGTCGGCCTGCGGTGCCGGGTGATCGGCGATTCGGGCGCCTACGCCGGTTTCGGCGGCGCGCTGGCGCTGGGCCCCACCCGCACGATGTCGCAGGGCGTGTACCGGATTCCCCGGATCAGCTACGCGGGGATCGCGGCGCTGACGAACACCACGCCGACGGGTGCGTTCCGCGGCGCCGGGCGGCCCGAGGCGGCGGCCATGCTGGAGCGGCTGATGGATCTCGCCGCGGCCGAGCTGGACCTGGACCCGGCGGAGCTGCGGCGGCGGAACTTCCTTTCGCCAGAGCAGTTCCCGTACAAGACGGTCACCGGGGCCAGCTACGACAACGGCGACTACGACCTGCCGCTGCGGGAGGCGCTGCGGCTGGCCGGGTACGAGGACCTGCGTGCCGAGCAGGCTCGGCGCATCGAGGCCGGCGAGAAGGTGTTGCTGGGCATCGGGATGGCCGCCTACGTCGAGATCACCGGTGGTGGTGCGGGCGAGTACGCCGCGATCGAGATCGACTCCGACGGCGGCGCGTCGATCAAGGTCGGCACGTCGGGGCACGGGCAGGGGCATCCCACCTCGTTCTCGATGATCGTGTCGGATCTGCTCGGGATTCCGTTGGAGCGCATCAAGTTCGTGCAGTCCGACACGGCGGCGGTGCCGCGCGGTGGCGGTACCGGCGGGTCGCGTTCGCTGCAGATCGGCGGGAGCGCGGTGCGGCAGGCGAGCGAGCTGGTGCTGAAGCGGGCACGGGAGCTGGCCGCCTCGCGGTTGGAGGCTTCGGTCGAGGACATCGTGCTGACCTCGGACGGGCAGCTGGGCGTGACCGGGGTGCCGAACGCGTCGCTGAGCTGGGCCGAGCTGGCCTCCGCCGCGGCGGAGGACGGTCAGGTGCTGGTGGAGGAGACGGACTTCAAGCCGGACGGCGCGACTTTCCCGTTCGGTGCGCACGTGTCCGTGGTCGAGGTGGACGTCGAGACCGGGTACGTCCGGCCGCTGCGGCACATCGCCGTGGACGACTGCGGGCGGGTGCTGAACCCGCTGATCGTGCGCGGGCAGCAGCAGGGCGGTGCGGTGCAGGGGATCTCGCAGGCGCTGTGGGAGCAGGTCTCCTTCGACGAGGACGGCAACCCGGTCACCGCCAGTTTCGCCGACTACCTGGTGCCCTCGGCGGCGGACGTGCCCGCGCTGGAGACGCACAACACGGAGACCCCGACGCCGCGAAACCCGTTGGGAGCCAAGGGAATCGGCGAATCCGCGACGATCGGCTCGACACCGGCGGTGCAGAACGCGGTGGTCGACGCGGTGAAGCACCTGGGCGTGCGGCACATCGACATCCCCGCGACCCCGCAACGGGTGTGGCGGGCCATCCAGGCCGCGAAGAACGGCGGCCCGACCTCCCCGTGGCGCGAGCCGCCCGCGGCGTTCGACACACTCCCGGTCCGGGACGCCGGCGCCTCGGCGGACGCCGATGAGGCGGTGGCGTAGGGGTTTTGGCGCATCGGCCCGGGTCGTTGGTGACCTCGGGTTCGGCGCGCGGTGCGGGTGTGGTTCCGGTGCGGTGTCGTCGGTTCGGCCCGTGACCTCGAGGCCAGGGCTCGTTCCGCCGCCTCGGACGTTCCTGGTGGCCCGATGGGCAGCTCGCGGTTACGCTGCGGCCCCACGAACCCGCCCGCTCTCGCGTCAGCTGATGCTCAGTGCGCGGACCCGGGCGAGGCGGGCCAGCCAGGTGTCCCGGGTCGTGGCGTCGGCGGGGAAGTCGCCGGCGCGGTCCGGGGCCGGGGCGGTGCGCGGGACCGGGAGATAACCGTCCACAGGGGACAGTGACGCGGTGGCCACGTCGCCGGTCAGCAGCGACATCGTGCCGAGGCCGCAGGCGAAGCCGAGGTCCGGCAGCGCACCGGCCAGTGCCAGGCCCGCCGCCAGGCCGACGCTCGTCTCGACCGCCGAGGACACCACGCACGGCAGCCCGCACGCCTGCGCCACCTCCAGTGCCCGCCGCACCCCGCCCAGCGGTGCCACCTTGATCACCGCGACGTCGGCCGCCCCGGCGACCGCTACCTTCAGCGGGTCTTCCGCGCGCCGGATCGACTCGTCGGCCGCGATGCGTACCTCGACCTGCTTGCGCACCGCGGCCAGCTCCTCGATCGACGGGCACGGCTGCTCCACGTACTCCAGCCCGCCCGCGGCCCGGTCCAGCTCGCGGATCGCCTTCACCGCGGTGCCGACGTCCCACGCCATGTTCGCGTCGACCCGGATCGCGCCGTTCCCGCCCAGTGCGTCCCGCACCGCGGCCACCCGTTCGCAGTCGTCCACAATGGACGAGCGCGGGTCCGCAACCTTCACCTTCGCGGTCCGGCAGCCCGACTCGGCCACCATCTCGTGAGCCCGCTCCGGCGCGACGACCGGCACCGTCGTGTTGACCTCCACCCGCTCCCGCACCGGTTCGGGCCAGCCGATCTCGCTCGCCTCCACCGCCGAGGCGAGCCACGGCACGCTGGCGGAATCCGAGTAGTCGGCGAACGGGCAGAACTCGCCCCAGCCGGCTGGGCCCTGCAACAACACGCCCTCGCGGACGGTGATGCCACGGAACCGGTTGCGTAGCGGCACGGCATAGACGAAGGCCATGTGTCGATTGTCGCTCAGCCGCTCCGCAAAGCCTGCCTGGCCTCGCCGATGTTTCGACCCGGCGGGGTAAGGGGTATTGGCTGGTCAGACGTTCTCAGGGAGGAAGGAGCGATCGTGGCCAACGAACTCGCTGGTAAGCGCGTGGCATTTCTGGTGGCCCCGGAGGGCACGGAGCAGGTCGAGCTGACCGAACCGTGGAAGGCGGTCGAGAACGCGGGCGGGCAGCCGGAGCTGGTATCCACCCAGCCCGGCAGCGTGCAGGCGTTCAACCACCTCGACAAGGGCGACACGTTCACCGTCGACAAGGTGGTGACCGAGGTTTCGCCCGGCGACTACGACGCGCTCGTGCTGCCCGGCGGCGTGGCGAACCCGGACTTCCTGCGCACCGTGCCGAACGCGGTCCGGTTCGCGGGCGAGTTCTTCTCGCAGCAGAAGCCCGTCGCCGCGATCTGCCACGCACCGTGGACGCTCATCGAGGCGGACGTGGTGCGCGGCCGCCGCATGACCTCGTGGCCCAGCCTGCAGACCGACCTGCGCAACGCGGGCGCGGAGTGGGTCGACGAGGAAGTGGTGGTGGACACCGGTTTCGTCACCAGCCGCAAGCCCGACGACCTGCCCGCCTTCTGCGGCAAGCTGGTCGAGGAGATCGCCGAGGGCAAGCACCGCGCCCAGGCCAAGAGCGCCTGACCGGCAACGACCGGCCGGTTGAAGCCACCTGACCGCAAGGACGCGCCATCAGGGACGTCCGGCAAGGTGGCAGGGACGTCCGACCGGCAACGACCCGGCGGTCCGCGAAGTATCGCGTCGGGTGGACTCCATACGCGGTGAGCTCGGGGTTCGCGCTGTGAAGTCCACTCGTAGCGATGCTTCGCGGGCCGTCAACGCAGGCGGTCGGCCAGGGCGATCGCGTCCATCGGCGCCCTGACCTTCACGTCGTTGTCGAAGTACACGTACACGTCACGCGATCCGTCCCAGGCGCGGATCTTGGCCGCCCACGCGTCCAGCGCCTCGGCGCTGTACCCGCTCGTGTACAGCTCCTCGTCACCGTGCAGACGGATGTACACGAAGTCGGCGGTGTCCTCCTCCAACGTCGGCCAGGTGCCGGCCGAGTCCGAGATCACCGAGGCGATCCCGTTGTCCCGCAACAACTTCGCGTACTCCGGGCGGCGGAAGCTAGAGTGCCGGACCTCCAGCGCGTGCCGAAGCGGGCGCTGCGGGCCGGTCGGCAAACAGGCCTCTCCCTTCAGTTTGTCGTCGTGGTCTTTCGCGAGCGCGGTGGCGGCACGCGTGTCCCGTGGCAGCAGCTCGAAGAACCCGGCGAGCCGGTCGGCGTCGAAAGCCAGGTTCGGCGGCAGCTGCCACAGGAACGGGCCCAGCTTGTGGCCCAGCGCGAGCACTCCGGACGCGAAGAAGTTGGCCAACGGTGTGCGCACATCGGCCAGCCGCTTCATATGCGTGATGTAGCGGCCGCCCTTGACCGCGAACACGAACTGCTCCGGCGTCTGCTCGAACCACGCGCGGTACCGCTCGGGCCGCTGCAGCGAATAGAACGAGCCGTTGATCTCGGCGCTGTTCATCTGCCGCGACAGGTACTCCAGTTCGCGGCGTTGCGCGAGCCCTTGCGGGTAGAACACTCCCCGCCACGGCGGGTAGCGCCAGCCCGAGGTGCCGATCCACATCACATCGCATCAGTCCCACGAGAACCGCCAGTGGCGCCGGTGCAGCAGGCTCGAAGCGTACTCCCGCAGATTCCCCGGCTGCCCGGAGAAACTGCGCACCGAGAACGCCCGGTGCTCCGCCGCGACCACCAGCGCCCGGTTCTGCAACCGGGGCGGTGCGGCGACCGCCAGCTCCATTTCGTCGAAGCCCAGCACGATCAGCAGCGCGCCGAACCGGTCTTCCCAGCTGCGCAACACCGAAGACAGCGCGGCGACCTGATCGGTCGACTTGATCATGCCCGTCCAGCCGAGCACGGCGGGCACGTCCGCGGGCCGCTCGGTGGCGACCAGCCCGAGCCGGTAGGTGCCGCGGCGCGCCAGGATGGAACCGGTGTTGCCCGCCTCGGCCAGCGGGTCGACGCGCAGCTGTGATTTCTTTGCCAGGCCGGGGAAAGCCGAACCGAACGGGCGCAGGCAGCCCTGCCCGCCCGCGCAGCAGAACGGATCCCACCAGCGGGCCAGCGTCTCGGCCACGTCCACCGAATCGACCTTGTGCACGGCCGGGGCCAGGCGCCCCCGGTCGTCCACCCAGTCCTCCCCGTTGGCCGCGAACCGCTCGTCGCGCGGGACGAGCACGGGCCACAGCCCGGTCTGCTCGTACGCGGCGATGCAGTCGCGGTAGTGGCCGGGCTCGTCCAACGGCTCGTCGGACAGCCAGATCGGGCCGTGCCAGCGGCCCGCAGGCAGCTCAAGACCCGGCAGCGTCTCGAATGATGCGGCGGTGGTCATCGGTACCTCTCGCACTAGGTTTCGCCAACGGATCCGAACACTAGTTCGAGGGTACGACAATTTCGGTTCGCCGCCGACGGGCGTATCCGAGCAGGGCGAGCGAGAGCAGCCAGCCTCCGGCAGCCGCGACCGAGGCCGGCAGGAAGAGGAACAACCGGCGCCACAGCACGAGCGTCGCGACCACGACCAGCAGGCAGAAACCCGAGGTCAGCGGCACCGCGCGGGGGTGAAGACGAGTCATGGCCACGGGCAGCCCGGCCACCGCGACCGCGGCCAGGCCGTACAGCGCCTGCGGGTCCAGGTCCGACATCCACAGCGCGAACCAGGCCAGCCCGGGCAGCGCGACGACAACGAAGACCACCCATAAGAGGAATCGCGACATCCGCGCCACGCCCGCGCGGTCCTCGTGCCGCGCGATCAGGAACATGCCCACAGCCAGCACGACACACGCCACGCTCGCGCCGACGACGCGTGCCCCGTTGCCGGAACCGCCGAACAGGCCCGCGGCCGTACCGGCGATCGCGGCGACGAGCAGAACGCTGACGTAACGCACGCACCGAGGGTTTCACCGAGCGCGAAAACCATGCCCGTTTCCCGGGAATCTCCCCTTAAAGTGCGGACATGGCGACCATCCTCGTGCCCTACCATCAGGACGAACAGCTACCCGAGAGCAGCTTTCCCCTGCCGCACGACCGCAAGCTGACACCCGGGCTGGAGGGCGACGACCGGTTCGCGCGCCTGCGTTCGCTCTACCGCGCGGTGGCAGACGAGATCGCCGGGCAGGTGCGGGCGGGTGAGACGCCGACCATCGTTTCCGGGGACTGCCTGATCGCCTCGGGTGTCGTCGCCGGAGTGCAGCGCGCCGGAATCGATCCGGTGGTCATCTGGCTCGACGCGCACGGCGACGTGCACACACCCGAGACCTCGACGTCGGGTTACCTCGGCGGGATGGCGCTGCGCTTCCTGCTCGACGGCGAACTCGGCACGAACCCGATGCCGCAGCGCGACGCGACGCTCGTGGACGCCCGCGATCTGGACCCGGCGGAGGAGGATTTCCTCGCCACGGCGGAAATCCGCCGCGGTACGGTGACCGGCGTGCCGCTGCCCGAAGGCCCGGTCGTGCTGCACGTCGACGTCGATGTCATCGACCCGAGCGAGGTGCCGGGCCTGCTGTTCCCGGCGCCCGGCGGGCCGTCCACGAGCACCGTGGCCGACGCCGTGCGCCGGGTTCGCTCGACCGGCCATGTGGTCGCGCTGCACATCGCGTGCCCGTGGGAACCCGGTGTGGGCAACGAGATCCGGGCGCGGCTACTGGCCGAAATCGCCGGATAGGAACACATCCGCGTCCTGGATCGTGTACGCGTAGCCCTGTTCGGCGAGGAAACGCTGGCGGTGCGCGGCGTACTCGGCGTCGAGCGTGTCCCGCGAGACCACCGAGTAGAAATGGGCCTGGCGGCCGTCTCCCTTGGGGCGCAACAACCTGCCGAGGCGCTGCGCCTCCTCCTGTCGGGAACCGAACGTGCCGGACACCTGGATCGCGACCGAAGCCTCCGGCAGGTCGATCGAGAAGTTCGCGACCTTGGACACGACCAGCCGGTTGATCTCGCCCTTGCGGAACGCGTCGAAGAGCGCCTCGCGTTCCTTGTTCTTCGTCGAACCCTGGATCACCGGGGCGTCCAGTTCAGCGCCCAGTTCCTCCAGCTGATCGAGGTAGGCGCCGATCACCAGGGTCGGCTCACCCGCATGCTTGTCCACAATGGACTTGATGACGGCGATCTTGGTGTGCGCGGTGGACGCGACGCGGTACTTCTCCTCGGACTCGGCGGTCGCGTAGATCAGCCGCTCGTTGTCGGTCAGCGTCACGCGCACCTCGACGCAGTCCGCCGGCGCGATCCATCCCTGCGCCTCGATGTCACGCCACGGCACGTCGTAGCGCTTGGGGCCGATCAGCGAGAACACGTCGCCCTCACGGCCGTCCTCGCGCACCAGCGTCGCGGTGAGCCCGAGGCGGCGCCGGGACTGCAGATCCGCCGTCATCCGGAACACCGGTGCGGGCAGCAGGTGCACCTCGTCGTAGACCACCAGGCCCCAGTCGCGCGAGTCGAACAGTTCCAGGTGCTTGTACTCGCCCTTGGACTTGCGGGTGATCACCTGGTAGGTCGCGATGGTGACCGGGCGGATCTCCTTCTTCTCGCCGGAGTACTCGCCGATCTCGTCCTCGGTCAGCGACGTGCGTGCGACCAGTTCGCGCTTCCACTGGCGTCCGGCCACGGTGTTGGTGACAAGGATCAGTGTGGTCGCCTGTGCCTGCGCCATCGCGGCCGCGCCCACCAGGGTTTTGCCCGCGCCACAGGGAAGAACGACCACGCCCGAGCCGCCGGCCCAGAAGGTGTCCGCGGCCTGGCGCTGGTAGTCGCGCAGCGCCCAGCCGTGCTCCTCCAGCGCCATCGGGTGCGCCTCGCCGTCGACATATCCGGCGAGGTCCTCGGCGGGCCAGCCGACCTTGAGCAGCGCCTGCTTGAGCCGTCCGCGTTCGGAGGGATGCACGATCACGGTGTCGTCGTCGATGCGCGCGCCCAGCATCGGGCCGATCTTCTTGTTGCGCAGCACCTCCTCCAGCACCGCGCGGTCGGTCGTGGTCATCACGAGGCCGTGCACCGGGCTGTTGGTGATCTGCAGCCGCCCGAAGCGGCCCATCGTGTCCACGATGTCGATCAGCAGCGGCTGCGGCACCGGGAACCGGGAGTAGCTGGTGAGCGCGTGCACGACCTGTTCGGCGTCGTGCCCGGCCGAACGGGCGTTCCACAGCGCGAGCGGGGTGACCCGGTAGGTGTGCACGTGCTCGGGAGCGCGCTCCAGTTCGGCGAACGGCGCGATCGCGATCCGCGCGTCGTCCGCCTGCGCGTGATCGACCTCGAGCAGCACGGTCTTGTCGGACTGGACGATCAGCGGGCCATCGGTCACGTGTTCCTTTATACGGCGTCGCCGGTGCTAGGAGGTCTTCGGCAGCAAGGACGGCACGTCGAGCCGGTCGGTGAGCATGCCGGTGCTGTGCATCAGGTCCGCGACCCGCTGCAGCCGGACGCCGTTGAGCGAGGTCGGGTACTCGCCGAGCGTCACCAGCGCCGCGGTCGTCGCGTCGATTCCGGTGAACTTCGGCAGCGCCTGCCGCACCGCGGACTGGTCGGCCGCCGCACGCTGCTGTGCGTCGGCCAGGACCTTACGGAACGTGGCGAGCGTGCGCGGGTTGGCCCGCGCGAACATGCCGCTCGACGCGTAGGACGACACCGGGAAGTTGGTGGTGGCGCCCCGGCTGGAGTCGGCGAGGATTTCCGCGCCGAGGTTCTCCTGTGCCACGGTCAGATACGGCTCGACCAGCAACGCCGCGTCCGCGCTCCCGTCACGCAGCGCGTCCGCCATACGGTCGAACGACCGGGTGATGAACTTGATCTTGCCGGGGTCGGCGCCCGCGGTGGTGAACATCGAGTCGACGGCGAGCTTGCCGAGTCCGTTCCCGTCGTCGACCGCGATCCTGGGTGTCTTCTTCGCCGCCAGGTCGGTGTAGCCGGAGCCGGGGAGGGTGACGAGCGACATGGTGTAGGGCGCCGAGGTGTAAGCCTCACCTTGAAACTCGAGCGCCGTGCCGCCCGCCGCGGCGTTGAGGAAGGCGACGTCAGTGGCGAACGCCACATCGAGGTTTCCGCTGGACAGGCCGGCGAGCCCGTCCTGCACGGTGGGCTCCTCCACGAGCGTGACGTCCAGACCCGCACGGGTGAACGAGCCGTCAGCCACCGCGAGGCGTAACGGCGCTGTGTCCACGGGGTTCCCGACGCCCACGCGCAGCGTGCTCCGTTCGAGGCTGCCGTCGCCGGCCGATTGCCCGGAGTCACCAGCGCTGCTGCAGCCACCGATCACGGAGAGAGCCGCGACCAGCATGATCGCTACTCGCCGCATTCGGACCCCCTGCCGAACGAAAGAATTTCGGGACGTGGGTGGAGCTTAGGATGTCCGGCCAATACCATCGCCGACGGACGGCACCGAGAGTAGAGCGGCACCTGGCCGGTGCCACGAACATGGCTCGCTCTTGTAGGTTAGCTCCCTCGTGTTGGTGACGTTCCGTGTTCAACTCGCGTAGCAGGCAAAGGAAGTCGATGGCCGGTCGCAAGCGTCCCGACGCCGGTGACGCCGTGGAGCGACGGTCGGACCTTCCCGCCGGCGGGCGGTGGCGGCTGCGCAACTGGCGGCTGCGCACGAAACTGATCGCCGTACTGCTCATCCCGGCACTGAGCGTGCTCGCGCTCGCCGGCCTGCAGGTATGGCAGGACCTCGACCACGCTCAGGAGCTGGCCGAGCTGTCCGCGCACGGCCGGGTCGACGCGGCGGTGAACGAGGTCGTCCACCAGCTCCAGCGCGAACGCGACCTGAGCGTGCGGTTCGTCGCGGGCGGGCGCACCGGGGACGTGACCGAGTTGCGGGACCAGCGCACCAAGGTCGACGCAGCGGTCGGCGCCGCGAGCAAGGAGTACGACGTCGAACGGCCGAAGCTGTCCGCGAACGGCCAGACCGGGCTGGAGGCCACCCTCGCCAGGCTGGGGGTGCTGACCGGCATCCGCTACGCCACGGAGAACTCGAACCTGCCGGCGGGCGCCACACTGCGTTCCTACAGCGAGCTGATCTCCGGCATGCTCGACCTGTCCGACCAGACCGTCGCCGATGTGAGCGACCCCGCACTGGCACGCCAGCGGCTCGCCAGCAGCGCGCTCGCGCGCGTGAAGGACCAGATGTCGGTCAAGCGCGCGCTGCTGGCGGAGGCCCTGCAGGAAGGCAAGCTGTCCAGCGACGAGCTGCGCGCACTGCTGGGCTCCGACGCGGAGCTCAGTGCCGCGCGCAGCGACTTCCGCAAGTTCGCCACCCCGGCCGAACAGCGGATGTACGACGACACCGTGATCGGCCTGATCGTCGACACCGGCAACAACATGGTCGAATCGGCCATCACGCGTGCCGAGATGGGGCAGAACCTCGCCGGGCTCGATCCCGCGCAGTGGGAGACCTCGGCCACCTACACCGTCAACCTCGCCTACAAGGTGCAGCAGGCGCTGCAGTCCGAATCGCAAGGCTCGATCGACTCGCTGGCCTCCGGCGCGCGCCGCTCGGTGATCGTCAACGCCGGGATCGTGCTCGGCCTGCTGGCGCTGTGCGTGATCCTCGCGGTGATCATCGCGCGATCGCTGCTACGGCCGCTGCGGGCCCTGCGGCACACCGCGCTCGACGTGGCCGAGCACCGGCTGCCCGCCGCCGTCGCGGACATCCTCGCCGATCCGAAGCCGGAGAGCGCGGCCCGGCGACGGGGTGTGGAACCCGTGCCGGTGTTCAGCCGTGAGGAGCTGGGGCAGGTGGCGCGTGCCTTCGACGCGGTGCACGGGCAGGCGGTGCGGCTCGCCGGTGAGCAGGCGCTGCTGCGGGAGAACATCAACAACATGTTCGTCAACCTGTCCAAGCGCAGCCAGGATCTCGTCGAGCGGCAGCTGGCGGTGCTGGACCGGATGGAGGCCGACGAGCAGGATCCGGAGACGCTGGGCGGGCTGTTCGAACTCGACCACCTCGCCACCCGGATGCGCCGCAACAGCGAGAACCTGCTCGTCCTTTCCGGACACGATCTCGGCGACGAGCGTCCGGAACCCGTCGCGGCCGAAGAGATCATCGGGGCTGCACTGTCCGAAGTGGAGCATTACCAGCGCATCGAGCTGACCGCGACGCCCGATCTGTCGATCATCGGCGAGGCCTGCAGCGACCTGGTGCACGTGATCTCCGAGCTGCTGGAGAACGCGACCCTGTACTCGCCGGAGTCGACCACGGTCACGGTGGTCAGCTCGATCGCCGAGGACGGGGCGTGGCAGGTGCACATCACCGACCAGGGCGCCGGGATGCCGGAGCCGGAGATCCAGCGTGCCAACGCGCGGCTGGCCAACCCGCCCGAGGTCGACGTCGAGGTGTCACGGCGGATGGGCCTGTTCGTCGTGGCGACGCTGGCGAAGCGGCACGCCATCCGCGTGCGGTTACGCGCGGCCGACGGCGGCGGGCTCGTCGCGACGGTCGTGG
The DNA here is from genome assembly GCF_012328925.1 of Amycolatopsis acididurans. Classification (GTDB taxonomy): domain Bacteria; phylum Actinomycetota; class Actinomycetes; order Mycobacteriales; family Pseudonocardiaceae; genus Amycolatopsis_E; species Amycolatopsis_E acididurans. Next base: position 54,252 of record NZ_JAAXLS010000013.1, read on the forward strand.
TGCCTGCGCGGCTCGTGGTGGAGCCGGTCCGGCCGGAGCCGCTGCCCGCGCCGATGATGAGCGCGCCGGAGATCCTGCCGCAGCCCGAGGAGGCGGGTGAGGTGACGCTCGCGCTCCCGGCGATCCCGGACGCGACGCGGCGCGCGCCCGTCGAGGGCGAGCAGGCGCCGGACTGGCCGTCGGAGGACGACGACGACCGGCACTACCTCGATGACGACGAGCCGACCGAGCGGATGCCCGCTTACCAGGCGGTGCTGACGCAGTGGTTCCGGACCGGGGAACACCGGCCCGTGCGTGCGCCGGAGCCCGGCCGGCCCGGCCCGGGGGCGGGCGTGGATGAGCCGGTGTGGCCCGAGTCCGACGATCTCGAACTGGCCGCGCTGAACGGCCACGCGGCGCCGCCGGGGCAGACTCCGCACGGCGAAGAGTGGTCCGAGGCGGACCAGGGCGGCCCGGCCGCCGGCGAGTGGGGTGACGAGTGGCCCGTGGCGGGCGGGGCTGCCTGGGCCGCCGCGGAGTGGGCGGACGAGCAGGCCTGGCGGGACGAGCGTGGCCAGGTGGCGTCGAGGACGCCGGGCGATGAGCGGGCCCGGACAGGCGGCGCCGAACCCTGGGAGGCGTACGAGGCGGACGAGCCTCCCCGGGAGGCGCGCCAGCAGGACGAGCAGGCTCCGCAGCCGCAGCCCGCGGACGAGCGTCCCCAGCCGCCGCACCAGAGCGTCCCGGCGGCCGCGAACGGCCACACCGGCGAGCCCGCCGAGCAGGACCGTTCCGACATCGATGAGACCGAGGCAGCCCACGACCCGGCTCCGGCGCCGAGGGGACAGCTCGATCCGCCGACCCTGCGGCTCGATCCGGACGCGGTGCGCGGTCGTATGGCGCGTTTGCAGACCGGATTCGCGCGGGCCAGGCAAGCGCGTGTTTCTCATCGCGACAGCGACGAATAGTCCAGCTCGATTACTCCCTTTGGTCTGCCGCATTCCGCTGTGAATTAGATCGCAATTTCACCCATCTGGGTTAATCGAGTTTCCTTCCAATTCTTGGGTCCCTCAATGGTTCGCGCTTGCCATGATCGTCGGGGCACGAGAGACTTCCGCCGCCGCACAGGGTCGTGTCGCTGGAGGTGTCGTGTTCCGTTCGCTGCTGGTTCTCGCCGTGTTCGCGGGCTCGTTGTTGTTGCCCACCACGGCCGGTGCGGACGAGACACCGCCGCTGACGGTGCCCGCCTCCCGGCTCAGAGCGGCGGTGCACTGTTCCGCCGACGTGCGGGGCGCCGATCGGGACCCGGTCCTGCTGATCCCGGGCACCACGCTCACGCCGGAGGAGTTCCGCTGGAACTACGTGCGCGCGTTCCGGGCGAAGGGCTGGCCGTACTGCACGGTTGCCTTGCCGCACAACGGAATGGACGACATCCAGACCGCCGCCGAGTATGTGGTCTATGCCATTCGTCAGGTCTCCGGGGCTGCCGGGCGCAAGGTCGACGTGGTCGGGCACAGCCAGGGCGGGATGATCGGCCGCTGGGCGCTGAAGTACTGGCCGGACACCCGTGTAGACGTCGGTGACCTGGTCGGACTCGCCCCGTCGAACCACGGCACGCTGCTCGCGAACGCCGTCTGTGTGCCCGGCTGCGCGCCCGCGTTCTGGCAGCAGCGCGCGGGTTCGGCCTTCCTGACCGCCCTGAACAGCGGCCCGGAGACCTGGGCGGGGATCGACTACACCAACGTCTACACCGCGACGGACGAGGTCGTGACGCCGAACCTGGACCACAACGGCAGCTCGTCGCTGCACACCGGCGCGGGCCGGATCAGCAACGTCGGACTGCAGGAGGTCTGCCCGGCGCGGGTGGCCGACCACCTCAGCACCGGCACCACCGACGCCGTCGCCTACGCACTCGTCGTCGATGCGCTGACCCACGACGGACCTGCTGATCCAGCGCGAATTCCGTTGTCGGCGTGCGGCCAATTGCTGATGCCCTATGTCGATCCGGCGACCGTCGCGCAGGACGAGGCGAATTTGGCCACGACGGTGGCAACTCAGGTCGCACTTTATCCGCACGCGGCCGCGGAGCCGCCTTTACGGAGGTATACCGAATCATGATCAAGAGTGGGTGTTGCGCGAACCGGATGTTGCGATAGGTTGCGCCCGGGTTTGATCTCCGTGGGGTAATCGCCCATTCGTGTCTGGGATGGCCGCGCTCGATTACTCCGGGGTAATCAAACTACGCCCGCTGTCACTTTTTGTGCCCTGTCAGGAGGGTCATTGATGTCTAACTTCAGTTCCGCGACCAGTCGTCGCAGATTCGTTCAGTGGGCGCTCGGTGCGACCGTGGCCGCGCCGCTGGCCGGCTGCAGCGTGCTGAACGGGGGCTCGGGCTCCAGCGGCTCGTCGGGCGGCAACTCCGGTGGCCCGGTCGAGAAGAGCAACATCACCCTCGGCATCCTCGGTACCCAGGGAAGCGTCGGCGCCAAGCTCGCCGAGAAGTACGGCTACTTCAAGCAGCAGGGCCTGAACGTCACGATCAAGCCCTACGCGCAGGGCCCGCAGGCCGTGCCCGCGCTGATCAACGGCGAGCTGGACTTCGCCGTGATCAACTACGTCAGCTACTACCAGGCGATCGCGGCCAAGACGCTGGACGCGAAGGTCGTGGTGGACGGCGACGTCGCCACCGAGACCTCGCAGGCGATCATGGCCAAGCCCGACTCGGGCATCAGGACCGCGAAGGACCTGGTCGGCAAGAAGGTCGGCATCCAGGCCTCGAAGTCGCTGGCCGAACTGCTGGTGCGCGCGACGCTGAAGGACAACGACGTCGACCCGAACTCGGTGACCTACCTGCCGATCACGTTCCCGAACATCCCGGCCGCGATCAAGAGCGGGCAGCTCGACGCCGGTGTCGAGGTCGAGCCGTACCTGACGACGTCCGAGCAGAAGGACGGCCTGCAGCCCGTCATCAAGATCATCAGCGGGTCGACCGCGAACATGCCGGTCACCGGCTACATCGCGACGTCGAAGTTCATCGACGCCAACCCGAAGACGGTCGCGGCGTTCCAGCGGGCGCTGTTCACCGCCCAGCGTGACGCCACCGACCGCGCGAAGGTCGCCGAGGTGCTGCCCGAGCTCTCGGGCGTGGACCAGGCGACCGCAGCGCTGCTCAACCTCGACACCTTCCCGACCGCCAACAACCCGGCCCAGCTGCAGCGCGTGATCACCCTGCTGCAGGCCTACGGTGGCATGACGGCGCAGCTCAACGCCGCCGACTACCTGGTGCCCACTCCCCAGATGTGACCTGATGCGAACTGTCCTGCGTAGATTGACCGGCCTGGCCGTCTTCCTCGCGCTCTGGGAGGTCCTCGCCCGGTCCGGTCTGCTCAAGGCGGGCGTACTGCCGCCGGTCTCGGAAGTGCTCGGCCAGTTCTTCCTGCTGCTCGGCAACCCCGATTTCCTCGCCGGCGCCGCCTCGACGCTGCTGTCCTGGGTGCTCACGATCCTGTTCGCGACCGTGATCGCGATCCCGCTCGGCATCCTGCTCGGCAGCATCCGGCCGCTCCGGCTGGCGACCGGGCCGCTGATCGAGTTCCTCCGGCCGCTGCCCACGGTGGCCCTGATCCCGCTCGCCACGCTCGTGCTGGGCAGCGGGGCGCAGACCAAGATCGCGCTGGCCACGTTCGCCGCGTCCTGGCCGATCCTGTTCAACACGATGTACGCGCTCGGCGAGATCGACCGGCAGTTGCTCGACACGGCGCGGTCGTTCCGGACGCCGCTGCCGAGGCTGGTCTACGGGGTGATCCTGCCGAGCATCGCGCCGTTCGTGCTGACCGGGATCCGGCTGTCCGCGGCGGTGGGCCTGATCGTGCTCGTGAGCACGGAGTTCCTGACCGGCACCAGCGTCGGCGTCGGGCAGTTCGTCTTCCACTGGGGTAGTTCTTCACTGCGCATGGACATCGTGCTGGCGGGAACCGTCTTCACCGGTCTGGTCGGCTATCTGGTCAACATCGCCTTGCTTGGCGCGCAACGGCGATGGCTGGGCTGGTCGGCGGCGGGGGGTGCGGTGTGAGCGGGCGGTGGCGCGCCTTCGGCCGGCGCTGGCTGGTGTTCATCGTGTTCCTGTTGCTGTGGCAGTGGATCACGGTCAGCGTGGCGAACCCGTACTTCCCGCCACCGACCCAGATCCTCGACGCCGCACGGGAAGCGTGGCTGTCCGGGCCCGGCAGCCATCTTTTCGTCACCGACGCGGTGACCGGCGACATGCTGCCCAGCCTCGGCAGGCTGCTGCTCGGCTGGTTCATCGCCGTCGTCGTGGGTGTCTCATGTGGACTCGCGCTCGGCCGGCTGCCCAAGCTCACCGACTACGTGTCGACCATGCTCTTCTTCGCGAGGTCGGTGCCGGCGGTGTTGCTGGTGCCGGTGTTCCTCGTGGCGTTCGGGATCGGGCCGAGGATGGAGATCGTCACGATCCTGTGGGGCACCATCTGGCCGATCCTGCTGAACACGATCGACGGCGCGCGCGGGGTGGACGCCGTGAAGACCGAAACCGCCCGCGCGTTCCACATCTCCCGGCGGGACTGGGTTTTCGGTGTGGTGTTGCCGACCGCCCTGCCGAAGGTGTTCGCGGGCCTGCGCCTCGCCCTGTCGATCGCGATCATCCTGATGGTGGTCTCGGAGCTGACCGGCGGCGCGGACAGCGGCATCGGCTTCCGGCTCATCAACGCCCAGGGCGGCTTCCAGCTGGCCGAGATGTGGGCGTGGATCGTGCTGGTGAGCGTGCTCGGCTACCTGGCCAACTTCCTGCTCACGGTCGTGGAACGCCGGATGCTGGCCTGGCATCCCGGCTTCCACGCGGAGCGGCTGGACTGACGCGGAGGGGCTTCCCCGCGCGGGAAGCCCCTCCGCACCTAGGCCGCCGGGCTGATCGTCACGTGCAGCAGCGTGGGCACGGTGGCCGCCAGCGCGGACCGCAGTGCCGTGCGCAGTTCGTCCGCGGTTTCGACGCGGTGCGCGTCGCAGCCCATTCCCGTTGCCAGTGAACAGAAATCGAGGCCGCCCAGTTCGTATCCCGGCACCTTGCCGGAGTTGTTGCGCCGCGCGTGCTTGCGGACCGCGCCGTACTCGCCGTTGTCGAGGATGACGAACGTGACGGCCGTCTGTTCGCGTGCGGCGGTCCACAGCGCCTGGATGCCGTACATGCTGCCGCCGTCCCCGAGCACCGCGATGACGGGCCGCGCCGGTTCGGCCAGCGCGGCACCCACGGCGGCCGGCAGTCCGTAGCCGAGCACGCCGCTGGCCATGGTGAGGAAGCCGCCCGGCGCGGTGATGGGCAGGCGTTCCTGGATGTCCGGCCGGTTCGTCGGGGCCTCTTCGACCACGAGCGCGCCTTCGGGCAGCAGGTCCGAGATCGTCTGGTACACGAAAGCGCCCGACAGCTGCTCACCCGCTGCCGGGTCGGCCAGCCGCGGCGGAAGCTGCCGCGGCGCCGGAGCGGGCCGTTCCGTGCCGGACACCAGCTCGGTGAGGCCGCCGATGCCCAGGCGCTGCGTGGTGAGCACGCCGGTGGCCCTGGCGCGGGCCAGCAGCTGCGAATCGTCGCTGAGCACGTACAGCGGCGGCAGCTCGGGTCCGCCTCCGGCGACCACGTGGTAGGTGAACACCGGCGCCCCGAGCACGACGACACAGTCGTAGGGCTCGAGCAGGCCCGCCACGCCCGCCCTGGCCGGCGGGAGAAAACCGGCGAACTGCGGGTGGTCCTCGGGGAAGGAGCAGCGCGCCGAGAACGGCGCCGCCCACACCGCGGCCCGCGTCTTCTCCGCCAGCGCGACGGCCTCGGGCACGGCGCCGTCCGCGTCCACCGCGGCGCCGACGACGAGTGCGGGGCGCTCGCTGGCGTCCAGCGCGGCGGCGACCGTGGCGAGCGCGTCGGCGTCCGGGGCGAAGCTCGCGATCCGGGGCAGTGCGGCCACCGGTTCGGCGGGCTCGTTCCAGTCGTCGAAGGGCACCGACAGATAGACCGGTCCCATCGGCGCCTGCGTGGCCAGCCGGTACGCCTGGGCGAACGCGGCGGGCACGTCCTGAGCGCGGGCGGGCTGGTAGCTCCACTTCACGTAGGGCTTGGGGAACTCGGCCGGTTCGATCGCGCCGAGATAGGGATCGCCAGGCAGCAGCGAGCGGGACTGCTGTCCGGCGAGCACGATCAGCGGCGCACGGTTGTGGAAGGCGGTGACGAGGCTGCCCAGCCCGTGTCCGAGCCCGCCTGCGGAATGCAGGTTGACGATCGCCGCGTTACCGGACTGCTGGGCGAAGGCGTCGGCCATCGCGACCACACTGGACTCCTGCAGCCCCAGCACGTAGCGGAAGTCGTCGGGGAAGTCGGCGAGGAAGGTCAGCTCGGTGCTGCCCGGATTGCCGAAGATCGTGGTGAGCTTCCAGTCGCGCATGAGGTCGCGCACGACATCCCGGACCGTCTTCATCGGTTCGCCCTTCCTGTGCTCACCTGTTCGGTTGTGGCCACCTGCTCCGCGAGTGCCTGCTCGGCCGCCGCGTTCCGGTCGCGCAGCAGCCTGGCGACCTCGGCGCGCAGCGTCACGAACTCCGCCGACTCCCTCGTGGTGATCTGGTCGCGCTCGGCGGGAAGGCCCACCGGAAGGTCCGCGACGATCGTGGCGGGCGAGGACGACAGTACGAGCACGCGGTCACCCAGGTAGACGCTTTCGTCGATGTCGTGCGTGACGAGCAGGACCGTGCTGTTCCGCTCGCGCTGCACCCGGCGCAGCAGATCTTCCAATTCGAATCGCGTTTGTGCGTCAACCGACGCAAACGGCTCGTCCATGAGCAGCAATGCCGGCCTGCTCGCCAATGCCCGCGCGATCGACACTCGTTGTTGCATGCCACCGGAAAGTTGCGACGGGTATTTGCGATCCGCATCGGCGAGACCGACCCAGGCCAGCGCCTCACGTGCCCGCGCGCGACGTTCGTCGCGGCTCATCTTCAACGACCGCAGGGGAAATTCGACATTGCCGAGGACGGTCAGCCAGGGAAACAAGGAGCGGCTGTAGTCCTGGAACACGACGGCGAGGTCGTCCGGCACTCCGTCGACGAGGTCGCCGTGCAGTCGCACGGTTCCGCCGGTGGGCTTGATCAGGCCGCCGATGCAGCGCAGCAGCGTGGATTTACCGCAGCCCGAGGGGCCGACGATGCAGGCCAGTTGCCCGGCCTCGACCGTGAACGACAGCTCACGGACGGCGACGTGAGCACCGTCCCCACCGCCGTAGCGGTGATTGAGCCCGCTCACCTGGAGCATGGTGGGCACACGCATCTCCTCATTCTTGCGATTCTCAGACCGGCCCCAGTGCCGGTGATCTAAATCACTCGATCTAGCTCATTAAGCCTACGGGTGACTACGCAGCGTGCTTAGACCGAGTTCAACGAAGGACAGTTTCCTGTAATGACAGCGTGACAACAGAGATCGGCTTTCCGGACGTTGCCCAAGAAGGGTTACATCTTCACCTACTCTTCGCTACCCTCTGCACCTGCAAAAGCAGCTTTGGGATTATTCGCTGGCGGGATTGACGGTGGTACAGCGGTGCCGAGAGACGACACCCCAGGAGTGACGGCTGCTCCTGCGGAGCGGACGTCGGAACGACGTGGCGGCTCCCGGCTGGGCTTACGCAACTGGAAGTTGCGATCGAAGCTCGCGCTGGTGCTCGCGATCCCGACGGTGACAGCCCTCGTGCTCGGCGGCCTTCGCGTGGTCGACGAGTTACGCCAGGCCGCGCAATTGGACCAGACCACGGCACAGGTCGACTTCGCCGGCAAGGTCGCCGAGGTCGTGCACCGCCTGCAGGGCGAGCGGATGCTCGCGGTGGCCAAGATCACCGTGCCCGGGGACGTCGATCTGCAGACCGCGCTCAACGGTCAGATCATCCAGGTCGACGCCGCTGTCGCGGATCTGCGCAACGCCGCCGCCGAACTGAACGTCGACGACCCGGCCAGCCAGGTGGCCTACCAGCGTGGTCTGTCGCGTTTGGACGCATTGCGGCCACTGCGGGCGTCGGTGAACACCCCGCCGTACTCCGAGCAGGCCGCGTTCACCACCTATTCTTCGGTGCTCGACTCACTGGTCCAGCTCGGTCGCGAGGTGACCTCTTCGGTCTCCGACCGCGAACTGCTGCGCCAGGGCACGATCGTGCAGGCGGTCAGCGAGGCCAAGGAGTTCGCCGCGCGCCTTGACGCGGCGCTGGAAATCGCGGCCCTGCGCAACGGTTTCTCCGACTTCCTGCTGGACGAGGCCCGCGCCGCGCAGTTCAGCAACTCCGCGGCGCTCGACGTGTTCCGCGCCAACGCGACACCGGAACAGACGCAGCTGTACTCGGACACGGTCGCCGGTCCCGACGTCGACGGCCGCGAGCAGATCGCGGCCAACGCGTTCGCGCGGGTCAACTCCAGCTCGCTGGACATCAACCGCAACGCGCTGGCCACGAACAGCACGTCGAACCTGAACAAGATGCGCACGGTGCAGAGTGATCTGCTCGCCCAGTTGCGCGCACAGGCGAACAGCCTGGCGAGCAGCGCGAAGACCGCCGCGTGGCGGGACGTCGGCATCGTGCTCGCCGCCCTGGTCGCCGCGCTGCTGCTGACCCTGCTGGTCGCGCGGATCATGCTGCGGCCGCTGCGCGTGCTGCGGACCAACGCGCTGGACATCGCCTACACCCGGCTGCCCGAGACGGTCACCAGGATCCTCGACGACCCGGATCCCGTGGCGGCGTCGAGCAAGGCCGTCGCGCCGGTGCCGATCCACACCAAGGAAGAGGTCGGCGAACTCGCCCGCTCGTTCGACGCGGTGCACGAACAGGCCGTCAAGATGGCGGCGGAGCAGGCGTTGCTGCGCGAGAACGTCAACGGCATCTTCGTCAACCTCTCCCGGCGTTCGCAGCGGCTGGTGGAACGCCAGCTCGGCGTGATCGACCGGCTGGAGGCCGACGAACAGGATCCCGACCACCTCGCGAGCCTGTTCGAACTGGACCACCTCGCGACGAGGTTGCGGCGCAACGGCGAAAGCCTGCTGGTGCTCTCGGGCGCCGGTCTGGCCAAGTCCGTACCCAAGCCCGTCCCGGCCGCGGACGTCATCGGCGCCGCCGTGTCGGAGATCGAGCAGTACGCGCGCGTCGAGGTCGGCGTCATCCCCGACGTCGCGGTGCGCGGGCTGACCGTGCACGACCTCGTGCACCTGCTCGCCGAACTGCTGGACAACGCGACCTACTTCTCCGAACCGGAGACGAAGGTGAGCGTGCGCGCGGTCGTCACCCGCCGCAAATCGCTGGCCATCCAGATCACCGACCGCGGTGTGGGCATGTCCGAGGAGCAGATCGCCGAGGCGAACAAGCGGCTCGCCGATCCGCCCGACCTGGACGTGTCGGTGACCCGGCGGATGGGCCTCTACGTGGTCGCCCGGCTGGCCAAGCGACACGGCATCGAGGTCCGCGTGCGCGAGAACGAGGACATCGAAGGTGGCGTGATCGCCCGCGTCGTCGTCCCCGCCGAACTGCTCGGCCCGGTGCCCGCGCCCGTGCCGCCGCCCACCCTGGCCGAGACCTCGATGCCGCAGATCCCGCACGTGCCCGTGCAGCGGCCGAGGCCCGCGTCGGTGGCGGCGGAGCAGACCACGACCACGCCGCCACAGCCGGACGGCCCGGCGTCCGGTCCCGGCGGGCTCAAACCGCTCGACCAGCCGATCAGCCTCGATGACCTCGTCGCAGGCTCGTCCAAGGCGGCCTACCTCAGCCGCGGTTCCGGCTCGGGCAACGGCAACGGCTCCTCCGCGGAGCTGACCGGCCGGATCGCACCGCTGCAACTGCCCAAACGCGAACCGAAGTACGTGCCGGTCGCGCCGGAGCCGCCGCGGGAGGAACCGCAGGCGAGCGAGAACGGAGCGCTCGAGGACGACGCGCCGACGAAGCGGCTGCCGATCTACCAGTCGGTCGTGTCGCGGTGGTTCAGCGAGGAAGACGAAGCGCCCAAGCAGGACAACCCGGAAGAGGAAATCGAGCGCTCGATGACGGGGGATCTCGAGGAACCCTACGTTCCGCAGCCGGAGCCCGAGGAGTCGACGCCGATGCTGGACGAGCTCTGGCACAGCGCCGCGGACGAGGGCTGGCAGGCGGCGGAGGCACTGCTGGAGCCCAAGGGTGAGGAGATGACCACCGCCGGCCTGCCCAAGCGGGTGCCCAACGCCTACCTCGTGCCGGGCTCGGTGACCTCGGGGGAGTCCGGTGCCTTCACCGACACCACTTCCGGGAAGCCGAGTCACAGCGCGATCGCCAGATCGGCCACCGCCGCGCGCGAGCGGATGGCGAGCTTCCAGCAAGGGTACAAGTCCGGCCGGCACGCGTTGCGGGACAATCCCGGTGCCGAGGAAAGTGTTTCGGTGCGGGGTGGGGAGTTTTCCTCATCCGATTACGGCAGTGAGGAGTGACGAGTGACGCGGGCGGGTTCCCTGCAGCCGGGTGGCTCGAAGTCGCCGAGCGGACCTAACGGGTTCGCCTGGCTCATCACCGACTTCGTGCACCGTGTCCCAGGCGCGGCGCATGCGGTGGTGGTTTCCGCCGACGGACTGATGCTGGCTTCCTCGCGAGGCCTGCCCAAGGACAGGGCCGATCAGTTGGCCGCCGTCGCGTCCGGGCTCACCAGCCTCGCGCGCGGCGCGGCGAAGGTCTTCGAAGGCGGGCCGGTCGCCCAGACCGTGGTCGAGATGGCCAACGGCTTCCTGTTCCTGATGTCGGTCTCCGACGGTTCGTGTCTTGCCGTGCTCGGCTCCCCGGACAGCGACATCGGTCTGGTGGTCTACGAGATGACCCTTCTGGTCGACCGGGTCGGCCAGCAACTCACGCCTGAGCTGCGGGCGCAGTTGCAGGGCGCGGCGCGCGGCTGACGACGTGCCAGGGGACGGACAGTGGATGCGGACTTGGACGGGGCTGTGATGGGGATGAGCTCCACGATTTCCGGGTCGGATCCCGATGACCCACGGGGATCGAACACAGGTGAGGACTGGCGGCAGTTCCGGGCGCGCGTCGACCGCGACCGGCGGCAGCGCCGGGGCGCGAGTCCCGGGGACGTCGAACCGGAACCCTCGGCGGGCTGGCACACAGGTGAGTACCGGATGCCCGACTTCAACGACCGGCTGCTGTCCGGGCCCGGTTCGGAACTGTTCGGCCGGGGCCCCGACCAGGGCCCGCCCAGCGGCGAGTTCGCCGCGTTCTCGGGCATGGCGCCGGGACCGGGACCCGGTCCGGTGAGTCACCCGAACCATCCGAGCCTGCCGGGCATCCCGCCGGTGCCCGCCCCGCCCGAGGCCACCCCGGCCGAGACCTCCGGCCTGGTCCGGCCCTACTTCCGCACCGGTGGCCGGACCAGACCGACGTACGACCTCGCGATCGAGGCGCTGGTGTCCACCAGCGAACGTGGCCGCGTGCTCGACCGCGTGAAGGTGCCCGAGCACCGCTCCATCTGCGGTCTGTGCCTGGACACCCGTTCGGTGGCCGAGGTCGCCGCGTACCTGCGCCTGCCGCTGGGCGTGGTGCGGGTGCTCATCGGTGACGTCGCCGGGCTGGGCCTGGTTCTGGTGCACACCGCGACCGTCGCGGTCGGCGACCGCCCCAGTATCGAATTCATGGAGAGGGTGCTCAGTGGCCTTCGGAGAATTTGACTCCGACGCGAACGTCTCGGCGGCGCACGGCCCGACGCAGTCGGCCAAGATCGTTGTCGCGGGTGGTTTCGGCGCGGGCAAGACCACGCTCGTCGGCGCGGTGTCGGAGATCGACCCGCTGACCACGGAAGCGCAGATGACCGAGGCGAGCGTGACGGTCGACGACGTGACCGCGACGCCGAACAAGACCACCACGACGGTGGCCATGGACTTCGGCCGCCTCTCGCTGGACTCCGACCTCGTGCTGTACGTGTTCGGCACGCCGGGCCAGCACCGGTTCTGGTTCATGTGGGACGACCTCGCGCTGGGTGCGATCGGCGCGGTCGTGCTCGTGGACACGCGCCGGCTCGCGGACGCGTTCCCCTCGATCGACTTCTTCGAGAACCGCAAGTTGCCCTACATCGTGGCGATCAACTGCTTTGACCGATTGCTGCACCATCAGATCGAGGATGTCCGGCACGCATTGACGATCGGCGCCCATGTGCCCATCATCGCTTGCGACGCACGGGAACGTGAGTCGGCGAAACAGGTGCTGATCTCGGTCGTGGAGCACGCGATCTCGCGGGACACCGCGCTTCAGGTCGGCTGAGTGACGGCACGCTCACCTTCGGGGTACGGCCGTTGGGGTGAACGATAGGGATCACCCTTGGTTGCGGGTCGACAACCCCGCTGTGGGGAATACCCTGGCAGGGAATAATCGCGACCGCGACGATCGGCGAGGAGGTAGGTGTGACGGCGCCGGCCCATCATTCGGGCAGCTTCGGCTGGCTCATCACCGATTTCGTGCGCAGGGTGCCCGGTGCGGCGCACGCGATCGTGGTGTCGGCGGACGGTCTGTTGCTCGCCGGTTCCCAGGGACTGCCGAAGGACCGCGCAGACCAGCTCTCCGCCGTCGCCTCCGGACTGGTCAGCCTCACACAAGGCGCGGCGCGGTGCTTCGAAGCCGGTCTTGTGAACCAGACGGTCGTCGAGATGGAGCGCGGATACCTGTTCCTGATGTCGATCAGTGACGGATCGTGCCTCGCCGTACTCGCCGCGCCGAACTGCGATATCGGCACGGTCGCCTACGAGATGACGCTGCTGGTGGATCGCGTCGGTCAGCAGATGACGCCGGAGCTGCGCACGCAGCTCCAGGGTGGTGTGCGCGGGTAGCCGATGACGAGGATTTCGAAGGGGGCCCCGGGCCCCGGCGTCGACGCATGGGAAGCCCTGCACCAGGGCATGGACCGCGACGGTCTCGACTCGCCCGCCCGGTTCAAGCTGAACCGCGCCGCGGTGCTCACCGCGGTGCGCGGTCTGCCCGGCGTGCGGCGGGAGCCGGCGCCGGTGCCACCCCCGCCCGCCGCTCCGTCGCCCGCGATGCCCCGGCCCATGCCCGTGACGTCGTCGGCGCGGCAGCGCACGATGATGCGGCCGTACGCGCACACGCGCGGTCGCACGCGCCCGGACTACGAGCTGGAACTGGAAGCGCTCGTGTCCACAAGCGACCGTGGCCGCCGCTACGAGGGCGCGGTTTCGGTGCAGCACAGGCGAATCTGCGATCTGTGCGCCGATCCACGCTCGATCGTGGAGATCGCGGCGTACCTGCATCTGCCGCTGAACGTGGTGAAGGTGCTGGTCAGCGATATGGACAACATGGAGCTGGTGGTCATCCACCAGCCGGGCCTGTCGTTCGGCGACCGCTCCTCACGCGAGTTCATGGCCCGCGTCCTAGAAGGCCTCCGAGCCCTCTAACGCGAGTCGGGCTTTCCGTGCCCCCGAGTTGGGGGTTCGGCATCCGCGAGTTGGGAGTTCCGCGCGCCCGAGTCGGCGGTTCCGTGCGGCGTCTGCGAGTTGGCCGTTCCGCGCACTCAAGCCGTGCTCCCCACGCACCTGAGCTGGGCGTTCCGTCGCTGGAACGCCGTCAGTCCTCCACGAGGGCCGCGGACGTGATGCGGTGCAACGGAAACCGCTCGTCTTCGGTGCTCAGCAGGACCCCGCCGCCGACGTGCGCCGGGGTGACGATCCGCTGGCTCGCCGTCCCGTGCGCGTCCACGAACCCGATCCACACCTCGCGCTTCTCGCGGCTCGCCCGTGCCAGCAGCGCCATCGTCGCGGCCGTGTCCGAGCCGCCGCCCCCGCCCGGTAACCGCACTTCCTTGCCCCGCCGCCGGGTCGCGACCCGGTCGCCCGCGCGCACGTGTGCGATGACCGTCGCGATCTGCTCGGGATCGATGGCGCCCGGATCGGCGAGCACGCGCCGGTTGTTCTTGCTCCGCGCGGGAATCCGGCGCCCGCTCGGCCGCAGGTCCAGCACCCGCCCGTCCGGGCCCTCGGCGGCCGGGGCGAAACCCGCCGCGCGTAACCCGTCCAGCACCTCGGCCAGCGGCACCGGGCTCACCAGCACGGTCGGCGCGATGCGGCGCAGCTCGTACTCCTGGGCCACCGGGTTGCCGAGCACCTCCGCGAGCAGCACCTCGTCGTCGCAGCGCAGGAACGACGCCGCCGCACCACCGCGCAGCCGTCCGTGCCGCCGCGCGACGTCGTCGATGAGGTAGGTCAGCGACTGCGGCACCGGCGTCGCCGACCGCTTGCCGAACAGTTCGTGCAGCTCATCGGCCGTGCGCCCGGCGTCAAGAGCGCGCCGCACGGTGGCCTCGGTGACCCGGTAGACCGTCGCGTGCCCGGCGGACTCCACGTCGGCCACCGTCTTGATCTCCGTGGCCAGTTCGGGCTCCAGCGGGCCCGGCGCGACGACGGTGAGGTCGGCCTGCACCAGCACGTGGTCGATCGGCGCCGGCATCGCGTCGACCATCGCCGACAGGGCGCGCGTGCGGTCGTCGTCCAGCAGGGCCTTCGTCGCGGTGGGGAGCGTGCCGAGCGCGATCACGCCGAGCGCGGCGGCCTCGGCCATCGTCCAGCGCACGGTCTCGTCACGCAGCCGCCCGCCCCGCCGCGGTGCGCGCCACGCCAGCACGCCGACCAGCTCTTCGACGCTTTTCACCCCCTCGCCCGGCCGCAGGTCGGCCAGCGAGTTCAGCACCCGGCGCCGGTTGAGCGGCGCGAGCGGACGGCGAAGATCGTCGGACAGCGGGATGATCGGCTTGTCCTTGGCGTCGCGCTGCCCGGCCAGGCCCGGCAGCCGCGGCAGCTCCAGCCAGGTCTGCGCGAGCGTGAGCCAGCGCTGTCCGGGCGCGGACGCCAGCCACGAGTCGGTCAGCGTGGTCGGGACCCACTCCGGCGTGGTCGATCCGCTGTCGGCGACCAGCCCGGCGCCCACCGCAAGCTCGGCGAGCAGGGTCGCCCGGGTGTCGTCGACCTCCACGTCGCGGGCCAGCCGCCGCAGTTCGCGCACGCCGAGCCCGCCCGCCTTGAGTACCGGCGGTGGCTGCTCCGACCACAACATCAGCAGCTTTTCCGTCTGGCGAAGGAACTCCATCGCCTCACCGGCCGCCGCCTCGTCCACAGTGGACTGCTGATGTGGGTGGACCGGCAGCTCGGGCTCGCGAAGCGCATCCGGCGAGCAGGACCGGCCGCCGCGCAACGCGAGCGCGACCTCGCGCGGCAGTTCGACGGTGCCGGCGTCCCGCCGGACCAGCAGGCCGCGGGCGAGCAGCCGCTGCACCGGCGTGGTCGCGCGCTCCAGGGGAACCTGGACGGCGGCGTCGCGGCTGCGGCCGACCGGTGAACCGGACGCCAGCGCGCCCAGCACGCCGCGTTCGTCCTCGCTCAGCTCCGCCAGTTCGACCCCGGCCAGTTCGGGCACGGACACGCCGAGGCCCGCCGGGTACGGGCCGACGATCTCGCGGGTGACCGGCAGCACCCGAAGTGCGTCGTCGTCGCCCCACGCGACCGCGCGCGACTTGAGCCGCTCCAGCGCAGGCCGCGGATCCGCGCCGATCAGCTCCTCGACCCTGCTCAAGGGCACGGCCTCGGTGTCGGCGTCGGCGACGAGCAGCGCGTCCAGCACGGCGAGGGTGAAGGTGTCCAGCTCCTCCAGCGCGCGTGCCGTGGAGCCCGCTGTGCCGGCTCGGGTGGCCAGCACGGTGCTGTCGGACGGGGGCGGGGTGGCCAGGTCGCGCCTGGCCTGCAGAAGCGCGGCCAGCTCGTCGTCGGACGCGGAACGCAGCCAGTCCGCCAGAGAGGTCGCGGGCATCACAGTCCAGGATACCGCCCTGGCCTGATGGGGCCCGCCGCGTTGAGGCAAACTGAGAGCGAGCGTGGTCCCGTGGAAGCAGGAGGTTGACGTGGCCAAAGGCGACAACGGCAAGAAATCTGTGCGTATCGACCCGAGCTGGCCGAAGGTTGCCGAGGGCGAGCACCCGGTGACGGAACTGGCGGCGGACCGCCAGGGCGCGCTTTCGCCGTTCGGCGACACGACGTTCCCACTCGAATCGGTGCCCTACGTGCACCCGGAGACCGAGATCAACAAGTAAGGGGTAACGACAGTGCCGGTTCCCGGCCCCGGTTATTCGATCACTGTTCGGGTCGAGGCACCGCCCTCGGCCAGCGCCGCTGGAGACCTTACGACCGCCGTCGGCCGGGTGGGCGGCGTGCTCACCGCGTTCGACGTCGTCGAGTCGACCGCCGAAGCGATCGTGGTCGACATCACGGCGAACGTCTCCAACGCCGATCACGTCGAGGACATCACCAAGGAGCTGGACTCACTCCCCGGTGTGCGGGTGCGCAAGGTCTCCGACCGCACCTTCCTCATGCACCTCGGCGGCAAGCTCTCGGTCACCCCGAAGGTGCAGCTGCGCAACCGTGACGATCTGTCCCGCGCCTACACCCCGGGCGTCGCACGGGTGTGCAAGGCGATCGCGGCGAACCCCGCCGACGCGCGGCGGCTGACCATCAAGCGCAACACGGTCGCGGTCGTCACCGACGGCTCCGCCGTGCTGGGCCTCGGCAACATCGGCCCGGAGGCGGCGCTTCCGGTGATGGAAGGCAAGGCGGCGCTGTTCAAGAAGTTCGCCGACGTCGACGCGTGGCCGGTGTGCCTGGACACCCAGGACACCGAGGAGATCATCAAGATCGTCAAGGCGCTGGCGCCGGTGTACGGCGGCATCAACCTGGAGGACATCGCCGCGCCGCGCTGCTTCGAGATCGAGAAGCGGCTGCGCGACCAGCTGGACATCCCGGTGTTCCACGACGACCAGCACGGCACGGCGATCGTGGTGGTCGCCGCGCTGCGCAACGCACTGCGCGTGGTCGGCAAGAACATCGAGGACTGCAAGATCGCGGTCAGCGGCGCCGGTGCGGCCGGTTCCGCGATCATCCGGTTGCTGCTGCGCAAGAAGCCGGGCGACATCGTGGTCTCCGACATCGACGGAATCGTCCACTCCGGACGCGAGAACCTCGACGACAACCTGCGCTGGCTGGCGGAGAACACCAACAAGGACAACGTGTCGGGCAGCCTGCACGACGCGCTGGTCGGCGCCGACGTGTTCATCGGCGTCTCGGCACCGAACCTGTTCGGTGCCGAGCAGGTCGCGACGATGGCCAAGGACGCGATCGTGTTCGCGCTGGCCAACCCGGACCCGGAGATCGACCCGATCGAGGCGCAGCAGCACGCGGCGGTCGTGGCCACCGGGCGCAGCGACTATCCGAACCAGATCAACAACGTGCTGGCCTTCCCCGGCGTGTTCCGCGGGCTGCTGGACGCGCAGGCACACGACATCGACGACGACATGCTGCTCGCCGCGGCCAACGCGATCGCCGATGTGGTGGACGACCGGCTCAACGCCTCGTTCATCGTGCCCAGCGTGTTCGACTCCGCCGTCGCCCCGGCCGTGGCGGACGCGGTGAAGCAGGCCGCCCGCCGCACGCGCGGCGCCCGTTAGTTCCGTAGCTCGCGTGTCGTCGCGCCGACCAGCGCGACGGCCGCGAGACACGTCAGGCCGCCGCTGAGCAGCGCGACCGGCCCGGAAGTCAGGCGGGCGACCAGGCCGGCACGCAGATTGCCGATGTCCGGTCCCGCCTGGCCGACGATCTGCTCAGCGGCGGACACCCTGCCGCGCAGGTGGTCGGGCGTCCCGGCCTGCACGATCGTGCCGCGCGCGACCACCGAGATCGTGTCCGCCGCCCCGGCGATCACCAGGCAGCACAGACCGAGCCAGGCACCCGGCACGACGCCGAACAGGGCGAGCGCCGCACCCCAGGTCGCCGAGGCGACGAGCATCACCAGGCCGAGGCGCGAGCGTCTGGTGAACGTTCCCGAGAAGACGGACGCGAGCACCCCGCCGACTGCGATCGCGGACAGGAACAGCCCGAGCGTGCGCGGGTCGTTGCCGAACTTTTCCGCGTTGACCTGCGGAAACAGGCTGATCGGCATCGCGAGCACGGTGGCGGCCAGGTCCGTGAGCAGCGCCGCGCGGACGACGCGGTGGCTGATCAGGAACCGGAGGCCGTCGAGCACCCCGCCGAGCCCGGGGCGTGCGGCGTCGCGATCGGGAGGCATCGGAGGCAGGCCGAAGGCGCCGAGGAAGGCGAGGCCGAAGGTGATCGCGTCGATCAGGTAGCAGCCGCCGACGCCGAGCCACGCCAACACGAGCCCGCCGACCGCGGGGCCGATCAGCATCGCGGCCTGAAACGAGATGTGGTTCAGCGCGAGCTCGGCCGGGAGCTGCGATTCGGGCAGCAGGCGAGGGATGAACGTTCGCGAGGCGGGCCCGCCGACGGTGACGAAACACGACTCGGCCGCGATGAGCAGCAGCACACCGTAAACCGGGAAGTGGCCCAGAAATCCTTGTACCGCAAGGATTAGCGCGCAGATGGCCTGTCCGGTCTGTGCGGCGAGATAGACCCGGCGGCGGTCGGCTCGGTCCACAACAGACCCGGCGAACAGTCCGAAACCGATCACCGGAAGCGCCTGCGCGAGGCCGACCGCGCCGGTCCACACGGTGCTGCCGGTCAGTTGCCAGACCTGGAACATGACCACGACGATCGTCATCTGCGACCCGAAGCCGGAGAACGCGCGGCCGAGCCACAGCCCGCGGAACTTCCGCGACGAGCGCAGCGGCGTGACGTCGAGCAGGGCTAGCGCCACGGTCGTGCCCGGGCGGTCCGGCTGCGAGGACTGGCCTGCGGGGCTATTGCCACGATGGGTCCCCGGCGAGCCGTTCCGCGATGCGGTCGTGGAAACTCTTGCGCCGCAACGCTTCCTCGATGTCGGCGACCACTTTGGTCAGCGGGCGGGGCAGCTCTGCTTCCAGTTCGGCGACCGCGGCCTCGGTCGCACGCCACTCCGCGGCCAGCTTTCCGGCGATCGCGGTGGCCTTGGCGGTAAGTGCGATCTTCTTGCTGCGCGCGTCCTCGCCGGTGGTGGTGCGCACGAATCCGGCGTTGCGCATCGCGGCGACCTTCTGGCTCATCGCGGAGTGCGTGCGATCGACGGACGCGGCCAGCTCGGTGATCGTCATCGGGCCCTGATGGTGCAGCCGGATCAGTTCCATCACGAAGCTCGGTTTGAGGCCCTCGATGCGGGCCTCGCGGTAAAGCCGCGCGATGTCGTCGTCCATCGCGTCGAGCAGGAGTCGCAGCGGACGCCAGTGACTGACTTCGGTCGGATCGCCGGTCATGCTCGGAATTGTAACAGCACTTATATAAGTACTGTTGCTTTTCGGGTCGTCGTATGCTGCGACTAGCCTGAGCGCGTGAGTGAACTCAGCCACGTCGATCACACCGGGGCGGCCCGGATGGTCGACGTCTCGGGCAAGGAAGCCTCCGCGCGGACGGCGATCGCGACGGGCGTCGTGCGCACGACGGCGGAGGTGGTGGGCCTGCTGTCGGCGAACGGCCTGCCGAAGGGCGACGCGCTCGCGACGGCGCGGATCGCGGGCATCATGGGAGCGAAGAAGGTGCCGGACCTCATCCCGCTGTGTCATCAGATCGCGCTGTCCGGGGTGAAGGTGGAGTTCGCGCTCGGCGAAACCGACGTGCGCATCGAGGCGACCGCGCGCACCACCGACCGCACGGGTGTCGAGATGGAGGCCCTGACGGCCGTCGCGGTGGCCGGGCTGACCGTGCACGACATGATCAAGGCCGTCGATCCGGCGGCGACCCTGGATGAGGTGCGGTTGGAACGCAAGGATGGCGGGAAGACCGGAACCTGGACGCGGGAGGCTTCATGACGCGCACAGCACGAGTGATCGTGGCTTCGAACCGGGCCGCGGCCGGGGTTTACGAGGACAACACCGGCCCGGTGATCGTCGCGTGGCTGGCGGAGCGCTCGTTCGAGGTCCCGGAGCCGCTGGTGGTGCCCGACGGCGCGCCGGTGGGCAAGGCGCTGCGTGAGTGCCTGAACGACGAGGTCGACGTGATCGTCACGACGGGCGGCACCGGCGTCTCGCCGACGGACCACACGCCGGAGGAGACGTCGGCGGTGCTGGACTACGAACTGCCGGGGCTGGCCGACGCCGTGCGGATGGCGGGCCTGCCGAAGGTGCCGACGGCGGTGTTGTCGCGCGGGGTGGCCGGAGTCGCGGGCCGGACGCTGGTGGTGAACCTGCCGGGATCCCGGGGTGGGGTCAAGGACGGGCTCGGGGTGCTGGCGGATGTGCTGGAGCACGCGGTCGACCAGCTCGCCGGTGGTGACCATCCGCGTCCGGAGAACGGCAAGGTCCTGGCGGCGGAGACTGCTCCCGTCGCGACCGCGCTGCCCGCGGACGGTGGTTCAGCGGGAGGGCCGCGGATCGCGCTGGCGCAGGTGACCGAGCAGCCGCTGTCGGTGGAGGCGCACGCCGATCTGGTGGACGATCCGGCCGCGGGCGCGGTGGTGACCTTCGGCGGTGTGGTGCGTGACCACGATGGCGGGAAGTCGGTGCTGAACCTGTTCTACGAGGGGCACCCGACGGCCGGTGATGTGCTGGCCAGGGTGGTCGCGGACGTGGCGGGACGCCGGGCCGGTGTTCGTGCGGTGGCGGTGAGTCACCGGCTGGGGGCGCTGGAAATCGGCGATGTGGCGCTGGCGTGTGCCGTCGCGGCGGATCACCGCGGCGAGGCGTTCGCGGCCTGCGCGGAGCTGGTGGACGAGGTCAAGGCCCGGCTGCCGGTCTGGAAGCACCAGCATTTCGCCGATGGCACGGACGAGTGGGTCAACTCGCCGTAGCTCAGAGGAGGGATCGGCAGCCGGGTGCGGGCGGCGCGGGCCGGGCTTGTGCGGCCGCGGTGTGGGCTGGCTCGTGCAGTGGCGCGGAGTGCGGTTTCGCGGGGAGGACTCCCGCGGTGGCGTCGAATGCGGGCCGGCGCGCGTGGTCGCGCGGAGTGCGGTTTCGTGGGTAGGGCTCGTGCGGTGGCGCGAAGCGCGCTGCGGTCGCGGATGGGCAGCCGGTCGCACTCAACGTCTTGCACGGAATGCCCGGCGGGGCTCGTTCATGTGGAAAATCCGGGCAGGTAGCTGGCTTCCTGCCCCCGACACCGCTTCGCCGCTGGAAGTGCGGCGATGGCAAAAAGCCAGCTACCTGCCCGGTGCCCCTACCGAGGGCGGCTCTGCGTTGGGCAATCGCTTGTCGTGAACCGGACTTGCGGTCAGGAAGCGTGCCAATTGGGTTTTGGGTCCTCAGGCGCTCTGTGCGGGCGATTTCGCTCGCGCGGCGCAAACCGGGCCTCAGGGGCCGCCGAAGGGGCTCAGCGGCCGGATCATGGTCGCGAGGACTACTGAAGGCGCGGATGGTTGAGCCGCCATGGGCCAGGAAGGCGCCGGATTTCGGCGGGCGACTCGTTCTGGGTGCGGTGGCTCGCCCTGGGTGCGGTGGCTCGCCGAAGTGTGGCGAGCCAGGGCCGCCGGGTGCGGCGAGCGTGGCTGCGGGTCCGGCGGGCAGGTCTGTGAGGTTTGCTTCGGGCGAGCCGGGTTCGGCGGGGGGCCGGTGGCAGGCCAGGGTGGGCGCTGCCTTTCGGCCCGGCGAGGGCTGTGCTCACCGAAGACGGAGGGCGCTGCGGCCGCTGACACCGGAGAACTGGGTCCACCGGAGCCGGAGGCTGCGTCGACCGGGACCGGAGGACGCCGCATCCGCCAGAACCGGATGGCTGCATCCACCGAGACCCGAGGGGACCCTCCGGCCGCCGCCCGGCCGGAACGGCGGGCAGTTGTGGCGAGGGCCCCACCGCCCGGGGGAAAGCGGTGGGGCCCTCACTCAAGCGCCGTTAGTGGCCTTCGGCCTGCCATTCGACGCCTCGGGGCGCCGCGGATGGCTCAGCCTGGTCACTGGCTTGGCACTGATCGCGCCGTGAGTGGCCTTGGGCGGGTCACTCGGGTGAGTGGCCCTCAGCAGGTCACTTGGTGGCGATCTTCTGGCCGACCAGAATCAGGTCCGCGTTGGGGATGTACTGCTGGTTCAGCTGCTGCAGCTTCTGGTAGCCGCCCTCGACGTTCATCTTCTGGGCGATCTTGCTCAGCGTGTCGCCGGCCACGACGGTGTAGTCACCGTTCGGGTTGGAGCTCGGCACGCTGGTGGCCGCCGGGGCGGTCACGGTCTTCGGCGTCGAGGTGGTCTTGGGCGCGGTGCTCTTCTGCGTCGAGCTCGACTTGACCGAGCTGGACGACGAGCCGCCCTTCTTGCCGCACACCGGCCACGCGCCGATGCCCTGGCCCTGCAGGACCCGCTCGGCGACGGCGATCTGCTGCTCACGGGACGCGCCCTGCGGGCTGCCGGTGCCGCCGTAGGCCTTCCACGTGCTCTGCGTGAACTGCAGGCCGCCGTAGAAGCCGTTGCCGGTGTTGGTGTTCCAGTTGCCACCGCTCTCGCACTGCGCGATCGCGTCCCAGTTCACGCTGGAGGCCTGCGCGGGGGTCGCAGCGATAGCCAGCGGGGTGCCGACGGCGATGCCCGCGATGGCGACGCGAGCGATGTGGCGAGCGGCGGGGGACATCTTGCGGTGCTTGCCTCGGTAGGACATTTCGCTTAACTCGGGCTCCCAGCGCCGACGAGCCTCACGGCCGTGGGCGGACCCGCAGGCCCGTGCCGCCCGGCGGGATCCGGGCTGCCGGCCGGCTCCGCGTCGGTGCGCGGTGCCGGTCCCCTCGCCCCTGTCCGGAAGCTTCTTTCGCTCGGGGTATTGGTCCGGGATTCCGCCGGACAGGGTTTGGCGCTTTCGGAATCCCGGTCTTGCCGTGGCCGGTCGGGGCCAGCCGAAAAGCGACGGTACGTAACGAGGACCGTGATCGGAAATTAATCGGCATGTGAGCTACATCACAGTAACGACACGCAACCTGTAGCGATCCCAGTGTTTTTCCTGGTCGGAGGGCCGTTATCTCGCCGTTTCCTTGTCGAGATATTTCACTGATCGTGAGGTCTGTGTCACGTCGTGACGGTGCGACTGGTCCGTTGGTGGGCCTTTGGGAAACGCCGGGAAAACGCCTTCTAACCGCCGGCAAACGGAGGCAAGACGTCCAGTTCGGCTCCGTCCGGAAGGGGGCGGGAGGGGTCTCGCACGGCGATACCGTCGACAAGGAAGCTGGCGGCCTCCAGTACCCGCGGCAGGCGCTCGGGATGCCGCTCCCGCAGCACCACGATCGCCTCTGAGACGGACGCACCGGCAGGCAACCGGACCGTCTCCTGCTCCACCCCGGACGCGGCCCTCGCGGACGCGAAATAACGCACCTGGACCGTCGTCACGGACCTCAGCCCCCGATCGCGCTCATCGGCCGGATCGGCTGTGCGAACCCGGCGTCGTTGATCTCGTGCCCCGCGAGTTTGCCCCACATCGTCATCCGCCATGCGTGCGCCACCTCTTCATCGGAGGCGCCGCCACGCATCAGGTCGCGCAGCTGGGTCTCGTCATTACTGAACAGGCACGAGCGCACGGCGCCGTCGGCGGTGAGCCGGGTGCGTTCACATGCGGCGCAGAACGGCCTGGTCACGGACGCGATGACGCCGACCTCGGCCGGTCCGCCGTCGACCAGCCAGCGCTCCGCGGGCGCGCCGCCGCGTTCGGCGGGGCTGGGTGTCAGCGTGAACTCCTCGCGCAGCAGACCGAGGATCTCCTCCGCAGTGATCATCTCGCCGCGGTTCCAGCCGTGCTGGGCGTCCAGCGGCATCTGCTCGATGAAGCGAAGGTGGTAGCCGTTGTCGAGGCAGTACTGCAGTAGATCGGCGGCCTCGTGCTCGTTGACCCCGCGCAGTAGTACGGCGTTCACCTTGACCGGGTTCAGTCCCGCGTCGCGCGCCGCGGCAAGCGCGGCCTGCACGTGGGAGAGCCGGTCCCGGCGCGTGATCGTGCGGAACGTCTCCTCGTCGACGGTGTCGAGCGAGATGTTGATCCGGTCGAGCCCCGCGTCGGCGAAGGCCTTGGCGCGTTTGGCGAGCCCGATCCCGTTGGTGGTCATGGAAAGCCGGGGCCTCGGCCGCAGCGCGGCGATCTCGGCCACCAGGTCCTCCAGCCCGGCGCGCAGCAACGGCTCGCCGCCGGTGAGCCGGATGTCGGTGATGCCGAGCCGCTCGACGGCGATCCGTAGCAACCGCAACAATTCCGCGTCACTGAGAACGTCGTCGCCGGGCAGCCACGGCAGGCCCTCGGCGGGCATGCAGTAAGTACAGCGAAGGTTGCAGCGGTCCGTCAGCGACACGCGCAGATCGGTGGCGACCCGCCCGAACGTGTCGATGAGGGCGGGATTGTCCGGCCTTGGTTCGGACACGTCGGGAAGGCTTCGCACACGGGGAAGACCGAGATTTACCGCACTCATTGACACCAGCCTAACCCGAGCCTCGACATTGGGGCGATCACTAGAATATTTGGACGACCGCGCCCGTGAAATGGGGAGGACCCTGGCAAATGGCCGACGAGCCGAGGTATCCCGTGCCGCCCGAGGTGCTCCAGCGGTTCGGGGAGCTCGGCCGCGAAGGCAGCACGCTGGCCGTGCTGCGGCACGCGCGCATCGCCGAGATGATGGGCCTGTCGGCCACCGACCACAAGGCGCTCGATCTGGCGTCACGTGCCGAAGGTCCGCTCACCGCGGGCAGGATCGCCCAGCTCACGGGCCTTTCCACGGGTGCGGTGACCGGGGTGATCGACCGGCTGGAGCGCGCCGGTTTCGTCCGTCGCGTCCGTGATGAACAGGACCGGCGCAAGGTTCTGGTCGAGCTGACGCCGTTCGACGAGGAGAAGTACGCGCCGCTGTTCGCCTCCGCGCTGGACGTGATGGAAAGCGTGCTGCAGCGGTTCTCGCCCGAGGAGCGCGAGATTGTGGAGCGGTTCGAACGTGCGCTCCAAGAACGTATGCGGGCCGATATCTTCGGCACATAGCTTTTCCGCAAGCGCGGGGATAACCTCGCCAACATGCCGCAATTTCGGTTCTCTGAGGCCGCAGGACTTCTCGGCGTCAGCGACGACACGGTGCGCCGCTGGGTGCGCGCCGGTCAGCTGACCGAAGGAGTCGACTCCGCGGGCCGCAAGGTCATCGACGGTGCCGAACTCGCCGCGTTCGCGCGCGAACAGGCCGCACGTCCGGACGATCCGTCACAGGTGGGACGTTCGGCGCGTAACCGGTTCGTCGGGCTGGTCACCGAGGTGATCGCGGACAAGGTCATGGCGCAGGTCGAGATCCAGTGTGGACCGTACCGAGTCGTGTCGCTGATGAGTGCCGAGGCGGTGCGCGAGCTCGGGCTGCGCCCAGGCGTGCTCGCGGTGGCGGTGGTGAAAGCGACGACGGTCGTCGTCGAGACTCCAGGAGGAGAGCGTTGAAAAAGACAATAGCCGCGCTGGCCACGCTGGCCCTGCTGCTCACCGGTTGCGGGTCGGCCAGTTCCGGCGGCAACGGCGACCCCAAGACGTTGACGGTGTTCGCCGCGGCCTCACTGACCGAGTCCTTCAACGCGATCAAGACCGACTTCGAGGCGGCACACCCCGGCGTCACCGTCAAGTACAACTTCGGCGGCTCGTCCTCGCTGGTGCAGCAGCTGAGCAACGGGGCGCAGGCCGACGTGTTCGCCTCCGCCGATCAGACCAATATGGACAAGGCCGTGCAAACCGGGGTGATCGACGGCACACCGCAGGTGTTCGCGACCAACAAGCTGACCATCGCGGTCGCGCCGGGCAACCCGAAGCACATCACGAGCTTCGCCGACCTCGCCAAAGGCGGGCTGACCGTCGTGGTGTGCGCGCCGCAGGTGCCGTGCGGATCGGCCACGCAGAAGGTCGAGAAGAACACCGGCGTGCAGCTCAAGCCGGCGAGTGAGGAACAGGACGTCAAGCAGGTGCTGACGAAGGTGCAGGCCGGTGAGGCCGACGCGGGCCTGGTCTACGTCACCGACGCCGCGAGCGCGAAGGGCAAGGTCGACCAGGTCCAGTTCCCGGAGGCCGCGCAGGCGGTCAACAACTACCCGATCGCCGTGGTGAAGAACGCGCCGCAGAGCGACCTCGCCAAGCAGTTCGAGCAGTACGTGCTCGGCGCGCAGGGGCAGCAGCAGCTCGCGAAGGTCGGTTTTGTCCCGCCGAACAAGTAACCCGCGCGCGCGGCTGCCGTGGGTGCTGTGGGTACCGGCGGCAGCCGCGCTGGCTCTGGTCGTACTGCCCGTGATCGGGCTGCTCGTGCGGACCGACCTGACGCGTCTGCCCGCACTGATCGTGTCCGGCTCGTCACTCACCGCGCTGCGGCTGTCGCTGGAGACGGCCGTGGTGTCGACCGCGGCGTGCGTCGTGTTCGGGGTGCCGCTGGCCGTCGTGCTCGCGCGCTCCTCCTTTCCCGGACTGCGCGTGCTGCGGGCGATCGTGCTGTTGCCGCTCGTGCTGCCGCCGGTGGTCGGCGGGCTCGCACTGTTGTACCTACTCGGCAGAAAGGGCTTTCTCGGCTACGCGCTGTCGGTCGCGATGGGGGTGCAGATCCCGTTCACGACCACCGCGGTGATCATCGCGCAGACGTTCGTGGCGATGCCCTTCCTGGTGGTGAGCCTGGAGGGTGCGCTGCGCAACGCCGGGGACGCCTACGAGCAGGTGGCCGCGACGCTGGGCGCGAAGCCCTGGACGGTGTTCCGCCGGGTCACGCTGCCGTTGCTGCTGCCCGCGCTCGGCTCGGGCGCGGTGCTCAGCTTCGCCCGCTCGCTCGGCGAGTTCGGCGCGACGATCACGTTCGCGGGCAGCCTCGAAGGGGTCACCCGAACGCTTCCGCTCGCCGTGTACACACAGGCGGAGTCCGATGTGGACAGCGCGGTGGCGCTGGCTCTGATGCTGATCGTGGTCGCGGTGGTGGTCATCGCGGTGGCCAGGCCGAGAGCGCTGGAAGGTAACCCGTCGTGACACTGCATGCCGAGATCGAGCTGGTCAGGGGCAGCTTCGAGTTGGCGGTGGAGTTCGACGTCCCGGCGGGCACCGTACTGGCGATCCTCGGGCCGAACGGTTCCGGCAAGTCGAGCCTGCTCGGCAGTTTGTCCGGATTACTGCGGCCACACCGCGCCACGGTCACGTTCGGCGGCAGGCCGTTGCACGGGCTGCCGCCGCACGAGCGTGCCGTGGGCCTGCTGTCGCAGGACCCGCTGCTGTTCCCGCATCTGTCCGCTGTGGACAACGTGGCGTTCGCGCCGCGTTCGAAGGGAGCGGGCCGGGCGGAGGCACGCGAGATCGCGCACCGGTGGCTGGCCGAGGTGGACGCCGCCGGACTCGCCGACCACAAACCGGCGCAGCTGTCCGGAGGGCAGGCGCAGCGGGTGGCGGTCGCGCGTGCGCTGGCGGGCGAGCCGGACCTGCTGCTGCTCGACGAGCCGCTGGCCGCGCTGGACGTGGACGCCGCGCCGGCGATCCGCGGGCTGCTGCGGCGGGTGCTCGGTATGAACAGCACCCGCGCGACGATCCTGGTCACCCACGATCCGCTCGACGCGCTCGCGCTCGCCGATCACGTGCTGGTGATGGCGGCGGGGCAGGCGGTCGAGCGCGGGCCGACGCGCGAGGTGCTGGCCGCGCCGCGAACCTCGTTCACGGCCCGCATCGCGGGGCTCAACCTGATCGCCGGGACGGCGGTCGCGGAAGGCCTGCGTGCCGAGGACGGTCGTCTCATCGCCGGGATGCTGAGCGAGGACGCCGCGCTGGGCGAGCCGGCTGTCGCGGTGTTCGAGCCGAGCGCGGTGTCCGTCTATCCCGCCGAGGACGGTCATCCCGGCAGTCCACGCAATACGATCGCCACCTCGGTCACCGCGGTGGAACCGCACGGCCCGATCATCCGGCTGCGGACCGAGGCGGGGCTCTCGGCCGACCTCACCCCGGCCGCCGTCGCCGATCTGCGGCTGGAGCCCGGTACGCCTGTCCGGCTGTCGATCAAAGCGACGACGGTGACGGTGCATCCCGCGCTCGCCCCATAAGCTAGGGCCCATGACGCAGTGGACGTATCTGACCGACATGGACGGTGTGCTCGTACACGAGGAGCACATGGTCCCGGGCGCCGACGAGTTCCTCGCCGAGTTGCGGGCCAGCGACACCGCGTTCCTGGTACTGACGAACAACTCCATCTACACCCCGCGTGACCTGCGCGCCCGCCTGCTGCGCAGCGGACTCGACGTGCCGGAGGAGCGGATCTGGACCTCCGCGCTCGCGACCGCGAAGTTCCTCGACAGCCAGCGCCCCGGCGGTTCGGCGTTCGTGATCGGCGAGGCCGGTCTCACCACGGCGCTGCACGAGGCCGGATACGTGCTGACCGACCGCGACCCGGACTACGTGGTCCTCGGCGAGACCCGCACCTACAGCTTCACCGCGATCACCCGCGCCATCCGGATGATCGAGGCCGGTGCGAAGTTCATCGCCACCAACCCCGACCCGACCGGCCCCAGCCTGGAGGGCCTGCTGCCCGCCACCGGCTCGATCGCGGCGCTGATCGAGCGCGCGACCGGCCGTTCCCCGTACTTCGTCGGCAAGCCGAACCCGCTGATGATGCGGTCGGCGCTGAACACCCTCGGCGTGCATTCCGAGCACACGCTCATGATCGGCGACCGGATGGACACCGACGTGCACTCCGGTATCGAGGCGGGGCTGAAGACGATCCTCGTGCTCACCGGGATCTCCACGAAGGAGTCGGCCGAGCGCTACCCGTACCGGCCCACCGCGGTGATCGACTCGATCGCCGACCTGGTCGGCCGCACCCAGGACCCGTTCAGCTCCGGGCTGGTCTGAGAGAAGTACTGAGCAGGGCTTATGGTCGAGGGGTGGATGTCCCGACCTATGTCGTAGGCGACGTGCACGGGCATCGCGACGAACTGGCCGACGCCCTGCGCGAGCACAAGCTCATCGACGACTCCGACGAATGGTGTGGTGCCGAGGCGAACCTGTGGTTCCTCGGCGATTTCGTCGACCGCGGTCCGGACGGCGTCGGTGTGATCGACCTGGTGATGGGCTTGCAGGACCAGGCGGAGCAGGCCGGCGGCTCGGTGCGCACGCTGCTCGGCAACCACGAGATCCTGCTGATGGGCATGTACCACTTCGGCGATACGGCGGTGCCCTCGGACTTCGGGCCGCGCAGTTTCGCGCGCAGCTGGGAGATCAACGGCGGGCAACTGTCCGATCAGGACGCGCTCACCGACGACCACATCGAGTGGCTGTCCACCCGGCCGCTGGTCGCGCACGCGGCGGATCACCTGCTGCTGCACTCGGACACGCTCGAGTACCTGGACTGGGGCGACACCGTCGAGGAGATCAACGAGACGGCGCAGGAGATCTTCGCCGGTGACGACCTCGCGTCCTGGTGGGACGTGTGGCGCCGGATGACCACCAGGTACGCGTTCCGTGGTGCGGACGGCGCGGCCGTCGCCGAGCGGCTGCTGGCCCAGCTCGGCGGGCAGCGGATCGTGCACGGGCACAGTGTGATCGCCGACCAGCTCGGTATCCACCCCACCCAGATCGAGTCGCCGTACCTGTACGCGGGCGGCAAGGTGCTCGGTATCGACGGTGGCCTGTTCGTCGGCGGGCCTTGTCTCGTGGTGCGCCTGCCCTGGGAGCCCGAGGACTGAATCCCGGACATTTCTGTCCCGCGGGCTCGTCAGACCTGAAATCTAGCATCGCTAGACATTGGGTCGACGGCATGTCTAGTATCGATCCTACATCTAGCAACGCTAGAAACCGGGAGGGATCATGCTGGACGTACTCGCCGTGGTCACGGTGGTCGTGGTCGGAGTGATGGTGGGCGTGGAGTTCGCGGTGGCGGTGTTCGTCAACCCGATCCTCGACCGGATCCCCGGCGACGGCGGGCTCGGCGCACGCAGCGACGGGGCGCGCGTGCTCGGCGGAGTCATGCCGGTCTGGTACATCGGCTCCGTCGTGCTCGGCGCGGTGTGGGCGGTGCTGGCGTGGGGCCGGACCGGTGCGCCGTTCGTGGTCGCGGGCGTGGCGCTGCTCCTGCTGAGCGTGGTGCTGTCGCTCCTGGTGCTGGTGCCGATCAACGCGCGCGCCAAGACGTGGTCGGCCGAGAGCGCGCCTGCCGACTGGAAGCAGCAGGCGCGCCGGTGGGACCGGTTCCACTACCTGCGCGTCGGCGTCATCGTGCTCGCCTTCGCCTCGCTGGCCATCGCCCGCTAAGCCGGCACGGGCACGATCTCGCGGCCCAGCGGGACGAGCGAGACCGGGATCAGCTTGAAGTTGGCCAGCCCCAGCGGAATACCGATGATCGTGACGCACAGCAGGAAACCGGTCACCAGATGCCCGAGCGCCAGCCACCAGCCCGCGAAGATGATCCACACGATGTTGCCGACCACCGAGCCGACGCCCGCGTCGCGCCGGTCGACCAGGGTGCGGCCGAAGGGCCACAAGGCGTAGTTCGCGATCCGGAACGACGCGATGCCGAACGGGATCGTGATGATCAGGACGCAGCAGATGATCCCGGCGACAACGTAGCCGAGCGCCATCCAGAACCCGGCGAGCACCAGCCAGATCACGTTCAACACGAGGTTCATCAGACCAGCAACTCCCCGCTCAGCACGGTGACGGCCTGCCCGGCCAGCGTCACCCGCTCGGTGCCGGACCGGGCGCGGACGATGCCCCCGCGCTCGGAGGCCTGCTCGCCGACGAGTTCCGCCCGGCCCAGCCGGGCGGCCCAGAACGGGGCCAGCGTGCAGTGCGCCGAGCCGGTCACCGGGTCCTCCGGAACCCCGACGGCAGGGCCGAACACGCGGCTCACGAAGTCGATGCCCGGCCGGTCGCCGGGGGCGGTGACGACCACGCAGCGCGCCTGCCAGCCCGCGATGAGGTCGAGATCCGGTTCGACGGCACGGACTTCCGCGGCGTCGGCGGCGAGCACGAGGATGTCCCACTTGCCGCGCAGCACCTCTTTGACGGTGACCCCGGGAAACGCCGGGACCACCTCGTCGGCCGAGGCGACGGGCGGGTCGGCGGGAAAGTCCATGCTGATCCAGCCGCCGTCGGCGCGGGTGCGCAGTTCACCGCTGCGGGTGCTGAAGACCTGCTCGCCACCGAGCACGTGCCCGGTGGCGAGCGTGGCGTGTCCGCACAGGTCCACCTCGACGGTGGGGGTGAACCACCGCAACGACTTCGGGCCCTCGCCGCCGACTTCGACGAAGGCGGTCTCGGCGTGCTTCAGCTCGGCCGCGACCGACTGCATCCAGGCCGGATCAGCGGGTCCGTCCAGCAGCACCACACCGGCGGGATTGCCCGCGAAAGCCTTGTCGGTGAACGCATCGACGACATGAAGGCGCATATCGCCAGCCTAGCCCTCACGGCGAGTTCATCCCGCGATTTCGGCGAAGGCCTTCGCGTCCTCCTCGCCGAAGGTTTCCTCCAGTGTCTCCGGCGAGTAGTCGAGGTCGATCTGCTCCACCGGCACGCCCCGCGCGGACTCGATCGCACCGAGCCTGCGCTGCGCACGGTCGGCGGCGTAGTCGATGAACTCCTGCGGATCGTTGTCGAACGGGCGCGGCTCGGTGAACTGGTCGTTGACCCACTGGATCATCCCGAGCGCGTGCGGCAGCAGTTCGCCCATGCGCTGCTGCACGGCCTCCCACAGCGAGTCGTCGGCGGCGATGTGCCTGCGGCAGGTGAAGGTGCCCCACGCCATGTGGCGGCGCTCGTCGTCACCGATGTGCTTCACCAACCGCTGCATCCCGGGCAGGATTCCCCGCTTCGTGCACACCTTCTGCCAGGCGTAGTACCCGGTCAGCGCGAGACTGCCCTCGATGACGTGGTTGTAGGTGACGCTCGCCCTGATCTGGTTGAGCGGGCTGGGATCCGTGGCGAGGATGCCGAGCGATTCGGGCAGCTCCTCGTAGAAAAGCTTGCGGTAGTGCGGATTCTCCGACACGAACGAGGTGAGGTCCCCGGTGAGCCCGACCGCGTCCATCCAGCGCCGGAACACCTCGGTGTGCTTGGCCTCCTCGAAGCAGAACTGGGAGAGGTACATCTCGTCGCCGAAACGGCCCTCGGCGGCCATCGCCCTCATGAACGGCTGGATGTCCTGCGTCACCGCCTCCTCGCCGGCGATGAACTGCGCGCACAAATAGGTCGCCGACCGGCGTTCGTCGTCGGTGAGGGTCTGCCAGTCCGCACCGTCCTTGCTGAAGTCGATGTCGGCCGGGTTCCAGAACTTCTTGTTGCCCTTGACGAACAGGCGCAGCGGGAAGGCGTCCCAGTTCAGCCCGCCCTGGCGCAACGAGGTGAATCCGGTCCGGCGAGGCTGCAACGTTTCGGTCATATCTCACTCCATTGTGGACACTGTGTCGATCGCGGGGGATATCGCGGCGCAGACCTGATCGGCCGCCTCGGTCGCCGTGTGCGTCGGCAGCACGAGATGGCTCAGCGTCAGCCGCGTCACGGTCTCGGCGAGCAGCCGGGCCGTCGGCTCGTCGAGCGCGGGCAGGAACTCCCGGTAGTGCTGGGTGGCGAGCTCGGTCGCCGCCGTCAGCACGGGCTCCCCGCGCGTGGTGAGCAGTGGCAGCAGGTCCTCGCCGACCTGCGTGCCCAGTGCCGAGGCGACCAGCTTGTTCTCCCGGCCGTGCTCGATGGTGTAGACGACCGCCTCGTGAATCCCGGCGAGCAGATCCGGCGCCGATTCGAACCGGCTGCGGATGCCTTCCAGGAACTCCGCGGTCGTCCGCAGCGCGACGGCCTGGACGAGCGCCGTCTTGTTGCCGAACTCGTTGTAGACCGTCTGCCTGCTCACGCCCGCCGCCGCGGCCACGTCGGCCATCCGCAGACCGGAGTGACCCCGTGCGGCGAGCAGCGTCGTCGCCGCCTCGAGCAGGGTCTCCCGGAGCGATGCCTTGGTGCGCTCCGCGAAAGTGGGAGTGATGTCAGCCACACGGACAGCTTGACACAGGTCTATCCAATGTCAAGACGCTTGACCTGTTCGAGTCCTGTGTAAAGCAAGATACGGTGGTCGGTATGGGGATGACCGTGGGTTTCGACCTGGATATGACGCTGATCGACCCGAGACCGGGAATGACCGCGGTCATGAACGTGCTCGGCGAGGAGGCCGGGCTGGCGCTGGACGGCGAGTACTTCGCCGCGCACCTCGGCCCGCCGCTGGATCAGGTGCTGCGCGAGTTCGGCGCGCCCGAGGACCGCATCCCCGCGTTGGTCGCGCGGTTCCGCGAGCTGTACCCGGAGATCGTCATCCCCAGCACGATCGCGTTGCCCGGTGCACACGCCGCGCTCGAAGCGGTGCGCCGCGCGGGCGGGCAAACGCTTGTGGTGACAGGGAAATTCGGCCCCAACGCGGAACGGCACGTCAAGGCGCTCGGGTTCGAGGTGGACGTGCTCGTCGGCGAACTGTGGGCCGACGGCAAGGCGGCGGCGCTGCGCGAGCACCGTGCGCTCGCCTACGCCGGTGACCACCTCGGCGACATCCGGGGCGCGCTGGCCGCCGGCGTGACGCCGATCGGGGTCGCCACCGGCCCGTGCGCGCGCGAGGAGCTGACCGCCGCCGGCGCGGAGGTCGTTTTCGACAGCCTGGAGGAATTTCCCGGCTGGCTCAGCGCTTCCGGTGTTCGCGCATCAGTGCGATGAGGCCGAGCGCGATCCCCAGCGGGGTCGCGATACCCGCGAGCGCGGACAGCCACACGGGCAGATCACGCAGTCCCGCGGCGAACATGACGAACACGACCAGCACGGCCAGTACGCCGAGGGCGAACACGCCGATCCCGACCCGCATCAGCCAGGGTTTGCGCGGATATGTCTTGGCCGCAGTCTGCATGCGTCCAGGTTAAACGAGCGGTGGTCCGGCCCGGTCCCCGAGATACACGCGCGGTATCCACTTCTCCCCGGGGCGCCGACCGGGATAGGCTGGACGGTACGCGTCCTGGGTACGCCCGGGGCGCGTTCGTCGTGCAGGGCACGCGAGGTAACAAGCAGAGCGAAGGAACGGTGAGGGCAGTGCCGACCGGCAAGGTCAAGTGGTACGACGCGGAGAAGGGGTTCGGCTTCGTCACCCAGGATGGTGGCGAGGACGTCTATATCCGCAAGACCGCGCTCCCGCAAGGAGTAGAGGCACTCAAGGCAGGCCAGCGGCTGGAGTTCGGCGTCGCTGACGGCCGCCGCGGTCCGCAGGCGCTGTCCGTCCAGCTGATCGACTCGCTGCCGTCGGTCGCGGAGGCGCGCCGCCGCCCGGCCGAGGAGCTGCACGGCCTCGTCGAGGACATGATCAAGCTGCTCGAGATGAAGGTGCAGCCGGACCTGCGCCGCGGCCGCTACCCCGACCGCAAGAACACCAAGCGCATCGCCGAAGTCATGCGCGCGGTCGCGCGCGACCTCGACCCGTAAGCCGGCTCAGCCCGGCTGGATCTGCAGCGACCACAGGGATCGCGCGACGAGTTGCGGGTTGCCGTTCTCGTCGAGCACCGGTTTGCCCGACTGGTCTGCGGCGTAGGCCGCGCCGATCCGCTGCACCTCGACGACCACGAGCTGGTCGGCCGGGGTGGGCGCGGTCGCGGTGTAGGCGAGCCGCGTGCTCGGCGAGAAGAACTGCTGCTTGATCTTCAGCTGGCCGCCCGCGGCCGCGTCGGCGTACTGCACGTTGACCAGCCACGGCGTGTCGCTCACCTCGGAGGGCACCGAGATCTGCACCGGCTTGCCGGCCCGTACCTTCAGCCGGGCCGTCGCGTTCGCGTCCTTGTCGCAGTTGCGGACCAGTGCGTCACAGTTCACGACGGGGGCTGCGGTCACCGTGTGACCGTCGCCGTAGAACGTGATTTCGGGTGGGCTCGCCGCTGCCGAGCAACCCGTGAGTGCCAACGCACCGCCAGCCAGCAGAACCGCGATTCGACTACGCCGCATGGGTTGAAACACTAATTAGGCCACGGTGCGGGCCGGACGTTGGGGGCGTTTCCCGCCGAGCCACGGCAGCAGCGAACCGCCCCGGTACACCAGGAACGTCTGCGTCAGCCCGAGCGCGAGCAGCAGCGACACCACGAGGAACCCGAGCCAGTAGGTGGGCGGCAGCAGCAGCCCGACCGCGCCGCCGAACACCCAGGCGAGCTGCAGCACCGTCTCGGAACGGCCGAACGCCGACGCGCGCGACTCCTCCGGCAGATCGTGCTGGATCACCGCGTCGAGACTGACCTTCGCCAGGGCGCTCGCGGTGGACCCGACGAGACCGACGATCGCGGCAGTCACGAGCCCGGACATGACCGCGGCGAGGATCGTCGAGGCCAGCGTGGCCGCGAGCGAGCCGAGCACGACCTGCGCGGGATGCCCGAACTGGGAACGGGAACCGAGCGCGTTGCCGAGGAACCCGCCGACACCGGCGGCCGCGCCGATCGCGCCCAGCATCAGCAGCTGGTTGAACGGGCTCGCCCCGCTGGTCTCGGCGTGCGCCTTGACCGCGAACGCCGCGAACATCATCAAAAACCCGGTGAGCACGCGGATGGAACCGTTGCCCCACAAGCCGATCACGATGTCCTGGCCGAGCGGCTGGCGCTTCTTCTTGCGCCGGATCGGACGCGTCTTGAGCGACGCCGGGACCTCGCCCTCGGTGACCTCGACCCACGACGGGATGCGCATCGACTGCGCGCCCTGCGCCAGACAGATCAGCGCCGTGAACCACAGCGCGCCCGCCGAGCCGAACAACGAGCCGACCCCGCTGGCGATCGCGCCGAACACACCGCCGGCGGCGAGCCCGAAGACGGTGAGCCGCGCGTTGGTCTTGGACAGCGTGATCTCCGGCGGCACCACGCGTGGCGTGACCGCGGATTTGAGGACCGTGAACGACTTCGACAGCACCATCGAGCCCAGCGCCGCCGGATACAGGCCCCAGTCGTTGAAGTGCAGCGCCATCAGCACGGCCATGAACGCCATGCCGAGTGACGCGACACACATCGCGAGCCTGCGCCCGCGCTGGATCTTGTCGAGCGCGGGACCGATGATCGGTGCGACCAGTGCGAACGGCGCGATGGTGATCAGCAGGTACAGCGCGACCTTGCCGCGGCTTTCCCCGCTGGTCGCCGCGAAGAACAACGTGTTGGCCAGCGCGACCGCCAGTGCCGCGTCGCCGGCGTAGTTCAGCATCACCGCGTAGGTGAGCGAGGTGAGGCCGGACTTGTCGGCGCCGTCGGCCTTCGCGGCCTTCTGGAACGCGCCGACCGCCTTGCCGCTGAGCTCCCGGCTGCGCAGTGCCGCGACCCGGGTGACCGTCAGCTTCTTCGGCATCCTCGGGAACCCGCCCGCGGTCGCCTCGGTGCGGTTGCGCGCGGGCTCCTCGGGTCTGGGCCTCGGCTGTTCCCTGGCGTAGCCGTCGGTGCCGTAGTGCTCGTACAGCGGTTCGGTCCGCCGCGGCGGTGGTGGGGGCGGAGTGCGCGGCGGGTACGGGCGCGCGCCGCGAGGCGGCGGCGTCGAGGACCGGAACGCCGTCGTCGGCGGCTCCTCCGTGGTCTGCTGGCGGGCCTCGGTGTAGAAGCGGCTGGGCGCGCCGGAGCTGGCCGGGCGGCCGGCCCCCGGCTCCGGCGTCCACTTCCGTTTGCGACCCACCCTTCAATCTTGCCCCATGACCTGCTGGACGTGCTCACTGATCAGGCGGTTCGAACGAATTTCACCCGGAACAGCAGCGGCCAGAACTTGCCCGTGAGGTAGAACTCGTCCGTGCCCGGGATCGCGGCGATGCCGTTGAGTACGTCGGCCTGGCCACGTTGCGCCCCGGTGAGCAGGCCGGACGCGTCGATCCGGGCGGTGACCTCGCCGGTCGCGGGGTCGATGCGCAGGATCGTGTCGGTCTGCCAGACGTTGGCATAGACACTGTCGCCGACGCATTCGAGCTCGTTGATCTGGTCGAACGTCTGGTTGCCCGAATGGACGGTCACCTGGCCGAGTGCGGCGAACGTGGCCGGATCGCGGAAGGTCAGCCGGTCCGAGCCGTTGCTCATCACGAGCCTGCCGGGCTGGTGGCACAGGCCCCAGCCCTCGCCCGCGTAGGAGACCCGGCGCAGCTCCGCCAGTGTCCTGGCGTCACGCTCGATCGCGATCCCGTCCTGCCACGTGAGCTGCCACACGGTCGCACCGAGCACGGTGATGCCCTCGCCGAACAGCGGCGAGGGCAGGTCGACGGTGGTGGCAGGCGCGGCGCCCGGCGGGCCGGCGCGCAGCTGGGACCGGCCGGCCAGCCCGGTGCCCTCGTAGAGCAGTCCGTCGTGGATCTCCAGGCCCTCGGTGAAGGCGGCGGTGTCGTGCGGGAGGGTCCCGAGTACCTCGGCGCGCAGGCGCGGGACCGCCGCGGCCTGGTCCGGTGCGGCGGCTCCGCAGGCCGTCAGCGCCACGGCCATGGCGAGCGTGAGGGACACGAGACGGTGCACGACTTCACCCTGGCATGACGCGCGTGAAGCCGCCGCTGCACAATTGGGGTATGACCCTGCTGCTCACCCTGGATGACGGATCCGTTCAGCGGGCCCTCACCGACGCCGTGGAGCTCGCGCGCGAGGCCGCGGTCGAGGAGGCCGGGGCCGGGCAGGTCGGCGCGCACGCGGGCATCGAACGCGAGGATGCCGTGTCCGCGAGCCACCTGTTCGAGGCGACCGTGCCCGGTTACGAGGGCTGGCGCTGGTCGGTGACGGTCGCGGTCGCGGGACCGGACGAGCCGGTGACGGTGAGCGAGGTCGTGCTCACCCCGGGCCCGGAGGCGCTGGTCGCGCCGAAGTGGGTGCCGTGGGAGCGCCGGGTGCGCCCCGGCGACCTCGGTGTCGGGGACATCTTCCCGACCGAGGAGGACGACCCGCGGCTGGTGCCCGCATACCTGCAGTCCGACGATCCGGCGGTGGAGGAGGTCGCGCACGAAGCGGGCCTCGGCCGGGTGCATGTGCTCTCCCGGTACGGCCGGGTCGAGGCCGCCTCGCGGTGGCGCAGCGGTGAGTTCGGACCGAGGTCGGACATGGCCCGCAGTGCCCCGGGTGCGTGTGGCACGTGCGGGTTCTACCTTCCGCTGGCGGGGTCGCTGCGTGCCGGGTTCGGCGTGTGCGGCAACGAGATCTCGCCTGCCGACGGGCACGTGGTCAACGTCGAGTACGGCTGCGGCGCGCATTCCGAAGTAGAGGTCGAAGTGACCTCGTCGGTGCCGGTCGCCGAGCTGGTGTACGACGATTCGCTGCTGGACATGGAACCCTGACCGGTGACTGATCCCTTCGGCACCGAGGCGTTACGGGCCTCGGTGCTGCGGGCGTGGGCGGAGTCGCCGACGCGGTTCACCGAGGACACCAACGCCGAGCGCGACCTGCGGGTCGGCGCCTACCGCGACCGGCTGCTCGTGGAGCTGGCCCAGAACGCGGCGGACGCGGCACAGACCGCCGGTGCTCCCGGCCGGATTCGGGTGTCCGTTGTGGATGGTGAGTTGCGGGTCGCGAACACCGGCGCGCCACTGACCGCCGCCGGGGTCGCTTCGCTGGCTTCGCTGCGTGCCTCGGCCAAGGAAGGCATGGTCGGGCGTTTCGGCGTCGGGTTCGCGGCGGTGCTCGCGGTCACCGACGAGCCGAGGGTCCTCTCGCGCACCGGTGGCGTGGCGTTCTCCGAGGCCCGCACCCGCGAGGCCGCCGGGCGGCCCGGCGACGTGCCGGTGCTGCGGCTGCCCTGGCCGGACGACTGGCCGGTGCCGGAGGGATTCGACACCGAGGTCCGGTTGCCGCTGCGGGCCGATGTCGATCCGGACGAGCTGCTGGCCAGGCTCGCGGACGAGGTCGAGGATCTGCTGCTGTCGCTGCCGTGGCTGGCCCGGATCTCGGTCGGCGATTCGGTGTGGCAGCGCTCCGAAGTGGACGGTCACGTCGAGATCGCCGGTCCCGCCGGTGTCGTGCGATGGCTGGTGCAGGAGGCGCCCGGCGGGCTGTGGGCGATGGCTCCGGAGCCGCTGGAAACCGATGTGCTGCACGCGCCGACACCGACGGACGAGCGGCTGTCGCTGCCCGCGCGACTGATCGCGCAGGTGCCACTGGAACCGTCGCGACGGCGCATCATGCCGGGCACGGACGTGACCGCACCGGCGAGCGCCTATCCGGCGCTGGTGCGGAAACTGCCGCCCGGGCAACGGCTTTCCCTCGTGCCGAGCGCCGGATTCCCGCTGTCCGAAGTGGATGGTCAACTGCGGGAAGCTGTCATCGGTGCACTCGGCGAGCAGCCTTGGCTGCCCAGTGCCGGAGGCGATATCCCGGCACTGGGCGCGCGGGTGCTCGGTGTCGATTCGCCGCGGCTGGTCGAGATGCTCGGCGAGCTGGTGCCGAGGCTGGTGTCGGTGTGCGGTCCGGAAGCGGCGCGGGTGCTCGCGACGGTCGGTGCCGAGCGGCTCGACCTGCCCGAGGTCGTCGAGACGCTGACCGGCCTCGAGCGGCCACCGGTGTGGTGGCGTTCGCTCTACGACGTACTTTTGCCGCTACTGGAAGCACATTCGGTCTCGGCCGACGATCTCGGCGCGCTGCCGGTGCCGCTGGCCGACGACCGGACGCTGCCGGGCCCGCGCGGCGCGCTGCTGTTCGACGGCGAGCTGCTGGAACTGCTGGCCGAAGCCGACATCGTCGGGCTCCGGCTCGTCCATCCCGAGGCCGCGCACCCGTTGCTGGAACGGCTGGGCGCGAAGCCCGCGGAGGCGGCGGACTTGCTGGAGTCGCCCGCGCTGCGCGAGGCGGTCGAACGCAGCGTCGAGGATGCCGAGTCCGGTTTGGACACCGCTCCGCTCGCGGAAGCCGTGCTGCGCCTGGTTTCCGAGGCGAGTGCGGAGGATCTCGGTGCGCTGGCGCTGCCTGCCGAAGACGGCTGGCGGCGCGCGGACGAACTCGTGCTGCCGACCTCGCCGTTGCTCGCGGTGTTCGATCCGGACGCGCTCGGCGAAGACGGTCCGCTCGCCGTGCTGGACAAGGATTTCGCCGCGCGCTGGCCGGGCTCCGCGCTGACCGCGGTCGGCGTGCTCGACGGTTTCGTGGTGACCGAGGACGGGATTCGCGATCTCGATCTCGTCGCCGACGAGCGGTGGCCCGAGGCGTTGCGGCTGATCGCCGGGGAGCGGGAGACGTGGCAGGCGCTGCGGGCGGACGCGAGCGGGATCGCGCGCAACGCCGTGCTGGCCGGGCGTGCGCCGCAGGAGTGGCGGCTGGCCTCGGCGGCGGGCCTTGCCGGGTTGTACGACCCGGTGCCCGACGTCGGCGTGCGCGAGGACGTGCTCGCGGCGGCCGGGGTGCGAACCGGACTGGAAGTGGCCGACCTCGACGACGCGGCCGACCTGCTGGACCGGCTCGGCGATCCTCGGCGGACGGTGGCGCCGGGCCTGGTCGCGCGTGCGCACGCGGCGCTGGCCGATGCCGGGCTGGACTGGGCCGCGCTGGATGCCCCGGAGCGGGTGCGGGCGGTGGACGGTTCGGTGGTCGCGGCCGAGGAGGCGGCGGTGCTCGACCGCCCGTGGCTCGCGGCGGCCTGGCCGGCGGAACGACTGGTCACGGCAGCCGAGGGCGGCCCGGAACCCGAGCCGGACGAAGTCTTCGCGAGCGGCCGGAGCCGCGCCGAGCGGCTGGCCGAGTTGCTCGACGTGCCGCTACTGAGCGAGACGGTCTCGGCCCGGATGCCGGACGACGGGGAGTTCGTCCCGTGGGCCGAACTGACCGCGATTTGCCTGGTCGCCGAGCTGCTGGACATGCCGCTGCCCGACGGCGGGGTCGTCGTGCACGAGGAGTTGAGCGTCGAACTCGACGGCGTCAAGCGTGACGCGCCGTGGTGGGTCGAAAGTGGTCCGTTTCACGGGGAACATCACGCGGCGGACACTCCCGCCGGCCTGGCCAGGGCATTCGCCCACGCCGCCGACCGCTGGGCGGACCGGCACCTCATCGAGGCGCTGCTGGACGACCCGGACCCGCTGACGCTGTTCTCCTAGCGCTTCCGGGGCTTGGGTGGCGCCTTGGGCTGGTCGGCAAGCCAGGGGCCGAAATCGTCTACCGTGCACCAAACGTTGGGCGATTCGTTCCGGGGCGGATCGGCACGTCGATGGTCATTCGCGCTGCGTCAGATCCCCGTCTGCGCCGAACGTGAACCGCGGCGGGCGGCGGCTCGCTGCCAGGTCATGATGCCCATCCCGATGAAGCTGATCACGATGCCCGCCACGCACGTCCACAGCCAGACGCTCGGCGAGCGGCCCGAGCCCAGGTCAATGATCGCGAAAACGGCCAAACCCACCGCCCACGCCACCGTGCCCACGATCACGATCGGAAACAGCGCGGTTAAACGTGGCGGCAACTCCGGCACGGGGCGCAGCGAGCCTTTACGATCCCCACCGTTGATCGGGTCAGTCACGTCAGGAAGGCTACCGATGTCAGAGCAGGACACGCGATCCGCGCTGGACCGCTTCTTCAAGATCAGCGAGCGAGGGTCTACGACCGGCCGCGAAATCCGTGGCGGCCTGGTCACGTTCGTGACGATGGCCTACATCGTCGTGCTCAACCCGCTCATCATCGGCAGTTTCTCCCCGCAGGACTCCGGGGCGCACAAGGACGTACTGGGCCACATCCTGCCGGTACCGCAGGTCGCGGCGGTGACGGCCCTGGTCGCGGGCGTGCTGACGATCCTGATGGGTCTCGTCGCGCAGTACCCGTTCGCCATCGCCACCGGTCTTGGCATCAACACCCTCGTCGCGGTCACCATCGCCCCGCAGATGACCTGGCCCGAGGCGATGGGGCTGGTGGTGATCGAGGGCCTGATCATCGTCCTCCTCGTGCTCACCGGCTTCCGCACCGCGGTGTTCACCGCCGTGCCCGCGGCCCTGAAGTCGGCGATCGCGGTCGGCATCGGGTTGTTCATCTGCTTCATCGGCCTCGTCGACGCCGGGTTCGTGCGGCGGCTGCCGGACGCGGCGAACACGACGGTGCCGGTCGGCCTCGGCATCAGCGGCTCGATCGCCTCGTGGCCGACCCTCGTGTTCGTGATCGGCCTGCTGATCACCGGCATCCTGGTCGCGAAGCGGGTGCGCGGCGGCATCCTCATCGGCGTGCTCTCCACGACGGTGATCGCGATCATCGTCGAGGCGATCGTCAAGGCGGGCCCGTCCAACGGCACCAACGCCAAGGGCTGGAACCTCGGCTACCCCGCACTGCCCGCCAAGGTCGTCGGCCTGCCCGACCTCTCGCTCGTCGGCGACGTCTCCTTCGGCGCCTGGACCCGGCTGCCCATCATCACCGTCGTCCTGTTCGTGTTCACCCTGGTGCTGGCCGACTTCTTCGACGCGATGGGCACCATGACCGGGCTGGCCAAGGAAGCGGGACAGCTCGGCCCGGACGGCCAGCTGCCGCGCGTCGGCCGGGCGCTGTTCGTCGAGGGGCTCGCGGGTGCCGCGGGCGGGTTCGGTTCGGCCAGCTCCAACACGGTGTTCGTCGAGTCGGCGTCCGGTATCGCCGAAGGTGCGCGCACCGGGCTGGCCAACATCGTCACCGGCGTGCTGTTCATCGCCGCCATGTTCCTCACCCCGCTGTACGAGTCGGTGCCGGTCGAGGCGGCCGCACCCGCGCTCGTCGTGGTCGGCGCGCTGCTGATCGCGCAGGTCCGCGACATCGACTTCCGCGACTTCTCGGTCGCGCTGCCCGCGTTCCTGACCATCGTGGTGATGCCGTTCACGTACTCGATCGCCAACGGCATCGGGGTCGGCTTCATCAGCTACGTCGTGCTGCAGGCGGCCTCGGGCAAGGTGCGCAAGATCCACCCGCTGATGTGGGTCATCGCGGTGGCGTTCGTCGCATACTTCGCGGTTGGTCCGATTCAGAGCGCGCTGAAGTAAGCAGTTTCACCCGATCGTCCCCGCGATCGTAAGGTACGCTAACT
The DNA here is from genome assembly GCF_012328925.1 of Amycolatopsis acididurans. Classification (GTDB taxonomy): domain Bacteria; phylum Actinomycetota; class Actinomycetes; order Mycobacteriales; family Pseudonocardiaceae; genus Amycolatopsis_E; species Amycolatopsis_E acididurans. The sequence goes on from NZ_JAAXLS010000013.1 coordinate 97,102, forward strand.
ATGTGTCCGATTTGCGTCAACGCGCATTGGCCGGCCGGCTCCGGCTCGCGGTCGTGCGCCTCAATCGCAGACTACGGGCACAGCGGATCGACCAGAACGTCTCGCTGACGCAGATCGCGGCACTGTCCACTCTGCACAAATGCGGGGCGCTGACGCCGGGCAAGCTCGCGGCGAAGGAAGGCGTGCAACCGCCGTCCATGACGCGGGTGATCGCCGCGCTCGAGGACATGGGTTTCGTCGAGCGAAGCCCGCACCCGACCGACGGCAGGCAGTCCATCGTGGCGCTGACCGACGCCGGACGGGGCTTTCTGGAGCAGACGATTTCCGTCCGGGAAGCCTGGCTCGACCGCAAGCTGGCGGAACTGAGCGGTGACGAGCGGGAAACACTCGCGCGCGCCGCCGAGATCATCGACAGGATGGCGGGGAACGAATAACGGTGCGGCCGAAACTGGGTAGCGAAGCAACGTCATATCCGACAACCACAGCTACCCAGGGACAGGCGCCACCCGCCGAGGAAACACCGCCACCGAAGGCGAGCATGTTCGCATCCCTGCGGGTGCGCAACTACCGGTTGTTCTTCTCCGGCCAGGTCATCTCCAACATCGGCACCTGGATGCAGCGCATCGCGCAGGACTGGCTGGTGTTCGAGCTTTCCGGCAACAACCCGCTGGCGCTGGGCATCGCGGTCGCGCTGCAGTTCACGCCGACCGTGCTGCTGTCGCTGTGGGCCGGTGTGCTGGCCGACCGCGTCGACAAGCGCAAGCTGTGCATCTTCATCCAGAGTGGTATCGGCCTGCAGGCGCTCGTGCTCGGCATGCTCAACGTCACCGGCATCGTCGCGCTCTGGCAGGTCTACGTTCTCTGTTTCATACTCGGCATCTTCAGTGCGCTCGACGTGCCGGCACGGCAGTCGTTCGTCGCGGAGATGGTGGGGCGCAAGCAGATCCCGAACGCGGTCGCGCTGAACTCCTCGGTGTTCAACATGGCCCGCATCGTCGGGCCCGCGATCGCCGGCTTCGCGATCACCTGGGTCGGCACCGGCTGGATGTTCCTCGCCAACGCGGTCAGCACGCTCGCCGTGATCACCGGGCTCCTGCTGATGAACCCGGACAAGCTCTTCCGCGGCCCCGCCGTCGTGCGCGCCAAGGGGCAGCTGCGCGAGGGGCTCGCCTACGTGCGCGGGCGCAGCGACCTGGTCACCGTGATGGTGCTGGTGTTCTTCGTCAGCACGTTCGGCATCACCTTCTTCACCTCGCTCGCGATCGTCGCGGGCAACGTCTTCGGTACTCAGGCCGACGGTTACGGCCTGCTGTCCACACTGCTCGCGGTCGGCACGTTCACCGGTTCGCTGATGGCCGCGCGGCGCGGGGTGAAGGGCAAGCCGAGGGTGCGGCTGCTGCTGGTGGCCGCCTTCGGGCTCGGCGCGGTCGAGTTCGTGGCCGCGTTCATGCCGACCTACTTCGCCTTCGGGATCGCGCTGATACCGCTGGGTTTCGCCACGATCACGTTCCTCAACACCGCGAACTCGCTGGTCCAGACCGCGGTGAGCCCGGAGATGCGAGGCCGGGTCATGGGCCTCTACGTTCTGGTCCTGATCGGCGGCAACCCGATCGGCGGTCCGATGGTCGGCTGGATGGCCGACGTGTTCGGCGGCCGGTCGCCGTTCGTCATCGGCGGCGCGATCTCCGCGATCGCCGCACTGGTGTGCGCCGTGGTGCTGGCCCGGCGCGGCGGGGTGCTGCAGCCGAACCGGATCGCGGGGCTGCGGGTGCTGTTCTCTAGCGGCCGAGCAACCGCGGCAGCACCGCCTCGGCGAGCCGCCTGAGGTTCGTGTCACCGGTGAGCGTCAGCTCCTGGGTGGAGTCGTCGGTCAGCTTCACGGCGACGAGGTCGCCCGTGACCAGTGCGGGCCGCCCGGCGAGGGTGTCGGGGTACACGCGCGGCGAGGTGCCTTCGCTGAACACCGCCTTCACCCCGCGCACCGTGCACTGCCCGTCCATGCGTGGTTTGCCGCTGCCGCCGAGTTCTCCGGTCAGCGCGGTGCACAGCTGCCAGGAGATCATCGGCCACGGCGCGTCGACGATTCCGTGCTGCGGCACCGGCTCCATGCGCTGACCGGGGATCGTGCCGTCCTTGGACGTTGTCGGCACGGCGGGGCCGGGCGTCATGGTCGCGTGCACGATCGCGGTCGCGATCGATTTGGTCAGCTCGTCGAGCGGCTGCTTCGCGGTGCCGCTGACCGCGATCTGCAGGAACGGTTTGACCTGGGCGCTCGGTTCGGCGTCGACCAGCCGGAGGTTGAGCCGCGAGTTGACCTGCGGCGAGACGGATTCGATCTCGCCCTTGTGTCCGTCGACGGTCACCGGGTCGGGGTTCTGCAGCGGGGCGGGCGTGCCGTCGAGGCGCAGGAACACCTCGAGCGAACCGGTGACGACGTGGCAGCTGCCGTCCAGTGCCTCGCGCAGCGTGGGGCTGCCCAGCACCGCCTCCCAGCGCTGCCGGCTCAGGGCCTGGCACAGCACATGCGCGCTGCTTTCGGGCGGGAGCGCGGCGACCATCTCGCCTGCCGGCATCGCGACGGCGCGCGGCACCTGCCCGTTCTTGCTGGGCCAGATACTCGGCAGGTCACGTGCCTGCGCTGGTCTGTCGCCCGCGTCCTGCGCCCAGAGGTATCCCGCGGCGGACGCGATGGACGCGAACGACAGCAGGACGCCGATCAAGATCGCGATCACGGTCGACGTTTTCACGTCGCGGAGGGTACAGCGGCACGAAACGCGTCCCTCGACGGCGTGGTCCGGGCGAATTCGTCCCGCGATCGGGTGAGCGGCACGGCGGCACCGACCCACCCCTTGCTTCGAGAGATGAGGTTAGGCTAACCTCATCGGTGTCCGCTTCGTGGTGGGAGCGGCAGTCAGTTCGGGAACGGGCGGGGCCCCGGTGCCGGGAAGGATCCCGGGGCCGGGGCCTCGTTCAATTCGATACCGAACCGTACGCGGTAGGCCGTCAAGATCTCCTCGCCAACCAGTACCCGCTCGACCCGCTCGCCGTCCACGGTTTCGATGAGTTTGTCCCCGGCCAGGGTGATACGGCCGCCCGGCGCCTGCAGCGAACACAGCAGCCCCGTGGTGAAGTGCGACTCCGGGGAGGTGGCCTGCCACCAGCAGGTGGGCGCGAAGTCCCGCAGTTCCCGCGGCCGTTGCTCCAGTCGGTACGCAGGACGCCCGGCGTGCCGGACGTCGAGGTCGCCCTGCGGAGTCTCGGATACCACCACCTCGCCCTCGGGGTCCTGCTGTGGCTCACGCGAGTCTAGCCGCACCGGGTACCGCGCGAACCGCCCGAAGCCGACGTCGGCGAGCCACGGCTCGGGCAGGTCGACGCGCAGGGCCATGTGGTCGAACGGCGGCCCGTACCGCTCGCCGTTCCACACGCGCGCCGACAGCAGCGTCACCTCGAAACCCAGCTCGCGCAGCAGCGCCGCGAACAGGCCGTTCAGCTCGTAACAGAACCCGCCGCGGCGGCGGCGCACGACCTTGTCGAACAGCGCGTCCTCCGCCAGTTCGACGGGCTCGCGCAGGTGCACGCTGAGGTTCTCGAACGGAACGGTGGCCAGGTGCCGTGCCTGCAGCTCGCGCAGGGCCTCGGCGGACGGGGCCGCCGGCCGGTCCGCGCCGATCCGGTCGAGGTAGGCGTCGACGTCCATCCGGCTACCGTCCCACCTCCGCCGCGGTGGCGGTCAAGCGTTTTCCGAGCACGACGAGCAGTGCCGCGACGAGCATGCCGAGCGCGCCGGCGAGCACGAACGTCCGGCCCAGTCCGGTCGCCTCGACCACGGGCTGGGCGATCAGTGGCGAGGCGAACTGGCCGAGGAACAGCGCCGAGGTCAGCAGCCCGAGCGCGCGGGTGCGGTCGGCGGGCGCCACCGACGACACGACCCAGCCGTTGAGCGTCGGGTTCTGCAGGCCGATGCCGAGACCCACGACGACCATGCCCAGCGCCGCGACCCACAGCGAACCCGCCACCCCGACCACGATCAGGCCGACGGCGTAGGCCGCGAACAACGTCACGGCGAGCACGCGGAAGTTGCACCGCGCACGCAGCCGCCGGAAGTTCAGGCCGATCACCGTCATCACGAGATTGACCGCGGCGATCAGCGCGCCGGTGACCACCGGGCCCGCGTGGCCGACCTGCGCAAGCCAGAACGGGGCCTGCGTCGGCACCGTGTAGAAGACGACGACACCCCCCAGCATCAGCGCGTACAGCGCGAGCAGCCGCGGTTTCCACACCCCGTCGCCCGGGCCGGCCCCGCCCGTCGGCTCCTCCTGGACGGTGGGCTCGGGGACGTAGCGAAGCACCAGGACCAGAATCGGCAACGCCAGCAGGTAGATCCCGAACGGGCCGCGCCAGCTCAGCGCGGCGAGCAGCCCGCCGAGCAGCAACGCGACGACGCCGCCGAAACCCATCGCCGCACCCTGCCAGCCCAGCACCCGGCCGTGCTCATGCACGGAGTAGTGGTCGGCCAGCAACGCCGTCGACGTGGTCATGATCCCGGCGATACCGACGCCGAGCAGCGCCCGACCGATCAGCAGGCCCGGCAGCCAGTCCAGCACGAGTCCCGAAGCGCCGCCCAGGACGTAGAGCACCAGGCAGGCGGTCAGCACCCGCACGCGGCCCACCCGTCCGCTGAGCCTGGCGAGCACGGGGGCGGAGAGCATGATGGCCAGGCCGGGCAGGGTGAGCACGAGGCGCACGAGCAGGGCTGCGTGCGGCACGGCCGCGAAATGTCGTTCCATTCCCGGCAGCGCGGGGGTGATCGTCGCGCTCGCCATGATCGTCATGGTGCTGACTCCGAGCAGCGTCGCGAGCATCGAGCGGGGGCGTGCCCGCGTGGCGAGCGTCGTCGTCCGTGTCATGCCATCGACGCTAAAACCTGGAGTATGGTCGAGGTCAATGCGCGAAAAAAGGGCCCTCCCGCGTGGGAGGGCCCTGGTACGGCGAGCCGTCAGAGAAGCAGGCCGTTGCCGCCGGAGACGGCGTTGTCGAACCGCTTGCTGATCTCCGCCCAGTTGTAGATGTTCCAGAGCGCCTTGACGTAGTCCGCCTTGACGTTCTTGTAGTCGAGGTAGAAAGCGTGCTCCCACACGTCGACCAGCAGGATCGGCACGGTCGGCAGGATCAGGTTGTTGTGGTGGTCGCGCAGCTGCTGGGTGATCAGCGTCTTGCCGACCGGGTCCCAGGACAGCGCGGCCCAGCCGTTGCCCTGGATCGTGGTGGCGACCGCGTTGAACTGCGCCTGGAACTTGTCGAACGAGCCGAAGGCGTCGTCGATGGCCGAAGCCAGCTCGCCGGTCGGCTTGTCGCCGCCCTCCGGCGAGAGGATCTTCCACCAGACGACGTGGTTGGCGTGGCCGGCGAGGTTGAAGGCCAGCGTGGTCTCCAGGCCGACGATGCCGCCGAAGTCACCCTTGTCGCGCGCCTCGGCGAGCTTGTCGAGGGTGTCGTTCGCGCCCTTGACGTAGGTGGCGTGGTGCTTGCTGTGGTGCAGCTCGTTGATCTGACCGGAGATGTGCGGAGCCAGGGCGCCGTAGTCGTAGTCGAGATCGGGAAGCTCGTACCGGGCCATCAGCCCTCCTTCTTCTTTGACGCAAGATTCCTCGCTACCAACCTAGTAGCAAGGGCAGTCGGTGGCTAACCGGGGAGCGGCCTTTGTCCGGACTCCGGGAAGCACCTGCCGCACAGCCTGCAATCTCGATATAGCTGGAGGTCAACAGGGGTGTAAGCGTGATCACCCGAGATCCGCCAGTACGGCGATGTTGCACTCAAATGCCGCCCTGACCTCGTGCACGATGCGTACTCGCTCGTCCGTGTCCCACGGCGTGCTGTCCAGCAGCGCGCGGTAGCGCTTGCGAAACGCCGGGGTGCTTTCGATGTCGAAGTGGTAGAACAGCGCGCCCGGCCCCTCGACGTCGTAGGTGTCCTTCAGCAGCCGCCGCACCACCTGGCCGCCGGCGAGATCGCCGAGGTAGCGGGTGTAGTGGTGGGCGACGTAGCCGCCGGCCCAGTTGTGCGCGACCGTCCGGATGCGACGGACGTAGTCCTCGGTGGCGGGCACCGGCTCGATCGAGGTGCGCCAGTCCGGCCCGATCAGGAACTCGAGGTCCGCGGCCAGTGCCGGAACCCGGCGCAGCTCGTCGAACACGAACGACCCGCCCTTGGGGTGGTCGATCATGGCGTCCGAGGCGGCTTCGATGGCCTCGTAGATGAAGTAGTACTGCGCCGCGAGCCGCGCGTAGTCGGCCAGCGTCAGCTCGCCGTCGAGCAGGCGCACCATGAAACGGGAGTCGTTGGCGCGTTCGTGCACGGTTCTGGTGGACTCGCGCAGCGTGACCGAGAACGGGGTCTGTTCGACTGTCAGGGGAGCCGCCATGGATTCGAGACTAAGCGGGCGTGGCAACTTAGGCTAGCCTAATGACCCGATCAGAGGTCTACCGGCCAGGTGTGCACCGGCTCGTCCGTGGAAGCCAGCTCCAGGTACCTGCCCAGCATCTGGCTCAGCGCGGACTCCCGGTCGGCGCCGTGCCGCTCCGCCAGCGCCACGGTCTCGCGCTGCCACCACGACCCGTTGCGCTGGGTGAGACAGCGCTGCTCGATCACCCCGAGGTACCGGTCGATCGCCGTGCTGGACACCTCAGCCGAGCGTAGCCCCTCGTGTGCCAGCGGCAGCAGCACGCGCAGTGTCAGCTCGTCCGGCGGAATCCAGCCGATGCCCGGCCAGTACAGCTGCGCGTCGAAGCCGTTGCGCGCACCGGCGTAGAGGTTCTCCTCCGCGGCCTGGAACGACATCTGTGTCCATAGTGGACGATCTTCGTCGGCGAGTGCGCGCTGCGCGCCGAAGAAGAAAGCGGCGTTGGCCATCATGTCGAGCACCGTCGGGCCCGCGGGCAGTACCCGGTTTTCCACACGCAGATGCGGTTTTCCGTCCACCAGGTCGTAAACCGGGCGGTTCCACCGCCACACGGTGCCGTTGTGCAGGCGTAGCTCCGTCAGCTTCGGCGCCTGTCCGGACTCCAGCGCGTCGACCGGGTCCTCGGAGTCGGTCTCGGGCAGCAGACCGGGGAAATAGCGGACGTTCTCCTCGAACAGGTCGAAGATCGAGGTGATCCACCGCTCGCCGAACCACACCCTCGGGCGCACGCCCTGGTTCTTCAGCTCCTCCGGGCGGGTGTCGGTGGACTGGAGGAACAACGGGATCCTGGTCTCGTGCCACAACGCCTTTCCCAGCAGGAACGGCGAGTTCGAGCCGACCGCGACCTGAATCCCGGCAAGACACTGAGCGGCGTTCCAGTGCGCGGCGAACTCCTCGGGCGCGACCTGCAGGTGCAGCTGTACCGAGGTGCACGCGGCCTCGGGCAGAATCGATTCGGAATAGGTGTGCAGCCGCTCCGGCGGATGCCCGGCCAGCGGGGCGCCGTCCAGCGACAGTGTCATCTGCTCGCCGCGCGCCGCGAAGATCTGGTCGTTGAGCATCGTGTAACGCGTGCTGTTGGTGATCCACTTCTGATCGAAGTGATCGTGCGTCAGCGTGGGCAGAATGCCGATCATGGCGAGCCGGGCGCCCGAGTCGCCCGCCTTCTTCGCCGCCTCGCCAAGGAATCCGCGAAGATCGTGTTCCAGATCGAGTGCCGAGTTTCCGGCCAGTGGTCGCGGTGGGACGTTGAGTTCGATGTTGTGCTGGGACAGTTCGGTGGTGAACGACGGGTCGTCCAGCGCGTCGAGGACCTGGAAGTTGCACATCGAAGGGCGCAGACCCGCGTCGACGAGGTTCAGCTCGACTTCGAGCCCGATATGTCTTCGCGGGAAGGAAAATCCGCCCTCGGTCAGCATCCTGCCCAGTGTGTCCAGACAGCGCTGGACCTTGCGGCGGTATCTCGCACGGTCGCGTGGGTTGAAGTCATCCGCCGAAAGATCCTGGCCCATGCCTTCCCTGCTTCTCATCGCCCGGGCGTCGCGGGGTCTGGGGACTGTTGCCCGGCGGACAACAGTTGCACAGCAACGCGAACTGGGGCTATCGGCCAAATTGGTGCAGTACGTTGGTCGAGTCTGACTAAGCGCGAGGCTGCGCCGTTCGTCGTAGGGCTACCCGACTCGTTCGGAGCAATGACCCTCGGGCCAGACTCGTCCTTGTGGCGCAGCTGATCTCCGTACACGACGTGGCCGACCCCCGGCTCGATGACTTCCGTGACCTCACGACGGCCGACCGCAGGCCCGACCGCCCCGGCGGCCGCGGGTTCGTGATCGCCGAGGGGACGGTGGTGGTCCGTCGTCTGCTCGCGTCCGGTTACCCGGTTCGCGCGTTGTTAGGCGTCGAACGCCGGATCAGTGATCTGGAACCCGATCTGGCCGGATTCGAGGTGCCCGCGTACGTCGCCTCGGCCGACGTGATGGCCGGGGTCGTCGGTTTTCATCTCAACCGCGGCGTGCTCGCGGTCGCCGGCCGTGCGCCACAACCGTCCGTCGTGGACATCCTCGCCGGCTCCCGGGTGGTCGCGGTGCTCGAAGGTGTCGGCGATCACGAGAACCTCGGCGCGTTGTTCCGCAACGCGGCCGCGCTCGGCGTCGGTGGCGTGCTGCTCGGTGCGGGCTGCGCCGATCCGTTGTACAGACGCAGTGTGCGAGTTTCGATGGGCAATGTGCTGCGCGTGCCCTTCGCCCGGCTGGAGCCGTGGCCCGATGGTCTGTCCACAGTCCGGGAAAGCGGTTTCACGATCGCCGCGCTGACTCCCCGGCCGGACTCGGTCGCGCTGCGCGAACTGACCGGGAAGCGGGTCGCGTTGCTGTTCGGTTCGGAAGGCCCGGGACTCACCGAGGAGGCGATCGCGGCCGCCGACGTCACCGTGCGCATCCCGATGGCGGACGGGGTCGATTCGCTCAATGTCGCCACGGCGGCCGCCATCGCGTTCTACGAGACCGCCGGGCGGTAAGTTGTGCTCGTTCTGAGAGCCGGGGGAGGAGGCAGCGGGTGGAGCTGCGGATCCGCGAGGAACGGGCCGTGCTCAAGGGGCATGGCGAGGCCTACACGCGGGAGATCGATCCGCACAGTCTCGCGCTGGGCGCCGAGCTTTCCGATGCGCTGCACGAATGGGCGCGGGTCGCCTCGGCGGTGCGTCGCGCGGCGGAGGCGGGTGACCCCGGCGAGGCCGCGGCGGTCGTGTCGCGGCGCGGGCAGCAGCTCGCGGCGAAGGTGGCGACCGTGATGGGGACTCCGGTGCACTACATCGATCCGGTCACCGATGAGGAGACAGTCGTGCCGCCGTTGTTGCCGGACGAGGCCGAGCCGTCGCTGCGGCGCCGGTTGTTCGGCACCGGAGAGGCGGAGCCGACGCCGTGGGGCACCGGCCTCGTCGTGTCGGCGTTCATCGCGGTCGTGGTGATCACCGCGATGCTCGCGCTCGCCGTGACGCTGGCCGCTGAGACCGCGGACTGGCTGGTGCTGCTCGCGTCGGTCGTGGTGACCGCCGGGATCGCGCCGTCGCTGTGGCTGACGCGGCGGCTGCCGATCATCCGGTGGATCTCGCTGGGCGCGGCCGCCGGTGTGGTGCTCTCGTGGTTCGGGGTTCTCGCGATCGTCTTCTAGATTGGGGCCATGGCCAGTGACCCGCTGCCGCGCCTGCGTGCGTTGTGCCTCGCGTTGCCGGAGACCACGGAACGGTTGAGCCACGGCGAGCCGACGTGGTTCGTGCGCGGCAGGAAGACGTTCGTGATGTACGCCGATCACCATCACGACGACCGGCTGGCGTTCTGGTGCGCCGCGCCGCCGGGCGCGCAGGAGCAGATGACCGGCGAGGAACCGGAACGGTTCTTCCGGCCGCCGTACGTGGGGCACCGCGGCTGGCTCGGGGTGTGGCTCGACGTGCGGGTGGACTGGGCCGAGATCGGCGAGATCGTGACCGGTGCCTACCGCGTCATCGCACCCAAGACCTTGGTCGCCAGGCTGGACGGTCCCTAACCCCGCTGGGAGCGGACGCCCAGCAGGACGTCCTCCCAGGCCGGGACGGCCGGATGCGACTTCTTAGACTTCGGCTTCGCGGCGGGCTTCGGTGTCGGCGCGCCCGGAAGCGTCTGCTGGCCGTCCTCGGTACCAGTGGACGCCGCGGGCTGCTCCGGCTCCGGCTCGGGCTCCTCCGCCACCGGCTCCGGCTCCGGCTCCGGCGCCGCGGGCTCGGCCTCCGCGATCTCGGGCTCGACGGCACGCAACGTGCGTGGAGCGCGGTTCGGGTCCAGCAGGTCCTCGGCCTGCTCGTCCAGCGCGGCGACCGTGCCGCCGTGCGCGCCCGGCGAGAACGACCAGTGCGCGGCCAGCTCGGAACGCCCGGTCTGCCAGCGCAGTTCGACGACCCACTTGCCGTCGTCGCCCTTCCAGGAGTCCCATTCGGCCTGCGAGTAGTCCTGCCCGCGCACGCCGAAGGCGTACGCCACGACCTCCGTCAGCGAGCGCACGTCCGGACCGTCCTCGCGCACCGGATGCGCCGCCTGTGCCAGCTCCGCGGTGCGCGAACGCTCCAGCAGCACGGGATAGGCGAACCGCTCGACCCGCGCCACAGCCACGCCCGCGGTCTCCGCCACCTGCTCGACGGATTCGCCGGCCCGGATGCGGGCCTGAATCTCCCGTGGTCGCATTTGGCTCTCCATCTCGATTTCGATCTGACCGAGCCGGGTGATATCGCCCCTCGCGGCCGCCCTCAGCCTCTCATCCGCGGGCAGGAGGAAACGCTCGCGGCGCGCCGGGTCTTCGCACACGATGGACTTCCCGTCCTCGTGCAGCCCGACTACCCTCAGCGCTCGCATCCTCGCCTCCTCGCCGACTTCACCTTTGTGGGTAATAACGGTAGAGCGGCGCGTCGGCTTGACGCGTAAGGCGCGCCGATTCCACGCTACCCAATTGTTGATCTTCAGGCATGAACGGTGACCAAGCCCGCTCAACACGCCTCGCGCGCAGCGTCACGAAGGGGCGAATCTCGGGCAGTATTCGTCCGTGCTGGGGCGAAGAATGCCGGCGATCCTGACCGCCGCGGAAATCCTGCTCGTCGCGATCGTCCTGATCTGGAAGCGACTCGACGGACTCGATCTCGACGTGTACCGCCTTGGCACACAAGCATTCTTCACGCACGGCGATCCCTACGTCGTGCTTCCGCCCACCCACGACGGCACGGTGCTGCCCTTCACCTACCCACCGTTCGCCGCGATCGCGTTCGCGCCACTGCTCGCGATTTCCCTTGACACGGCGCTGATCGCGCTCACGGTGATCTCGGTGCTCGCGCTGGGTGCCGTGCTGGCGTTGTGCCTGTCCCACTACGACCGGCGGATCGCCGTCGTGGGTACCGCGACGCTCGCGGTACAGGCCGTGGCGCTGTTGAGCGAACCCGTGCGTGCCACGCTCGGCTTCGGGCAGATCAACCTGCTGCTGATGCTGCTGGTCGCGGTGGACACCCTCGCGCCGGTCAAGCGGCGCGGCTATCTGGTCGGCCTGGCCGCGGCGGTCAAGCTGACCCCGGCGGCGTTCATCCTGTTCTTCCTGGTGCGCAAGGACTTCCGCTCGGCCGCGCGGGCGGCGGCGACGTTCGTCGGGTGCGCGGTCCTCGCCTGGGTGTTCGCACCGGGTGCGTCGTCCCACTACTGGACCACCCTGGTCTTCCAAGGCGAACGCGTTGGCGACCCCGGGTATATCGGAAACCAGTCGTTGCGCGGCTTGATCGCCCGGCTGGGTGGCGGACAGGTCGTGTGGTTGCTCGCCGCGGTCGTGGTGCTCGCGGTGACCGCCGTCGCGATCCGGCGCGCGCGGCATCCGGTGCTCGCGTTGCTCGCGTGCGCGATGGGCGCGCTGCTGGTCTCACCGGTTTCGTGGACGCACCACTGGGTGTGGATCGCGCCCGCGATCGGCGTGCTGTGCGCGCAAGGACGATGGTGGCCGGCGGCGCCGGCCACCATCGTCTTCGTCGTCAGCCCGTTGTGGACCTACCAGGACATCTGGCCGCTACGGGAGAGCTATGTCCTGGCCGGTGCGGTGTTGCTCGTCTTGCTTGCCCGCCGCCGGCCTCGACGGACGCGCTTCGCGCGGCTAGCTCCGCCCGATGCGTTCGACGACGTACTCGACGCAGGTGGTCAGCGCGGTGACGTCGCCGGGCTCGATAGCGGGGAACATGCCGACGCGTAGCTGGTTGCGGCCGAGCTTGCGGTAGGGCTCCACGTCCACGATCCCGTTCGCGCGCAGCGCCTTCGCGACCTCGGACGCGTCCACGTCGTCGGTGAAGTCGACGGTGCCGACGACCTGCGAGCGCAGCGCCGGGTCCTTCACGAACGGCGTCGTGTAGCTGGTCTCATCGGCCCAGGAGTAGAGCCGGTCCGAGGAGTCCTTGGTGCGCTCGACCGCCCACTTCAGGCCACCGTTGGACAGGATCCACTCGATCTGGTCGACCAGCATGAGCAGCGTGGCCACCGCGGGCGTGTTGTACGTCTGGTCCTTGCGGGAGTTGTCCAGCGCCGTGGTCAGCGACAGGAACTCCGGCACCCAGCGGTCGCTCTTGCCGATCTCCTCGACCCGCGCCACCGCGGCGGGCGACATGAGCGCCAGCCACAGCCCGCCGTCGGAGGCGAAGCACTTCTGCGGCGCGAAGTAGTAGACGTCGAAGTCCTCGGCGTTGACCGGAAGGCCACCCGCGCCCGACGTGGCGTCGATCGCGACGAGCGCGCCCTCGCTGCCCGCCGGGCGCCGCACCGGCACCGCGACACCGGTCGAGGTCTCGTTGTGCGCCCAGCCGACCAGGTCCGCGCCCTGCTGGTAGGCGATCTCCGGGGCGCTGCCCGGATCGGACGACACGACGATCGAGTCGGCGAGGAACGGCGCACCCTTCGTCACGGTCGCGAACTTCGAGGAGAACTCGCCGTAGGTGAAGTGCTGCGCCCGCTCGCGCACCAAGCCGAACGCGGCGGCGTCCCAGAACGCGGTGGTGCCGCCGTTGCCGAGCACGACCTCGTAGCCCTCGGGCAGGGAGAACAGCTCGGACAATCCCGCGCGGACGCGCCCGACCAGGGACTTCACCGGCTTCTGGCGGTGGGAGGTGCCCAGGTACTTCGCCCCCTCGGAGGCGAGGTTGGCGAGCTGCTCCGTGCGGACCTTGGAAGGTCCGCAGCCGAAGCGGCCGTCGGACGGCTTCAGTTCAGCGGGAATCGTCAGCTCAGTGCTCATGCCCACAGTCTGTCATGCACGCCAGCCCCCTTCATCCACACCGCCGGGGATGGGTGCCGCCGGGTCGTACGGGGTGCGGGTGAAGACGAAGGTCGCCAGGTCGAGATGCGTCGGTGTGCCGTCGGAGGCACGCCCGACCCGCAACGTCTCGCCCGCGTAGTACCCGTCGAGACCGAGCCACGCGTCGTCGCCGAGGGGACGGAACCGCGACGCCCGCCCGGCGCCGCGCACCGGATCGAGGCTGAGCATCCCGTCCGGAATCACGCGTAGCAGGTACGGCGTCGGTCCCCAGTGCCAGAGCCCGGTCAGCGGCATCAGCGCGGGGTCTACTTCGGACGGCCGCCATTCCGCGGGCAGGTTCGGCTCGTGCTCGTCGGCGATCGTGATCAGGTCGATCGCCAGCGCGAGGATCGCGGGCCCGGACGTGGTGTTGGCCAGCACCAGCGCGCCCGTCCCGGTGCCGGAATCGGTGATGGTGCAGGCGAGGAACCCCGGCATGGAACCGGTGTGCCCGGCCAGCCGCCGTCCCTGGTGGCGCACGAGCTGAAGGCCGAGGCCGTACCCCGCGGTCCACGAGTCGCCCTCGTCCACGGTCGCGACGGCGCGCATCTCGGCGACGGTGTCGGGGTGCAGCACCTCGCCCGTGTGCCCGCCGACGAACGCGGTCCACCGCGCGAGGTCGTTGACCGTCGACCACAGCTGTCCCGCCGGGGCCATCGCCCCGGCGTCCGGGGTGGGCTCCGGCAGCAGCACGTCCGCGTACGGGTGCACCGCCCAGCCGCGCGCGTGCCGTCCCTCCGGATGCGGGCTCGTGCGCGTCATGCCCAGCGGCCTGAGGATCTCCGCGCGCACCACGTCCAGCCAGCTCGTTCCCCGGTGACGCGCGAGCAGTTCACCGAGCACGCCGTAGCCGACGTTGGAGTAGTGGAAACGGCTGCCCGGACGGTTCTTCACCGCGTCCGAGGTCAGGCTCGCCTCCAGCGTGTCCCAGCTGCCGCCGGGGCTGCGTTCCCACCACGAACCCGGCGACTCCGACGTGAGCCCGCCGGTGTGCGACAGCAGCTGCGCGATCGTGGCCGAGCCGAAGCCGGTGCCGGGCACGTGCTTGTCGAGCGGATCGTTGAGGTCGAGCCTGCCCTCGTCGCGTAACCGCATGACCGCGGCGGCGACCAGCGACTTCGTGATCGAGCCGAGCCGGTACTGGGTGTCGTTGTCCGGCGGTGTGCCCTCCACGGTGCCCCGCGCACCGGACCAGGTCAGCTCGCCGTCGCGCACGACGCCGGCGACGATCGACGGGACCCGTGCGGCGGACTGTTCGGTCGCGAGCCGGCGGAGCAGGGCGAATTCGGTGCTGGACAGCATGCGGACATTCTGCCCTCGCTTGCTCCGCCCCCATGGCGTGAGGGACCCCCTCGTGGTGGATGGCGCCACGAGGGGGTCCCTCACGGACAGCGGCTCAGAGCGTGGTGACCGCGCTCCAGCCCTCGACCTCGTCCGGGGTGCGCGGGCTGGGGCCGACGTAGGTCGCCGACGGGCGGACCAGGCGGCCGGTGCGCTTCTGCTCCAGGATGTGCGCGGCCCAGCCCGCGGTGCGGGCCGAGGTGAACATCGCGGGCATCATGTGCGGCGGGACCTTCGCGAAGTCCAGGATCACCGCGGCCCAGAACTCGACGTTCGTCTCGATCTGCCGGTCAGGGCGGCGCTCCCGCAGCTCGGCCAGCGCGGCCTGCTCCAGCGCCGCCGCGACCTCGTACCGTTCTGCGCCCAGCTCCTTGCAGGTGCGGCGCAGCACGCGCGCACGCGGGTCCTCGGCGCGGTAGACGCGGTGGCCGAAGCCCATCAGCCGTTCCTTGCGGTCGAGGATGCCCTTGACCAGCGCCCGCGCGTCGCCCGAGCGCTCGACCTCCTCGATCATTGGCAGGACGCGGGCCGGGGCGCCGCCGTGCAGCGGCCCGGACATCGCGCCGATCGCGCCGGACAGCGCCGCGGCCACGTCGGAACCGGTGGACGCGATGACCCGCGAGGTGAAGGTGGAGGCGTTCATGCCGTGCTCGGCGGCCGACACCCAGTAGGCGTCCACGGCTTTGACGTGGGCCGGGTCGGGCTCGCCCCGCCAGCGGATCATGAACCGCTCGGTGATCGTCCTGGCCTCGTCGACCCGCGACTGCGGGACGGCGGGGACGCCGATGCCCCGCGCGGACTGCGCGACGTAGGACAACGCCATCACCGAGGCGCGGGCCAGGTTGTCGCGGGCTTCCTCGTCGCTGATGTCCAGCAGGGGACGGTATCCCCAGATCGGGGCCAGCATCGCGAGGCCGGCCTGCACGTCGACCCGGACGTCGCCGGTGTGCACGGGCAGCGGGAACGGTTCGGCGGGTGGCAGCGGATTGCCGAACCTGCCGTCGACCAGCAGGCCCCACACGTCGCCGAAGCTGACCTTGCCCGCCAGGTCCTCGATGTCCACGCCCCGGTAGCGCAGCGCGCCACCGTCGCGGTCCGGCTCGGCGATCTCGGTGCGGAAGGCGACCACGCCTTCCAGACCCGGTTTGAAGCCGTCGTCAGGTGCCGCCGGCTGGTTGTTCACAACAGGCGCTGAGGTAGTCACGGTGAGAGACCTTTCAGTATCCGAGCGGGTGCCGCACCCAACCGGTCCTCCGACGCGACCGCTCCTGCCTCGCATCGCTGCGTGCGGCCCCTTCGACCTGCGTTCCCCGACAAAAAGTTGCCCTCTGTTCGTGCCCGCGCAAGCGGCACGCGGGGCGCGCACCGTCGCACGGATGCCCAAACCATGCCCCTCCGGCGGGCGAGTGGCAATCGAAAGAAGCGGTGGTTTCGGTCACGATTACGAGAACGATTCAGTCAACGGAGGCCTTCTCGTGTAAATCCTGTGTTTCTCGCGGGCGCGCCCGCGCCCGCGCGGTGATAGACCTAGCTCATGCACCTCAGCCCCCAGGAACGCGACAAGCTCCTGATCCACGTCGCCGCCGACGTCGCCCGCCGGCGCCTCGAGCGCGGCGTGAAGCTGAACTACCCCGAGGCCGTCGCGTTGATCACCGACTTCGTCCTCGAAGGCGCGCGGGACGGGCTGAGCGTGACCGAACTGGTCTCCAGCGGGCGCACCGTGCTCTCGCGGGAGCAGGTGCTGCCCGGTGTGCCGGAGATGGTCGATTCCGTGCAGGTCGAGGCGACGTTCCCGGACGGCACGAAGCTCGTGACCGTGCACGACCCGATCGTCTAGGAGGTTGCGTGCACCCCGGAGAGATCATTCCCGCTGGTGAGCCGGTCGAGCTGAACCCGGGCAGGCCGAGGATCACGCTGCGCGTGGTCAACACCGGCGACCGGCCCGTGCAGGTCGGCTCGCATTTCCACTTCGCCGACACGAATGCGGCGCTGGACTTCGACCGCGCCGCCGCGCAGGGGTGCCGTCTCGACGTCCCGGCCGGCACGTCGGTGCGCTTCGAACCGGGCGTCGACCGCGAGGTGGCGCTCGTTCCGCTCGCGGGGAACAAGGTCGTGCCGGGGCTGCAGCGGAAGGAATCGAAGTGACCAGCATCGATCGTGAGCGCTATGTCGAGCTGTTCGGCCCGACCGCCGGCGACCGCATCCGGCTCGCGGACACCGAGCTGACCATCGAGGTCACCGAGGACCGCAGCATGGGCCCGGGTGCGGGCGACGAGGTCATGTTCGGCGGCGGCAAGGTCATCCGCGAGTCGATGGGCCAGGGCATGGCCACCCGCGCCGAGGGTGCGCCGGACCTGATCATCACCGGGGCGGTGATCCTCGACCACTGGGGTGTGATCAAGGCCGACGTCGGCGTCCGTGACGGCCGCATCGTCGGCATCGGCAAGGCGGGCAACCCGGACACGATGGACGGCGTCGACCCCGCGCTGGTGATCGGCCCGTCCACGGAAGTGCTGGCGGGCAACGGGAAGATCCTCACCGCGGGCGGGATCGACTGTCACGTGCACTTCATCTGCCCGCAGCTCGTGGACACCGCGCTGGCCGCCGGGCTCACCACTCTCGTCGGCGGCGGTACGGGCCCGGTCGAGGGCAGCAAGGCCACTACGGTCACCCCCGGCGCGTGGAACCTGGGCCGGATGCTGCGCGCGATGGACGCGATGCCGATCAACATCATGTTGCTGGGCAAGGGGAACACCGTCCGGCACGACGCGTTGCGTGAGCAGTTCGAGGCCGGTGCCGGTGGCCTGAAGCTGCACGAGGACTGGGGTTCCACGCCGGCCGCGATCGACGCGGCGCTGACCGTCGCGGGCGAGTACGGCGGCCAGGTCGCCATCCACACCGACACCCTGAACGAGGCCGGATTCGTGGAGTCCACCGTGGACGCCATCGGCGGCCGTTCGATCAACGCCTACCACACCGAGGGCGCCGGTGGCGGGCACGCGCCGGACATCATCAAGGTCGTCTCGCTGCCCAACGTGCTGCCCTCCTCGACGAACCCGACGCGGCCGCACACCGTGAACACCCTCGACGAGCATCTCGACATGCTCGTGGTGTGCCACCACCTCAATCCGTCGGTGCCCGAGGACCTGGCGTTCGCCGAAAGCCGGATCCGGCCGACCACGATCGCCGCCGAGGACGTGCTGCACGACATGGGCGCGATCTCGATGATGAGCTCGGATTCCCAGGCCATGGGCCGGATCGGCGAGGTCATCATCCGCACCTGGCAGACCGCGCACGTGATGAAGCAGCGGCGTGGTTGTCTGCCAGGGGACGGCGCCACCGACAACCTGCGGGCCCGCCGGTACGTCGCGAAGTACACGATCAACCCGGCGATCGCGCACGGCATGGCCCACGAGATCGGCTCGGTCGAGATCGGCAAGCTCGCCGATCTGGTCCTGTGGGAGCCCAAGTTCTTCGGTGTGCGCCCGCACGTCGTGCTCAAAGGTGGGTTCCCGGCGTGGGCCGCGATGGGCGACGCGAACGCCTCGATCCCGACCCCGCAGCCGGTGCTGGCGCGGCCGATGTTCGGTGCGCAGCCCTCGGTCGCGGAGGAGACCAGCCTGCACTTCGTCACCGAGGCGGCGCTCAAGGCCGACGTCGCGGGCACGTTCGGGCTGCGGCGACGGCTCGCGCGGATCGAGGACACACGGTCGGTCGGCAAGGCGGACATGGTGCTCAACGACGCGCTGCCCGACGTCCAGGTGGATCCGGACAGCTTCGCCGTGCACGTGGACGGCGAGCTGATCGAACCGCAGCCGGTGGCGGAACTGCCGATGGCGCAACGGTATTTCCTGTTCTGATGGACGCCGTCTCGCTGCTGCTCGCCGATTCGCGCTTCCCCGGCGGCGGGCACGTGCACTCCGGCGGGCTGGAGGAGATCGTGGCCCGCAAGCTCGTCACCGCCGAGCGTGACCTGCCGCCTTTCCTGTACGGCAGACTGTGGACCGCGGGTCTGCTCGGCGCCGCTTTCGCCGCGGCGGCGGCACATGCCGCACGCCGTGGTGTCCACAGCGGACATTGGCGGCGGCTGGACGCGGAACTCGACGCGCGCACGCCCTCCCATGCGCAGCGGGAGGCCTCGCGGGCGCAGGGCCGTGGCACGGCGAGGGCAGGCCGGATCGCGTGGCCGGCCGTGCGGGACCTGCTGGCCGTGACCCCGCGGCCGCATCATCCGGTCATCGTCGGCGCGCTGGCCGGCGCCGGTGGCGCGCTGCCCCGCGAGGCCGCGCTGACGGCGGCCTACCTCGCCGTCAGCGGTCCGGCGAGCGCGGCCGTGCGGCTGCTGGGATTCGACCCGCTCACCGTCAACGCGACGGTGGCACGATTGGCTCCGGAGCTGGAAGCGGTCGCCGAGCGGGCGGCCGCGACCGCGGGCGCGGATCCGGCGGAACTGCCCGCGCCGAACGCCCCGGCGCTCGATTTGTTCGCCGAGGCACACCTTCGGCAGCACAAGGAAGAGGTGCGTCTTTTTGCCAGCTGAACACGGACACGGTCACTTTCATCCGGTCAGCTTCGATCCGACCGTCGCCGAGCCCGACCACCACGAGGCCGCGCCCGCGCACGGCCGCGCGTACCGGATCGGCATCGGCGGCCCGGTCGGCAGCGGGAAGACGGCGCTGGTCGCCGCGCTGTGCCGGGCACTCGGCGACGAGATCAACCTGGCCGTGGTGACCAACGACATCTACACCACCGAGGACGCGGATTTCCTGCGCCGGGCCGGGGTGCTCGACGCTGCGCGGATCGAGGCCGTGCAGACCGGCGCGTGCCCGCACACCGCGATCCGGGACGACATCACCGCGAACCTCGACGCCGTGGAACGGCTGGAGGAACGCTTCCCCGGGCTGGAACTGGTGATCATCGAAAGCGGCGGGGACAACCTGACCGCGGTGTTCAGCCGGGGGCTCGCCGACAGCCAGGTGTTCGTGGTCGACGTCGCCGGCGGGGACAAGGTGCCGCGCAAGGGCGGGCCGGGCGTCACCACCGCCGATCTGCTGGTGATCAACAAGATCGACATCGCGCATCTCGTCGGCGCCGACATGACGGTGATGACCTCGGACGCGCACCGGATGCGCGGTGAGCTCCCCGTCATCACACAGTCCCTTGTGGACACTCCGGACGCGCCGGATGTCGCAGCCTGGGTGCGTAAGCAGCTTCGGTGAAGGCGGACGCGAGGCTCGTCGCGGAGTGCGTCGAGGGCAGGACGGTGCTGCGCGAGCTGCGCTCGATGGCGCCGCTGACGCTGTTCCCCAAGCGCCGTGGTGGTCCGGACGCGGTGGTGCACCTGGTCAACTCGGCGACCTCGCCGCTGGGCGGGGACGAGCTGACGTTGAGCGTGGTGGTCCGGGCCGGCGCCCGGCTGCGGCTGTCCGGTGTGGCCGCGACGCTCGCGCTGCCCGGCCACCGTCCGGGCGGGAGCCGGGCCCGCGTCGAGGTCGAGATCGAGGGTGACGGCGAGCTGGAGTACCTGCCGGAGCCGACGGTGATCACGTCGCGGGCGCGGCACACGGCGGAGTTCTTCGCGACGGTCGGACCGGACGCGCGGCTGCGCACGCGCGAGGTGCTGGTGCTCGGCCGGTCCGGCGAGGACGGTGGCGTGCTGCGCACGACGCAGCGGATCGTGCGCGGCGAGGTGCCCGTGCTGCACCAGACCCTGGAGGTCGGCGCGCTCAACGCGAGCCTGGCTCACCTGGCGGGGCGGCGCGTGCTGGCGACGGAGGTGCGCATCGACGGCGCACTCGTGGCGCCCGCGAGCGGCGACTGGTGGTCGCGCAGCCCACTGGCCGGCGGCGGCTGCCTGCTGGCCGCGCTGGCGCAGGAAGCGGTGACCGCGGAGCGAGACCTCGATCGGGCGAGGTCGGCCCCGTCCTGGTAGCCCTCGCCGGGAAGTCAAATATCCCGCACCGTGGGTCTTGATCGAGCCAGCTGATCGCCTCCGTGGCTAGCGTCACCGTTCGGCGGGTTTCGTGATGGGGAACAAGGCCCTAACGTCAGCTCTTATCCACTGTTACTGATGCGTGTACACGGGCGCGGAGGTTGGCTCATGCCGGAAGTCGACAACATCGACGACGTAGCGGTTCGCCTGCCAGGTATGCGAGTTGCGTACGAGGGCGAGGCGCTGGACGAAGCCGATCTGGCGCCGACCTGGACCGAACAGCTGCAGGCCTGGCTGAATGAGGCCATCGCGGCCGGTGTCGCCGAGCCCAACGCGATGGTGCTCGCCACCGCCGACGCCGAGGGCAGGCCGTCCTCGCGCACCGTGCTGTGCAAGGGCCTCGACGAGCGGGGGGTGGTCTTCTACACGAACTACACCTCGAAGAAGAGTCACGACCTCACCGTCACGCGGTACGCCTCCGTCACCTTCCCGTGGTACGCGCTGCACCGGCAGGTCACCGTGCGCGGCGAGGTCGAGAAGGTCGACATCAAGGAGACCGCGGCGTACTGGGCCTCCCGGCCGCGCGGCTCGCAGCTCGGCGCGTGGGCGTCGCCGCAGTCGCAGGTGGTCGAGGGCCGCCGCGATCTGGACAACGCGCTGGCCTCGATCGAGCGCCGCTTCGCCGACGTCGACGAGGTACCCTTCCCGCCGCACTGGGGCGGCTGGCGCATCCGGCCGGAGGTCGTGGAGTTCTGGCTCGGCCAGCAGAACCGGCTGCACGACCGCCTGCGCTACGTGCTCACCCACGACGGATGGCGCATCGAGCGCGTCGCCCCCTGACTCCCGGCCAAGGGAAAATCACACTCGGCGAAGTAGTTAGCTCGGCTAAGCTCGTTTGCCGTGACTGTCGAGGCCAAGAGCGGGGGCAAACGCAGGCGTTTCGGGAACGTCGTCATCGACACCCAGCCCCTGCGCGAGCCCGCCTTCCGGCGGCTGTGGATCGGTACGGCGGTGACCGCGATCGGCAGCCAGCTCACCACGGTCGCCGTCCCGAAGCAGGTCTTCGACCTCACCGGTTCCTCCGGCTACGTCGGGCTGACCGGCGCCGTGGCGCTGGTCCCGCTGCTGGTCTTCGGCCTGTGGGGCGGCGCGATCGCGGACACCGTGGACCGCCGCAAGCTGCTGATCTTCGGCAACGCCGGCATCGCGATCGTCTCCGCGCTGCTGTGGCTGCAGGCCTGGCTCGACGTGGGCTCGGTGTGGCTCGTTCTCGCGCTGCTGGCCTTCAATCAGGCGTTCTTCGCGATCAACATGCCCACCCGCAGCGCGATCGTGGCCCGGCTGGTCGCCCCCGAACTCCTCCCGGCGGCCACCGCGCTGTCCAGCACCATGAACATGTTCGGCACCGTGTTCGGCCCGATGGCCGCCGGTGCGCTGATGCCCGTGCTGGGCCTGCCGACGCTCTACCTCCTCGACACGATCGCGCTCCTGCTCACCCTCTACACGGTGTGGCGCCTGCCCGCGCTGCCGCCGCTGTCCGGTCAGGTCCGCCGCGCCGGGCTGCGCGACGTGATCGACGGGTTCCGCTACATGGGCACCCAGAAGGTGCTGCTCGCCAGTTTCGTCGTGGACATCATCGCGATGGTGGCGGGTATGCCGCGCGCCCTGTTCCCGGAAATGGCCGAGCGCACCTTCGGCGATCCGCACGGTGGCGGCCTCGCGCTGGGGTGGCTGTTCGCGGCGATCCCGATCGGCTCCGTCTTCATCGGACTGTTCTCGGGCTGGCTCGGCCGGGTCCGGCGCCAGGGCGTGGCCGTCGTGGTGGCGATCTGCGCGTGGGGCGCGGCGGTCGTCGGGTTCGGGCTCGCCCATTCGCTGTGGCTCGCCGTGACGTTCCTGATCGTCGGCGGTGCCGCCGACATGATCAGCGCGATCTACCGCCAGTCGATCCTGCAGGCCGCCGCGACCGACGAGATGCGCGGCCGGATGCAAGGCGCGTTCACCGTCGTGGTCGCGGGCGGGCCGCGCATCGCCGACGTCACGCACGGCTGGACCGCCGCCGCGGTCGGTACGACGGCCGCCGCGTCCGGGGGCGGTGCGCTGGTGATCGTGCTGATGGTGGTGGCGGTGGCGCTGCTGCCCGCGTTCTGGCGGTACCGCGCGGGGGCCGTCGTCGAATAGGCCGTTTCAGCAATCTCCCTGGCTGGCCGCTACGCCCCGTGGTCCGGTGCGCGCCGGGTGAGCACCAGCGGACCGTCTTCGGTGATCGCGACCGTGTGCTCGGAGTGGGCGGTGCGCGAGCCGTCGGCCGAGCGGATGGTCCAGCCGTCGGGGTCGTAGACGATCCGGTCGGTCGTGCGCGCGAACCACGGTTCGAGTGCGAGGGTCAGCCCCGGCCGGAGCTTCAGCCCGCGGCCCGGCGTGCCCTTGTTGGACACGTGGAGATCCTCGTGCATGGTGCGGCCGATGCCGTGGCCGCCGAACTCCGTGTTGACCGGATAGCCGTAGTCGCAGGCCACCGCGTAGATCGCCGCCGAGATGTCGCCGAGCCGGTTTCCCGGGCGGGCGGCCTCGATCGCCGCTTCCAGGGCTTCCTCGGTGGCGCGGACGACCCGCAGGTCCTCCTCGGCGGCGGTGCCGACGATGACCGTGCGCGCCGAGTCGGCCGTCCAGCCGTTGATGCTGACCGCGAGGTCCGCACTGAGCACGTCCCCGTCGCGCAGCGTGTAGTCGTGGGGCAGGCCGTGCAGGACGGCGTCGTTGACCGACAGGCAGATGACGTTGCGGAACGGGCCCTTGCCGAAGGAGGGCGCGTAGTCCCAGTAGCACGACTCCGCCCCGCGCCGTTTGATCATGCCGCGCACGTGGTGCTCCAGGTCCAGCAGGTTGACGCCCACGTCGGCGAGCCTGCCGACCTCGGAGAGCACCTCGGCGACGAACCGCCCGGCCACGTGCATGCGTTCGATTTCCGCCGGTGTCTTC
Source organism: Amycolatopsis acididurans (assembly GCF_012328925.1). Taxonomy (GTDB): domain Bacteria; phylum Actinomycetota; class Actinomycetes; order Mycobacteriales; family Pseudonocardiaceae; genus Amycolatopsis_E; species Amycolatopsis_E acididurans. The sequence goes on from NZ_JAAXLS010000013.1 coordinate 120,657, forward strand.
AGTTCGATCATGCGTACCCCCGTATTGTCGGTATAATAATACCAACGTAGCACGCGGGGCTAGCCGTCGAACCGGCGTAGGTCCACGGGATCGTGTGCGGTGAAGATGTCGACCTCGCCGGTGCCGGCCAGCTCGCGCAGCCGCCGCTGATTCGCCAGGCGTGGCCCGGGAACCGTCTGCACCCTGGCCTCGAACAGCTTCAGTCCCAACGGAATGTAGGGCCGCACCGGGTCGATCTCGCGGTGGTGGAAGTACGAATCGCCGGCGTGCAGCAGCCAGCGTTCGCCGGTGTCGATCGCGACGCCGGCGTGTCCGCGCGTGTGCCCGGCGAGCGGGATCAGCAGGATTTCCGGCGGCAGGCCCTTGAGTTCACGTACGGCGTCGAACCCGGACCACGGCTCGCCGAAGTCGGCATACGAACTCCACTGTGGACCGTGGGCGAACTGCACCTTGCGGTACCGCAGTTCCTCCGGCCGGCCGATGGGGCTTTGCAGTGCCCGCAGTTCCTCGGCGTAGACGTGCACGGTCGCGTGCGGGAAGTCCACCAGCCCGCCCGCGTGGTCGAGATCGAGGTGGGTGAGCACGACGTGCCGCACGTCCGCCGGATCGAACCCGAGCCGCTTCACCTGTGCCAGCGCGGATTCCTCCAGCCGCGGTCGCGCGCCGGTCAGCCGCATGAAGCTCTTGCCGAGCCAATCGGACCGGGTGGCGGCCCGCGTGCCCATCCCGGTCTCGACCAGCACCAGTTCGTTCCCGGCCTCGACGAGCAGGCAGTGGCACACCAGTTCGGCGCGGCGCAGCAGCCCGGCGCGGCCGTCGATCAGCCGCCCGCCGAAGGGGCGCATGGTGCCGGCGTTGAAGTGGTGAACGCGCATCAGGATTCCTTTCCGAACAACGCCGCCAGGTGTTCGCCGACCGTGCGCAGCGGGCCGAGGTCGCGTCCTACCTTCGCGAGCATCAGCGCGCCCTCGATGGAGGTGAGCGCGATCGTGCCGGCCCGCTTCGCCTCCGATGCCGAAAACCCCAGTGCCACAAGGTGTTCCTCGAACACGTCGAGCCACGAACCGTATCCTTCGGCGCAGGCCGACCTGATCGGTTCGCTTTCCGTGGCCGCGTCCACCGCCACTGTCGCGATAGGACAACCGCGGCGGAAGTCCGAGGCTTCGAGTGCCTCTCCGAGTGCGTTGATCACGGCCTCGATGCCGCCCTTGCCGAGTAGCTCGCGCAGCAGATCGTGGAGCCTGGCCGCCGAGACGGTGAGCGCCTCGGCGGCCAGTTGTTCCTTGCCGCCGGGGAAATGGAAGTACAGCGAGCCCTTGGGTGCCCCGCCCGCGCTCACCAGCTGGTTGAGCCCGGTCGCGTGATAGCCCTGGCTGTGGAAGAGATCGGCGGCGGAGTCGAGCATCCGCTGCCGGGTGTCGGTTCGGCGGACCATGGCCGGAACTGTAGCTCAAACTATGACGACTGGTCTAGTTACTTTCGGGAGCGGTAAGTTGCGGACATGGCCAACCCCACGGGAGAGCAGTTCGAGATCGTCCGCGGCAACGCACGCGCGATCGTCACCGAGATCGGCGCGGGCCTGCGGGCCTTCGAGATCGGCGGCGTGCCCTATGTCGAAACGTTCGACGCCGACGCCAAGCCGCCCAAAGGGGCAGGCCAGGTGCTGCTGCCGTGGCCGAACCGCACCAAGAACGCCGAATGGACCTACCAAGGTCAGCTGCAGCAACTGGAGGTCACCGAGGAGTCGCGTGGCAACGCGATCCACGGGTTGACCCGGCATCGCGAGTGGACACTCGTCGAGCACGCCGAATCCTCGATCACGTTCGAGATCGAAATCGAGAAGCAGCAGGGCTGGCCGGTGCCGCTGCACGCGCGCATCACCTACGAGGTGGCGCCGCGCGAGCTCACCGTGACGCACGAGATCCGCAACGAGGGCGAGACGCCGATCGGGGTCGGCGTCGGCACGCATCCGTACTTCCGCATCGGCGACGTGCCCACCGACGAGCTCACGCTGACCCTGCAAGCCACCCGCGTGCGGCCGTACGCCGCGGACAAGCAGCTTCCGTACTCCGACGAGCAGGACGTAGAGGGCACCGAGTACGACTTCCGTTCCGGCGTGCTGCTCGCGACCGTCGACCTCGACACCGCGTTCGGCGGTCTGGGCACGGGCGAGGACGGCCGCCACCACCACGTGCTCGGCCACGGCGAGAAGAGCGTGGACGTCTGGGCGGGCGCGGACTTCCGCTGGGTGCAGGTGTTCACGCCGGAGGACCTGGTCGGGCGCGGCCGGGCGGTGGCGATCGAGCCCATGACCTGCCCCGCCGACGCGCTCAACTCCGGCACCGACCTGATCGAACTCGACCCGGGCACGTCGTGGAGCGGAAGCTGGGGTGTCCGCGTCACGGGCTGAGCCGCTGCGGTTAGCGTGTCGAACCATGACGACTGCGATTGTGGGCGGGTACGTCGTGCCGGTCGACGGGGAACCGGTCGACGGTGGCACGGTCCTGATCGAGAACGGGAAGATCACGGCGGTCGGCCCCGAGGCCGATGTGGACATCCCGGAGGATGCCGAACTGGTCGACGCCGCCGGCGCGTGGGTGCTGCCGGGTTTCGTCGACGCGCACGTCCACCTCGGTGTGCACGAGGAGGGCGAGGGCTGGTCGGGTAACGACACCAACGAGATGACCGACCCGAACGGCGCCCGTTTCCGTGCCGTCGACGGCATCGACCCGTTCGAGGTCGGTTTCGACGACGCACTCTCCGGCGGCGTCACCAGCGTCGTGATCAAGCCCGGCTCCGGCAATCCGATCGGCGGCCAGACCGTCGGCGTGAAAACGTGGGGCCGCACCGCGCTGGACATGGTTTTCGCCGAGCAGGTCAGCGTCAAGAGCGCGCTGGGCGAGAACCCGAAGCGGGTGTACGGGGAGAAGAAGCAGACGCCCTCCACGCGGCTCGGGGTCGCCGCGATCATCCGCGAGGCGTTCACGAAGGCCCGCAACTACGCCGCGCAACGCGACCACGCGCGTACGGAAGGCAAGCCGTTCGACACGGATCTGACGCTGGAGACGCTCGCGCAGGTGCTCGACGGGACCCTGTACTGGGACCAGCACACGCACCGCGCCGACGACATCGTCACCGCGATCCGGTTGGCCAAGGAGTTCGGTTACAAGCTCGTCGTCAACCACGGCACCGAGGGGCATCTCATCGCCGATGTGCTGGCCGAGGAGGGTGTGCCGGTCATCCTCGGGCCGCTGTTCACCACGCGGTCGAAGGTCGAGTTGCGGAACCGGACGCTGCGCAGCGCCGGGATCCTGGCCCGGGCAGGCGTCCGGATCGCCATCACGACCGATCACCCGGTCGTCCCGATCAACTTCCTTGTGTACCAGGCGGCGCTGGCCGTGAAGGAGGGTCTGGAGCCGGAGGCGGCGCTGCGTGCGCTGACGGTGAACCCGGCGAGCATGCTCGGCCTCGACGACCGGATCGGCTCGCTGAAGCCCGGGCTGGACGCGGACGTGGTGGTGTGGTCCGGTGACCCGCTGGACGTGATGAACAGGGCACTGCGCGTCTTCGTGCGCGGCCACGAGGTCTACACCTTCGACGAAGGTCGTGGCGAGGGCGTCGTCGCGGAGCGGCGGTACCGGGAGTAGTCCGGTTCGCTTCGGCTTGGGTCGGTTTGGGAGGTTTGGCTCGGGGGTCTGGTTCGGTGCCGGTCGCGTTGCCGGCCGGTGGGGAGAGGTCCGGCTGTTGCTCGGCTTCGCCGTCGGGGTGGTTCGGCTTCGCCGTCGCGGCTTTGGTCAGGCTCGCTTCAGTTCGCGGGCGATGACCATGCGCTGGATCTGGTTGGTGCCTTCGAAGATCTGCGGCACCTTCGCCTCGCGCATGTAGCGCTCGACCGGGAAGTCGCGCGTGTACCCGGCGCCGCCCAGCACCTGCACCGCGTCCGTGGTCACCTTCATCGCCGCGTCGGTCGCGACCAGTTTCGCTACCGAGGCCTGGCGCCGGAACGGCATGCCGCGGTCCCGCCGTCGCGCCGCGTCCAGGTAGCTCGCGCGGGCCGAGTCGATCGCCGCGGCCATGTCCGCCAGCAGGAACTCCAGCCCCTGGAACTCGATGATCGGCTTGCCGAACTGGGTGCGGCCCTTGGCGTATTCGACCGCTTCCTCCAGCGCGGCCTGTGCCAGACCCACCGCGCACGCGGCGATCCCGAGCCGTCCGGAGTCCAAAGAGGACAACGCGATGCGCAGCCCGGCACCTTCCTCGCCGATCAGCCGGTCGGCATCGACCCTGGCGTCCGCGAAAATCATCTGCGCCGTCGTGGAACCGGTCAGTCCCATTTTGCGCTCCGGCGGCGCCGCCGAAAGCCCGGGCGTCGCGCCGTCGACCAGCAGGCACGAGACGTCCGCGTCGCTCGTGCGCACCATCGTCGTGTAGAAGTCGGCCTCGCCGCCGTGCGTGATCCACGCCTTGGTCCCGTTGACCACGTACTGCTCGCCGTCCCGCCGCGCCCGCGTCGACAGCGCCGCCGCATCGGAACCGGCGTGCGTCTCCGACAGCGCGTACGCGCCCAGCAGATCGCCGTCGAGCATTGCGGGCAGCCACCGGTCACGCTGGGCGTCCGTGCCGTGGTGGGCGAGCGCGAAGCACGACATCGTGTGCACCGACAGGCCGACGCCGACCGACATCCACGCGGCCGCGATCTCCTCCAGCACCTGCAGGTACACCTCGTAGGGCACCTCGCCGCCACCCCAGCGGCCGGAGTACGGCAGCCCCAGCAGGCCCGACTTCCCGAGCAGCCGGAACTGCTCGCGAGGGAAGCGCTCGGCCTCCTCGTACTCCGCCGCGAGTGGTTTGAGCTCCTCGCGGGCCAGTTCGGTGGCCAACGCGAGCAGGTCCTCGGACTCCCGGTTCGGCAGCAGGCGCTCGACCGTCATCGCCGTCTCCTGTACTCGAAGCAGTACTATATAACCATTCACAGTACAGCACATACGGTGTCCGGATGGTAGACCGCGTTCGGCTCCGGGTCCCGAGCAGCAAACAACTGACCGCCCGGCAGCGCGCGCTGCTCGCGGAACTGGAGGAGCTGTTCCTCGTCGAGGGGTTCATGCACTTCACCCTCGACGACCTGGCCGCGAAGACGCACTGCTCGAAGTCGACCCTGTACGCACTGGCGCCGAGCAAGGAGCAGCTCGCGGTCCGCGTGGTCGCCCACTTCTTCAAGGGCGCGGCCGATCTGCTGGACGAGCGCATCGCGCGCATCGACGACGCGCGCCAGATCATCGGCACCTACCTGGCGGGCATCGCCGAGTACCTCAACCGGGCCTCGCCCGAGTTCATGCGCGACATCAACGACTTCGGCCCCGCGCGAGCCGCGTACGAAATGAACAGTCGCGCCGCCGCGGCACGCATCCGCTCCTTCATCAAGAAGGGCGTCGATGACGGAGTGTTCCGAATTGTGCACGCAACGTTGATCGCCGAGATGGCCGCGGTGCTCATCGAGGGCATTCAGACCGGCGTCGTCGGTTCGCGCGCCGGAGTTTCCGACGCCGAGGCGTTCGCGGCGCTCTCGGAGCTGCTCTTGGACGGGCTGGTATCGCGTGCCGATTCCGTCGAGGGCGGCGGTCGGGCCGCGGATGACGGGCTAGCATCGCCCCCGTGATCGTGGTGGGCGGTGAGGCACTGGTCGACCTGGTGCCCGGAGAATCCATAGTGGACAGCGGACTGACGGCGCTGGTGCCGCGGCTCGGTGGCGGCCCGTACAACGTGGCGCTGGCGGCCGGGCGGCTCGGCGCGCCGACGGCGTTCCTGTCCCGGTTGTCGCGGGACCGGTTCGGCCAGGCGATGCGCGCGCGCCTGACCGCATCGGATGTCGATATATCGATGATCCAGGCCGGTGTCGAGCCGACCACGCTCGCCGTCGTCGCCCTGGACGAGCGCGGCGCGGCCAGCTACACCTTCTACACCGAGGGCACCGCCGACCGGCTGGTCGCCGATCCCGGCCCGCTGCCGGCCGAGGTGTCGGTGCTGTGCCTGGGCACCCTCGGCATGGTCCTGGAGCCCGGTGCCACGGCGTACGAAACGATGTTGCGCCGCGAGTCCGCCCGCGGGGTGCTGACCGCACTCGATCCCAACATTCGCGCCGACCTCATCCCGGACGCGGACGCCTACCGGCGCCGGTTCGAGTCCTGGCTGCCCGACGTGCGCCTGCTCAAGCTGTCCGATGACGACGCCGAGTGGCTGGCGGGCGGCGCCGACGCCACGGCCGCGGCGAAGGGCTGGCTGGACGCCGGGGTGGACGCCGTCGTGCTCACCCGCGGCGCCGAGGGCATCGCCGTCCACACGAGAACAGTCGACATTTTCGTGCCGTCGGCTCCGGCGAATGTCGTGGATACGATCGGCGCCGGGGACACGGTGCAGGGAGCACTTTTGGCGTGGTTGCACCAGCACGATGTGCGCATGATCACCGAATTGAATGAAGTGGAATGGCGCGAAGTGCTCACTTATGCGGCGAAAGCGGCGGCGATCACAGTCTCGCGCAGCGGTGCGGAGCCGCCCAGAGCTGAGGAAATGGTGTGAAACTGATCCCAACGGTTTGCTCTGGGTAACACAATGGCTGCGCGATACCGGGTCGTTCGACTAGCGTAAGAGTGGAATTCATACCCCAGCGGGGCGGTGTGCGGCGAGGCCAATTCCCGGTCGCGCGCGAACAAATGGCCGCCTGTACGAACTGCAGGCGCCGCCGGCCCGTGTGACCGTGAGAGGGACTTGCATGTCCGACGCGACTGCGGCGTCCGGCGGCAGCACGGTATCGCTGCGCCTGCCGACCGGCGAGCACGAACTTAAGGTGGTCAACGCCGTCGAGGGCGCTCCCGGTATCGAACTGGGCAAGTTGCTGGCGCAGACGGGGTACATCACTTACGACCCGGGTTTCGTCAACACCGGCTCGACGTCCTCGGCCATCACCTACATCGACGGCGACGCCGGCATTCTCCGCTACCGTGGCTACCCCATTGAGCAGCTGGCGCAGAACTCGAACTTCATCGAGGTCTCCTACCTGCTGATCTACGGCGAGCTGCCGACGAAGGACCAGCTGGAGGACTTCACCCAGAAGATCAACCGGCACACCCTGCTGCACGAGGACCTGAAGCGCTTCTTCGACGGCTTCCCGCGTGACGCGCATCCGATGCCGGTGCTCTCCAGTGCCGTCTCGGCGCTGTCGACGTTCTACCAGGACTCGCTCAACCCGTTCGACGAACCGAACGTGGAGCTGTCCACCGTGCGGCTGCTGGCCAAGGTGCCGACCCTGGCCGCCTACGCGTACAAGAAGTCCATCGGCCAGCCGTTCCTGTACCCGGACAACTCGCTCGGCCTGGTGGAGAACTTCCTGCGGATGACCTTCGGGCTGCCCGCGGAGCCGTACGAGATCGACCCGGACGTGGCCAAGGCGCTGGACCTGCTGTTCATCCTGCACGCCGACCACGAGCAGAACTGCTCGACCTCGACGGTGCGCCTGGTCGGCTCGTCCGAGGCGAACCTGTTCGCGAGCATCTCGGCCGGCATCATGGCGCTGTTCGGGCCGCTGCACGGCGGGGCCAACAGCGCTGTGCTGGAGATGCTGCAGGGCATCAAGGCCGACGGCGGCGACGTGGCGAAGTTCGTCGAGCGCGTGAAGAACAAGGAGAAGGGTGTCCGCCTGATGGGCTTCGGGCACCGGGTCTACAAGAACTACGACCCGCGCGCGAAGATCATCAAGAAGACGGCCGACCAGATCCTGAGCAAGCTCGGCAACGACGAGCTGCTCGACATCGCGAAGACGCTCGAGGAGACCGCGCTCTCCGACGACTACTTCATCGAGCGCAAGCTGTACCCGAACGTCGACTTCTACACCGGCCTGATCTACCGGGCGCTGGGCTTCCCGACGCAGTACTTCACCGTGCTGTTCGCCCTGGGCCGCCTGCCGGGCTGGATCGCGCACTGGCGCGAGATGATCACCGACCCGCAGACGAAGATCGGCCGCCCGCGGCAGATCTACACCGGCGAGAAGGAACGGGACTACACCCCGATCACCGAGCGCTGACAGCCAGTACGAGCGCCCTTCCCCAGCCGGGGGAGGGCGCTTTCGTCTGTCCGCGCCTCACCAAGCGCCCCAGCTCGAAGCCACATAGGGTTGCCCGCATGGCTTCCGAAACGGCCGTGCTCTGGTTCCGCCGCGATCTCCGGCTCGACGACCACGCCGCGCTGCTCTCCGCGACCGAGCGGGCGGACAAGGTGCTCGGGCTGTTCGTGCTCGATGAGCGGCTGCTGCGACCCTCCGGCGCGCCGCGGGTCGCCTTCCTCTACGGCTGTCTTCGCGAACTGGCCGATCAGCTCGACGGCAGGCTGCTCGTCGTGCATGGCGATCCCGTCACCGAAGTGTCCAAGGCCGCCCGGGCGGTCGGCGCCGCCAGCGTGCACGTCACCGCCGACTGCGCGCCCTACGGCACCACCCGTGACCGCGCCGTCGCCAAGGAGCTGGCGCAGCACGGCATCGAATGGGTGGAGACCGGTTCGCCCTACGCGGTCACGCCGGGACAGGTCACCAAACCGGATGGCGAGCCGTACCGGGTCTTCACCGCCTTCTACCGCGCCTGGCTCCGCCGTGGCTGGCATTCGCCTGCCCGCAAGTCCACTGTGGAATGGATCGCGCCGGAACACGCGCCGAAAATTCCGAAGGACCCGGACATCGGCGAGATGAAACTCCCGGAACCGGGCGAGAAAGCCGCGAAACGCGTGTGGAAACGCTTTCTCAAGGACGGCCTCGGCGGCTACGACGCCGAGCGCGACCGCCCCGACCACGACGGCACGACCCGGCTTTCTCCTTATCTGCATTGGGGTTGCGTGCATCCGCGCACGCTGCTGGCCGACCTTGCCGGGCATCGCGGCGCGGGCGTGGAGTCACTGCGCAGCGAGATCGCGTGGCGCGAGTTCCACGCCGACGTGCTCTGGCACCGCCCGGACGCCGCGCGCCGCAACTACGACAAGCGCTTCGACCGTATCGCCTATGACGAGGACCGCAGCACGTTCGATTCCTGGTGCGAGGGCCGCACCGGCTACCCGATCGTCGACGCCGGAATGCGCCAGCTGCTCGCCGAGGGCTGGATGCACAACCGCGTCCGCATGATCGTGGCGAGCTTCCTGGTCAAGGACCTGCACCTGCCGTGGTGGTGGGGCGCACGGCATTTCATGCGCCATCTCGTCGACGGCGACCTCGCCTCCAACCAGCTCAACTGGCAGTGGGTCGCGGGATCGGGCACCGACGCGGCACCGTACTTCCGCATCTTCAACCCCACCACGCAAGGCGAGAAGTTCGATCCGCAGGGCGATTACGTGCGTAAGTACGTGCCGGAACTGCGCGGCATACCAGGAAAAGCCGTGCACCAGCCGTGGAAGCACCAGCCCGAGGGCTACCCGGAGCCCGTGGTCGACCACGCCCACGAACGCCAGGTCGCGCTCGACCGGTTCAACCGCGTAAAGCGCTCTTGAGCGACAGCCTGCTCCCGGTGTGCAGGATCCCGTTGCGGTAGATCTTCGCGCCGATCCACGTGAGCGCCGCGCCGGCGAGCAGGGTCAGCGCCACCGACAACGCGATCTCCCATCCCGGTGCGGTGCCCGTCGAGATCCGGCCCGGCATCAGGATCGGCGAGAACAACGGAACCAGCGAGAGCACCCGCGTGGCCGATCCGTCCGGGCTCTGGATCATCACGTTGAACCCGACGATGAACCCGAGCGTGATCACCATCGTCACCGGGCTGATCACCGCTGCGGCGTCCTCCTGCCGCGACACCAGCGACCCGGCGGCGGCGTACACCGTGGCATAGAGGAAGAAGCCCAGCACGTACCAGACAACGCCCCACAGCACGGCTCCCGTGGCGACCCCGGACAGCGTGAGCACACCGGCGGCCGACGCCATCGCGACGCCCGCGACCGCGAGTATCACGATCTGCACGAGTCCGACCAGGCCGAGCCCGAGCACCTTGCCCGCCATCAGCTGCCACGGCCGCACCGTCGACAGCAGCAGCTCGATGACGCGGCTGGCCTTCTCCTCGACCACGCCCTGCGCCACGAACGCACCGTAGGTCTGAATGCTGAAGAACAGCAGGAACACCGTGACCAGTCCGACGGCAAGCCGCTGGCCGTGTCCCGGATCCGGCGGTTCGAGCTGACCGACGGCGACCTGCACACTGTCCACTTCGCGCATGACCTGCGCGGGATCCTGGTCGGCCTCCAGCAGTTTCGCGTTGAGCACCTGCTGCTGCGAAATACCGTTCAGCACGGGGCGCAGCTTGTCGTCCAGATCGGACTTGACCAGGACGTGCAGATCGGTGGCGTTGCCGGACAGCAGCGCGTCCAGGTCGCCGTCGGCCACCTGCTTCCTACCCTGTTCGGGGTCGGTGACCGCGGTCGTCTCGACCGTTTCGCCGACCTGGCCCGCGGCGGTCTTGAGCTGCTGGGCGATACCGAGGGTCTGCCCGCTGAGCCCGATCTTCGACGTGCTCGCACCGGCGATCAGGGTGCTCTGCAGCAGCAGGTAGCCACCGAGCACGAGCAGGATCACGACAGTGCCGGTCACGAAGGAGCGGGTGCGCAGGCGCATGTTGAGCTCACGCCGCGCGACGAGCCAGACCGTGCTCATCGGAGTCATTTCCGGCCCCCGCTCACCACGTTGCGGAACAGTTCGGTCAGTGTCGGCCGACGGCGCCGGAACTCGCGGACCGGCCCGGTCTCGAGCGCCGCCCGCAGCACCTCCTGGTCGTCGACGCCCGGATCCAGCTCCAGCACGGTCCGTTCCGCATCCTCGTCGAGCACGGTCACGCCGGGCAACTGCTTCGCCCATCCCGCTTCGGCTCGCGGCGCCGATACGATCAGTTGTGAACTCGCGTCGGCGGTCAGCTCGGTGACCGTGCCGCACGCGACCAACCGTCCACTTCGGATGATGCCGATCCGGTCGCAGAGCCGTTCCACGAGATCGAGCTGATGGCTGGAGAACACGACCGGAACCCCGGTCGCGGCCTTTTCCCGGAGCACCTCGCTCATCACGTCCACCGCGAGCGGATCCAGCCCGGAGAACGGTTCGTCGAGTACGAGCACCGCGGGATCGTGCACCAGCGCCGCAGCGAGCTGCACGCGCTGCTGGTTGCCGAGGCTCAGTTTCTGCACCTCGTCGAGCCTGCGCTGCCGCAGGCCGAGCCGGTCGATCCAGCCGTCGGCGCGCTGCCGCGCGTCGGAGCCGGAAAGCCCGTGCAGCTCGGCCAGATACGCGAGCTGGTCGAACACCTTCATCTTCGGGTACAGGCCGCGTTCCTCGGGCATGTACCCGATCCTGGACCTGGTCCGCGGAGTGATGGGTGCGCCACCGAAACGCACCTCGCCGGAGTCGGCGGCGAGCACGCCGAGCGCGATCCGCATCGCCGTCGTCTTGCCCGCACCGTTGCTGCCGACGAAGCCGAACAGCTCGCCCGCCTTGACGTCGAAGGAAATCTTGTCGAGCGCGACCACTTGACCGTAGCTTTTGGACACCTGGTCAAGCGCCAGGTCCGCCCCTTCCGGACTCATGACTCCCCCTCACGACGCCAGATGTTGGCCAGGGTAGCCCACCGGTTGGGCAAGTGCGACGCCGTTGTCACATTGCCGTCTACTACGGCCGCAACGCCGAGTCGAGATGTCGTTCCAGTTCGTCCAGCAGTGCCGTCGCGTCCATATCTGCGGTCGCCGGCCGCAACGACAGCACAAAGGACTGGACCACCAGCAGGATCGTGCGGGCCTGCGCCGCGACGTCACCACGGCGGATCGAACCGTCCTGCTGGCCGTCCCGCACGAGCGCCGTGATCACCTGTTCGCCGATCTTCTGCGTGCCGCCGAATCGCTGGACCACGTAGGGCATCAGCAGTTCCGTGTCGACGTCGATCACCGTGCGCATCAGCTCGTCATCGCTGAGCAATCGCACCGCGGCGATCGCGCCCCGGATCAGCCGTTCCCGCGCCGTCGGCGCTTCGGCGCCCTCCGCGCTCGCCTTGTGCAGCAGCGCGCCGAACTCCCGTGTCATCAACGCCGAAAGCACGCTGCGCACATCGGGGAACCGCCGGTACAAGGTCATTCTGCTCACCTTGGCGGTTCTCGCGATTTCGGCCAGCGTCGCCCGGCGCAGGCCTACCGCGAGCACGCACCGGCGCGCGGCGTCGAGCAGGGCGTCGTCGGAGACGCGTGCCGTGGTCTGGCGGGCGCGGGTGTCGGCGAGGTTGGATGCGCGTGCAGATGAACGTGCATCAGCACTGGAGTCGGATTGTGCGGCGTGATACGGTCTGAACGTCGTGTGACTGTCCTCATCCATATGTCACCGTGCCCTCTTCGGTTTCAGGCGGGCGATATTAGACGATCACGATGTCGAGCCCATGTGAGGGCGCCGCTTCGCCCTCCAACGTGAGTGCTTTCCGTTGTGACACCTGATTGGTTCGTACGACGGCGCCGTCCACGAGCAGCGGCATCCGCGCCGGTCCGGTGCCCACGTAGGCGAAAACCTCGGGTAGCGCGGTGCCGTCGGACAGCGTCACATCGGCGTGCAGCCGCGCGAGGTGGTAGCGCTTGCCGCGGCCCTCGCACACGTCGAGCACGGCGAGTTGTCCCCTTGTGGCAAGCCAGATCGCATGTGTCTCGACGGCGCCGGGCAGCGCGGCGAGCGTGGCGGGCCGCTGCCCGTCGCGCTCGCGCAGCCCCGCCGCCCACACGGCCGCGATGTCGCGGCAGTGTGCGAGCAGAACGGTCACGTCACCGGTGAGCCCGAGGTTTTCCCGTAACCACGTGATTTTGCCGGGGCAGGCGTTGGAACCATAAGCCAGTACTGGAATCCGGTTTTCGAAATCGAGGGTTTCGACCGGAAACCCGCATCCGTCGCGGTGCACGAACGAACAGTCCGGCCGCGCCCCGGGATAGGGATCGGCCGGAAACTCCTCGTCGCGGAATATCAGCGGAACTCCACCACGCTGCGCAACACGTCGCCCCTGTGCATCCGGGCGAAGGCCGCTTCGACCCCGTCCACGCCGATGCGCTCGGTGACGAACTTGTCCAGCGGCAACCGGCCCTGCAGGTACAGATCCACCAGCATCGGGAAGTCGCGCGAGGGCAGGCAGTCGCCGTACCACGACGACTTCAGCGAACCGCCGCGCGAGAAGAAGTCGACCAGCGGCATGTCGTCGAGGCGCATGTCCGGCGTCGGCACGCCCACGAGTACGACCGTGCCGGCGAGATCTCGCGCGTAGAACGCCTGCTTCCACGTCTCCGGACGGCCCACGGCGTCGATCACGACGTCGGCGCCGAACGATCCGGTGAGGTCCTGGACGGCCGTGACCACGTCGCCCTGGCTCTTGCCCCGCGAGTTGACCGTGTGCGTGGCGCCGAACTCCTTGGCCCACTCCAGTTTCCGGTCGTCGGTGTCGACCGCGACGATCGTGCGCGCACCGGCGAGGCGGGCGCCGGCGATGGCCGCGTCGCCGACGCCACCGCAGCCGATGACCGCGACGGTGTCACCGCGTGTGACGCCGCCCGTGTTGATCGCGGCGCCGATCCCGGCCATCACGCCACAGCCGAGCAGTCCGGCCACGGCGGGCTCCGCTTCCGGGCTGACCTTGGTGCATTGCCCGGAATGCACGAGCGTTTTCTCCAGGAATGCGCCGATGCCCAGCGCCGGGCTGAGCGCGGTGCCGTCGCTCAGCGTCATCGGCTGAGCCGCGTTGAAGGTGGAGAAGCAGTACCACGGGCGGCCGCGTTTGCAGGCGCGGCAAGTGCCGCACACGGCGCGCCAGTTGAGGATCACGAAGTCGCCGGGCTCGAGATCGGTGACGCCCTCGCCGACCGCCTCGACGTGGCCCGCGGCCTCGTGCCCGAGCAGAAACGGGAACTCGTCGTTGATGCCGCCTTCGCGATAGTGCAGGTCGGTGTGGCAAACGCCGCAGGCCTTGACCGACACCACGGCCTCGCCGGGCCCCGGGTCCGGCACGAGCACCGTCTCCAGCGACACGGGCTCACCCTTCGCGCGGGACACCACACCCTGCACCTCGTAGGCCATGCTGCGACCACCTTCCCTGCCGGTCCTGTGCGCAGCTTGCCAGAAGTCATGCGGTTATGGCGACCGAGACATATGTCCCGTTCAGCCCGGCGTAATGACGTAGGCGATTCCGCCGGTGCCGCTCGCGACCGTGCCGTCGTCGGCGTACCGCTTGGTGCGCAGCCAGACGTTGGTGAACTGGGCGCGCTTGTAGACCGTGCGCACACCGGCGTCGCTGTTCGCGGCCGGGTCGTTGACGATGACGTCGCCGTCCTTGGTGAACCCGATGACCACCATGATGTGCCCGGCAGTGCCGTAGCCGGCGCCGACGAGTTCGTCCGCGCGGAAGGACTGCGAGGTGATCACCGGGATCCCGCGGGCGATGTAGTCCTCCACGTCGGACAGGGCGTGCAGCCGCGTGATGTGGCCACGCAGGCCGAAGCGGGCGGCGTAGGCGGTGTTGAACGGCCAGTTCCCGGTGCCCTCGTAGGCGTAGTCGTAGGTGTTGCGGGCCGCGTAGTCCACGGTCCGGTCCGGGTAGTCCGCGGGAATCCAGGACATGTCGCGGTCGCTCGGACGGCGGCCCCAGTACTCGACGACCATTTCGGTCGAGGTCGGGCTGCACCAGTTCTCGCCGCCGCCACCGTATTCCGGAAAGTGTCCTTTGTGGATATTCTGCGCGTAGGCGGGCACCGGCAGCTCGATGCCGGAAGCCCTGCCGGGAGCGGAAACCGGCGCTGCGAACCGGTCGGGAATGTTGGAGGTCATCGCGCCGATCGCGGTCACCTCCGGCATGGCGTCGATGCCCTGTGCCCGGTACAGGCTCAACCGCAGCCGGTAGGAACGCAGCGTGACGCCCGGCTTCATCACGAGCGTGTCCACACTGACCGAGGCGTTCGCGTCGTCCTGCCCGTCCACACTGGTGCGCCGGAAATCGGTGTCGTCGCTCGCCCAGCGGCCCATCACGTACCACGCGGTCTCGGCGCCGGTGCTGGTCTCGCCCTGGGCCTCGACCTGCAGCCAGGTCCCGGCCGGGGTGCGCGCGTTCCAGGACGCGATCAGCTCGGTGGCGTCGAAGCCCTGGCGGAACACCGGCGAGGTCCACTGCGAGTACTCGTAGGTCCGGCCGTCGTCGCTGGCCCGGCCCATCGGGCGCGCGACCGGATCGGACCACTCGTGGTAACTGACGGGCCCGTCGGCGCGGCTTGTCCGCGCCTCGGCTGGCAGAGCACTCACCGTGGCCATCATCGCCACGGCGAGCAGTGTGAGCAAGCGGATCACCCCGGAGATTTTCCTCATCTCCGGCAATGGTGTAAACCACTTACCTGCTAAAGGACGGCCTGGCTCTGGGTGACCTTGGCGACGAGCTTGCCCGCGTCGTCGTGGATTTCGGTTTCCACGACGATGACGCGGCGCCCGGGATGCAGCGGGCGCGACGTCGCCGTGGCGTGGCCTTCGCGGATGGCGCGCAGGAAGTTCGTCTTCGACTCGATCGTCGTGGTGCCCTTCGCGCCGTCGGGCAGGTTCAAGAACGCGCACACGGCCGCGTTGGCGTCGGCCAGCGACATCAGGACGCCGCCGTGCAGCACGCCGCCCAGCGTGCACAACGAGTCCTCCCACGCCAGACGCGACCGCACCAGGTCCTTGCCGTGCGCGAGCACCTCGACGCCCAGTCGCTCGGTGAACGGCATGGTCTGGTGGAACAGCGCGGTGCCCTCTTCGTCGAGATCGCTCATGGGCTTCACCGTAGCGGGTTGACCACCAGCAATTCGGTGTTGTGATCACCCGCCGCGCCGACCCGGGCGAGATCGACGTGGATGTCGTTGTAGGAGAACTCGCGGTACATCGACGCGAGCGCGGCGGGCGAGGTGTCGCCGTAGTCGGCCGCGTACGGCGAATCGGCCTCGATCAACGTGGTGAACAGCGACAATGTGCCGTCGGCGTTGTCGGCGACCTCGATGATCCGCGCGTGCTGCGGGAAGTCGACGTGCGAGGCGGTGTTGATCTCCCAGAATCCCTGCGCCGGGGTCTTGCCGGGATGCGCGGTGATCTTGTTCAGGTGCGTGTGCCCGTTGACCCAGGCCAGCACGTTCGGGAAACGCTGGAGCAGCGCGACGAACGCCTCGCCGGTCAGCCGAGGCTCCAGCGGATGCCGGGAGTCCGGCAGGGTGTTGCCCATCGTGTCCGACGTGTGGTGGCTGAACAGGATGAACAGTTCGTCGGTCACGTCGTGGGTGACCTTGTTGCCCCAGAAGTCGTAATACGTGGAACTGCCGCGGGTGAGGGTTTTCTCGACCCACGAGTACTGGCTCAGCCCGATCGACCCGTCCGCGAGCCCGGCCAGCGTCGTGGTGTCGAGGCTGATGCCGGTGATGCCCGGCGCGATCCGGAACGTGTAGTAGACGTCGACGCCGTCTGCGTTGCCGCCGGTGAACCCGTGGCCTTCCGGGCCGGGACCGGTGTTCGCGGCGTCGAGGTGGGCCTGCACGAACTCGGCCGTGGTGAAGGGTTTCCGGCGCGGGTCGGGGGTGACCTCGCGGATCGTCCCGCTGCCGCCGAACAACTCGGCGACGGGCACGCTGCCGCCGGAGGAGACCGCGGCGGCGAGCTTGCGGGTGGTGCTCTCGTCCTTGCCGATCACCTTGTACGCGCCGGTGTACCAGTACTCGATGCCCGGAATTCCTTCCGGCAGCGAGCCGACCACGCTGTCGTCGTGGTTGCCGAACGTGCAGTACCACGGAATGTCCAGGCCGGGCGAGGTGAAGCCGGCACCGGCCGCGGCGAGCAGACCGGGGATCGTCGGGAAACCCTTGGCGGTGTAGTCGTCACCGCGCAACGGCCCGGCCGGATTCCAGTACGTCGGTGAGCCGGAGGCCTGCACACCCTCGTACCGGTACGGGTCGCCGGAGTTGGGCACGATCGTGCCGCCGTTGAGCAGGCCGAGGAACCAGTCGAGTTCGAGTTGCTCGTGATTGTCGGTGTTGTCGCCGGTGGTCATCACGAAGTCGAGCGCGCGCCCGGTGAACGGACCACCGCGCAGGCCGTTCACGCGGCGGATCAGCGCGGCCGTCGCGACCGTGCCCAGTGTCTCCTGTGGACGATGCGCGGAGGAGATGAGCGGGTGCAGGTACTCGAAGCGCGCGGGGCTCTCGGTGTCGGTGATGTGCAGGTCGGTGAACTGCACGAACGAGCCGAGCCCGGTGCGCCGGTCGTCACGGCCGGACCGGCCGGCGACGAGATCCTCGCGCACGACCAGCGGCCAGCCCGGCCCGGCGGTGAGCCGGGTGTAGCCGCTGGTCGTCACCGGGGTCGCGACGGTTTCCAGCGTGGTGCCCGCGGTCGAGACCGCGCGTTTGGCGCTGGCCGCGGGCGCGCCGATGAGCAGGCCAAGCCCGGCGAGCCCGGTCGCCGTCACGAATCCGCGCCTGGAAATCACACGCCACCTCCCGGTCAGGGCTCACATACTGTCCGGTAACCCTAACCGGGAGGTAACAACGGGGCGACCTGAACGCGAATACTTTTCGCGAACTAGAAGTGGGTGACGTCCAGCGATCCGTCCGAGTTCATCGCCCGCAGCCGCTTCTTGTCGAACTTGCCGACCGAGGTCTTGGGCACCTCCTCGATGAACGTCCAGTGCTCGGGCAGCTGCCACTTCGCGACCTTGTCGGCGAGGAACTCGCGCAGCTCGACCGCGGTGACCTGCTGGCCCTCCCGCACCACGACGGCGACCAGCGGGCGCTCGTCCCACTTCTCGTCGGGCACGCCGATGACCGCGGCCTCGGCGACGGCGGGGTGCCCCATCACGGCGTTCTCCAGGTCCACCGACGAGATCCACTCGCCGCCGGACTTGATCACGTCCTTGGAACGGTCGGTCAGCGTCAGGAACCCGTCCGGGCTGATCTTGCCGACGTCACCGGTGCGCAGCCAGCCGTCGTGGAACTTCTCCGGATCCACCTGGGAACCGCCGTAGTACGACGCGGCGATCCACGGGCCCTGCACCTCCAGTTCGCCCACGGCCTCGTTGTCCCACGGCATCTCCTCGCCGCTGTCGCCGATGAGGCGCGCGGAGACGTTGGCCGGGAAGCGGCCCTGCGTGTAGCGGTAGCGCCAGGCCTCCTCGCCGGTGGCGGCCTTGGGCGGGCGGGCGACGCTGCCGAGCGGCGAGGTCTCGGTCATGCCCCATGCGTGCAGGATCGGCACGCCGTAGCGCTCCTCGAACGCGTGCATCAGCGACGGCGGCGCGGCCGAACCGCCCACCACGACCTCGCGCAGATGCGAGATGTCCTGCGGGTTGGCGTCCAGGTACTGCAGCAGGCCCTGCCAGATGGTGGGCACCGCGGCGGCGAACGTCGGCTTCTCGGTGGCCAGGACCTGCGCGATCGGCTCCGGCTGCAGGAACCGGTCCGGCATCACCAGCGACGCGCCGATCATCAGCGCCGCGTAGGGCAGGCCCCAGGACATCGCGTGGAACATCGGCACGATCGCCAGCGCCTTGTCGGACTCGGCCAGGCGCATGCTGTCGGTCATGCACACCTGCATCGAGTGCAGCCAGATCGAGCGGTGCGAGTACGCGACACCCTTCGGGTCACCCGTCGTGCCCGACGTGTAACACATCGCAGCCGCCGACCGCTCGTCCACGTCCGGCCAGTCGAACGTGTCGGCCTGGCGCGAGAGCAACTCGTCGTAGGAATGCACCTCGACGCCGTCCG
Organism: Amycolatopsis acididurans; assembly: GCF_012328925.1. Lineage (GTDB taxonomy): Bacteria > Actinomycetota > Actinomycetes > Mycobacteriales > Pseudonocardiaceae > Amycolatopsis_E > Amycolatopsis_E acididurans. The sequence continues at coordinate 139,440 of NZ_JAAXLS010000013.1, forward strand.
GGGCCTGCAACGTCGCCGGGTCACCGTTGGCGACGATGACGTGACGCACGGTCTTCATTTCCGGGAGCTGTTTGGCCAGCAGCGGCACGAGCGTCCCGTCGACCAGGATGACCTGGTCCTCGGCGTGGTTGGCGACGAAGACGAGCTGCTCGGGGAACAGCCGGATGTTGAGCGTGTGCAGCACCGCGCCCATCGCCGGGATGGCGGCGTAGGCGGCCATGTGCTCGGCGTTGTTCCACATGAAGGTACCGACGCGCTGATCTCCGGTGATGCCGAGCCCGCGCAGCGCATTGGCCAGCTTCGCGGCATGTTTGCCCAGGTCGGCGAAGGTCTCGCGGCGTGAGCCCGAGCCTGTCCAGGTGACGATTTCGCTCTCCGCGTGCACCGTGCTGCCGTGGCGCAGCAGGGTGCCGATCGAGAGGTGTCCGTCTTGCATCGTGCTGAGCATGGGGGGCACTCCCGCGAGGTTGGTTCGACGATGAACTGCACTTGAGTGTGACTCTAAGTCGTAGATACCGCTGGTCGCCAGAACGAGCCGTGCACCTCCCCGACCGGGCGAGTGCGCGCGTGTCGATTTCGCGGCATCGGCCCAGGTGGCGTTTACTGGGGCCGTGGACCAGACGGTCTGGCCAGCGCTTGCTTGTGCAAGCACTTTGCTGGGTGCCCGGCCGTCGCCGCGAGAGCGGATATCCGAGAACAAGGAAAGGACACTACGTTGGCTCTGCCCACGTTGACTCCGGAGCAGCGTGCCGAGGCACTGGCCAAGGCCGCCGAAGCTCGCAAGGCGCGCTCCGAGCTGCTCGCGTCGATCAAGTCCGGCAAGCAGAGCATCGACAAGGTGCTGCTGAAGGCCAAGGAAGACAAGACCATCGGCAAGACGAAGGTGACGCAGCTGCTCAAGGCCGTCCCCGGGCTCGGTGCCGTGAAGGTCGCCGCCCTGCTCGAGCAGGCCGGCATCGACCCCGACCGGCGGGCGGCCGGTCTCGGTGAGCGCCAGCGTGAGGCGCTGATCTCCGCCCTGAAGTAAGACCTGGCGCCCGGTGGGCACGTGACGCACTTCGCGACGCGTGCCTGCCGGAGTGCGCCCACAATGGAGGTGTGGACTCTGCCGAGCTGCTCGAGGAATACACGCCGGGCGATTTCTTTTTCGCCACCCACGCGCGGACGGTCCTCGGGTCCGGCTCCCGCCAGGCCTTCACCGATACCGACGTCGTTTCGCTGAGCGACGAGGTCTTCGCCGCACTGGCCGAGGCCCCCGAGTCGCTCGCCGTGGGTGTTCTGCCCTTCGACACCACCGCCACGCCGGGACACCTCGTGTTGCCGCGACGCGTGCGTGTCGCCGGAGCCACCGTTTCCGCGGGTCGCAAGCCCGTGGCGGCGCCCGTCTCCGTTCGCGCCGTGCCCGAACCGGTGCGGCATGCCGAGGCGGTCGCACGCGCGGTGAAGATCCTGCGTGAACGCGGGATGCGGAAGGTCGTGCTGGCCCGCGCGCTCGACGTCGGCTTCGCTTCGCCCGTTCCGGCGCAGGCGATACTCAACAACCTGGTGACCGACAAGGCGGGCGGCTACACGTTCGCCGCCGGGCTGCCCAGCGGCCGTTCCCTCATCGGCGCCACCCCTGAGCTGCTGCTTTCCCGGTTCGGGGGGCACGTCGTGTCGTATCCGCACGCCGGTTCCGCGCCCCGGTCGGCCGATCCGGTCAGCGACCGGGAGAACGCGGCGACGCTGGCCGCGTCGCGCAAGGACCGCACCGAGCACGCCGTACTCGCCGAGGCGGTCGTGGAGACGTTGCGGCCGTTCTGCCGCCGCCTCGACGTGCCCGCGGAGCCGTCGCTGGTGTCCACGCCGACGATGTGGCATCTGGGCACGAAGATCTCCGGCGAACTCGTCGACCGGGACGTCACGGCCCTGCGGCTGGCCGCGGCGTTGCACCCGACTCCTGCGATCTGTGGCTCGCCCACCGACTCGGCCCGGCAGCTGGTCGGGGAGCTGGAGCCGTTCGACCGCGGGTACTACGCAGGGACCGTGGGCTGGATGGACGCCAGGGGCGACGGCGAATGGGCCGTGTCGATCCGCTGCGCCGAGGTGGACACGCGATCGCTGCGGCTGTACGCGGGCGGCGGCATCGTCCCGGCCTCCGACCCGAAAGCCGAACTCGACGAGACCTCCGCGAAGTTCCAGACCCTGCTGCGCGCCATGGGGCTGGAGCTTTAGGGCGTCCACCAGGTTTCGGTGATCTTCAGTTCGTCCGCGGTGAGCGCGGCGACCGCGCCGCGGTAGCCCTCGCCGGGATCCAGATCCGCGAGCCGGGTGGTGGCCGGGTCCAGCGCCTCGTGCCCGGATGCGATCAGCTCCGCCCCGGACAGCGTGATGCTCTGCAGCGGGATCTTCAGTCCGCGCCCGGTGGCCTTCATCAGGGCTTCCTTGCGGGTCCAGTACTGGAAGAACGTGCTGATCCGCTCCTGAGTGGACAGCGGTGCGAGCGCCTGCCGCTCGGTCTCGTTCAGCGCGTAGGCGATGAGTGAGTCGTCGGCGCGGCGGCTGTCGGTTTCCACGTCGAGTCCGACGGGCACACTGGTGACGGCCAGGCCGACGCGGTCGCCGGAATGGGAGATCGAGAACTCCACACCCGCCAGCCGCGGTTTGCCGTGTGGTTTACCGCAGTCCTCACACGTGGCGTCGAACGTGACCGAACCCGGCGCGAGACCGAGGCGCTCGCCGAGGATCGTTTTCGCGAGCACTCGCCCGGTCAGGAAGCGGCGCCGGTCGATCTCCTGGCGGTAGGCGCCGTGGCGGCCGCGTTCCGGCGAATCCAGCAGGTCAAGGTACCGGGGTTCGTTGGGCAGCGGCTCCGCCCACCACACCGCACACTCGATCACGCTCCCAACCTACGCGGCCGGCTTGGCAACCGTTGTACACTGGCGCCTAAGCAAGCGCTTAGTAACCCTCATCGTGGAAGGGCCGACGATGGACTTCACCCTGAGCACCGAAGAGCGTGAGGTACGCGACTGGGTGCGTACCTTCGTCCAGCGAGAGCTGATGCCGATGGAGCCGGAGGTGCTGCGTCGCGAGCGCGCCGGGCAGCCGGGTGTCACCGAGGAGGAGCTGCGGGCCCTGCAGCTCAAGGCCAAGGAGTCCGGGTTCTGGGGTGTGCAGACGCCCGAGGAGTACGGCGGCATGGGCCTGTCGGCGGTGATGACCGCGCTGCTGGAGGCCGAGCTCGGTAAGACGTTCGTACCGTTCCGCTTCGGCGGGTACGCCGACAACATCCTGTTCTACGCCAACGAAGAGCAGAAGCAGAACTACCTGCTGCCGACGATCGCCGGCGAGAAGCGTTCGTGCTTCGCGATCACGGAACCGGGCGCCGGATCGGACGCGAAGGCCATTCGCACGTCGGCGCGCAAGGACGGCGGCGACTGGATCATCAACGGCGAGAAGACCTTCATCACCGGCGGGAACGAGGCCGACTTCGTGATGGTCTTCGCGGTGACCGATCCCGAGAAGGGCGCCAACGGCGGCGTGACGTGCTTCCTGGTCGACCGCGAGATGGGCTGGAAGTCCGAGTACATCGACACCATGGGCGAATGGGGCCCGGCGGCGCTGATCTTCGAGGACGTGCGGGTGCCGGAGAGCCAGATCCTCGGCGAGGAGGGTCAGGGCTTCAACCTGGCGATGCAGTGGATCGGCCGCGGTCGCTACCTGCTGCCCGCGCGCGCGATCGGGTCGTGCGAGCGCCTGCTGTCGATGGCCATCGAGCAGGCGAACAACCGCGTGACCTTCGGGCAGCCGATCGCCGACCGCCAGGCGATTCAGTGGATGATCGCGGACTCGGGTGTGGAGCTGGAGGCGCTGCGCTGGCTGGTGCTGCACGCGGCGTGGCAGGTCGACCAGGGCATGGACTCGCGGCACGCCCAGTCGATGGCGAAGCTGTACGGCGGCCAGAAGGCGAACGAGATCGTGGACCGTGTGCTGCAGATTCACGGCGGCATGGGCTACACGAGGGAACTGCCCGTCGAGCGGTGGTATCGCGAACTGCGCCTGCTGCGGATCTACGAAGGCACCGACGAGATCCAGCGCCGCACCATCGCCCGCAACCTGCTCAAGGGCCACGCGAAGGTCACCGGCATCCTGGGCTGAGGCCGGCCCGATGCCCGGCACGGGTAGGCGAAGGCGCCAGGTGTGGGCTGTCGGCGTTGCGTCGGCTCCGGCCTGTGCTGCGGCCGTGCGCACGAAGGCCACCCCGGGCATGCCCGGGGTGGCCTTCTGCTATCGGAAAACAGTTATCTGTGAACGAGCCCTATTTGCTCTGGGCGCGCATGGCCAGTGGTGCGCCCGCGAGGTCCTCCTCGTTGCACAACACCTTCACGTCGTAATAGGGCGCGCCCTCGGTGTCGTCGTAGTCGAGGTGAATGGCCAGCACGTCGAGCGGTTCGCCTAGCCACTCCTGCGCGGTCCTCAGCCAGTTCGCGCAGCGCTCGAGGGCGGAAGGAAGATCATCGTCCCGGAACTCCACCGGGCGGTAAGGCACGTCTTGAACGTGATCGCGAGGGTCGGATGGTACCGGAAGCCCGGGGGCGAGACCTGAGTCGTCCAGTTCCAGTTGGATCGTTTGCTCACTCACCCTTTGAGGGTCCCTCTTTTACGCCGTCCGGGCAAGGTATCGGTGGGGAATCCCCAGCTAGAGGGGCGTGCGCCACACGGACGTGACCACCGTCCCCGCCCGCGCCACCGCGCCACGGCAGTCGCTGTCCGTACCGCCCAGCATGCGCAGCGCGAGCTTCGCGTGTTGAGCGGCCAGTTCCGGCAGCGGCAACGGCCCCCTCGGCGAGTACCACCGGGCCACGCCGGTGCACATCTCCAGCAACGCGAGTCTGGTCACAGCGGGCTGCGCGGCATCGAACTTCTCATTCGCGATGCCCTCGTCGATCACCTCTGCCCACAAGCGTTCGTACTCGTCACGCAGCCGGATGATCCGACGTTTCGCGGCCGGCGACAAAGCATGCACCTCGTTGTCCACCACGCGCGTTTCCGCTGGTTGCAGGGCATGTGTGAGCACGTGCAGCGCGACCAGCGACGCCAGCCGCTCCCGCGGATCGGTGACACCGGCCGTGGCCTCGCGGGCGCCGAGCAGCAGCCGCTCGAGGCATTCGCGCATGATCGAGGCGAGCAGCTCCTCCTTCGTACCCATGTAGTGGTACAGGCTTGCCGACGAAATCTTCGCCGCCTGCGCCAGATCCCGGATCCCGGCTCCGTGAAAACCCTTGTCCGCGAACAGTTTCACCGCGGCCCGCCGCACCCGTTGCTCGGTGTTCAAAGCCATGTCCGCCCCACCCGGTCGTAGGCGGGCCCTATCCACTTCCGCAGCTCACCCTTCGCCACGCGTTCCGAGGGTGTCAGCGGAAGCGCGTCCGCGAAGCACCAGTAGCGGGGCACCTTGAAGTAGGCCAGTTTGCCGGCGCAGAAGTCCGCCAGTTCCTCGGGATCGACGTCGCCCTCCGCCACCACGAACGCCTTGACCTCCTCGCCGCGCAGCTCGTCGGGCACCGCCACGACCGCGGCCAGCCGGACGGCCGGATGCGCGGACAAGGCCCGCTCGACCTCGTCCGCCGAGATGTTCTCTCCGCTGCGCCGGATCATGTCCTTGGTGCGGCCCACATGGAAGATCCTGCCCCGGCCGTCCATTGTGGCCAGGTCACCGGTGTGGAACCAGCCGCCACGGAAGGCGCGCCCGGTGGCCTCCGGATCGTCGTGATAGCCGTGCATGAGGCCGACGCCGCGCAGCACCAGCTCGCCCGTCTCCCCACGCGGCACGGGCAAGCCGGCGTCGTCGACGATCATCGCCTCGCGGTCGCGCGTCGGGCGGCCGATGCACCCGCTGCCCACCAGCTCGTCATGGTCCACTTCGGACATCCGGACGTCGCCGCCGGTCTCGGTCATGCCGAACGCCTCGAACCACGGCACGCCCCAGCGTCGCTCCAGATCCGCGTGCAGCTCACGCGGGATCGCCGACGCGCTGATCGCGCGCACCCGGTGCCGCCGGTCCTCGGGCGACTCCGGCTGCCGCAGCAGCAGCGCGGGCATCAGGCCCAGGCAGTAGAACCAGGTGACCTCGTACTCGCGGATCTTCGCCCAGAACGTGGCCGGATGGAACCGGTCGAGCACCACCAGGGTGGCGCCGGAGGCGAGCCCGAGTGCGATGTTCCACTGTGGATCAATGTAGTGAAACGGTTGCGCGGTGAGGATTATGTCCTCGTCGGAGATCGCGGGGAAGTCGGTGACCAGTCCGCGGGCGAGTGTCGTCCAGTACCGGTGCGGCAGGACGCAACCCTTCGGGGCGCCCGTGGTGCCGGAGGTGTACTGGATGTTCACCGGGCGTTCGCCCTCGACCTCGAACCGCGAGGTCGCTGTCGTCTCGGTCGTCAAATCCGCCACGGTGAGCACACGCCCGGGCGCGATGCGGTCGAGCAGCTCGCTGAACTCCGGCGCGGCGACGACGAAACGCGCCCCGGAGTGCCGCAGCACGTGGCCTCCGTCCAGCTCGCGGTAGTTGACGTTGACCGGCACCAGCGCGCAGGAGATCTTCGCCAGCGCGAGCCAGAGCAACGGGAATTCGGGTTCGTTGCGCAGCATCACCGCCACCCGGGCGCCGGGCTCGAGCCCCAGTTCGAGCAGCGCGAGCGCCATCCGCGTGCTGCGGCTTTCGACCTCGGCGAAGGTGCAGCGGTGGCCGGACCGGTCGAAGATCCACGCGGTCTTGTCCGGCCACAACGTCGCGGCGCGGCGCACGAGGGTGGCGAGGTCGTCGACCTCGTCGAGCGGGATCATCGCGCGCCGCGCAGCGTCTCGGTACCCTCGGGCAGGTGCTCGGTGATCAGCGCGTGGCTGATCTCCAGTTCGAGCGCGGCCGCGAGGTCGATCCCGTTGTCCAGTGCGCGTTTCGCGAGCGCGAGCGCGCCCGGCGACCGCCCGGCGATCCGGCGCGCCCAGCCGGCGGCCGCCTCGTGCACGTCGGCGACGACGGCGTTGACCAGGCCCAGCCCGAGCGCCGTCCGCGCGTCGAGGCGTTCGCCGAGAAGCACCAGTTCCTTGGCTTTCAGCGGCCCGACGATCAGCGGCAGCAGACGCGATGCGGCGCCCGTGACGCTGAGCCCCAGTCCGGTCTCGGGAAACGCGAACACCGCGTCCTGCGCGGCCAGGATCAGATCGCAGCCGAGCGCGAACTCAGCGCCCGCGCCGATCGCGTACCCGTGCACGGCGGCGATCACCGGCTGCGGCAGAGCGCGCAGGCGCCGGGTGACCTCCTGCAAGCGTTCCAGTCGCGGTCGCGAATCCCCTTGCGGGACAGGCTCTTTCAGGTCGTGTCCGGCGCAGAACGCGCGGCCCCGGCCGGCGAGCACGACCGCCTTCGCTTCGCCGACCGAGTCCAGCGCGCGCAGCAGGTCGGCGACCAGCGGATCCGAGACCGCGTTCAGCCGCTCCGGCCGGTTCAGCCGGATCCAGGCCACGCCCTCGTCCAGGGACACGTCCACCAAGCTCATGCCACCGAGCCTAGCCAACCGATCGATCGATCGATAGCCTCGGCAGATGCGAGTCGACGCGGTGTACGAGAACGCGCGTGTGCTGACCGGGAATTCGTGGACCTCGGCCGTCGCGGTGCTGCACGGCCGTGTCGTCGCGCTGGGCGAGGACGCGGAGACGTTGTCCACGGCGAACCGCGTCGATCTCGGCGGAGCCGTTGTCGTGCCGGGGTTCCACGACGCGCACAACCACATGGCCTGGTACGGGATGAGCCTGGACGAGGTGCCGCTCGGCGAGTGCGAACACGTCGACGAGGTCTACGCGGCGGTCGCCGAGCGCGCGAAGCACGTGCCGGACGGCGAGTGGATCGTCGGCAGCGGCTACGACCAGAACCGGCTGGGCGGCGATCATCCTGCTCGGCAGGGCCTCGACCGCGCGGCGCCGCGGCATCTCGTGCGGCTCAAGCACACCTCCGGCCACATGACGCTGGTCAGCTCGAACGTGCTCGATCAGCTCGACACCGCGAACGTGCCGGTCGGCGGGGACGTGCTCGCCGAAATCGGGCTGCTGCGCGAGCAGGCGCAACTGCTGCTACGCCCGCTGATCTACCCGACGCCGCTGTCCACACTGGTACGGGCGATCGAGCGGGCCGGGGAGCGCTACCTCGCGGAGGGCATCACGAGCGTGCAGGAGGCCGGCGTCGGCGGCGGGCTCGTCGGGGAGAGCCCGGCGGAGGTCGCCGCGTACCAGACCGCGCGCGAGCATGGCGTGCTGCGCGTGCGCACCACGCTGATGGTCTCCTCCGCGGTGCTGCACGACCTGTCGGACGGCGCGGGGTTCGGACTCGACCTGGGGTTGCGCAGCGGTCTCGGCGACGACTGGCTGCGCATCGGCCCGATGAAGCTGTTCGCTGACGGCTCCCTGATCGGCCGCACGGCCGCGATGCACGAGGACTACGCGAACGATCCCGGCAACCGCGGCTACTTCCAGCTGCCCGAGCGGGAACTGGCCGAGACGATCTTCCGCGCGCACGAGGCGGGCTGGCAGATCGCGACCCACGCGATCGGCGACCGGGCGATCACCGCCGTGCTCGACGCGTACGAAGCGGCGCTGGACGCCCATCCCCGGCCGGACCACCGGCATCGCATCGAGCATTGCGGCGTGTTGCGGCCGCGGGATCTGACGCGACTCGCGCGGCGGCGCCTGATCGCCGTGCCGCAGGGCCGCTTCGTCAACGAGATCGGCGACGGGATGGCGGCCGCGCTCGGACCGGAACGCGAGGCGTGGGCGTACCGGTTGCGTTCACTGCTCGACGCCGGATGCGTGCTGCCGGGCAGTTCGGACCGGCCCGTGGTCAACGGTGCGCCGCTGCTCGGGATGGCCGACATGGTGCGGCGTCGCACGTCGGGCGGGCACCTGTTCGGCCAGGACGAGCGCATCACCGCGGCCGAGGCCCTGCGGGCCTACACCTACGGCTCCGCGTTCGCCGCGTTCCGCGAGCGCGACCTCGGCACGATCGAGGTCGGCAAGCTCGCCGACCTCGCCGTCCTGTCCGCCGATCCTACCGATGAGCCCGCGCTGACCAGCGCTTTTGTGTTGGGAACCGTGCTGAACGGTGATCTTGTGTACGAAAGGGGACTGTGATGCCCGTCCGGGAGGCCGAGGCCACCGACGCCGGGGAGATCTGCGCGCTGATCGAGGAGCATGCCCGCTACGAGGGCAACGACACGCTCGTGCTCGACCGCGACGAGATGACCAAGCATCTGTTCGGGCCGGACCCGAAGGCGTGGGTGCTGCTGGCCGAACCGCCCGGCGAACCGGGCAAGATCGCCGGACTGGCCTTCTGCTCGTGGAACTTCTCCACCTGGGAGGCGCGGCCCGGCATCTGGCTCGACGACCTGTTCATCCGACCCGAATACCGCCGCTGCGGGCTGGGCCGGGAACTGCTCGCCGAACTGCGCACCCGCACGACCGGCCGCGTCGAATGGGACATGCGGGAGGGCAACGACAAGGCCGCGGCCTTCTACGCGGAACTCGGCGCCGAACCCGTTCCGGGCTGGATTCGCTACCGATGGTCATTTCGAGGTTAGGTAAGGCTGACTCGATCCAGGCCGACAACGTAAAGTTGAGGCCATGCCTGACAGCGCCAGCCGCCGATCATCGTCCTCGATCGAGGACTACATCAGGGTGATCTATGGCCTGGTCGAGCGCGGCGAGGCGGTCACGAACACATCGCTGGCGGGCCGCCTGGAGGTCAGCCCGTCCTCGGCGTCCGGCATGGTGACCAAGCTCTCCCAGCAGGGCCTGGTCGAGCATGTGCCGTACCGGGGGATCGAGCTGACGCCCGCGGGCAGGCTGCTCGCGCGGGGCGTGCTGCGGCGGCACCGGCTGATCGAGACGTGGCTGGTGCAGGAGCTGGGCTACACGTGGGACGAGGTGCACGCCGAGGCCGACGCGCTGGAGCACGCGGTGTCCGACCGGCTGGTCGAGCGCATTTCGGCGAAGCTCGGCAACCCGGTGCGCGATCCGCACGGCGACCCGATCCCGGCCGCCGACGGCAGCGTCGAGGAGATGCCGGCGCGGCTGCTGGACGAGCTGGAGCCCGGCGCGGTCGGGCAGATCGTGCGGGTGTGGGACACCGATCCGAACATGCTGCGCTACCTCGCCGATCACGCGATCGGGCTGGGCGAGCGCATCGAGGTGATCGAGCGGCAGCCCTTCGGCGGGCCGCTGGTGGTCAAGGTCGGCTCGCCGCCGGAGACGACCACGCACGCGCTGGGCAAGGAGATCGCCCAGGCACTCAGCGTCGCCGTACTCTGAGACGCGTACGCGCGAGTGCCGCCGCACGGCGGATGCCCCGGCCCCGGCCCGGGGCCACCATCGGGACATGACAAATCGCCCATTCCGCTTCGGCCTGGTCGGCACCGCGGCGGACCTCAAAACCTGGACCGACCTCGCGCGGCGGGCCGAGGACCGCGGCTACGACACCCTGGTCTCGCCGGATCCGCAGCTCGACGCCGATCCGTTCACGATCCTGTCCGCGGCCGCCGCGGTCACCACGAACCTGCACGTCGGCACTTGGGTCGCGGTCGATTCCTTCCGCGACCGGCGGCTGCTGGACTGGCAGGCGCGCTCGCTGCACGAGTTCACCGGCGGCCGCTTCGAACTGGGCCTCGGCACCGGAAGACCGGCCGCGGTGCGCAAACTGGAACAGCTCGGCGGCGAGTTCGGCACCGGCGCCCAGCGGTTCGCGCACATCAAGGAGACGATCGCCTACCTCAAACGCGAACCCGGCGGCCCGCCGCTGCTGCTCGCGCCCGGCGGGCCGAAGATGCGCGCGCTCGCCGCGCGGGAGGCCGACATCGTGACGATGGCCTTCATGCCGGACACCACCTCCGCCACGGCGAAATCCATTGTGGACAGTTTTCGCGCCGAGGCGGGCGAGCGGGACATCGAGCTGGCACTGTCCCTGATGGCCGTCGGCGACGAACCCGCGCCGTGGCTGGAGAAGTTCATCGGCAGCACCGTCGCCGAGCTGGCCGCCGCCGGTGCGGTGACCGTGTTGCCGGGCGGCCCTCGCGAGGGTGCGGACACCCTGTTGCGCCGGCGCGAGGAACTGGGCACGTCCTACGTGACGATCAACTCCGGGTTCCTCGACCAGTTCGCGCCGATCATCGAACTGCTGAAGGGCCGCTGACACACGTATCGTGGTCGCGTGCGTGCTGTCGTGTTCGAGCGGTTCGGGGGTCCCCTCGAGACGCGGGAGGTCCCGGACCCGGAGCCGTCGCCGGACGGGGTGGTGCTCGCCGTCGAGGCGACCGGGGTGTGCCGCAGCGACTGGCACGCCTGGCGCGGCCACGATTCCGGCGTGAAGCTGCCGCACGTGCCGGGGCACGAGATGGCCGGGCGCGTCGCGGCGATCGGGAGGCGGGTCCGTCGCTGGCGCGAGGGGGACCGCGTGACGGTGCCGTTCGTGTGCGCGTGCGGCACCTGCCCGCGATGCGCGAGCGGGCAGCAGCAGATCTGCGACGACCAGTTCCAGCCCGGGTTCACCGGCTGGGGTTCCTTCGCCCAGTTCGTCGCGCTCGAACACGCCGACGTCAACCTGGTCGCGCTGCCCGACGGGTTCGACGCGGTCACCGCGGCCGCGCTCGGCTGCCGGTTCGGCACCGCGTACCGGGCGGTGCTGCGGCAGGGCGGGCTCGCGGCGGGCGAGTGGGTCGCGGTGTTCGGCTGCGGCGGGGCGGGGCTCTCGGCGGTTCTGATCGCGGCGGCGGCCGGCGCGCGGGTGGTCGCCGTGGATCTCTCGCCGGACGCGCTCGCGCTCGCGAAGGAGCTGGGTGCGCAGGTGACGGCCGGTTCCGCCGAAGCCGTGCGGGACGTGACCGGCGGTGGGGCGCATCTGTCGCTGGACTGCGCCGGGTTGCCCGAGACGTGCGCCGCGTCCGTGTCGAACCTGCGCAAACACGGGCGGCACGTGCAGGTCGGCCTCCTGCCGCCGGGACAGGGCACGCCGCCGATTCCGATGCACCGCGTGATCGCCGACGAGCTGCGGATACTGGGCAGCCACGGCATTCAGGCGCACGAATATCCGGACATGCTGGAGTTCGCGTCCGGAATGGACCTCGCGCGGCTCGTCGGCCGCCGCATCGGGCTCGAGGACGCTCCGCAAGCGCTTGCGGAGCTGGACGAACCGGTCGCGGCGCGGGCCGGGGTCACCGTCGTGGAGCTCGGGTAGCCATGCCAGGGCCTGCCAGCTACCAGGAACTCGCCGAGCTGCTGCGCGGCAGGCTGCCGGACTACTCGTCCGGTCAGCTGCGGATCGCGCACATGCTGCTCGCCGACCCCGAGGGCACCGCGTACCGGGGCATCTCGTCGGCCGCGCGGCTGGCGGAGGTGCACGAATCGTCGGTGACGCGGTTCGCGAACTCGCTCGGCCTCGCCGGCTATCCGGAGATCATGGAGCTGTGCCGGATGTGGCTGGCCGAGCAGGCGCAGCTCGCCCGCCGGTCGGACGGCAACGGGCACGAGCCGCCGCCGGGTGGGGTCCTGTCGGCGACGCTGGAACAGGAGCAGGCGAACCTGTCGCGCACGTTCGGCAGGCTGGACCGGGCCTCGTGGCTGGCCGCGGTGTCGCTGCTCGCCGAGGCGCCCGGGGTCCCGGTGGCCGGGCTCGGGGACAGCGCGCCGGTCGCCGCGCTGCTCGCACGGAAGCTGGTGCACGCGCGGCAGGTCGGGCCCGCGTTCGTGGAGGACCTCAAGCGGCTCGGCGACGACGAGGTGCTGGTCGCGGTGTCGGTGCGCCGGTACGCGGCCGACACGCTGCGTGCCGTGGAACACGCGCGGGACCGCGGCGTGCGGGTGGTGGCGTTGACCGACAACGCCGCGTCGCCGCTCGTGGAGTACGCCGAGACCGCCCTGTTCGCCGAGATCGGCGGGGTCGGCCAGTTCCGGTCGCTCACCGCGCTCGCCTCGCTGGTGCAGGCGCTGGCCGCCGAGGTGGTGCTGCGGCGGGCCGAACTCGCGCCGGACGACGAGCTGCCCGCGGCTCTCGGATTCTGGTACAGCTAGTCTGACCTGGATGTATCTGGACCCGCGCGACTACGAGCACATGCTCGACCTCGCCGCGTCGATCCTGCGTGCCGAGGACCCGGAACAGTTGTGGCCGGTGCTCGCCGAGGAGTTGCTGGGGGCATTGGGTGGCACCGTCGCGATCCACAAGGCCGACCGGTGGACCGAGGACAGCGGCCTCGTCAGCGCGTGGGACGCGCGCGGTGCGCTGGCCGTCGAGGACGCCGCCCGGCGCAACGTCCGTGCCGGCTTGCCGTTTCAGCAGCGCCTGCCCACGAGCGAGCTGTGGCGCCCGGTGACCGGCCGGGATCTGGAGGGCGACGCGTGGCGCGACACCGAGGCCGCCGACGTCGCCAGGGACGCGTTCGACGCCGACGACGTGCTCGGCCTTCCGCTGGCGCACGAGAACGGGGTGCTACGGGGTTTCCTGATCTACCACCGTGCGGCGGATTTCACGCGGCGCGAACGCGAGTACGCCGAGCGGATACAACCCCTGCTCGCCGGCGCCGAGGCGCATTACCAGCAGCTGAAGCGGTGGCGTCATTCACTGCCGGAGCCGCGTAAACCCGCGGAATTCGGCCTGACCGCGAGGGAGACCGCCGTGCTGGCGCTGCTGGCCGAGGCATTGCCCGCGGCCGCGGTCGGGCGCCGGCTCGGGGTTTCGGTGCGCACGGTGCACAAACACGTCGAGAACCTGTACCGCAAACTCGGCACCACGGACCGGCTGTCCACAGTGCTGCGTGCGCAACGGCTCGGCCTGATCGCGGATGGCGCGCGCACCCCTCAGGACGCGCGCCACCCCGCTGGCTAGATTTTCGCGCCCTGGCGGGAAAGATCGCCATACGCAGTTCTACGTATTGACCTCCGATGCGGGACCGCCTCGCCGATGGAGGAGGTCCCGCATCGGAACGGGAGTTACCAGCGGCCGTCGATCACCCTGCCGTCCGGATACCACTGGATGAACCCGTACACGAAATCGTTCCGGCGCCCGCCGTCGAAGGTGAACTCGCCCGACCGCGGATACCCGAGATACGACCGTTCCCAGCCCAGCGCCGCCCACCGCGCCCGGATCGCGCCGTACACCTCGTGTGCGCCCGTCCCCGGCGTCCAGTAGATCGACGAGGCCTTGTCGAAGTGGTTGTAGCGGCCCACGCCGTCCGGTGTGGTCAGTTCGTCGGTGACGGGGTAGCCCATCGGACCGGTTTCCCAGCCGAGTTGCTGCCACACCTGCCGGATGGCGCCCCAGACACCGTGCGCACCGTTCGCCGGCGTCCAGTAGATCGACGAGGCCTTGTCGAAGTGGTTGTAGCGGCCGACACCGTCCGGTGTGGTCAGCTCGTCGGTGACCGGGTAGCCCAACGGGCCCTTCTCCCAGTTGAGCTGCTCCCACTTCTGCCGGATCACACCCCAGACGGCGTGCGCCCCGGTGTTGGGCGTGAAGTACACCGACGCGGTCAGCGTGCCCGGTGTGCCGACGAAGTGGTTGAACCGGCCGACGCCGTCCGGTGTGCCCGTCTCGTCGGTGACCGGCGCACCCAATCTGCCGTGGCCGCCCAGTTCCAGGTACTTCTGCAGGATCAGGCCGTGCACCTCGTGCACACCGGTGTCCTGCGACCAGTACAGCCTGCCGTTCTGGTAGTCGCGGTAGTGCACGCCGCCGTCGGCGACCTCGGCCCCTGTCGGGGTGCCGATCCACTGTCGCAGCGCGGTGTCGGACGCGTACCGCTGATCGATCGGCGAGGTGTAGTTCGCCGTCAGCGTCAGGTCCGAACCGGGCATGGCCAGCGACCGGCTGCGCGGCGCCGACGGGCTGTCGGCCCACGAGGCGAACGTCGACGCACCGTCACTGGCCAGCTGCGAAGCCACTACGTCGAGCGTGAGGCCCTGGGTGACCATCGCCGAGCTGACCCCGCTCTCGGACGGGATCTGCAGCGACGCCGGCACGTTCGAGGTCAGCGTGAGCTTGTGCTGGTTCGGCCACGCCAGGTACGACTTCGTCGTGCTGACCCCGGCGCTGTCGGTGACGGTCGCCGTCAGCCGCATCCGCGAGTCCGGATGCTCGGTGAAGTCCAGATCGAAGGCCGGGCCGGTGCCGCCGACGCCGGGGTGCGAATGGCAGGTCGACTCCTCGGGGCAGTGCAGCACGATGCTGGTCCACGCCACGTCGAGCGTCCCGTCCTCGGCGTCGGTCGCGGTGGCACCGAGATGGATCGGATCGCCGACGGCGAACTTCACATCGCCCGGCGTGGTCAGCGTCAGCACCGGCGAATGGTTCGACGGCGCCACGACGAGTTGCGTCGTGCCGGTCGCGCCGAGCGGGTCGCGCGCGGTCAGCGTCGCGGTGAACCTGTCGGTGCCCGCCGCATAGGTGTGCGTCGTGGTGACACCCGTTCCCGTTGTGCCGTCACCGAAATCCCACGAGTACGTCAGCGCGTCGCCGTCATAGTCCACAGAGGAGGACGCGTCGAAGGTGACGGTGCGGGTGTTCGGGTCGGTGGTGCTGGTGGCGTTCGCGACGGGGGCGGTGTTGCCCTGCGAGTAGGAGATCCGGCGGATGTTGCCGGAGAGGATGTCGGCGTAGACGACGTCGCCGTTGGGTGCCGCGCCGAACTTCACGGGGCCGCCGATTCCCGTTGCCCACGGCGGGTCCTGCGGGTTCTGGGTCAGCTTTCCCGTGCTGTCGTAGCGCATCGTCCAGATCTTGTTGGTGACGTAGTCGCCGAAGAAGAACATGCCCTTGTACTGGCTGGGATAGCTGGAGCCGGTGTAGACGAACCCCGCGGTCACGCTGTTGCCCTGGGTGCTGCCGCTGCCGTGCTGGTACTCCCAGATCGGCGGCTGGTTCTGCACTCCCGCGCACTGCGCCAGGTCCATGTAGCCGGGCGTGCGGTGGAAGCCCTCCCAGCACGGCCACGCGTAGTTGCGGCCGGGCTGCACGATGTCGACCTCTTCGTAGGTGTTCCAGCCGACGTCGCCGAGGACCGGCAGGCCGCTGCTCGGATCGAGGGAGAACCGGAACGGGCTGCGGAAACCGCTCGCGAACACCTTGCTGCGCGCCGAACCCGGGTTCCCGGCGTCGTAGTAGGGATTGCCGGGCACGCCGGCACCGGTCGCGGTGAGGTGCAGGATCTTGCCGTAGTACTGGTTGACGTCCAGCGCGCGCAGTGCGTTGGGGGTCATCTGCGTGTAGTCGGCGTCGTCGCCGATGGACACCCAGACCGTGCCGTCGTCGGCGGCCACCACGCCGGTCATGCCGTGCGCGATGGAGGTGTTGGGCACGTCCAGCAGCACGGTCTCGGTGTCCACGCCGGTCGGTTCCGGCGAGCCGGTGACGGTGAAGCGGGCTAGGCGGAAGGTGCCGCCGCCCGATGCGGGGATCGTGCGGGCCAGGTAGATCTGGTGCGAGGTGGCGTAGTCGGGGGCGACGGCGAGGCCGACGAGGCCGAGGTCGCCGTCGGTGCGCACCTGGAAGGTGTGGAGTGTGCGAGTGGCGCCGGACGGGGAAACCCACGCCAGCTTCCCGCTCTTGCCGATCGTGAGGATGCTGCCGTCTGGTAGGTAGGCGAAATCGGTCAGATCGTAGGCGGCTTGTCCACTCGGCTGATCGCGAAGGACGAAACCGGCGGGCAGGGACGCGGCGGCGGTGGCGCTCGGAGCCACCGCGACGAGCCCGACGACGACGAGCAGTCCGCCAAGAAGCGCGGACACCAGGCGCTTTGACCACCTTCGGTGCATGGACCCCCCTTTCAGGTGCATGTGATCTCTTCGCCCGAAAGGGGGTTTTCGTTGCTGGGAGTTACCGTGTTGTGATTTTTCTGCGAATTCGATCTTGACGTGAATGCTTCACGGAAACAATTCCGTCAATTGCCGGAAATGTCAGCACCACACGATGATGAATGTGCACCGGGTGTTTTTGGTGGTGGTTGTCGGAGCGCCCGGATTATTCGACGCCGAGTTCGATCCGCTATCTGAGGGCTGCGCGGAATTCGTCGTCGTGGTCGGGGTCAGCTGCGGGGTGGACGAATCCCGAGACTGCGTCACGGTGACCGTCGTGGGCCGCTTCGTCGTGGTGGGCACCGCGGCGGCGAGATGACCGAGCTGGTTGGTCACCACGACCGTCGTGCCGGTGTCGGTGATCTCCGTCCGGCTCTGCTCCGAGGGCACGCCGCCGCCCGCGAGTCCGCCGGTGGGGCCGTGTGGCAGACCCAACAGTGACGGCGAGTCCGCCTGCGGGTTCTGCGATCCGAAATGGACCATGATGGCGGCGAGCCCGCAGCCGATCACCACGGCCATCATCACCGCGAGCACGCGCAGCCGTCCGCGCCGCGGGGGCTCGACCTCGCTCCACCCCTCGCGTTCCAGCAGCTCGGCCACCGACACTTCGTCGTTCACCGGAGGTACCTTTCGAAAGGCAGGCAGAAGCGCGACGTGTCTTTTTAGCGCACGCTGGCATCCAGCCAATAGCCGGGGTGGGAAAGAAGTCGGAAAATCACGCATCGTATCGAAACGATCGCCCTCAGGCCGATTTTCGCGACGATCCGCAACCGGCGAGCCTCCAGTGCGGGTGCAGAGTTGCTAGGCCGACCGGGGGTCTACCGTTCGGGTGAAGCGGACTCCAGCAAGTGGGGGGCATGGGTGCGGACCGCGGCCAGCACCTCGTCGATGGTCGGGTTGACCATCGCGGCAGGGCCGACGAACACGGTCGGCACGGTCTCGCTGCCGTTGGTGGCGGCCCGGACCCGGGCGGCGGCCTCCGGGTCCTCCCAGATGTTGACCTCGTGCCGGGGCAGGCCCGCGCTGTCCAGATGGGCGCGCAGCAGCATGCAGAACCCGCAGCCGGGACGCCAGTAGAACTCGACCTTGGTGTCTTCCGAGACGGTCATGGTCTCCAGGCTAACCGCGTTCTACGGGGTGCTCGTTCAGGCGCCCCACGTCTTGCCGGTGATCCGCTCGTAGGCCTCGGTGTAGCGCTGCCGCGTCGCGGCGACGATGTCGGCGGGGATCTCGGGCCCCGGCTCGGTGCGGTCCCAGTCTGTGCTGTTGGCCCACTCCCGCACGAACTGCTTGTCGAACGCGTACTGCGGGCGGCCCGGCTCCCACTGGTCGGCGGGCCAGAACCGCGAGGAGTCCGAGGTCAGCACCTCGTCGCCGAGTGTCAGCACCCCATCGGCGTCCAGGCCGAACTCGAGTTTGGTGTCGGCCACGATGATGCCCTGCCCGGCGGCGTGTTCGGCGCCCCTGCGGTAGATGTCCAGCGTCAGCTCGCGCAGCCGTTCGGCGATCTCGCGGCCTTCCTGGCGCACCACGTCGTCGAAGGTGATGAACTCGTCGTGCCCCTCGGTGGCCTTCGTGGTGGGCGTGAAGATCGGCTCCGGCAGGCGGCTGCCTTCCACCAGTCCCGGCGGCAGCGCGACGCCGGAGACGGTGCCGTACTTCTGGTACTCCTTCAGCCCGAGCCCGGCCAGGTAGCCGCGCGCGATGCATTCGACCTGCACCATCTTCAGCTGCCGGCAGCGCACCGCGCGGCCGGCGCACTCCTCGGGCACGTCGGTGGTGGAGATGACGTGGTTGGGCACGACGTCGCGGAAATGCTCGAACCACCACGAGGACAGCTGGGTCAGCAGTGCGCCCTTGTCCGGAATCGGTGTGGGCAAAACCACGTCGTAGACCGAGATCCGGTCGGAGGCCACGAGCAGGATGTCGTCTCCGTCCAGGTAAAGGTCGCGAACCTTGCCCGAGTGAATGTGCTGCACCGTCTGCCTCCTGTGGTCTGCGCGCCGTCCATCCTAGATGCCGAGGTCCTCCGCCCTTGACCTCCAGTTATATAGAGGTTTGATGCTGGCCGCATGAACGAGCGGATTCCCTGGCCCATCTGGCGCGTCTCGTTGGTGATCGTCTTCGGCGCCTTCGTCAGCATGCTGGACACGTCACTGGTCAACGTGGGCCTCGACTCGATCCGCAACGCTCTCGGCGCGACGCTCGACGCGGTGCAGTGGGTGGCCAGCGCTTACCTGATCGCGCTGGCGGTGTCGCTGCCGTTGTGTGGCTGGCTGGGCCGCAAGGTCGGCGTCGGACGGCTGTGGCTGGCCGCGTTCGGCGCGTTCACCGTCGCCTCCGGGCTGTGCGCGCTGGCCGGCGACATCGGCTGGCTCGTCGTTCTGCGGGTGCTGCAAGGGATTTCCGCCGGACTGCTGGTGCCCGCCGGGCAGACGATTCTCGGCCAGGCCGTCGGGCCGAAGCGGCTCGGGCGGGTCATGTCCATCCTCGGCATCGCGGTCAGCAGCGGCCCCGCGATCGGTCCGGCGATCGGCGGGCTGTTGCTGCATTCGCTGTCCTGGCACTGGCTTTTCCTGATCAACCTGCCGGTCGGCGTGATCG
The DNA here is from genome assembly GCF_012328925.1 of Amycolatopsis acididurans. Lineage (GTDB taxonomy): Bacteria > Actinomycetota > Actinomycetes > Mycobacteriales > Pseudonocardiaceae > Amycolatopsis_E > Amycolatopsis_E acididurans. The sequence continues at coordinate 158,907 of NZ_JAAXLS010000013.1, forward strand.
GCATCGCGCTCGGGCTGCGGTACGTGCCGCGTGGTGACCGCGGCGCGGTGTCGCGTTTGGACTGGACCGGGCTGGTGCTGGTCAGCGCCGGGCTGCCGCTGTTCGTCTACGGCGTCACGATGATCGGGGAGAAGGTGACGCTCGCCTCGGTCTCGGTGCTGATGCCGCTGCTCGCCGGGCTGGCGGGGCTGCTCGCGTTCGGCTTCCGCGCCTGGCGTCGGGCCGGCCCGCTGGTGAACCTGCGGCTGTTCCAGGACAGGGTGTACGCGGCCGGCAGCGTCGCCACGTTGTTCACCGGCGCGGCGATGTTCGGCGCGATGCTGTTGTTCCCGCTGTATTTCCAGCTCCTGCGGGGCGCCGACGTGATCACCACGGGCCTGTCGCTGTTCTCCCTCGGCATCGGCACCACGCTCGTCATGCCCATTTCGGGCTGGCTGACCGACCGATATGGCGGCGGCATCGTTTCCTTGTGGGGCAACGGGTTCACCGTGCTGACGACAGTACCGTTCGCGTTCCTCGGCGCGGACACAGCGGCGGTGACCCTGCAGATCCTGCTGTTCCTGCGCGGTATCGCGCTCGCGCTTTCGGCCGTGCCCGCGGGTACCGCGGCGTATGCGGCGGTGCGGCGCGAGGACCTGCCCGACGCGACGACGACCGTCAACATCCTGCAGCGGGTGGGCGGCGCCGTCGGTGGCGCGCTGGTCGCGGTCATCCTCGCACAGGCGTTGCCGGAAGACGCCGAGCACGCGTTCCGGACGACGTTCTGGTGGCTCACCGGCGCGTCCGTGGTCGCGGTCGGTTCCGCGACGTGGTTGTGGCTCGCACAGCGCGCCGCCCGGGCCGACCGTCCTATCGCGACAGTCGTACCGGTGGCTAAGTGAACCGGACCGCCGCGCGCAGGAGCCCGGGGGTGAGCCGGGACAGGATCAGCCCGGCCTTCGCCTCCGGGGTCACCGGCACCGTCGCCTTGTTGTGCTCGACCGCGCGCACGATCTCCGCCGCGACCTTCTCCGGCCCGAAGCCGCGGCGTTCGTAGGCTCGGGTCGCGCTCGCCTGCTTCCTCGCCTGTTCCTCGGCGCTGAGCCCGGAGAACGTCGTCGTGCTCGTGATGTTCGTGTTCACCAGGCCAGGGCAGATGGTGGACACGCCGATCCCGCGCCGGGACACCTCCGCGCGCAGGCAGTCCGACAGCGTCAGCACCGCGGCCTTGCTCGTGGAGTACGCCGCCAGTGACTTCGCGGGCAGGTAGGCCGCCGCCGAGGCCACGTTCACGATGTGCCCGCCCTCGCCGCGGTCGGCCATCAGCTTCCCGAAGACCTGGCAGCCGTGGATGACGCCCCACAGGTTCACGTCCAGCACGCGCTGCCATTCCTCCGTCGTGGTGGCGAGGAAGCTGCCCGCGTGCCCGATGCCGGCGTTGTTCACGACGATGTCCGGTACCCCGTGGCGCGCGGCCACCTCGTCGGCGAACTTCCGCATCGCGGCCTCGTCCGACACGTCGACCCGGTAGGCGTGCCCGCCGGTCTCGCGGGCCGCGTCCTCGTCCAGATCGCACACCACGACCTCGGCGCCGCGAGCCGCGAACGCTCGCGCGGTGGCGCGGCCGATGCCGCTGCCGGCCCCGGTCACCACGACCAGCGGTCCCTGCTTCGCCCCGGCCTGCCCGCGCGCCAGCGCGTGCGCCGCGGGCTTGCCATCGACGTGGTCGATCAGTTCCGTGGTCATGCGCGCGACCTCGGCGCCGTCGCGAAGCAGCGCCGACCAGTGGCCGGCGTAGAGTTTGCGCCGCCACAGCCGGGCCGCCCAGCGTTCGGCTCCCTCGGCGAGCGCGGGCGTGACGTAGTTGTCGTGCACCGGCGTGATGACCTGGACCGGAACCTCGGTGCGGCGCTCACGCGGCTTGCCGAGGCGTTCGCGGAAGTTGGCCCGGTACAACGAGACGCCGTGCGACGCGTCGCTCGCCAGCGTGTCGGCGGGGTGATCAGGGCGCGGTGCCACGCCTTCGACCCGCCGCAACAGCTCCGGCCAGCGCTTGGCCAGCACGAGCCGCCACATCAGTTCCGGCACCACGGGCGTGTGGAAGGCGAGCACGTACCAGGAATGCAGCTGCTGGACCAGTGCCTGCTTGAGTTTGCGCGGGCTCGGCCTGCGGAACCGGTCGCGCATCCAGTAGCCGACGTGATCGAGGCACGGGCCGGAGATCGAGGTGTAGGACGCGATCCGCTCGTGCGCGCCGGGCTCGGTCACCGCCTCCCAGCTCTGGATCGAACCCCAGTCGTGCGCGACGACGTGCACCGGTGCGTCCGGGCTCACCGCGTCGGCGACGGCGAAGAAGTCGTTCTTCAGGTGTTCCAGCCGGTAAGCGGCGGTGCCGCGCGGCGAGCCGGACTGTCCGGCGCCGCGCACGTCGTAGCGCACCACGTGAAAACGTTCCGCGAGCACCGCGGCCACGTCGTCCCACACCGCGTGCGTGTCGGGGTAGCCGTGCACCAGCATCACGGTGGGCGCCTCCGGCGGGCCTTCCTCGAACACGGCCAGCCGCACATCACCCGACAGCACTGTCCTCATGACGGGAAGTTAACTGTGACTTCGGGTAACAGTCAAGCTGCGATAGGCTGCCCGATCAGTTATCGGTTTTCGGGAAAAGGAGTCGAGGCGTGAACCACCGGCCGGACGCGACTCCACTGCCAACCGGTCTCGACCTCGATCACCCCAACGCGGCGCGGGTGTACGACTACTTCCTCGGCGGCACCGCGAACTGGGCGATCGACCGGATGCTCGGTGACAAGCTGCTGGAAGCGGTGCCGATCATCCAGACGGGCGCGAGGGTCAATCGCGAGTTCCTCAACCGCGCGGTGCGTTACTGCGTCCGGCGGGGCATCACCCAGTTCCTCGACCTCGGCTCGGGCACACCCACCGTCGGCAACGTGCACGAGGTCGCCGACAAGCTCGAACCGGGCAGCCGCTGCGTCTACGTCGATCTGGAGCCGGTCGCCGTCGCGCACGCGCGGATCCTGCTCGACCAGCACGGCGATCCCGAGCGGCACACGGTGCTGCACGCGGACCTGCGTGACGTCAAGAGGGTGTGGAAGGACGCGGTGGCCACCGGCGTGCTCGACCCGTCGCGGCCGATCGGCCTGCTGATGGTGTCGGTGCTGCACTTCCTGCACCCGCAGGACGGCGTGGCCGAAGTCGCGGCGGAGTACCGGGACCTGCTGCCGCCGGGCTCGCACCTGATCATTTCGCACGCGACGCTCGACGCGGTGCCGGACGAGGAGAGAAGCCAGTTCGAGCGGGGTGTGGAGCTGTACCGCCTGTCCGGCAACCCGGCGCATCCACACCATCCGGATGTGATTCGCGGGTACTTCGGCGACTTCCGGATGGTGCGGCCGGGGCTGGTGTGGCTGCCCGACTGGCATCGCGACGCCGGTGCGTACCACCACAGTGCCCGGCTCGCCGACAATCCTTCGGCGTGCTGTTTTCTCGGTGGGATCGGCGTAAAGGACTGACGGTGGCGCCCGTTTCTCGCCTACGCTGAGCGGGAAACTGACGAAAGGTGCGCCGGGATGAAACCGCTGCCAACGGGGCAGGACGCCGAGGCCATGATCGCGGAGGCGCGCAAGGCGCTGTGGGTGATGGTCGGCTTCCTGGTCGCGCTGTGGATCGTGCAGATCGTCAACTGGCTCATGCACTACTCGCTCAGCTTCGACTACGGCATCCGCGCCCGCGAGACCGGTTCGCTGCCGGAGATCTTCAGCTCGCCGTTCCTGCACTTCAGCTGGGCGCACATCGAGGGCAACTCCGGCCCGCTGTTCATTTTCGGGTTCCTCGCCGCGTATCGGGGCGTGAAGAAGTTCCTCTGGGTGACACTGCTGATCATCGTCGTCGGCGGGCTCGGCGCGTGGTTCACCGAGGCGGACCAGACCGTGCTCGCCGGCGCCAGCGGCGTCGTGTTCGGCTACTTCGGCTACATCATCGTGCGCGGCCTGTTCGACCGGCGGCCGATCGACCTGGTCATCGGGCTGGTGATGGCGCTGTGTTTCGCCTACCAGTTCGCCGCGCTGCTGCCTTCCGAGGAAGGGATCAGCTGGAAGGGACACCTGTTCGGCTTCGCCGCCGGCGTGCTGGGTGGCTGGTTCTTCCGCGAGCGCAGGCCGAAGGCCGAACCGCTTCCCGAAGGCCCGACGACGCTGCTCGACGAGCCCACACAGGCCTGACGTCCGTTGTGGACCAATCCTCGGGACGGGTGGTCCGGAAATCAGGACACGTGTCCCGGATTCAGCTGATCGCCGGCGGCCGGTAGCTGCTGTCGCTGTCCTTAATGGACGGTTACCTGCCCGGCGCGGGCGCCACCACGAGCGGGGCTGCGCAGCAGGTGTCGCTGAACACCCCGCGCCCGGCCGAGGAAAAACGCGCTAGGGTCGCCGTTGTGTCGCTCCGTGAGCTGGTCGTGCTGGGCACCGCGAGCCAGGTGCCCGGCCGCACCCGTAACCACAACGGGTATCTCCTGCGCTGGGACGGCGAGGGGTTCCTGTTCGACCCCGGCGAGGGTACCCAGCGCCAGATGCTGCTGGCCGGGGTCGCCGCGTCGGCGATCACCCGGATCTGCCTGACCCACTTTCACGGCGACCACTGCCTCGGCCTGCCCGGCGTGGTGCAACGGCTCTCGCTCGACGGTGTGCGCCATCCGGTCGACGCCTACTTTCCCGCCTCCGGGCAGGAGTACTTCGACCGGCTGCGGCACGCGAGCGTGTTCCACGAGACCGCCGAGATCCGCGAATCGCCCGTTGCCGAAGACGGCGAGATAGCCGAAGGGGAGTTCGGCAAACTGTACGCGCGGCGGCTGGACCATCCGGTGGAATCCTTCGGCTACCAGCTCGTCGAACCGAGCGGGCGCCGGATGCTGCCCGAGGCGCTGGCCCGCTTCGGCATCACCGGCGCGGAGGTCGGCGAGTTGCAGCGCACCGGTTCACTGCGGTTCGGGCACCGGACGGTCACGGCGGAGCAGGTGAGCGTGGTGCGCCGCGGTCAGCGGGTTGCGTTCGTGATGGACACGCGCTTGTGTGACGCCGTGTACGAGCTCGCCGAACGCGCCGACCTGCTGGTGATCGAGTCGACCTTCCTCGAGGCCGAGGCCGCGCTCGCCCAGGACTACGGCCACCTCACCGCCCGGCAGGCGGCGCGGGTCGCCGCCGAATGCCGCGTCGGCAAGCTCGTGCTCACGCATTTCTCGCAGCGCTACGACAACTCCCTGTCCTTCTACGAGGAGGCCGCGGAGATCTTCGGCGGCGAGATCGTCGTCGCCGAAGATCTCAGCCGCGTCTCGGTGCCGAAGCGCCGCTAGTCCGAACGCGACAGTCAGGAGGCGGTGAGCTGCTGCTGGCGCGGGGCCACGTGCAGGTGCGGCCGGGTGCCCAGTGCTTCGCGCAGCCGGTCGTTCTCCGCCTGCAGTTCGCTCAGCAGGCGCTGCTGTTCACGCCAGGACACCGGCGCCGACTCGTACTCGCGCACGAGCTGCCGTGCGTCCTCCGGAATCGGCATCCGCGCCGCCCGGTCCCGTTCCGCGCGGCCCAGCATTCGGGCCAGCCGCCGGGTGTCGGTCGCGAGAATCCTTGTGCGGCCGAGAATCTTGTGCCGCAGCGGGTCCTCGGGGTTGTCCAGGTCGACCTCGGGAAGGTAGGTGCGCATCGTGCCGGCGGGCAGGTAGTGCGCCGAGCCGACCATCTCGTTGAAGCCCGCTTCGACGGTCCTGTCGAGCAGGAACGCGGTGCCCAGTCCGACCAGATGCCAGGTGATCTCCCGCGCCCACCGCTCGAACTCCTCGGGCGGCTGGTCGCCCTGGCTGATCATGTAAACGGGACCGCGCCGCGTCTCGTCGGCGAGGAAGTCCATGAGATCGGGCAGGTGTCCGCCGGTGACCCACTGCGGAGTCGGCGCCATCTCGGTACGCCCGTCGACGACGGTCAGTTTGCCCAGCAGAGCGCGGAGCACGCTCGGTACGGACATGCACCGGTTGTACGGCGCCTCGCCCAGCGCGGAGCAGTCGTCCCTGGTCTCGATCTCGGTCCAGATCCAGCCGGGCTCGTCGGGCCGCTCGAACACCGAGATCGTGGTGCGCCAGACGTCGCGTGGCTGAGCGTCCGGGTGCTGGCGCCGCCACTGGTAGAGCTGGCCATCTCCGCGCCGGTCGCGCAGGATGGTGACCAGGTCGTCGTGGTCGAGCACGTACTGGCCGGGACGGTCGGCGTCGAGGTGGATCTCCTTGCTCGCGAGCCATCTGCCCAGGTGCTCGATCACGGTGCCGAGAAGCTCTTGACCGGGTGCGGCCCGGAGGAAGGACCGGAATCCGACTGCCATCGCCGTCTCCTACCACTCGGGGACATTTGAAACCGCTGTGCCGTAGAGTGAAGTTTGCAGCCGGGTTGTCCGGCAGTCAAGAGGCAATGCGGACCCCGGCGTGACCGCACTTTCCGCGGCTTGTTTCGATTTCCGCCGTGACCGTGGAAAAGACGTCGCCGGACGTGAGCCGGAATCGGCGCAACGTGATCAGCTGGGCGCTGTGGGATTGGGGCAGCTCGGCCTTCAACGCCATCATCCTCACCTTCGTGTTCTCGGTGTATCTCACGAAGGCCGTGGCGGCCGACGAGACCACCGGCTCCGCGCGGCTCGGGCTCGGGCTGACCATCGCCGGGGTGTGCGTCGCGCTGCTGGCGCCGGTGACCGGGCAGCGCAGCGACGCGAGCGGGCGGCACAAGGTGTGGCTGGCCGCGCACACCGGCGTCGTCGTGGCCTGCATGGCGGGCATGTTCTTCGTCCGCGACAGCCCGTCGTATCTGACCCTGGGCATCACGCTGGTCGCCATCGGTGTGGTGTTCGTGGAGTTCGCCCAGGTCAACTACAACGCGTTGATGTTGCGGGTGGTCACACCGGAGAACATCGGGCGCATCTCCGGGTTCGGCTGGAGCATGGGCTACTTCGGCGGCCTGGTCGCGCTGACCTTCGTGCTGTTCGCGTTCGTGGAGCCCGACGTCGGGCTGTTCGGGGTCACCTCGGCGGGCGGGCTCAACATCCGCGTCGTAGCGCTCTTCTGTGCGCTGTGGTTCGTCGTCTTCGCGCTGCCGGTGCTGCTGTTCGTGCCGCAGCCGCCGCGGTCCGGCGCCATCGAGCGCCGCAACTTCTTCGCCAGTTATCCCGTGCTCGGCAGGCGGATCGCGCAGATGTGGCGGACCGATCGCAACACGTTGTGGTTCCTCATCGCGAGCGCGATCTACCGCGACGGCCTGCTCGCGATCTTCACGTTCGGCGGGGTGATCGCGGCCGGCACGTTCGGCTTCTCGTCCACCGAGGTGGTGATCTTCGCGATCGGCGCGAACCTCACCGCCGGGATCGGCGCCTTGTTCGGCGGCAGGCTGGACGACCGGATCGGGCCGAAGAAGGTCATCGTCGGGTCGCTCGTCGCGCTCGTCGTGGCCGGTACGGCCCTGGTCGTGCTGCCGGGCAAGGCGGCATTCTGGGTGTGCGGGCTCGCGCTGACCCTGTTCGTCGGCCCGTCGCAGGCCGCCGGCCGGACCTTTCTCGCGCGCATCGTGCCTAGGGAACGGGAAGGCGAGGCGTTCGGCCTCTACGCGACGACCGGCCGCGCCGCGACCTTCCTCGGCCCGGCGGCGTTCAGCGGGTTCATCTCGCTGTTCGGCAGCCAGCGGGCGGGCATGGTCGGCCTCGTTCTCGTCCTGCTCGTCGGACTCGTCGTGTTGCTGCCCGTGAAAGGGCCCGAGACCGAGTAATACTGCTCGGCGGAGTTGATCACGTCGAGGAACCGGGAGCCGAAAATCAAAAAGGGACTGCCGCTGCTGGCAGCGGTGATCGTCGCCCTGCTCGTGACCGTCTGGCAGTCGGGGGTGTTCGACACCCAGGCCGGCCCGCCTGCCTCGGCCGCGTCGGCGCAGGGTGAGCTGGCCGAGCTGGTGGTGCAGGCGCGCAGCGGCATGGGTGGCTACTCCCGTGACAAGTTTCCGCACTGGGCAACGGTTTCGGGGGAATGTGACACGCGGGAGACGGTGCTCGAACGCGACGGGCAGGACGTGCGCACGGACAGCGCGTGCCGTCCCACCGCGGGCACCTGGCGCAGCCCCTACGACGGCGGCACCTGGACCAAGGCGTCCGATGTGGACATCGACCACACCGTGCCGCTGGGCCAGGCATGGGAGTCGGGCGCCGCGTCGTGGACCAACGACCAGCGCAAAGCGTTCGCCAACGATCTCACCAGGCCCCAGCTGAAGGCGGTCACCGACAACGTCAACCAGGCCAAGGGCGACCGGGCGCCGGACGAATGGCGGCCCCCGCTGGAGTCCGACTGGTGCACCTACGCGACGGACTGGATCACCGTCAAGCACTACTACAAGCTGACCGTGACCCAGGCGGAGAAGACCGCGCTGACCGACATGCTCACGCGTTGCCGATGAGTTTCGGCTCCGGCCCCGGTCCATACGGCGACAGGAACCGCAAAGACATCCCAGGAGTTGAAATGTCAAGCCGTAACGTTCGCGGCGTGATGCGACCAGGCGGTCGCCTCGTCGTAGCGGGTGCCGGTCTTGAGGCAGCCGTGGAGGATGCCCACGAGGCGGTTGGCAAGTTGGCGCAGGGCGGTGTTGTGGTTGGCGCCGCGGGCTTTCTGCCGGTCGTAGTAGGCGCGAGCTCCGGGCGAGGTGCGCAGCGCGGAGAATGCCTGGGTCATCAGGGCGTCGATGAGCCGGTCGTTGTGGATGAACCGGGCCAGGGCGACCTTCTTCTTCCCGGACGCGCGGGTGATCGGCGAGGTGCCCGCGTAGTTCTTGCGGGCCTTGGCGGTGGTGTAGCGGTGCGGGTCGTCACCGAACTCTGCGAGCACCCGGGCGCCGAGCGCCGGCCCCAGTCCGGGCTGGGACGCGATGATCTCAGCGGCCGGGTGCTGCCCAAAATGTGCCTCCACCTGCCCCTGCAAGCCCGTGATCTGAGTGCGCAACACGGTGACGACCGCGATCAGGGCCTGGATCGAGGCGGCGTAGGCAGTGGCCACGACTTCGGGCTGGCTCAGATGCTCGGCGCGCAATGCGGCCTGGATCGCCGCGGCCTTCTCCGCCACGTTCTTGCGGCGGGCGTGTTTGAGCGCGGCACTGATCTGCGCGGTCGTCAGCCGGGCGGCCTGCGCCGGGGTCGGGGCCTTGGCCAGCAGTTCCAGCGTGTCGGTGGCAGCGAGGTCATCGAAGGCGACCAGTGCGGCGGGAAAGTAGTCCCGCAGCGCGTGCCGCAGCCGCTGGATATGGCGAGTGCGTTCCCAGATCAGTGTCTTGTGGGTGCGGGCCACGACCTTGATCGCCTCGGCCCGGGCACTGTCACCGGCGACCGGGCGCAACTCGTGGGCATGTGTGCGGACCATGTCGGCCAGCACGTGCGCGTCCCCGGCATCGCTCTTGGCCCCCGAAACTCCCAGCCGGTCACGAAACCTGGCCGCCTGCAACGGGTTGACCGCCAACACCGCGTACCCCGCGGTGACCACCGCCGCCACCCACGGGCCCCGATCGGTCTCGATCCCGACCAGCACCTCGACATCGGCCGGGTCGATGTCCCCGGTCAGTTCCCCGATCATGGTGTGCAACCGGGCCATCCCCGCCACACCCTCGGGC
>NZ_JAAXLS010000014.1 GCF_012328925.1 Amycolatopsis acididurans
GTGCCCGAACTCCCCAAAACCCGCAGCGGCAAAATCATGCGCCGCCTCCTACGCGACGTCGCCGAAAACCGCGCCATCGGCGACGTCACCACCCTCGCCGACTCCAGCGTCATGGACCTCATCTCCAGTGGGCTGAAGTCCGGCAAAGCGGAGGAGTAGCAAACCAGGGAAGGCCCGCCATCACACGCGTGATGGCGGGCCTTCCTTTGGGGGACCGGGTCAGCCGGTGACGTCGAGGTGCGCCTTCACGGGTGTCGGTGTCGGAGCCTTGCCGCCCGGCAGGGTCGTGTCACCCGAGCCGGAGCCACCGCCGGAGTTCGAGGTCGACGTGGCCGGCGAAGTGGTCGGGGTCTGGCTGCCGCCACCGTTGTCGTCACCGGGCGCGCAGGTCGCGGACGCGATGTCGAGCTTCTGGACGCCGTCCACGTTGATCGAGATCGCGGTGACGGTCACCGAGCCGTCGCTGTGCTTGACCTGCTTGTTCAGCATGACCGACAGCAGACCCGGCACCGCGATGCCGGTGTTCGGCGGCACCGAGACGTCCAGCGGGGTGTTGCCGATCTTCACCTTGGCCAGCGAGGAGGAGGCGTTCTTGCCGCTGCATTCCGCCTCGATCGCTGAAGCGGTCAGCAGCGGGGCGCCGGGGCCGAGGATGATCGTCGCCTTGGCGACGCTGGCCTGCGCCTGGCCCGAGCCCGCCTGCGCGTTGAGCGCCTTCACGGTGCCCAGCCCGCCGGGCACGGTCAGCGTAAGGAGCGACTGCTGCGCGAAGCCTTCCTTGTCGTTGACCGACGGGGTCGGCGGGATCGCGAGCAGGCCGCTGCCCGAGATCGCGAAGGCCGAGTTCACGCCGTCCCCGGCGGTGGTGGCACCGGCCGAGGGGACGAGCAGCACGCCGGCCGTGAGCACGGCCGACAGCACGCCGACACCGCCGGCGAGGGTTCTTCTGGACAACTGATCACCTTTCCTGGAACTGATTTTTCCGCGCCTGCCCGGCCATCACGTGATGTTCACGATCGTGCCGAGCGGTAATTTGACGAGCTGGTCCAAAGCGTCCTTGGTCACCCGGATGCAACCGTCGCTGTTCGCCTTGCCGACGAAGCTGTTGTCCGGCCAGGTGTGCAGGCCGACCGTGCCGGGGCCGCCACCGAAGGTCTCCAGCGAGTCGGAGTGGTAGCTCAGCGGCAGCACGATCGGGCTGTAGGTGTTCTTGGTCTCCTCGATCGAGGCGATGATGTAGGCCCGCCCCGCCGGAGTGGGGTGCTGGGCCTTGCCGGTGCCGATCGTCCACTGCCCGATCGACTTGCCGCCCTGCAGGATTTCGAGCTTGAAGCTGGCCCGGTCGACGTGCACGGCGTAGTCGTTGTCGGCGGTCTCGGCGGCACCGTCGGTCAGGTGTACCCAGCCGGACGAGGCGTTCGGCCTGGTCGGCAGCAGGATCTGAGCCCAGTCGTTCTGCTGGGCGACGATCGGGACCCAGGTCGGCGAACCCATCTGGATCGTCGGCAGTTTCGCGATCGGCTGCCCGCCCGCGGCCGTGTAGACGACCAGTTCCTGCTTCGGGTGCAGCACCTTGCCCGCGGTGGCGCCCGCGCCCGGCTGGGGGTCGCCGGGTGCGCCGGTGACGGTGCCGAACGTGGTGGCCTCGGGCAGCTGCGTCAGGGTTTCCTGGCTGATGGCCGCCGGAGTGACGGGGGCGGCGGGGGCGCCGTCGTTGCTCGAGCAGGCGCCGGTGAGCGAAACCAGAATTGCGACCCCGGTGATCGCGGCCATATTCCGGGCGCGCGAGAGCGCGGTTTTGTGCATCTACCAATCCTCAGAGCGTCGTTGACACGAATCGCCGACTCGTGTCTCCCCGAGGACACGCGGCGCCACAAGTGCGTCTTGCGGCGCATTCTTATCGGCACTCGATGAGGTGATCAACTATCAGGTAGCTCACACTCAAGCTTCTGACCAGCGGAAATAGTGCATTTTCCCAAGTCAGTGAAATCGGCGTGATACACCCGATCGTGTGCACGTGAGTAACGGAAACCGGACTTGCCACCCTTCGGAGCGATACCCCGACAGTGTGCCAGCCCCCGGGGTTCCCAAAGTCGAACACGTGTTCTAGAATTCCGCCGTCGTAGCCGGACCCCACAACAAGGGAGACCGCACCAGCAATGAGCTTGGACACCACCACCGCACCGCAGGAGCAGGTAACCAGCGAGGAGACCTCCGCCCCCGCGGTGGCGGCCACCGAGCCCACGGACACCGCCCCGGCGGAGCAGACCGAGGAGACTTCGAAGCCCAAGCGGGGTCGCCCGAAGGGCTCGTCCGCCGCGCGCAAAACGCGTACTGTCGAGTTGACGCTCACCGTGACCGGCACGGCCGACGGCGAATGGCAGGCCGAGCTGAAGCACGGCAGCAACTGGGTGGTCCGCGGATTGGCGGTCGCCGCGGCTGCCGTATCGCGCGCCGCGAAGGAGCTTCACGAGGACCTGTCGAGCCCCATCGACGAGGTCATCAACGAGGCGCGTGAGCAGCAGAAGGCAAAGGTCGCGCAGCTGGAGGCCGAGCTGGAGCAGGCGAAGCAGGCGCTCGCCGAGCTCGACGGCTGACACCCCGGCTCGCCGGGCCGGATGCTCCTCGATCAGGCATCCGGCCCGGCGTCTTTTTTTCGCTCGAATCGCACTATTCGAATTGGTTAGGCAAGCCGAATCTAAGTGAGGTCCGCCTTTTCTTGCGCGCCGTGAATGGTGTGTTTGAATAAAAGGGTGACGGAAACTCGCGACGCCACTTCGCAACACTCCCACGAGCCTCATCACGAGAGCCTCGGCAGCAAGCTGAACTGGCTGCGAGCTGGGGTTCTTGGCGCGAACGACGGCATCGTGTCGGTCGCGGGCATCGTCGTCGGCGTCGCGGGCGCGACCGCCGACCGGACTTCGGTACTCATGGCCGGAATAGCCGGACTGGTCGCCGGCGCCCTTTCCATGGCCGGCGGGGAATACGTCTCGGTGAGCACCCAGCGCGATACCGAGAAAGCCATGCTCAAGCTGGAAAAGTACGAGCTGAAAACGATGCCCGAGGCCGAGGAAGCCGAACTCGCCGAGATCTACCAGGAGAAGGGCCTGTCGGCTGAGCTGGCCGCCAAGGTCGCGCGGGAGCTGACCGAGAAGGACGCGCTGGCCGCACATGCCGACGCCGAACTCGGCATCGACCCGGACGATCTGACGAGCCCCTGGCAGGCCGCGTGGGCGTCCTTCGTGTCGTTCTCGATCGGCGCCCTGCTCCCGCTGCTGGCGATCGTGCTGCCGCCGGTGTCGTGGCGCGTCTGGGCGTGCGGCGGCGGCGTGGTCATCGGCCTGTTCATCACCGGCTACGTCAGCGCCCGCCTCGGCAACGCGCGGGCCCGCCGGGCGGTGCTGCGCAACGTCGGCGTCGGCGTGCTGACGATGTTGATCACTTACTGGGTCGGCGCCCTGTTCGGCGTGGCGACCAGCTAGCGCACGCCGGCCATCAGCTTCCGGACGAACGGGCTGGCCAGCGCCAGCAGTACGCCGATCACGATCGCCACGGCGCCGAGCACACCGAAGTAGGGGCCCTCGTTTTCGACGCTGTAGTACTGCGCGAGCGAACCGGACAGCGCTGTGCCCAGCGACACCGACAGGAAGAACAACGCCACCATCTGGCTGCGGAACGCCTCCGGCGCGAGCTTCGTCGCCAGGGACAGGCCCACCGGCGACAGGCACAGCTCGGCGACGGTGAACACGAGCAGGATCCCGACCAGCGCGAGCAGCGGCGCGCTGTTGGGTCCGCCGCCGACGAAGGGCAGGAACAGCAGGTACGCGATCCCCATCACGCCCGTGCCGAGCGCGAACTTGATCGGGGTCGAGGGCTGGCGCTCGGCCAGCTTGGTCCAGATCAGCGCAAACACCGGGGCGAGCACGATGATGAACACCGGGTTGATCGACTGCACCCACGACACGGGCATCTCCCAGCCGAACAGGTGCCGGTCCAGCCGCTGGTCGGAGTACGCCGTCAGCACCGTGAACTGCTGCTGGTAGAGCGCCCAGAACGCGGCGCTCGCGATGAACATCGGGATGAACGACAGCACCCGGCTGCGGTCCACCCTGGAGATCTTGCGGCTGGTCAGGATGACGAGGAAGTAGATCACCGCGGCGCCACCGGCCACCCAGGTCGCGACGTCGGCGAGGTTGTCCGCGGTCACCAGACCGGTGAACACCGCCACCAGTACGACGGCGACCACGATCACCAGCACCCCCGCGACCGCGGGACGCTGCGAGGCGGGTAGCGGATTGGGCACCTCGCGCGCCTGCGTACCGAGGTTGCGCCGGCCGAACGTGTACTGGACCAGGCCGACGGCCATCCCGGCGGCGGCGAGCCCGAAGCCGTAGTGGAAGCCGACGTGGTCCTGCAGCAGGCCGGTGAAGATCGGGCCGAGGAACCCGCCGAGGTTGACGCCCATGTAGAAGAGGCTGAACCCGCCGTCGCGGCGCTCGTCCTGCTCGTCGTAGAGCGTGCCGACCACCGCGGTGGCGTTGCCCTTGAGCCCGCCGCTGCCCAGCGCGACGCACAACAGACCGACAACGATGCCCGCGTAGCCGGGCAGCAGGGCCAGCGCGATGTGCCCGATCATGATCAGGACGCCGCTGTAGAACAACGTGCGCTCGCAGCCTGCGAGCCGGTCGGCGATCCACGCGCCGACGATTGTCGACAGGTACACCAGGCTGCCGTACGCGCCCACGATGCCGAGCGCTGTTGCCTCCGGCATCGCGAGCCCGCCGTCGGCGATCGAGTAGTACAGGTAGATCGCGAGGATCCCCTGCATGCCGTAGAAGGAGAAGCGCTCCCACATCTCGACGCCGAAGAGGTTCGCGAGCCCTAGTGGGTGCCCGAAGAACCTTTTGTCGCTTCTGACCTCGGTAGAGGTGACCAATGCCGACACGTCCTTATGGTCTAGACAACGTTGGCGTCTGACATAGTAGGACGTGCGTCATGTTAGTTGTCACTGGCACCGTAGAATGGCCGCAGGTGCGCCGGGAAGTCTGGTCGGCAAGACTCGATCAGTCCCGACGTCAGGAGATCACGTGGCCCAGCTGCGCAACCCCGCGCAAGAGTTCGCTCGTTTCCTGCGTACCGAGACCACCGGTGGCCTCCTTCTGCTCGGCGCCACCGCGATCGCCCTCATCTGGGCGAACTCCCCGCTCGGCGATGTCTACCGCACGGTGCGGGATTTCGAGCTCGGTCCGCATTTCCTGCACCTGAACCTCTCCGTCGGCGACTGGGCCAAGGACGCGCTGCTGGCGTTGTTCTTCTTCGTCGCCGGGCTCGAACTCAAACGCGAGCTGGTGATCGGCGAGCTGTCCCGGCTCAAGCAGGCGATCCTGCCGATCGTCGGCGCGGTCGGCGGCATGGTCGTGCCCGCGGTGGTGGCGCTGGCCGTCGCGTGGGGCGAGCCGGGCATGGACCGCGGCTGGGCGATCCCGGTGGCCACCGACATCGCGTTCGCGCTGGGGGTGCTCGCGCTCACCGGCTCGAACCTGCCCAGCAGCGCGCGGGTGTTCCTGCTGTCGCTGGCGGTCGTGGACGACCTCGGCGCGATCATCGTCATCGCGGTGCTGTTCACCAGCGGGTTCAACCTCATCGCCGCCGCCGTCGCCGTGGTGGCGCTCGCGCTGTACGCGTGGCTGCAGCACCGCCGGGTGCGCACGCCGTGGATCTACGTTCCGCTCGCCGTCGTCGTCTGGGTCGCGGTGCACTCGGCCGGGGTGCACGCGACGATCGCCGGAGTCGCGCTCGGGCTGCTGACCAGGGTGCGCCCGGATCCGGGCGAGGACGAGGCGCCCGCACTGCGGCTGGAACACCGGCTGCAGCCATGGTCGGCGGCCGTCGCGGTGCCGGTGTTCGCGTTGTTCGCGGCCGGGGTCGAGATCGACGCGCGGTCGTTGAGCGAGGTGTTCACCACGGCGCTGCCGCTGGCCGTGCTGATCGGCCTGGTGGCCGGCAAGACGGTGGGCATTCTCGGCGCGTCGGCGCTGGCCGTCGGATTCCGCCTCGCGGAGCTGCCACGGGGTACCGGCTGGCGCGATCTGGCCGCGTTGTCGCTGCTCGGCGGGGTCGGGTTCACGGTCAGCCTGCTGATCGCGGAACTGGCGCTGCCCGGTGCGGCCAGTGACCGGGCGAAGGCCGCGGTGCTGCTCGCGTCGGCGATCGCGTCGTTGCTCGCGGCGGTCGTGCTCCTGCGGCGCAACAAAGTGCACGGCGCGTCGGAGGAGGACTGATCGCGCCGCGAGGAGCGACACATGGCACGATGGCCCCCGTGAGCAGCCAGGAGCACGAACGCAACGGCCCAGACGGCCTCGGGGCCGTGCCCTACATCCCCCTGTCGAGCGACGACGCGGCATCGAACGGGTCTGACGGGCAGTCGATCGGTGCGCTGGTGAGCGAAGCGACCCAGCACGTCTCGACGCTGGTCAGGGCCGAGGTCGAGCTGGCGAAGTCGGAGGTCACCGGTGAGGTCAAGAAGGCACTGACCGGCAGCATCTTCTTCATCGTCGCGGCCGTGGTCGGGCTCTACAGCTCGTTCTTCTTCTTTTTCTTCCTCGGCGAGCTGCTGTCCGAATGGCTCAAGCGCTGGGCCGCGTTCCTCATCGTGTTCGGCCTGATGTTCTTGATCACCGCGCTGTTCGGCCTGCTCGGCTACCGCAAGGTCAAGAAGATCAAGGCGCCGGAACGGACGATCACGAGCATGAAGGACACCGCCGCGGCGCTCAAGCCCCGGCGTGAGGCCGTGGCCGAGCACAGCTGACCCCCAGGGGCAGTTCCGTGCGACCCCCCGACCCGTCCACCGTCCGGATCGACGGACCGTGGACGCACCGTGACGTGTCGGCCAACGGGATCCGCCTGCACATCGCCGAGGCCGGCAGCGGGCCGCTGGTGCTGCTCCTGCACGGTTTCGGCGAGTTCTGGTGGGCGTGGCGACACCAGCTCGGCGCGCTGGCCGAGGCCGGGTATCGCGCGGTGGCCGCCGACCTGCGTGGCTACGGCGACTCCGACAAGCCGCCCCGCGGCTACGACGCCTGGACCCTCGCCGGTGACGTCGCCGGGCTCGTCCGCGCCCTCGGCGAACGGCGGGCGCATCTGGTCGGGCACGCGTGGGGCGGGATGCTCGCGTGGACGGTGGCGTCGATGCATCCGCGGTGGGTCGAATCGGTGACCGTGCTCGGCGGCGCCCATCCGCTCGCGCTGCGCGAGGCCGTCCGCCGCGGCGTGTTCCGCCGCAGGCAGAACCAGGCGCGGGCGCTGGCGCACCTGTTCCGGTTCCAGGTGCCGATGCGGCCCGAGCGCACGCTCGTCGCGGACGAGGCGGCGGCGCTGGAGAAGCTGATGCGCCAGTGGTCGGGTCCACGGTGGACGGCCTCGGCGGACTTCGACGAGACGGCACGCACGTTCCGGCACGCGATGCTCGTGCCGGGGGTGGCGCACAGCGCGCTGGAGTACTACCGGTGGGCCTTCCGCGCCCAGTTCCGCGGCGAGGGCCGCCGGTTCACCAGCGCCGTCGGCACTCGCGTCGCCGCCCCGGTACTGCAGATACACGGCGCGGCCGACTCGTGCGTCCTGCCAAGGACCGCCCGCGATTCCGCGCCGTGGCGGGGTCCGCGCTCACGGTTCGAGGTGCTGCCCGAGGTGGGGCACTACCCGCATCTCGAGGACCCGCGGCACACGTCGAAGACGCTGCTGGACTTCCTCGGTCACTAAGCCGCGCAGGACCCGGTGCTCACCCGGGCGCTGAGCGCGGGCGCGGCGTCGAGGACCGACTGGACCTGCTTCTGCGTGAGCGTGAAGCCGGTGTCCTGGTCCTCCACCGACGCGCCGAAGACGACCCCGACGACCTGGCCCTCCGGGTTCACCAGCGGGCCGCCCGAGTTGCCGCTGCGGACCTGCGCCCGCACCGTGAACACGTCCCGGCGCACGGTGCGCGAGTCGTAGATGTCCGGTCCCTGCAAGGTGATCTCGTTGCGGATGCGGGCCGCGGTCGCGGTGTACGGGCCGTCCAGCGGATAGCCGAGCACGATCGCACTGTCGCCCGCCCGGCCCGGCGTGGTCGCGATGTCCAGCGGGGGCGCCTGCAGCCTCGGCACGGCCAGCACCGCGATGTCGACCTCCGGGTCGAAGTAGACGACCCGCGCGGGCAGCCTGCCCTGCGACGTCTCGACCGCGGTCTCGTCGGTGCCTGCCACGACGTGCGCGTTCGTCATCACCCGCTGCGGTGCGACGACGAAACCGCTGCCCTCCAGCGCCCGCGAGCACGACGACGCCGTGCCCCTGATCTTGAGCACGCTGCCGTGCAGCTGCTGCACCACCGCGCTGTTCTGCAGGCTCGTGTCCGGCGGGGCGGTCTCGTTGATCTGGGTCTTCTGGAACGGGTCGACGATCGTCGGGAAGCCCGAGGCGTCGAGCAGTTTGCGCAGGTCGGCGGGCAGTCCTTCGGCGGCGGCGGGCATCGCCCTGTCCACCGCGCCGAGCACCGCCGAGTTGTTGATCGCGCGGGCGAGACCGGGCAGCGCGGCGACGCCGGTCAGCGGCACCGCGATCAGCCATGCGACCACGAACACGACGAGGCCCTGCACGATCGCGCCGAGCGTCTGGTCGATGCCGGTCAGCTTGTCGGTGTTGAACCGGCGCTTGACCGCGTACTTGAACTTGCGCCCCACCCACACGCCGAGCGTCTCGCCGAGCGCGACCAGGAACACCACGGTCGCCACCGCGAAGGCGACCTTCATCGCCGGATTGGTGAACAGCCCCACCACCAGCGGCGCGAGCCGGATGCCGCCGATGGCACCCCCGATGACCCCGACGAGCGCGGGCAGGGCGATCACGACGCCCTGCCGGGCACCCGAGATCGCGGCGAGCAGCGCCAGCACAATCACCAGGACGTCGACCCAGTTCATCGTGTCTCCCATTCGTGATCGCGCAACGCTACGTCAAGGTCGCGGACGTCGCCGCGATCCCACTCGCGTTCCCACCCGCCGAGGGAGAGCAGGACGGACAGCAGGCCGGCCGTGAAACCCCAGACGAACAGGCCGTCCACGGTGAAGGCGGGGCCACGGTAGCCGGTGCCCTGCCGCGTGATGGAGAACCGGTTCGCCGGATCGGCGAGATCGCTCATCGCGACGCGCGCCACCGCCGCGGTCTCGCCGGGGTCCACGGCGTGCACGGGAGACGGTTCGTGCCAGTGCGCCAGCACCGGGGTCACCGCGAACCGCGAGACCGGCACCCACAGTTCGGGCAGCACGGCGACGGGCCGCACCCCGGCCGGGTCGACGCCGGTCTCTTCCTCGGCCTCGCGCAGCGCGGTGCTCACCGGACCCTCGTCGACCTCCTCGGCACCGCCGCCGGGGAAGGCGACCTGGCCCGCGTGCGAGCCGAGTGTGTCGGCGCGGCGCAGCAGCAGCACGTCCGGCCCGCTCGCGCCCTCCCCGAAGAGGATGAGCACCGCGGCGGGACGGGTGTAGGTGCCCTCCGGTGGGGTGAAGCGGGTGAACGTGGCCGTGTCGACCTTCCCGCTGGTCTCGACCAGCGGGCGCAGCCATTCCGGCACGGAGTCCGGTTGGACGAGAGGCCCGGTCACCGGCCCACCACCGCACGCACGTGATCAGGATTGTCGAACACGCGTGGGTTCTCGATGAAACGAACCTTTCCATCCGGGGTGACCAGGTAGGACGCCGGCAGCGCCGAAGGCACCTTGAGCGCGGCACGGACCGGGCCGGTGGCGCCCTCGCCGTCGAACACGGCCGGCAGATGCACACCCAGCCGGGTGAGCAGCGCCAGCCCGTCGGAGGCGGAGCTGGCGACCTGCACGGCCAGCACGTTCGCGGCACCGGGCTGGGCGGCGTAGGAGGCGAGCGCCGGCAGTTCGGTCTTGCACGGTTCGCACCAGGTGGCCCAGAAGTTGACCAGCGTCGTCTTGCCCGCGAGCGCGCGGCCGAGGTCGAGGGTGGTGCCGTCGCCGAGGCACTGGGTGTTCACCCCGCTGAGCTGGGCGACCTCACCGGTGCCGGCGGGGCAGGGCGGGAGCGCCGCCGCGGCACGGGCGGCGGACAGGTCGGGCGTCGCCGTCTGCTGCGGCGCGCCGTTGTCGCGGGGCAGGACCGCGATGATCACCCCGAGTACCAGCACGCCGACGGCGAGCGCCCATTTCGTCGCGGTGGTCACTGGTCCCGCACCATTGCCAGCAGGTGATCGCGTTCGGGTCCCTTGACCAGTTTGGCGGCCTCGTCGAACTCGGTCGGGCCCGCGCCGAAGGACGGGCAGTCCCTGGCCAGCGGGCAGGCCCCGCACGCGGGTTTGCGGGCGTGACAGACACGGCGGCCGTGGAAGATCACGCGGTGGGACAGCATCGTCCACTCCTTGCGCGGGATCAGCTCACCGACCGCGTGCTCGACCTTGACCGGGTCTTCCTCCCTGGTCCAGTTCCAGCGGCGCACGAGCCGTCCGAAGTGGGTGTCCACTGTGATCCCTGGTACGTCGAATGCGTTGCCGAGCACGACGTTCGCGGTCTTGCGGCCGACACCCGGCAGCGTCACGAGGTCCTCGAGCTTGCCCGGCACCTCGCCGTCGAAGCGCTCGACGAGCGCCGCGCCCAGTCCGAGTACCGAGTTGGCCTTGGCCCGGTAGAAACCGGTCGGGCGCAGGAGTTCCTCGAGTTCGGTGCGGTCGGCTCCGGCGTAGTCGGCGGCGGTTTTGTAGCGCGCGAACAGGGCCGGGGTGACCTCGTTGACCCGCACGTCGGTGGTCTGCGCGGACAGCACGACGGCGACCAGCAGCTCGAGGGGATCGGTGAAGTCCAGCTCGCAATGCGCGCCCGGATAAGCCTCCGCGAGGCAACGCACCATGCGGCGGGCGCGTCTTACCAGAGCAAGCCGGCTCTCGTCGCCCTTTCGGGGGGCGTAACGAACGGCGGGTGGCACCCCGATAGCCTACGGAAGGCCCGTCGGGGCGTTCCCGGTGGCCGACACGCCGCAGCCCAGCTTGGCGCAAGAACCGAGCAAGACTAAGCGAGGATCTGAAGTCAATGACGGTCTGGTTCGTAGTCGCGGTGCCCCTGGTCATGATGTTCTTCGCGCTCGGCATGGAGCGCGTCGAAAGCCGCCTGAAGCATGTGGCGGTGCAGGAGGAAGAGGTCGAGGAGTTCCTGGAGCAGGCCCGGCCCAACGAGGTCAGGGCGCTCTACGGGCACGGAATCGGCCGCGCGCTGGAGCTGTTCCGGCTGCGCAGGCTCGGTGGCAGGGCGGCGAAGCTGCGCCCGCGCCGGGTGCGCGACTAGTGCCGGTTCCCGGCCCCACCCACACCCTCAACGGACTCGTTCGACACGCCCATTAAGCTGGCTGATCGGACGAGACCGTACTCACCCGCGTGGGCGTTGAGGCGCGCCCGGCGGCGAGCCCGTGCAGCGATCTCGCCCGAACGGCCTAGACTGCACGCAAGTGATCGGCGACACGCTCCTGGATCGGGTGCGGTGTCGCCAGCAATGAGGAGGCACGAGGTGGACGAGACCCTGGCCCGGGCGGGCATCTTCCAGGGTGTGGAACCGGCCGCGGCCGAGGCGCTCGCACAGACCTTGGAGACCGTGGAGTTCCCACGGGGTCACGTGATTTTCACCGAGGGCGAGCCCGGCGACAAGCTGTACATCATCTTGTCCGGCAAGGTCAAGATCGGGCGCAAGTCCCCGGACGGGCGCGAGAACCTGCTGTGGATCGCGGGTCCGTCGGACATGTTCGGTGAGTTGTCGATCTTCGACCCCGGCCCGCGCACGTCGAGCGCGACCACGGTGACCGAGGTGCGCGCGGTGAGCATGGACCGGCCGTCGCTGCGGAAGTGGATCTCGACGCGCCCGGAGATCGCCGAGCAGTTGCTGCGGGTGATCGCCCGCAGGCTGCGCCGGACGAACAACATGGTCGCCGAGCTGATCTTCACCGACGTTCCCGGCCGTGTGGCGCGGGCCCTGCTGCAGCTGGCCCAGCGCTTCGGCAGCCAGGAGGCCGGCATCCTGCGGGTCACGCACGACCTGACCCAGGAAGAGATCGCCCAGTATGTCGGCGCGAGCCGCGAGACCGTGAACAAGGCCCTCGCCGACTTCGCCCACCGCGGCTGGCTCCGCCTGGAAGGCAAGAGCGTCCTGATCCTGGACCCAGAACGCCTGGCCCGCCGCGCCCGCTGATCACCGCAGGCGAGCCCCTTCGCGCTACGGACAAAGGCTGCGAGGCCGAAGGCCAGCAGCCCGACCGGCGCGGCACCCTGGTTGCCCCCGCACGGATGTCGCGGGGGGTCCAGGGGGCGAGCCCCCTGGCGGGGGTTCGGGGGTTCGACCCCCGATGCGATGCCGAAGTGAACCCGGCGAAGCGAGCGCAGCGAGCAAGCAGGATTCACGATGAACGAAGGGCCGGGCGCCACCCCCGACGTGGCGCACCGGCCCTTCGCTTTGCGCGGGCCATCCCCCGACGGACCGCGCTCCCCGCCCTCCGGTTAGGCCCCGACCCAATGCCCGGAGGGAGTTTTTCGTTATGTCAACCATGCCACGGCTTGCACCCCGAAGTTCAAGACCGTTCATCCCAAAGGACGCCGCCGTGGCCGGTTCGTTGCGTGATTCCGAGAGAAAACCTGTCGCCGTTACCTGATCGAGACCTGCATGCCCCGAACGGGCACAACCGGCCTCGCCGTCGGTGATGGAGCTCGCCGGAAAATAAGTGGTACCTGCGTACCAAAGTCGCCATACTGGTACGCGTGTCCCAGTCCACGTCCCTCGCCGACTACCGTGCCGCGCTGTCCACCCCGGGCTCGCGCCGTCCGCTCATCGCATCCCTGCTCGGGCGCCTGCCGATCGCGATGACCGGGCTGGCGGCCATGCTCTACGTACAGCGCGAAACCGGCTCGTTCGCCATCGCCGGGCTGGTGTCGGCCAGCTCGCTGGTCGGCGTCGCGATGGGCTCCGTGGTGCAGGGGCGGCTGATCGACCGGTTCGGGCCGACGCGCCCGCTGCTGACCACCGCGGCGATGTTCGCGGTCGCGCTCGTGTCGTTGTCGCTGTCCATCGAGGCGCACGCGGCGACCCCGGTCCTGGTGCTGCTCGGCTGGAGCATCGGTATCACCGAGCCGATGGTCGGTTCGGCCTCGCGGGCGCTGTGGGGCAGGCTGATCGCCGACGAGCGGGTGAAGAACGCCGCGTTCGCCTACGAGGCGATCAGCATGGAGGTCTTCTTCATCCTCGGTCCCGGTCTGGCCGGTGTGCTGGTCGCCGCGCCATGGGCGGGCACCGGCATGATCGTCGGCGGGGTGTGCATGATCGTCGGCGCGTCGATGTTCGCCCTCAGTCCTGCCGTCCGCGCCTGGGGCCCCGCGCCGCGCGGGCAGGCGCGTTCGTTGCTCGGGGCGCTCGCCGGCGCCGGCATGCGCACGCTCGCCCTCGCCGCGCTGGGATTCGGCATCGTGATCGGGTTCGTCGAGGTCGCGGCGCCCGCCGCGGCGACGAAGGCGGGCAACCCGGCGCTCGGCGGCGTGCTGTTGTCGGTCTTCTCCGTCGGCTCGGTCGCGTTCGGTGTCGCCTACAGCCTGCGGCCCTGGCCGAGGCGGATGGGGTCGCGGCTGCCGGTGCTGCTGGCCGCGTTCGGGCTGATGGTCGCGGTGCTCGCCTGGCCGTCGACGTTGTGGGGGCTCGCGATCGCGATGGTCGTCGCCGGCGCGATGGTCACGCCCCAGTCGGCGACGCATTCGACGGCGATCGAGCTCGTCGCGCCGAAGGGCACGGCGGCCGAGGCGTTCGGCTGGGTGCTGACCGCGGTCACCCTCGGCATCGCGGTCGGCCAGTCGATCAGCGGCTACCTCGTCGAGCACCACGGGCCGTACGCGTCGTTCCTGACCGCGGGCGCGGCGGCGCTGGTGATCTCGGCCGTCGTCTGGGCGCTGCGCAGCACGATGGCCGCACCGGAACCGGAGCCGGTGCCGACATACAGCAGTCTGTGATCGGCCGGACACGTTTTGCCAGTCCCGTCGACCCAGTTTTGTGCCTGGTGGAAACAACAGTCCGACACCGACCGCCCCCGGCCGATACAGTCGGTTCCTGTGAGGACTCCCGAGCTGCGGCAACTCCGGTATTTCGTGATGGTCGCGGAAGAGCTCAGCTTCACCAACGCGGCAGGACGGCTGGGCATCGCGCAGCAGTCGCTGTCCCAGCAGATCAACGTCCTCGAGCGCACGCTCGGGGTCCGCCTGTTCGACCGCGACACCCGCGGCACCCGGCTCACCGAGGTCGGCGGGTTGTTCCTGCCGGAGGCGCGCACGGTCATCGAACGCGCGGAGCAGGCGGTGCACACGGTGCAGCGGGCCGCGCGCGGTGAGGTCGGCAGGCTCAGCCTGGCGTTCCTGCCGGCGGCGAAGCAGCTGCTCCCGCCGGTCCTGCGGGCGTTTCGCGCACGCTGTCCCGATGTCGACCTCGCCGTCGAGGACGTCGGCATCTCCCAGCTCGTGACCGGGCTCCGGGCCGGGCGCTACGACGCCGGGGTCACCCACCCACCGCTGGTGGAGGGGCTGGCCAGCCGCACGCTGGTCACCGAGCGGATGTGCGCGGTGCTGCCGTGCGGGCATCCGCTGGCAGGCCGCGACGAGCTGCGGCTGAGCGATCTCGCGGAGGAGCAGTGGGTGCTCGTCGAACGTCCCGCTTGGCCGCCGTGGCACCAGAAGTACGAGGACGACTTCCGGGACGCGGGGTTCGAGCCGAACGTGGTCCAGCGGGCGCCGAACGTGCGGGACCTGCTCGGCCTGGTCTCGGCGGGCACCGGCGTGTCGCGGCTGCCGGAGTCCGCGCGGGTCCCCGGCGTGGTGTTCGTGCCGCTGGCCGGCGAGGCCGCGCGGACCGAGCTCGTCTGGCTGCCGCAGGCCGGAAATCCCGCGTTGCGCAGGCTGGTCGAGGTGACCGCCGAGCTCGCTGAGACGACCGGCGTGACTACGACCGGCTAGCCCGCAGATAGTCCAGCTGAGCCCGCACCGAATGCTCGGCGGGCTCCCACAGGGACTGGTCGACGTCGGCGTAGACGTGCTCGACGATCTGCCGCGGGGTGGCGTCCTCACCCAGGATGGACAGCGCGGAACGCACCTGGTCCAGCCGTTGCTCGCGGTGATCGAGGTACTCCTGGGCGGCCGTTCGCAGATCCGGCATCTCGGGGCCGTGGCCGGGCAGCGCCCGCAGCACGCCGGGCAGGTCCAGCAGGCGCCGCAACGAACCAAGGTAGGAGCCGAGGTCGGAAAGCACCGTGGTGCCGCGGCCGAGGATCGTGTCGCCGGTCAGCACGTGGTCCTCGACCCGTAGGCACACCGAGTCCTCGGTGTGGCCGGGCGTGTGCACGACCTCGATGTCCAGGCCGGCCACCGAAATCGTCTCTCCGTCCACAAAGGACTTCGCGTCCTGGCACAGTGCCTGGTCGAAGGCGCGTACCGGCACACCGGCCTGCTCGGCGAGCCACGGCGCACCCTCGGAGTGGTCGGGGTGGTGGTGTGTCAGCACGATGAGCGCGATCTGCCCGAGTTCGGTCAGCTTGGGCAGGTGGTCCATGTCGTGATAGCCGGGGTCGACGATCACGCATTCGGCCGAGCCAGGCGCACGCAGCACCCAGGTGTTCGTCCCCTCCAGCGTCATCTTGCCGGGGTTGTTCTCGAGCAGCACGGAGGCCAGCGGCGACACCTCGCGCAGCCTGCCGTAGTCCGGGTGGGTCATTCGTCGTCCCCCAGAATCACTCGGATCTTGTCGCCTTCGCGGACCAGTGTCGGCACGATGGCCCGCACCTTGCGTTCGGCGGCCAGCGCCTCGGCCGTGGAGCTGAGCTCGGCCAGTTCGGTCAACGTGTGCCAGGTGGGCGGCATCAGCATGGACCGGCCGGCCTCGGCGTCCGCGAGGGCGTCCTGGGGTCGCTGCCAGCCCGAGGACTCCGCCTCCGTGGTCGCGCCGTCGGCGTGCTGCCCCTCGGGCAGGACCGCGACGAAGAAGCGGGTGTCGTAACGACGTTTCTCCTGCGGCGGAGTGATCCAATGGGCCCACGGGCGGAGCAGGTCGGCACGCAGGGTGAGCGCGTTCTCCGCGAGGAAGGCGGCCAGGGACAGCTCCCGGGACACCAGCTGCTCCCGTGCGTGCGCGTAGCGCGCGGCGTCGGCGACGACGGCCTCCGCCGTGCCCGCGAGGAGCACGCCCGATTCCTCGAACGTTTCCCGCACCGCGGCGCACACCAGCGCACGGCCGACCGGTTCGGTGCCGCCGAACCAGTCCGCCCAGTCCGCGGCGGGCGGTCCCGCCCAGCTCACCGACGCGTCGGCGTCCCGCTTGTCGACCCCACCGCCGGGGAACACGGTCATTCCGGCGGCGAACGCCATCGCCGCGACCCGGCGCTGGAGGAAGACCTCCATGCCTTCATCGGTATCGCGGAGCAGGATCACGGTGGCGGCGTCGCGGGGCACGGGTGGGTTCTCCAGCGGGGCTTCGGAGAACGTCATCCCGCCCGGCAGGCGGAAACTGAGCTCAGACACGCGTCCGAACTTAGCCGCCCACTAGGCGCCAGAGAAACCGTCAACCCAGCGGGGGTTGTCCTCGCCACTGTTGCCGGAGCCGTTCATCCGGACCTTCGCCGCCTCCGCGCGCTCGCGTTCGGCCAGCTCCGCGTGCAGCTCACGCAGCAGCTGCCGGTCACGGTCGGACAGCTGCGGGTCGTCGAGGTCGAGTTCCGGGATCTCGATGACCTCGCCGGGGCCGATGGTCGCCGAGGCGATCGCCTTGCCCTTCTCCGGCTCCTCGGCCAGCGCCGCGCGCAACTGTGCGACCTCGGCCGAGGTCAGGTCCATCGTGTTCTCGGCACGAGACTCGGCGGGAACCTCCGCGCGCGGGCCGAACATGTGGCCGGGACCGCTCTTCGGCTCGGGCGCCTCGGCGACGGGTTCCGGCTCCGGCTCGGGCTCCGGCTCGGGCTCCGGCTCGGGCTCCGGTGCCGGCGCGGGCGCCGGCTCCTCGCGTTTGGCGGAGCCGGTCGCGACGTGCCGTCCGCTGCCGCTCATGGCGGCGGCGGGCTTGGCACTCGCGGCACGCTTGGGCTCGGACGAGGGAGCGGACGTGCCGGCCAGCCACGCGGCGGTGGCCGAGGACAGCGCCTGCTCGTGGTAACGCTGCTGATCGGCGCCGGGACCGGTCACCTCGACCACGGCGCGGATACCGGCGCGGCGCAGCGCGGCGTCGACCCGGTAGGCCGCGGCGGGCGGGTTGCCCTCCGGTCCGATCTCGACCAGCACCACGCGCTGCGGCAACGGACCGGGCACGCTACCCGCCGGGGTGTTGCGCCACACCGCGTGCACCGAGCGCAGGTCCGGCAGCACCTGGAGGGTCCGGTCGAGCGCGTCGGCGATGCCCTGCTCGGGCTGGTTCTCGCCGGTGAAGTGGTGCAGGACACCGTTGTCGGCCTCGGCGTCGTTGACCGTGAGGTGGTCGGCGAGCGTCGCGTCGGAGCGGCTCAGCTCCAGTACGAGCCCGAGTTCGTGCTGCTCGGACTCGCGGACCGGCAGCTTGCCCGCGATCAACGCGCCGGTGGTCAGCTCGGCGGCTTCGTCCAGCCGGGCACGAGCGGTCAGCTCCCTGGCCTCGGACAGCGCGCTGTCGTCCAGCCTTCCGGCCAGTGCGAGCAGCAGATTGTGCAAGCGCAGCGGGACCGCGAACCCGTCGGTTCCCATTCCTGCCGCGTCGCTGTGGACCTCCACGATTCTCCCTCCAGCGGCTCGGTCGGGGCGAGCCGTTTACGCAGCTGCGAGGCGGTGCCCGGTGTCCACGGCGCCGGTACAGATCAGCTCGGAGCTGGCCAGCGCGGCGCGGTGGTACGCGGGCAGGTCGAACCGCTGGGGCATGACTTCGACGCTGGGCTCCTCGTCGCCCAGCACGCGCAGTACCCGCTGCAGTTCGCCGGTCAGCCTCGGCAGGCCGGCCGTCGCGGTGATCAGCAGCACGCGCTTCGGGGACCCGTCGCCGTGCCGCCAGCTCTGCCGCACCTCACCCACATCCGGCCGGCCTCGCAACGTTGCGTGTACCAACGCGGACACTGAGTCTACGGAGTTCACCCAATCGGGTGCTCCCCCGGAGAATGTGTACCGGTTCTCGGTGACCTCGTCTACCCCGAGGGTCGAACTCACCTGATGCCAGTCGGCGCCGTGCGGAACGAGCCCGGCGACCAGCAGGCGATACTCCGGTTGGTCAAGGTCAATATTGTGCTTTAGCAAAGTACGGGGCAGCGTCCGGGCCAGCGTCGTCATCGCGCCTTCGCCCAGCCAGTCGCGGTAGCGCCACAGCAACTGGTCCGGCATGCGGCCGGCCAGGCGCAGCAGAAGCTCGTGACACGCCGCTTCGATGTCCGGATCCATCAGCTCACCTCGACAATCAGTTCGACTTCGACCGGAGCTCCCAACGGAAGCTCGGCCACCCCCACTGCCGAACGCGCGTGCGCGCCCGATTCCCCGAAGATCTCGCCGAGCAGTTCCGACGCGCCGTTGACGACCGCGGGCTGGCCGGTGAAGCCCTCCGCGGAAGCCACGAACCCGACCACCTTGACCACCCGGGTCACGGCGTCGATGCCGACCAGTGCGTCCACCGCCGCGAGCGCGTTGAGCACGCAGGTGCGCGCGTGCCGCTTCGCCTCCTCGGGGCTGACCTCGCCGCCGACCTTGCCGGTCGCGGCGAGCTGCCCGTCCACGAAGGGCAGCTGACCTGACGTGTAGACCTGGGCGCCGCTGCGTACCGCGGGCACGTAGGCCGCGACGGGCGCGGCCACGCCGGGCAGTGCGATGCCCAGCTCGGCGAGCCGCTCGGACCAGCTCACGACTTGGGCCTCTTGAGGTACGCGACGTGCTGCTCCCCGCTCGGGTTCGGCAGCACCGTGACCAGCTCCCAGCCGTCCTCGCCCCACTGGTCGAGGATTTGCTTGGTGGCGTGGATAAGGAGCGGAACCGTCGCGTACTCCCACTTCGTCATGCCCAGGAGGGTAACGACAACGGCAAGGGGCTGACCGACCGGATCAGGTGACGCGGCGGTGTCACGGAGGCCACCAGCGCATCGCCCGACACACGCCCGGACGGTGAATTACTCTGCGGTATGTGACCTCACCCCTGGCCGGCTGGACCGACGAGCTCGCCCGCGCACGGCTTCACTTCGTGACCGGCAAGGGCGGTACCGGCAAGACCACGCTCGCCGCCTCGCTGGGCCTCGCGCTGGCCCGCGGCGGCAGGCGGGTGCTGTTGATCGAGGTCGAGGGGCGGCAAGGATTCGCGCAGCTCTTCGACACCGAACCGCTGCCCTACGCCGAGCAGCGCATGGCCTCCGCCCCCGGCGGCGGGGAGCTGCGGGCGCTGCACATCGACGTCGAGGCCGCGCTGCTCGAGTACTTCGAGATGTTCTACAACCTGGGTTTCGCCGGTCGCACGCTGCGGCGGATGGGCGCGATCGAGTTCGCCACCACGCTCGCGCCGGGGCTACGTGACGTACTCCTCACGGGCAAGATCAAGGAATGCGTCGGGCGGACCGAGTCCGACGGCAGGCACACCTACGACGCCGTCGTGGTCGATGCGCCGCCCACCGGACGTGTGGTCAAGTTCCTCGACGTCACCAAGGCCCTGACCGATCTGGCCCGCACCGGACCGATCCGGACGCAGGCCGAAGGCGTGGTACGGCTGCTGCATTCCGGGGAAACCGTGGTGCATCTGGTGACCCTGCTGGAGGAGATGCCGGTGCGCGAAACCGTGGAGGCGGTCGCCGAACTCGACGGCGCCGACCTGCGTCCTGGCGCGGTGCTGGTCAACCGGGTCCGCCCGCCGCGGCTGCCCGCCCGCTCCGTCAGCGCCGCCGCGGACGGACGCGTGGACGCCTCGCGGGTGCGGTCCGGGCTGGCCACGGCCGGGCTGGAACTGCCCGAGGGCACGCTGGACGGCCTGGTGGAGGAGACCGTCGAGCACGCGATCCGGGTCGAGGCCGAACAACGCGCACGAGAACAGCTCGCCGAGGCCGATCTGCCCACGCTGGAAGTGCCCGAACTCACCGACGGCGTGGACGTGGCCGCGCTCTACGACATCGCCGAAGCGCTCGTGGACCAGGGGGTGCGCTGACATGGTCCTCGACATCGACGCCTTGCTCGACGACCCGGAGACCAAGATCGTCGTGTGCTGCGGTTCCGGCGGGGTCGGCAAGACCACGACGGCGGCCGCGCTCGCGCTGCGCGCCGCCGAACGCGGCAGGCAGACCGTGGTGCTCACGATCGACCCGGCGCGGCGGCTCGCGCAGGCGCTCGGGCTGCGGGAGCTGGGCAACCATCCACGTCAGGTGAAGATCGAAGGTTTCGATCCCAAGGGCGAGCTGTGGGCGATGATGCTCGACATGCGCCGCACATTCGACGACATGGTGCGCGCGCACGCCGGGCCGGAACGCGCCGAGCAGCTGCTCGCGAACCCCTTCTACCAGACCATTTCCACGTCGTTCTCCGGTACGCAGGAGTACATGGCGATGGAGAAGCTGGGCCAGCTCGCGGCGAGCGGCGACTGGGACCTGATCGTCGTGGACACCCCGCCGAGCCGCTCCGCGCTGGACTTCCTCGACGCGCCGACGCGCCTGTCCAGCGCGCTCGACGGGCGCATGATCAGGCTGCTCACCGGCCCGGCGAAGGCGGGCGGCTGGGGGTTGCGCAAGGTCGTCACCGCCGGGTTCTCGATGTTCGCCAAGGCCGTGTCGACGATCATCGGCGGGCAGCTGCTGGCCGACGCGTCGGCGTTCATGCAGGCCTTCGACAGCATGTTCGGCGGGTTCCGCGAGCGGGCCCGCAAGACCGCGGAACTGCTCAGCTCGAAGGGCACCGCGTTCCTTGTCGTGGCCGCCCCGGAGCCCGACGCGCTGCGCGAGGCCAGCTACTTCGTGGAGCGGCTGGCGGGCGAGTCGATGCCGTTGTCGGGTCTGATCGCCAACCGCACCCATCCGGTGCTGGCCGATCTGTCCGCCACGGCGGCGCTGTCCGCGGCGGAGAAGGTGGAGACGAGTGCGCCGCTGGCCACCGCGGTCCTGCGGCTGCACGCGGACCGGGTGGCCCTCGCCGAGCGCGAGAAGCGCCTGCTCGCGCGGTTCACCAAGGCGCACCCCGAGGTGCCGATCGTCGAGGTCCCCGCCCTGCCCAGCGACGTACACGACATGGCAGGCCTGCGCGACATCGGCGACCGCCTAGCCAAATCCACCTAAGCCCCCCAACGCGAGTCCAGCCTTCCGCGCGCCCGAGTCGGGGGATCCGGGTGCCCGAGTCGGGGGATCCCGGCGCCCGAGTCGGGCCTTCCGCGCGCCCGAGTTCAGCCTTCCGTGCGGCCGGGTCGGTCGCTCCGGGCGGCCGAGCCCAGCCTTCTGGGCGCGCGAGTTTGGCTTTCCCGGCGGCCGAGTCCAGTCTTCCCGGAGGTCGAGTCCGGCATCCCGGCACGCGATTCGCACGGAACCCCCAACTCGGGCGCCACAAGCCCCGACTCGGACTCACGCAACCCCCGACTCGCGCCGCCACAACCCTCAACTCGCGCTGCCGGAACGCCCGACTCGCGGTCGGCAACCCCCGACTCGGGCACCCGCAAGCCCCGACTCGGGCTCCGGCAAGCCTCGACTCGGGCTCCGGCAGGCCTCGACTCGGGCGGCCGGAACGCCGGACTCGCGGTTAGGAGACTTGGACGTATTCGCGTTTGGCGGATTCCAGTAGTTCGGCCCAGGAGCCGACCTCGGGGCGGCGGCGCAGCAACGCCCGCCGTTCGCGTTCGGTCATGCCGCCCCAGATGCCGAAGCTGATCCGGTTGTCCAGTGCTTCGGCGAGGCATTCCGTGCGCACGGGGCAGCCCATGCACACCAGTTTCGCGCGGTTCTGCTCGGCGCCGCGGACGAACAGCTCGTCCGGATCGGTGTCCCGGCACAGGGCGTCCATACGCCAGGTCCGCTGCTTGGCTTCCATCTTCCCCCAGCTCCTAACGCTCGGCTCACGTCGGTCGACCCGATGGGCGCCTCCCCGGCACCCTCTTCGTGAGACGTTGACGGACTGTAGGGCCACTCGGTTCCCTCCGCCAAGGTCTGACCGTTAATTCGTTACGTGAAAACGTCGCATTCGCGGACGCAACGTGGTATTCCGCGCGTGGACCGCGGGCGCCGGACATATCGGTCCTACTAGTCTGGGCTCCGTGCGGAAGACGGATGGTCTGTTCAAACTGCTCGGCCTGTGCCTGCTCGCGGGCATTCTCGTCGCCGGCGTGCTGTTTCCCATAGTGGGAGCGGCCGGGGTGGCCTCGAACAAGGCCAGCGAGACGGTCGAAAGCATGTCCACCGAACTCGCGAACGTGCCTCCGCCGCTGGTCACGACCATTACGGACTCCGCGGGCGCGCCGATCGCGACGCTGTACGACCAGTACCGCATCCCCACGCCCAGCAACAAGATCAACGAGGCGATGAAGTGGGCGCTGGTGTCCGTTGAGGACCGCCGCTTCTACGAACACCACGGCGTGGACTGGAAGGGCACGATCCGCGCCGCACTGTCCAACAGCTCCGGTGGCGACACGCAGGGCGCGTCGACGTTGACGCAGCAGTACGTGAAGAACTACCTCATCAACGTCATCTACAAGGACGACCCGGTCGGCCAGCAGAAGGCGCAGGAACAGTCGGTCGCCCGCAAGCTCAAGGAAGCGCGGATCGCGATCCAGCTCGAAACCCAGCTGAGCAAGGACGACATCCTCACCAGCTACCTCAACGTCGTCGAGTTCTCGCGCAAGATCTACGGCGTCGGCGCGGCCGCGCAGACCTACTTCAACACCACCGCGGACAAGCTCACCGTGCCGCAGGCGGCGCTGCTGGCCGGCATGGTGAACAACCCGCCGTTCTACGACCCGTGGACGCACCCCGAGCGCGCCACCGAGCGCCGCAACCTGGTGCTGGACCGCATGGTGGAGAACCGCAAGCTCGCGCCGGAAGACGCCGCGAAGATGAAGACCGAGCCGCTGGGCGTGGTGCCCGGCGGGCCGAGCAAGCCGGCCGCGAACTGCACGGGTGCCGGGCCGGAGAACGGTTTCTTCTGCCAGTACGTGCAGGACTACCTGCTCACCAACGGCATGACGAAGGAAGACCTCTACACCGGCGGCTACACGATCCGCACCACAATGGACCAGAACGCCAACCACCAGGCGAAGGTCTCCGCCGAGCAGCAGGTCGACAAGACCGAGAAGAACGTCGCGAACACGCTTTCCCTTGTGCGGCCAGGAAAGGACCGGCACGAGGTGGTCGCGCTCGCGGCCAACCGGGACTACGGGCCGGATGCGAGCAAGGGTCAGACGACGTACGCACTGCCCTCGGACGTCTCCAACGTGACCGGTGCCGGATCGAGCTACAAGCTCTTCACCACCGCGTCGGCGATGGAACAACACAAGGTCGGCATCTATTCGACCATCCAAACGCCACAGAACTATGTGTCCAACGTCTTCGTGGGTGGCGGACCGAGCTGTCCTTTGGTGGCACGGGGAACCCGCGCGTACTGCCTGAGCAACTACGGGGAAAGCGGGTACGGCCCGTCGATGTCGTTGCAGCAGGCGCTGGCGACATCACCCAACACCGGGTTCGTGATCCTGGAGGAACAGGCCGGGATGGGCCCGGTGACCGACATGGCGCGGCGACTGGGCATGCGCAACACCATGGCGTCCAACGCGGCGAACGGCGGGACGGTTGATCCGAGCAACAGGGACCCGGCCTACAACATGAGCCAGCAGAAGTACTTCGGGCCGGGCGGGTCCATGCAGGCCGGCCTCGGGTCGTTCACCCTCGGCGTGAGCCCGACCAGCGGACTCGAACTGGCCAACGTCGCCGCCACGATCATGAGCGGCGGCGTGTGGTGCCCGCCGACGCCGATCGGCGCCGTCACCGACCGCGACGGCAACCCGAAGAAGGTCAACGAGGCGCCGTGCGAGCAGGCCGTGCCCGAAGGCCTTGCCAACTCGCTCGCGGTCGGGATGAGCCAGGACGCGACGTCGGGTACCTCGGCGACGGCCGCACGTGCCGTGAACTGGAACCGGCCGATGATCGGCAAGACCGGTACCACCCAGGACAGCGGTTCGGCCGCGTTCGTGGCGGCCGTGCCGCAACTGGCCGGTGCCGCGATGGTGTTCCGCCCGGACAACCCCTTCGGCGGCCTGATCGACGGCGGTCCCGGCAACGTCACCGCCACGAGGGGCACCGCCGACGGCAACATGTTCGGCGGGAAAACCCCGGCGCGAACGTGGTTCGGCGCGATGACGAACATCCTCAACGGGCAACCGGTGATCCCGCTGCCACCTTCGGACCCGGCGTACGAGCATTAGGGGTGGCCGTATCCTCGGACGCGTGGGTACTGACCGTGACAGGATGACCGCCGCCAGGATCGCGGCGGGAGTTGCGGCGGCCGGAGCGGCGACGCTCGGGTACGCCGTCGGAGTGGAACGGCGGCACTGGACGCTGCGCAGCGCGGAACTGCCGGTGCTCGCGCCCGGCGCGCGGCCCATCCGGGTGCTGCACATCTCCGACCTGCACATGATGCCGGGGCAGGAGTCGAAGCAGCGGTGGGTCGCCGGGCTCGCCGACCTCGAACCGGACTTCGTCGTCAACACCGGCGACAATCTCGCGCATCCGCAGGCCGTGCCGTACGTGCTGCGCTCACTCGGGACGCTGCTCGACCGGCCGGGCGTGTTCATCTTCGGCAGCAACGACTACTACGCACCCAAGCCGAAGAACCCGGCGCGGTACCTGATGCCGCGCGGCAAGAAGAAGCGCATTCACGGCAAGCACCTACCGTGGCGCGACCTGCGCGCGGCGTTCATCGAGCGCGGCTGGCTCGACCTGACCCACGTGCGGCGCACCGTGGACGTGGCCGGGCAGCAGGTGTTCGTCGCCGGAGTGGACGATCCACACCTGCGCCGCGACCGCTACGAGAAAATCGCAGGCCACGCCGACCGCGACGCGGCACTCCGCCTCGGCATCACCCACTCCCCGGAGCCCCGCGTACTCGACCCGTTCGCCGACGACGGCTACGACCTGGTCATGGCCGGCCACACCCACGGCGGACAGCTGCGTATCCCCGGCATCGGCGCGCTGGTGACCAACTGTGATCTCGATCGCTCCCGGGCCCGTGGCGTCTCCCGGTGGGGCGCCGACATGTGGCTCCACGTGTCCGCCGGCCTGGGCACCAGCCCCTTCGCCCCCGCCCGTTTCGCCTGCCCACCCGAGGCCAGCCTGCTGACCCTGGTCCCACGGGGCACGAGCGGCGAACGGACCGAAAAGCAAACCCCCCGCAAAGCCCGCAGCGACATCCGCTAGACTTCACCTCGGCCCGTTAAGCAGTACATCGGGGTGTGGCGCAGCTTGGTAGCGTGCCTCGTTCGGGTCGAGGAGGTCGTGGGTTCAAATCCCGCCACCCCGACGGAAGATCTGGGAGATCCCTATCTGCGGAATGCGCAGATAGGGATCTTCTTTTGTGTCTTCTGGGGGTCGAACCCCCAGACCCCCGCCGGGGGCAAGCCCCCTGGACCCCCTCGCGTTGGCGCTGGCGCGCCTCGCGAAGCGACCGCTTCGTGGTGACTTCGGGTTGGTGGCGCTGTTGCCATGGGGAGGTGGCGGCGCGGCTTGGGTGGTCGGTCCAGACTCCTCCTGGCCCCTTCGTCCTGCGATCTCTAGGGGACCCGACCAGGACCCACCAACCACTACTTCCGGGCCACCAACTCCACCCAGCATTGGGCGAAATCGCCGTCGCCGCTGTGGGACCAGGCCCAGGCCGACCTTGCCGCCGAAGCGAGTTGGTCGTCCGGGGACGTGCGCAGGGCCGCGTCCAGACGGGTTTCCACGTAACGCGCCAGTTCGCGGTAGGACATGTCCGGCCGATACCGGGCGTGGGTGGACACCTCACCGAAACCCGCGTCGGCGACCAGCCCTGCGATGTGCTTACCGGCAAAGGGATCTCCGCCCGCTCGGCGGCGCAACAGGTAGTGCCCCCGCAGTGCGGCGGTCACATTCGCCGTCTTCGGGCGGATCCTGGCCCGGCTCCAGTCCGAAGTAGACAGGGCGAGGGTGCCGCCGGGCCGCAGCACACGATTCAACTCGCGCAGCGCCACCACGGGACGTGCGAGATGTTCGAACAGGGCGTGCGCGAAGACCACATCGACGCTCTCCGACGCGATCGGCAGGTCGTACACCGAACCGGCCACCAGGTCCACAGTGGACTCCGCGGGAAACTGGCCGGGCGAGGCGTCCAAACCCACGACGCGGCCCTCGCCCACGTAGGGGAGGAAGCCACGCGTGATCGAACCCGGGCCGCACCCTACGTCGAGCACCCGTTGCCCCGGACGGAGTAACCGGACCACGAACTGGGCCCGATCGCTCGCCGTGCGCGCAGACATCATCGACAGTGCGTCATCAGAAAACCCGGGCGCGTATCCCTCCAGCACCCACTCACCGTACGGGCCTGGCAGGATCTCAGGTGTGACTACCCAGCACCCGCCCGCAGTGATTCCTGACCGCCTCTTCGACGACGCCGAGGCCGAGGCCCGCTGGCGCGCCCGCTTCCATGCCCCGCGCATGTCGACGCCGGGCTGGGCACTCGACGCACCGGACGCGAACATCTACGTGTCCAACGCGAGCGGCGTCTGGGAGGTGTACGCGTGGGACCGGTCGACCGGCGAGCACCGCCGCGTCACCGACCGCCCCAACGGCACCCTGCACGCCACCACCTCGCCCGACGGCGCGTGGATCTGGTGGTTCAACGACACCGACGGCGACGAGTTCGGCTCGTGGGTTCGTGAGCCCTTCGCTCCCGGCGTGATCGAGACCGCGGTTCCGGGCGTGCACGACGGGTACCCGGCCGGTCTGGAGATCGGGCACCGCGTGGTCGCGGTCGGCGTGTCCACCGACGAGGGCAGCGAGCTGTTCGCCCACATCGACGGCGAGACCAACCGCTTCTATGCGAGCAAGGACGACGCCAGCGTCGCGTCGCTCTCCCGCGACGAGCGGCTGCTGGCCATCTCGCACTCCGAGCACGGCGACTCCCGGCATCCCGCCGTGCGCGTCCTCGCGACCGGCGGTTTCTCCGCCGTCGCGGACAAATGGGACGGCGAGGGCAAGGGCCTCACCCCGCTGGAGTTCTCCCCTGTCGCGGGCGATCCCCGGCTGCTGATGCTGCACGAGCGCCGCGGCCACGAGGAGCTGCTGATCTGGGACGTCGAGGCCGACACCGAGACCGAGGTCTCGCTCGACCTGCCCGGCGAGGTCGCCGCCGAGTGGTATCCGAAGGCCGACGCGCTGCTGGTCGTGCACTTCCACGAAGGCCGCAGCTCGCTGTACCGCTACGACCTCGCCGACGGCGCACTGTCCTCTTTGGAGACTCCGAAGGGCAGGATCGGCGGTGCCGCGGTGCGTCCGGACGGCACCGTCGAATACTCGTGGTCCAGCGCGGCCGAGCCCACGGTGATCAGGGCGCGCACCGCCGACGGCACCGACAGCGTGCTGCTCACCCCGCCCGGCGAGCCCGCCCCGCATTCGCAACCGGTGGTGGACGCGTTCGTCGAGGGACCGGGCGGCCGGGTGCACGCGCTGGTCGCACGGCCGGCGAACGCGCCGGACGGACCGGTACCGACGGTGTTCACCCTGCACGGCGGACCGCATTCGGCGGACGAGGACCGGTTCTCCGCCTACCGCGCGGTGTGGCTGGACGCCGGGTTCGCGGTGATCGAGGTCAACTACCGCGGTTCGACCGGGTACGGGTCGGCCTGGCGCGACGCGATCGAGGGCCGCCCGGGGCTGACCGAACTCGAGGACGTCGCCGCGGTGCACGACTGGGCCGTCCAGAGTGGACTCGCGGACCCGGCGAAATGCGTGGTGTCCGGGGCGTCCTGGGGCGGCTACCTGACCCTGCTCGCCATCGGCACGCAGCCGGACCGGTGGGCGGCGGCGGTGTCGAGCGTGCCGGTGGCCGACTACGTGGCCGCGTACGAGGACGAGATGGAGCAGCTTCGCGCGTTCGACCGGGCGCTGTTCGGCGGCTCGCCGGAGACCGTGCCCGCCGTGTACCGCGAGTGCTCGCCGCTGACCTATGTCGAGGCGGTGAAGGCGCCGGTGATGGTGCTGGCCGGCGACAACGATCCGCGCTGCCCGATCCGGCAGATCGAGAACTACCTCGACCGTCTGGCCGCGCGGGACGTGCCGTACGAGTTCTACCGCTACGACGCCGGGCACGGATCGCTCGTGATCGCCGAGACCATCAGGCAAACCGCGGCGGAGGTGTTCTTCGCGCTGCGGGCACTCGGGATGCGGTAGCGATGGACCTGTGTCTGGAGACGTTCGGCGCGACGAACGATCCGGCGCTGCTGCTGATCGGCGGTGCGTCCTCGTCGATGGACTGGTGGGACACCGAGTTCTGCGAGCGGCTGGCGGCGCCCGGCCGGTTCGTCATCAGGTACGACCACCGTGACACCGGGCAGTCCCCTGGCTCGCCGCCGGGCGAACCGCGCTACACCTCCGCGGACCTGGCCACCGATCCGCTGCGGATCCTCGACTCCCTCGGCATCGACCGCGCGCACTTCGTCGGTCTGTCGATGGGCGGCGGCATCGCGCAGCTGCTCGCCGCGCTGCACGGCGACCGCGTACGCACGCTGACCCTCATCGCGACCGCGCCGGCCGGCGCGCGGACCGGCAGCGAAGCGCTGCCGCCGCTGAACCCACCGGCGAGCCCGCCGGCGCCGGACTGGCACGACCGGGCGGCGGTGATCGACTACCTGGTCGCGGACCAGCGCGCCCACGGCGGCACGCCGTTCGGCGAGGAGCGGGTCCGACGGCTGGCAGGCAAGGTCGTCGACCGGACCCGCGACATGGCCGCGAGCGCGGTCAATCACTCGCTCGCGGCGGGTAACACGCCCTCGTTCCGGCTCGCCGACATCGCCGCCCCGACGCTGGTCATGCACGGCACGGCCGATCCGCTGTTCCCGCCGGCCTACGGGGCGGCGCTCGCGGCCGAGATTCCCGGCGCGCGGCTGGTCCCGCTCGACGGCATGGGGCACGAGTACCCGCCGCCGCGGCTGTGGGACGTCGTGACCGCCGAGATCATCCGGCACACCGGCGACCGCTAGTGGTGGAAGGCGGTGCTGGTCTCGGGATCGTGGCTAGGCCCCGGCTGCCGCTCCAGTTCGGGCAGTAGCCGTGTCAGGTCCTCGATCAGCAGGTCGGCGAGGTCGTGCGTGAAACCGTTGCGGCACACCACGCGCAGCACCGCCAGGTCGGTGCGGTTGTCCGGGAACGTGTACGCGGGCACGAGCCACCCGCGTTCCCGTAGCCGCCGCGACACGTCGAAGACATCGAACGAGGTCACGTCCGGTTTGGTGGTGAACGCGAACACCGGCAGCTGGTCGCCACGGGTGAGCAGCTGGAACGGGCCCAGCCTGCCGATCCGGTCGGCGAGGTCGGTCGCGACATCGCGCGAAGCCTGTTGCACGGCGCGGAATCCGTCGCGGCCGAGCCGGACGAACGTGTAGTACTGCGCGGCGACCTCCGCACCCGGCCGTGAGAAGTTCAGCGCGAAGGTCGGCATGTCGCCGCCCAGGTAGTTGACGTTGAACACCAGTTCCGAGGGCAGCGCGGCCTTGTCCCGCCAGATCACCCAGCCGACGCCCGGATAGACCAGCCCGTACTTGTGGCCCGAGGTGTTGATCGACGCGACCCGCGGCAGCCGGAAGTCCCACTCCAGGTCCGGATCGAGGAACGGGGCGATCATCGCGCCGGACGCGCCGTCGACGTGGACGGGGATGTCGAGCCCGGTGCGCTCGGCCAGCTCGTCCAGCGCGGCGGCGATCTCGGCGACCGGTTCGTAGCTACCGTCGAAAGTGGACCCGAGGATCGCGACGACGCCGATGGTGTTCTCGTCGCAGCGGGCGACCGCCTGCTCGGCGCTGAGATGGAACCGGTCGCCCTCCATCGGCACCAGGCGCGGTTCGACCTCCCAGTACTCGCAGAACTTCTCCCAGCACACCTGGACGTTCGTGCCCATGACCAGGTTCGGCTTGCCCGCACGGCCCAGCTTCGACCAGCGGCGCTTGAGCGCCATCCCGGCGAGCATGCAGGCCTCGGACGAACCCGTGGTCGAACAGCCGATGATCGCCTCCGGATCGGGGGCGTGCCACAGCTCGGCGAGGATGTTGACGCAGCGCCGCTCCAGCTCGGCGGTCTGCGGGTACTCGTCCTTGTCGATCATGTTCTTGTCGGCGCATTCGGCCATCAGCTCGCGCGCCTGCGGTTCCATCCACGTCGTGACGAACGTGGCGAGGTTGAGGCGCGCGTTGCCGTCGAGCATCAGCTCGTCACGCACGAGCTGCAACGCCGTGTCGGCGGGCACCGGTTCGTCGGCGAGCCGGTGATGCGGCAACGTCAGCTCCGCCGCATATGCCGGATTCGTGCCGCCCACCAGCGGATTGCTGCCGCCACGCCGTTCGGCCCGCCGCGCTTTCCCGGATTGCAAGACCATGCTCGGAACCTAACCCAAAAAGCCGCGAGGGGCCCCCTGACGGCGGATGCCACATCAGGGAGCCCCTCACGGCGGAACGATCAGGCCTGCTGGGCCTGCCACATCCAGTGCGCCTTCTCCAGCGCCTGCGTGATCTCGATGAGCAGGTCCTGGGTGACGAGGTCGCTCTTGTCGGTCTCGTCGATGCGCTTGCGTAGCCGCTGGATCAGCTCGTCGAGGGCCGCGACGATCGCCGCGATCGTCGCCTCGACGTTCTGCCAGTTGTCCGGGTACTCGGGCAGCCCCGAGCTCTCCACCACGGTCTTGGCCTTGCCGTTGGGCGATACGCCGATCGCGTTGGCGCGCTCGGCGACCTCGTCCACGTAGGTGCGGGCCGTCGACACCAGCTCGTCGAGCTGCAGGTGCACGCTG
Organism: Amycolatopsis acididurans; assembly: GCF_012328925.1. Taxonomy (GTDB): domain Bacteria; phylum Actinomycetota; class Actinomycetes; order Mycobacteriales; family Pseudonocardiaceae; genus Amycolatopsis_E; species Amycolatopsis_E acididurans. Next base: position 31,002 of record NZ_JAAXLS010000014.1, read on the forward strand.
CGGAAGTTCGCACCCACCACGTTCCAGTGGGCCTGCTTCGCGATCAGCGACAGATCGATGAGGTCGACCAGCGTGGACTGCAGGACGTTACCGGTGATCTCCTTGTCGCTCGCGGTCAGCGGACTGGAGATCGGAGAGTTTGCCATTGGTTTTCCTCTCTTCCCTCGAACCTCATTCGGTGGTCGCGATTACCTCGACTTCGATGTTTCCTCGTGTCGCACGGGAGTACGGGCAGATCTGGTGTGCCGTGGCGGCGATTTCGCTCGCCTTCCCCTGTTCCAGCCCCGGCAGGTGCGCCACGAGCTTGACGGTGAGCCCGAACCCCTCACCTTCCTTGCCGATTCCCACCTCGGCGGTGACCGTCGAACCGGACAGCTCGGCCTTCGCCTGTCGCGCCGCCACCTGGATCGCGCTATGGAAGCAGGCCGAATAGCCGGCGGCGAACAACTGTTCCGGGTTGGTGTACTCACCACCCGGCCCGCCCATCTCCTTCGGGATGGAAAGCTGCTCGTCGATCACCCCGTCGGACGAGGTGACCTCGCCGTTGCGGCCGTCACCGCGGGCGGTGGCGATCGCCGTGTACAACACCTCGACCATGCTCGTTCGCACCTCCTGTTCCCGGAAGCCTCACGCTTTCACAAGGAACAACGTCTCGCATCCCGCGAAACTGCCAGGAATGTCCGTTGTCAACGGCGGATTACCCGGGAGGCGATGCGGGCAACCCTCACCGTCGTGCGAACTCCGTCACCTGCCTGCCGATCAGGCGCAGATTGGCGACGATCTTGTCGTCGGAGGCGCCGCCGGTCTCGTCGAACTTGACCTCCGCGGTGTTGACCGCACCCCCGAGCGGGGTCGGCCAGCCCCGCAGCGCGTGCGCGATCGTGCGCAGCTGGTCGAGCGTGGTGACGGCGGCCTGCCAGCCGTAGGCGGCCGCGACCAGGCCGACGGCGCGGCCGTCGAGGTAGGGGCGTGTGTCGTGACGGAGGTCCTCGATGTAGTCCAGCGCGTTCTTGACCAGGCCGGACAGTGCGCCGTGGTAGCCGGGCGAGACGATGATCAGGCCGTCGGCCCGGCGGATGGTCTCCACCAGGTGCTCGGCTTCGGCGGTGCGGTCGGGGATACCCGTGTCGTAGAAGGGCAGGACCAGCTGGCTTCCGGTGACCGCCCGGGTCGTCGCGCCGGCCTCTTCGGCGCCGCTCAGCGCTATCCGCAGCGCGCGTTCCGACTGGGATCCGGCCCGTAGCGAGCCGCCGATACCGACCACGTTGATCACCGAGGAGGAAGTCACACGATCGAGGCTAGACCCTCCACCTAACTGGAGGACCAGCTCCGGGGACCGAGGCACGAATCACATCTGGCCTTCGTCCCTACCGATGGGTAACGTCAATGGTCATGGCAAACCCACTACGGTCCCGCGCCGAAGCGGTCGCGGCCCAGCTGGTGTTCGGCCTGCCACGGGCGTTGCGCAGGAGCATCGCGGGCAGGCCGGTCCAGATCGATGGGCAGCAACTCGCTCTCGACGCGCAGTTACTGCTCCGGCTACAGCAGATCGCCGGCGTGTCGATGGCGAGAAACACCCCTGAACTGGCGCGCGAGATGCTCGCCGCGTCCCAGCACCTGGTCAGCGGAAAGCCGATCCAGCCGGTCAGCACACGCGAGGTGACGATCCCGGACAGCAACGGCGACATCCCGGCGACGCTCTACAGCCCGGCGGGCGCCTCGTCGTCCTCGGGGCTGCTGGTCTTCTTCCACGGCGGTGGCTGGGTGATCGGCACGCGGGCGAGCCATGACAACACGGCACGGTTTTTCGCGCGGCACGCCGGCGTGCGCGTGCTGTCGATCGAGTACCGGCTGGCGCCCGAGCACCCGTTCCCCGCGGCCACGGAGGACGCGCTGGCGGCGTTCCTCTTCGCCCACGCCAAGGCGAGCGATCTCGGCGCCCATCCCGATCGCATCGCGGTGGGTGGTGACAGCGCGGGCGGCAACCTCGCGGCGGTCGTCACGCACGCGGCCAAGGAACGCGGCGGTCCGATGCCCGCGTTCCAGCTGCTGATGTACCCGGGCGTCGACGGCTCGACGCGGCGCCGCTCGCGTGAGCTGTTCAGCGACGGCTTCTTCCTCACCGACGCCGACATGACGTGGTTCCTCGACCACTACGCGCCGACCGGTGTCGACCGCACCGATCCGCGGCTGTCGCCGTTGCTGAACAACGACTTCTCGGGTCTGCCGCCGGCCTACGTCGCGACCGCCGGTTTCGACCCGCTGCGCGACGAAGGCGAGGAGTACGCGGCGAAACTGCGGGACGCCGGGGTACCGACGGCGTTGAGCAGGCAGCACGACCTCATCCACGGCTACGTGAACTTCCTCGGCATCGGGACCCGCTTCCGCGAGGCGACCGCGGAGGCGGCAGGCGCGCTGCGCCTCGGCCTTTCCGGCATCGGGAGCGCCTGAAAAAAACCGGAGCCCGGCGTGGATGCGCACGCCGGGCTCCGGTCCCCCTCTTTCGACCGGCTCGTTATGCGGCCGGCAGACCCGGCACCGGCAGCGAGGGCACGCCACCACCGAGAAGCGAGCCGAGCAGGCTCGTCACGAGGGTGAGCAGGTTCTTCAGCAGGTTGCTCACGATGTTGAGCGGCGGCGGCAGATCAGGCAGGCTCGGCACCGCGGGCAACTGCTTGGCCGTGGCCGCCTGCGACGGGTCCATCAGGATCCGGCTGGCCTCCGTGGACTCTCCTTGCGCGGTGCCCGCCATCTGCTGCGCGTCGGACTGGATGGAGTACTTCTGCCCGGCGGCGAGGTCGCCGAGCAACGGGTCGAACCGGCCCAGCGCGCGCTGGGTGCCCTGCACGTCGCCGGCGTAGGCGGACCTCGCCAGGTCGTCGCGCATCTGCAGCAGTTGCTGCCCGGCAGCTTGAGTGCTGGAAGTACCCTTGCCCCCCGCGCTGGCCACGCCGCCCCCGACCAACGCAAGCACGCTGCTGGCCACCACTACCGCGATGACTCGGGCGATCTTGCCTTTCATTCCTTACCTCCTGGCCTCTAGGGACCTAACAGGACTCATGCGTACCAACCGTGTTAGGCCCTCACCAGCCGACCACTCGGTAGGGCGGTTTCTCACCCTTACGTGCCGAATTCGAATAGAGGGAACTGACCCGCAAATGATGAACGCTTTGAGTTTGCGCTTAGCCCAGATGATCAAGACACCAGAGACGGGAAAACGCGGAGAGTGTTCGGTTCACTCCACCGTCCACTGTGCTCACCCACATCGATGGTTTCCGTGATCTATCCCCTTCATCACTCCGTTGTGAATGGGATTCGGCTACACCGTTGGGGAGACGGTCACTCACGTTTGTCGCAACGGCCACAGTGGTCGGTGGGCGGACCGAGCCGGCCGTTCTCAGAGCGGAAGACCGCGCTCGAGCTGCGCGAGTCCGCGGTCCAGCTCCGCCATCATCCGGTCCGGATCGTCGGCAGCGCCGAGATACGCGGCCAGCGCGATGCCGACCACCGCGCCCGAGAACATCCGCACCTCGAAGTCGTCGGGGTCGCGGCCCACGCGCCGCGCCACCGCCTCGTTGAGCATGGCCACCCCGTCGCCCATCTGCTCGAACAGCCGGGCACGTAGCTCCGGCACCGTGAAGACCAGCCGCTGCCTCGCGGTTTCCAGTTCGGACGCCTCGCTCGACATCGTGCCGAGCACCTCGCGCATCGACGCGCGGATGGCCGCGATCGGACTCAGCCCGGCGGGCTGGGCCACGAAGGCGTCGAGAAACACCGGGTCCATCCGGTCGAAGGCCACCGTTTCCTCTTTGGACGGGAAGTACCGGAAGAACGTGCTCTGCGAAACGTCGGCGGCCGCGGCGATCTGCTCGACCGTCGTCGCCTCGTAGCCCTGCTCGATGAACAGGCGCAACGCGTGGTCCTGGATCGAGGCCCTCGTCTTCGCCTTCTTGCGCTCTCGCAACCCGGGCTCACCCTGCGACGTACTCATTCTCCGATTGTGCCCCGGTGACGTCCTGCGCCTCCCGCGGCAGGAAGGCGAGCGCCACCGCCACCCCGAGCACCGCGAAAGCCGCGCACACCCATAACGTCGAGCTCATCCCGTGCATGAACGCCGCCCGCGCCGCGTCCGCCTGGCCGGGAACGCGCACGCCCACGGCCACGCTCTCGCGCACGGCGCCGGGCACCTGCGCCGGCAGCGCGCCGCGGTAGCCCGCGTTGAGCACCGTGCCGAGTATGGCCACCCCGAGCGTGCCGCCGATCTGCCGCATCGCCTGCAGTGCCCCGGAGCCGACTCCGCTGCGGGCCGGGCTCAGCGCGCCCATCGCGACGTCCATCGACGGCGGCAGCGAGAAGCCGAGCCCGACGCCGATCAGCGAAACCCACACGGCGACGAATCCGTACCCGTCCGTGCTCGCCGTGCGTGAGCCGAGCACGAGAGCCGTGACCATCAGCGCGAACCCGATCGCGACCACGATCTTCGCGCTGAGCATCCGGCGCAGCCGGTCGGCGACCTGGACGCCGGCGAGCAGCCCGCCGACGACCGGAAGCAGGCGCAGTCCCGTGCCGAGCGCGTCGGTGGCGTCGACGGCCTGGAAGTACTGCGGCAGCAGGAACATCGCACCCATCATCGCGAAGGACGCGAGTGTCGCGAGTACGCCGCCCCACAGGAAGCCGGGCGAGGCGAACAGACCGAGGTCGACGAGTGGATGGCGGGAACGGCGCAGTCCCAGGGCGAAGGAGACCAGCAGGAGCACACCGGCGACGATCGGGCCGAGCGCGTACGGCGACGTCCAGCCGCGCTCGCCGGCCTCCACGAGGCCGTAGGTCAGCGCGACGAGCCCCGCGCTGGACAGCACGATGCCCAGGTAGTCGACGTGTTGCGCGCGGTTGCCGGGAATGCTCGGCAGCAGCAACGCGAGCAGCCCCATGCCGAGGACGATCATCGGCACGTTGAGCAGGAAGACCGAGCCCCACCAGAAGTTGTCGAGCAGCCAGCCGCCGACGACCGGACCCAGTGGGATGCCCAGTGCCATCGCCGCCGCCCAGATGGCGATCGCGCGGGCGCGGTCCTTGCCGGGAAACAGCACGGTGAGCACGGACATCGACATCGGCACCATGGCCGCGCCGCCGATGCCGAGTGCGGCACGCGCGGCGATGAGCATCGGGGTGGATCCCGCGTACGCACAGGCCAGCGAGGCCAGGCCGAACAACGCGAGCGCGAACATCAGCACCCGCTTCGGACCGAAGCGGTCACCGAGCACACCGGCCGGCAGCAGGCCCGCGGCCAGTACCAGCGTGTACGCGTTCGAGAACCACTGCAGGTCACTCGTCGAGGCGTGCAGATCGACGGCGAGTGTGGGCAGGGCGACGGACAGGACGGTCACGTCGAGTCCGAACGCAAGTAGAGCGACCGCGAGCGCGCCGAGTGCCCACCAGCGCCGCGAGTCGGCTGCGGTCATTTCGCGCCCTTTCTGAGAGTGACTTTCTTTTGAAAGCTACCCTCACTTTTACCGGATGCCAAGCGGATAACGAGTTGCACGGGCGTGCCACTATCGGAGACGTGTTGCGGTACCGGCGAGTCCTGGGGATCCCCGGCGTCCCGACGACCTTGGTGCTGATGTTCGCCGCCCGTGTGCCCGTCGCCGCCATGGGACTGACGCTCACGCTGCACGTCGTGTCCGCGCTCGGCCGCGGCTACAGCGCGGCCGGACTGGTCGGCACGGCGACGATGGCGGGCAGCGCGCTGAGCTCACCGCTGGTCGGGCGGATGATCGACCGGTTCGGGCTGTGCCCGGTCGTCGCGACCTGCGGCACGGCGGCGACGGCGTACTGGATCAGCGCACCGCATCTGCCGTATCCGGTACTCGTGGCGATCGCGTTTCCGGCCGGCGGCCTCGCCATCCCGGTCAGCTCGATCGCCCGCCAGGTGCTGACCGCGCTCGTCCCGCCGGAACAGCGGCGCTCCGCGTACTCGCTCGACTCGATACTGCTCGAAACCGCGTTCATGATCGGTCCCGCGGCCGGGATCGCGGTCGCCACCCAGGTGTCCTCGGCGGCAGCGCTCACCGGGATCGGGCTCTACTTCGGCGCGGTGACGGTCGCCCTGTGCTGGTTCAACCCGCCGGTCCGGCACGAGGACGAGACCGCCGGCGGGCACCGGCCGCCGCTAAGAGGCTGGCTGACCTCCCGGCTCACGGCGACGCTGTGCATCGCGACGGGCGCGTTGTTCTGCCTCGCCGGCATGGAACTGGCGGCGCTGGCCGCATTACGGGCGAACGGACAGGTCGGGCTGACCGGCGTGCTGATGGTCGTGATGTGCGTGGCCTCGGCATTCGGCGGACTCGTGCACGGTGCGGTGCGGCGGTCGTTGTCGCAGGCCACGCTGATGCTGCTGCTCGCGGCGCTGACGCTCCCGATCGGCCTGTTCACCGAGCCTTGGTGGCTGCTGGCGATCGCCCTCGTGCCCGCGAACGTGGCTTGCGCGCCGACCCTGACCTCGGGCGCGGAGGAGGTCACCTCGTCGGTGCCGGCGCGGGTGCGGGGCGAGGCGATGGGCCTGCTCGACTCGGCGACCCGGCTCGGGCTGGGCCTCGGCAGCCCGCTCGTGGGGTTCGTGCTGGATCACTCGTCGGCGGGCTGGGGCTTCGCCGCGTCCGGCGCGGGCGGCCTGGCCATCGCCGCGGCGGGACTCGCGCAACGGCTGCGAGTCCCCCGTGCAGCACCTGTGAATGCCTGATTCGCCCGGTATGCGCGGAACGCGAAGCGGTGCGGCATCCGTTGGAAGGGCATGCTGCGCATGAGGATCGAGCCGAAGTCGCTGGTGGTCATCGCGGGACTACCCGGCTCGGGCAAGAGCACGTTGCTGCGGTCCACCGAGTCCGACGCGCCTCTCGCGGTGCTCGACTCGGATCAGATGCGGGACCGGCTGCGTGAACTGGTGCCGCCCGGAACGCCGTACTCGCGATACCGCCCGGTGGTCCACGTCCTGCACCGGCTGCGCGTGACGGCGAGCGTGCTGCGGGAGCCGGGACCGGTGGTGGTGCACGATCCGGCGACCGGCGCCGCGACGCGGACGTGGCTGATGCTGCTCGGCAGGCTGGCCGGGCGGTCGCGGCATTTCGTGTGGGTGGAGGCCTCACCGGAGGAGGCCGCGGAAGGGCAGCGCGTTCGCGGCCGCGTGCTGCGCGAGGGCTCGTTCGCCCGTCACCTCCGCCGCCTGCCGCGCATGCACGCCGCGCTGCGCGAAGGACCACGCGGGTGGGACCAGACCACGGTCCTCGACCGCTCACTCGCACGGCAGGGCCTGCATCTGCAGACGCCGGCCCGGCGCGGCTAGAGGCAGGCGCTGCGCAGGTTCGCGAGGTTGCCGGTGTTGCGCTGGATCCAGTCGTTGAGGTTGCTCAGGTGGTCGGCCTTGCGCTTCTCGAGATCCACATAGGAGTCGGCGATGGTGAACAGGTTCTGCTTGAGGTTCTGATCGGCGACCCGGTTCGCCAGCTCGCGCAACCGGTCGGACTTGTCCTTGGCCTGCGCGGCGAGCTCGTCCGCGTTCAGGTTCGGGTTGATGTTGGCAAGGCCCAGCGCCTGGGCGCACGCACTCGCCTTGTCCGTGGCGGTGTTCGCCTGCGACACGGCCGAATCGACCTGGTCGCACGCGGTCAGCAGCAGTCCGAGCCCGGCGAGTGCGAGCAGGCGCGAGATCCTCATGCGGACAAGCTACAAGAGGCGGGCCGTCACGTAGCGGCCGTTGTCGGCGAAAAGGTCGGCGAGTTCGTCGTCGAACTCCTTGCCGTAGCGCGCCGCCAGCTCCCCGCTCGACGAATCCCCGATCGCCCAGCCCAATGTGGACAGATACTCGGCCGGATTCTTCTCCGGACCGCCCGCGAACAGCGACGAGAGGTCGAAACCGAACTCGTCCACCGTGCGCAGGACCAGTGGATCGTCGAGCATGGCACGCGGGTTGGCCATGTGCTCGAGCGCGACGGTGCTGCCCGGGGCGGACAGCTCGTGGATGATGTCGAGCATCCGGATCGCGGCGTCGTCGGGCAGGTAGGGCAGCAGCCCCTCGGCCAGCCACGCGGTCGGCTGCCGCGCGTCGAAACCCTCCGCGAGCAGCGCGGCCGCCCAGTCGTCGCGCAGGTCCACGGCCACCACCCGGCGCCGCGCGCCCGGCCGCGCGTTCCGTTCGGCGAGCACCCGGTCCTTGAACTCCAGCACGCGCGGCTGATCCACTTCGAACACCGTGCTGCCCGCGGGCCAGTCCAGCCGGAACGCGCGGCAGTCGAGCCCGGCGGCCAGGATCACGGCCTGCCGCACCCCGTACTCGGCGGCCTCGGCGAAGTACTCGTCGAAGAAGCGGGAGCGCACGCCCATGAACGTCGACATGAGGTCCCACATGTGGTCCTCGGTGGTGAGCGCCGCCGCGTCGACCGGCATCGGGACCGGTGCGCCGGCGGCTGCCACGAAATCGGCCGCGTACGGGTCGCGGACCAGGCCGTCCTCCCTCGTCGTGTCCACGGCACGAGCCGCCGCGACCGCGAGCGCGGTGATGCCGACGCCCGAGGTGATGTCCCAATCGCGCAATTCGTCCGTCACAACCGCCCCCTTTGGTACGCCGTGTGATCACCTACTCACACGTGTACCAGTGTTTAGTTGTAGAACGCAAGATTCACAAAACGGGCGGCTTAGTGGTCAACAGTTTTCCACCAGCGCCAGGTGAAGGCCACGCCCGCGCCCACGATGGCGATGGTCAGCATCGTCCAGCCGGTCGGGAAACTTCCGCCGCCCCCACTGCTGCCCGTGGACTCCGCCGCCGGGGCGACGGTCGGCGACGCCGAGACCAGGCCGATGCGGACGGACAGGTCCTCACGGGGCTTCGGCCCCACCGTCACCGGCCCGGTGCATCCGTTGCCCGAGCCCGGCACGCCGTAGTGCGCGAACTGCGGCGGCAGGTTCGCCAGGTCGACGCACACGTGGTACGAGCCGTCCGGCAGATCGTCCAGCAGGTACTTCCCGTCGGGCCCACTGCGGGTGGTCGCGACGACCCGGCCCGCGTTGTCCCTCATCGTGACCGCGACGTTCGCCAGGCCCGGTTCGCCCGGGTCGCGGGCGCCGTTGGCGTTGGTGTCGAACCAGAGCTGGTCGCCGACCCGGTTGCGGGCGGCCACGACACCGGCGTCCATTGTGGTCTCTTCACGGTGCCCGACGCCGACGGTCACCAGTGGCGTGCAGCCACTCGCGAGGTCCACTTTGGAACTCAGCGCCGGATCGCCCGCGTCCGGCCGCGCCCACTGCGCCCCGGCGTATGCGGGCGGAAAAGCCTTGGCGTCCAGGCAAACCTGGTACGCGCCGTCCGGCATCCCGGTGAAGTCGTACTTGCCGTCGGCGCCGGTCGTCGTGCTGCCCGCGTCACCGCCGCCCTGTTTGACGAGTTTCACCGGCACCCCGGCGATTCCGGTCTCCACCGGATCTTCCAGGCCGTTGCGGTTGCTGTCGAACCACACCCGGTCGCCGATCTGGTTGACCGGCGCGGTCAGCCCCGCGTTGAGCGTGCGGTCCTCGCGCTTGCCGAGGCCGAGCGTCACGGTGCGGGTGCAGCCGGTCGCGGGGTTCGCGGCGGAGTCGTTGACGTAGCGGGCCGGCGTGTAGTCGGCGACGGCCGCCGGGAGGTTGCCGAGGTCGAAACACACCTGGTAGGCGCCGTCGGGCACGTCCTCGAAGGCATAGGTCCCGTCCGGCGCGGTCGTGGTCAGCGCGAACTGGCTGCCGTCCTCGGTGCGCAGTTTCACCGGCACGCCACCGATTCCCGGCTCGTCCGGGGTCTGCAGCCCGTCGCCGTTGACGTCGGACCACACGTGCGCCGCGATCCGGTTGACCGGCGGGGCCAGTCCCGCGTCGAGGGTCAGGTCCTCGGCGTGACCGGGTTTGAGCTCGGTCGGCGCGGTGCAGCCGGTGCCGGCGTCCGGGGCGGAGTCCTGACCGGGATTGCCCGCCCGGCTGCGGGTGAGCTGGTAGTCGGCGTACTGCGCGGGAAGTTTCGCGATGTCGAAGCAGGCCTGGTAGATCCCGTCCGCCAGATGCGAGAACGTGTACTGGCCGTGCGGGCCGGTCGTGGTGGTGGCGACGACCTCGCCGTCGGGGTGCTGCAACCGCACGGTGACCCCGGCGACGCCCTGCTCACCGGGGTCCTGCACGCCGTTGCGGTTCACGTCGGCCCACACCAGATCGCCGATCTTGTTGAGCCCGCCGACCAGACCGGCGTCCTCACCGTCGTCGACCGAACCCGGCGGGCCGGTGTTGACCTGCATGGCGCCGGTGTTGGGGTCCACATTGGAGTCGATGGCCGGGCTGATGCTCGCCAGCGGCGTCGTCCACTTCAGACCCGCGACGGGCGGATTCCCCGGCAGGTGTGAGGTGTCCAGGCCGGAGTAGTCGAACTTGACCGTGTAGCAAGAGTTCGGGCGCAGCCCGTCGGCCGGGCCGAACAGGTAGTGCCCGGCCGGGTCGGTGGTCTTCTCGGCCATCGGCGCCCCGGCGCCGTCACAGCCGAGCAGCTGGACCTTCACGCCGGGCAACCCGAGTTCGTCGCCGTCCTGCACGCCGTCGCCGTCGGTGTCGAACCACACCCGGTCACCGATCTGGACGTCGCCGGTGCCGCCGCCGACACCCATCGTCAGCTGGACCGGCTTCCCGCCGGAGACATCGGCGAACTCGGTGAGGCTGGACAGTCCGGGCGCCTCCGGGGCCGGTTTGAGATCGGGCATCGACGGCGGGATCGACGCGTCCACCCGGTACTTGCCGCCGGCCAGTGCCGTGGTCGGGATGGTGACCGTGCCGTCCGGCGCGGTCGTTCCGCTGGCGCTCGCACCACTGGGGTCGGTCGCGACGACGAGGATCCCGCCCACTCCGACACCGTTGGCGTCCACCCGAACCACGCGCACCGACAACGGTCCGTCCGTGGCATCGGCGGCCGCCTGCCACGGGGCGCTGCTCGCGACGAGCAGCGCCACCGCGGCGACGATCACGTGCCTTCTCAACGCGGCCCCCCGACCAGCTTGCTGAAAGTTCGCGCCCACACTAAGAGCGGGCACAGTCGATCAGCGGGAGATGTCGCGCCCCGAAAGAGTGAAAGTTCGCCCGATCAGGCTTGAGCGGCCAGCAACTCCGCGATCTGCACGGTGTTCAAAGCCGCGCCCTTGCGGAGATTGTCGTTCGACAAGAACAACGCGAGCCCGCGTCCGTCGGGCACACCGGGGTCGGTGCGGATCCGGCCGACGTAGCTCGGGTCCTTGCCCGCGGCCTCCAGCGGGGTCGGGACCTCGGCGAGTTGCACGCCGGGCGCGCCCGCCAGCAGTTCCTTCGCCCGCTGCACGGAAAGCGGCCGTGCGAACTCCGCGTTGATCGACAGTGAATGCCCGGAGAACACCGGAACCCGCACGCAGGTGCCGGACACCGCGAGCGCGGGAATGTCGAGGATCTTGCGGCTCTCGTTGCGGAGCTTTTTCTCCTCGTCGGTCTCGAACTCGCCGTCGTCCACAATGGACCCCGCCATCGGCAGCACGTTGAACGCGATCGGCGCCACGTACTTCGACGGCGCGGGGAACTCCAGCGCGGACCCGTCGTGCGTCAGCTCGGCGGCCCGGTCGGCGACGGCCTTGACCTGGCTCGCCAGCTCCTCGACCCCGGCGAGCCCGCTGCCGGAGACCGCCTGGTAGGTGCTGGCGATCAGGCGCACCAGACCGGCCTCGTCGTGCAGTGGCTTGAGCACCGGCATCGCGGCCATCGTGGTGCAGTTCGGGTTGGCGATGATGCCCTTGCGTGCGTCCTTGACGGCCTGCGGGTTGACCTCGCTGACCACCAGCGGCACGTCGGGGTCCAGCCGCCACGCCGAGGAGTTGTCGACGACCGTCACGCCCGCCTCGGCGAACCGCGGCGCCTGCGCCTTGGAGGTGGCTCCACCGGCGGAGAACAGCGCGATGTCCAAACCGGACGGATCGGCCGTTGTCGCGTCCTCGACGACGATTTCCTCGCCCTGCCACGGAAGTTTCGTGCCCGCCGAACGGGCGGAGGCGAAGAAACGGATCTCGCTGACCGGGAAGTTCCGCTCCGCCAGCAGTTTCCGCATCACGCCGCCGACCTGACCGGTCGCGCCGACGACTCCGACTCGCATCAGCGACCACTCCCCGCGTAGACGACGGCCTCTTCGTCGCCGCCGAGTTCGAATGCGTCGTGGATCGCGCGCACCGCGTCGTCCAGCTGCGCGTCGCGAATGAGCACGGAGATCCGGATCTCCGAGGTGTTGATGATCTCGATGTTCACGCCCACCTTGGCCAGTGCCTCGCAGAACGTGGCGGTGACGCCGGGGTGCGAGCGCATGCCCGCGCCGACCAGCGAGACCTTGCCGACCTGGTCGTCGTAGAGCACGGAGTTGAACTCCAGCTCGGGCTTGAGCTTCTCCAGCGACTCGACCGCCTTGGGACCGTTGGCCTTGGACAGCGTGAACGTGATGTCCGTGCGGCCCGCGGTGTTGGAGACGTTCTGCAACACCATGTCGATGTCGATCTCGGCGTTGGCGATGACCCGGAAGATCCGCGCCGCGGCGCCGGCGTGGTCGGGCACCCCGGTCACCGTGATCTTGGCCTCCGAACGGTCATGGGCCACACCGGTGATCAACGCTTGTTCCACGGGGATCTCCTCAATCGAGCCGGTGACTGTCGTACCCGGCTTGTCACTGTAGGAAGAGCGGACGCGAATCGGTACTCCGTATCGGCGCGCGTACTCGACCGAGCGCAGGTGCAGGATCTTCGAACCGCTCGCGGCGAGTTCGAGCATTTCCTCGTACGGCACCGTGTCGAGCTTGCGGGCGTCGGGCACGATGCGCGGATCGGCGGTGTACACGCCGTCGACGTCGGAGTAGATCTCGCACGCGTCGGCGTTGAGCGCCGCCGCCACCGCGACCGCCGTGGTGTCGGAGCCACCGCGACCGAGCGTGGTGATGTCCTTCGTGTCCTGCGACACACCCTGGAAGCCGGCGACCAGCGCGACGTAGCCCTGCTGGAGGGCCTCGGTGACGCGGCTGGGGGTGACGTCGATGATGCGTGCGTTGCCGTGCACGGACGTGGTGACCACGCCCGCCTGGGAACCGGTGAACGACCAAGCCTCCGCGCCGAGCGCCGAAATCGCCATTGCCACCAACGCGTTCGAGATGCGCTCGCCCGCGGTGAGCAGCATGTCCATCTCCCGCTCGGGCGGCACCGGGTTGACCTGCTGCGCGAGGTCGAGCAGCTCGTCGGTGGTGTCGCCCATCGCCGAGCACACGACCACCACGTCGTTGCCCGCCTTCTTGGTGGCCACGATTCGCTCGGCCACGCGCTTGATCCGATCAGCGCTCTCCAACGACGAACCGCCGTACTTCTGGACTACGAGCGCCACTGTTATCGGACCTCCTAGGTGCGCTTTTCGAGAAAGCCTACCGGGGTCACAGCACTTGGCCACTCTTCTGTGTGGCGCCCCCCACTCCAGCTACGTTGCGTAATCACTCGCGTGCGAAAATTTCCAACGTGTTCACAACCGAACGACAGGTTTCGCTGCGCCCAGATCCGGATCTTTCGCCGTCCGGACCCGCGGCGAGATGGCAGCCTGCCGTTCCGGCGTTGATCTACCTGGGAATTCGCGCGTTCGGCGTGCTCGTCCTCGCCGTGCTCGGCAACGGAAGTCCGGTGGACCGGCTCACCGCGTGGGACGGCCGGTGGTACCTCGAAATCGCGGCGTCCGGTTACGACCTGCCTCCGGTGCCGGATGCGGAGGGTTACCTCAATCCGTTCACGCCGCGCGCATTTTTTCCCGGTTTTCCCGTTGTGATCCGTTGGATTTCCGGTGCCTGCGGATTGAGTCAGACGACCGTCGCGATACTCGTCCCGGCCGTGGCCGGAGTGGTCGCCGCCTACGGGCTCGCGCGGCTCGGCAGGATCGTGCGCGGCGGTTCGCGGCGCGCCGGATATCTACTCGTCGCGTTGTTCGCGGCCGCCCCGATGGGCGTCGTGCTGTCGATGGCCTACACCGAGGCGCTGTTCTGCGCGCTGGCCGTGTGGGCACTGATCGGCGTGCTGGAACGGCGGTGGCACCTGGCCGGGATCTGCTGCGCGTTCGCCGGCCTGGTGCGCTCCTCCGCACTCGCGCTCGTGCTCGCCGTCGCGCTCGCGGCGCTGGTGAGCCTTCCCCGCGAACGCCGCGGACCTGCCGTCGCGCTGCTGCTCGCACCGCTCGGGCTGGTCGGTTACCTGTGGTGGACCGGTTTGCGCGTGCACCCGGAGGCAGGATTCGCCGAACGGCTCGGCACCTGGTCCGATCTCGAGCGGCAGGGCTGGTCGACCAGGTTCGACGGCGGTGTCGCGACGACGCGGTTCCTGTGGCAGAGCCTGACCTCCCCGGACGCGATGACGGTGCTCACCGTCGCCGTGCTGCTCGGCTACCTCGTGCTGCTGGCGGTGGCGCTGTCCCGGCGGCTGGAGTGGCCGCTGGTCACCTACGGCGGCGCGATCGTCGTGATGGCACTGGCATCCAGCGGTCTCATGCATTCGAAACCACGGCTGTTGCTGCCCGCGTTCACGTTGCTCGTGCCGGTCGCGCTCGGATTGGCGAACCGGCGCCGCTCGAGCGCCGTGTGGACCGTGGCGGGCGTCGCCGCCGTCAGCGCGTGGTTCGGTGCGTACGCGCTCAGCGTGTGGAAGTACGCGATCTGACGGACAATCCCCGTGGAGGGGTGCATGGATTCGGACGTGGCCGTCCGCCGCGTGTTCCGGCGGGTCGTGTGCCCGCGCTGTGGGCAGCGGCGGACCGAAATGCGCGTGTTCGGCGTGTCCCGGCAGGGCCGGACGCGCTGGCGCGTGCACCGCGAACTGCGGGCGCAGGCGAAGGCCTGGCACCCGGAACCCCTGTGCGATCGGTGCCGCCGAGAATGGGAGCGTGATGCGGAAACCAGCTGACAGCAGTGCACCACTGGCCGATCTGATCGCGCAACGGTGGAGCCCGCGAGCACTCGACGAGACCGGCGAGGTGACCTGGGACCAGCTCCGCGCGCTGCTGGAAGCGGCGCGGTGGGCACCCTCGTTCGGCAACACGCAACCCGCGCGCTTCCTGGTGGGCCGTCGCGGCGACGACACGTTCGACCGGATCCTGTCCACGCTGACGCCACGCAACCAGTCGTGGGCGGGCCGCGCGGGCGCGTTGCTCGTCGCGGTGACGGTCACGCGCAACGAGAAGGGCGAGATCCCGTACGCGGACTACGGACTCGGGCTGGCCAGCCAGAATCTCGTCCTGCAGGCGGTTTCGGAGGGCCTGGTCGCACACCAGATGGCGGGCTTCGACGCCGATGCGGTGCGGCACGAGTTCGACGTGCCGGACGAGGCGGTGCCGAGGGTCGCGATCGCGGTCGGCAGGCAGGCCGACGCGGAAGTGCTCGGCGAGGAACGCGACGTGTCACGGGAGCGGGCCGACCGGCGCCGGATGCCGTTGCCGGAGTTCGCCTACGCCGGCACCTGGGGCAAGGCGGCGTTCTAGGCGTAGGTCCAGTGGCCCAGCCAGGATTCGCGCCAGGCGACCGTGCATTCGCTCACGCCGGCCACGCCGGACTCGTCGATGCGCGCCTTCCACGCCTCCTCCAGTGAGGCGCACAGTTTCGACGCCTGCGGTTCGACCCCGCCGGTGGCGAACTGGCGCAGGATCGACTTCGGGACCGCGAGCTTGGCCTTGCCGCGCACCACCGACTGCTCGGTCGCGCGGCAGATCAGGTACTCCACGGTCGCGAGATCACTCGCCGGGACCGTGGTGACCGGTTCGTGCACCGGCATCGGCACCAGCACCTGGCTGAGCGCGCGGTACAGGCACCCCAGCGGCGCGGCCGGCCCACCGTGGCTGCGCGCGATCTCCCACGACACCCAGACGGCCAGCGAGTCCGGCGGCATCCGGTTCGCGCGGTAGGCGTGCGCAGGCCCGGCGAAGGTCTGGTAGTCGCTGGCCGGATCCGGCGAGGCCCCGCCCTGTTCGGCGGGATCGGGCTGCAGGCCCAGGCGTTTGAACAGCTCGCGCAACAGTTTCCGCGGGCGCGCCGGGGCCGAGGACTCGCCGAGCAGTTTGCCGAGGATCCGGTTCAGCCGGTCCGCGGCCACCCCCTGGATCGCGAGCTGGAGATGCACGAACGCGATGTCCGACAGCGTCGATCCGGTACAGCCGACCACGCCGACCTGCGGATATCGTTGCAGGAACGTCAGAATCGCGTGCGTCGAACCGACCCGTGCCGGGCCGACGCAGGTCACCGGCAGACAGGTGCCGATCCGCTGGCGGGAGCGGATGTCACCGTTGTAGAGCGAGGAGAACTCGCTTTCGGCGGGGCAGACCTCGAACCAGTTGCCGGGGCGGTGTCCGGGCCTGGTGTCGGCGAGCCAGAATCCGTAGCCGTGTTTCTCGCACAGTTCGCGGATGCGGTCGGCCAGTTCGAACCGCGTGGCGGCGGACACCTCGCGCAGCGCGACGGAGAACCGGATCGCCAGTGACGAGCAGGGTGAGGCGATTTCCTTGCGGGTGCGCAGATCGTGGTTGCGGGTCTTCACCGTCGTCGGCAGCTGCGTGGGACAGTTCAGCGACAGCAGCGGTGCGTCCACCAGCGTCGCCGCCGCCTGCGCGATCTCCTTCGCCAGATCCCGGATCGCCAGGCCGTGCCACTCGCTGACCTCGCGTGCGGTCGGGTCGATCGCGATCAGGCCCTCGAACGTCTGCGCCGACTCGTAGATGAACGTCGGGTTGGGCCAGGCCGCCTGGTGGAAGATCCAGCCGTCGTCGCTGATGCGCGGCCGCTCGGCCGCCTGCGGGCCCGCCGGCGGCTCGATCGGCTCGGTGCCGGTCACCGGCGTCCTGGTCCTGGTGCCGATCACGACCCCGCCGCCGTTGGTCGCCGAGCAGATCGTCTCGAGGAACACCGCACTGTCCGCACACAGATCACGCAAATACCCCTGCCGCGCTTGGACGTGGTGCACCTCGAAGTCCACTTTGGTCAATGGCTGCCGCGCGATCTCGAACCCCGCCCGCGCGAGGTCGGCCACGTTCCGGATGGAGATCCGCCGCGAGGCCATGGTCACCACCCTTCCGAGGAGTCGAAGCGGACGTTGGCCTCCAACGGTTTCCCGCCCTCCCGCGCGCCGGTGCCCACCCAGCGTGGCACGCCGATCCTCGACAGCGGAACCTGTTCACGCCAGGAAAGCTGACCGAAGAGCACCGCCGCGGCGAGCACCGGCAGCGCCACCGCGACGGTGAGCGCGACCTGCACGACCACACCTTTGCTCTGGGTCGCGACGGTCGCCGCGAACGCGGCCGCCGCGACGATGCTCAACTGGCCGAGCACCTGCGGCAGCGCGCCGAGATAGCCGACGACCGTGCGCCGGGGCGGCAACGACAGCCTGCTGTAGAGAAAGCCCGGTACCAGCAACAACATCGTGATCACGGACTGCCCGTCGCCGATCTTGTCGAGCGCCTCGGTGGCCGCTCTGCCGTACGGCCACGGGCTGCCGACGAGCAGCCAGCCGAGTACGAACGACACCAGCGCGACCGCGAGCGCGTAGAGCATCACGTTGCGCGGCCCCGATTTCGTGGAGTCCTTGAGCACCAGTCCCGCCCGCACCCTGACCTGGTCGCCGCGCTGATCGGTTCCGGAACGGCGCCAGTAGGCCCGCGCCTCGTTGTCGGTGATGCTGTTGACCAGCACCAGATCCTCGCCGAACTCCCTGTCGGTCAGCTCGCGGGCCGCGCCGCGCAGGTTGGCGACCGTGAACTCCGGGTGGCGCCGCAGTGAGTTGTCCAGTTCGTTGGTCTCGACGCGCACCGCGTCCCCGGTGGTCGCCGCGGCCGCGAGGCGATGGCACGCCGGCATCGTGCGCGCGCTCAGTTCCACTTCGGACTGACCGGCCTCCCATTTGCGGCGGCGCAACAGGTCCGCGAGCCTGCGCAGCACCGTCTGCGCCTGCAGTTCGAGGATCTTGTGCGATGCTCCGTCGGTTTCGTGCAGTGCGGCGCTCTCCTGCCGTTCGGCGAGCGAGACCAGATCCGCGGCCAGGCTGTCGACCTGGTACTGGTCGGCGTCGGTGGACAGATACATCCGCGAGATCTCCGCCTCGGGCGCGGTGCTGGCCACCAGGTGATAGGACTTCAGCGTCGCCGGGACCACGGTCTCGTACCGCACGACGTACCCTCGGCGGCTCGCGCGCAGGCGCCGCCACTGCTCGGCGGCGCGGGACGGCCGGGTCTCCACGTGCAACGGCGTCTCGTAGGTGAGCCGGTGCTCGTCGACCGCGTCGTCCAGCGCGACGACGAGCAGGTGGTCGCGGATCGCGACGTTCAGCAGGTACGCGTACTCGACCAGCAGATGCGCATAGCCGTCGAGCACGTCCAGCGCGATGTCCCGGCACTGCCTGCCGTAGCCGGGCACGGTGCCCTCGGCGGGCGGCAGCGTGAACTCCTCCGCCGGATGGTTGCGCTCGGTCAGCAACGTCAGCAGCGCCTGCCGCACCAGCCAGCGCGGCTCGTGCACCTGGAACAGGAACATGTTCAGCTCGTTCTTGGCCGACTGGGCGTGCTCGTCGCCGGCGAGGATGCCGCGCAGCAGCCGGTACAGCCCGGAGGCGACCAGCCTGGACACCTCGTGCTGGGTCAGTCGCGGCAGCTTCTGGCCTGCCGCGTCGAACACGTCCACCGGCGACATCTCGCGACGGGGCAGCCTCGCCAACGGCACCCACAGCGAACGCTGCTGCGTGGTGGCGCTGACGCGCTCACCGTGCTCGCGGCCGATGAGGTTCTGCAACCCGGCGGTGGCCTCGCGCTGGCCCTCGTCGAGGAGCTTCAGGCTGACGTCGACCTCGGTGGTGCGCCGGGCCGTGCCGTGCTCGACGACGGTGAGCCGTTCGGTGAGTCTGCGCACGTGGTTGAGGCGCAGCGACGTGTCCAGCAGGGCGAGCCCGACGGCGGCGCCCTGCTGGGACAGACGTGGCGGGGCGCCGGGAATCGGGATCGTCTCGATCGCATGCCGAAGGCTGTCCATGCCATCCACGCGGATGAGACGCGGCGGGTACGCGCGCGGATACGAACCGGCGCGGAAATCCAGCGAACGGAGTAGCGCTAGGCGGAGGAACCGCCGAACACGCGCCGGATGATCTTCACCGCGATCGAGGACACGATGAGCCAGAACAGCGCCGCGATGCCGTAGTTCACCAGCACGCGCAGGTTCTGGTCACTGGGCTCGAACAGGTCCTTGAATCCCATCGCGAGACTGTCGGCCCAGCCGCGCACCCACGAGACGATGCCGTTGTCCGGATTCGCCGAACCGATCGTGAAGATCACGTGCAGCACCAGGATCAGCGCGAAGAGCAGCCCTGCCCAGCGGACGATCCCGGCGACGATCGCGACAACCTGGTCCTTCACCCGGCGCCAGTCGACATCGACTCCGCGCTTGGGGTGCGAGTCCTCGTCGGTGAGGTTCTTCTCGCTCTTTTCGGCGTGCTCGGCCATGCCGGAAGTGTGGCACGTCCACGGCGCTGTCGCTACCAGCCAGTAGGCAACAAGGTCACGGTTGGATCGCGAGCCCCATTTCCAACATCAACTCTCCGGGGCTACAGTGAACGACGTGGCGCGCGCTCTCCTGCTTCGCTGCCGCGACGGGGCCTGATCGGACCGGCCCCCCGTCGCGGGGCTTCGTGACGCCGCCGGTCGCCCACCCCGACATCCGGCAGGAGATTCAGCAAGCATGAGCACCACCCAGCCCGGCAATACCAGCGCCGTCCGCACGCCCTCTCGCCCCGCGCCCGCCGACCAGCCCACCTGGAATCCGCAGCGCGGCAGCTCGATGCCCTTTCACCGCTACCAGCCGTGGTACCGCCTGGTGGAGGACATCCAGCTGCCCGACCGCACCTGGCCGGGCAGGCGCATCGAGCGCGCCCCGCTGTGGTGCGCGGTGGACCTGCGTGACGGCAACCAGGCACTGATCGACCCGATGTCGCCCGCGCGCAAGCGGAAGTTCTTCGAGTTGCTCGTCCGCATGGGCTACAAGGAGATCGAGGTCGGCTTCCCGGCCGCGTCGCAGACGGACTTCGACTTCGTCCGCGAGATCATCGAAGAGGGCGCGATCCCGGAGGATGTCCGCATCCAGGTGCTGACCCAGTGCCGCCCCGAACTGATCGAGCGCACGTTCGCGGCGCTGGAAGGCGCGCCGCAGGCGATCGTGCACATCTACAACTCGACGTCGATCCTGCAGCGCCGCGTCGTGTTCCGCGAGGAGCGCGAGGGCATCAAGAAGATCGCGCTGCAGGCCGCCGACCTGGTCGTGGAGTACGCGCAGAAGTACTCCGACACCGATTTCCGCTTCCAGTACTCGCCCGAGTCCTACACCGGCACCGAGCTGTCGTACGCGGCCGAGGTGTGCAACGCGGTGACCGACATCTGGCAGCCGACGCCGGAGCGGCCGGTGATCCTCAACCTGCCCGCGACGGTCGAGATGGCGACGCCGAACGTGTACGCCGACTCAATCGAGTGGATGGGCCGCAACCTGGAGCGCCGCGACGCCGTGATTCTGTCGCTGCACCCGCACAACGACCGCGGCACCGGTGTCGCCGCGGCGGAGCTGGGCTACCAGGCCGGAGCTGACCGGATCGAGGGCTGCCTGTTCGGCAACGGCGAGCGCACCGGCAACGTCGACCTGGTCGCGCTGGGGATGAACATGTTCAGCCAGGGCATCGACCCGCAGATCGACTTCTCCGACATCGACGAGATCAAGCGGACCGTCGAGTACTGCAACCAGCTGCCGGTGCCCGAGCGCCAGCCGTGGGGCGGGGACCTGGTGTTCACCGCGTTCTCCGGCAGCCACCAGGACGCGATCAACAAGGGGTTCGACGCGCTGAACAACGCCGCCGAGAAGGCGGGCGTGCCGGTGGACGAGTTCCCGTGGGAGGTCCCGTACCTGCCCATCGACCCCAAGGACGTCGGGCGTACCTACGAGGCCGTGATCCGGGTGAACTCGCAGTCCGGCAAGGGTGGCGTGGCGTACATCATGCGTACCGAGCACCAGCTGGACCTGCCGCGGCGGCTGCAGATCGAGTTCTCGCAGGTGATCCAGCGGCACACCGACTCCGAGGGCGGCGAGGTCGCCCCGGAGACGATGTGGAACGCGTTCTCCGCCGAGTACCTGGAGGCGCAGTCGCCGCTGCAGCTGGTGAGCCAGCACGTCACCGCGAACGGCGAGTACAACCTGCGCGCGACCGTGCGTGTCGACGGTGAGGAGCAGGAGATCATGGGCACCGGCAACGGCCCGATCGCCGCGTTCTTCGACGCACTCTCGACGGTGGGATATGACCTGCGGCTCCTGGACTACAGCGAGCACACCCTGACCCCCGGCGACGACGCGAAGGCGGCCTCCTACATCGAATGCGCCATCGGCGACAAGGTGTTCTGGGGCGTGGGCATCGACCCGTCGATCGTGACGGCGTCGCTGCGCGCGGTCGTATCGGCGGTCAACCGCTCGCACCGGTAGGACCCGGCGTTTCCGGGCGCGGTCGCCCGCCGGCGAGGCGCGCCACCGGTCAGCCCGGCGCTGTAAGGGACTCGGCCTCGAGACGCATCAGATCGAGCACCGTGGTGATGGCCGGGCGGGTGATCGAGCCCGCCCGGCAGACCGCCTCGATGTGGCGTGCGGCGCGGATGCCGGCGAGTTCGAGGCGAGCGAGGCGGCTGCGGTCCATCGTGTGCCTCGGCAGCAGCGCGATGCCCTGCCCCGCGGCCACCAGCGCCTCGGTGATCCGGAAGTCGTTGATCCGGTAGACCACGCGCGGCCGCACCCCGGTGCGCACGGCGAGCGAGCGCAGCACGTCGTCCACCGGGTAGCCGACGTCCACACCGATCCAGCGTTCCTCGGCCAGTTCGGTCAGCTCCACCCGGTCCCGGCCCGCCAGCCGGTGCCCGCGCGGCACGGCCACGTCGAGTGGTTCGCGCAGCAGGTGGGTCACCTCCAGCCGCCCGGTGGGGAACGGGTCCGCGACCTCGTCCCGGTGGGTGACCACGATGTCGAAGTCGCCGGTGAGGGCCGGTACCTCGGGTGGGGTCATGTCGATGTCCCGCACGTCCAGTTCCAGTCCCGGCAACTCCTCGATGCGGCGCAACAGACCGGGCAACAGCATCAGCGCGGCCGACGGGAAGATCGCCAGCCGCACCCGGCCGCGCGGCACGCTGCGGTAGGTGTCCAGTTCGGCTTCCGCCCGCTCCAGCGCGGCGAACACCTCGTCCGCACGCGCCACCAGCAGCCGCCCCGCGTCGGTCAGCCGCAGGCCGCGCCCCGCGGCCTCGGTCAGGTTCAGGCCGACCTCCACCTGCAGCGCCTTGATCTGCTGCGACACCGCCGACGGGGTGCAGTGCAGCGCGCGTGCCGCCGCCGTCACGCTGCCGCGGTCGGCGAGTTCCCGAAGGACGCGGAGCCGGGCGATGTCCATGAAGGACAGCTTAAGAGTTGATGCAAATAATCTCGATTGTGCTACACAGTTAGGTACCGCAAGCTGGAGGTATGACCACCCGCGACCGTCTGCTGGCCATGCTCGTCGCGATGGTCTGGGGCCTGAACTTCCTCGCCATCCACGCGACGCTCGGGCACTTTCCGCCACTGTTCGCGGGCATGCTGCGCTTCCTCGTCATCGCGATCCCCACGATCCTGTTCATCCCCCGCCCGAAGGTGAAGGCACGCTGGCTCATCGGCTACGGCCTCGGCTTCGGCACCGGGCAGTTCGCGTTCCTGTTCATCGCGCTCGACAACGGCATGCCCACCGGACTCGCCTCGCTGGTGCTGCAGGCGTCGGCGCCGTTCACCGTGCTGCTGGGCGCGTTCTTCCTGCGGGAGCGGCTGACCCCGCGGCAGCTGGCCGGAATCCTGGCGGCCGTCGCCGGGATGATCGTCATCGCGTGGCACCGGGCGGAGGCCGCGGCGCTGCTGCCGGTGCTGCTCACCCTGCTCGGCGCGTTCAGCTGGGCCATCGGCAACATCTGCTCGCGCCAGGCGCGGCCCGAGAACCCGTTGCACCTGACGTTGTGGATGTCGGTCGTCCCGCCCATCCCGATGTTCGCGCTGTCGCTGATCTTCGAAGGGCCCCGCGCGCAGTGGGAGTCGCTGGCCACGATCGGCACCGCGAACGGCTGGATCGGCGTCGGCGGGCTCGCCTACGTGGTGGCGATCGGCACCGTGTTCGGCGCCGGGATCTGGACCACGCTCATGCGTCGCAACCCGGCGAACATCGTGGCGCCGTTCTCCTTGCTGGTGCCGGTGGTCGGGATGTCGGCGTCGTTCCTGCTGCTCGGCGAACGGCCCGCGCTGGTCGAGATCCTGGCGGGCGTGGTCGTGGTCGGCGGGGTCCTGGTCGGCTCGCTACCGCCGCGCTCCTCGCGGGGTTCGGCACCCGACCGGCCCTCCCTAGAGACGCTCGGCGCGCGCCCGCTCCGGTGAGCCGGTCTCCTCGGCCTGATGCCGCCCCATCCGCCTCTTGATCACGAAGCTGATGACCACGCCGGCGAGGATCGCGACGCCCAGCGCGATGTAGGAGAACCGGGACAGCCACTGCTCGGCGACGATTCCGAGCGAGTACACCAGCGCGGTCGTACCGCCAGCCCACACGATGCCGCCGAGCGCGTTGGCGGCGAGGAACTTCCAGTAGTGCATGTGCAGCGAACCGGCGAGCGGTCCGCAAAGGATCCGGAGAATCGCGACAAATCGCCCGAAGAAGACCGCCCACACCCCGCGTTTGGCGAAGATCCGTTCCGCGTTCTCGACGTGGGCGGGCCCGAAGTGCTTGGGGAACCTCCGGCCCGCCCAGTCGAACAGCCGCTGGCCGCCCTTGCGGCCGATCAGATAGCCCGTGCTGTCACCGATGATCGCCCCCGCGCTGCCCACGATGCCGACGAGCCACGGGTTGAGCGCGGGATGGCTGGACGCCAGCAACGCCGCGCTCACCAGCACGATCTCGCCCGGGAGCGGAATGCCGAGGCTCTCCAGGCCGATCACCAGGCCTACCGAGATGTAGACGAGGAGCGGCGGAATGGCCTCCAGCCACTGGTCGATGTGCACAGCCGCCAGGGTACCCGGATCACGGGATCTCAGTGACCGAGACGGCGTGACTCACCTCCGGCCCACCGGTCGATGTCGCCTCGACGAGTTCGGCGGTCACCTCGTGCGGCGTGATGCGGCCGGCCTCGATGTCCTCGGCGTAGTGGCAGGCGACGCGGTGCCCGGCGCCGATCTCCCGCAGCGCGGGGCGTTCGGTGTCGCACCGGGTCTCCTGCCGCCACGGGCACCGGGTGTGAAACCGGCAGCCCGGCGGCGGTGCCGCCGGGGAGGGCAGGTCGCCGGCCAGCAGGATCTGCTCGCGGCTGTCCTCCACCTCCGGATCCGGCACCGGGATCGCCGACAGCAACGCCCGCGTGTACGGGTGCAGCGGCTGGGCGTACAGCGTCTCGGAGTCGGTCTCCTCGACCAGCGAGCCCAGGTACATCACGCCGATCCGGTCGGAGATGTGCCGCACCACCGCCAGGTCGTGCGCGATCACCAGGTAGGTCAGGCCGAGCGTCTGCTGCAGGTCCTCCAGCAGGTTGATCACCTGCGCCTGCACCGAAACGTCCAAAGCGGACACCGGCTCGTCGGCGACGATCAGGTCCGGTTCCACGGCCAGCGCCCGCGCGATGCCGATCCGCTGGCGCTGCCCGCCGGAGAACTCGTGCGGGTACTTGCGCAGCGAACTCTCCGGAAGGCCGACCGCCGACAGCAGTTCCCGCAAACGCTTGCGCGTGCTCTCCCGGTCCTTGTCGAGCCCGTGCGCGCGCATGCCCTCGACCAGGATCGACTCCACCGACTGCCGGGGGTCCAGGCTGGAGAGCGGGTCCTGGAAGACCATCTGCATCCGGCGCCGCATCTTGCGCAGCGCCTCGCCCTTCAGCGTCGACAGGTCCGTGCCGTCGAAGACCACCCGGCCACCGGTCGGCTCGACCAGCCGCAGCAGCGCGCGGCCCAGCGTGGTCTTGCCGCAGCCCGACTCGCCGACCAGCCCGTAGGTCTCGCCGCGCTGGATCTCCAGGTCGACCCCGTCCACGGCGTAGACGTGCCCGACCGTCCGGTCCAGCACCACGCCCCGTTTGATCGGGAAGTGCACCTCGATGCCTTCGACACTCACCAACGCGGCCATCAGCGCACCCCGCTCATCTGTCCGACCGGATTGTGACAGCGCAGCATCCCGCCGTTGTCCGGCGCCAGCTCGGGCGTCACGTCGCGGCACACCTCCAGCGCGTTGGGGCAGCGCGGCGCGAACGCACAGCCGTGCTCCCACGGGATGTTGTCGGCCACGGAACCCTTGATGGGCGAAAGCCGTTCGCCGCGCGGTGCGTCCAGCCGCGGGATCGACGCGAGCAGGCCGTGCGTGTACGGGTGCCGCGACGAGGCGAACAACGCGTGCCGCTCGGCCCGCTCCACCACCCGGCCGCCGTACATCACGTTCACCTCGTCGCACAGCCCGGCGACCACGCCGAGATCGTGCGTGATCATGATCAACGCGGTGTCGGTCTCGCGCACCAGTTCCGACAGCAACGCCAGGATCTGCGCCTGGATGGTCACGTCGAGCGCGGTGGTCGGCTCGTCCGCGATCAGCAACCGCGGACGGCAGGCGAGCGCGATCGCGATCAGCGCACGCTGCCGCATCCCGCCCGACAACTGGTGCGGATACTCCGAAAGCCGCCGCTTCGGATCGGGGATGCCCACGCGGCCGAGGAGTTCGGCCGCCTCGGCGGTGGCCTCCTTGCGGCTCATCCCGCGGTGCCGTTCCAGCACCTCGGTGATCTGCAGCCCGATCGAGATCACCGGGTTCAGCGAGGAGAGCGGATCCTGGAACACCATGCCGAGGTCGCGGCCCCGGTGGTCGCGCAGCTGCCGGTCCGACAGCCGCAGCATCTCGGTGCCGGCGAACTTGACGCTGCCGGTCACCTCCGCGCCGCGTTTGGGCAGCAGGCCCATGATCGCCAGCGCGGTCACCGATTTCCCGCTGCCCGATTCGCCGACCAGGCCGACCGTCTGGCCGGGTTCGACGTCGAAACTCACCCCGTCCACCGCGGTGAACGCCTCCGTACCCTTCCGCCGGAACACGACGGAAAGATCGCGAACTTCCAGTAGTGCCATTGCGATTTACCGCCTGTTCTTCGGGTCGAGCGCCTCGCGCAACGACTCGCCGAGCAGCGTGAAACCCAGGGCCACGATGATGATCGCGACGGCGGGGTAGAACGCCAGCTCGGGTTTGACGTCCAGCAGCCCCTGCGCCTTGGCCAGCATCAGCCCCCATTCGGCCCGGTCGGGGTCCGAATCGCCGAGGCCGAGGAAGGACAGCGCGGCCGCTTCGAGGATCGAGGTCGCCAGCGTCAGGGTGGCCTGCACGATCACCGGGCCGAGCGAGTTCGGCAGCATGTGCCGGAACACGATGGTGGTGCGCCGGACCCCGAGCGCCGTCGCGGCGAGCACGTGGTCGCTGGAGCGCTGCGCGAGCATCGACCCGCGCAGCAGGCGCGCGAAGATCGGAATGCTCACCACGGACACCGCGATGATGACCGTCCACTGTGTACCGTGCTGGAAGATCGCCGCGATCGACACGGCGAGCAGCAGCGACGGCAACGCGAGCAGGATGTCGGTGAGCCGCATCAGCAGCGTGTCCACCCAGCCGCCGAACGCGCCGGCCAGCCCGCCGATGAGCATGCCGACCGCCGCGCCGATGATCGTCGCGCCGACGCCGACGATGAGCGTCTGTTGCGAGGCGACGAGCAACCGCGAGAAGAAGTCGAACCCGTTCTGGTCGCTGCCCAGCAGAAAGCCCGGCATCGGGCCGGGAATGCTGCTCGGCGTGAGGTTCTCGCGCAACTGGTCGTAGCGGACGTAGGGGTCCTTCGGCGCCAGCAGCGGCGAGAAGATCGCCAGCAGTACGAACAGCACCGTGATGACGGCCCCGACGATCGCCACCGGGCTGCGGCGCATCCGCCGCAGCGCGTCCTTGGCCAGACTGGTGCCGCCGGACTCGGCGAGTTCGTCGATCCGCTCGGCCTTGCGTGTCAGCAGTTTCGTCATCGGACACGCACCCTGGGGTCGATGATCGCGTAGGAGATGTCGACCAGCAGGTTCACCAGCACGTACACCGCGGCCGCCAGCAGCAGAAGCCCTTGCAGGCGCGGGAAGTCGCGGCGTTCGATGCCCTCGGCGAGCAGCGAGCCGAGGCCCTGCCAGTTGAAGACCTTCTCCGTCAGCACCGCACCGGCGAGCAACAGCCCGGTCTGCAGGCCGATGGTCGTCGACACCGGGAGCAGCGCGTTGCGCAGCACGTGCCGGCGCCGGATCACCTGCGTGGTCAGGCCCTTGGACTCGGCGGTGCGCACGAAGTCCTCCTGCTGCACGTCCAGCACCGAGGCCCTGGTGATCCGCACGATCACCGCGAACGGGATGCTGGCCAGCGCGATCGAGGGCAGGATCAGGTGTTTGATCGCGTCCCACGCGGCGTCGAACTCGCCGGTGAGCAGGCCGTCGAGCACGAAGAAGCCGGTGACGTGCGTGGCGTCGATCGTCACGTCCTGCCGTCCGGACGGCGGCAGGACACCCAGCTTCTGCGCGAAGATGTACTTCAGCAGCACGCCGAGGAAGAACACCGGCACCGCGACGCCCACGAGCGTGGTGATCACGGCGGCGTTGTCCAGCAGCCTGCCCCGGTAGCGGGCGGCGAGATAGCCCATCGGGATGCCGAACACGATGGCCAGCACGAGCGCGCAGACGGACAGCTCGATCGTCGCGGGGAAGCGGCGGCCGATCTCGCTGATCACCGCGTCGCCGCTGGCCAGCGAGTTGCCGAAGTCGCCGGTGAACACCCGGCCGAGGAATTTGAAGTACTGCACGATGATCGGCTCGTCCAGCCCCATCAGCCGCCGCATCGCGGCCAGGCTTTCCGGGGTCGCCTTGTCACCGAGCAGTGCGCCCGCCGGGCCGCCGGGAAGGACCCGGAGCCAGGCGAACACCAGTATGGACAGCACCAGCAGTGTCGGAATCGCTTGCAGCAACCGACGAACAGTGAATCGCAGCATGAAGTCGTGCCCTGGTCGGGACGCCCGCACGGGGACAGCACCGGACGTGTGCCCGGTGCCGCCCCCGCCGCGAGTGCGTCAGCCCTTGGAGACCGTGTAGAAGCGCTCGTCGGTCAGCGGGCTCGCGACGAGACCGTTGACGTTCTTCTTGACCACGATCGCCGGCGGCGAGGAGGTCAACGGCACCGCGGGCACGTACTGCGAGATGAGCACGCTGGCCTGCTCGTAGGCCTTCGCCTTGGCACCGGGGTCGACCTGCTTGTCCGCATTGGACAGCGCATCGAAGATCTGCGGGTTGTTGAACCCGAACTCCGCCTTCTGCCTGCCGAAGAACGTCCCGATGAAGTTGCCGGCATCGGCGTAGTCACCGGTCCAGCCCAGCAGGTGGATGTCCTGCTTGCCCGCCTTCTGCACGTCGTCCTTGTACCCGCCGTTCCACGGCTCCTGCACGACGTTGACGGTGAACCCGGCGGCCTTGAGGTCGTCCGCGACCGCCGCGCCGATGTCCACCGGGTTGGGCATGTACGGGCGGGTGACCTCGGTGGGCACGTAGAAGTTCAGCGTCGTGCCCGTCGCGCCGGCGTCGGCCAGCAACTGCTTGGCCTTGGCCACGTCGTAGGCGTGCTTCTCGACCGCCTGGGTGTAGCCGGGAACGTTGTTCGGCAGGAACTGGTCCTGCGGGTAGGCGCCGGCGGGCAGCTTGTTCTTCGCCAGCTGCTCCTTGTTGATCGCGTACTCGATCGCCTGCCGGACCCGCACGTCGGCCAGTTTCGGGTTGTTCTTCTGGTTGATGCCCAGGTACAGGATGTTGAACGCCGGGCGGATCAGCACCTTGTTACCGCTGCTTTCCAGCGAGGAGTAGTCGGCGGGGCTCGGGAAGTCGTAGCCGTCGATCGTGCCGGCCGCCAGCTCCTGCTTGCGCGCGTTCTCGTCCGGGATGATCTTGAAGATCAGCTTGGCGACCTTGGCCTTCGGGCCCCAGTAGTCGTCGTTGCGCACCAGGGTGATGGTGTTGTTGGTCTTGTCGAAGCTGTCGAACTTGAACGGCCCGGTGCCGGTCGGGTGATCCGTGGCGTACGCGGGATAGGCGAAGGACTCGCCGCTCTGCGTCACGTTGTCCGCGTTGTACTTCTTCAGCGCGTCGGGGCTGGAGATGGACAGCGAGGTCAGGCCGAACGCGTCGGGGAAGGCGCCCTTGGCCTTGTTCAGGTTGATCACGGCGGTGTGGTCGTCCTTGGCCTCGCAGGACTTGTACACCGGCTGGCCGCTGGCGTCGCCCTCGTTCTTCGCGAAGCCCTCGAACACGTCGCCGTAGTAGATCATCTGGCTCTGCGCGGCGGCGCCCTTCATGTTGTACCAACGGTCGAAGTTGAAGCAGACCGCGGCGGCGTTGAACGGGGTGCCGTCGTGGAACTTCACGCCCTGGCGCAGGGTGAAGGTCCAGGACTTGCCGTCCGAGCTCGGGGTCCAGGCCGTGGCGAGGCCGCCCTCCAGCTCGGTGGTGCCCGGCTTGTAGGTGACCAGGGTGTCGAACATCTGCCTCGCGGGGCGGAAGCTCTCTCCATCGTCGTTGAAGATCGGGTCGAAGTTCTTCGGCGCGCCGGCGGCGCCGAAGACGAACGTGTCATTCGCGCCGCCACCCGAACCGCGTTCGGAAGCGCACGCCGACATGGCCACCGCGAGACCGCCGGCGAGCCCGATCAGGGCGAGTCGGCGCAGGCGAGCCACCCGCTGAGGGAGCATGTGAACTCCTTGTAGAAATTGCTGTTGGTGACCGACGACCCTAGCCCCAACTGCGGTCAAACTTTGAGGACCGAAGGTTACGATCGCGCTACAGCGAAACATGAAACCATCGCACGCAGGTGGTTCCAGGTAGCTCTGCGTCGAGAATTGGACCGGTTCAGACCAGTGGTACTAACCCTTTTGGGTGAACTGCGGCGTCGGGTCGATCCACTGCGAACCAGCCCCGCTCGAACGCCTGCCAGCGGCGAAGACTCGCCCGGCACGCCTCACCGTCGCGCCGGACAGCGCGCTCCAGCCGAGCTCGCTCGTCCGGACCACCGGCCCAGCACAACATGGACAACCGCGATCGGAACGACGCTCGGCCGACCGAAACGCCTTCGAGTACGAGCACCTCGGGCGGCGCCACGGCGACCTCCTCGCCGGGCACCGGAAAGCCGCTGGTCCAGTCCAGTTTCCGGTAGCGACCGGACTCGCCGCGGGCGAGCGGCCCCAGTACGCCGTCGGCCAGCAGCGGCCACCACGACACCGGATCGTCCCAGGTGGCGAACTCGTCCGAGCTGATCAAGACCGTGCGCACGCCACGGCGGCGGAATTCCGCGCACAACCGCGCGGCGAAGGTCGACTTGCCCGCACCGGAGGGACCGTCGACCGCGACGACGCGCACGTCGCCGAGCCGTGCGGGCTCGGCGAGTGCGGCGTCGGCGACTTCAGAGAGCACGACGGCCGGACAGCGCGCGGCCGAGCGTGAGCTCATCGGCGAACTCGAGGTCGCCACCCATCGGCAGCCCCGAGGCCAGGCGGGTGACGGTGAGGCCGGGGAAGTCCCGCAGCATCCGCACCAGGTAGGTCGCGGTGGCCTCGCCCTCGGTGTTCGGATCGGTCGCGATGATCACCTCGGTGACCTCCTCGCCGCCGATCCTCGTCAGCAGCTCGCGGATGCGCAGCTGGTCCGGCCCGATGCCGGACAGTGGATCGAGCGCACCGCCGAGCACGTGGTAGCGGCCCTTGAACTCGCGCGTGCGTTCCACCGCGAGCACGTCCTTGGGCTCCTCGACCACGCAGATCAGCGACGCGTCCCGGCGCGTGTCCCGGCAGATCCGGCACTGCTCCTGCTCGGAGACGTTGCCGCAGATCTCGCAGAACTGCACACCCTCACGGACCTTGCCGAGCACGTCCTGCAACCGAGCGATATCGGCAGGATCGGCGGCCAGCAGATGAAAAGCGATCCGCTGCGCGCTTTTCGGCCCGATGCCGGGCAGATGGCCCAGCTCGTCGATCAGGTCCTGAACAACACCCTCGTACAAGCTTGTCGCCTTCTAGCCGAGCCCGGGCAGGCCGAGGTTGCCGAGATCGGGCATGCCGCCGCCGCCGAGCGCGCCCGCCACCGGGCCGAGCTTCTCCTCGGTGAGCTTCTGCGCGTTCTTCGACGCGTCGCGCACGGCGGCGACCACGAGGTCGGCCAGCGTTTCGGTGTCCTCGGGGTCGACCACCTTCGGGTCGATCTTGAGGCTCTTCAGCTCCATGCCACCGGACACGGTGGCCGTGACCAGTCCGCCGCCCGCGCTACCGGTCACCTCGGTACGCGCCAGCTCCTCCTGCGCGGCCACCAGCTGCTGCTGCATCTGCTGCGCCTGCTGCAGGATGGCCTGCATGTCGGGCATTCCACCACCGGGTTGGACCATGATTGCCGCTTCCCATCCTCGAGGGACTTGCACACGTGTCCGCCAGCGTAGTCGCCCCGGCTGTGACACTGTGTTCGCCGTGCGATGGCATCTCTTCGTTGTGTTGCTGGGTACCGCGCTGCTCGGCGGGTGTTCCGGTGGTGGTGGCGCCGCGGCGCCGGCGCCCTCGTCGGTGGCGGCCACGTCCGCGGCGGCTCCGCCTTCCTCGTCGGCGCCGGCTCCGGCTCCGTCGTCCTCGTCACCGGCGCCGAGCCCGGTGGCGCACAACCTCGTCGTGGTGATCGACCCCGGCCACAACGGCGGCAACGCGAGCAACCCCGGCATCATCAACAAGCAGGTACCGGCGGGCCGCGGCCGGACGAAACCGTGCAACACGACCGGTACCGCGACCAACGGCGGGTACACCGAGCACGCCTTCACCTGGGACGTCGCGCGGCGGGTCGGGGCGAAGCTGACCGAGCGCGGCATCCGCGTCGTCTACACACGCGCCGACGACAACGGCGTCGGCCCGTGCGTCGACAAGCGCGCGGAGATCGGCAACGAGGCCAACGCCGCCGCGGTGGTCTCGATCCACGCCGACGGTTCGACCTCGGCGGGTGCGCACGGCTTCCATGTCGCCTACTCCAGCCCGGCGCTCAACGCCGCGCAGGGCGAGCCGTCGATGTCCCTGGCGCGAACGCTGCGCGACGCGTTGCGCGAGACGTTCCCGGTCTCGAACTACCTCGGCAACGACGGGCTCGCCCCGCGCGACGATCTGGCCGGGCTGAACCTGTCCACCCGGCCGGCGGCGCTGATCGAATGCGGCAACATGCGCAACTCCGCCGAGGCCGCCGAAATGTCCACATCGGACGGGCGCCAGCGGTATGCCGACTCGATCGCCGCGGGAATCCTGTCCTACCTCGGCTGATCGAGCACCCCGGCGAGCGCGGCGGCGCCGTCGAGCAGCGCCCGTGAGCGGGTCGTGAGATCGGCGTCCCGTGCCGCGAGCGCAGTCAGCACCTCCTCCCACCGACGCCCGGCGCGAAGGCGCGGCAGCAGCGCCCGCAGTGGCTCGATCCGGTACCCGGCCAGGCGCAGCTGGTGCACGATGCGGGCGTCGCGGACGGCCTCGGGGGAGTACGTGCGGGCGTTGCCGGTGCGACCGGGCACCACGAGCCCCTCCGCGTCCCAGTGCCGCAGCGTGGACGGACGGATCCCGAGCGCGTCAGCGAGTTCGGAGATGCTCATCGAGTCCGACGGGCGAGTGTCGGAGACCGGCTCTCCCGCGATCAACGAGGCCGCGTGCTTGGCCAGCGCCAGCTCCTGCCGTTCGGCGTGCAGGTTCGCGTGTGCGGCGTCCAGGCGGGCGAGCACGTCGGCGGCGGGAGCCCGGTGTGCGGCTCGCATCAGGTTCCTCGCCTCGACCGGGCCGAGCCCCTTCGCGAACGCCCGGTACGCGAACGCGGCGCACAGATGCTCCTCGGCGTAGACGCGGTAGCCCGACTCCGTCCGCGCGGCCGGCGGAAGCACCCCGGCCCGTTCGAGATCGCGCACCTGCTGGACCGAGTAGCCGGCCCCGCGCGCGACATCGACCGTCCGGAGCACCGACTTGCGACTTTTCACGTTTCCTCGCAGGTGAAGTCTCCACAAAAACTTCAATGTGACGCTAGAACACATGACGATCGACGACATCATCGCCCAGGTCGGGAACCTCGGCGGCGTGCTGACCCTGCGTCCCGGGCCCGGCGACGGCTCACCGGAGGTCAGCTGGGGCGACGTGTTCTTCTACTACGCACCCGACGGGGTCGTGCCGAAGGCGCAGCCGTTCGCGACCATCGTGACGAAGGATTACCCGGACGACACCGTGTCCGGCCTCGACCGCCCCGGTGTGTTCCGGGTGAACGTGGACGCGAAGGCCAAGACCATGGACGAAGACGTCGACTACCGTGGGGCCGACGTCGTGTTCCCGCATCCCTTGTACGGCCGGATGGGATGGCTGTCGGTGGTCAACCCCGGTCCGCGCACTGTGGAGCGGCTCGGTGAACTGCTCCGCGACGCCCACGGCCGGGCGCGAGCCCGCTACGAACGGCGGGCCGCGAAGCGGTGACGGTCAGTCGAGCGGACGCGCGCCGAGGTGCTCGGCGAGCAGCTTGTGCGCCACTTCTTCCGGATCGACGGCGGGGGCCAGCTCCGGGACCGGGGCGAAGTTGGCGTCCTCGGCGGCCATCATCGCCTCCTCGTCGTCCTCCGGTTCCGGGGGCAACGGGATGTCCGGCTCGGTCTGAGTGACCTTCGGCGGCGCGGCGGGTGCCTGGGCCGCCGGCGCGGGGCGCTGGTAGGTCCGCTGCTGTTGCTGCGGCGCCTCACGTTGCGGCGGGTTCGGCTGCGGGCGCGGGCTCGACGGGCGCGCGGAACCACCGCCGCCCCCGCCGCCGTGCACGCACCGCACCTGCCACGTCCCGCCGAGCACCTCGTGCAGCGCCCCGGCGATGAAGTCCGCGTTGCGGGGCTCGGAAAGCCTGCGCGCCAAAGGTTCCGCCGTGTGCGCCAGCACCACCAGCGACCCTTCGACGCTCTGCACCGTCGCGTTCGTGAGCATGGCCTCGGTGCTGCGGCTGGTCTTGCGGATGGCCGCGAGCAGATCCGGCCACACCCGCCGGATCGCGGTCGCGTCCACGCCACCGGGTGAGGGCGGGCCGGGCTCCTGCACCGGTTCCTCTTGCACGGCAACGGGTTCCGGCGCACGTGCCGGTTCGGGCGCCGGGCGGCTGGGCTCCGGCGCCGGACGCGCGGGCGTCTGCGGCGGCCGGGCGGGTGCCTGCGCGGGTGCGTCCTGCCGGACCGGTTCCTGAGCGGGGCGCGCCGGTTCCGCCTGCCGCTGGGAGGGCCGCTGGAACCGGTCGGAGGCGGCGGCACGGGCCGGCCCCGAAGCGGCGGGCGCCGAGGCAGCGGGCGCCTGGGCCTCGGCGACCGGGCCGCCGAGCGTGACCCGGCGTTCCAGCCGTTCGAGCCGCTGCAGCATCGCGGCCTCGTCGTCCGCGACCGCGGGCAGCAGCATCCGCGCGCACAGCAGTTCCAGCAGCAGCCGGGGCGCGGTGGCACCCCGCATCTCCAGAAGTCCATTGTGGACGATCTCGGCGTATCGGGTGAGGGTGCCGAGGCCGACCCGTTCGGCCTGCGCGGCCATCCGGCTCAGCTCGTCCTCGGGCGCGGACACCAGCCCGCGCGCGGCGGCGTCCGGCACCGAGCGCACCAGCACCAGGTCACGCAGCCGATCGAGCAGGTCGGAGGCGAAACGGCGCGGGTCGTGCCCGGCTTCGGCGAGCTTTTCCACCGTGCCGAACACCGCTGCCGAGTCTTCCGCGGCGAGGCCGTCGATCATGTCGTCGATCAGCGCGACGTCGGTGACCCCGAGCAGGCTGACCGCGCGCTGGTAGGTGACGCCCTCCGGGCCCGCACCGGCCAGCAGCTGGTCCAGCACCGACTGCGTGTCCCGCGCCGAACCGCCGCCGGCCCGGATGACCAGCGGGTACACGGCGGGTTCGACGGCGATGCCCTCGGCCGCGACGTTGCGCTCCAGCAGTTCGCGCATCGAGCTCGGCGGGATCAGCCGGAACGGGTAGTGGTGCGTGCGCGAGCGGATGGTGGGCAGCACCTTGTCCGGCTCGGTCGTGGCGAAGATGAAGATCAGGTGTTCCGGCGGCTCTTCCACGATCTTGAGCAGGGCGTTGAAGCCCTGCGTGGTGACCATGTGCGCCTCGTCGATGATGAACACCCGGTAGCGGGACTCGGCGGGCGCGTAAAAGGCGCGGTCGCGCAGTTCGCGGGCGTCGTCCACACCACCGTGGCTGGCCGCGTCGAGTTCGGTGACGTCGATGCTGCCGGGCCCCTCGGGCGCAAGCGCCTTGCACGAGTCGCATTTGCCGCACGGGTCGGGCGTGGGCCCCTCCACGCAGTTGAGCGAGCGGGCCATGATGCGCGCGCTGGAGGTCTTGCCACAGCCGCGCGGGCCGGAGAACAGGTACGCGTGGTTGATGCGTCCCGACGCCAGAGCCGTGCGCAGGGGCTCGGTGACATGCTCCTGCCCGACGACCTCGGCGAAGGTCGCCGGACGGTACTTGCGGTAAAGAGCCAGAGCCACGCCGCGAGCGTACCGGGGGGTTCTGACAAGGACACACCCGCAGGTGACCCCTCAACTCGCGCACCGGCTCGGCCCGACTCGCGCTCCGGCTGACCTCAACTCGCGCGCACGGAAAGCTCGACTCGCACACCCGCTCAGCCCGACTCACGCCCACGCTCGGCCCAACTCGCGCACCCGCTCAGCCCGACTCACGCCCACGCTCGGCCCAACTCGCACGCCCGCTGACCCCGACTCGCGCGCACGGAAAGCCCAACTCGCGCACGAGCTGACCCCGACTCGGGCGCACGCTGGGCTCGACTCGCGCATCGGCTGGCGTCGGCTCGCGGAGGTGGGTGGTGGATATAAGGGGACCCCCGCACCCGTCAGAGCCTGCTTATCCTTGCTGCCTTCCGGCCCTGGGGAGGTTCACAGGGTGGACGCCGCGGGGGTCCGCCGTCCAGTGTAGGTCAAGACCGGGACAGGGGCTTCGTCAGGTCGTAGACCGTCGTCCCGCCCACCGTCGTCGCCGTGTAGTTCTGCTCCACCCACGACGCGATCGAGCCCGAGCCGCCCCGGTCGCCGCCGAAGCCGCCCGTTCCGCCGGAGATGTAGTACGTGATGTCGCCGTCGGCCACGTACTGCTTGAACTGCTCCAGCGTCGGAGCCGGGTCGCCGCCGTTGAAGCCGCCGATCGCGATCACCGCCGTGTCCGAGTTGAGCGCGAGCGAGGCCGCCGACATCGACCCGTTCGCCGCGGCCGACCACTTGGTGTTGGTCGCCTTCAGCATCGAGATCACCTCGGTGCTGGACTCACCGCCACGACCACTGCCACCGGGCCCGCCCATGCCGCCGAACCCGCTCGCGGACACCGGGCCCGACGCGGGGATGGAACCGCTGTGCCCGAGGCTCGCGGTCACGATGGTGTAGGCCACCGGCGAGAGCATCACCGCGCAGATCACCCCGGCCGCCAGCACGACGCCGGTGTTGCGCAACCGGTCGAGCCCGAACAGCAGCGCCAGCACCACGAGCGCGGTCAGCACCAGCGCGAGGTAGCGCAGCCACGGCTGCCACGAGGAGTTCCGCTCCAGCAGGATGAAGTCCCACACCCCGGTCGCCGCGATCATGACCGCCAGCCAGATCCGGGCGCCGAAGTTGTGCCGCCCACGCCACAGCTCCACCCCGCCGATGGCGACCAGCGCGGCGATGCCCGGCGCGAGCGCGACCGTGTAGTACGGGTGGATGGTGCCGCTCATGTAGCTGAACGTCAGCCCGGTGACCAGCGTCCAGCCGCCCCACAGCAGCAGCGCGGCGCGGGTGCGGTCGGTGCGGGCCGCGTACCGGGTGAACCACAGTCCGGCCACGAGCGCGATCAGCGCCGCGGGCAGCAGCCAGGAGACCTCCGAGCCGAACGAGGCGCCGAACATCCGGGTGAGGCCGGTCGATCCGCCGAACATGCCACCACCGCCGCCGCCTGTACCGCCGCCGCGATTGCCCTCGCCGCCGAAGATCCGGCCGAGGCCGTTGTAGCCGAACGCCAGTTCCAGCGCGCTGTTGTCCGTCGATCCGCCGATGTAGGGCCGCGAGGACGTGGGCCACAGCGCGACGACCGCGACATACCAGCCCGCGGACACCAGCACCGCGACGCCCGCGCCCACCACCTGTGCGATGCGCTTGCCGAGCGAGGTCGGCGCGGCCACGAGATACGCGAGGGCGAAGCCGGGCAGCACGAGGAATGCCGCCAGCGACTTGGTGATGAAACCGAACCCGATCGCGACCCCGGCCAGCAGCAGCCACTTCGTGCTCGCCTTTTCCAGCGCGCGCACCGTGCAGTACGCGCCGGCGACCTCGAGCAGGACCAGCAGCGCGTCCGGGTTGTTGAACTTGAACATCAGCGCCGCGACCGGGGTGAAGGCGAGCGCCGCACCGGCGAGCAGTCCGGCGGCGGGGCCGGACAGCCGCTTCACGGCGGCGTAGAGCAGCGCGACCGAGGCCACGCCGCACAACGCCTCCGGAACCAGCATGCTCCAGGTG
This sequence comes from Amycolatopsis acididurans, assembly GCF_012328925.1. GTDB lineage: Bacteria > Actinomycetota > Actinomycetes > Mycobacteriales > Pseudonocardiaceae > Amycolatopsis_E > Amycolatopsis_E acididurans. Next base: position 68,724 of record NZ_JAAXLS010000014.1, read on the forward strand.
TTGAACCCGAAGATCCGGCCGGAGAGCCCCATCAGCCACATCGCGGCGGGCGGTTTGTCGACCGTGATCACGTTGCCGGGGTCGAGCGAGCCGAAGAACAGGGCCTCCCAGCTCTTCGTGCCGGCCTGTACGGCCATCGCGTAGAAGTCGTTGGCGTAGCCGGACGCGCCGAGGTTCCACAGGTAAAGCACCGCGGTCACGAGCAGCAGCAGGGCCACCGACGGGCGAACCCATCGTGGTCTGCCCGTTCGGCGGGTGGCTGCGACGGGGCCGGACCCCACGTTGTCGAGGGGCGGTGCGGCGGACGCAGTCGTCATCTGCGAGTTTCTCCTATCGGTTCTTACGGAAGACCCAGTTGCGGAACAGCAGGAAGCGCAACACCGTCGCGGCCAGGTTGGCCAGCACCAGGACGATGAGCTCCGCCGCCGTTCCCGGCTCGCCACCGGAGTGCAGCAGCGCGAGCGACCCACTGGTGAGCGCGAGGCCGAGACCGAACACGATCAGCCCCTCGAACTGGTGCCGCCCGGCACCGCTCGACCCTCGCACACCGAATGTGAACCGCCGGTTGGCGGCCGTGTTGCCGATCGCGGTGATCAGCAACGAGATCAGGTTCGCCGCCTGCGCGCTCATCCCGACCCGCAGCAGCACGTACAGCAGCAGGTAGGCGAGCGTGCTGCCGACGCCGATGGCGGCGAACCGGACCAGCTGTGTGGCAAGCCGCGGCGGCACACCGGGGGTGGACACCCCGATCGGTTCCCGCCCCAGTTGCGCACGGATCTCGCTGATGGGCAGCGATCCCGTGGCGAACGCCTTGATCATCCGCGCCACGCCCTTGAGGTCGGCGGTCGCGGTCGCGACGATGTTGACCGAGGAGTCCGGATCGTCGATCCAGTCCACCGGCACCTCGTGCGTGCGCAGTCCCGCGCGCTGCGCCAGCACGAGCAGTTCGGTGTCGAAGAACCAGCCTGTGTCCTCGACCAGCGGCAGCAGCTGTTTGGCGACATCCGCGCGGATGGCTTTGAACCCGCACTGGGCGTCGGAGAATTTGACCGCGAGCGTGCCGCGCAGGATCAGGTTGTAGCACCGCGAAATGAACTCCCGCTTCGGCCCGCGCACCACCCGCGCGCCCCTGGCCAGCCGGGACCCGATCGCCAGATCCGAATGCCCGGAGATCAGCGGCGCGACCAGTGGCAGCAGCGCCGCCAGGTCGGTGGAGAGGTCGACGTCCATGTACGCCAGCACCTGCGCGTCGGATGCCGACCAGACCGCCTTGAGCGCCCGGCCACGGCCCTTCTCGTCCAGATGCGCCACCTCGACCTCGGGAATCTCCTCCGCGAGCTTGGCCGCGATGCTCAGCGTGGCGTCGGTGCTGGCGTTGTCCGCCACCGTGATCCGGAACTTGTACGGAACGGTGTCACGCAAATAGGCGTGCAGTCTGTGCACGCACTGTGCGATGTCCTTTTCTTCGTTGTGGACAGGGATGACGATGTCGAGAACGGGAGTGGCGCTGCCTTCGGGGGTATGCGCCCGCGGCGCTGCGGGAGAAGCGTCTGCGGAGGTCGTCATGCCAACAACCGTGGCCCGGACCGTTGTGTCAACCATGTGGCCTAGCTGTGCGCGACCTGTGAGCCCGACACCGACGGGCTATGTCGTACCGCTAGTTGGGCACTAATTAACGTGTGCGAAATCGTCCGCGGGTTTCGCCGCCGGAAACCGCACCGTGAATTCCGTTCGTCCCGGTTGACTGCGGACGCCGACTTCTCCCGAATGCGCCGCCACGACGGCGGCCACGATCGCGAGCCCGAGCCCCGTGCTGCCGGCCGCGCGGGACCGCGACGTGTCTCCGCGAGCGAATCTTTCGAACACCTCGGGCAGGATTTCCTCGGGGATTCCCGGCCCGTTGTCGGTGACGGTCAGTGTCACCGAACCGTCCGATAAGGACAGTGCGGTGGTCACCTCGGTGCCGGGAGGGGTGTGCGTGCGGGCGTTGTTGAGCAGGTTCAACAGGACCTGGTGCAGCTGGTCGGAGTCGCCGACGACGGTGATCGGCTCCGGCGGCACGTCCAGCAGCCACCGGTGATCCGGTCCCGCGGCGTGCGCGTCGGCGACGGCGTCCATGACCAGCCGGGTCAGATCCACCGGCTCGTGGACGCGGTGCCGCCCCGCGTCCAGGCGCGCGAGCAGCAGCAGGTCCTCGACCAGGGTCGTCATCCGCGCCGACTCCGATTCCACCCGGCCCATCGCGAACGCGATGTCCGGCGGAACCTCCTCGGCGCTGCGCCGGGTCAGCTCCGCGTACCCGCGGATCGCGGCCAGCGGGGTGCGCAGCTCGTGACTGGCGTCGGCCACGAACTGCCGGACCCGGCTCTCGCTCGCGTGCCGCGCGGTCAGCGCCGCCGCGACGTGCCCGATCATCCGGTTGAAGGCGGCGCCGACCTTGCCGACCTCCGTGCGCGGATCGGTGTCGACCTCCGGCACCCGCACGGACAACGCGACCTCGCCGCGGTCGAGCCGCAGTTCCGAAACCTCCGCGGCGGTACTGGCCAGCCGGTCGAGGGGGCGCATGGTGCGCCGGATCGTCACGGCACCGACGCCGCCCGCGATGAGCAGCCCGCCGAGCGCGACCCCGCCGAAGATGAACGACAGCTGCCACAGCGTCGCCGAGACCTCGTCCAACGGCAGTCCGGTGATCAGCACGTCGCCCACGTCGTTGCGGACCGAAACGACGCGGTACTCGCCGAGCACGCCGAGGTCGACGCTGCGTTTCTGGCCGTCCGGCGGAAGATTGACCAACGTCGACAACTGCTTGGCCGGCACCTGCTCGCTGGGGAACGGGTTCGTCTCCGTCGGCGCGACCCCGCCGAGCAGCACACCGGAGCGGACACTGCCGTTCGGCTGGATGAGCACGCCGAGCGTGCCGATGCCCTGTCCCGGTACGCGCAGCGAGTCCGGCGGATGCTGGCCGGACGGGAAGGTCGGGGTGCCGGGAGGCGGCGGCCTGCGGCCGCGTTCGCTCGCCGCGGACAGCCGGTCGTCGAGCTGGTGGACCAGGAAGCTGCGCAGGGCCAGGTCGGTGACCAGGCCGACGACCAGGCACACCATCGCGAGCAGGACGATGACCTGCGCGATCAGCTTCCCGCGAAGCGAGGAAGGAAGAACGGAGCGCTTGCGTCGCTCAGGTCGCGGGCTTGAGGACATACCCCGCGCCGCGCATCGTGTGGATCATCGGTTCCCTGCCAGCGTCGATCTTTTTCCGCAGGTACGAAATATAGAGCTCCACGATGTTGGCCTGACCACCGAAGTCGTAGCTCCACACCCGGTCCAGGATCTGGGCCTTGGACAGCACGCGCTTGGGGTTGCGCATCAGGAAGCGCAGCAGCTCGAACTCGGTCGCGGTGAGCGAGACCGACTCGCCCGCGCGATGCACTTCGCGGCTGTCCTCGTCCAGCGTCAGGTCGCCGACGACGAGCGTGGAGCCCGCGCTGGCCGACACCGCGTGCGAGCGCCGCAGCAGCGCGCGCAGCCGCAGCACGACCTCCTCGAGGCTGAACGGTTTGGTGACGTAGTCGTCGCCGCCCGCGGTAAGCCCGGCGATCCGGTCCTCCACCGCGTCGCGCGCGGTGAGGAACAGCACGGGCACGTTCGGCAGCTCGGCCCGCAGCTTGGCGAGCACCTCCAGCCCGCTGAAGTCGGGCAGCATGACGTCGAGCACGACGGCGTCCGGGCGGAACTCGCGCGCGACGCGCACGGCGTCCGTGCCGTTGCCCGCGCTGCGGATCTCCCAGCCCTCCATCCGCAGCGCCATCGACACCAGTTCGGCGAGCGTCTCCTCGTCATCGACGACGACGACGCGCACCGGCGAACCGTCGGCACGCTGCAGGTCGGCCTTGCCCTGCCCGGAGGTGGCGGCGTTCATGCTGCTCATGGTCCCATCTTGCGGGCCGCGCGTTGGGTTCGCCTGTGGAAACGCTGTGCTCTCGCTGTGAACGGATGACACAGCAACAGCCCATGTCGTTCACAGCTCGCACACAGAAAGGGTGCGAAACCTGGTCGCCGTAAGCGCACTCGTGAGAGGGAACAAATGAGCACCGAGCCGACGACCACACAACAGGCTCCTCCGGCCTGGGGTGACCCGCAGCCCCCGGCGCCGAAGTGGTCCGGCAGAAAGACGCTGGTGGCCGCGGCCGTGGCGATCGCGATCGCCGCCATCGGGGCCGTCGCGATCTACGCCGGAACCTCGTCCAATGCCGGCAACCAGCAGGGCTTCGGCGGCCCCGGCGGCGGCATGGGCCGGATGGGCGGCTTCGGCGGGCAGACCGGCGCCATGTCGGTGATGCGTGACGCGCTGCACGGCGACTTCACGGTGTCGGAGAACGGCTCCTACGTGACCGAGCGCATGCAGAACGGCCAGGTCACGGCGCTGTCCGCCACGTCGATCACGGTCAAGAGCACCGACGGCTACACGCAGACCTACGCGATCGACTCGTCGACGCAGAAGGCGAACAACCTGGCCACCGGCACGAATGTCATGGTGCTGGCGAAGGTCTCCGGCAACTCGGCGACGGCGACGTCCATCACCGATTCGAACTCGTTCCAGGGCCAGGGCGGGATGCCCGGCGGCGGCCGCGGCATGAACGGCGGCCAGCAGGGGGGAATGCCCGCTTTCCCAGGTCAGGGACAGCGCCAGGGCGCGTAGTTCCCGTTCGACGTGCGGGCCCACCATCGAGGGCGATGGTGGGCCCGCACTTTTTTCGGCGCCTGCCGCACTGTGGTCAATAACACACGAACGCGGTTAATCGGGATCAGGCGCGAAGATCGAACTGACCCGCTTTGACGCCGGTCAGGAAGGCTTCCCACTCCCCGGCGTCGAAGACGAACACGGGGCTGCTCGGCAGCTTGGTGTCGCGCACACCGACGAGGCCGGCGCTGCCGATGTTGACTTCGACACAGTTGCCGCCGTTGGGCTCACTCGCGAAGGACTTCTCCCAGTTTTCCTCGTCGAACAGCGCAGCGGCCGTCTCCGGATCGTAATCCAGCCGGCGAGGATATTCCGTCATAGGTGGTACCTCCGTGAGTGCCGAGAGCAGCCCGTTGACGTGCGTAAACGAGCAAACTCCCTACTTCACTGGACAAGGGCCGGGTCCAGTTGAGTGATGCAACGCTTGACCACTCGACACCAAGATTATTCCAGTAGTAGGATTATTCCAACGGCCGGGGGTGCTCCTGGGGGCGCGGCACCCGGCTGGGCCACCTGCAACCAAGCCTCTCGAGGGAGGTCACCGTGCTCGGAGCCAGCGCCGGAAGCGTGCTCACGCCACCCCGGCGGGACATGCCGTCCTGCACCGAGCCGGCGATCTCGCGGCGAATCTCGCCGTTCATGGTCGTCGGCCGGGTGCGCGAGCAGGAACGGGCGGCCAGAGCCGAGACCCCTGCCGAGGCGCTGGACGCGATGCTCGCCTGGCTCGACGAGGACGACGACGCGGCCGCCGTGTGGTACCTGCGCGAGGACTGGCCCGCGCCGGTCACTCTCGTCGGCAGGCCCGCGCCGGGGCTCATCGGCGAGGTACGCCGGACGGCGCACTTGTTTCCGCTCGAACCGGGTGCAGTGCTCTACGGCTCGGTCACCGCTCGCTGCGGGGCAGAGCTGTACCTGCAGGAGATCGAATGGTTGAGCGTCGGCCAGGGCATGCCATGCGAATGCTGCCTCGCGCTCAGCGACACGCGCCCGAGACTGGAGGGACTGCCCCGATGACCGTCAGGATCGGCGAAACCGTGTACGTGCCGCAAAGCCGGGAAGAGAGCCCGATCGAACCCGCTGCTCCCCGCCGTCGTCGGCGCCCGCGCTTCCCGCAGCGCACCCAGCATTTCACCTGGCTGAGCCACCTCGACTCCGCGCTGCGGAAGTCACTCGCCTGACAAACCGTTGCCCGGCAAGGGTTTCAGATCCGGTCGCCGAGCTGCTCGCGGTAGGCTCCGGCGAGCTCCTTGAGGAACTCCCGGGTCTCCTGCCGTTCCATCGCCGCACCACGCAGCCGGTCCCACGCGTCGACGAACAGCTGGAAGTCCTTCTGCTCGTCGAGGTAGATACCACCGGCCGAATGCTCGATGTAGACGAAATCCCTTGTGCGGTCGGGAAAACGCATGATCGTGAAGTCGTTGGGCACGGCGGCCAGCCGCGCGTCGAAACGCAGCACGTGGATGTAGACGCGCTGCCGCCGGTCCAGCTCCATCAGATGCTCGATCTGGTCCAGCATCACGGCGGGCGCGCGCCCGCCCGGCGCGCGGCGCAACGCGGCCTCGCTGAGGATGAAGCGGTAGTACGGCGGCTGCGGCTGGTCGAACACGGACTTGCGGTCGAGCCGGTTGCGCACCAGTGAGGTGACGTCCGTCGCCCCGAACTCGGTGAACTGCTTGAGCATGTAGTGCTCGGACTGCAGCGGGCCGGGGATGCGCTCGCCGTGCCAGGTCATGATCTCGGCCGCGGCGGGTTCGAGGTCGGTGAAGGTGCGGAACCAGTGCGGCACCACGGATCGGTAGCCGGACCAGTGGCCACGCTGTCCGGCGGCCGCGCGGGCGAGGTTCATCAACGTCTCGGACTCTTCGCCGTTGATGCCGAACGCGTCGAGCATCGTCCGCACGTCGCCCAGCTTGACGCCGACGGCACCGGACTCGATCTTGTTGACCTTGCCCTGGGTGCAGCCGAGAACGTCGGCGACCTGTTGTTGCGTCATCTTCGCGGCGGTGCGGGCGTGGCGGAGCTCGTTGCCGAGCTGCTTTCGCCGGGAGGTGACGGTGCTAGCCATTGCTCACTTCCCGGTCCTCGCCCTTCCCCATCCGCTCTCGTTCTCGATTGTAAGCCGCTGATCTCACCGTAATCACGCACCGGATAGCCACAGTAACAGCGAAACGATGCCAGTAATCGCCCTCGAACGCTAGTTACTCGCGCGTTCAACGTCTAGCGCTAGGGTTCGGTTAGGTCACGAGGAAACGAGGACGTTCATGAGCAAGAAGGCGAGCATTGGCGTCACCGGGCTGGCGGTGATGGGCCGCAACCTGGCCCGCAACCTCGCCCGGCACGGGCACACGGTCGCCCTGCACAACAGGTCCGAGCAGCGCACTCGCGAACTGGTCGAGCAGTTCGGCGACGAGGGCGACTTCATTCCGACCTACTCCGCACAGGAGTTCGTCGACGCGCTGGACCGGCCGCGCCAGATCGTGATCATGGTCAAGGCCGGCGCACCCACGGACGCGGTGATCGAGGAGTTCGCGCCGTTGCTGGAGCCGGGCGACGTCATCGTCGACGCGGGCAACGCGCACTTCGCCGACACGCGCAGGCGGGAGGCTGCGCTGCGCGAGCGGGGGCTGCACTTCGTCGGTACCGGGGTTTCCGGCGGCGAGGAGGGCGCGCTGCACGGGCCGAGCATCATGCCCGGCGGGTCGAAGGAATCCTATGAGTCGCTCGGCCCGCTGTTCGAGGACATTTCGGCCAAAGTGGACGGTGCGCCGTGCTGCACCCACATCGGGCCGGACGGCGCCGGGCACTTCGTCAAGATGGTGCACAACGGCATCGAGTACGCCGACATGCAGTTGATCGCGGAGTCCTTCGACCTCCTGCGCGGCGCGCTGGGTTACGAGCCCGCGCAGATCGCCGAGGTCTTCCGCACCTGGAACACCGGCAGGCTCGACTCGTATCTCATCGAGATCACCGCCGAGGTGCTCGCGCACACCGACGCCGCGACCGGCAAGCCCTTCGTGGACATCGTCACCGACCAGGCCGAGCAGAAGGGCACCGGCCGCTGGACGGTGCAGATCGGGCTCGACCTCGGCGTGCCGATCAGCGGCATCGCCGAAGCGGTGTTCGCGCGGTCGTTGTCCGGCAGCGCGGGGCTGCGCGCCGCCAGCCGCGGCCTGCCGGGCCCGACGCGCGTGCCGATCGCCGACGCGACGGGCTTCGCCGACGACGTGGAGCGCGCGCTGTACGCGTCGAAGATCGTGGCCTACGCGCAGGGCTTCAACCAGATCCAGGCGGGCGGCGCCGAGTACGGCTGGGACATCGACCTCGGTGCGGTCGCGAAGATCTGGCGCGGCGGCTGCATCATCCGGGCGAAGTTCCTCGACGATGTCACCGCGGCGTTCTCGGCCGAGCCGGGTCTGCCGACGCTGCTGACGTCGGGCGATTTCCGCAAGGCGGTCGAGGACGCGCAGGACGCGTGGCGTTCGGTGGTGGCGACGGCGGTCAAGCTCGGCATTCCGACCCCGGGTTTCTCCACCGCGCTGGCGTACTACGACGCGCTGCGGGCGGAGCGCCTGCCCGCCGCACTGGTGCAGGGACAGCGCGACTACTTCGGCGCGCACACCTACCGCAGGGTGGACCGCGAGGGCTCGTTCCACACGGCGTGGGCCACGCCGGAGCGGGCCGAGCATCCGGCCTGAGTTCATGGCCGAAGGGCGCTCTCACCGCATCGGGGAGAGCGCCCTTCTTCACGCCAGGTCTGGATAGCTCTTCTTCAGATAGGCCCGGATCTGCGCGTCCACGGCATCCTTGGTGATGCCGAGTTCGGTGAGCACGTCATATGCGGGCCCCTCGGCCTGATCGAGCAGGCCGAGCAGGAGGTGCTCGGTGCCGACGTAGTTGTGGCCCAGCCGCAACGCTTCGCGCATGGTCAGTTCGATCGTCTTGCGAGCGCGCGGGCTGAACGGCACCACCTCGGGCACGTGCTCGGCGGGTTCCGGGAGCACGGCGGTGATCCGCTCGCCGAGCTGCGCCGGAGTCACGCCCAGCTCGGCGATCGCCTTGGCCGCAAGGCCTTCGGGATCGCCGATCGTGCCGAGCAAAAGGTGCGGGGTGTCGATCTGCTCGTTGCCGACGCCGCGGGCCGAGCGCTCGGCGCGTACGAGTGCGTGCCGCGCCCGCTCGGTGAAGCGGCTGAACTTGGCCTCGGCCGCGTCGGTGTCGAACTCCTTCGGTACGAAGCGTTTCTGTGCGGCCTGCTTCGAAACTCCCATACTGGCGCCGATATCGGCCCACGAGGCACCGGATCGCCTTGCCTGGTCGACAAAGTGGCCGATGAGGTGATCGGCTACCTCACCGACCTTCTCCGCCATGAGCATCGCGCCGGACAGCTGTTGCAGCGCGTCCGCGCCGGGGTTCTGGTTGCGCACGGACTCGATCAGATCGTCGAGCCGGAGTGGTGTCGTCATGCGTCAACCCTAAGTTGACGCCGCAGTGTCGTCAACCTTTGGTTGACACCATGAGCCCGATTACGCCACCGGCGAACCCGATGAGGACCATGGCGGCCATCGGCACCGCACTACCGGAACCGAACGCGCCGACCAGCGGCGAGGCGATCGCGCCGAACACGAACCGCCCGCCACCGATGAGCGCGGACGCCGCGCCGGCGGCCTCGCGTCCGGCCTCCTGCCCGAGCGAGGTCACCGAGGGCCGCACGAACCCGAGCGAGCCGACGGCGAGGAACAGCAGCACCCAGTTGAGAACGAGCCCGCCGGCACCCCGCGAGCAACAGCACGACGAGCACCGCCGACGGGACGAGTCCACAAAGGACACCGCCGGTGAGCAGTGCGCGTGGCCGCACTCGCCCGGCGAGCCGGTTGAAGACCGTGGCGCTGGCGAGCATGCCGAGCGCGTTCGTCGCGAAGATCAGGCTGTACTGCGTTTCCGAGGCACCGTAGAGATCCTGGAACACGAACGTCGAACCGGCGATGTAGCCGAACAACGCGACACCCCGCGAAGGAGGCGACCACGACGTACCCGATCGTCGCCCGCTTCCCGAGCAGCCCCGCCATGGCCCGGAAGGTCGCGCCGATACCGCCGGCGTGCCGCCGGTCCGCGGGCAGCGACTCCCGCACAGCACCGAACACGCCGAGCACGAGCAGCACCCCGAACACGGCGCGCGAGACGACGATGCCGGTGGCGCCGGCGGGCGGCGATGAGCACCTCGACGTTGGGCGCGACCGCGCACGCGACCGAGAACACCACGAAGGCGGCGCTGCCGGCGAGCAGCACGGGACGCCGCCCGAGCGAGTCGCTGACCGGCCCGAACAGGATCTGCCCCAGCGCGAGGCCGACCAGGAACGTGGTCATGGACAACTGCACGTTCGCGCTGTCGGTGTGCGGTGAATCGGCCATCGCCGGAAATCCCGGCACGTACATATCGGTGGCGAACGGGGCCACCGAGGACAGCCCCGCGAGCACGATCATCAACAGCGCGGTCCGCGCCGAGCCTTTACCGCCGTGGTCATGACACCCTTCCCAGTCGGCAGCGCGCACGACCCGATCTCGACACCTCCCCCATGGACGTGATCGGCTTGCTGAAGCAACTGCTCGCCCTGCACAGCGTGGCGGTCGAACCGCTGTACGAGGGCGCGCCGGTGACCCAGCCCGAGCTGGAGGCGATGATGATGCTCCGGCACGCGCAGCGGCCCGGCATCGCGCGCACGCTCGCCGCCCAGCTCGGCCTTTCCCGCGCCGCGATGAGCAAAACGCTGGCACGACTGGAAAATCGCGGGTTCGTCGGCCGCGAGGCGAACCCGGCCGACCGGCGCGCCGCACTGGTGCGGCTCACGCCGGAGGGCGAGCGGGTGGTGGACGCGATGTTCCCGGAACAGCTCGGCATCGAGGTGGCGCTGCTCGGCGGCCTCACCGAGGACGAGCGGCGCCGCGTGCTCGACGCGCTCGAACTGCTCAAGCGGACACTGGCAGGCGCCCCGGTGCTGTGAGCCACGTCATGGGTAATGTGAAACTTTCTCGAAAGTGACTTAACTCGTCGGTAACACGTCTCCGATTGCATGCCCGCGTCCGGATTTGGGCGCGGAAACAGCGAGGGAGGAATTCGTCATGGACCTCAACGGTCTGGTCATCGGGTTGATCAACACGATCAGCGCCATCCTGAACGCCCTGTAACGGGTGGGTGGGCCGGTCGCGACGATGCGGCCGGCCCGACTACGACGCGGGCTGGCGCACCGCGCGCGGCGCGCCGAGATTGCGGGAAATGCCGCGCGCCGCGGCCCGTACCGCGGGCACCAGCGTGCGCGGATCGAATCCTTCCGCGGGCACGACGATCGAGATCGCGGCGACCACGTCGTCCTCCGAGCCGTAGACGGGAGCCGCGACCGACATCGACACCATCTCCACCTGCCGGTCGCTGATCACGAACCCGTCCCGGCGCACGTCGGCCAGCGCGTGCCGCAACTGTTCGGACGAGCAGATCGTCCTTGGCGTGTACCGCTTCAGCGGGCGGCCGAGGTACTCCTCCTGAACGTCGACCGGCGCGTTGGCGAGCAGCACGAGCCCGACTCCCGTCGCGTGCGCGGCGAGACGCCCGCCCGCCCGGGACACCACGCTCACCGCATGCCGCCCCGAGATGCGCTCGACGTAGACGACATCGGGCACGTCGAGCACCGCGAGCTGCACGTTCTCGTGGGTGGCCTCGTACAGGTCCTCCAGGAACGGCATCGCGCTCTCGCGCAGCCCCATCCCCCGCGCCGAGAGCGAGGCGACCTCCCACAACCACAGGCCGACGCGGTACAGCCCGTCGTCCTGGCGCTCCAGCGCACCCCGCCGGGCCAGCTCGCCGACGATGCGGTGCGTCGTGGACAGCGCGAGCCCCGCCCGGCGGCTCAACTCGGACAGACTCAGCGCGGGCCGGTCCGTGCTGAACGCCCCGAGAACGTTCAGCACCCGGTCGACAACCGTTGGCGCCTGTGCCGAGTTGTGCCGCATTGATTCAGGCTAGATCAGCCCCACACCGATCGAGCCGTCTCCACGATGCGTTCCAGTTTGGCCTTCTGCTGGTCCACGGTGAGGTCGTTGCCCTCCTCGGTGGAGGAGAAGCCGCACTGCGGGGACAGGCACAGCTGGTCGATGTCGACGTACTTGGCCGCGGCTTCGATTCGCGCGCGCAGCGAGTCCACGGTCTCCAGTTCGCCGCGCTTCGTCGTGACCAGGCCGAGCACCACGTGCTTGCCCTTCGGCACGAACCTCAGCGGTTCGAAGCCGCCGGAGCGCTCGTCGTCGAACTCCAGGAAGTAGCCGTCCACGTTCAGCTCGTTGAACAGTGCGTCGGCCACGAAGTCGTAGCCGCCGGAGGCGACCCAGGAGGACCGGAAGTTGCCGCGGCACAGGTGCGTCGTCACGGTCAGGCCGGCAGGCCGGCCGGCGAGTGCGGCGTTCATCGTCTTGATGTTGCGCACGTGCTGCTTGTCCGGATCGCCGCCCATCTTCGCCACGAGCGCGCGCTGTTCGGGGTCGTTGAGGTAGGCCAGGCTCGTGTCGTCGAGTTGCAGATACGTGCAGCCCAGCTCGGCCATGCCCGCGATCTCCTTGGCGTAGGCCGCGGCGAGATCGTCGTAGAACTCCTCCAGGTCGGGATACACCGACTGCGACACCGCGGCCCGGCCGCCGCGGTAATAGATCATGCTGGGCGAGGGGATCGTCTGCTTCGGCGTCACGCTGGGGTCCACAATGGACTTCAGGAAGGAGAAGTACTCGCCGAAGATCACGCCGTCGAGGCCGACCTTGTCGTCGACCTTCAGCCCGGCCGGGCTGAACTCGATGTCGCCGGCCGCGTTGTGGAACTTGACGTGCAGCTTCTCCTCGCTCTTGCCGACGCCGTGCAGCTGGTAGATGAAGTCCATGTGCCACGACGCGCGCCGGAACTCCCCGTCGGTGGCCGACCGCAGCCCGGCGGAACGCTGCAGTTCCACGACGTCGCGGATGGCGCTGTCCTCGACCTCACGCAGCGCCTCGGCGGTGATCACTCCCTTCGCGTACTCCTCGCGAGCCCGGTGCAGTTCGGCGGGGCGGAGCAGGCTGCCGACGTGGTCGGCCCGGAACGGCGGTGTCGTGCGCGCAGTCATGGCCCGATCCTGGAACAGCGCACGGCCCGGGGCAACCCGCCTTCCACGGGGCGGCAAACCCCTTGTCAACCGACGTGCACGAGGGGCCTGCGCTCCGGGTCCTTCTCCGCGCGCCGCAGCACCTCACGCGTGACGGGCGGAATGTCGCCGTCGCCGAAGATCAGGTACCGGCCGATCGCCTTGAACGGGTTGTCCTCGGTCCAGCCGAAGTACACGTGCGGCCGCAGCCCGGTCTCGTCGCGGATCTGCAGCAGGATCGCCGCGATGGCGTTGGCGATCGACGCGCTCTGCACGCGCAGGACCAGGTAGCCGTACCGCTTCTCGCCCTGGACGTAGAGGGTCGACTCGAACTCCGAGGCGTCGGTGACGGTCACCTCGAGGAAGATCGGCTCCGAATCGCGCGGAATGTGGCTGTTCTCCCGCGCTTCCCGCGCCTTGTCGCGGTATTCGGCTTCGTCGCGCGCGTCCGGCTCGTTCGCGATGATCCGGATGTTGCCGCGCCCCTTGGCCTTGGCGATGATCCGTTTCGCCGCCGCGTCGAAGCTGACCTGCTCGACGCGCAGTTCCAGCGAGCGGGTCGCCCTCGACACCAGCGAGGTCGTGATGATCGCGACGATGAAGAACGCGGCGATCTTGACGCCGTCCGGCCGTTCCAGGACGTTCGCGATCGTCGTGTAGAAGAACACCAGTGTGATCACGAGGTAGGCGATGAACGCGCCACGCTGCCGCTGCCGGTAGGCGGCCAGCGTCACCGCGAGCGCCGCCGAGGAGATCAGCACCAGCACCCCGGTCGCGTAGGCACCGCCCTGCTTGTCGACGTTCGCGTCGAAGATCCAGGTGATCACGAACGCGATGGCCGAGATCACGATGACCAGCGGCCGGGTCGCGGCCGCCCAGTCGGGCGCCATCCCGTAGCGCGGCAGGTACCGCGGAACGAGGTTGAGCAGGCCCGCCATCGCCGAGGCACCGGCGAACCACAGGATCGCGATCGTGCTGACGTCGTAGACCGTGCCGAACGCGCTGCCGAGGTAGTTGTGCGCGAGATAAGCCAGCGCGCGGCCGCTCGCCTTTCCGCCCTCGCCGAACTCCTCCTGCGGGATCAGCACAGTCGTGACGAAACTGCTGGTGATCAGGAACACGCTCATGATCAGCGCGGCCGTGGTGAGCAGCTTGCGCGTGTTGCGGATGCGGCCCCGCGGCTCGGCGTCGGTGTCGCCGCTCTGCCCGCGTACGAGCGGCATGACCGACACCCCGGTCTCGAAGCCGGACAGGCCGAGCGCGAGCTTCGGGAAGACGATGAGCGAGACCCCGATCATGGCCCACACGCTGCTGTGCTGGCTGACCAGCATGTTCTGCCAGTCCACGATCAGGTGCGAGCTGGTGATGACGTGGATCAGCGCGTCGGTCACCACGACCAGGTTCAGCACCAGGTACACCGCGACCAGCCCGACCGCGAGCCCGATGGCCTCGGCGAACCCCTTGAGGAACACCGCGCCGAGCAACGCGATCAGCACGAGCGTGATGAGCATGTTCTCGCCGCGCAGGAAGCTCGGGATGAACGGGTTCTCCACGGCGTGCGCGGCCGCATCCGCCGCGGACAGCGTGATGGTGATGACGAAGTCGGTCGCGGCGAAGCCGAGCAGGGCCAGCACCAGCAGCTTGCCCTTCCACCGCGACAGCAGGCGTTCCAGCATCGCCAGCGACCCCTGCCCACGCGGGCTCTCGGCGGCGACGCGCCGGTAGATCGGGAGTGCGCCGGCGAGCGTCAGGAGGATGAGCACGATCGTCGCGACCGGCGAGAGCAGCCCGGCCGCGAGGGCCGCGATGCCCGGCTGGTAGCCGAGTGTGGAGAAGTAGTCGACGCCGGTGAGGCACATGACCTTCCACCACGGATGGTCACGTTCGGTCCGCTGCTCGCGTCCGCTGCCCTTGAACTGCTGGGCGCGCTTGTGCTCGCCTTCGAGCAGCCATTCCCGCACTGTCACGCCTCACACCTACCACCCGCGCCCGGTCCCCGCTGAGGTCCGTGAGGACCCCCTCACCACGCAGGCGGTGTGAGAGGGTCCACACGGCATCCTCATCAGGCGGGCGGGCCGATGACGACCACGGAGTTGTGGCCGCCCATGCCGAGCGAGGACTTCACGGTGAGCCCGTCGCCGACCGGCGTGCGGCCGTTCAGCAACTGCGGATGACCGGGGGCGACCGGCACGGGTGCCGGGACGTAGCCGCGGTCGTAGCTCATCGCCGTGACCGCCACCTCCACCGCGGACGCCGCGCCCTGACAGTGCCCGACGAGCGGTTTCACCGAGTAGAGCCCGGTCTCGGGACTGAAGAACTCCTCCAGCATCGTCGCCTCGGCACGGTCGCACTGGGCGGTGCCCGGGCCGTGCGCGTTGTGGTAGCGGATCGCCGATGCCGGCACGCGCGCGTTGTCGAGCGCGTCC
Organism: Amycolatopsis acididurans; assembly: GCF_012328925.1. Lineage (GTDB taxonomy): Bacteria > Actinomycetota > Actinomycetes > Mycobacteriales > Pseudonocardiaceae > Amycolatopsis_E > Amycolatopsis_E acididurans. Next base: position 84,044 of record NZ_JAAXLS010000014.1, read on the forward strand.
CGGAAACAGCCGCGGACCTGGGTCAGTTCCGGATCGACCGACGTCACGTGGTGCGCGTCGTGCGACATCGCCCCGCCGAGGGTGAGCGCGTAGGGACGGCTCGCCCGGCGGGACAGCACGAACGAGACGGCCGCCTCGCCCGCCGGGAACCCGCGGCTGCCCTCCTGGAACGGACGGCAGACCTCGAGCGGTTCGTCGTCGACCACCGCGACGCCGAGCCGGACGAAGTGCAGCACGTTCTCCGGGGTGGCCGACAGGTCGGTTGCGACGAACACCACATCGTCCACGATTCCCGCGTCCAGCCAGGCCTTCGCGGTGAGCAACCCTGCGTTACCGGAAGCGCACATAGCGGACACGTTCATCGCGGGCCCGTGGAAACCGAACTCCTGCATGAACGTCGACATCGGAGTCGACGGCATGAGCGCCAGATACTCCCTCGGTTTGAGGCTCGTCTCACGCTTGAGGTAGAAGTCCTTCCACAGGTCCACTTCGCCGAGTACGACGGCGTGCAGCAGGCCCACGCGCCTTCCGGGCTGCCAGCCACGGTCGCCCGCGTCGGCGATCGCCTCCCGCGCCGCGGCCCGCATCGCCCGCGAGAACCGGCTCGGGCCGTCCATCGGGTCGCCACCGTCGGCAACCTTCGCAACCCACACGGATTCGCTCCGGTCGGCTCCGTAGCCACCCTCCAAAGTGGCCGCGTGCTTACCCTCCGTCAACCCGTCCCAGAACAACTCCCGGCCCCAGCCGTAGCCGGTGACGGTGCCGATACCGCAGATTCCAACTTGTTGCGAGTCCATCACACTCGCCCCTCCTTGTGGTTACCTCTACGATCCATTCGGGACCGAATGGACCTATAGGGCCAACGACCAGCGGCTTCGGGGCTTTTGCCGTGGCAAGCTGGTATCGACGGGAAGGGTGCGTTCAACCCACAGGGCTTCCTCCAAACGGAGTAGCAGCGGCTCACGCGGTAATCGGCGGATCGGACGGACGATGGAGGCAAACGCCAACAGCATCGATCACGAACAGGTGATCGACCTGGCGCTGTCCGCCGAGCGTGCGGTCATCTGGCAGCTGGACTTCACCACCGATGTGCTGTCCTGGCGGGACGGGCTCGACTCCCTGCTGGAGCTTCCCGGTGCTTCCGAGGAACAGCTGCGTACCACCCTGATCCGGCTGACCGAACCCCTCATGGTCGCCGCGCGTACCACCGAGACCTGGCAGGACCTGGAGCTGGAGCAGCAGTACCGGACCCCGGCCGGCAAGCCGCAGTGGCTGCGGTTCCGCGCCCGCCGGCGCGACGACAAGCTCATCGGCATCGTGAACAACGTCACCGACCGGCACGAGGACCGCCAGGAACTCGCCGACCTCGCCGACCGCTATCGCCTGCTGATCGAGTTGAGCCCGGACGCGATCGCCGTGCACCAGGACGGGCTGGTCACCTACGCCAATCCCGCCGCGGGCAAGTTCGCCGGCCTGGCCACCGGGAACGACCTGATCGGCAGGCCGATCACCGATTTCGTCTCGCCGGAGTCGGTGCCCGAGATGGTGGGGCGGCTCGCCAAGCTGACCGTGCCCGGCGCCACCAGCGAACCGTCCGAGGCGATCTTCGTGCGCTCCGACAAAATCACCTTCCCCATGGAGGTCGTGTCGGTGCGCACCACCTGGGCCGGACAGCCCGCCTACCAGGTGATCATGCGCGACGTCAGCGCACAGCGTGCCGCCGAGGCCGCGCTGCGTTACCAGGCCGCGCTGGTCGAGCACGTCAGCGACGCGATCATCGCCACCGACGCCGAGGGCAGGGTGCGAAGCTGGAACCCGGCGGCGGAGGCGATCTACGGACTGCCTTCGGACGAGGCACGCGGGCATCCGGTCGGCGAGCTGGTCGGCACCGCGCTGGATCCCTCCGCCGTGGTCGCCGACGGCGGTGTCGTGCAGACGACGCATCGCGCCGCCGACGGCCGGGCGCTGACGGTGCGGGTTTCGGCGTCCGAAATGGACGGTGGGTACGTGCTGGTGTGCGCGGACGAAACCGCCCGCCGCCGGGCCGAGCAGCAGTACAGCACCGTGGTCGCCTCGCTCGACGAAGGCGTACTCGTGATCGGCCCGAACGGCCTCGTGGTCTCCGCCAACCCCGCCGCCGAACGCATCCTCGGCGCGCCCGAGTCCCTGATGCTCGGCTCCTCGCCGCACGAATGGCCGCTCTACGACGAAGCCGGGCGGCGGCTCGACCCGGTCGATTACCCGTCGGCGCAACTGCGGCGCACGGGAGGCAAGCAGCAGGGCCGGGTGCTGCGGGTGCGGCGGCGCGACGGGCGCGAAGTGTGGCTGTCGCTGTCCTGCCGCGCGCTCAACCCCGAAGACATCGGATCCACTTCGTACGTGCTGTCCTTCACCGACATCACCGAACGCCGCGCGATCGGGGAGCGTCTCGAACACGACGCGACCCACGATCCGCTGACGGGGCTGGCCAACCGCTCGCTCGTGCTGGACAAGCTCACCGGCCTGCTGCACGGGCAGGATCGCAAGCCGACCGCGGTGCTGTTCATCGACCTCGACAAGTTCAAGGTCATCAACGACTCGCTCGGCCATTCCATCGGCGACACCGTGCTGAAGATCTCCGGCGACCGGCTGCGCCGCGCCGTGCGGAGCACCGACGTCGTGGGACGGCTCGGCGGCGACGAGTTCGTCGTGCTGGCCGCCGACATGCGTGGCGAGCCGGAGGTGCGGGCGCTCGCGGAGAACCTACGCGATTCGCTGACCCGGCCGGTGTCGGCGGACGGGCGGAAGCTGCACGTGGACGCCAGCATCGGCATCGTGCTGGCCACCCCCGGCGACCAGCGCACCGCGGACGAGCTGCTGCGCGACGCCGATGTGGCCATGTACCAGGCGAAAACGCTCGGCCGCAGCCGGTACGAGTTCTTCAACGTCGAGCTGCGGATGCGGTTGCAGCGGCGGTTGCGGCTGGAGCAGGACCTGCGCGACGCCGTGCGGCGCGGGCGATTGTGGGCGGCCTACCAGCCGGTCGTGGACCTGCGGACGAACGAGACGGTCGCGGTCGAGGGACTGCTGCGGTGGACGCACCCGGTGCACGGGCCGGTCTCGCCCACCGAGTTCATCCCGATGGCCGAGGAGAGCGACCTGATCAACCTGCTCGGCGCGCACGTGCTGCGGGAGACCACCAAGGAGGTCGCGGCCCGCCGGGCCGACGGCATCGACGTCGATCTGAAGATCAACCTGTCGACCCGCCAGCTCGACGACGCGAGCCTCGTGCTGGCCATCGAAGCCGCGCTGGCGAGCACCGGGCTGCCGCCGTCCGCGCTGTGCCTGGAGATCACCGAGAGCGCGCTGATGCGCGACGCCGCGCTGGCGGGCGAAACCCTCGCGGCGCTACGGAATCTGGGCGTCCGGCTGGCGATCGACGATTTCGGCACCGGCTACTCGTCCCTGGCGCAGCTGCACAAGCTCACCCTGGACACGTTGAAGATCGACCGCTCGTTCGTCACCGGCCTCGGCGAGTCCGCCGACGCGGAGGCGATCGTGACCAGCATCATCGCGATGGCGCACGCGGTGAACCTGACGGTCGTCGCCGAGGGTGTGGAGACCGAGAAACAGCTGGAAGTACTCAAGGCGCTGGACTGCGATCAGGCGCAGGGCTACTACTTCGGGAAACCTCAGCCCGCGCACAAACTCTGGCCCTAGCCGGCAGCAGGAACGACGTACCGACGAGCAGCACCGCGGCCAGCGCGATCGCCGCTCGCGGGCCGGTGAGCTGCGCCAGCAGCCCCCACACCATGGTGGTCGCGGCGATCGTGGCGCTGCTGGTGATCGACCACGAGGCCAGCACCCTGGCCTGGCGGCCGGCACCGGTGTTGTTCAGCCGGTACGCCGCGAAAACCGGGTTGAAGATGCTCATACAGACGATCAGTCCGAACTCGGTGACCATCACGATCAGCAGCCCGGCCAAGCCCGGCTGGATGAACGCGAGCCCCACCGACCAGCAGGCCCGCAGCACGCCGAAGACCCGCAGCACCCGTCCTTCGCCGTAGCGGGACGCGACGCGGCGGGCGAGCCGTGACCCGATCAGCCCGCCGATGCACGGCACGGCGAACGCCAGCCCGTACTGCCACACCGGGAAGCCGAGGTGCGCCAGCATCAGCACCGACAGCAGCGGTTCCGTCGCCATGATCAACGCGTTGACGAGCACCGTGTTGAAGAAGAACCAGCGCAGCGTGTCGTGACCGAGGATGTAGCGCCATCCCTCGGCGAGGTCGCTCCACCGTCGCGTTTGGACGCTTCGCGGGCTCGGGGCCCGCTCCGGTTCCCTGATGGCCAGGATGCCGAGCGCGGACAGGAGATAGCTCACCGCGTCGCAGACGACGGTGATCACCGGCCCCAGCAGTCCGATGGCCGCACCGCCCGCGGGCGGCCCGATGATCGTGGCCGACCAGGTGGTGGACTCGAACCGGCTGCTGGCGACCACGAGCCCGTCGGCGGGCACGATCGTCTTGAGGTAGGCGCCGCTGGCCGCGGTGAACGCGATCTTCGCCGCCGCGGCGACGACGGAGACCACCAGCAGTTGGGTGAAGGACAGCGCGCCGAGCCAGTAGGCCAGCGGGATGGACGCCAGTGCCCCGAAGCGCACCATGTCCATCGTGATCATGACCGGCCGCTTCGCCCGGAACTCCATCCACGGCCCGAGCGGGACCGCCAGCAGCGCGCCCATCGCCAGCCCGGCCGACGACAGGGCCGCCACCTCCGCCGAACCGGCGCCGCAGACCTCGATGGCCACGATCGACAGCGCCCCGAACCCGAGCCCGCTGCCGTAGGCGCTGACCGCGAAGGCGGCCCACAACCAGCGAAACGACGGGCCCAGCGAACGTGTACGCACCGGGGAAGCAAAGCCGATCGACGGCCCGGCCCGCCAACAACGGAACGAACGGCGTGTCACAACTTTCCGTTGTGCGAGTAGGTTCTTCCGTCGTGGATCTCGATGCGGTTCGGACCTTCGTCAACGTCGCCGGGACCGGTCAGTTCCAGGCCGCCGCCGACGATCTCGGCATCACGCAGCAGGCCGCCTCCAAACGCGTGGCCACCCTGCAGCGCGAACTCGGCGTTCAGCTCTTCGCGCGGTTCGCGCGGGGCGTGCGGCTCACCGTCGACGGGCAGGCGTTCCTGCCCCACGCGCGCGAACTGCTCCGCGTCGCCGACCGCGCCACCGCGGCCGTGACGCCGGGCCGCCGGGCGCTGCGGGTCGACGTCGTCAACCGCAGGATCGCACCCTCGAATCTCCTGCACGCCTTCTACCAGCGGAATCCGGATATCGAACTCGACGTCGTCACGCTGCCGGACGCCACCTCGGCGCTCGCCGAGATCGACGCCGGAACCCTCGACGCCACCTTCCGGTCCCTGCGCGATCGTGAGGTCCCGAACGGCGTGCGGTCGGCGCGGGTCATCGACGACCGGCACCAGCTCATGGTCGGCCCTCGCCATCCGCTGGCGGACGCGGCGAGCGTCACGCCCGCCGAACTCGCCGGCCACCCGATCTGGATGCCCGGCCCGTCCGACCCAGAGGTGGTGGGCTACTACCGCGATCTGGCGGACGCGTTCGGGCTCACCATCGACACGGTCGGGCCGGTCTTCGGCAACGAGACGATGCTGGCCGAGATCGCGGATTCGGTGCGGCTGTCCACTCTCGTCGGCGAAGGCTCGCGCTACCTCTGGCCGGAAAGCTACGACCTGCGCCGGATCCCGATCACCGGCCCCGCCCTGGTCTACCCGCTGCGCGTGGTCTGGCGTGCGGACAATCCTCATCCCGTGCTCGCGAGCTTCCTGGACTACCTGCGCGCGGGGTACTCGCCGGGCGACGGGTGGGTGCCGGACTGGGCTCAGCCTGCCGTCAGCGCGGGACCGCGGAAGGTCGCCCGGTAAGTCCGCGGCGAAACCCCCAGTGCCGCCTGCAGATGCTGGCGCAGCGACGCCGCCGTACCGAATCCGGCGTCTTCGGCGACCCGGTCCACCGGCAGATCCGTCTCCTCCAGCAACTGCCGTGCGCGCTCGAGCCGCCGCATCGTCAGCCACTGCACCGGCGAGATGCCCACCTCCTCGCGGAAACGGCGGGTGAAGGTGCGCACGCTCATGGATTCGCGCGCCGCGAGTTCGCGCAGCGTCAGCGGTTCGCCGAGGTGTTCCAGCGCCCACGCGCGGGCCTTCGCGGTGGACGAGATCCGCGGTTCGGGAACGGGACGCTGGATGAACTGGGCCTGCCCGCCTTCCCGGTGCGGCGCGACGATCGTGCCGCGGGCGACCTCGTTGGCGACCGCGGCGCCGTGGTCACGCCGGATCATGTGCAGGCACAGATCGATGCCCGCCGCGACACCGGCCGAGGTGAGCACGTCGCCGGAGTCGGTGTAGAGCACGTTCTCCTCGACCTCGACGCCGGGGTAGAGCTCGCGCAGGTCCGCGGCGGAGCGCCAGTGCGTGGTGGCGCGTTTCCCGTCGAGCAGACCGGCAGCGGCCAGCACGAACGCGCCGGTGCAGATCGAGGCGATCCGGGTGCCTGGCCGGATCCGGCCGAATGCCTCGGCCATCGCGCCCCGCAGCCGGCCGCCGGTCTGGGGCTCGTAGTCCTCGTCGGAAGAGAGCACCACGACCGTGTCCGCGGTGGCCAGCACCTCTGGTCCGTGCCTCACGCAGATGGTGAAGTCGGCGTCGGTGCGCACCTCGCCAGGAACGAGTGCGCAGGTCAGGACGTCATAAAGCGGGTTGCCCTCCGCCGAGCGGGCCTGTCCGAACAGCCGGTGCACGATGCCCAGCTCGATCGGCAGCACGCCGTCCCGGACAAGCGTGACGATGCGATGCATGGCCCGATTCTTTCACATGTTGTCCATCAGGCCACTCGATCTTGTGCGGCGGCGAACCGATCCTGGGGTCATGAAGGTGTTGTGGCTGTTCGCTCATCCGGAACCGGCATCGTTGAACGCGGCCCTGCGCGACGAGGGCCTGCGCGCCCTGCGCGAACTGGGGCACGAGTACGTGCAGTCCGATCTGTACGAGATGAAATGGGATCCGATCGTGCGCGAGATCGCGTCGTTCGACCCGGATGTCGTTGCTGAGCAAGAGAAAATAAGCTGGGCGGATACGTTGGTCGTGCAGTTTCCACTGTGGTGGTACGGCATGCCGGCGATTCTGAAGGGGTGGTTCGACCGGGTCTTCGTGAAGGGCTTCGGATACGGACTGAAGGACGAGAACGGCCGGGTTCTGCGGTACGGCGAGGGCATGCTGGCCGGTAAGCGCGCGATGATCGTCACGACGGCCGGAGGACGCGCGTCCAGCCTCGGCCCGCGCGGCGTGAACGGGAACCTGGAACAGCTGCTGTTTCCGTTGCAGCACGGGACTTTCTGGTACACCGGCATGGCCGCGCTGCCGCCGTTCGTCGTGTACAGCGCCGACCGGACCGATGCGGCCGAGTTCACCGCGGCGGCGTCGGGGCTGCGGGAGCGGCTCGCCAGATTGGAGACGACGGAGCCGATCCCGTACCGTGCGCAGAACGGCGGGGACTACGACTCCGATCTTGTGCTGTTACCCCATTTGGCGGCCGGGCGTACTGATTTGGATGTACACCAGAGGTGAGCCTTTATCGATTCACGGGCACCGCGGCGTTTTTCCCCGCCCGCCGCGGTGCATCCGGTTCCCTGTTCCGGGGGGCCGGTTCCGAGAATCGAGGAGACCCTTCATGTCCCCGTCGACGGCAATTCTGATCGTGGTGATCGCGGCCGTGGTGCTGATCGCCGCGGCGCTGGTGGTGCGGTATCAGCGGCACCGTCACCTGCGCGAGCGGTTCGGCCCGGAGTACGACCGTGCCGTGCAGGACAACTCGAGCCGGTTGAAGGCGGAGCGTGAACTGGCCGAACGCGAGCGCAGGCACGACAAGCTGAACATCCGCCCGCTTTCGGAAGACGCTCGGGAGCACTATCTGCGGCAGTGGTCGCTGATCCAGCAGCGGTTCGTGGACCACCCCGGCGAGGCGATGAGCGACGCGGACCGGGTGCTGACGAACCTGATGGCCGAGCGCGGCTACCCGACCGAGGGCTATGAGCAGCAGCTCGCGGACCTGTCGGTCGAGCACGCCCGGACGCTGGAGCACTACCGCACCGCCCGCGAGACGCTGCACGGGTCCACTTCGGACACAGAGGCGTACCGGCAGGCACTGGTGAACTACCGCGCCGTGTTCGAGGACCTGCTCGGCACCGAGCGTGCGGAGTGGAGGAGCTGACGTGACCGCCTGACCAGGTGCGCGAGCTTGTCGGGATTGAGGATCGCGCGGACCCCGCCGATGCGCTCGCCGTGCACCTCGGGCACGAGCACCGCGGTCAGCGCCTCGCCCTCCCACACGAAGATCGAAGGGGCGCCGTTGACCTCGGCCATCGTGAAGGTGGCGGCCTGGCCCCGTGCCGTTGACGCGAGGCCGGCGAGGTAGCGCGCGACGTCGCCGCGGCCGGCGATCGGGCGTGCGGCCGCCGAAACCTTGCCACCGCCGTCGGCCCATACGGTCACGTCGTCGGTCAGCACCCGCTCCAGCCCGGCGACGTCACCGTCCACACTGGCCGCCAGGAACCGCTCCACCAGCTTCGCGCTCTGCTCGGGTGAGGTCGTGAACCGGCGGCGCGGGTCACCGACGCGGGCCCGCGCCCGGTGGTAGAGCTGGCGGGCGTGGGCCTCGTCGATCCGCAGTATGTCGGCGATTTCGCGGTGGGTGTAGTCGAAAGCCGTGCGCAACACGAACGCCGCCCGTTCCGGTGGTGACAGTTTTTCCAGCAGGACAAGGAATCCGAGCGACAGCGTGTCCTTCTGCGCCGCCATGTCCTGCGGGTCGTGCGCGTCGTCGGTGAGCAGCGGCTCGGGCAGCCACGGACCCACGTACCGCTCACGCCGCGCACGGGCTGACGTGAGGCGGCTCAAGCACAGGTTCGTGACGACCGTCGTCAGCCAGGCGGCCGGTGTGGCCACATCGTGGGCGGTGCGCCAGCGCAGATAGGCGTCCTGGACGATGTCCTCCGCCTCGGACAGTTCGCCCAGCATCCGGTAGGCCAGCCCGAGCAGTCGCGCCCGGTGGGTCTGGAACTCCGCGAGGCCCCGTTCGTCCACGATCCCGATTGTCCGCCACGCGGCGGCCGTCGTTCCCGTGCTCAGCGGAAAACCCCGTCCAGCGGGACGTATTCGGCGCGTTCACCTTCCCTGACCGCGAGCTCGTGGCGCCACGCCGCGTTCTCCACGAACCAGTTGTCGAACCGCTCCGCGGTCTCCAGGATCTCCCCTGGGCTCGCGAGACCGCGCCGGATGCGGTCGCCGAGCCGGAAGTAGTCGAACCGGTTGTTGCCGGGTGCCTTGACGATCAACACGTCCGCGCCGACGCCCATCGGGGTGCCCCACGCGTGCTGCGTGAGCGGCGGCACCAGCAGGTAGTCGCCCTTCTCGATGGTCACGACCTCGTCGTCGAGCAGCACGCGCAACGCGCCGTCGAGCAGGTAGAACATCTCGGGCGACTGCTTGTGGTAGTGCGGCGGCGGGCCGTCCACGCCCTCGCCAAGGACGGTCCGGACGACGTTCATCACACCGTCGGTCTGGTCGGCATCAGCGATCAACCAGGTGAAGTTGGGCGCCGCCCCGAGCTCCTCGTGATCGGCTCGGCGCGAGATGATCGGCTTGTCCATGGTGCTTCTCCTTTGCCGGTGAGCACCCGACTGACCGATCAGCGCCGCTGAACGTGACAGCGTCCAGTGTGACGCGGAACACGTCACGACTCGTTGAGCGCGACCGCCTCACGCACCAGTGCGAGGAAGGCGTCCTCGTCGAGGTCGTCGCCGTCGCGAATGTCGATGGCGCGCCGCTTGCCGGCGTCCAGGCTCGCGTTGAACAGCCCACCGGGGTCGGCAAGCGAGGCGCCCCTGGCGAAGGTGATCTTCACCTTGTCCTTGTAGGTCTCAACCGTGCAGATCAGACCCGAGTGCGAAAACGTGGGCACGCCGTCCGGATTCGATGCCTTGCGCCACTTCGCCTCCTCGGCAACGCCGGGCTCGGCCTTGACGATGAGCGCACGCACGCGGTCGACGGTCTCCGCTCGCCAGTCAGCTGTCATGAGGTAGACGGTATAGACATCGTCGCGTCTCAGCCTTCGAGGGCGCCGGCCCAGCGCCAGTCACCCTCGGGCCCCAGGTACTCGACGCGCTGCACGTCGTCGTCGAGCTCGTCCTCGTCGCGCGCCCACGCCAGCGCGGCGGCATGGTCGGGAAAGTCACGCTCGTCCATCACGTCGCCCATGCCGTCGAGGAACCGATATCGCGCCATGCCCCACCGTAGCCGGGCAAGGCCCCGACCTGCAGCAGGCCCCAGACATGAAGAGAACCGCCCTATCTCGGCGCCATCTTTCAGTCTGTCCACCGGCCGCCCTCGACCAGAAGTCGTAACAGGCTGTACTCCTGAAGGCACGCTGGCCGGTTTCGCCGCCGTGGGACTGGCCGGCGGTCCAGTGACCCTGGCGGCGGTCGGCGTCGGCGTGGCCACTTCTTCTCCTCGATCTTCTAGCGCGAAGGTTAACCAGCCATGACTACCTCCGGATTGCCGCCGCAACCAGACGTCGAGACCGGACAACCACGCCCGCCACATGCACCGACGAATTTCGCGGCAAACGAGACTACGCCCACGGACCGGCCCCCGAGAAAGCATCCGCCCAGCCCAGACGAAGCAGGACCACTGTTGGAATGGCGGCAAGACACCGGACGTGGCGCACTGCAGTCGGGCATCATCGCCGCCGTCATCGTCCTGTCGTACCCACGTTGGAGACACAAGGATTCTCCTGGGCTGCCACACCGTATTGGTGGCCATTCATCGCACTCGCCGGCGTGCTGATCTGGCTCATCACGCGCGGTGGGTGGTTAGCGGCCGGTGCACGCTGGGTGCAGAACAAGGTCAAGTGGGTCAACACCTACAGCCTGACGGTCGTCGACGTGCAAGCCAGCGGCGTCAACATGCTGTTGCGACTACGGGACTCAAGCGGCCGCGACATCGGATCGCTCAAGCTCAAGGACGTACAGCGCAACCAAGAACTACGGGATCTCGTCTACAACGGGATCCTGCACTCGGTTGCCACAGGCACCGCCAACCCGCCACAGAAGACGCGCACGATCCTCAAACTCCCCGGAGGCCAGGGGCTCCACCGAGATGGTAGCTAGCTGTCGGCAACCCGAAACGGGTGGAGCAACGAGTGCTGGCCGCGCGGCGACGCCGCTGTCGCGGCGCGGTTGCGCTCGCCTGCGAACTCGGTCTCAGCCCCTCGACGGTCGGACGGATCCTGGCCCGCCACGGCGTGCCGCACCTGGCCGCGATCGATGACCACACCCGCCTGGCCTACAGCGAGGTCCTCGCCGACGAGAAGGACCACACCTGCACCGCGCGCTGGCCTGACTCGCCGCCCGCAACATCCGTTCGCGGCCCGTCCTGACCGACGACATCCTGGTCTACCGACGCGGCACCGACTGGGACTGGGTCTGCACGGCCTGGGGCCTCAAACGCCGCTTCAACCCGGCTGCCCCTGGACCACCAACACAACCCCCGCCGCCGCGACCTTGACCGATTCGTCCACCACTACAACACTCGATGCGGCCACGCCACCCTCGCGGGCCGACCACCGATCAGCCCGACTCGCCGCCCGACAACCACCTGTCGAGCGCGACACCTAGTCCGCCAGTATCTCGCGCTCAAGGCCAACTGAGACCCAAACTGAGCACCCCCAGACGCGAAACGGCCCTCACGGAGGGACCGTGAGGGCCGTTTGCGCTGGTAGTGGAAGTGGCCAGGGCCGGGGTCGAACCGGCGACCTTCCGCTTTTCAGGCGCAGACGTTTTAGCAGGTCACGGGGGTTACACGGGCCGGTCATGCAACCCCCGTGCAACATCAGTGCTTCACGATGATGGTCTTGGGCAGCTTGATCGCGTCGCCACGTTCGGCCAACTTGCTCAGCTCCCCCGCCAGCTCCTTGTCCCTCCCCTCGACGGCGTGGAGGTAGCGCAACGCCGCAGCCGCCGACGAGTGCCCGAGCCGTTTCTTGAGGTCGGCCAGCGTCGCGCCGGTACTCGCGGCCAAGGTCTGGCCCGTGTGCCTCAAGTCGTGGAAGGACACCTCCACCCCGATCCGCTTCCGAGCACGGACGAACGCCTGGTAAACCGCATTGCCGCGCATCGGTTGACCGTCTCGGCCGACGAAGAATCGCTCCGCTCCCGCCCACTCCGCCATGTGCTCGACCAAGAACAGCTTGAGGTGCGGCGGGAACGCGATCTCCCGCCGACCGGCGTCCGTCTTCGGGTCCTTGTCGTACTTCTTCGGACTCTCCAGCAGCTCCACGCGGTTCTTGCGCACCGTGATCATGCCGCCGACCAGGTCCACGTCTTCGGTTCGCAGGCCACAGACTTCCCCGCGACGCAGCCCGCACCAGGCCGCCAGGAGCACCGCCGCCCGATACCGAGGAGTGATCGCCTCGACCAGCTCAGCAACCTGGGCAGGCGTGGCGATGCCCCGTTCCTTGGCCTTGTCGGACCCTGCGCCCGGAATCTGGCACGGGTTGACCTGGATCGCACCGTCCCGCTTGGCCTGGTTCATCACGGCCCGAAGGAACCGGTACGACTGGGCGATAGAGGTCTTCCCGCCGTCGCCAGCAAGGGCCTTGCCATACCAGCTCCGCACGACCGGAGGCGTGATCCCGATCAGAGGCAGGTCGAGCAGATCCGTCATGTGCAGCCGCATGTTCCGCCGACAGGTTTCCTCCCAGCGCTCCCCAACCTCCGGGTTGTCGCGAAGGTAGGCATCGGCGTAGTTGCCGAACGTCTCACGGCCGAGCTTGTCATCCAGCCACGCGCCGCGACTGATGTCGGCCTCGACCCCGACGAGCCACCGGTCAGCGTCGGTCTTGGTGCGGAATGTGTCCGGCGCGTACTGCCGCCTGCCGTTCGGCCCGATGAACGAGGCTTGCCAACGACCGGAGGGCAGCTTCCGCACGTTGCCGAAACGACGGCGAGCGGGCTTCTTCGCCACTACGCAGCCCTCCCACCAGACCAGCGAACCTCGATCGGCTCGATCCGACCGGCTTCCACGAAGGCTTCCAGGTCGTCCACGGCAAGCCGGACGTGCACGCCGACCTTGTGGAAGGCGATGCGCCGTTCGGCGATGAGCCGACGAATGAACCGCACCCCGGTGTTGAGGTAGGACGCGGCTTCTTCGACAGTCAGGTACTTGGTTTCCAAGGTCTTCTCCCCCTCTGATCAGGCCGCTTGCGGAGTTGCCGAAGTTTCTGGCCGCCCTGGTGGCCCTGCCGCGAGTAGTGCCCGGTCGTATTCGGCCTTCCAGGTGATCCGTTCGGCGATGGCGTGCATGAGCAGGTGTGCCCTCGGTGGTGCGTCCCGGTCTCCGGGAGCGACTTTGCGCCAGATCAGCCGCGAGGTGTCCTGCTCGGGCTTCTCGATCCCGACCGCCGCCAGCATTTCCCGGACGAAGGTCTTGCGGTCGGCCTTGTGGTCGGCCAGGGACTTGCTGGACCACTTGCGGGAGACGAGCACCCGCCGCCCGGGCAGGCCGAGCGTGGTCCGCCGATGCGCACGGCCTTTGCAGTGACCCGGCGTGGTTTTCACGGACGCACCGAGGGGTTGAATCCCGTACAGCAGCCACACCGGGCACCGGGGCGAGCACGGGGTGAGGGCCAGCTCGGCGTGGAGCCGCTCGTGGTGGTCCCGCTGCCGCGCCGACGAGGCCTCGACCACTTCCCCGGTGGACTTGGTGAGGTACTTGGTCAGATACCCGATGTGCCGCCCGGCCTCCTCACTTCCGCCGAGGATGCCCTTGGAGTGCACTTGCCGTCCGAAGGTCACGACGTGCGCCGGTTGTTCCACCGCGTCCACGGCTTCTTCCCACGATGTCAACGGTTCCCGCGTGTCCGGGTCCACAAAGGACCGGGTGCGCATGTCCCACACGGGTAAGTGGGTCCCGCCGTAGACGGGCTGGTCGTGGTTGGGCCACCAGACCTGGTGGTAGGTGGCTTCGGTGACCTGCCGGATCACCTCATGGGGCACCGATCCGCGCAACGCGGTGTGCAGGTGCGGGGCCGCGCGTTTCTGGGGTTCGACGGTGGCGAAGTACTGGACATCCCACCCGACGACGCGGCGCAGGTTCTGCCACCACCGATCCACCAGAGCCGAGAAGTGCACGGCATCCCGCGCGGCCCTGCGGTAGTCGTACTCGGCCGGATTGACGGGTGTGCCGTCGTCGCGGACGCGGCCGTAGGTGTCGCAGGTCAGGGTGACGAACATCGAGGGCCGGAACTTGCCCGCGAACTCCCGCCCGAGGGTGGTCTTGGCGACCTTGCGGCGGGGCAGGTTGGGTGCGTCCTGCCGTCGCTTCGTGGACCGTTTGACGGGGGTCTTGCCAGGCAGGTCGGGCGAGGGCAGTCGGCCGCGCATCCCGAGTTGCCGAAGTTCCTCATCGACCCCGCGGATCTCCTCGCGCAGCTCATCGGCCTGCCCCTCTTCCCCGGTCTCGACCGCGTGCCGGTAGCCCTGCACGAGGTCCGCGCGGAAGGCCATCAACTCCTTCTGATCCTCCGACGACGGTTCCGGCGTGAAGTCGGGTTCCTCGGTGAGGTGCCAGCCTTCCCGGCATTGCGCCATCCGCAGCGCCTTGGCCTTCTTCGCACACGGCGCGCACACACTCTCCACAGTGGAGCCGCACGGGACGGCCACGTAGCGCAGTTCTCCGGTGTCGGGGTCGCCGACCTCCATCGTGAACGGCCGCACGCACACTCCGTGCTTCTCCGCCGTGGCCTTCATGACCTCGCCGGAGAGCGGCAGCCGCATCCGTTCTGCTCGGGTAGTCATGCCGCCACCTCCGTTTCCTGGGCGAGCAGATCCCGCAGGGTGTACAGCTCGTCGATAGACACGCCTTCGGAGGCGTCGACCGCGAGCGGGACGAGTCCTGCGCAATGGTGGAATCCGATGCCGCCGTAGACGTGGAATCGCACGCCCTGGGCACGGCCCTCCACGGTGAGGTGGAGTGAGCCGTGGTCGGTGCGCCACCACGAGGCCGTGACCGATTCGAGGGTGTAGGCCCACACGAGCAGTTCCGACAGATGCATCACTGCCGCCGTGGCAGCGACCTGTACGTCAACCTCCCCATCGGCAGGCCGCAGCGAGACCATGCACGGGTCGGGCAACGGGTGGGCACGCAGGTGCGCCCAGAACGCCGAGGCCAGCCGCTCCAACTGGGTGTGCAGACTCATGCCGCCACCTCGCCTTCGGCCGCCGGACGTTCCGGCAGGACGACGACGTTGGGGTTGGACACGTAGGTTTCCAGCGCCTTGACGGTCTCGTCCGGCACCCACCCGGCCCGCACCCGAAGCGGTTCGCGCAGGCCCTCGCCCCAGACGTAGCCGACACCGGCCGCGGATTCCTCGATCCGGTTGGCCCACGCCCCGCGTTCGTAGGCCTGATCGCCGAGGACCATGCCGACGTGGGACTTGGCGGTAACGCGCAGGCAGATTCGGCGCGGGAACAGTTCCCGGACCGGCACGGTCTCCTTGGTGGGTTCCTGCACGTAGCCGCGCACGGTGAATCCGAGCGCGCGTCCCTGGGTGGTCAGCAGCGCGACCTTTTCCACGATCGCTTCGCGGGTCTTGCGGTCGCAGTACTTCGTCAGCGCCCCGATCTCATCGAATTCCAGTAGTTCCAGCGGGTTCTCGCGCGTGACGGGCACGGTGCGGACCCGGCCGGCGAACTCGCCCTTGCGCGCGTCCATCGCGGCCACCAGGTCGTCCAGCAATGCCACTGCGTCCTTCGGCGTGACGGCATAGCGGTGGAAGATCCCGCGCCCGTAGGCGAGTTCCATGCCCTTGGGGTCAATCCCGGACACCCGCACCAGCCCGTCCCGGATCGCCGGGGCGATGGCGACCAGCGGGCACCACATGACCGAGTTCTTGCCCGCACCCGAGGCACCTGCGGTCAGGGTGTGGCTGCCCGACCCGTGCAGCGGAATCCGCCAGTCCTGCCCGTATTCGGTGCGCCCGGCCCACACCCGCCGCAGATCAACCGCGCCCTCGTCCAGCTCCGGGCACGGAATCGGGTGAGCGAGCAGGTCACGGCGCTGGAAGTCGATCGACACCACGTTCGGTGCGACCTCCCGCACCTGACACCGTGCGACCTTGCGTGCCGACGCCAGCGCCCGCGCGGCCTCGTCGTAGTCCTCGGGTTTCTGACCGGGCACGAGTTCCACCCGCACCTCATCCCACGACGGCCCGGACTTCACGTGCTTGACCTTGGGCAGCCTCACACCGGGTTGTTGCCGGTCGCGGCTGATCTTCTTCCGGCCGACCAGCGTCACCGTGAGATCGACCGGGATGGTGTCGTCCTTGACGCTGAGCCCGCAAGCGTGCAGCCAGCCGGGAAGCTTGGGCACGTAGATGGCCCACTTCTGCCACCACGTGCGCAGCACTCGCCCGGCCCACTGGTCGAAGGACACGAGATCGATCAGCCGCCACACGCCGAGGACCGCCGCCACGGTCGAGGTGGTGAGCAGGAGCGAGAGCCAGCCCCACCAGTGCAGCCACGCCGCCACCGCCAGCACGGTGAGCGCGGTCCGGGGATGGGTGACGATCTCCTTGACGATCCAGCCCAGGCCCTTGAGCAGCCACCACAGGGCGATGAACACCACGGCCGCGGCCGCTAAGGCTTCCGCGATCGAGGCCAGGGCACGGCCGAGCTTGTGCAGCACCCACACCACGACCGCCAGCCCGACGCCGCCGAGGAAGAGGACGCCGAAGGTGTGCGCGTTCATCAGCGACCACCCCCGCTCGTCGGCAGGGTGATCGGAAGGTCGAGCCGCCCGGCGCACGCGGCGCACGTGCTGTCGCCGGGTGCCAGACGGGCGAATTTCTTGCATGCGGCGCACCGCGTCCGGGTGCGCTCCGTTGACACGCGTTGGTTCGCGTTGTCTATGGTTGCCACTTGTCTACTCCCACGGGGTGGACAGCGCAGGAGCGGATCATGGTTGGTAGCCCGGATTCCGCTTCTGCGCCTTACATTTCTGCGTTTGCCCGCACGAGGACGTGCTTCACCGCCACACGTTCCCGCGTGCGTTTCTGTCTACTGTGGATTCGGAGTTAGAGGTTTTCGAACGGGCGCACAGAACACGCCCGGCACACATGGACTTTGTCGCGGATCAGCCGATGTTGCCGACCGCACAGCAAGCACCGTCGCCGCACCAGCCACCGACGCCGATAAGACCCTGATCTGGCGGTCACCGCAATCACCTCCCCTCGCAACGTCGAGGTGGAGCGCAGGGACGGGCAGGCCGCAACTCCCGCATCCGCCCCCGCGCTGGACTCACTCACTCGCCGTGTCGGGGCGCCGTCCGGTGACGTAGGTTCCCTTGGCAGGAACCGTGATCACCAAGCCCGCCTCGCGCAGGAGTTGCGTCGCATGCCGCGCGGTGCCCAGCGATACGCCGTACTGTTCGGCCAGTTGCTGTTCACTGGGCAGCCGCGTGTTCGCCTGGAACTCGCCCGCCTCGATCCGCCCCGCGAGATGACGAGCCAACTCGTCATAGACGTAGCGGGCCGGGTCCGGATCGAAACACGCCGCGCTCATGACGCTGCCACCTTCCGGGCCCGCGCGAGGTACGGCAGCGTCACGCGGATGGCATTCCGCGTAGCCAGTGCCGCCGCATCCACACAGACCCGTAGGTCTTCGAGTTCCTCGATCTCGATCGAGGCGTCGGTAACGAGATCGTCCCGGCCCACCTCGGCTACCGCCCGCTCCACGTCGTTGAGCGTCGAAACCGCATCATCGAGCAGCTCATACAGTCGCGATGCGCGCTCGACCTGAAGCGCGACGTGCACCGTGCTGTCACTCTCGACCAGCAACCGCACGTTCTCCATCACCCTCACCGCCCCTGTCATGCGGCCTTGGCCGAGGGCTGCTCGCCAGCCCCAGCCGACTTCGCCGAACGACCACCGGTATTCGCAGCCGCCTTGAACCCCGTCGCGCGATAGACGTAGGACTGGTACTTGAACTCCCCGTTCCCAGCCACACGCGGCTCTGCCGTCAGCCCTTCCAGCTCGATCGGCCGCATCCCCGGCAGCGCCTCACTGGTCGTGGGCACCGGTTGCACATCCGCCAGAAACGTCACCTCGAACGAAGCCCGCTTCGCATTCGGCTCCGACGGGTCGGTCACGTTGACCTTCCACTGCCGCTTACCCGTGCTCTCGTCCACGCGCTGCCGAGCCGGACGACCCGCCGCCCGATCCTCACGCGACTGATACTCGTTGTCCGGCGCCACCTCGCCGACCATCACCAGGCCCTGCGGAAACGCCTCATCAAACTCCACCGGAAACCGATGTCCCCTACTGATCGCCACTTGGTTCTCCCTCACGTTGTGCCCCACCTGGGCCGTTTAGCCCCCTAAACACCTGCGGCATGCCGCTCCCTGTCGTGTCTAGGGGGTGTAAACACGACTGTAGGCGAGCGTGGAGTGGATCGTCAAGGGGGTCTAAACTACGTGTCGTGAGCGATGTGGAGGACTTCGACGCTGTACGGCGCGACCCCGACCCGATCAGGCGGGGTAAGCGCGCTACGGCCCTGCTCACGACGTATCAGCAACGTGCCGCCGAGCTGGCGCGCCTGCGCAAGGCAGCGATTGAACAAGCTCATCGTGAGCTGGGTATGAGTTATACCGAGATTGCCGGTGCGCTGGGCATCACCAAGGGCCGGATCACGCAGATCAGGAGTACCGCGCCGGTTGCCGAGCGCGCGTTTTTCGGCGTCGGCCCGGTCAGTGTCGGCGTGCCGTACCGGTACCAGACCACTGACCGCGAGCGCCCGCTGATCGCAGCGGAGGACGCCGAGACCGGCGACCAGCTCGAAGCCCTGCTCGCAGCCCTGTCGCTGGCATCCTCGCGGTTTCAGATCGAACCGGACCGCACTGATCCGCCGACCGGTGACGTGATCGTGGTGTGCGGCCCGAAGTCCGCACCCTTGGGCGCCGACCTCATGGCCAAGGACCCCGTGCTGGGCATGGTCGAGGACGAGGGCCGCTGGTGGATCGAGCACCGTACCGACGGCACCCGCTTCGGCTCACCCGCCGACGACCTGCAGCAGCCGCAGCCCGCCGACGTGGCGTATGTGGCGCGGCACATGATCGATGACCGTGTGATCGTGCACATCGCGGGTATCCACGGCATCGGATCACTCGGCGCGACGCACTACCTCCGGGCGCATCTCGCCGAAGTGTTCCGGCAGGTCGGGCCCCAGCCCCTGTCGCTGGTCGTGCGAGCGACCTACGACGGGCTGGCGATCACCGGCAGCGAACTTGCAGCAGGCCCCTACGTTTGGTGAACACATGCGCGTCACGACGGCCCAGCTCCCGCCGATGGAGGAAAGCGCCGACAAGATCTTTGTTACCCCGCACGCCGTGATCATGCTCGACGGCGCCTCCGCGTTCGTCCCCGTCCCCGTGCCCGCATCGGACTACGCCGACCACCTCGGCCGCCTCCTCGCCAACGCCCTCACCACCGACCCCACCGCGGACCCCACCGCGGACCTGCCCGACATCCTGGCCGAAGCCATCCGCTCCACCGCTTCGCACTTCGACCTGCGCGCGGGGGAGTCCCCCTCCAGCACGGTCACGATCGCCCGGGAACGCGACGACTATCTGGACCTGCTCGTTTTGGGCGACAACACCGTGATCCTCCCCGGCGGTGAGATTCTGACCGACGACCGCATGGACCGCCTCAACCTCGAACCCCGCCGTAAGTATCGCGAACGCCTGGCGGCCGGGCACGGCTACGACGACGAACACAGGGCGCTGTTGCGAGAGTTGCAGACGCAGCAGGCGGAACTTCGGAACCGGGAGGACGGGTACTGGATCGCCGAGGCCGACCAAGACGCCGCCCAGCACTCGATTACGCTCACGCGGGATCGACGATCAACGGCTTGGGCTGTTCTCACCACCGATGGCGCCTACAACACGATGGACCGCGTAGGCCTTACTGACTGGTCAGGATATGCGAGCGCCGACACAAGTCGCCTCGGCGACCTCTTGCAACAGTGCCATGAATGGGAGCGTGTGCGCGACCCCAGCGCCCGCTTCCTCCCGCGCGCGAAACAACACGACGACAAAGCTATCGCGACCGCGCGTTTCACGGCGTGATTGCAGAGGTCACTTATCGTCAGCCACTCGGACCTGTAACACCCAACGCCCCGTCGCGATACTTGACCTTGGATGTTCACTCTGCCGAGTGAATGAATCCGAGTTGGCGGAGCTTGAGCACCCAGAGGGGGCGGCTGGCGTGAGCGCCTTGGACGAAGGACGACAAGAAATAACGCTACTTCGTGGCGAATTGGCTGACACCGCCTCAATGGAAATTCTCCAGATTGGGTACTTGCACGCAGTTGCGGCGGCTGCCAAATGTAGCATTGCGACGCCGAATCCGGACAAGAAGCTTGACTGGATTGTTACACATCAATCAAGTGCGCATACCGCCGGAGACGACGAAGTTACGCTCAAGTTGGCGCTAAAGGCTACGAAGCAAGTGGCGGCCAGCCCAAAAGGCGACTCATTCCCATTTACTCTAAAAAACGAACATCTTGAGTATTTGAACTATATCAATCCCACCGTGAATCGAATAATGGTGGTGATGCTGTTGCCGCCCAAGATTGAAGATTGGATTGTCGCTCGCGGCGACTACTTGGAACTTCGACACTGTTGCTACTGGGTAAATCTCTCCGGTGAAGCGATTTCCGGAGAGAAGCGAACTACCGTGCGAGTACCAACGAATCAAGTGTTCGATGACGAGGCATTATGCGGTATCATGGGTCGAATCGGTTCGGGAGGTAGGCCGTGACCAGCGCCGGTGATCTCGCCGCGTCACTCGATCGTAGTCGGGTTACTCCAACGAGACTGAGTGCTGCCCTGAGCAAGTTCGGTTGGCGTGTGGTTGGCGGCAAGGATGGTTTGTACACACGGTGGCTTCACGGGGACGACCGCTCAACTCGTGTACTTGTGCCACTCGATGCGACCAAGCCAGACTTCGACGAACTCATTACTGATGCTGTGACGTCACTGGCCGCATTGCACATCGATTCCGCGCGGCAAGTACTTCGAACATTAACGTCGCGCCCCGGCGATGAATTGAAATTCCGCAAACATACGGATAGTCCTATCGGGACCATCGCCTGGGATCTTGGTCAAAGTTTAATTGGCGCCGCAACCGAAACTCTCAGTGCATCCGCCAAGGCGACAAGCGACAGAAGGCCAGCGTTCCGAAATTCTAATTGGTTCATTGCGCGCGACTTCCTGCAATCAGTATTGATGGGTCAGACTGAGGTTGGTAGTTACGTGGTTACCGCCTACACTCCGCCGGATCGAGAATTTTTTGAGCGCGAGAGTCAGAAGCAGACTTCTAATCGTCGATCCTCAGAGGGGATTCATACCGGGCGCGAAGTTATCGAGGTGATGACCGGTGCGCTCAAGGTTACTCGTGAGGCAATTGATTTGTATCAGCGATCCAAGCGAGTCGAAGAGTTCGATGATGCAGTGGAACACGGTGTTTCTCGTGAGCTCACCACCGCGATTCAACAATTGGTTCGCGGAGTAGATGCGGCCTCGGTAAGCGTGGAATGGAGTACCGATTTTGATAGTCTCGTGCTCCCTCAAGAATCCGCGCGTACTGGCATCACCGAAGTAGAGTTCACTCCAAGCGACTATCCAATCCTTGAACGCGCATCGATTCGATTGGCTGACACTCGCGATAGTTCGACGGTAACAGTCGTAGGCTCGGTTGAAGTCCTTACGCGAAAAGTAGGCACTGTCGGGGTTGTGGCCATAAACGTTCTCCGCGGCACGTCAGCAAGAAAAGTGCGGGTTCGATTACCCGCAGAAAAATACGAATTGGCGCTTGATGCCCATCGCCGCATGGAAGCCATCAGAGTTACCGGTCGCCAGGAACGGAGCGGGAACTACTACTGGCTCTACGATGCTGCTGACGTAGAGATCGTTGAGCTATACCAAGACGACGCCACAAAGCAAGGCCAGTTATTCGAGTAGCGACCGTAACGCGCAGTTGGACCGTTTGCGTCGTGACGCTTGCACACCTGCCGAACTTGCCTCTATGGGATCAAGAGCGGCGCGCTTGCGCGCCGCTGTGGTCGCTCGGCCTGCCGCTCCGCTCCGGCCGGCGACCCCGCAAGAGCCGCTCGGTCTCATACCCTAACGGCTCGACGGTAGAACTTGCGGCTGTGGCAGCACCTGAAACGACGCCGTGGACTCCTCTTCAGCCACTCTTACTCGCCACTCGTACCGGCCCGGCGTCAACGGGAGTGGCGGCACATTCACTGCGAACGACGCCGGAAGCATCGAGCCTGGTGCGACACCCGGAGGGCGGCCAACCTCAACGTGTGCATCTTGCCGGAGTGGCACAGGTGGGGTACCTAATAGCACTGGCTTGCCGTCGCCGTCTTCCAATACCGCGCTCACCTGAATCTGCTGGTTCGCGCGGTCCCACGGAATCCTTAGCATGATCGCCAACGCGTGCGGCGGCGTCGGGGTGTGCGTGACCGACCACCCAGCACCGAGCATGTGCATCTTGCCACTTGGGTCAGCTTGCGCCGCATCACAGAGGATGAACTGCGCCTCGATCGGTGACGCCATTATCGAGCGATCGCCGCCTGCGTGTCGCCGAGCCGCGACCAGTCGCTGGGTTCGCCCTCGGGAAGTGAGATAGTGGTGTTCCAGCCCTGCTTTAGTTCTCCAACGACGGCCGTGCTCACGGTCTTCCGCCCGCGCTCAAAGGCAGCCTCGAGCTTGTGCAACGGCTCGTCGTCCTCGTAAAAGTTGCCTTGCCTCGCCATGCCTCCACACTTCCTTCCGCAGCTCGACATTGCTAGCGCCGGAAGTATGCACTTCCGAGGTTCCACTCCGTTGGGTCTTCTGTCGGATACAGAACTACTAACGCTCGACGCCCTCTGATAGTTACCGCAACCACGAGTCGCAGGCCCCGGTCCGGGTCATCATCCCAGCTACCTCGCAAGCCGGGAACGTTGACAAGGGCACTTTCCACCTCGTCGACGGTGATCTGATGCTTGTGGATCAGCTTCTGTTCAGTCTGGTAGCTAACCCGGAGCACGGCGACTCGGAAGCTGGCATCCGCGGTCATGCGGTCCTGCTCCTCCTCGCTCGCCTCAACTCCGTCCAACGACCAGGCACCGGACGATACAGCCGACGAGCCCTCCAAGGGCCAGAAACCCCTGGGGCGCCGCCCCAGACCCCGGCACCGCTTCAGAGATCAGCCGAACGGACCAGTCCGGTGATCTCCCCGCAGCGCGCCCGAGGGCTGCCAGACCGGGCGGCACCGATCAAGGGCGCTGCGCGGCCTCCGGCAAACCCTTGACCGGCACCACCCGGCCCGGCAGGGGTGGAACCCGCGCCGCGAGGAGATCACCTCAGCCGGGGGAGACATGGGGGAGCGAGGGGTCGCCAGTCGTGCAACCCACGTGCAACTAGCGACGGCGATCGGCGGTCAACCAGGGTCAACACCGGACAGGGCCATGATCGAACCAAGACATGAAAAAACCGCCCTGACCTGCGCCAGAACGGTTCTTATCGGGGTGGCCAGGGCCGGGGTCGAACCGGCGACCTTCCGCTTTTCAGGCGGACGCTCGTACCAACTGAGCTACCTGGCCGCGTACGCCGGCTGCGAGCCAGACGCTTTTGCGACCCTGACGGGACTCGAACCCGCGACCTTCGCCGTGACAGGGCGACGCGCTAACCAACTGCGCCACAGGGCCTTGCTTTGCAATACTGCGTACTCCCAACGGGATTCGAACCCGCGTTGCCGCCTTGAAAGGGCGGAGTCCTAGGCCGCTGGACGATGGGAGCCCGGCCGGTTTCGGCGAACCGACCGACCGCGCTCTCAGGTCCCCCTGGGAGCGATTACTAGCATAGGGCACACCAACATCGCTCTCAAAACCGGTATCCCCTAAACCCGAAAACCGGGTCTGACCTGCGAACATGCGCTGTGTCCCCGGTCACGTCGACCTTCTGCACAAGATCGGCCCCTCCGGTCACGCGGAGTCGTCCCGAGAGGCATCGGCGCCGAGCCATGACAAGCCCCGCCGACCGAAGAAATTTCTTCACAGACTGTCGCCGACAGTCAAATCATTTGCCCGGGCCCCGAACACGCCGGTAAGTTTCCCGACGCGGTCGGCTGCGAGGTGCCACCAGGGGGTGCACCCCGCACGCCGACCCTCTTGATCAACGCTGAGCCGGGATCTGACCTTCGTCATCCGGCAGCAGACCGAGCATGTCGAGCAACTGCGCA
Organism: Amycolatopsis acididurans; assembly: GCF_012328925.1. GTDB lineage: Bacteria > Actinomycetota > Actinomycetes > Mycobacteriales > Pseudonocardiaceae > Amycolatopsis_E > Amycolatopsis_E acididurans. The sequence continues at coordinate 108,450 of NZ_JAAXLS010000014.1, forward strand.
CAGTCCGCGGCATCCGTCGCGCCGGCCGCCACCGCCAGCCGCGCCCGCCGAACCTGATCGTCCGACACCCGCGGCGCATCCGCCTGCCCCGCCCGCTGCGACGGAAGCCCGGCCAGACCGCCGCCACCCGAGTCGCCGCCTTCGTATCGAAGGAGGAACTGTCGAACTTCCACAGACCCGTTCATAGCTCCTCCAAAACCTTGTCGGTGCAAGCAATCTGGCCGCGAGGCTAGCGAGCGGAATCGCCCAGCCACAGCCCCCCGCAGAGTGAACCTGCGCGACCGCGATGCCCACGCACAGCCACGACACGAGATGAACGAACGACGACCAGTGCGTAACGGGTCCGCCGATTTTTTGCCGTCCACCACTCGCATCCGCAACCGAACTCGTGTAACAATCGACTTGCTGACACACCCCCGGTCAGCGCCTGTGGAGATCCCCTCCGGCCCCCGCGTTCCTCCCCCTGGCGCGGGGGCCTCTCCATTCCTGCTCGACGCTTTTGCGTCTTCGCAGGGTTCCTTGTGTCTCCCGGGGCCGAGCCCCCGGACCCCCGCGGTGTGAGCTTCTTGCGTTGGCGACGTGGTTTCGTTGGGTAGTCACCAGCATCCGTCTTGCCACGCAAAGTGGTCGTTACGTCCCTAGGCCGTCTGGGTGGGGGTGGCAAGTGTGGCGTGGATTGTGGTTGTGAAGCGGGTGGGGTGGAAGTGGTCCGGGTCGGTCAGGACCAGGCGGGCGGCCATCTCGAACACCGTCACCAGCGTGTGCGCGGCGATCTCGGGATCCAGGCCCGGAGCCGCACCGAGGACGCCTAGCAGCCGGCGCGTCATGTCTTCGGCGCGCGCCAGTGCGACCGCGCGGGCCTGTTCGCGGGCCGTGTGGAACTCGACCGGCATGTCGGCCATCGGCATGACGATGCAGTACCACCGCTCGGGCGCATCGCGAACCGCCTGCAAGAACCGGTCCAGAGCCTGTGCGATCAGCCGGGCGGGCTCCTCGTGCTCGTCGAACCGCTCGGGCAGGACGGAGAGCAGCTGCTCAAGCCCCTCCTGCTGTTCGCGGCGCAACAGTGCGGCCAGCAGGTCCGCCCGGTTGGCGAACACCCCGTACACGACCGGCTTGGTGACCCCCACCTGCTCGGCGACCGCCTCCATCGTGACCGCGTTGTGCCCCTGGGTCACGATCAGATGCAGCGCGGCGTCCAGCAACTGCGCTCGGCGCTGCTCAGCGGGAACCCGCGCAGCGTACGGGCGGCGTTTGCGACCCGCTCGGGCGCCTGTCGCCACATCAACCCCTCTGGCCGGGTGAACTCGTCCTAGACAAAGCTACTCTACCGTAGGATATTACTACGCGAACGTAGCAATTGACGGCGTTGGAGGTTCCGTGAACGGTCAGGGCGACGCACGCGCGCGGCTGCTGGACCCACACCGGTACGACCCGGAGTGGTTCGACGGCGAGACGCGGCGGCTGCTGCGCGCGACGATCGACTGGTTCGAGCAGCGTGGCAAGCGCAAGCTCATCGAGGACTACCACGCCAAGGTCTTCTACGCCGACTTCCTGGAGTTCGTGGCCAAGGAGGGCATCTTCGCGACCTTCCTGACTCCCGGGCGCGACGGCGACGGGCACCCGGCCAAGCGCTGGGACACCGCGCGCATCGCGGCGATGTCGGAGATCCTCGGCTTCTACGGGCTGAACTACTGGTACCCGTGGCAGGTCACCGTGCTCGGCCTCGGCCCCGTGTGGCAGAGCGAGAACGCCGGCGCGCGGCGGCGGGCCGCGGCGGCCCTGGACGCGGGCGGCGTCGCGGCGTTCGGGCTGTCCGAGAAGGAGCACGGCGCCGACATCTACGCCTCGGACATGGTGCTCACCTCCGACGGCACGGGTGGTTACACCGCGACCGGCGGCAAGTACTACATCGGCAACGGCAACTGCGCCACGACCGTGTCCGTGTTCGGTCGCATCGACGGCGTCGAGGGCCCCGACCAGTACGTGTTCTTCTACGCCGACGCCACCCACCCGAACTACCACGTGGTGAAGAACGTGGTGCCGGCACAGATGTACGTGGCCGAGTTCCGCCTGGAGGACTACCCGGTGCGCGCCGAGGACATCCTGCACACCGGCGCGGAGGCCTTCAGCGCGGCGCTGAACACGGTCAACATCGGCAAGTTCAACCTGTGCTTCGGCGGGCTCGGCCTGGCGACCCACGCCTTCTACGAGGCGATCACGCACGCCCACAACCGGATCCTCTACGGCAACCCGGTCACCGCGTTCCCGCACGTACGCAGGCAGTTCGTCGACGCCTACGCCCGGCTGATCGGCATGCGGCTGTTCTCCGACCGGGCCGTGGACTACTTCCGCAGCGCCAACCCGGACGACCGCCGGTACCTGCTCTACAACCCGATCACCAAGATGAAGGTCACCACCGAGGCCGAGCGGGTGATAACGCTGCTCGGTGAGATCGCCGCCGCCAAGGGGTTCGAGGCGGACAACTTCCTGACGCTGGCCAAGCAGGACGTCACCGGGCTGCCCAAGCTGGAGGGCACCGTCGCGGTCAACCTCGCGCTGATCCTGAAGTTCATGCCCGCCTATCTCTTCCAGCCGCAGGACCACCCGCCGGTGCCCGCCCGCACCGAGGCCGCCGACGACGAGTTCCTGTTCCGCCAAGGCCCGGCCCGCGGACTGGGCAAGATCCGCTTCCACGACTGGCGGGCCACCTACGCCCGGCGAGCCGACATTCCCAACGTCGCCCAGTTCACTGCGCAGGCCGACGCCTTCCTCGACCTGCTCCGAACCGCTCCTCCGGACGGCACGCAGGCGGGCGACATGGACTTCACGCTCACTCTCGGCGAACTGTTCACCCTCGTCGTCTACGGGCAGCTGATCCTCGAACAGGCCGAGATCACCGGCCTGGACGACGACGTGCTGGGCGCGGTGTTCGACGTGCTGATCCGGGACTTCTCCGGCTACGCGACCGAGTTGCACGGGAAGCGCTCGTCCACCGAGGCCCAGCAGCGGTGGGCGGTGTCGGCGGTGCGCAAACCGGTCACCGACGACGCGGCGTTCGAACGGGTCTGGCAGCAGGCCGTCGCGCTGGACGGCGCCTACGAGATGAACTCCTGAAGGGAACGACCATGACCAAGCGAAAGACCGAGATCGCTCCGATGCAGGACTACGGCTTCTTCGGCCCCGGCTCGGTGACCTGGAAGGTCTGGGGCAGCGCGTCCAGCGCCGTCACCGGGCTGCAGCGGGCGGTCGTGATCGAGGAACTCGACCCCGGCCTGATCGCCGCAGTGGACGCCACCGGCGCGAACTACGACCGCCCGCGCACCCGCTACGACCGCACGATCCGCTACTTCGCCATGGTCGCCTTCGCCGACAGCCGGTCGGTGTCCAAGGCCGCCGACGTGCTGGTCAAGGTGCACTCCAAGGCGATCGGCACCGAACCGGTCAGCGGCAGCCCCTACGACGCGAACGACCCGGGGTCGCAGCTGTGGATCCTGCTCACCGGCTGGCACTCGGTGCTCACCGCCTACGAGATGTACGGCGGCGGCAGGCTGACCCGGGAGGAGGAGAACCGGTACTGGGAGGAGTGCGCGATCGCGGCCGAGTTCCAGACCTGCGACCCCGCCGACGTCCCGCGCACCAGCGAGGGCGTCCGGGAGTACTTCGAGAAGATGCGGCCCCGCCTGGCCGTCAGCGAAGCCGCCCGGCGAATGATGGACCACCTGCTCAACGCCAAGGTCGTCCTGCCGCCCACCCCGCCGATCGCGCGGCCGCTCGTCGGCCTGATGAACCGGGTCCTGCGCGCCGGCTGCATCGCCACCATGCCGCGCTGGATGCGCCGCCTCAGCGGCTTCGACCAGCCCCGCTTCGTCGACCTGCTCGTGCGCCCGATCCTCAGGTTCGGCTACGCGAGGATCGAACGCGATCCGCGGGTCAAGCTCGCGGTGCTTCGCCGGCTCGCCCCGTCGGCGGTGCCGGTGGTCGCGCCCTACGCCCTCGGCATTCCGCCGCAGTCGGACGAGGTCCTCACCCCGGCCCAGGCACGGGCCCGGTACGGCTACGACAAGCCGGCCGACGCCCACCACACGCTGCGCGCCAAGCAGCGCGAGCGCGTGTTCGGCCGGCACCTGGCGCCCAGCGACGAGGGCCTCATCGAATCCCAGGCCATCCTGGGCAACCTGTCCTGACACGTGTCCGGTCAGCTGGGCGGACTACGCTGCGTTGCCTGGCCGACTACGACGTGCGAGTGAGACTGTCCGCCAGGTGGAGTAGTTTCGCCGCACGACCGTGTGTCGCGGGTCACAGTTGGCCGGGTTACGAGATCTAAACGTTATGGTGGCCGCGTGCCTCTTCCATCACTCGGTCGTCGGGGAAACACCCGGACCAACCTCAAGCCGGTGAACCCGGGGCGTCATCGCAACGCGGAAAAGGTCGAGGAGCCTGCCGAGGACCACGAGCTCACGAGCTACCTCAAGGCCCTCGCACCCGAAACGGGACCGGAGAGCACCGGTACCGGAAAGCGTTTCGGCGAAGCGCAGGTCTACCAGCTCCGGATGAACCTCGTCGCGAGCGCGCAGCTGCGTGACCTCGCCGAGGCGCGCGGCACCTCCCCGCAGGCCCTGGCCAGGGAATGGATCCTGGAGCGCCTGTCCTGGGAGGCCCAGGCCGCCTCGTCGGAGCGACGGCAGTTCGCCGACCACACCGGCGCCGCGGACACCGACCAGCACGTCTTCAACCAGGACTGGAACCAGTAGAAACACAGCGCGAACGAACAAGCCCCCGGCGGGAGATCCCGCCGGGGGCTTGCGACGTTCGTTGCAGGCAGCGTCTCAGATGACGCGCACCTTCTGGGCCTGCGGGCCCTTCTGGCCCTGCCCAACCTCGAACTCGACGCGCTGGTTCTCTTCAAGGGTGCGGAACCCGCGCCCATCGATCTCCGAGTAGTGCACGAACACGTCGCCCTCGCCGCCATCTTGGGCGATGAAGCCGAAGCCCTTCTCGGCGTTGAACCACTTCACAGTGCCTTGCGCCACCGCTTTACTCCTCGTTACATCAAAATCGGGGGCCACCGCAGCGACACCCGGGCCGCCCCGGGCGGTTCCAACGAGATGAGCAAAGAGCGTATGCGGCTCCGAGCCCGCGTCAGAAGTTCCGCGAGTGTGAAGCCACTAACACGCAAAACGACGGCCTAGTGGGCAGCGTACCGGGATCTCGCGAAATCTGAACCCCTGAAAACCACCGATCCGAGATGTCACCAAAATGTCCCAACGCTTGACCGGAAAGATCAACGATCTACCCGATAGGCTGGTCAGCACGCGGGCCGCTTCGCCAAACGTGAGCTCTGTCACACACCTGAGTGTCAACGTTCGGCGCAAGTCGTGCGTCTTGGGTGGCAAATGGGGAAAAGGGGCAAGCGCAGGTGAGAAAACTCAAGATCAGACGTCGGCTTCCGGTAGCACTGATCGGCCTCGGGGTGGCCGCCGCGCTCGGGCTGAGCGCGTGCACCAGTAGTCCGGACACCAGCACCGCCGCCGCCGGGCCGACGCCCGCGGCCGGCGATTCGGCGGGGCAGGCCACGGCGCCCGCGTCGTTCACCGTCCAGCCGGCCGTGGGCACCAAGGATTTCGCGCCTGGCGAACCGGTGCGGGTGACCGTCGCCAGCGGTGAGATCCAGTCCATCGCGCTGACCAACGCCGACGGCAAGCAGGTCGCCGGCGAACTGTCCGCCGACAAGCACACCTGGTCGGCCACCGAACCGCTCGGCTACGGCAAGACCTACACCTGGACCGGCTCGGCGACCGGCACCGACGGCAAGCCGGTTCCGCTGTCCGGCTCGTTCAGCACCGTCACGCCGAAGCGGCAGGTCTCCGGCAGCCTCAACGTCGGTGACGGCCAGACCTACGGCATCGCGATGCCGATCGCGCTGACCTTCACGAGCAAGGTCACCGACAAGGCCGCCGCGGAACGGGCGCTGTCGGTGGAGACCACGCCGAAGACCGAGGGCTCGTGGGCGTGGCTGTCCGACACCGAGGTGCACTGGCGCCCCAAGGAGTACTTCCAGCCGAACACGAAGGTCACCGTCACGGCCGCGATCTACGGGGTCAAGATGGGCGACGGGACCTACGGCAGGCAGGACGTCGACGCCTCCTTCACGATCGGCCGCTCGCAGATCGTCAAGGGCGACACCACGACGCACCGGATGCAGGTGATCCGCGACGGCCAGCAGATCGCGGACTACCCGGTCAGCTACGGCCTCGACTCCGACCCGGGCCGCGTCACGCACAGCGGGATCCACGTCGTGATGTCCAAGCACGCGACCTACTCGATGAGCAATCCGCGCTACGGCTACACCGACGTCAACGTCCCGTGGGCGGTGCGGATCTCCAACAACGGCGAGTTCATCCACGGCCTCGCGGCGTCGGTTTGGGCGCAGGGCAAGAAGAACATCTCGCACGGCTGCCTCAACCTCTCGCCGGCGAACGCGAAGATCTACTACGACAGCGTGCTTCCCGGTGACCCGGTGGAGATCACCGGCAGCACGCAGCAACTGTCCGCGAAGGACGGTGACTACGCGGACTGGACCTATTCCTGGGCGGACTGGACCCGGATGTCCGCGTTGAACAGCTGATGCCGTGAAGCCGGGGGCGGGTTCGTCCCCGGCTTCACAGCACGTGCCCGTCGAGCCGCGAGTCAGTTGGCCGCGCGGCCTCGGCGGGCCTCTTTTCCTTTTCCTGGTCCAGAAAAGGCGGGACCGGGATGATCTGCTGGGTCATGTCGTCGAGCAGCCGCGCGGCCTCGGCCACGTCGGGTGCCTCTCTGTCGCTCATGTCGCCGCCGTCTCCTCGTGTGCGGGGCGCCCATCTTGCCGTGGTGCACATCACCGCTCAACGCCGCCCCTGGCACGAAATACACGGAGGGTCTGCGGCGATGAAATACGTGGGCCGTTTGGTCCGGACAATCCCGCAACCGGCCGTGCTCCGGCCGGACGATCATCCTGAGGAGGAAGCCCATGGTGTTCACCACGCTGCTCATGGAAGGTGGCCTTGCGGTTGGTATTGCTGCGGCGCTGGTGACATGGTCCCGGCGTCGCTTCACTCCTCGCCCCGAGGCCGTCGCTGAGGTCGCCGAGTAGTGGACACAAAAAAGGACCGCGCCCTCGCCGAGGACGCGGTCCTTTCGTTTTGCCCGCAGCTCAGCCGGCCGCGGTACCGACCCCGGCCGGGGCGGTGTGCAGCTCCTCGATCCGGGACATCGGCACCTTGGACGTCTCCGGGATCCTGAGGATCGGCACGATCGCGATCGCCGCCGCGATCATCAGGTAGAACGCCGGCCAGTCCTCGTTGCCGGTGCCCTGGACCAGCGCCGTGACGATCACGCCGCAGGTACCGCCGAACAGCGACGTCGAGACGTTGTAACCGATCGCGAACGAGCCGTAGCGCACGCGCGTCGGGAACATCGCCGGGAACGTCGAGCCGATCACCGCCAGCATCAGCACCAGCAGCAGGGCCACCACGCCGAAACCGACGATCAGCAACGCCAGGCTGCCGCTCTGCATCAGCTTGATGCACGGGTAACTCAGCACCAGATAGCCGATGGCCGCGGTGAGCAGCAACGGTTTCCTGCCGATCCGGTCGGACAGCGCGCCGAGCGGCGCGATCAACGCGATCTGCACGATCTCGACCCCGATGATGATCACCGTCGACGTGTTGTCGTTGATCTTCAACGTATCCGTGAAGTACGTCGGCATCGTGGTCAGCAACATGTAGTCCGCGATGTTGAGCAGCAGCACGATCCCGATCAGGTTCAGGATCATCCGCCAGTTCCGCGTGAGCGTCTCCTTCAGCGGCGCCTTCTCCGACTTCTCACCGGCCTTCTCCATGCGCCGGAACTCGGGGGTGTCCTCGAGCTTCGACCGCAGGTACAGACCAATCAGGCCGAGCGGAAGTGCGACGAAGAACGGGATCCGCCACGCCCACGAGTCGACCTGCGCCGAGCTGAACGACAGCGTCACAGCGAGCACGACTACGTTGCCCAGCACATAACCGAACAGCGTGCCCATTTCGAGGAAGCTGCCGAAGAAGCCACGGCGTTTCGTCGGTGCGTACTCGGCGATGAACGTCGCCGCACCGCCGTACTCGCCGCCGGTGGAGAAACCCTGGACAAGGCGCAGCAACAACACGAGTACCGGCGCGCCGATGCCCATCGCCGCGTACGTGGGTATGCAGCCGACGAGGAAGGTGCAGCCCGACATCAGCAGGATCGTGATCGCCAGGACCTTCTGGCGGCCGATCTTGTCGCCCAAAGGACCGAAGAACGCTCCGCCGAACGGCCGTACCACGAAACCGATCGCGACCAGCGCCAACGACTTCAGTACCGCGTTCCCCTCGCCGGGGAAGAACACCGTGCCGATGCTCGTCGCGATAGCACCGGAGGTGAACACACCGTAGTCGTACCATTCGGTCGCGTTACCCATCGCGGATGCGATGACCGCCCTTTTGACCGTTCTCTGGTCGATTTCCGTTTCTTGAGTCGCTTCTGCCATGCGCCCCGACCTCCTCCTCTACGGTTCCGTGCCAGCGATCAAGGTTGCGACCCTAGTCGCTTCGTCGCATTAGGTAGTAATTTTCGCGCTTCTCGTGGTTCTTGTCTCTTCGTAGACAGCCCTGAGGGGGTCTCATACACGCGCGGAGTTAAGTTTGTTTTCGTGAGTGAGGCATCCAGATCCCGGCCGGCCACCCCGTGGCCGCCCGTGGCGACCGACCCCGTCGAGGTCCATCCGGACGCGCCAGGCCCTGGCACGAAGCTGCCGATGCACTACGTCGAGTGCTTCGGCTGCGGCGAGGTGGAGAGCGGACTGCACATCCAGTCCACCGTCGGCGAGCAGCAGCGGGTGTTCTCGCAGTTCAAGGTCACCGAGGCGCATCAGGGCGCGCCGGGGCTCGCTCACGGCGGGCTGCTGGCCTGCGCCTTCGACGAGGCGCTCGGCGCCGCCGTCGGCAATCTGCTGCACCGGCCCGCGGTCACCGGGAAGCTGGAGACCGACTTCCTGCGGCCGGTGCCGGTGGGCTCGACGCTGTTCATCGCCACGATCGTGGACGGCGTCGCCGGCCGCAAGATCTACGCCAGCGCCGAGGGACGCCTCGACGGCGAGGACGGTCCGCTCGCGCTCCGGGCACGCGGCCTGTTCGTGCAGGTCGGCGTCGAGCACTTCACCAAGCACGGGCACCCCGACGCGCTGGAGAAGCTCCGCCGGAGCCACGAAGGCGACTGGGACATCAACCCCTGAGCCCTGCGCGCCGGCCGTCAGGTCAGCGTGCGGGGGCGGACGGCGTTCGCGCGGTCGACCAGGTCGATCCGCTCGTCGGAGGTGTGCGCCAGGCGGGCCAGTGCGCGGTAGCAGCGCTCCAGCCCGAACCGCACGTCCCGCTCCTCCAGCGCGCAACCCAGCACCTTCGTCCGGGTCTGGTAGCCGGAGGGCGCCGTGCGCACCCAGCCGAACGCCGCCTCCAGCACCTCCGCGGACAGCCGGGTGCGCCGCTCCGCGTCGAGGCTGAGCCGTTCCAGCCGCACCCCGGCGTCCGCGAGATCGCCCTCGGACACCGAGCCGTTGCCGACCGCACGCGTCTTGATCTTGATCGCGGCGACCTGCGCTGCCACGTAGTGCGTCGACGAGGACGGCACCGACTCCAGCACCTCGACCGCACTCGTCCGCGCGCCCTGTGCGAGATAGACCCTGGCCAGGCCGAACGCGGCGCTGACGTAGGACCGGTCCGTGCGCCACACCAGCTCGTACAGGCGCGAGGCGGCGAAATGGTCGCCGACGCCCTCGGCGCTCACCGCGAGCGCGAGCTTCGGCGCGATCTCGCCGGGCAGGTCGTCGTACACGGCTTCGAACGCCATCTGCGCGACCCGCTGCCGCCCGCCTGCCAGCTCGATCAGGCCGCGGTGCCAGTCGATCCGCCAGTCGTGCGGGTAACCGGCCCTGATCGCGAGGTACTGCGCCGCTTGCAGCTGCCGCTGCGCCTCCGCCAGCTCACCCAGCTCGATGCGCGCGCGGACGATCCGCAGCCGCACCTCGATGGACTGCCGCGGCGCACCGGCGAGCGCGTCGATCGCACCCTGCGGGTCCAGCGCCGTGGTCGTCGCGAGCACACCGGCCGCGGGGTCGCTCGTGTCGACCTGCGGGATCGGCAGACCACCCACCACATCCGTCCCGGCGGGCAGCGGAACCGGCCCGCCCGGTTCGGGCACCACGATGTCCACGCCGAAGCTGTTGGTCTCCGGACCGAACACGGTGGACGCACCGGGACGCGGTTTTCCGGTACCCAGCGCCATGATTTCGCGCAGCACCCCGGCCAGCTGGTCGGCCATGTCCTCGGCCGCGATGAACCGTCGGTCGGCATCGGGATGCGTGGCACGCTTGAGGAACCGGTGGTAGGAGCCGAACAGCTTGAACAGCGGCACCTCGTCCGCGCTCGGCAGCGAGTCCTTGTACTTGGTGGTGTAGCCGTTGAACTCGAAGCTCAGCACGGCCAGCGTGCGGCCGACGGTGTAGAGGTCCGACGCCACCGAAGCGCCCTGCTTGGCCAGTTCCGGCGCGCTGTAACCGGTGGTGAAGAACAGCGGGCTGGAGTAGTCGTCCATTCGCCGCACGGCGCCCATGTCGATGAGCTTGAGCTGCTCGTGCGTCTGGATCACGTTGTCCGGCTTGAGATCGCAGTAGAGCAGGTTCTGGCTGTGCAGATAGCCCAGCGCGGGCAGGATCTCCAGCCCGTACGCGATGACCTGGCCGATCGGCAGCGGCTCCGGCCTGCCCGCCTCGCGGTAGTGCTGCAGCGCGAGTTGCCGCAGCGACTGGCCGCCGACGTACTCCATCACGATGTAGCCGACCGAATGCCCGGTCGTCGGGTCCGGGTGCTGGACGAAGTTGTAGATCTTGACGATGTTCGGGTGCTCGACCTCGGCCAGGAACCTGGTCTCGTTGACCGCGGCCGCCGTCGCCGTGGGATCGCCCGTGTCGATCAGTCCTTTGAGGACGACCCAGCGGTCGTTGACGTTGTGGTCCTGCGCGAGGTAGATCCAGCCGAGACCGCCGTAGGCCAGCGCGCCGAGCACCTCGTACTGCCCGCCGACGAGATCGCCCGGCTGGAGTTTGGGCAGGAAGGAATAGGCCGTCCCGCATTTCTCGCAGGTGCCCTCGGGCCCGGCGTCGCCGCGGCCGACCTTCGCCGAGCAGTTGCCGCAGTAGCGCTTCTCTTCCGAGACAACCGGATTGGTCAGCACCGCCGACGCCGGATCGCGGTAGGGCACCGGCGGCACCTCGACCAGACCGGCACCGAGACGGCCGCGGCGCGAGGTGCGCCGGCCGGTGCGCCGCGACGTGCCGGGGAAAGCGCCGGATCCCGTGCCGGGACCGGTGCCTGGGCCGCTGCCCGAACCGGTTTGCCGCCCGCTGGTGCTCTCGGGCAGCACGCTTTCCGTGCCGGGGTCGGGAAGTTCGACGTTGCCGTCCGGCTGGGCGACCGGCGCCGGCGGCATGATGCTCTGGGTCGGCGGCGCCGCGGCCAGCACGCTGGTCGCCTGCGGTTCGGCCGGCATCGCGGGCGGAACCGGCGGCGGGGTCTGGACGGGTGGCTGCTGGGGTCGCACCGGGGCGATGTACTGGGTGCGCTCGACGGGCGATTCGTCCAGCCGGCCCGAGATGGGCTCGTGTTCCGGCGCGGCGTGCCTCGGCCGGCCTGGCTCTTCGGTCATTCCTCAAACCCTCACTGGTACGAAACGCTCGGCGGCGCGGCCGGGCCGAGCACGGGCGCGATCCAGGTGTTGTAGTTCTGCTGCCAGGTGCCGTTGGAGCGCACGTTGTCCAGCACCGAGTTGACCCACCGGACCATGTCGTCCTGCCCCTTGGGGATGCCCACGCCGTAGTTCTCCTGCGTGAACCGGTCGCCCACGACCTCGAGGTTCGGGTCCTGTTTGGCCATTCCGGCGAGGATCACGTCGTCGGTGGAGATCGCGTCGACCTGGCCCTGCTGCAACATCACGAGACAGTCCGACCAGTTGTTCACCGAAACCGGGATGGGCCGCGACGGGGCCTGCGCGATCGCGGTGAGCGAGGTGGAGGACTTGGTGGCGCACACCTTCTTCGCGCCGAGACCGGCCATGTCCTTGATGCCGGAGTTCCTCGGCACGAGCACGCGCTGGCCCGCCTGGTAGTAGGTGGAGGAGAAGTTGATGTCCTTCAGGCGCGCGCACGTGATGCTGTAGGTGCGCACCACGACGTCGACGGTGTTGTTCTTCAGCACGTTCTCGCGCTGCGACGACGGGATGGCCGTCCACTGCACGTGGCCCTGCCAGCTGCCGAACAACACGGTGGCGAGTTGTTTGACGATCTCGATGTCGAAGCCTTCGAGATTGCCGGTGGAGGGGTTGAGGAAGCCGAACAGGTAGGTGGTCTGGTCGACCCCGGCGATCAGCCGCCCGCGCTGCTTGATCTTGGCCATGGTCGAACCGGACGGGATCGCCGGATTGGGCGCGAGACTGCGGGTGTCGCAGTTGCCGGCCTGGCCGCCGCCACCGGCGCCCTCCATGCCGCCGACGTTGGCGGGCTGCGGCGCCTGGACACTGCCCACCGGCGCCGGGTCGACGGGCGTACCCGCACTGCCGCAGCCCGCGACGAGCAGTCCCACGCCCGCGACCAGAACGGCCAGACGTTTCCGGACAGAACTTCTCACCGGTACTCCCTCAGGCGGTCGCGGATGCCGATGGTGACGCCGCCGGCGGCGACCACGGCCAGCACCGCGACCCCCGGTGCCAGCAGGATGAGCGCGCGGTCGGCGTCGCGGGTGTCGTCGAGAAAGCTCTGCCGCCCGATGTTGATGGCGTTGACCAGCGCCTCGTCGAGCTTGCCGAACGTCGCCGCGGACCCGTCGGCCAGTGCGGTGTCCACGGCCTTCTTGACCGCGTCGCCGTACGCGCCACCGTCGTCCATCGCGCGGATGTCCTTGTGCGTGGCCAGCCACGCGTTCGCGTTCAGTTGTGCGGCGTCGATCTGCGCGCCCGCCGCGCCGTCGAGCAGGCCGCGCGCCTCGTTGAGCAGGCCGGTGAAGATCGGTGCGAGCTGCTGGAAGTTGGTCTCGTACGCGGAGCCGTCGCCGCGGGCCACGAGCGTCATCATCTCGTCCGCGCGCGCCTGCACCGCCGCGCTGCGCGCCCGCACCAGCACGTCCACCGGGTGGCTGCCGTCGTCGTCGCCGGTGCCGACGAGCAGGCTCTGCACGGTCAGCGCGACCACGCCCCACAGCAGGATCAGCACGGTCGAGCCGGTGGCGACGACGAGGCCGACGTTGAGCAGGCGGTTGGTGCGGCGTGTCAGATAGATCTGTGTCGCGATCAGCGAACCGAGCAGCCCGAGCACCAGAATCGTGGTGAACCACGGGAAGCCGGACGCGTCGTCCTGTTCGGCGGAGAGCCGGTCGGTGTCGATGTGATAGAGGTCCGAGGCCGCGGGCAGGATCGTCGAGCGCATCAGGTTCGACGCCTCGCGCAGGTAGGAAGCGCCGACCGGGAAGCCCTGCCGGTTGTTGCTCCGCGCGCGCTCGATCAGGCCCGTGTAGACGGGCAGGTTGCGCGCGATGATGTCCACCTTGACCGCCGCGTCCGCGACTCCCTCGGAGTCCGACGCCGCCTTCGCCAGCGCCGCGCCCGCCCGCGCGATGTTCACGTCGTAGCGGGAGCGCAGTTCGGGCGGTTCGGTGCCGATGACCAGGAAAGCGTTGGCCGAGGTCGCGTCGGCGTCGGACAGTGAGCGGTAGACCTCCTGCGAGGCCGCGGTCAGCGGTTCGCGCCGGTCGATCAGGTCGTTGATCGTGTCCTTTTTGCCCTGCACGGCGATGGTGCCGACGACGCCGGTGACCAGTGCCAGCACGACCAGCCCGACACCGATCGCGGTCAGCCTGCCCGGGCTGGTGCGCACCGAGCGCAGCACTCCACGGAAGGCCGCGACCGGCAGGTCGAGCAGGCCGGCCAGGCCACTGCGGCTGGGCTCCTGTGGTGGAGGTGACAGCGGCACGGGAGGCTGGACGCCGGGACCGCCCGGCGCACCCGGCCGCGTCACGGTGCTCGTCATCAGAAATCCACCCCTCGCCCAGTGCCAATGCGGGACACCCAGGAGAAGGTATCCGAGTCGACATGTGGGCCGCCATCGACTCCCATCGGTTCCCTGGCGCTGACGTGGATCTTCGCCGGATCGCAGCAGCCGTTATTCGTTTGTGTCTCGCCGGTTTCCTGCTTGAGTCACTCGTTAGGGCTAGTGAATGCCTCCACCACGGAATTGGGGGACTCCATGTGCACCATGTGACCGGCGCCCTCCACGTACCGCACGTTCGCCAGCGCGGCCCCGTGCGCCGCGGGCAGCACCGCGTCCTGCCGTCCCCACACCACCCGCACCGGCACGTCCACTTTGGACATGAGCGGGGTCACGTCGAGCGGGGCCAGCAACGTGTCGAGCAAGGTGTTGAGCGCCTTGTCGACGCCGTCGAGCCGTTTGTACTTCATCAGGTCGTCGGCCAGCTGCCGGGTGGCCTGCGACGGATCGGCGAACAACGCCGTCAGGTGCGGCTTCAGTGCACGCCGTGACGACGCGGCGGCGAAACCACGCAGGTAGTCGGCGTTGACGTCCTTGCCGAAACCGGCCGGTGCCACCAGTGTCAGCGACGCGACCTTCTCCGGCGCCTTGGCCGCGACGGCGACCACGACCGCACCACCGAGGGAATGCCCGACCAGATGCGCCCGCGGGATCTCCTTCTTTGCAAGGAAACCGAGCACCGCGTTCGCCAGCGTGTCGAGCGAGCCGTCGCCGACGTCCTTGGTGGACTCGCCGTGCCCGGGCAGGTCGAGCGCGTGCACGGTGCGGCCTTCGGACAGCGGTTCCTGCACGAACAGCCAGGAGTTCTTGTCGCCGCCGTACCCGTGCACGAGCACGACCTGTTCCTCGCCCTCGCCGAGGGTGGCGTACGACAGCGTTCTGCCGTCGACCTGCACGGTGCCGGTGACCGGCCCGGCGACCTCGGCGACCGCACCGGAGTCGATCTCCTCGCGGGCCAGGCGCGCGGCCTGCTCGATCTCCTCCTCCGGCACGTCGGCGGGCGCGATCAGCGCGATCGTCCCGCCGACCGGTACGTCCTCGCCGACCCCGGCGATCACCCGCCGCAGCACGCCCTCGTCGGAGGCCTCCAGCGAGCCGGTGATCTTGTCGGTGTCGATGTCGGCGAGTTCGTCGCCGTCGGCGATCTCGTCGCCCTCGCTCGCGATCCACTCGGTGACCTTGCCGCTGGTCATCGACAGGCCCCATTTGGGCATGACGACCTTCGCGATGCGTTCGTCCATCAGCGCTGCCACTCCATGACCGCCTTGGCCGCATTGACGACGCGTTGCGCGTCCGGGATGTAGAGGTCCTCCAGCGCATCGGAGAACGGCACCGGCGTGTGCGGCGCGGTGACCATCTCGATCGGTGCGCGCAACGCACCGAAGGCCTCCTTCGCCACCAGCGCGGAGATGTCGGTGGCCAGATTGCACCGCGGTGTCGCCTCGTCGACCACGACGAGCCGCCCGGTGTTCTCGACGCTTTCCAGGATCGTGTCGGTGTCCAGCGGGCTCGTCGTGCGCGGGTCGAGGATCTCCGCCTCGACCCCGGCGCTCGCCAGTTCGGCAGCGGCCGCTTCGGCGACCGAGACCATCCGGCCGATCGCGACGATCGTCACGTCGTCGCCGTCGCGCACCACGTTTGCCTCACCGAAGGGAATCGTGTAGCTGTCCTCCGGCACCTCGCCCGAGGTGTCGTACATGGCCTTGTGCTCGCAGAAGATCACCGGGTCGTTGTCCCGAATGGACTGGATCAGCAGCCCCTTCGCCTCGTACGGGCTGGACGGGACGACCACCTTCAGCCCGGGGATGTGGGTGAAGATCGGGTACAACGCCTGCGAGTGCTGCGCGGCCGCGCGCAGACCGGCGCCGTACATGGTGCGGATCACCACCGGTGTCTCGGCCTTACCACCGAACATGTAGCGGAACTTGGCCGCCTGGTTGAAGATCTGGTCGAAGCAGACGCCGAGGAAGTCGATGAACATCAGCTCGGCCACCGGCCGCATTCCGCGCGTGGCGGCGCCGATCGCGGCACCGATGAACGCCGACTCGGTGATCGGCGTGTCCAGCACCCGGCCGGGGAAGCGGTGGTAAAGCCCTTTGGTGACACCGAGAACGCCGCCCCAGGCGTCGTCGTCACCGGGGCTGCCCGCGCCGCCCGCGTTGTCCTCGCCCATGATGATGACGGCCGGATCGCGTTCCATCTCCTGCGTGAGCGCCTCGTTGATCGCTTCGCGGTAGCTGATCGTGCGTGCCATGACCGTGCCTTTCAGTACGAGACGTAGACGTCGGTTTCGAGATCGTCGGAGGTGGGTTTGGGGGCGGCCTTGGCCTCCTCGACGGCGGCGTCGATCAGGTCGGCGACCTGCGTGTCCACGGAGTCCAAAGTGGATTCTTCGAGCTGACCGGTCTCGGTGACCCTGCCGCGGAACCGCTTGAGGCAGTCCAGCCGGTCGCGGGCGTCGGCTACCTCGCCGGCACGGTAGGTCTGCTGGTCACCCTCGAAATGCCCGAAGTAACGGGTGAACTTGACCTCGATCAACGTCGGCCCGCCGCCTTCGCGCGCCCGGCGGATCGCCTCGCCTGCGGCCTCGTACACCGCGAAGAAGTCGAATCCGTCCACGATCACACCCGGCATCCCGAACCCGGCGGCGCGGTCGGCGATGTTGTCCGCGGCCACCGACCAGGTGGACGAGGTGGCCTCGGCGTAGCCGTTGTTCTCGGCGACGAAGACCGCGGGCAGGTTCCACACCGACGCGAGGTTCAGCGCCTCCAGCGTCGTGCCCTGGTTGCTCGCGCCGTCACCGAAGAACGCGACGCCGATGCCGCCGGTGCCCTGCTGCTTCGCGGCGAGCGCGGTGCCGCAGATCAGCGGCGGGCCACCGCCGACGATGCCGTTCGCGCCGAGCATGCCCTTGGACAGGTCGGCGATGTGCATCGAGCCGCCCTTGCCGTGGCAGGAACCGGTCTTGCGGCCGTAGATCTCGGCCATCATCGCCTTGACGTCCACCCCCTTGGCGATGCAGTGCCCGTGGCCACGGTGCGTGCTCGCGATCGAGTCGCGGTCGTCGAGGTGCATGCACACCCCGGTCGCCGATGCCTCCTCGCCCGCGTAGAGGTGCACGAAGCCCGGAATCTCACCGGTCGCGAACTCGTCGTGTACCCGCTCCTCGAAGGCGCGGATGGTGCGCATCATCCGGTAGGCGTCGAGCAGCGCGTCGGCGTCAAGGCCGGGCGCCGCCGGCGTCGGCAAGGTATCCGTCATCGTTGACAGTCCTTTCTCTCGTGAACAACCCCTTCGACGCCGCTTCGGTCAAAGCGGCGGTGACGTCCACACAGCGGGGTCCGTCCAGCCGCAGCCGGACCGAGGCGCCCGCGGTGCGCTCGATCTCGCGTTCGCCGTCGACGGCGATCACTCCGCACGGTTCGAGGTCGACCCGTTCGCCGGCGGGCAGCGCGCGGCACTCGCGCACGCCGACGGGGACGACGAGGCCGGGCGCGATGGGCGCGTGCACGACCCAGCGCGCCCGCTCGGGCGGCGCGAAGCGGATCGCGACACCGTCCGGATCGTCGCGGGCGCTCGGGCACAGCTGACCGGCGACGCTGGACAGGCCGATCGCGTCCGGTTCGGCGAACGCGCAGAAGAGTTCGGTCAGCCCGCCGGGTTCCCACAGCGCACGGGACCCGACATACGGCGAGACCGCACCGCAGACGTCCACGAGCGCGAGTTCGACCTGGTCACCCGCGGTCACTTCGAGGACGGCGGCGCGGCGGGTCGCGTCGACCTCGCCGCTCGCGACCAGGCCGGCCGCCAGCCCCGCGACGGTGGCCTCGCGCATCTGCGGGAAGGCGTTGTTGGTGCCGGTGGACAGCGGCAGCAGGGGCACGTCCCCGCACGCGGCGGCGGCCACGCGCGCGGTGCCGTCGCCGCCGAGGCAGATGATCACGCGGGCGCCGGCGGCGATCATCCGGTGGACGGCGTTGGTGGTGTCCTGCGCGGACTCGGTCAGCGGATCCTGATCACAGAACTCGACGTCGGGCCAGGGATCGCGCCGGGTGCGCAGCGCGCGGAGGACCGCCGCGGAGATCCCGCCGAGGTCGGTGGACAGCAGCACGCGGGACACGCCGACCGAGTGCAGCGCGGTGAGCGTGCGCTGCACCATGTTGGCCTTCTCGGCGGTCGGGAACACCGACGCCTTGGCGACCAGCCGCCGGATGTCGCGTCCGGAGGCCGGGTTCGCCACGATGCCGACTGTGCTCGGTGTCACACCTCAATGGGACACCTCGCCGGCGCGGGACGAAAGAGTTGCACGGGGTTGCAGCACGAAACCGGCCCCCGCCTCAGCTGAGACGGGGGCCGGTTTCGAAGCCTACGGCCTTTCCCCGGGATCCAGGGGGCTTGCCCCCTGGCGGGGGTCTGGGGGTTCGACCCTCAGAAGGCTCGGTGAAGAGATACCGGCGAAGCGCCTGCGCGAGCAGGATTCGCCCAATCTCGAAGTCTTACCTTAGAGAACTGAGACCGAGGTGGCCTGCGGGCCCTTCTGGCCCTGGCCGATCTCGAACTGAACGCGCGCGTTCTCCTCGAGGCTGCGGAAACCGCGACCCTCGATTTCCGAGTAGTGCACGAAGACGTCGCCGCCACCGTTGTCGGGAGTGATGAAGCCGAACCCCTTCTCGGAGTTGAACCACTTCACAGTGCCCTGAACCATAAAAATATTCTCCAAATACAGCAAGCAACAGAGCACCGTTTCGATGCTCCGGGTCACTGCGAGACGGTTTGCTCTCCCGAATGGGAAACCACTACGCCCGCTAAGTCTTGCGAGCGTGGGTTTAACACGAACACAAAAGCTTGAGACCGTGACCAGTACATCACAGATCGGGCTCGAGCGCCAACCGGCTGAGTCGCTTGGGGGTCGGCCAGCGAACCTGGCTCGCCCAGCCGAGCTTCTCGAAGATCCAGATCAGCCGGGCCGTGATGTCGATCTGACCGCGCTTGACGCCGTGCCGGGCGCAGGTCGGGTCGGCGTGGTGCAGGTTGTGCCAGGACTCGCCGAAGGAGAAGATCGCCAGCGGCCAGAAGTTCGCCGCCTTGTCCCGGCTGGCGAACGGGCGCTCGCCGATCATGTGGCAGATCGAGTTCACCGACCACGTGACGTGGTGCAGCAGCGCGACGCGGACGAACCCGGCCCAGAACAAGGCGGTCACCCCGCCCCAGACCGACCAGGTCAGCAGGCCGCCGAGGATGCCGGGCAGCAGGAAGGTCAGCGCGATCCACAGCGGGAAGAGCCGGTCGACGGTGCGGACGTCGCGGTCGGCGAGCAGGTCCGGGGCGAACCGCTCGGCGTTGGTCACCTCACGCTCGAACAGCCAGCCCATGTGCGCGTGCCAGAAGCCCTTGGCCAGTGCCTTCGGGCCGGTGCCGAACAGCCACGGCGAGTGCGGGTCGCCCACCCGGTCGGAGAACGCGTGGTGACGCCGGTGGTCGGCGACCCAGGTGATCGCGGGGCCCTGCGCGGAGAGGTTCCCCGCGATCGCGAGCGCGATCCGCAGCGGCCGCTTCGCCTTGAACGAGCCGTGCGTGAAGTGCCGGTGGTACCCGGCGGTCACGCCGAGTCCGGACACCACGAAGAAGGCCGCGCCGAGCCCGATGTCCAGCCAGGACAGCCCCCATCCCCAGGCGAATGGCACCGCGGCCGTGAGCGCGACCAGCGGCAGCAGAACGAATACTTTGACCAGAATGTGCTCGGGCAGTGAACGGGTACCCGAAATGATCGGTTTGGGTTTGCGGACGGGGGTTTCCACAGACATGCGGCGAGACCAGTTTCATATTTTGGGAATTCGCAACGAAATCCCGACGGTACGGGAGCGCTCGCGCGAAAGCGAGCAGCCCACACACGGATTGTACAGTTCAAGTAAGGATCATCTTTTCGGCGAACCACGCCGCGATCGCCGTCGCGACGGCCTCCGGTTGGTCCTCGGGGGCGTGATGACCTGCGGGACCGCAATGATGCGTCGTCAAGGCGGCGATGTTCGCGGCACACCAGGCGGCCATGTCCTGTCCGATCGACAAGGTCGGTGACGAGTCGAACGTGAGAAGCAGCTTGGGCACGTCGCCGCTGTTCGCGAGCCACTTGCCGTACCGGGCGACACGCTCGGCGACAATCCGGCGGTTGCCCGTCCAGCGGCATCGACCGCGCCCATTCGAGGATCGGACGGCGGCTCGCCCGCGTCGGGTAGGGCGCGAGGTAGGTGGCCAGATCGGCTTCGGCGACGGGACGCAGCACGCCGCCGGTGAACCGGTAGCCGATGTCCGGCTTGCCGGATCTGCCCATTCCGACGAGATCGGGTGCCAGCAGCCGGACGGGCACGTCGAGCGCGGCGAGCACCTTGCGCCACAGGTGAGACGAGCCGGGATTGCCGTGCAGGAAGACGACCGAGCGACCCGAGCGACCAGCAGCGCGTGGCCGCCCGGCTGCGACGGCTGCCCACCCGGCTGCTGTCCCTGGCCGCCACGCGCTCCGACCGCCGGGTGCACGAGGAGCTCACCCGCGCCGACGCGCGGAAATGGCACTACGCGGCGCTCGCCACGCTTGCCGAGTTCGGTCCCGCGAGCCAGGCGGAGCTGAGCTCACGCACCGGCATCTATCGCAGCGATCTCGTCGCGGTGATCAACGAACTCGCCGAACGCGGGCTCGTCGAGCGCGCCCCCAACCCCGCCGACCGGCGCCAGAACATCATCACGCTCACCGCGCGTGGCCACGAGCGGCTCGGGACGCTGGAAGAACTGCTGGCCGGCCTGGAGGACGAACTGCTCGCCCCGCTGAGCACGACCGAACGCGAGCAGCTCACCCGCCTGCTCGCCAAGCTCGTCTACGGCTAACCGGAGCGGCTCGCCCGGAACAGCGTGGACAGCCGGACGTCCGGGTTGACCACGTCGGGATCGGTGCGCACGTCGATCACGCTCGGCCGCTGGTGCTGCAACGCGCGCTTGACCGTCGGCTCCAGCTGTTCCGGGGACTCGACTGTGTAGCCGACCGCGCCGAACGCACGCGCCCACGACGCGAAGTCCACCGTCGGCACCGCCACCCCGGACAGCCGGCCGTGCGTGCGGGCCTGGTGCATCGCGATCTCGCCGTACAGGCCGTTCTGGATCGCGACGACGATCACCGGCGCCCGGTACCGCACCGCGGTCTCCAACTCCTGGCCGGTCATCATCACACTCGCGTCGCCGACCATCGCCACCACCGTGCGCCTCGGCGCGGCGAGTTTCGCGGCCACCGCGGCGGGCACGGCGTAGCCCATCGTGCGCGCGGCGGGACCGAGCTGGGTGTGCGGCTCGGTGAAGCACCAGTACCGGTGCACGAACTGCGCGAAGTTGCTGGAGTCGCAGGTGACGACGGTGTCCTCGGGCACCGCGTTGCGCACGGCGCGCACCACCTCCGCGGGCTGCACGAGCACGCTGCCGCTGGTGTCGGGCGGGGTCATGAACGTGTGCGTGCCCGCGTTCGCCGCCGAACTGCGGCGTGCCCGCGGTTCGGCGACGTTGGACAGCTCACGCAGGAACGGGCCGATTTCCGCCTCGATACGCAGGGTCAGCCCGCGCCGCCGGGACGGCACCGGGCTGGTACCGACGACGACGAGGGTCTGGCTCGACGAGGGGTACCGGTAGTTCTGCGTGGTCACCTCGTCCAGCCGGGTGCCGATCGCGAGCACGACGTCGGCGCGGTCGAGCGCGTCGAGCTGCTGCTGCGGGATGCCGATGCCGAGGTGCCCGGCGTAGCGGGGATGGGTCTCCGGGAACGCGTCCTGCCGGCGGAACGCGTTGTAGACGCTCAAGTTCAGCTTGTCGGCCGCCGCGATCAGCTCGTCACGCGCCGGCCGGGCGCGGCTGCCCGCGATGACCACCGGATAGCGCGCCTCGGAGAGCAGGGCGGCCACCTCGTCCGCCGAGCGCAGCAACGCGCCCGTGCGGTTCGGCGGCGGCGCCGTGACGGGCGGCGCGGCGTCGTAGGGCGCGACCCAGAAGTCCATGGGCACGGACAGCACGGCGGGTCCCCGG
The DNA here is from genome assembly GCF_012328925.1 of Amycolatopsis acididurans. Taxonomy (GTDB): domain Bacteria; phylum Actinomycetota; class Actinomycetes; order Mycobacteriales; family Pseudonocardiaceae; genus Amycolatopsis_E; species Amycolatopsis_E acididurans. Next base: position 130,648 of record NZ_JAAXLS010000014.1, read on the forward strand.
CGGCCACGCTGGACCTCGCCGAGCGCCTCCGCGATCAGCGCCGGCACCTCGCTCGCGGTCTCGGCACGCGCGATCCACTTCGTGTACGGCCGGAACAGTCCCAGCTGGTCGGGACCGTCGCCGCCACCGCCGACGAGGTTCAGCGACGGTGGATCGGCGATCACCACCAGCAGCGGGATCTCGTCCTCGTACGCGCTGTGCACCCCGGCGACCAGGTTCATCACCGCGGGCCCGAGATGGCCGAGCAGCAGAGCGGGCACGTCACGCAGCTTGCCCTCGGCCTCGGCCATGAACGCCGAAGCCAGCTCGTGCCGTGCGTGGACGAGCGTCATCTGCGGGTCGCCCTGGATGGCGTCGAAGAGTTCGAGGAAGGAGTCGCCGGGCACGGTATACGCGCGCCGCACCCCTGCCTGAACCAAAACCCGGACCGCCATGCGCGCAACGGTCCCCGCGTGCTGATACGTGATGGGTCATAGGTAATCAGCGTTCAATAGTCCGGTCAAGTGACATCGTGGTATCGACCGTGGCAAGCGATCATCTCTGAGTAGAGCGCCGAACCCCCTAAGCTCGGAAGAGTGCCGAACGAAACCGTGTTCACTTACGGGGCGCCCGCCCTCAAATATGGCAACGGCGCCAGCGAGGAAATCGGGTACGACCTCAAGCAGACCGGTGCGAACCGGGTTCTGGTGCTCACCGATCCGGGGATAGCCGCCACGGGCTGGCCACAACGGATAGTCACCGGTCTCGAGTCCTACGGACTGCACGCGGAGGTCTTCGACGGCGTCCACGTCGAACCGACCGACGTCAGCATGAGCAAGGCCGTCGAGTACGCGCGCGGCACCGGCCCGTGGGACGCGTTCGTCGCGGTCGGCGGCGGGTCCACCATCGACACCGCGAAGGCCGTCAACCTGTTGACCAGCAACGACGGCGAGCTGATGGACTACATCAACCCGCCGGTCGGCGGCGGCAGGGCACCGAGCGCCCCGCTCAAACCACTGGTCGCCGTGCCGACCACGACCGGCACCGGTTCCGAGAGCACCACGGTGTGCGTGCTGGACGTGCTGTCGCTGCGCGTCAAGACCGGCATCAGCCACCTCAAGCTGCGGCCGACGCTCGCCGTGGTCGATCCGCAGCTGACCATCACGCAGCCGGCCGGGGTGACCGCCGCGAGCGGCATGGACATCCTCTGTCACGCCGCGGAGAGCTACACGGCCAAGGAGTACACGCAGTTCGAGCGCAAGAAGCCCGAGCAGCGCGTGCCCTACTGCGGGGCGAACCCGGTCGCCGACATGTTCGCCGAGCGTGCGCTGACGCTGCTGCGGGACGCGCTGCCCGCGGCCGTCGCGAACGGGGACGATCTGCGGGCGCGCGAGAACCTCTCGCTCGCGGCCACGTTCGCCGGGATGGGCTTCGGCAACGCGGGTGTGCACATTCCGCATGCCAACGCCTATCCGATCGCGGGCCAGGTCCGTGACTTCGTGCCGGACGGCTACCCGCCGGAGGAACCGCTTGTGCCGCACGGAATGGCGGTGTCGCTGACCGCGCCCGAGGCGTTCCGGTTCACCTTCGAGGCCGCACCGGAGCGGCACCTGCGGGTCGCGCGACTGCTCGGGCCCGACGTCGAGCGGCCGAACGACGACGCCGACTACCTGCCGACGGTGCTGCGTTCGCTGATGTCGCGGATCGGGATCCCGAACGGGATCGGGGCCGTCGGCTACAGCGAGTCCGACGTGGACAGTCTGGTCGAAGGCACGGTCAAGCAGCAGCGGCTGCTGGCGACGGCACCGCGTGCGACCACCGAGGACGACCTGGCGGGCATCTTCCGGCGGTCTGTGAGCCTGTGGTGAGCCGATATCAGCACTGGCAGCAGGTCCCGACCCGCTGGAAGGACAACGACGTCTACGGGCACGTCAACAACGTCGTGCACTACGCGCTGATGGACACGGTGATCAACACGTGGCTCATCGAGCGGGGCGGGCTCGACATCGAGAAGAGCCCGGTGATCGGCTTGTGCGTGGAGTCGCACTGCAATTACCACGGCTCGGTGTCGTTCCCGGACGTCCTGTCCGTGGGCCTGCGCGTCGCCCACCTCGGCAATTCGAGCGTGCGGTACGAGATCGGCATCCACCACGAGGGCCGGGTCATCGCCGAGGGGCATTTCGTGCACGTCTTCGTGGACCGGTCGACGCGGCGGCCGGTGCGCGTGGACGGTCAGCTGCGAGCCTGCCTGGAGGCGCTCAAACCGCCACCGGATCCGTCCACGCCCGCATGAGCGCGGCGTAGCGGGGCGAGCTGTTCAGCAGCTCCTCGTGGCTGCCGAGCAGGGTCTCCCGGCCGTCCATGACCAGCACCCGCTTCGCCCGAACCGCCGAGGAAAGCCGGTGCGCGATGACGATCAGGATGCCGTCGCGTTCGGTGAAGGCGCGTTCCGCGCGTGCTTCGGCGGCGGGATCGAGGTTCGAGGTCGCCTCGTCGAGGATCACCACCAGTGCCGGGCTCGCGTACACCCGCGCGAGCCCGAGCAACTGCGCCTCGCCCGCGGACAGGTCGGTGACTCCGCCATAGAGCCCGCCGAGGCGCGCGACGACCTCGTCCGCGTGCACGGCGCGCACGGCCTCCAGCAATTGCTCGTCGGTGGCGCGCGGCGCGAACAACGCCAGGTTCTCCCGCACCGTGCCCGCGAACAGGTAGGTCTCCTGCGGCACCAGCGCGACCAGCTTGTGCAGCAACGACGGCCGCACCTCGCGCACCGGCACCCCGCCGAGCAGCACGAGTCCGGCCTGCGGCGCGACCATGCCGGTCAGCAATGCGGCCAATGTCGATTTGCCGATTCCACTCGGGCCGACGACCGCGAGATGATCGCCGGCGCGCAGCCGCAGGTCGAGATCGCGCACGATCGGTTCGGCATGCCGTCCCCAGCCGAAGGTCAGCCCGCGCGCCTCGACCGTCTCGTCCCTCGGGGTGCCGGTGCCCGCGCGTTCCGGCGGGATGACCGTGACCTCCTCGATCCGGCGCAGCGCCACCATCAGCCGGAGGATGACGGTGCTCGAAGTCGCGGCGAGCCCCTGCAGCGCGGGCTGGAGACTCGTCGAGAGGTAGACGAGGGAGCCCAGCGCGGCACCGGCCGTCAGCCTGCCGGCGGCGACCATGCCCGGCGCGACGAGCAGCACCAGGACCAGCGGCACCAGCCCGCCGAGCGCGATCACCAGCGTGCGCAAGCCGGTCGCGTTCGCCATCCGGGTCGCCGCCTTCGCCTGCCGGTCGATCACGTCGTGCAGTTCGAGCGCCGCGACCGACTCGCCGCCGCTGGCCACCACGTCGCGCATGCCGACGAGCACCGTCCCGGCCACCTCCGCGGTGCCCTCGTCGGCCATCGTGACGGCACGCTGCCGCCGGGTCAGCGTCGGCAGCAGGCACGCGAACAGCACGAGCGCGAGCACGACCGGGATCGCGACCAGCCATGCCAGCTCCCCGGCGATGGTGAGCAGCCCGATCAGCGCGGCACCCGTGGTCACGAGCATGCCCCGCGCCTGCACCAGCAGTCCGGCGGTGGCGTCGCGGACCACCTCGACGTGTTGGGTGATGCGCGCGACCGCGCTCGCGTCCGGCTGGTTGCGCGGCGGCGACGGATCGTGCAACACCCCGCGCACGACGGCGGTGACCAGCGCGTCGCGCACGGGTTCGACGAGCGTGCCGAGCTGCCGCCAGACGAGCCGGGTGCCGAACGCGCCGATGAGCGCGACCACGCCGAACACCAGCAGCCACAGCACACCGGTGTAGGGGTCGCGCGCCGCGAAACCGCGGTCCACCGACTGCTGCACGAGCCTGCCGGACACGAACGCGGGCAGCCCCTCGGCGATGGAGCACGCGGCCAGCGCGAGCGCGCCACGCCACTGCGCGGCCAGTGTGGTCCGGTAGAGCCTCATTCGAACACCGCCCGGTACCCGGGGTTGCCCCACAGCCGCTCGTGCGGCGCCATCGCGCGGATGCGGCCTTTTTCCATCCACAGCACGAGATCCGCCCGCGCGGCGGTCGCCGGGCGGTGGGTGACCATGATCCGGGTGCAGCCGAGCCCGGTGATGGCATCGTCCACAAAGGACTCGGTGACGGTGTCCAGGCTCGCGGTGGCGTCGTCGAGGATCAGCACCCTCGGCTGCCGCACGAGCGCGCGGGCAAGGCCGATGCGCTGCGCTTCCCCGCCGGACAACGGGGTTTCGGTCAGCGGAGTGTCGTAGCCGCCGGGCAGTCGCACGATGAGGTCGTGCACCTGCGCGGCACGGCACGCCTCGCGTACCGCGGTGCGGCCGGACCAGGTGCCGTAGCCGACCGCGTCGGCCACCGTGGCGCCGATGAGCGCGGGCCGTTCGAACGCGTAGGAGATCAGCGTGCGCAGTTCCTCCGGCCGGATGCGCTCGAGGGGCATGCCGTCGAGCCGGACGTGGGCCGGGACGAGGCCGCCGAGCTGGGCGACCAAAGTGGACTTTCCGGAACCCGAACGGCCGACCACGGCGACGAAGGTGCCACCCGGGATCGTGATGTCCTCGGTGGCGATCGTGCCCGTGCCCAGCGGGCCCAGCAGCTTTCCCGCCGGTGACACGGGTTCGGCGAGCACTTCGGCGATGCGATGCGCGCACGAGCGCGCTCTGGTCAGCATGGTCAGCAGCGGGATCTGGCGGACCAGGCTCATGCCGAGCGCGACGTAGCCGAGCGCGGCGAGCATCTCGCCGATCGTGAGCCGTCCGTTGTAGACGGCGAGACCGGCCGCGATCAGCACGATCAGTTCGACCGCGGGCAACAGCAGCGCGGCGCGCCACACCATGCGGGCCTGCGTGCGCCACATTCCGGCACCCGCGGCGGCCAGGTCGGGCAGCGGGCGCAGGACGCGTCCGGCCTCGCGGTCGGCGGTGCCGGACGCGGCGATGGTGCGCCGGCCGTGCATCGCGTCGAGCAGCCGGGCGGACAGTTCGCCGGAGACCTCCTGGTAGGTGAGGATGTCGTCGGCGGTGTGGCGAAGATGCGAGCGGGCGATGAACATCGCGACCGGAACACCGGCGACGAACACGAGCGCGAGCCGCAGGTCCAGCAGCGCGAGCAGGGTCACCGCCCCGGCGCTGACCACGACCGACGAGCCCAGCTGCACGAGGATCGAGGTGAGGGCGCCCGCGCTGTGGCAGTCACCGGTGAGGCGGCTGAGCGCGTCGCCCTCGCTGAAGCGGGAGCGCAGGCCGAGCGCGAGCAGGCGGTCGGCGAGCGTGCGGCGTAGCCAGGCGGTGGCGCTGCTGGTCGCGCGGACGGTGAGGATGCCGCCGATGACCTCGGCGAGGACTTCGGCGAGCCCGAGCGCGAGCACCCACGACACGTGCGGCCGGCTGAGCCGTCCGGAGATCGCCGAGTCGACGGCGGCGGCGAGCGCGCCGGGCAGTAGCAGTCCCGCCCCGGCCGCGAGCACCGTGATCAGCACGATGAGCACCGTTCGGCCGCGGTTGAGACGCGCGACCTCGGACAGCAGCCCGTCGCCTGCGCGGCTCACCGCGGCCACCCCACGGCCGTCGCGCCCCCTCGGCGCGACGGTTCGCGGTGTCTCGGTCGCGGCGCCGGTCGGGTGGACAACCGATCGCGGCCGCGGCTCATCGCGTTCGTCCTTTCCGTATCTCGCGGGGTTCCGCACCCGACCGGTGCGAGAATGGGCGCGGGAGCGGCGCACTTGGCCTGCGCCGCTCCCGCCTCCGGGCAGATGTCAGTAACAGCCGAGCAGGCTCAACGTGCTGTGCGCGCATGCCGCCAGCAGGCTCAGGTTGCTGATCGGGCAGCCATGGCCGTGACCACCGTGGCCCTCCATCGCTTCCGGCGCCTCCATGGCCTGCAGGTCGAGAACCAGATCCATCTCTCTTACCTTTCTTCTTTCACCTTCCCCGGCCCGACACGGCCGGAGTCCTTGGGCCGCCGAGGAACGGCAGCGCGGGGGCGCCGTCGAGCGCGGCGAGCGCGAGCAGCACACCCGCGCCGCCGGTGGCGACGTCCATCGACAAACGGAGCAACCTGTTGCCGGGGAAGGCGATGCCCCCGCCGTAGGGCACGGCGTGCCACGCGAGCCGGGCCAGCTGCGCCTCGGCCTCGTCCCGGCCGAGCGCCGGCGTCAGCCCCGCCCGCCCGTGCAGCAGGCCGGGCTGGATCACGAACTCGCCACGGCACGACTCCCGCAGGCCCGGCAGCTTCGCGGCGCTTTCCGCGTCCGGCCGGTGGGCGGCGAGCAGACCGGCGACGACCGCGATTCCCGCGCTGCCCACGCCGAGGTAGGGCAAGGTGCGGGTCTGCCCGTCGCGGACCTGGAGCGAGCCGTCGTCGCCGGTCACGCATTCCTCGAGATCGCGGCACAGCGCCCGGTCGGCGAGGTCGAGCCAGGCCTGGTCGCCGGTGTGCTCGTACAGCCGCACGAACAGCAACGCCGGGCCCGACCAGCCGTTGGTCAGTCCCGCCTCGGCGAACTTGCCCACCGGTTCGGCGGGCAGGCCCGCGATCCGCGCGGCGATCCGGACGGCTTGGGCCAAAAAGCCCTTGTCTTCCCTGGTCTCGGCGAAGTGCAGCAGGTTGAGCGCGATGCCGGACAGTCCCGAGTACAGGCCGTGGTCGTCGGTCTGGGCGACCAGCCCGGCCGAGGCTTTCAGGAGTTCGTCGGCCTCGCCGTGGTGACCGAAGTTCTCCAGCACGTACGCGATGCCGTGTGCGCCGTCGTGAAAACCGGGTCGCGTCGGCGGTTCGCGGCGGACGGACTCGATGAGCCACCGCTCGTACTCCGGATGCCGTCCCCCGCCGCCGATGTGGAGTGCGTGCAGGATCCCGGCAGCGCCGACGGCGAAGCACGCGCCGCCCACCCGGAACTGCTCGATGTCGCCGGGAAACAGCCGGTCGGTGCGCTGCGGGGTGGCACTGGCGAGGATTCCGGCGGCGATCGACCTGCGCACGAGCGACCAGTCGGGGTCCGCCTTGTCCAGTTCGGTGTCGGCGCGGCCCTCGCGCGGCGCGAGGGTGTCCAGCGCCGCGGTCACGTACGCGGGCGGCAGGCCGAAACGGCGCCGCGCGAAGTCGGCGAAACCGGGCAACTTGCCCGGCGCGAACTCCAGCATCGCGTTGAGCGGCAGGAAGATCCACAGCTTGAGCGCGGCGAGCGCGTACTCGTCGATCGCGAAACCGCAGCGGTCGGCCGGTGCCTTGAACCCCGGCGCGCCCAGCGTCGGCCTGCCCGGCCCGTCCGCCTCGAAGGCCAGTTCGAAGTCGACGAGCGAGACCTGATCGTCGTCGTCGACCAGCACGTTCATCGGATGCAGGTCGCCGTAGACGATGCCGCGTTCGTGCACGGCATCGAGCAGGCCCTCGAGCCGGGCGAGCAGCGCCAGCGCACGGTCGGCGTAGGCGGGCAGATCGCGTTCGTCGGCGTCGCGCCTGGTCAGCGGGTAGTTGCGGGCGAGCCACGAGCCCAGCGGCCTGCCGCGGACCCGGCGCATGGCGAGGAAGTGATGCTCCCAGACGACGAAGCGCTCGTATGCGGCCGGAATGCCCGGGATGCCCTCGAGCCGTTCGAGGATCTCGTGCTCGCGGTGCAGCCGGGCGACGGCGTCCCGGTGATCGCGGTCGAGGCCGGCGTGCGGCCGGGCCTCCTTGAGCACGACCTCGCGGCCGGTCTCCTTGTGCTCGGCGAGGTAAACACCGCCGCCGTTGGAGAAGTGCAGCGAAGAGGTCACGCGGTACGGGAACTGCCGGGGATCACCGGACCGCCGCGCGGCCAGGTGCGGCGCCAGACATTCCGGCAGTTCGACCCAATCCGGCAGGTGAAAAACCGGCCGCCGCTCGTCGGGCACCAGCATGCCGTCGGGTTTGCGGACCGCCAGTACGCGCCGGCCACCGGCTTCGACCCACCTTTCGGCGAATCCGCCGTACCGGACGTAGAGCGGTCCGGCGCCATATCGGAGGTCGCTGAGAATGTAGGGGCCCGGTTCGCCGCTCAGTTCCGCATCGAGCGCGAGAAGAGTGCTTTCCAGTTCCTTTTCGTCTTTCGGGTAAATCGTCGCGAGCTTTCCACTTCCCTCGCGCGGCGCGTATTTGGAATTGTGCGCGAGCACCATCGCGCGAGTGCGGAGATGTTTGAAGGCGATGTCGCGGGCGAGGCAGTGGCGGTGCACGACGGCGAGCACGCGATCCACGTTGGACGGCGTGCCCGAGACGTGGATTTTCCATCCCTGGTCGGGAAGTTCGTGCCACACCGGGCAAAGATGGCGCCATACGCCACTTTCGGATGTCACCCAATCGTGGGCCAGCGGGGCGAGCACGGCGGCGAAATCGTCTTCGGCGTGACTGGCACCACGTTGCTCGTCGAAAAACAGCGGATCCGCGAAGCAGTACGCTTCGTACTCCAGATCCATCCGGCACCGCCCCTCATTTTTTTCGCGATGGCCAATCTTCCCCCTACCGGCCCCCCGTGAGCCAATCCGCCAACCAGGGTTTACAACTCGGCTGTTCGAGGTAGCGATTAATGCCAATTACCGAGAAGTAACCAAACCGAGCGTGAGGTGTCATCACTCGTTCGAGATGTAACATTCCATCCCGGACTCGTCCTGCCTGCTGAGCCGACCAGCGTGCAATTCGCAGCCGTTCAGCCGATCGGTCAACCGGCCGTCCCGTGGGTTAATTTCCTGCGATGATCACTCTCCGTGGCCGAACGCGCGGTGGTCCGGACCATCAACTGGCGCCCGGCCACGCCCCGGCCTAGGCTGCCCGGTTCGGCCGCCCGCCGTCAGTCGTTCGCACGCAACTAAGCTGCGGACCGTGATCTCTTGGTTCGCGGTGACGGTCGCGGCAGCCGCGCTGCTCGTGGCGGCATGGAGCTTCGTACTCGCCGCGCGGAACCGGGAGCCGGGAAAGCCACTGCTCGCCGGGCTGGCTGTGGTCGAGCTGCTGGTGATCGCGCAGCTCGTGGTCGGCATCGTGCTGCTCGTCGAGGGCGAGAAGCCGGGGAGCCTGGCCACATACCTGGCGTATTTGATCATCTCGCCGGTGGTGCTGCCCGTGGGCACGTTGTGGTCGCTGGCCGAGCGGAGCCGCTCGAGTACGGCCGTCCTCGGCATCGCGGGGATCGCGGTCGCGGTGATGGTGCTGCGGCTGCAGCAGATCTGGGGTGGGGCCGGTGCCTGAGAAGACCGCGACCGGCCCCGGCCGGATCCTCGTCGCCGTGTACGCGATCTTCGCGCTGGCCGCGACGTCGCGCGCCGGCGTGCAGATCGCGACCAAGTTCCACGAAGCGCCGCTGGCGTACGTGCTCTCCGCGGTGGCCGCGGTGTTCTACATCGTCGCCACGATCGCGCTGGCGCGCTCGGGCTCGACGTCGAGGCGCGTGGCACTGGTGTCCTGCAGCATCGAACTAGTCGGCGTGCTCACCGTCGGCACGTTCAGCATCTTCGACCGCCAGGCCTTCCCGGACGCGACCGTGTGGTCGGTCTACGGGCAGGGTTACCTGTTCATCCCGCTGGTGCTGCCGATCATCGGCCTGTACTGGCTCCGGCGGACGGCCTGAGCGAAACCCGCCTCGGCGGGCATGTCGAAAACGTGGCGCCGGCTCCGTCCCAGGGGTACGAGCGACACAGGAGGCAATCATGACGATCCAGCGCATGGACAACATCAGCATCGTCGTCGACGATTTGGCGGCGGCTGTCGCGTTCTTCGTCGAACTCGGCCTGGAACTCGAGGGCGAGGCACCGGTCGAGGGGTCGTGGGTGGACCGCATCGTCGGACTCGAGGGCGTCCGGGCCGACGTGGCCATGGTACGGACCCCGGACGGCCACGGACGGCTCGAGCTGACGAAATACCACACGCCGGCGGCCAGCACCGCTGAACCGAACGCGCCGGTCAACACCCTTGGCATTCGCCGGATCATGTTCGCGGTCGAGGACATCGAGGACGTTATCGCCCGCCTGCGCCCCCATGGCGCCGAGCTCGTGGGCGAGGTGGTGCGGTACGGGGACAGCCATCGGCTCTGCTACGTCCGCGGACCCGAAGGCATCATCGTCGGGCTCGCCGCGACGCTCGACTGAAGCGACCAGCACCGAGGAAAGGATCAGAGCCATGGCTGTCGCCGACGATCTCGATCGCGCCACCGATTCGCAGTGGGACTGGGTCGCTGAGCAGACCCGTAGGTATCTGGCCTCGGGCGGCACCGAGGGACACGAATCGGACGGTGTGCGGACACTCGTGCTCGTCACAACCGGACGCAAGACAGGCGTGCCACGTCGCACTTGTCTGATCTACGGCACCGCAGGGGATGACTACGTCGTCGTCGCGTCAAAGGGTGGCGCGGACGAGGATCCGGCGTGGTTCAAGAACCTCCATGCGGAGCCGAGCGTCGGGATGCAGGTCGGGACCCGCCGGTTCACCGGTCGCGCCCGCGTCGCTTCCCTGGATGAGCGCGAGCGCCTTTGGCCGCAGATGGCGCGGATCTTCCCGCTGTACGACGAATACGCGCAGAAGACGAGCCGTGTGATCCCGATCGTCCTGCTCACGCCGCAAGAGTGAGGTTGGCTGCGACCGCCCCTGCACAGAGAAACTCTCAGTCACCCGCCGGGTGCTCTGAGTGCTGCTAATCTGCTCCACGACACGGGTGGGACAGCATCCGAGGGGGAGGCATGTCGCAGCCCAACGGGCGTGCTCAGATCGTCGGGGACCTGACCCCTAGGCGCGGTTCCATACCGGCAAGGGCTACTAGATCAACATCGACGGCCTGGCCGAACAAATGCGATATCGCATTCTGATGGCAACGGTCGCGGCGGGCGCGGCGTTGCCGCAGGGCGGGGCACCGAACGTGGCCAACCCTCTCGACCCGGCACCGCTGCTGAAGGACATGTGCGCCGCGCCCAGCCAGGCCCAGATCGAGACACTCGGCGGCCCGGTCAAGACGGTCAGGCCGAACAACGGCATGGTCGCCACGACCGGCCCGAACGACGGCTGTGCATTCATCTTCACCAACGGCCTCGGCGGAATAGTCGGCGGCCCTGGGCGATCAGTGAAGTATGGATTGAGTGAGTTCTACCGCGGCAACGCCGCCGATGTCTCACAGGGGAGGCCGCCGTCACTCCGTAAACTCCCAGCGGTGGACGGCTACCCGACCATCCAGAGCACCTTCGGCTACGAAGGGCCGGGTGCGTGCATCACCGCGACCGGGTTGAGCAACACCCAGGTGTATTTCGTTAAGACCCAGCTCGGCACCCTGAACCCCTATTACAACCAGCCGTGCGACGCGGCGGCGAAAATGACGGACTTCGCGATCCAATACCTGAAGGCTCACCAGTGATCGGATCGGCGGGCACCAGCGGGACAGACGTCAACGAGTAAACCTATTAGGACAATCGCGACACGTGTGGATCCGGTGATGGGTCGGTCCCGATGACACCCTCCTGACAGGACATACGGATAAGCACACGCCGTTCAACGACACAGCACATGACCGCAGACACCAACGGTTGACGTCTATCTGCCAAGAAACTCTCAGTCACCCCCCGGGCGCCCTGGGTGCTGCTAATCTGCTCCACGACATAGGTGGGACAGCATCCGAGGGGGAGGCATGTCGCAGCCGAACGGGCCGAGTCAGATCATCGGGGACCTGACCAGTACCACACCGGCCCAGCAACAACCGGCAGGCAGCCCGCCACTCCCACTGCCCACGACCGGACCCGTGCAGACAACCCAGGGAGCGCCCGCACCTGCCCAGCCGTCGGGTGCACCGCCCGCGCCAGCTGGGATCCCGACCGACCCCCAGCAAGCCATGGCCGCGGGTCGTGCTGCGGCGACTGCGAGCTTGGCGCAGTCCCATACCGGCAAGGGCTATGAGGTCAACATCGACGGCCTGGCCAAGCAGATCAATGACATTCAGGACATTTTGGATGGCACGCTATACAACGTCAACGTCCCTGCGAGGGTGGATCCGCCGGGCAACGAGTACGCCAGCAGGGGCTATGCCGAGGGAGCGGGCGGCGCAACGGCGTATTTGACCATGTTCAACCAGCATCATGAGGGAATCACGCAGTACCTGAGAGGCTACGTGCAGGCGTTGGGCCAGGTACGGGACGCCTATCAGCGGCAGGATCATGAAGCGCTCGACGCGCTTGCCGGTCTCAACAAGGAGAAGGACTGAATGCGGTATCGCACCCTGACGGCAACGGTCGCGGCGGGCGCGGCGTTGACGGCGATCACGGCCTGCGGCAGCAATGCAGTGAGCGGCCAGTCGTCAACCACGACCTCATCGTCGGCCGCGTCGAGCACGGCGTTGCCGCAGGGCGGGGCACCGAACGTGACCAACCCCCTCGACCCGGCACCGCTACTCAAGGACATGTGCGCCGCGCCCAGCCAAGCCCAGATCGAGACACTCGGCGGCCCAGTCAAGCAAGTTCGTCCCAACTCCGGACTCGTCCAGACGACCGGCCCGAACGAGGGCTGCGCCTTCGTTTTCGCCAACGGCCTCGGAGTGATCGGCGGCGGCCCCGGCCAGTCGGTGAAATACGGCTTGACCGAGTTCTACCGCGGCAACGCCGCTGATGTCTCGCAGGGAAAGCCGCCGTCACTCCGCGAACTCCCCGCGGTGGATGGCTATCCCACTATCCAGAGCACCTTCGGCTACGAGGGACCAGGGGACTGCATCACGGCCACCGGGTTGAGCAACACCCAAGTCTATTTCGTCAAGACCCAACTGGGTCCCGACAATCCCTACTACCCCAAGCCGTGCGACGCGGCGGCAAAAATGACGGACTTCGCGATCCAATACCTGAAGGCCCACCAGTGAACCGGCCCTCGGGGATGTGAACATGTTTCAGCGGGCGAATGCGAATCGGACTCCGGTTACTGCCCCTCGAGCAAATACGCGCCGAACTGTGGTCGTTAGCAAAACGGGATAGCAGGGTGGAGGGGGAATCTGATGGTTGCTCCGGTATGCACGGGGATGAGTGGCGCGCAAATCTATGACGCGATCCACGGCGGGAGCGGGCCGCAGAGCATCGACTACGCCGGAGGGCAGGCCGGGCAGGCGCAGCAGCTCTACACCGAAGCGGCGCAGGCGCTGGCGAAGGTGCAGGGCGGGATGTCCGCGGTGTGGACGGGCAGTGCGTCGGAGGCGGCGACGAATTCGCTGGGCACGGTGGTCGCCTCGATGAACGCGGCGCAGGGCTCGCTGACGCAGGCGCAGGGTTCGCTACAGAACCAGTCAGCGGCGTTCATCGGCGTGAAGAACAACGTGGTGCAGATCGCCGCCAGCAAGCCCGATGTGCCGTGGTACGACTCCCACCTGGTGCCGTGGACCACGGACGCGGAGAAGGCCGCCTCGAACTGGGACGCTCAGAACCAGGCCAATATCCAGTGGTACGACCGCTACATGGACTCCAGCTCCACCAACGCGCAACAGTTACCGACCACAATCCAAGCCGCCCCAACGCAAACACCGTCCCCGACGACTCCGCCGCCCGCGCAGTCGGTCGGCTCGGTCAGCGGTGGGGTGGCGGCAGGCGCCTATTCCGGCCCGACGGGTGGCACGGGTCGGCGAAGCTCCTCCACCGCGACGGGTGCCAGCGGCGGCTACGCGTCGTCCCAGCCCTACCGCGCTCCGACTGGTGGCACCCCGACCGGTCACCCAGGCGGCTCGGGTACTCCGGTGGCACCGGCCGCGGGCACAGGGAGCGTGGATCAGGCGACTCACTCCTCCGGGTACGGCTCTCCGAACAACACGAGCGGCTACACATCGCCCTCCGGCGGGTTCGGTCCGACCGGTAGCGGCGGCATCGCCGCGTCCGGCGGATTCGGTCCGGTCGGCGGATTCGGGCCGTTGGGCGCCGGCGGCTCTGGTGGTGACAGTGCGTACGGCGGCGGCTCAAGTCGCGGCTACGGCTCCGGCGGCGGCTCGGGTGGGGGTTCGGCAGCGGGCAGCGGATCCGCGCTGGGGGCCGGAAACCGGGTCGGTGCCGGCGGTGCCGGCGGGGCCGTCGAGGGCGCGGCAGTTCGCGGGGGTGCCGCCGCAGGCACGGCCGCCTCCGGCGGGCGGGGCGCTTCCGGGATGGGCGGCATGGGTCACGGCGGTAAGGGCCAGGGCGGAGAGGACGAGGAACACGAGCGGAAGTTCGTGATCCCGGTGGCCGATCCCGACGACGTGTTCGCCGGGGACCTGCCTCCGACCGTGCCGCCGGTGATCGGCGAATAAGCGCTGAGACGAGGGGATTTCATTGTGCTGCGGGGTCCTGTGCAGATCAGTCTGCAGACCTATAAGGCGATGCTCGCGCGCTACCAGCTCGGCGCACCGCATCCGACCCTGGTCGGCGGGGAGCAGTGGTTACCGCCGGAGGAACGTGTTCGTCTGGAGGCGGTGACCGCCGAGGAACTGACCGACACCGGCCTGTTGCGGGGTGGCCGTCTGGATGAGGGGTTCCTCGACACCATTCAGCTGATCCAGAACCCACCGGCCGAGTACTACACGTTCGCCGGGATCGACGGTCGGCAGGTCACCCTGCGGGCCGTACGTGGCCGCGGCGAGGCCGTCATTGTCGCCGCACATTCCGACATGCTGTATCTGCGGCCCAGTCATCCCGATACGGTCGCGCTGGACCTTGCCGCACAGCTGCCGGACATACCACCGGCGGCCGGGGTGCACTCGATGTCGTGTTCCCAAGCCGATTACGAGGCGGTCGAGAAGGGCAAGTCGATGCCCACCAGCCCCAGCGTCGCGGACGCGAAACGCATGCTGTCCCTGATGCGGCTGCCCCGCCGCAACGCCGGGCAGCTGTATGCCGGGATCCGCGACGGCAACGGGCGGCGAGTACGCACCACCACCCCGCCGCTGTGGATCGACACCGACACCGGACGCTTCCTCGCGGTCAGCGACACCAACGGCTGGTTCAGTCTCTCCGCCGCCACGAGCCACGACATCGCCGGGCTCTGGACCCGACTGGAACAGCAACTCCACACGATGAGCGAGAAAGACGAACCCAGGCAATATAGCCTCTGACCAGGCGAAAGAGTGGGCCGCCTGGGGCTCGAACCCAGAACCTACGGATGGAAGATCAACTTCTGTCGACCTGCGGGAACAACCCCGGTCATCCGTGCTCACCTGGTCTGTTCTCGACTGCAAACGCCGGTTGTTCAGGGTCGAGCGTCGGCGCAGTCGGTCGATTGGGGGCAGTTACGGGACAGTACCGCCGCTGCTCCACGTCGGACGCGCGGTCCGAGCCCACGGCGCACCCACCAGGCGCCACCTTCCCCGCGATCCCTAGCCGAACATAGCCGGGACGAGTGCTGTCAACCCTGTAACCGATCACGCCCTAATGGCGACGTACGTTCCGTGACTGTATGTGCGCATCGGGACCACCGGGGCGTGATCGGCGCGAAGCGGGGTTGACAGTGCTTGGCCCGGCTTTGACCATCCGGCGATCGCGGGGAAGGTGTGCCGTCCGCCAGCGGCCGACGTTGAGCAAGTTTCACGTTTCTGGTGCCCTCCGTGACATGCGCGCGGCGGCCGACGGCGTCCGGCGCGGCCATGCCAAGCGGAGCGGCCAAGCATGGCCGCGCGCCAGTTCGGCCCGCGCGCCCGCCCGGTAGGGCGGCTTGAAGACGTAAAGAAAGTTCTCACGTGCCCGATTGGCCCTTGTGTGAACCCCTTCGTCACTCGATACCGTGTGGACATGTCAATGACATCGTGGGCGTACGAGACTTCAGCGGCGAAGCTCGCTAAAGCGCTGCCGCGACGCTGGGCACATGTCCAAGGGGTCGCGCGTCAGGCTCGTGCGCTCGGGGCAATGGCTGGCTCGGACGCTGAACTTCTCGAGTCGGCCGCCATTCTCCATGACATCGGCTACGCGCCGGACCTGGCCGATACAGGTTTCCATCCGATTGACGGTGCTACGTATCTAGCCAAAATTGGCGCACCACAACGACTTGTCCATTTGGTCGCGCATCATTCGTTCGCGATCTACGAGGCACAACTACGCGGACTCGAAGACGAGCTCTCGGATTTCGAGGATGAGCGCGGTTCGGTCCGTGATGCCTTGTGGTACTGCGACATCACAACGTCACCGGACGGCGACGAGGTGACCGCCGAGCATCGGATTGCCGAGATCAAGGCTCGGTACGGGCCTGAACACCTCGTCACTCGGTTCATCACCGGCGCGACACCGGAACTGCTGGGGGCGGTTGAAAGGACTCGACGGCGGATGGTCGCGGTTGACGCGTCTATCCAAGGTGGACAGTCGCAGAGTGTTTGATCCCGTGGTCGATGCGGAGCCGCATTGAGGGGTCGATCTTGAGACTGTCGAGCCGATCAGGTGCCACCCAGTGCACCTGGCGCGACTCCGAGCTGGTACGTAACTCGCCGCCCTTAGGTCGTGCGTGAAAGCAAAGGGAGAACTCCTGCCGTACCTCGCCATCGTCGTACGCGATAACGTGCTTGGGGTCCGAGTAGACGCCACTGATGCCGGTGATCTCGATGTCTAGACCGGTCTCCTCCTGCACCTCACGTCGGACCGCGTCCGGAATGGACTCGCCCAGGTCCTGGGCTCCGCCTGGTAAGGCCCATAGTCCATTGTCAGTGCGCTCGATCATCAGCAGTTCGCCCGCGTCATTGCGAACGATCGCAGTAACCGCAGGGACGATGCTGTTCGGCGCCGGCGCTTTCGGGTCGTCGTAGTAGTCCTTCTTTGGCATGTTCAGCCCTTCGACGTGTGTGGTTTCGCGGACTCCCACACGGCCGTGAAGCTGTCCGCGTAGGTCGTGAACAGATCGCCAGCGGACAGCCGACGAAGGTGCAGGGCGGGTGCGTGAGCGGCCATCTTGCCGTACACGTGCGGGTTGGCGATCATCTCGTCATCGAACCGGAAGATGCTGTTGTATAGCACCGTGCCGTGCGTTCGAATCTCAATCCCGGGTGTTCCCTCGAGCTTGCGGAAATACGCCAGCGCGTGGTCGATCTTCGCGGAGATCGTGCGCGGGCCGATCCCTTCGTCGGTGCTGCGCTGGATCACGGCGGGTGCGTCGCGGTCTCCGAACAGCAGACGGATTCGAGCGCCGTTCGCGGCCTTCTC
The DNA here is from genome assembly GCF_012328925.1 of Amycolatopsis acididurans. GTDB lineage: Bacteria > Actinomycetota > Actinomycetes > Mycobacteriales > Pseudonocardiaceae > Amycolatopsis_E > Amycolatopsis_E acididurans. Next base: position 147,741 of record NZ_JAAXLS010000014.1, read on the forward strand.
CTGCAAGCTCTCAAGCAGCCCAGGCTTTTCCGTCATGAACATGCCGACGTACACCAGCATGTCCACATAGGTCGTGGCCTGTGCCAGCAGTCGATCCCAAAGGTCGGACGGTACAGAGTTGCGGTGTGCGTAGACCTTCACGATCTCAGAGCCGCTGACTTCCGAGGCCTTGGCTTCGGTCATGGCGGCTGGCCACAGATAGCTTTCGCTCTCGTGCAAGATCGCGGCGATTTTGTGGCGGGTCTTTGCGTACGGGGTGCGCCCTTGCGTAATCCAGCGCTCGACCGTTTTCGGGTCGACGGTGATACGCTCCGCCAACTCGTCGGGCGTGATTCCCTGGGACAGCAACGCATCGCGGAGCCGCTCGTTACCCAAGTTCCCTCCCTTGGCAGTACGACTTGGGACGTCCCCAGTTTACCAGAGACGTCCCAAGATGTCCCTCCTTGTGGTGAAGCTGTCCCCGGCTTCGGCGGCAATCTATTGGTTCACGCGCCGCTGAGCGGGGCGCTTGTCAGAGAAGTGATTGCCTTGGAGGGCGAAGAGATGCGTCTGGTTATCGATACTTCGAAGGTGACGTTCACGGTGGGTCGTGATGTTCAGCCGAGGACGGATCAGAACGGTGTGCAGCGGGTGGAGCGCAATACGAACATTCCTATGTGGTCTGTGCAGCTGGTTGCCATGGATGACGGCGGGGCTGAGGTGATCAATGTGACTGTGGCGGCTCCCCAGCCGCCGAAGGTTGCGATTGGTTCCCTTGTTACCCCGGTTGAGTTGCAGGCGATTCCGTGGGCACAGAACGGCCGTAATGGTGTGGCTTTTCGCGCTTCCGAGATCAAGGCTGTGGCTGGTTCGAAGTCGGGTTCGGCGGCTTCTGCTTCCTGATCCTCTTGTGTGAGCAACCGTTCTAGGGGTTGAGGATGCCAAGCATTGAGGAACAAGCCGATTGGCTAAATGTTGCCAGGGTAGCGAACGCGTGGGCTGGTTTGACGAACGAGGTTTGTCTCCAGGTCACTCGTGATCGTGATGTTGGCAAGGTTTCCTACGAGGAATGGCGCCGGGTTCACGATGAGATGGACCGGGCATGGGACGTCTGTTCCGCAGAGGTCAATGCCGCGTTCGCGCTGCATTCGGCGCAGCGGCAAGGTGTTTCGCTGGAAATGATCGTGGCTGATCTTCGTCGCGATCAGCGGTAATTCCCTGTGAGAGGGCACGGGACCGGTGTGGTTCTTGGCGGTTCCAGTCCGGTCTCGTGCCTCTCGTTTCTCGACGTATCCGCCTTGGAGGTGCGGTAGTCAATGGCTAAGTCTAGTCGCCGGTCGCGTGGTGCGCGACGTGTTGATGTGATGGAAGTGTGGCACACCCCGAAGCAGTCGTGGGTGGCGCTGGTCTTGGGTGTGCTGATTCGCTGGCGTGCCGAGATTGTGTTGGTCGCGGTGCTGGTCACCGCGCGTGTCTGGCTGGGTAACGAGGTCGGCGGCGTTTACGCGTGGCTGATCATGGCGGGTGCTGTGGTGCTGGTTCTGCTGGTTCCGCAGACGCGGTGGTTTGTGTGGTCCCGGTTCTGGTGTCTGGTGGATCGTCACCGGTTGCGGACGTGTTTGCGGCAGGCTCGGGCGCGCACGATGAATCTGGATGGCGCGTTGCCGTTCATGTTGTGGTCTCGCCCGACGAAGACGGGGGAGCGGATCTGGATGTGGTCCCGCGCGGGCTCGTCCTCCGGGGATCTGGAGGCGGCGCTGGAGTACATCGCTCCGGCCTGCTACGCCCGTGATGCTCGGGTGTACAAGGTGCGCAAGCTGTCCACGTTGTTCGCGGTGGACGTGGTTCGCCGTGACCCGCTGGACCGTTCCACGCCGATCGATTCGCCACTGGCCAAGATCGGGTCCCTCTTCGGCGGCAAGACGGCCGGTGAGGGCGCGGAACCGATCACCGGGGCGACGATCACCCCGCTGCCGGTCAACCGGAACGCCTCGAGTGAGGCCAAGCCCGTGTCCGGCAAGACGACCACTGCCGCTAAGCCCTCTGAGGCTGCTGTGAAACCGGTTGTGGTCAACGGAGAAGACCTCTCCGACTACATCGACTAGTCCCGGCGATCGGCCGCCGCCCCGACGTGGTGCGGCGGTCACCGGGGTTTCCCCTTGGGAGGAAAGGACATCAGGCATGTTGACCCGCAAGAAGACTCGCCCGGACACGGTTCCGGTCGCCGGTCTCACGATCTACGACCCGGTGCATCTGGGTATTTATGAAGACGGTTTCGGTGTGGATATCGAGCTGATCTGGCGCAACATCCTGCTCGCCGGGGAGCCCGGCGCGGGCAAGTCCGTGGGGCTGAACAACATCGTGGCGCATGCCGCGTTGTGCCCGGATGTGTCGCTGTGGCTCTTCGACGGCAAACAGGTCGAGCTTGGTCTGTGGCGTGAGGTGGCCGACCTGTTCGTCGGCCCGGACATCGAGCGCGCCCTGCTCGCGTTGGAACGGTTGCAGGCCGAAATGGACCGCCGCTACCGGGAACTGGACCGGGTCCGGCGCCGCAAGATCGACCGGCATGACCGGGTGGACGTCATCATGGTCGTCATCGATGAGCTGGCCCTGTTCTCGGCCACGATGGGCACCAAGGACCAGCAAGAACAGTTTGTGCGGCTACTGCGGGATCTCGTGGCCCGTGGCCGCGCCGCCGGGGTGATCGTGGTCGCCGCGACCCAACGCCCCTCAGCCGACATCATCCCGACCAGCCTGCGGGACCTGTTCGGCTACCGGCTGGCCTACCGCTGCACCACTGACTCCAGCTCCGACATCATCCTCGGCCGGGGCTGGGCCGTGCAGGGCTACGACGCCTCCAACATCGCCCCCGAAGAACGCGGCGTCGCGCTCCTGCTCGCCGAAGGCGGCCTCCCCCGCCGCATGAAAACCGCGTACCTCACCGACGCGGACATCTATTCCCTCGTGGAATACGCACGCCAGTTACGTACCCGCAAAACCGCCGCGTAACCCGCATTTCCCGCTATATCCCGAATTCCTGTCGCAGGAGAGGACTGTCTACATCATGTTGACCTTCACACCGCCGCTGGTGACTTCGCCGGATGAGGCGTGGGTGTTCATCGCCTCCGAGACCGGTGCGGTCGACGTCGGCCGGGTCGCCTACTCGCCCAGCACCGACCGGTTCGCCGTGCTGCCGGTGGAGGCGTTCAACCCGGACACGCTGCTGCCCACCTACACACCGACCGGGCAGCTCGTCGACGGGTTCCGGTGGGCCACCACCGCCGACATCGACGCCAACGCCGACCTGTTCACCGCCTAACCCGCAAGGAATCCATTCTGGTGTCTGTCTCGACCATGACCCTCAGCCCCACCATCCAGCATGTGGTGGGGCTGGGAGCCGTTGCCGAGCGCACCTCGCCAGACTCTCAGCTGCGGCTCTCGGCCGTGGCCCGTGCTGCCCGCCCCGATTACCAGTGGTGGCTCTCGCACGTCATGCCCGCCGCCGCCTGCTCGCGCCCGATCCGGCTGCGTGTGGAGGCCGACTGGGGTGGCGGTGAGGTCGAGCGGGTCACCGACGACATGCCCGACGGCATGCTCTACGTCGCCTGCAAGAACCGCCGCGCCTCGATCTGCCCCGCCTGCGCGGAGACCTACCGCGCCGACACCTACCAGCTCGTCAAAGCGGGCCTGGTCGGCGGTAAAGGTGTCCCGGAGACCGTCACCGAGCACCCGTGCTTCTTCGTCACCCTCACCGCCCCCGCGTTCGGGCCGGTGCACACCCGCGTGGTCGGCGGCAACGGGCAGGTGCGGCCCTGTCGCCCTCGCCGGTTCGCCCCGCTGTGCCCCCACGGTCGTTCCACCGAATGCCGGGACCGCCACGCCGCCGACGACCCGCGTGTCGGGGAGCCGATCTGCCGGGACTGCTACGACTACGAAGCCCAAGCGGCATGGAACTTCCACGCCGGGGAACTGTGGCGGCGCACCACCATCACGTTGAACCGCTACCTCAAAGCCGCGGCTAAAGACCGGGGCGTGCGGGTGCGGCTGTCCTACGCGAAGGTGGCCGAGTACCAGCGGCGCGGCACGGTGCATTTCCATGCCCTGATCCGGTTGGATGGCGTTAACCCCGACGACCCGGATAGCATCATCGCGCCGGATGCATCTCTCACACCGGAGCTGCTGGCCAGCTACCTGGACACCGCCGCGCACATCACGCGGTTCACTACCGAGCCGCACCCGTGGCGGCGCACCGGCTGGACGATCGCCTGGGGTCGACAGACCGATATCCGCCGCGTCCACCTCCACGCCGGTGACCACGACGACCACGGCGCCCTGACCACCGCCGCCGTGGCGGCGTACCTCGCCAAGTACGCCACCAAAGCCACCGAGGAAGCCGGGCACACCCCGAGGAAGCTCACCCAGCAGGCCGCCAACTATTACGCCGACCAAGACACCCACATCGCCCGGCAACTCGTGGCCTGCTGGTACCTCGGTAAACGCCCCCAGCACTACACCAGCAAGGCACAGCGCGAAGCCTGGGCCGACGGGTGGGGCAAGCTTCAGAAGTGGGCGCACATGCTCGGCTTCGGCGGGCATTTCTCCACGAAAAGCCGCCGGTACTCCACCACGCTCGGCGCCCTGCGCGCCGTCCGCCGCGCCTTCCAGCTCGGCGAACACCCCGACCACCCCGAGCCCGCCGCGCCGGCCGATTCCGATGCCGACGGCGACGACTCAGCGGTCACCCTGACCTGGATCTTCGACGGCGTCGGCTGGCTCACCATTGGCGACGCCGCCCTGGCCAACACCGCCGCCGCTAAGGCTCGTGAGCACAAACGCATCGCCCGCGAAGAGATGGAGGAAACCCTTGGCCTGTAATTGAAAGGACGCACGAGATGGAAAGGCTTTGGACCGTCGAAGATGTCGCCGAATACCTCGGCGTGCCGATCAACACTCTCTACGACTGGCGGACTCGCCAGTATGGCCCTCCGGGCAAGCGTGTCGGCAAATACCTGCGCTACCGGGCCGCCGACGTCATCGCCTGGTTCGACTCGCTGGACACCGACGCCGCCTGAGAAAGGACCCTCACCTTGGGACGCCCGCCGCTGCCCGTCGGCACCTACGGCCAGATCACCGCGAAGCGCGATGGCTCACGGTGGAAAGCCTGGTGCAAATACCGTGACACCGATGGTCACGTCCGCAAGGTTCGATGCTGGGCCGACACCAAGGCCAAGGCGGAAAGCAAGCTTCGTGAGCGTCTCGTGGACCGGCAGAGCGTGTCAGGCCAGATCAAGGTGAACACGAAGGTTGTGGTGGTTGCCGAGCGTTGGCTCGCCGAGTTCCGCGACCAGGTCGAGCTGGGCAACCGCAGCGGCACGTCCCTCGACACGTACGAACATCGGTGGCGGACGCTGGTCAAGCCACGCGTGGAAGGACTGAGCATCGGCGAGCTATCGGCTGGTCAGATCGATCGTGTCTTGCAGGGTCTCAACAAGGAGTACTCGGCCAGCACAGCGAAAACAGCACGGGCCATCATCTCCGGCTTGTGCGGTCTCGCGGTCCGTCATGGCGCTTTGAAGACGAACCCGGTGCGGGATGCTCGCCCGGTCGAGAACGGCAAGCGCAGGAGGCAGTCTCGTGCGCTCACGGCGGATGAAGTGCTCGACATCTTTGTCAAGGTCGACGGTGATGAGACCGCCCGTCGGCAGGATTTGCCCGACATCATGAGGTTCTACGGGGGCACCGGCGAGCGGACCGGCGAAGCGATCGCGGTGCGTTGGGAAGACATCGACTTTGACGAGAAGGTGGCCTGGGTCGAGGGCAACATGGTCCGCACGAAAGCCGATGGCGCCAAGATCAACGGAGGAAAGACCCGCACTGCTCGGCGCGGTGTAGCGCTGGCTGACTGGCTTGTGACCATGCTCCTCGATCGCCGAGCCCGTGTGGCGGCTGAAAGCGGCGTCGAGCCCCAAGAGCTGACCGGCTGGGTCTTCCCGAACAGCATCGGCGGATTACGCGAGACGAGCAACCTCCGCCGCGACTGGCGGGCCTTCCGCGAACGCCACGGCATTGGTGACTGGTTCACGCCCCGGACGTTCCGCCGCACTGTGGCGACGCTAGTAACCGATGCCTTGCCTGCCCGCGAAGCCAGCGACTTGCTGGGTCATTCTCGTGTGTCTCAGACGACCGACACCTATGTCGGTCGGGGCTCTGTTTCCCGTCGACCAGCAGTCGTGCTCGGCGTCCTCGGACGATCGAATGGGGGCACTAAAGGGGCACCAAGATCAACAGACGATACCGTGTAAGCCTCTGACCAGGCGAAAGAGTGGGCCGCCTGGGGCTCGAACCCAGAACCTACGGATTAAAAGTCCGCAGCTCTACCAATTGAGCTAACGGCCCTCACGGCGAGAGTTTACGCAACGCGCGTGCGGGGTGGGACGGCAGGGGCGGGGCCTTCTACACAGGCCGGGCGCGGTGGGTCGGCCGAGGTCAGAAGCCGCTGCGGGTGGCTGCGGCCGGTAGTGTTCGACGTGCCCCGATAGTGACAGTACTTCCGGAGGAACCCATGACTCTGGGACCGATCGAGCAGATACCGATCGTCAAGGCGGCCGGCGTCCGGTTGCTTGCGGTGCATCAGTGGGTCTACGAGCGCACCGACGGCCGAATCGGGCACCGGATCCTCGGGGTTCCGTGCCTTCTGCTCCGCACCGTGGGCGCCAAGACCGGTCTGACCCGCACCAACAGCCTCACCTACGGGCGCGACGGGTCGGACTACCTCGTCGTCGCGTCCAAGGGAGGCGCGCCAAAGGCACCCGGCTGGTACCACAACCTCAGGGCGAATCCCTCTGCCGAGATCCAGGTCGGCACGCGCAAACAACAGGTCACGGCCCGTTTCGTGGTGCCGGGCGACGACGAGTACGAGCGCCTCTGGGACATCGTCAACGCCGTCAACAGCAACCGGTTCCGCGCCTACCAGAAGGCCACCACACGCCCCATCCCGGTCGTCGTGCTCACCCCTCGATGAGCCGTGTCCTCGTTCGACTCGTGGATCGGCGCGGCTGACCTAGACTCGACACATGCGCCGACATCGCCCGGTGACCGAGGTGCCCGATGTGATCGGCTTGGGCGCCGAGAACGCGTGCGACATCGTCCGTCGTGCGGGTCTCGTGCCCTGCGGTCCCGAGGGTGAGCCGGAACCGGTCACCGGCGTGGTCGTCGCGCAGGCGCCGGTCGCGACGGCGGGCGCCGAGCAGGGCAGCGAGGTCGTGCTGTGGACACAGCTCGGACCGGATCACTCGGCCGAACTGGTTCCGCCGACGCCCACCGAATCGGGCCTTCAGCCCGCCTGAGCCTGCGCCTCGATCACCCGGCGCTCCCATTCGCCCAGCAGCCACTTGCCGGGCGCGGTCAGCTCGGCCGAGAACCAACCGTCCCACGCGCGCGTGTCCCGCAGCGTCACCAGGCCGTCCCGGTACAGCATGAAAAGCGCGCTGACCAGCCGGGGCGGAAGGTCCATCGTGCGGTGCCGCAGCGCCCCGGTCACGCTGGTGGCACCGATCTCGTCCCGCGACACTTGCTGCAGTGCACGGTAGAGAAACGGCTCGAACACCGGTACGGTCACCCGCCCACGATTGTCGATGGCCTCGTGGGAGTGAACCCGTAGTTCCACTTAATTGACTACGTACGCGGTTTACCCGTCGTGCCCCGGACCATCAGTTTCGGCTGGACAATGAGATCCCTCGGATCTCCCGCGTCGCCGTCGAGCCGGTCGACGAGTGCGCGCACCGCCAGTTCGGCCTGCCGCACCGGATCCTGCCGCACCGAGGTCAGATCGATGTGCGACAGCTGCGCGAGCGGGCTGTCGTCGAAGCCGGCGACGGACAACTCGCCCGGCACGTCGACATCGGCGCGGCGCAGCGCGTCCATCAGCCCGACCGCGCAACGGTCGTTGCTCGCGAACACCGCGGTCGGCAGGCCCTCGGCGAGCAGCCGGCGCGCCGCGGCCGAACCCGAATCCTCGGTCTGGTCACCCGGCAGGACACGGATGTGGTCGGCGAGCCCGTGCCTGCGCATCGCGGCACGGTAGGCGCGCAGCCGTTCCGCCGCGCCCGCCCCCGCACCGCCGTCGATGTGCACGATCTCCTTGTGGCCGAGTTCGACCAGGTAGTCGACGACCTGGCGGGCACCGCTGGCCTCGGCGACGTGCACCGCGTCGAGGCCGCGATACCTGCGTCCAACGACGACACCCGGTGTACCGGCCTGGGCCAGCAGCTGCGGATCGGCGCTGGAACCGAGCAGGATGATCCCCTCCGCACGGTGCCCGAGCAGCGCCTCCAGCGCGCTGAGGTCGTCGCGGCCGGGCGCGGTGGCCGACAGCAGCACGGTGTAGCCGAGTTCCTGCGCGACCGGATAGATCGCCTCGATCAGATCGGCGTGGAACAGGTGGCGCAGCGTGAACAGCACGCCGAGCACTCTGCTGCGGCTGCGCGCCAGTAGCTGCGCTGCGCTGTCCGGGCGATAGCCGAGTTCCTCGGCGGCTTGGAAGACTCTCGCCCTGGTCTCCTCGCTCGGCCCGCGTTCGTTGCGGAAGACCAGCGAGACCAGCGCTCGTGACACGCCGACCTTGGCGGCCACGTCCGCCATCGTCGGTCGTCCTGCTGTCATGCGCGCCCCCTGCGGGTATTGACACCGGCCGGTGCCCGCTCCATAGTAGCGACTACTAGAGCGCGCTAGTAGAGCGCGCTAACCGGGCCAGCACAAGGAGGTGTGTACGGGTGACCGCGAGCTTCGACCTCGTCACGATGGGCCGGATCGGGGTGGATATCTACCCGTTGCAGACGGGTGTCGGGCTGGAGGATGTCACTTCGTTCGGCAAGTATCTGGGTGGTACGGCGACGAATGTGGCGGTCGCGGCGGCGAGGTACGGGCGCTCGTCGGCGGTGGTGACGAAGACGGGCGCGGATCCCTTCGGCCGGTTCATTCGCCGGGCGTTGCGTGGCTATGGGGTCGACGACCGGTTCGTGGGCACCAGTGAGCATCTGCCGACGCCGGTGACGTTCTGCGAGATTTTTCCGCCGGATGATTTTCCGTTGTATTTCTATCGTTTTCCGAAGGCGCCGGATCTGGATCTGCGTCCGGAGGATCTGGATTTCGACGCGATCCGGGAGGCGCGGATTTTCTGGGTCACGGTGACGGGTCTGTCGTGTGAACCCAGCCGCTCGACGACGCTCGAGGCGTTGGAGGCCCGGGGCCGCCGGGGGATCACGGTGCTGGATCTGGATTACCGGCCGATGTTCTGGGACTCGCGTGAGCAGGCGCGGGAGTGGGTGAGCAAGGCGCTGGATCACGTGACGGTGGCGGTGGGCAACCTCGATGAGGTGGACACGGCGGTGGCCACGCGCGAGCCGCGGGAGGCGGCGAAAGCGTTGCGGGGGCGGGGTATTTCGCTCGCGATCGTGAAGCAGGGCCCGAAGGGTGTGCTGGCGGTGGACGATTCCGGCGAGGTGGAGGTGCCGCCGGTGCCGGTGGAGGTGGTCAACGGGCTGGGCGCGGGGGACGCGTTCGGTGGCGCGTTGTGCCACGGGTTGCTGGCGGGCTGGGATACCGAGCGGGTGATGCGGTTCGCCAACGCCGCCGGGGCGCATGTGGCGGGTGAGCTCGCGTGCTCGGACGCGATGCCGACGGAGGAACAAGTACTGGAGAGGCTCGAGCGGAGTGTCTGACACGGTGAGCAGGATCGTCGCGCAGCGGGTGGGTCACCCGGAGGCGATCGCGGAGGCGGCCGGGCGGCGCGCGCCGGGTTCGTTGTTCGGGCCGCACGGCCGGACGATGATCATCGCGGCGGATCATCCGGCACGGGGGGCGAACAAGGTCGGCGCGGACCCGCTGGCGATGGCCGACCGGGGCGAGTTGCTGGAGCGGTTGTGCATCGCGCTGGAACGCCCGGGCGTGACGGGGGTGCTGGCGACCGCGGACATTCTCGACGACCTGCTGTTGCTGGGGGCGCTGGAAGGCAAGTCGGTGTTCGGATCGATGAACCGCACCGGCCTGGCGGGGTCGAGTTTCGAGATCGATGATCGGTTCGCCTGCTACGACGCGGAATCGATCGCGCGGATGGGGTTCGACGGCGGCAAGATGCTGACCAGGATCGCGCTGGATGATCCGGCCACCCCGGGGGTGCTGGAGGACTCGGCGAAGGCGGTCAACGCGCTGGCCGAGCGCAAACTGATCGCGATGGTGGAGCCGTTCCTGTCGGCGTGGTCGGGCGGGAAGCTGGTCAACGACCTGTCGCCGGAGGCGGTGATCACCTCGATCACGATCGCGTCCGGGCTGGGCCGGACCTCGGCTTATACGTGGTTGAAGCTGCCGGTGGTGGCCGATATGGAGCGGGTGCTGGCGTCCTCGACGTTGCCGGCGGTGCTGCTGGGCGGGGAGGTCACCGACGTGGACGCGGCGTTCGCGTCCTGGCAGAAAGCGCTGTCCCTGCCGACGGTGCAGGGGCTGGTGGTGGGGCGTTCGCTGCTCTATCCACACGATGGGGATGTCGCGGGGGCAGTCGACACAGCGGTGGGATTGCTATGAAGTTGTATCGCGAGGCGGGAAGCACCGCCGAAGGACCGTTCGACGTCGTGATCACCCCGGAGTCCGCGGGCTGGGGGTACTCCGGGCTGCGGGTGCTGACGCTGGACGGCAGCGTGAATGTGTCCACAGAGGACTCCGAGACGTTGGTGCTGCCGTTGTCCGGCGGCTGCACGGTCAGCGCGGACGGCGAGAGTTTCGAGCTGGCGGGCCGCACCGGCGTGTTCGATACGGTCACCGATTTCGTGTATCTGCCCAGGGACGCGGAGGCGACGATCACCGGCCGGGGCCGGTTCGCCCTGCCGGCGGCGAAGACCGGAAAGCGCTTACCTGCCCGGTATCAGCCGGCGAGCAAGACTCCGGTGGAGTTGCGCGGCGCGGGGAACTGCAGCAGGCAGGTGAACAACTACTGCCTGCCGCACACCTTCGAGGCCGACCAGTTGCTGGTGTGTGAGGTGCTCACGCCCAGCGGGAACTGGTCGTCGTATCCGCCGCACAAGCACGACGAGGCCCGCGACGGGGAGAGCGTGCTGGAGGAGATCTACTACTTCGAGGTCGCGCGGGAGGGCATGGGCTATCAGCGCGTGTACGGCACCCCGGCGCGGCCGATCGAGGTGCTGGCCGAGGTGCGTAGCGGTGATGTGGTGCTGATCCCGCACGGCTGGCACGGCCCGTCGATGGCCACCCCCGGCTACGACCTCTACTACCTCAACGTGATGGCCGGCCCCGGGCCGGAACGGGCCTGGCTGATCTGCGACGACCCCGCGCACGGCTGGGTGCGCCAGACCTGGCAATCGCAGGACGTCGATGCGCGCCTGCCCTTCGGGAGGAACCGATGAGACTGACCACGGCGCAGGCGCTCGTGCGCTTCCTGGCCGCCCAGTACTCCGAGCGGGACGGCGTCGAGCAGCGGTTCATCCCCGGGATGTGGGGGATCTTCGGGCACGGCAACGTCGCCGGGATCGGCCAGGCGCTGCTGCAGTATCCGGAGCTGATGCCCTACTACCTGGCGCGTAACGAGCAGGGCCAGGTGCACGCGTCGGCCGCGTTCGCGAAGATGCGCAACCGGTTGCAGACCTTCGCCTGCACCGCCTCCACCGGTCCCGGCTCCACCAACATGATCACCGGGGCGGCGCTGGCGACCACGAACCGGCTGCCGGTTCTGCTGCTGCCCTCGGACATGTTCGCCACGCGCACCCCGGATCCGGTGTTGCAGCAGTTGGAGGACACCCGCGGCGGGGACGTGTCGGTCAACGACGCATTCCGGCCGGTGTCGAAGTATTTCGACCGGATCGCGCGGCCCGAGCAGCTGATCCCGGCCGCGCTGGCCGCGACGCGGGTGCTCACCGATCCGGTCGAAACGGGGGCGGTGACACTGTGCCTGCCGCAGGACGTGCAGGCCGAGGCGTTCGACTGGCCCGAGGAGTTCTTCCGGCGCCGGGTGTGGCGCGTGGGCCGCCCGGTGCCGGAAACCCCCGCACTCGACCGCGCGGTCGCTCTGCTGCGCGGAGCGAAGAAACCGCTGATCGTCGCCGGTGGCGGGGTCGTGTACGCCGAGGCCGAGCAGGAGCTGCGGGACTTCGCCGAGGCCACCGGCATTCCGGTGGCCGACACCCACGCCGGCAAGGGCGCGATCCCGTGGGATCACCCGTGCGCGGTCGGCGGGCTCGGCTCCACCGGCACCTCCGCCGCCAACGCGCTCGCCGCCGAGGCCGACGTGGTGCTGGGCATCGGCACCCGCTACTCCGACTTCACCACCGCCAGCCACACCCTCTTCGGCGACCCCACCTTCATCAACCTGAACGTGACGCGGCTGGACGCGGCCAAGCACTCCGCGGAGATGCTGCTCGCCGACGCCAAACTCGGCATCAAGGCCCTGCACGACGCACTCGCCGGCTGGCAGGTCGAGGACGCCTACCGGTCGCGGGTGCGGCTGCTGGCCGACGAGTGGAACCGCAAGGCCGAGGCGTGTTTCCATCTCGGGCATGGTCCGCTGCCGGCGCAGACCGAGATCCTCGGCGCCCTCAACGACGCGCTGGACGACCGCGACGTGGTGATCAACGCGGCCGGGTCGATGCCCGGTGATCTGCAGATGCTGTGGCGGGCCCGCGATCCGAAGGCCTACAACGTCGAGTACGCCTACTCCTGCATGGGCTACGAGATCGCCGCCGGGGTGGGCACGAAGCTGGCCGCCCCCGACCGCGAGGTCGTGGTGCTGGTCGGCGACGGGTCGTATCTGATGATGTCGCAGGAGATCGTCACCATGATCTCCGAGGGCCTGAAGGTCATCATCGTGATCGTGCAGAACCACGGGTTCGCCTCGATCGGCTCGCTGTCGGAATCCCTGGGCTCGCAACGGTTCGGCACCTCCTACCGCTACCGGGGCAGCGACTCCGGCCTGCTCGACGGCGCCACCCTGCCCGTCGACCTCGCCGCCAACGCGCGCAGTCTCGGCGCCACCGTGCTCACCGCGTCCACAGTGGACGAATTCACGGCGGCCATCGCCCAGGCCAAGGCGAAGGACACCACCACCGTGGTGCACGTCGAAACCGACCTCTACGGCCCCAACCCGCCCGGCTCCGCCTGGTGGGACGTGCCGGTGAGCCAGGTCTCCGAACTCGACTCCACCCGCAAGGCCTACGAGAACTACTCCGCGACCAAGCGGAACCAGAAGCACTACCTCTAGGAGCAGCGTGAAAACCATCGAACACTGGATCAACGGCGCCGCCACCGCCGCCGGATCCACCCGCACCGCGCCGGTCTACGACCCGGCCACCGGACAGCAGCAGGCCAGGGTCCTGCTCGCCGAAGCCTCCGATGTGGACACCGCCGTCGCCGCCGCGAGCAAGGCATTCCAAGCGTGGGGAAACTCCTCGCTCACCCAGCGCATCAGGGTGATGTTCGCCTTCCGCGAGCTGCTGGTGAAACACGAAACCGACCTCGCGAAGATCATCTCCTCCGAGCACGGCAAGGTCATCGACGACGCCCGCGGTGAGATCGTGCGCGGCCGGGAGGTCGTCGAGTACGCCTGCGGAATCGCCGACGCGCTCAAGGGCAGCTTCTCCGACCAGGTCTCCCGCGACGTGGACGTGCACAACTTCCGCCAGCCGCTCGGCGTGGTCGCCGGGATCACCCCGTTCAACTTCCCCATCATGGTGCCGCTGTGGATGCACCCGATCGCGATCGCGACCGGCAACACCTTCATCCTCAAACCCAGCGAACGCGACCCCTCCGCTTCCCGCCTGGTCGCCGAACTCTACGCCGAGGCCGGGCTTCCGGAGGGCGTGTTCAACGTCGTCAACGGTGACAAGACCGCCGTCGACGCGATCCTGGACCACCCCGGCATCGCCGCCGTCTCCTTCGTCGGCTCCACCCCCATCGCGAAGTACGTGCACGAACGCGGCACCGCCACCGGCAAACGCGTGCAGGCACTGGGCGGCGCGAAAAACCACGCCGTCGTGCTGCCCGACGCCGACCTCGAATACGCCGCCAACCATCTCACCGCCGCCGCGTTCGGCTCCGCCGGGCAACGCTGCATGGCCATCTCCATCGGCGTCGCCGTCGGTTCCGCCGGCGACGATCTCGTCCAGATCCTCCGACGCAAAGCCGGCGAGGTGAAGGTCGGGCCGGGCCAGGACGCCTCCAACGACATGGGCCCCGTCGTCACCCAGGCCGCACGCGAACGCGTCATCAACTCCGTCGAATCCGGCGCGAGACAGGGCGCCACCGTCGTCGTCGACGGCCGCGGCCTCACCGTCGAAGGCCACGAGGAAGGCTTCTTCGTGGGACCCTCCCTTTTGGACCACCTCACCACCGACATGGACGCCTACCGCGAGGAAATCTTCGGGCCCGTCCTCGGCATCGTCCGCGTCGACACCGTGGACGAAGCCATCGCCGTGATCAACGACAACCCCTACGGCAACGGCACCGCCATCTTCACCGCCAGCGGCGAAGCCGCGCGCAAGTTCCAGCGCGAGGTCACCGTCGGCATGATCGGCGTCAACGTCCCCATCCCCGTCCCCATGTCCTACTACTCCTTCGGCGGCTGGAAAGACTCCCTCATCGGCGACAGCCCCATCCACGGCCCCGACGGTGTCCGCTTCTACACCCGCGCCAAGACCGTCACCACCCGCTGGCCCCACACCGAAGCCGCCTTCAACTTCCCCACCGCGAACTAGGAGCTGTCATGACAACGGCGTCACCGCGAACGATCATCGGCAACCTGTGCCTCGGCAGCGCGCCCGACTCCTGGGGCGTGTGGTTCCCCGAGGACGAGCACCAGGTTCCGTACACGCGTTTCCTCGACGAACTGGTCGAGGCCGGTTACAGGTGGTTCGAGCTCGGCCCGTTCGGCTACCTGCCCACCGACCCGAAGCAGCTGGCAGAGGAGGTCGGCTCGCGTGGGCTGAACGTCTCCGGCGGCACCACCTGGGGCGCGCTGCACCGCCTGCACGAGTGGGACGAGATGCTCGCGCACACCCGCAAGGTCGCGGAGCTGACGGCGGCGGCAGGCGCGCACCACCTCGTGTTCCTTCCGACGATGTACCGCGACGAGAAGACCGGTGGTTTCACCGAGCCGCCCGAGCTGACCGCGGAGCAGTGGAACTCCTTCGGTGCCCGCGCGAGCGAGCTGGGCAAGATCCTGCTGGAGGAGTACGACGTGCGGCTGGTGCTGCACCCGCACGCCGACAGCCACGTGCAGACGCAGGACGAGATCGAGCGCTACCTCAACGAAAGCGACTCGCGTTACGCGAACCTGTGCCTGGACACCGGGCACGTCGCCTACGGTCGCGGCGACGCGGTCGACCTCATCCACCGCTACGGCGAACGAATGGGTTACGTGCACATCAAGCAGATGGACCCGGACATCATCGAGCGGGCCTGGACGGAAAAGCTGGGCTTCGGCGAGGCCGTCAAGCTCGGTGTCTGCGTCGAACCGCCCGCCGGGGTGCCCAACCCGGCCGACGTGATCGAAGCGCTGTCCACACTGGACGCCGAGCTCTTCGTGATCGTCGAACAGGACCTCTACCCCTGCGCACCCGAGGTGCCGCTGCCGATCGCGGTCCGCACCCGGGAGTACCTCAACAGCCGCGGCCTCGCCCGCACCGACCGCCCTGGAGGCTCCGCATGACCATCCACATCGGAGTGGTCGGGACAGGCATGATCGGCCAGGACCACATCCGGCGGATCACCGACGTGGTGACCGGCGCCGACGTGGTCGCGGTGGCCGACGTGGACTTCGACCGCGCCGAGGAGGTCGCGTCCGGGATCAACGCCCGCGCACTGCCGACCGGGCACGACGTGATCAACGATTCGCTGGTCGACGCGGTCGTGGTCACCTCGTGGGGACCGACGCACGCCGAGTACGTGCTGGCCGCGATCGAGGCCGGCAAGTACGTGTTCTGCGAGAAGCCGCTGGCCACCACGGCCGAGGACTGCCTGCGCATCATCGAGGCCGAGCAGGCCTTCGGACGGCGGCTCGTGCAGGTCGGCTTCATGCGCCGGTACGACGCCGGGTACCGCTCGATGAAGCGGGTCATCGACGGCGGTGAGATCGGCTCGCCGCTGGTCATGCACTGCGCACACCGCAACCGGACCGTGCCCGAGAGCTACCACTCGGAGATGGCCGTGCAGGACACCGCGGTGCACGAGATCGACACTGTCCGCTGGCTGCTCGACGACGAGATCGTCTCGGCGCAGGTCATCAAGCCCCGCAAGACCACCAAGCGGTTCGAGCACCTGCAGGACCCGCAGATCATGCTGTTCGAGACGGCGAGCGGGGCGCGCATCGACCTCGAGGTATTCGTCAACTGCCAGTACGGCTACGACATCCAGTGCGAGACCGTCGGCGAGACCGGTGTCGTGCGGCTGCCCGATCCGGCGGACGTGTGGCTGCGCAGCTCCGCCCAGCTGCGCACGAACGTGTTGCAGGGCTGGGAACAGCGCTTCGCCGCGGCGTTCGACCTGGAGTTCGTGGAGTGGGTCGCCTCGATGCACGACGGGCGGCTGGCCGGGCCCAGCGCGTGGGACGGCTACGCCGCCGCCGTGATCACCGACGCCACCACCGAAGCACTGCACTCCGGCCGGGTCGTCGCCGTGACGCTCAAGGACCGGCCCGCGTTCTACGGGAGCTGACATGAAGATCGCACTCGATCCGTACATGCTGCGCAAGCTGCCCATGACCGAGATGGTGCGCACGGTCGCCGAGATCGGCTACGAATACATCGAACTCTCGCCGCGCGAGGAGTTCATGCCGTTCTTCCTGCACCCGCGTGCCGACGACGAGAAGGTCGCCGAGCTGAAGAAGGTGCTGACCGAGACCGGGGTGCGGCTGTCCAGTGTGCTGCCGCTGTACCGGTGGTCCAGCACCGACGAGACCGAGCGGCAGGCGGCGGTCCGGTACTGGAAGCGGATGATCGAGGTGACCGCCGAACTGGGCTGCCCGCTGATGAACTCGGAGTTCAACGGGCGCCCGGAAAGAGCCGCGGAAAGCGAGGCCGCGTTCTGGCGGTCGATGGAGGAACTGCTGCCGGTCTTCGAGCGCGAGGGCATCGCGCTCAACCTGGAGGCGCATCCGGACGACTTCTGCGAGCTGAACGATCCCGCGGTGGATCTGGTGCGCGCCATCAACAAGCCGTGGGTGAACTACCTCTACTGCGCCCCGCACACCTTCCACCTTTCCGACGGTGCCGGCAACATCGCCGAGATGCTGCACTACGCCGGCCCGAAGCTGCGGCACCTGCACATCGCGGATTCCTTCAACCACAAGGG
Organism: Amycolatopsis acididurans; assembly: GCF_012328925.1. Classification (GTDB taxonomy): domain Bacteria; phylum Actinomycetota; class Actinomycetes; order Mycobacteriales; family Pseudonocardiaceae; genus Amycolatopsis_E; species Amycolatopsis_E acididurans. The sequence goes on from NZ_JAAXLS010000014.1 coordinate 165,066, forward strand.
ATCCTCGGGGCTGCGGTACATCATGAACCCGCCGGGCACCCCCGCGCGGATTCACCAGCACCTCGACATCGGACAGGGCGAGGTCGACTGGGACGAGTTCTTCTCGACCCTCCGTGAAATCAATTTCGACGGCATCGCAACGGTTTGCGTCTTCGCTTGGGAGGAGCGCGCCGTCGAATCCGCCAAGTTCATGCTCGACCGCGTAACCAAGGAATTGGCCGCCTAAGAGAAAGAACCATATGTCCTACGTCAAAGACGACGCCGTCACAGCGCCGGCGGTCCCGCTCGACCAAAAAGGGCCGCACAGCCGCAGGCTGAAACTCGTCACCGTCATGGCGACCTTCGGCGGGCTGCTGTTCGGTTACGACACCGGCGTGATCAACGGCGCGCTGCCCTACATGCAGGACGACCTCGGCCTCACCGCCTTCACCGAAGGCCTGGTCACCAGTTCGCTGCTGCTGGGCGCCGCACTCGGCGCGGTGCTCGGCGGGCGGCTCTCCGACCGGCGTGGGCGCCGCCGCACGATCCTGCTGCTCGCGGTCGTGTTCCTCGTCGGCACGCTCGGCTGCACGTTCGCCCCGTCCACCGCCGTCATGGTGGTCAGCCGGTTCGTGCTCGGGCTCGCCGTCGGCGGCGCCTCGGTGACCGTGCCGACCTACCTCGCCGAGGTCTCGCCCACCGAGCGACGCGGGCGGCTGGTGACCCAGAACGAGCTGATGATCGTGTCCGGTCAGCTGCTCGCGTTCACGTTCAACGCGATCATCGGCAACGCGTTCGGCGAGTCCGGCGGCGTGTGGCGCTGGATGCTCGTGCTGGCGACGCTGCCCGCCGTCGTGTTGTGGTTCGGCGCGCTGGTGCTGCCGGAAAGCCCGCGCTGGCTGGCGTCGAAGGAACGCTTCGGCGACGCGCTCGACGTGCTCAAACAGGTCCGCTCGGCCAAACGCGCCGAAGCGGAACTGGCCGAGGTGCAACGCCTCGCACTGGCCGACAAGCAAACGCAGGCCGGCGGCTGGGCCGATCTGGCCACGCCGTGGATCAAGCGGCTGGTGCTCGTCGGCGTCGGGATCGCGATCGTGCAGCAGATCACCGGCGTCAACTCGATCATGTACTACGGCACGCAGATCCTCACCGACGCAGGGTTCTCCGCGAACGGGGCACTGACGGCGAACATCGCGAACGGCGTGATCTCGGTGCTCGCCACGTTCGTCGGAATCTACTTGCTGGGCAGGGTGAACCGACGGCCGATGCTCGCCGTCGGGCTGGTGGGCACCACCAGCGCACTGCTGCTGATCGGCGTGTTCTCGTTGCTGCTGCCCGAGGGCGTGGGCCGCGCGTTCGTCGTGCTGGCCCTGACCGTGACGTTCCTCAGTTTCCAGCAGGGCGCGGTCTCGCCCGTGACCTGGCTGATGCTGTCGGAGATCTTCCCGTTGCGGCTGCGTGGTTTCGGCTTCGGCCTGTGCGCGCTTGTGTTGTGGCTGGCCAACTTCGCGGTGGGCCTGCTGTTCCCGATCCTGGTGGACGCGATCCACATCTCCAGCACGTTCTTCATCTTCGTGGTGCTCGGTGTCGGCGCGATCACCTTCGTGACGAAGTGCGTACCCGAGACGCGGGGCCGTTCGCTGGAAAGCCTGGAACGGGAACTGCAGGCCCGGTACTCGTAGCTACTTCTGGCCGGCCGACGCGAGCCCCGCCGGCGCCGCGGCGAGCGCGCGGTGGATCGCGTCGGCCAGCGCGAGTGCCGCTTCCTCCGTCAGCTCCACCGGAACCCGGGCTGACGGGCCCTCGCCCGGGTTGATGAAGTCGATGTTGACGGTGTGCGCGTAGGGCGCGTGGACGGGGTGGTCGACGTAGACCGTCGCGTGCGACAGGGAGAACCAGCCCCTGGCCGCCTTGCCGCTGCCGTCGATCTCGATCTTCTCGGTCTGGTACGTGCACATGACTGTTCCCCTTACGCCGTCGCGAGATTCGTGCCGAAGAAGTCGAAGACGCGCCGCCAGCCCTCGTTGGCGGCCTCCGGCCGGTAGGACGGGCGGTCCACGGCGAAGAACGCGTGGCCCGCACCTTCGTAGGTGTGGAACTCGTGCGGTTTGCCGTGCCGTTCCAGTTCCGCGGACAGTTGCCTGACCTCTTCGGTGCTCGGGTACTGGTCGTCGACGCCGAACAGGCCTAGGTCATGTCTGACAATGTGTTGGTCCAGGTGATCACGGCGTGGAGTACGACGGCCGCGCGGTAAACGGTGGCGAGTTTGTCGAAGCGGGTGGCGATGCCGCGCCAGTGTTTGAGCTGGTTGAAG
>NZ_JAAXLS010000015.1 GCF_012328925.1 Amycolatopsis acididurans
GCAGTACTCGCTGGTGGGGGATGCGGAGTTGGATGAGGGGGCGGTGTGGGAGGCGATCATGGATCCGATGGTCGCCGAGCTGGGGGAGGTGGTGTGGATTGTTGATTTGAACCGGCAGAGCCTGGATCGGGTGGTGCCGAACATCGGGGCGCCGCGGCTGGCGGGGATGTTCGGTGCGGCGGGCTGGCAGGTGCTGACGGTGAAGTACGGGCGGTTGCTGGAGGAGTTGTTCGCCCGGCCGGGCGGGGACGCGCTGCGGCGGCGGATCGATGAGATGTCCAATCCGGAGTATCAGCGGTTGCTGCGCTGTACGCCGGCGCAGTTGCGGGAGCGGTTGCCGGACTCGCCGGAGCTGGCCCGGCTGGTGTCCACTGTAGATGATGACAGTCTGTATGCGGCGATGCGTAATCTCGGCGGGCACGACCTGCGGGCGGTGGGTGATGCGTTCGCGCGGATCGACGACACCCGCCCCACGGTGATTTTCGCCTATACCGTGAAGGGTTTCGGGCTGGCCAGTGAGGGGCATCCGCAGAACCATTCGTCGCTGCTGACCGCCGGCCAGTTCGCCGAGCTGGCGGCGCGTTGTGGCATGTCGGTGGAGGCGCCGTGGCAGCGGTTCGGCGCGGATACCCCGGCGGGCAGGTTGTGTGCGGCCACGGCGGAGCGCCTGCGCCGGGAGGCGGTGGCGCCCGCGGTGGTGCCGCCGTTGCCGGTGGACATCGGCCGTACCCCGTCGGGTAGGGCGACGACGCAGGCGGCGCTGGGCCGGGCGTTGCTCGATCTGACGCGGGAGGCGCCGGAGGTGGCGCGGCGGGTGGTCACACTGTGCCCGGACGTGTCCAGCTCGACGAATCTTGGTGGGTGGGTGAACAAGGTCGGCGTGTGGTCGCCGGACGAGCGCCGGGACTGGTTCGACGACGATCCGGAGACGATCCTGCACTGGCGGGAAAAACCGAACGGGCAGCACATCGAGCTGGGGATCGCCGAGGGCAACCTGGTCGGGGCGCTGGGTGAGCTGGGTGCCACGTGGAGCAGGTGGGGGCAGCCGTTGCTGCCGATCGGGGTGCTCTACGACCCGTTCGTGGAGCGTGCGCTGGAACCGTGGTCGTTCGGGATCTACGCGGGTGGACAGTCCATTTTGGTGGGTACGCCGTCCGGGGTGTCGCTGGCGCCGGAGGGTGGGGCGCATCAGTCGATCACCACCCCGTCGGTGGGGCTGGAGCAGCCGGGCTGTATCACCTACGAGCCGGCGTTCGCGATCGATGTCGAGTGGACCCTGCTGGCGTCGCTGGCCCGGCTGGGCCGCCCGGACGGGACCAGCGCCTATCTGCGGCTCTCGACCCGGCCGGTGGACCAGGTTCTGGCCGGGGTGCCCGCCGACCCGGCCGCGCGGGAGCGGCGCCGCAAGCAGGTCGTCGCGGGCGCGTATCCGCTGCGCCGGTCGGCGGGAGATCCGGCGGTGACGATCGCCGCGATGGGCGCGATGGTGCCCGAAGCGCTCGCCGCCGCCGACCGGCTGGAGTCACTGGGCACCGCGGTCGACGTCGTCGTCGTGACCAGCCCCGGCTTGCTGTTCCAGGCCGTCCAGGCCCGCGCGGGCCACGGCCCGGCCCAGACGTGGGTGCTGGAGGCCGCGTTCCCGGCCCGGCGCGCCGCGCCGCTGGTCACCCTGCTCGACGGGCACCCGCACACGCTGGCCTTCCTCGCCGGGATCAACCAGGTGCGCGCCACACACCTCGGCGTGACCCGCTTCGGCCAGTCCGGCGACCTCGACAGCATCTACCACTACCACGGCATCGACACCGACGCGGTCGTCGCCGCCGCACTCGACCTGCTCTAGGAGCGATCGGACGGAGGGCCGGTTGCTGTTCTCGCGTTGACTGCGTAATTCGCGCCGACCCCGGTTCCGGAAACGGCGTTGTGACTTCAGGTGATCGTGGCGCGGACTTGGAATTTGCCTTATAGCCGAACGTCTTCGGTCGCTTGAACGCGGGTCCCGTGCCCGTCGAACTTCCTCCCGTCTTGGTAGCGTTTCTCGCTTTTCGTCGTCCTTGATGGGAGTTTTCATGTTTGCGCGTAGATGTGGTGTGTTTGTTGCCGCGGTCGCGGTGGGAGTCGGATGCGCGGCCTGTGGCGGTTCGCCGGCGGCGGGCCAGGCCCCGGCGAGCGCCGCGGCCGCGGCGTTGACCGCGGACCAGGTTGGGGCGGCGGTGATGGCGGCCGCGCATGGCGCGTCGGCGGTGCATGTGCGCGGGACGGTCAAGGACGGATCGACCACGATGAAGATCGACGTGCAGCTGAACAAGGACAGCGCCGCCGGCACGATCATCCAAGGGGACACCACGATCCCGGTGCGGCGGGTGGGTTCGGTGTACTACGCGCAGATGACCGATGGCGTGATCACGATGGCGGGTTTGTCGCCGAAGACGATGCCCGGACCGTTGATGCGGGACAAGTGGGTGTCCTCGCAGTCGAAGCTGGGCGCGGATCTGGTGGAGGGGAGCAAATCGTTCCTCAGCTATGACGAGTTCGTCGCGAACACGGCGGGCCAGATCCGGACGGCGTCGCTGACGGCCGCGGGCAGCGACACCGTGAATGGTGTGCCGGTGCTGGTGTTCCGCCAGTCCGATGGTTCCACCGCGGATGTCACGACGGCGGCTCCGCACTATCTGGTCCGGATGGCCGACGACACCGGCGGGTTCGATTTCAGCGGCTGGGATCAGCAGGTGGCGGTCGCGGCGCCCTCGGCCGGGGAACTGTATTCCGGGCCGGGTGCGTAAACCTCAGCCTGCCGGTGTGCGCTTCGAGCAGGGCGGCCATCTCCCGATTGCCGTGGTAGCGCGCGGCGCCGAGGGCGGTGGCGCCGAACAGTGGTTCGGTGAACCGGAGATCGGGATTCTTGCCGAGCAGGAACCGGGCGACCGCGCGGCGGTCGTGTGCGGCCGCCCAGATCAGCGCGTACTCGACGGCCCGTTGCGGGGCCAGCCGCGGGCCCCGGGCGCCCATCCGTTCCGGCGGCGTGATGCCGTCCTCGATGTAGCGCCGGACCTGGTCGAGTTCGCCCAGAGCCGCGGCGAAGCACAGGTTGTCGACGCGGGCGCCGGATCGGGCGAGTGCTTCGGCGGCGGCCGTGTGCCCGGACGTGATGGCGGTCCACAGTGGCCGGCCGTCCTCGTCGATCCCGTCCGGGCCGGCGCCACCGCGGCAGAGTTCCTCGACCAGCGCCGCGTCCACCCCGGCGGCCGCCGGGCCCGCGGAGGAGACCAGCAGGCACAACGTCGTCATGCCGCCTCCGTAGCTGGCGCAGGTGGCATCCGGGTCCGCGCCTCGCGCGAGCAGCAGCCGCAGGACCTCGACGGCGTTGGCCGGCGACCGCTGCTGCCGTTCGACCTCGACACCGTTGGCCGCCACGTAGTGCAGCAACGTCTGCCGGTGCGGGAAAGGCGAGGGGGCCGTGATCAGCGCGGGGTGCGCGTCGAGCAGCCGGCGCAGCGTGCCGAGGTCTCCCGCGTGAACGGCGTCCGCGGCGGCCTCGAACCGTGTGTCGACCGGCTCGTTGCCGTGGGCCAGCGCGTCCGCCCAGTCCGCGTACCAGTGATCCCGGGCGATGGCCAGCTTCGCCGCATCGCCGTCGAGACGGTCGGCGGGCACCCCGGCAAAACGGAGCACGTCCTCGGCCATCCGGTCGCCATGGGCGGCGGCGGCACGCAACAGCCCGGCGCGCAGGGCGATCCACCGCTGGACCGGAACCTCGGTTTCCGCGACCTCGGGGGTCAGAGAATCCGACGCGCTGGTCAGAATGGCTCCCCGGGACGGGCCTCCGCGGCGCGATCCAGCGCACTCTGCTCACGATCGGCCCACGCCGCCATCCGGTCCTCGCGCGCGCGGTCACGATCCCGCCGTGCCGCGTCACGATCGGTCGCGGCCGCGGCACGATCCCGCGACTCCGACCGCCACTGATCGGCGATGCGGTTGATGACCTCCCACAGTTCCCGGCGCTCAGCGCGCGCTTGCACCCGGTCGGCGGCCGCGGCCGAACGGTCGGCTCGCGCGCGGTCCCACAGTTCGGCGAGCTCCTTGGCGCCCAGCCCGTCCGCCTCCGCGGCCCGCTCCCGCCGGGCGGCGGCCTCGTCGCGCCGGGCCGCGGCATCGTCACGCTGTTCCGCCCGCGCGATCGCGCCGCGCACCGCCAGGTAGTCCGAGGACGTGTCGGCCCCGCGAGCCCGGGCGATCTGGTCCCGGTCACACGCGGTGTCGTCCCGGACCGTGGCCTTGGCATCACGCTGGGCCGCGGCGTCGTCCCGTGTCAACGCGTCCCAGTCCCGCTGGTCACCGCGCCCCGAGCGCCTGCTCATGACCTCCATCGTCGCACCTTTCCGCCCGGTTACACACCACCGGCGGGAAGGGAATCCACGGCGAAGCCTCGAGCAAGGTCGACCACTTGGACCGCCTGAGTTATCCGCGATTCACATACCTCATGGAAGCGCAAGGCGCGGTTCGGCGATTCTTCCGCCATAGGCGGGCATTTTCTCGGGCGACACCCTTGCCATCTGGCTCTTAGTGAATCATGATGCACTAAGAGTCGAGTCCGGCGATGTCGGCCGGTGAAGGAGTCGATGTGGACTTTCGGGAGTCGTCGGAGCACAGGGACCTCCGGGACACGGTGCGGGCCATCGCCGCCAAGTTCGGGCCGGAGTACTACGTCCCGCGGGCCGAGGCCGGTGAGCCGACCTCGGAACTGTGGGCGGAGCTGGGCCGCAACGGTTTCCTGGGGATCAACCTGCCGGAGGCCTACGGCGGAGGCGGCGCGGGGCTGGCCGAGCTGGCGATGGTGTGCGAGGAGACCGCCGCGGCCGGTTGTCCGCTGCTGTTGCTGCTGGTGTCGGCGGCGATCTCGGGGGAGATGATCTCCGACTTCGGCACCGAGGAGCAGAAGCGCTACTGGCTGCCGCGCATGGCCTCCGGCGAGTCGAAGGTGGTCTTCGGCATCACCGAGCCGGATGCGGGCTCGAACACCCACCGGCTCTCCACGGTGGCCGAACGGGATGGTGGTGACTTCGTGATCAACGGCACGAAGCACTACATCTCCGGGGTCGACGAGGCCGAGGCCATCCTGCTGGTCACCCGCTCCGGCCGCGACGAAGCCACCGGGCGCGGGCGCCTGTCGCTGTTCATCGTGCCCACCGGCACCCCCGGCCTGGTGGCCACGCCGTTGCCGGTCTCGGCCAAGCTGCCGGAGAAGCAGTTCGTCCTGCACTTCGACGATCTGCGGGTGCCGGCGAGCGCGCTCGTGGGCGAGGAGGGCAACGGGTTCCAGCAGGTCTTCCACGGCCTCAACCCGGAGCGCATCACCGGCGCCGCGGTGTGCGTCGGCGTCGCCCGGCACGTGCTGGCGCAGGCCGCGGACTACGCGTCCACCCGATCGGTATGGGATACCCCGATCGGTGCCCACCAGGGCGTGGCGCACCCGCTGGCGAAGGCCAAGATCGAGGCCGACCTCGCCGCGTTGATGACGGCGAAGGCGGCGTGGCTGCACGATGCCGACCTGCCCGCGGGCGAAGCGTCCAATGTGGCCAAGTACGCCGCGGCGGAAGCGGCCGGTGCGGCGGTCGAGGCGGCCATCCAGGCGCACGGCGGCAACGGCCTGGCAACGGAGTACGGCCTGCTGCCCTACTGGGGGATCTCGCGGCTGTTGCGGATCGCCCCGGTGAGCCGAGAGATGGTGCTCAACTTCGTCGCCCAGCACAGCCTCGGGCTGCCGCGCTCCTACTGATTCCGGAAGAACGGACCATCGCGTCATGACGACTGTCCTGCGCTCCGCGCTGAGTACGGCGGACGAGACATTCCAGACCAACTACCGGCACCAGAAGCAGGTGCTGGCCGAGCTCGACGAACAGATCCAGGCCGCCATCGCCGGCGGCGGGCCGCGGTACCAGCAACGGCACCGCGACCGCGGGCGTCTGCTCGTGCGGGAGCGGATCGAGCTGCTGCTCGACCGGGACGCGTCGTTTCTCGAGCTGTCGACGCTGGCCGCGTGGGGCACCCAGTTCCCGGTCGGCGCCTCGGTCGTGACCGGCATCGGCGTCGTGTCCGGTGTCGAGTGCGTGCTCATCGCGCACGATCCGACCGTCCGCGGCGGCGCGATGAACCCGTACTCGCTGAAGAAGACGTTGCGCGCCTTGGAGATCGCGCGCGTCAACCGGCTGCCGGTGATCAACCTCGTCGAGTCCGGCGGCGCCGACCTGCCGACGCAGTCGGAGCTGTTCGTGCACGCGGGCAAGATCTTCCACGACCTCACCGAACTGTCCTCGATGGCGATCCCCACGATCGCGCTCGTGTTCGGCAACTCCACGGCCGGCGGCGCGTACGTCCCGGGCATGTGCGACTACGCGGTGATGGTCGAGCGGCAGGCGAAGGTGTTCCTGGGCGGCCCGCCGCTGGTGAAGATGGCGACCGGCGAGGAAGCCGACGACGAGGAGCTGGGCGGCGCGTCCATGCACGCCAGGATTTCCGGGCTGTGCGACCACTTCGCCGTCGACGAGCGCGACTGCATCCGCATCGGGCGGCAGATCGTCTCGGAGCTCAACTGGCACAAGCTCGGCCCGGGGCCGACGCTTCCGGCCGACGAGCCCCGCTACGACCCGGACGAGCTGCTGGGCATCGCGCCCTCGGACATCAAGGTGCCGTTCGACCCGCGCGAGGTGATCGCCCGCGTGGTCGACGGGTCCCGTTTCGGCGAGTACAAACCGTTGTGGGGCACCAGCCTGGTGACCGGCTGGGCCTCGGTGCACGGCTATCCGGTGGGCATACTCGCCAACGCTCGCGGCGTGTTGTTCAGCGAGGAGGCCAAGAAGGCCAGCGAGTTCATCCAGCTCGCCAACCAGACCGACACCCCGCTGCTGTTCCTGCAGAACACCACGGGCTACATGGTCGGCAAGGACTACGAGCAGGGCGGGATCATCAAGGACGGTTCCAAGATGATCAACTCCGTCGCCAACAGCAAGGTCCCGCACATCACGGTCAACCTGGCCGCCTCGTTCGGTGCCGGCAACTACGGCATGTCGGGGCGGGCCTACGACCCGCGGCTGATGTTTGCCTGGGCCGGGTCGCGGCTCGCGGTGATGGGCGCCGCGCAGCTGGCGGGCGTGATGTCGATCGTGGCCAAGCAGTCGGCGGCGGGCTCCGGGCGCGAGTTCGACGCCGAGGCCGACGAGCGCAACCGCGCGGCGATCGAGCAGCAGATCGACAAGGAGTCGCACGCCTTCTTCGTCACCGCGCGCCTGTACGACGACGGGCTCATCGACCCGCGCGACACCCGCACCGTGCTCGGCATCGCCTTGTCCGCCGCGCACTCCAACATCGTCGCCGGCCAGCGTGGCTACGGCGTCTTCCGGATGTGAGGACCACCTGACATGACCACACAGACCACTGTGGACCGTCGCCCGATCCGGAAGCTGCTGGTCGCCAACCGCGGCGAGATCGCCGAACGGGTCATCCGCTCCGCGCGGGCGCTGGACATCGCGACGGTCGCGGTGCATTCCGATCCCGACGCGGACGCGCTGTTCGTCGCGGCGGCCGACGAAGCCGTGCTCCTGCCCGGCGCCACCTCGGCCGAGACCTATCTGCGCGCCGACCTGATCATCGAGGCCGCGCTCGCCACCGGAGCCGACGCGATCCACCCCGGCTACGGGTTCCTGTCCGAGAACGCCGGCTTCGCCCGCGACTGTGCCGAGGCCGGACTGGTCTTCGTGGGCCCGCCGGTCGAGGCGATCGAGGCCATGGGCTCGAAGATCGCCGCGAAGGAGCTCATGGCCAAGGCCGGAGTCCCCGTTCTTCCCGGCGCCACGATCGACGACGCCGACGAGGTCGACGCACACGCGGTCACCGCGATGGCCGACGACATCGGATATCCGTTGCTGGTCAAGGCGGCCTTCGGCGGCGGCGGCCGCGGGATGCGGATCGTCCGGGATGCCGGCGAGGTCGTCGAGGCCGTGACCGGTGCCCGCCGCGAGGCGGCGTCGGCGTTCGGCAACGGGACCGTGTTCCTCGAGCGGTACGTGGAGAACCCGCGCCACGTCGAGGTGCAGATCTTCGGCGACACCCACGGCACCGTCGTGCACCTCTTCGAACGCGAATGCTCCATCCAGCGCCGCTACCAGAAGATCATCGAGGAAGCGCCGTCGCCCGCCGTGGACGACGCCTTGCGCGAGCAGCTCGGCGAAGCGGCCGTCGCCGCGGGCGCCGCCATCGGCTACACCGGCGCGGGCACCGTCGAGTTCGTCATGGCACCCAACGGTGAGTTCTTCTTCCTGGAGGTCAACACCCGCCTGCAGGTCGAGCACCCGGTCACCGAGGAGATCACCGGCCTGGACCTCGTCGCCTTGCAGCTGCAGGTGGCCGAAGGTGAGCCGCTACCGGTCGAGGTGCGGGAGGCCCGGATCACCGGGCACGCCGTGGAGGCCCGGCTCTACGCCGAAGATCCCGCCGCCGACTACCTGCCGGGCAGCGGAACCCTGCACCGCTTCCGCATCCCGGAATTGCCCGGGGTGCGGGTGGACACCGGCGTGCGGGACGGCTCGGTCATCGGCACCCACTACGACCCGATGCTCGCCAAGGTCATCGCCTACGGCAGGACACGCGGCGCGGCCGTGCGCAAGCTGGCGAGGGCGCTGGCGGAGGCGCAGATCCACGGGCTGGTGACCAACCGCGACCTGCTCGTGGCGATCCTGCGGGAGGCGGAGTTCTGCGCCGGCGCGACCGACACCGGCTACCTCACCCGGCACGATCCCGCCACGCTGGCCCGGACGCCCGGCGAGCGCACGCTGTCGGTGCACGCGCTGGCCGCCGCGATCGCGGGGCAGTCGGGGCGCCGCGCCGGGGCGCGCGTGCAGCGAGCCGTGCCCACGGGGTGGCGCAACGTCGCGAGCGCGCCGCAGCAGGCCGAATACCGCGCCGGTGACGCCCACATCTACCTGACCTACCGCTTCACCCGGGACGGGCTGCGGGCGCACGTCAACGACGAACCGCTCACCGGTGTCGAGGTCATCGCCGCGCGCAGCGACCTCGTGGATCTGCGTGTCGGCGGGGTGCGGCGGACCGTGCACGTGCACGCCGTCGGGGACACCGTCTACTGCGACAGCGTGCTCGGCGGTACCACGTTCGTCGAGCAGCCGCGCTTGCCCGAGCCGGGCACCGACGTGGCGCCGGGCTCACTGCTCGCACCGATGCCGGGCACCGTGGTGCGCGTCGTGGCCGAGCAGGGCCGTCAGGTCGATGCCGGAGCCGTGATCGTCGTGTTCGAGGCGATGAAGATGGAACATTCCGTGCGCGCGCCGGTTCCCGGGATCGTCGCCGCACTGTCTGTCCAAGTAGGACAAACGGTCGAGTCCGGTGAGGTCGTCGCCGTCATCGCCGAGGAGGAAGCCTGATGAGCACCGTGCGCTACGAGGTGACGGGCGGCGTCGCCTGGTTGACCATCGACCGGCCCGAAGCGCGCAACGCGTTGAGCGAAGACGTCCGGAAAGGACTGTTCGACGGAGTGCGCCGGTTCAACGCCGACGATGAGGCCAAGGTGCTCGTCCTGACCGGCGAGGGGGAGAAGGCGTTCTGTGCCGGCGGGGATCTCAAGGAGATGAACGCCACCGCGCTGCGGGTTCCGCCGCCGGACTTCCTGCCGCAGCTGGGGCGCAACATCGACGTCCCGAAGCCCACGATCGCCGCGGTGAACGGGATCGCTTACGGCGGCGGGTTCTTGCTCGCCCAGCAATGCGACCTCGTCGTCGCGGCCGAGCACGCGCGCTTCGCGGTCTCCGAGGTGAAGATCGGCCGCGGCTCACCCTGGGCGGCGCCGCTGTCGTGGCTCGTGCCGCCGCGCGTCGCGATGGAGATCCTGCTCACCGGTGACCCGATCAGCGCGGCACGAGCCCAGCAGTACGGGCTGGTCAACGAGGTGGTCCCGGGCCCGGAACTGCGGCAGCGCACGCAGCGGCTCGCCGAGCGCATCGCGGCCAACGCGCCACTGTCGGTGCTCGCCGCCAAGCGCACCGCGTACCTGTCCGCGAGCCACTCGCGGGCGGAGGCCTACGACCGCGCCGAGGAGATCTGGGAACCGGTCTACCTGTCCGAGGACGCGCAGGAAGGCCCGCTGGCCTTCAAGGAGAAGCGCGCACCGGTCTGGCAGGGGCGCTGACATGGCCGGGTCGATGCACGCGGTGCTCGACGATCTCGTCGCCGAGACCGAGGTCGTCCAGAATCTGGTGGCGGGTCTCGACGACGCGGGGATCTCCGCGCCGACCCCGGCGCAGGGGTGGAGCATCCGGGACCAGCTCACGCACCTGGCTTATTTCGACGAGACCGCGACGCAGGCCGCCGTCGACCCCGAGGTGTTCCGGCGTGACTCGACGGCACTGATGGCGGCCGGAATGGATTTCCCCGACCGGGTCGCGGCCGAGTACTCGGCACTGCCCGCGCACGAGGTACGCGCGTGGCTCGCGCGGGCGCGGGCCGAGTTCGTGGCCGTGTTCCGCGAGCTCGAGCCCAAGACACGACTGCCGTGGTACGGGCCGGACATGAGCGCGCTCTCGTCGGTCACCGCGCGGCTGATGGAGACCTGGGCGCACGGTCAGGACATCGCCGACGCGCTGGGCCGTGACCGCGAGCCCACCGACCGGCTGCGGCACATCGCCCACCTCGGCGTGCGGACGACCGGTTTCTCCTTCGTGCTCAACGGAAAACCGGCGCCGACGGCGCCCATCCGCGTCGAGCTCGACGCACCGTCGGGCGCGCGATGGGAGTGGGGCCCGGCGGACGCGGCGGACCGCGTCACCGGACCGGCACTGGACTTCTGCCTCGCGGTCACCCAGCGCAGGCACGCCGACGACACCGCACTCGCCATCACGGGTCCCGTCGCGGCCGAGTGGATCTCACTCGCGCAGACCTTCGCCGGGGCCCCCGGCACCGGCCGCGTCCCCGGATTCGCAACCAGGCAAGGAGCAACGCGATGACGACGCACCCCACCCGCGCCGTGCGGATCGGCAACTGCTCGGGGTTCTACGGTGACCGCATCTCCGCCGCCTGGGAGATGGTCGACGGCGGTCCGATCGACGTGCTGACCGGCGATTACCTCGCCGAGCTCACCATGCTGATCCTGTGGAAGGCCAGGCAGAAGGACCCGTCGGCGGGCTATGCCAAGACGTTTCTGACCCAGGCCGAGCACGTGCTGGGCACGTGTCTGGACCGCGGCATCCGGATCGTGTCCAACGCGGGCGGCCTGAACCCGGCCGGGCTCGCCACCGAACTGCACACGCTGGCCGGCCGGCTCGGCCTGCACCCGCGCATCGCGCACGTCGACGGGGACGACCTCGTCGACCGGCTGGACGAGTTGCAGGCCGCGGGACACCCGCTGGCGCACCTGGACACGGGCGTGAAGCTGGCGGACGCCGGCGTGCGGCCGGTGTCGGCGAACGCCTATCTCGGCGCGTGGGGCATCACCGAGGCCTTGCGGGCCGACGCCGACATCGTGGTCACCGGCCGGGTCACCGACGCCTCCGTGGTCGTGGGCCCGGCGGCCTGGTGGCACGGGTGGCGCCCGCAGGACCGCGACATCCACGACAAGATCGCCGGCGCGATGGCGGCCGGGCACGTCATCGAATGCGGTCCCCAGGCCACCGGCGGGAACTACGCGTTCTTCGAGGAGGTCACCGATCGCCGGTACCCCGGTTTCCCCATCGCCGAAGTGGCGGCCGACGGCTCGTCGGTGATCACCAAGCACGAGAACACCGGCGGCCTCGTCTCGGTGGGAACCGTGACCGCGCAGCTGCTGTACGAGATCGGCGCGCCCGCCTACCTCGGCCCCGACGCCGTCGCGCACTTCGACACGCTTTCCCTTGCGCAGGAGGGTGAACACCGCGTCCGCATCAGCGGCGCCCGCGGAAGCTCGCCGACGGATCAGCTCAAGGTGGCACTCAACTACGAGGGCGGGTACCGCAACACGATGACCCTCGTGCTCACCGGAACGCGGATCGAGGAGAAGGCCGCGTGGGCGATCGAGCAGCTGGCCGGCCTGCTCGGCGGCCGCGACCGGTTCGCCGAGTTCGACGCCCAGCTCCTGCGGTTCGACCACCCCGACGCCCCCACGAACGCCGAAGCCACGGCGCACCTGCGCGTCACGGTCAAGGATCCGGACCGGCGCAAGGTGGGGCGCGCCTTTTCCAACACCACGATGGAGCTCGCGCTCGGCGGTTACCCGGGTTTTCACACCACGACTCCGCCGTCGGCGGAAAGCGCTTTCGGCGTCTACTGGCCGACCCTGGTCCCCGCCGCCGAGGTCGAGCACCGGGTCACCCTGCCCGACGGGACTGTCCACAGTGTCCCGCATGTCCGCGGGGATACCCGCGCGCCCGAGCCGGTCGCGCCGGAGCTCCCGGCGGTACCCGGCGGGCCGACGCGCCGCGTACCGCTGGGCACCGTCGCCGGAGCGCGCTCGGGGGACAAGGGCGGCAACGCCAACATCGGGGTCTGGGCCCGGACCGACGCCGAACACGCGTGGCTGCGGGAATACCTCACCACCGACCGGCTCAAACAGCTGCTGCCCGAAACCGCCGAGCTGGAGGTCCACCGGTACGAGCTGCCGAACCTGCGCGCGCTCAACTTCGTCGTCGTGGGCATCCTCGGCGACGGAGTCGCGTCGGCGACCCGGCCCGACCCGCAGGCCAAAGGCCTCGGCGAATATCTGCGCAGCAGGCTCGCCGAGATCCCGGAAAGCCTGTTGCGGACTTGATCGCCGTGGACGAGGCACGAGTGCGCCGCCGTGACCCGGCACGCAAGGAGCGGATTCTGGCCGCGTCGGCCGAGTTGATCTCGCGACACGGCTATCACGCGGTGGGACTGGCGGACATCGGTACGGCGGCCGGCATCGTGAGTACCGGGGTCTACCGGCATTTCGAGAGCAAGGCCGCGATACTGGCCGCTCTGCTGCACCGGGTCATGGACCTGCTGGGCGACACCGCGGGCACGATCGTGGGCAAGGCACCCGACGACGCCGTCGCGATCAGCGAACTCGTGCGCCACCATGTCGGCGTCGCGATCCACGAGCGCCGGATCCTGCAGGTCTACCACCTGGAGGCCCGTAGTCTGCCGCCCGAAGACCTGCGCCGGTTGCGCCGCGCCCAGCGGCACTACGTCGAGGAGTGGGTGGCCGCGCTGACCCGGCTGCGGCCCGGGCTCACCGACGGCGAGGCCAGGGTGCTGGTGCATGCGGCGATCGGCAGCATCCAGTCCATCCTCTTCCACAACTCGGGCCTGGACTCCGACCGGCTCGCCGTGGTGCTCGCCGGGGCCGCACACGCCTGCCTCGGAGTGAAACCACGCGCGCTAGTAGATAGCCATTCACTCAAAGGCAGTGGAAATCGAGCAAATAGCGATTCTCATGTGAACCATTGATTACTCGGCTCTTGCGGTGCGGCGCGTCGCGGAGGAAGCTGTCAGGCAATCAGGCGGGCGGCAAGGAGGCTGTTGTGGACCTGAACGGGAAGATCGACGTCACGACGTTGCGCGGGCGTCGCGCGGTGAACCGGTGGGAGCGGACGTCGGTCGGCGACGTGTTCGAGCGGCTCACGTGGAGCTACCCGGACAAGGTCGCGATCACCGGCAGGCCCGGCGCCTACGGTGAGGACCGGTTCGCCTCGGTGACCTACCGGCAGGCCGATGAGATCGCGAATCGGCTCGCGCACGCGCTCGCCGCCCGCGGCCTCGAACCTGGCGCGCGCGTGATCTTGTTCTGCGAGAACTCGGTCGAGGCGTACCTCGCCAAGATCGGCATCGCGAAGGCGGGGATGGTCGCGATGCCGGTCAATCCCTCGCTGGCCCCCGATGTGCAGGAATACCTGGTGCGCCAGGCGGAGCCGGGCGCCGCGATCGTGGACGCCGAACTGTGGCCGCGCGCCGAAAAGGCTTTCGCGGCGACAGGACTGCCGGTCGCCGCGACGATCACCATCGGCGGCGGGCCGGTGGCGGGCAGCCCGTCCTTCGGGGAGTTCCTCGCCGGGCAGCCCACCACGGAACCCGAGGTCGAGATCCACGGGGACGACATCTGGCAGCTGCTGTACACCTCGGGGACCACCGCGATGCCCAAGGGCGTCATGACCTCGCACTACGCCAGCCACTTCGCGGCGCTCAACTTCACCGTCTCGCTGACCCGCGGTGTCCGGCTGGAGACCGACCTCAAGGTCATGACCTTCCTGCCGATGATCTACCACGTCGGCGACCAGATCTTCACCTTCTCCGCCTTCCTCGCCGGGGGCTCGCTCGTGCTGGGCCGCCGGCCGGCGCCTGCGGATGTCGCCGCCGCGGTCGCCGAAGAACGCCCGACCGCCTTGTGGGCGGGCTCGCCGCAGTTCGTCGCGGCACTGACCGCGGCAGCCGAAGCCGAGGGCCGGGACCTGTCGAGCCTGACCGTGCTCGTCTACGGCTGGGGCGCGCTCGAACCGGAGGTTTACCAGACGCTGCAACGCAAAGCGCCGGGCCTGGTCGCCCTGGGCATCTTCGGGCAGACCGAGGCGATCGCGTGCCACCGGTTCTGGCCCGCGAAGTGGCCCGAGGTCTACGAGCGCACCGCGCCCGCGGTGAACTATGTGGGCGTCCCGAGCCCGCTGCTGGCGTCGGACGTGGTCGACGAGACCGGGGAGTCCTTGAGGGACAAGCCGCAGACGCCGGGTGAAGCGGTTTACCGCAGCCCGGTCGTCACGGCGGGCTACTACCTCAACGAAGCCGCGACGCGGGAAGCGTTCCGGGGTGGCTGGTTCCACTCGGGCGACAGTGCCTCCGTGGACGCGGACGGTCTGCGCGTCATGGTCGACCGGTTCAAGGACATCGTGAAGTCCGGTGGCGAGAACGTCTCCAGTCTCCGCGTGGAATCCGTGCTGCACCGCCATCCCGCCGTCGAGAAGGCAGCGGTGATCGGTCTGCCGCACGAACACTGGGGGGAGGCGGTCACCGCGGTGGTCGTCCTGCGCCCCGGCGCCGAGGCCGACGAAGAAGCGATCATCGCGCATTGCCGTGCCGCGCTCGGCGGCTACGAGACACCCAAGGCGGTCGTCATCACCGATTCGTTGCCCGAAACCGTCGGCGGCAAGATCCTCAAGTACAAACTGCGCCGGCAGCACGCGGAGCTGTTCCGCAGCCGCGCCTGAACCAAGTGGACCGGCTCAGGCTCCTTGTTCGCCCTGGCACTGCGCGGGCGAAGCGACGACGGACACCGACGGGGCCGCGTCGACGCCGAGGCAGGCGTGCGCGGCCCTTGCCAGCAGCTCGGCCAGCTCGGCCTCGGGAAGGCCCGAGTTGAAGAACAGGATCGACTGGATGCTGCCGATCGCGGCGTGGACCAGCACGCGCACCTCGCCGTCGGCCAGCCCCGGGCGCAACGGCGCCACGGCGGCGACCCAGTCCTCGATGTAGTGCCGCTGGGCACGGCGCAGCTTGCGCAGGTCCTTGTCCGGGAGGTTACGCGCCTCACGGTGGTAGACCTGCAAAATGCGGCGGTCGTGGATGGCCACCCGCACGTGGTTGCGCACCAGGTCGCTGACCGCACCGCGATCGTCGGCGGCGTCCTCCACGATCGAGGATGCCGCCGCGGTGAGGCGATCCATCACCTGCTCCAGCAGCTCCGCCAGGATCGCGGACTTGCTGTCGAAGTGCCGGTAGATGCCCGAGCCCACGATGCCCGCCGCCCGGCCGATGTCGGCCATGCCCACGGTGTGGTAGCCGTTGCGTGAGATCAGCTCGGCCGCCGCGCGCAGAATGCGTGCCTTGCGTTCAGGATCACGTCGAGGCCGCCGCGCCTCCGCCACCGGTACCTCCCTCGCCAATTCGCCGGCCTCGATGCTACCCCGAGCCCGTGAACCACTGTTCTCGTGGAAGGGGGCGGTGGTGCGGCCCCGTGCGCCGCACGGGGCCGCACCACGGCTCAGCTCCCGGCGATGACGCCTTCCGGGAAGGTGCCCACGAGAGTGTCGGTCAGGTTCCCGATGGTGGACAGGGCCTGCGCCATGCCCGGGATCGGGTCCTGGTTGTCGCCGAGCCCCGGCACCACGTTGCTCGCCTGTTGCAGTAGCGCGATGGCAGGCACGACAGCCTGCATCACGGTGGCGTTGACGGCTTCCGCGGCGGGGCTGGGCGCCGGGTTCGGCGGCGCGGGCACCGGTGCGGCCGCACCAGGCGCCGTGTTCTTCAGCGCATCGCCCGCTCCGACGTACTTGTCGGCGAAGTCGAGCATGTCCGCGTTGCTCTGCGGAGCGCTCCTCTCCAGCTGCAGGTCGTGGGCGGTGTTCGGGACCACGTCGGCGACGACGGTCGCGTGGGGGCCGTAGAAGGGCCGTTCGAAGTCGGCGAGGGTCTGGGAGTTCGTGCAGCTGGGGCCGAGGAGACCGCAGATGAACGGGTCGTGCTGTCCGACGACGGTGTAGACGGGGATGTTCAGCGTGCGGTCGACGTTCAGCACGTTGTAGCCCGCGAGGGTCGCCAGTTCGACGACGTTGCCCGTCTCCTTCAGCTGTTCGTCCTTGGCGACGACGCCCGCGTCGGTCGCCGAGGGGTTGTCGAGGTAGAACCCGCCGCGGGTGCCGGGGTAGCTGGTGAGATAGGCGGGATCGAGGCCGGCGGAGGAGAACTTGGGGTCGAGCGCGGCCGGGTAGTCGTCGGCGATGATCTTGGTGAGGACGTTGACGTAGTTGATCGAGTGCGCGATCCCGGTGGGCATGATGGCGTCGACGTCCTTGTACAGGCCCGCTTCGGTCATCGTGACGATGCCGCCGAGGCTGTGGCCGACCTCGATCACCTTGCCGAACGGGGTGCCGAGATCACCGCCGCGCAGCGCGGTGATGACCTGGTGCACGGTGCTGACGTCGGCGTAGAAGTTGTCGAAGGCGCTCAGGGGATGGGTGGACCGGCCGTCACCGAGGCGGTCGATGTCCAGGGTGGCGTAACCGCGCTTGTTCGCCGCCCGCACGTACGAGTAGGTGTCCTGCTCGTAGGGCATGTCCCAGTAGTACCGGGCGTAGGACCAGCCGTGCACGAGCAGCTGGACGGTGGTGGCGCCGGGCGGAGTGCACAGCGTGCCCGTGATGGTCGACGCCTGTCCCGCCGCCGTGACGGGCACGGCGACGTTCCTGCACTCGGTCGCGGGGGTGCTCGTCGCGGAAGCAGCCGGGACGGCGGCGCCGAGCGCGAGCAGGACGCTACCGGTGAGCACGGCCGCGCGTCGCCTCGGGCGCCGATGTTGTGAACGCCGATTCTTGGTAAAAGTCATGCCGACCTCGTTGTCATCATGAATTAGGGGGCTGTGTAAGCGCTCTCAATCGCCAGGCTGACGCCTGGTCGATGCCGCGCCTCGACAGCAGTGAACCGCAATTCACTCGGCAGCAAAGTAACACACTGCGGAGCAACGTGTGTTCCCCTAACCAGGGGAGTCCCGTGGGGCCGGTCCATTGTGGAGGTGCACCGCGGCACCGCCCGTACGGACCGCCGTCGGGCCGGGCAGTCGCTCGTGATCCGGTTGCCCACGGCGAGGTGAGCAGGCTCCGCTTCAGATTTCGCGAATCGGCCCGTTGCCTAGCGTCAAGCCGGATCGCCCGTCACCGTCGGGTCGAGCGGTGCGCGGTGGAGCCGGCGGAGCGTGAGGGCGAGGTGGAGGCGGAAGCGGCCGGGGGTGTCGCCGAGGGACCAGCCCAGCAGGTGCTCGGCGTGGGTGAGGCGTTCCTGCAACGTCGAGTGGTGCACGTGCAGTGCCGTGGCGGCGGCGCGCAGGCTGGTGGCGCCGGCGAGCGTGTCGAGGGTGGTGAGCATCCACGGCGCGGTCTGGCTCGCCGTTTCGACGGCGATGACGTCGGCGATCTTGGGCGTGTCCGGGCCGACGGTGCGGGCGAGCACGATGAGCCCGCCCGCGTCCTCGGCGTGGACGATGCGGGGCCCGGGATCGGCGGGGGTGCCCTCGGCGGTCAGGCGCAGTGCGAGCCGGGCGGCTTCCCAGGAAGCGGGTAGTTCCTCGACCGGGACGGCGGGCCCGATTCCGGCGCGGGCGCCGTCGGGTATCGCGTGGCTGTGCCCGGCCGACGACGTGCCGGACGCGGGCTCGACGCGCGCGTCGCCGCCGGCCAGCGCGACGGCGCGGGAGTGCTTGTCGAGCCCGAGCCGTCGTGCGGCGGCCGACCGGGCCCCCGCCGGCGCGGCGGGGTCGAGGAGGACCTCCACGGACGCGGGGTCGTGACCACTGTTGGGGCCGCGGCCGTATACGCGCTCGAGGACGGCCGCGGCCGCGGATGCAGCTCGTTCCACGATCATGTCGTCGACGGGGCGTGCCGGCCCTGCTCGTTCCAGCCAGAGCACGGCGTTGCCCGGCCCCACGGGCGCGCTGGGCCACGCGGGGTCGGGGTCGTCGTCGGAGAGGCTGCCGCCGCGTCCCGTGCGATCGATCCGGACGCGGATCCCGCGGTCGTTGTCGACCAGTGCGGCGGCACCGGCACTGAGCACGGCGGCGCCGCGGACGATCGCCTGAACCCCGGCACCGTGGGAGAGGAGGTCGTCGAAGTAGGAGATGACGCGCAGCGCCGCACCGGCTTGCGGGTCCAGTGCGTCCAGGCGAACGGTCAGGTCCTTCATCGGCAACACCTCGTGACGGCGCATCAGCCGGCTTTCGCCTGCCTCAGTTCGACAATAGCCTGCGCAGCCACGGCAGACGGGCCGCCGCGGAGTCGTGTGAGAGCGTCGCCTGGGGCGCCAGCCCTTCGAATCCGTGGAAGCCGCCGGGCCACACGTGCAGTTCGGCTCGTCCACCGGTCTGCCAGATGCGACTGGCGTAGGTGACGGCTTCGTCGCGGAAGGTCTCGGCGGAACCGACGTCGATGAACGCGGGCGGCAGCCCCGAGAGGTCGGTCGCGCGGGCCGGGGCGGCGTAGGGGGAGACGTCGCCGGTGCCGCGTGCCGGTCCCAGCAGCGCCGTCCACCCGCCGCCGTTGGAGGCCTGGTCCCAGACGCCGATGCCGCGCATCTGCCGCGCCGAAGGGGTGTCGTTGCGGTCGTCGAGCATCGGGCACATCAGGATCTGGCCGATCAGGGCGGGGCCGCCGCGGTCGCGGGCGAGCAGGGCCAGCGCCGCGGCCAGGCCGCCACCGGCGCTCGCGCCCGCCACGAGGATCCGGCCGGGGTCGGCACCGAGTTCGCCGGCGTGCGCGGCGGTCCAGACGAGTCCGGCGTAGCAGTCCTCGACCGGTCCGGGGTGCGGGGTTTCCGGTGCCAGCCGGTATTCCACCGAGACGACGGTCGCGCCTGCCTCCTGCGCCAGATCGAGCATCGCCGGCACACCCTGCCGGTTGTCGCCGATCACCATGCCGCCGCCGTGCGTGTGGTAGATGACCGGGGTGGCGCCGGTAGCGCCGGCCGGGCGGCAGATCAGCAGCGTGATGTCGGGGGCGCCCTCGGGGCCGGGCACGGCGCGTTCCTCGACCAGGAAGGCTCCGTCCCTGGACAGTTCTTCGTCCGCTACGCGTGCCATGCCCGTGGGGTCCTGGCGAACCATCGCGATGTTCGCCGGGTCGCCGAACAGGTCGGGCGGCAGTTGCTCGTTGATGATCCGCAGGGCGGGCACGAGTTCGGGGTCGAACGGCGGCGGGGGACCGACCGGGGCGCTGGAGCTGTCGGGAACGGAGATGGTCATCATCGACTCCTCGGGGGTTGAGGTGTGCTCGCCATCTTCGTCGCGGTGGTCGGCCGCGGGCCCCTCCGGATGGCGGCCATTGCCCGCCATCCGGCGGGGTGCGACCGTCCGCCGGCTCGCGGCCGATGACGAACCGCCCCCGCTAGGCGACCGAGATCCCGCCGTTGACGCTGACGACCTGCCCGGTGATGAGCCGGGCCAGGGGAGAGGCGAGGAACAGCGTGAGGTTGGCCAGATCCTCGGGTTCGGTGAGGCCGAGATGGGCCTGGCCGGTGATCCGCTCGAAGATCTTCTTGCTGAACGGCTGCGACATGGCCCGGTCGTAGGAGCCGGTGTTGGCGATCAGTGACGGCGTGATCGCGTTGACCCGCACGCCATAGCGTTTGGCCTCGAGCGCGAGGGTGCGCGAGAAGGTCACGATGGCCGCCATCGCCGCGCCGAGACAGGTTTCGCCAGGGGTCGGCACCTTCGCCGCGTCGGAGGCGATGTTGATGATCGATCCGGATCCCTGCTCACGCAGGAACGGCAGCACCGCCCTGCTCATCAGCAGCGGTCCCAGCGCCTGCTGGGTGAGGATGTTGCGAACGTCGTCGACCGGGATCTCGTGCAGGGGCGTCGGCTGGTAGGGCGCGACGACGGAATTGACCAGGATGTCGATTCCGCCCAGACGTCGGTGGGTCTCGGCGGCGGCTTCGGCGGCCGACGCCGGATCGTTGGCGTCGGCCGGCAAGAACTCCGCGCGCGCATCTGTGACAGTACCGAGAACTTCGTCCACGGCGCGCTTACCGCGTTCTTCGTTGCGGCCGAGCAGCATGAGCCTGCGGCAGCCCGCCAGCGCGAACGCGACAGCCGTCGCCAAGCCGACTCCGGAAGTACCGCCCGCGATGAGCACTCCGCTGCCGGAGAAGTCGAATCCCTCGGCGGCATTCGGGATGGAGTCGGTCATTGTCGCGCACGTCCTCTCTGGTCGGCCCGCGAAGTGGCGGGACGGATTCAGCGTAAGACTTCATATGACGCTAGACAAGACTCAGTATCAAGTTATGTCTAGTATCACGTCGCTCTAGCTGCGGTCGCCGGCTGACGTGCGACACCTCGGGGAACACGACCCGGAGACATCGCGACGACTTCGGCACCGCGATCGCCGCGTATCCGGCCGGCCGGTCGACGTTCACGCCGTGCACCGAACCGGACAGCGAGGCCTGCTGGTGTTCGGCACCGTGGATCGATCAGGGCAGGCCGGCAGCCGATGCCGGCTGCGCGGTGCCGCCCGACGTGCGCACCGCGTCGAAGCGGAGCGTGCCCTGCTCGAAACGTTCGTGCAGCACGAACTTCTGGATCTTGCCGCTCGGCGTCGCCGGCATCTGGTCGACGAAGGCCCAGTAGACCGGTGTCTTGTGGGGCGCGATCTGCGAGCGCAGGTAGTCGGTCAGTTCCCGCAGCGAGGGACGGTCGGCGCCCTCCCGTACGGTCACGACCGCGCCGATCTGTTCGCCCCACGTGGCATCGGGCACGCCGATCACGGCGGCGTACTCGATCGCGGGGTGATCGCCGAGCGCGGCCTCGATCTCGGCGGGATAGATGTTCAGCCCGCCCCGGATGATCATGTCCTTCATCCGGCCGCGGATGGTGACGAATCCGCGCTCGTCCATCGACCCGAGGTCGCCCAGGTGCAGCCACCCGTCGGCGTCGATCGTCGCGCTGGTCTCGTCCTCCTGCCCGAAATACCCGAGCATGTTCTGGTAGCCGCGGCAACAGATCTCGCCGGTCTCGTGCAGCGCGACCGGCTCTCCCGTGACCTGGTCTGCGATCTTGACCTCCAGTTGTGGCAGCGGCTGGCCGACCGTCTCCGCCTGGTCCTCGGGCGAATCGGTCACCCTGGTCTGGCAGATGACGCCATGCGTCTCCGTCTGTCCGAAAAGGATGCTGAACTGGCAGTTCAGCAGTTCTTGTGTCCTGCGCACCAGCGAGGCGGGCACCGAGGCCGCACCGCTGAGGATCGTCTGGACGCTGGAGAGGTCGCGCTGGGCGCGATCGGGGTGGTCGAGCATCGCGATCAGCATCGTGGGGACGACGAGGGTGTGCGTGCCGCGGTAGGTTTCCAGTGCTTCCAGCAGTAACCCGGGGTCGAAGCCGGGCAGGATCACGAAAGTGCCGCGTTTGGCCCAGGCCCCGAACGACGTGACGGCACCGCCTCCGATGTGGTACATCGGCATCGCGTTGACGTAGACGCCGCCGTCGCTCATCCCGGCGCGTTCGGCGACATGCCTTGCCTCGTTGAGCAATCCTTTGTGGTGCAGCATCGCGCCCTTGGGAAAGCCGGTGGTTCCCGACGTGTACTGGATCTGGACGACGTCCTCGGCCCCCACAGCGGGAAGTTCCCGGTCCGGGTCCGCGCTGCCGAGGAACTCGTCCCATTCGTCGAAGGTCACGATTTCCCGGAGCTCGGATGTCTCGTGGCGGATATCGTCGAGCATGCCCCGCATGTCGAAGCCGCGGTGGTTGTCAGGGCAGAACAGCCCGGTGGCTCCGGACTGGCGGAGCACGAAGCTCATTTCCCTTGCCCGGTAGGCGGGGTTGAGTGCGACCAGCACCATTCCGGCCATGGCGATGCCATGTTGCAGGATGATCCATTTCGCGCTGTTCGGTGCCCAGATGGCGATGCGGTCACCCGGTGCGAACCTGGCCAGCAACGCACGGGCGACGCACTCGGCGTCCGCCACGAACTCGGCGTAGGTCCAGCTCTCCCGGGGGCCGGCGTCCGGTACGCAGTCGACGAGTGCCACCCGGTCCGGCACTGTCGCGGCCGCGTGCCGGAGCGCCTCGCACACCGTGGTGTCGTGCACGTCTCCCGGCTCGGCGGGCCAGTACGACGTCTCCAGGGCCCGGACGGTGGCCATCTCGCTACTCCTTTGTATCGATGTGACTCGGGTCACCGAAGTGTACATATTCGGTCGTACCCTGCCAATGGTCTGGCCAACATTTGTGTGACGACATTGTGGCTTGTGTTGCATGGGTTGTAAAGTGATCGTTCTGACCGCAATAGTGAATGTGCCGCTTTCTAGCCTTAGCCGGTGAAGTCGTGCGGTCGTCTTCGGTGTGTTGTCTGTCTACAACACCGCGTCTCCGGTGAGGTTGCACGTAGAATGCGGACGGTGATGCCCGATGTCGGGGAACGGCGTCGATAGGCTGCCGATGGGCCGGGAGCCGACCCGCAGACAGATCCTCAGGAGGCCAGCATGCCGACGCCCGCGGCGGTCGAGACGCCAGGCGAGTCCGCCGACGCCGCATTGGCCAACGCCAGTGCGCGGTCGCTGCTGATCACCATTCTCGGTGAGCTGGTGTGGCCTGCCGGGCAGCCGGTGTGGACGTCCACCCTGGTGCACATCTTCCAGGGACTGGGCATCGAGGCGCAGACGGCCCGGCAGGCGATAGCCCGTGCGTCGGCGTCGGGGTGGATCACGCCGGAGCGTCAGGGGCGCGAGGTGCGCTGGACGCTCACGGACAAGCTGGTCCACATCTTCGAGACCGGCTCCCGCCGCGTGTACTCGCTCAGCGATCCGTTCACCAGCTGGGACGGCACCTGGCTGGCGTTGTGGGTGATCATTCCCCAGACGCTCCGCCGCACCCGCAGGCCGCTCTATGCCGGTCTCACCTGGGCCGGCTTCGGCAACCCGGCGCCAGGGCTGTGGATGACGCCCCACGTCGAGCGGTCCGGCGAGGTTGGGCGCCTGCTCGAACAGCTGGAGCTCACGGAGCACACCTTCGCTCTCACCGGCAACGTGGACGCGGTGGGCATTCCGCAGGACAAGATCGTCGAGAGGGGCTGGGATCTGGCCACACTGCGGTCCCAGTACGAGACCGTGTGGACGGCGATGGACGCCATGCGCCCGGCGAACCCGCGGGAGACGCTCCTGACGCACATACGCCTGATCAGCGAATGGCAGGAGTTCCCGCGGGTCGATCCCCAGTTGCCCGAGGCCATTCTGCCGGACTGGGTCGGCAGGCGGGTGGCCCGGCGGATCGAGGCGTTGCGAGCACAGTGGGCGCCGATCGTGCGACGGCACTTCGCCGAGCTCAACACAGCCTGAACCACCCGCACACCGCGATTCCAAGGAGCTTGAATGCACACGGTGACCTCGTGTCACAACCGTCGTGAGTTTTGCCCCGGCGGTCCCGAGCTGATGTTCGGCGTCGAAGACTTGACGGCCGACGGGGACGCCTACCGGGGGGTCATGACCACCGGTCCCTGGTCGAAGGGACCGGGAAACGCCGCGGCGGTCGGTGTTCTCGCGGACATCGTGCTGGGGTATGCCCTCATCGCGTCCTCGCCCGCGGACCGGTGGTCGGTGAGTACCGAGATCTCGCTCGATTTCCTGGGTCCGCTGCCCTCGGACGGGTCGCTGTTGACGGCCGAGGGGCGCGTCGTGCACCAATCTCCGGGGACGGGGCTCGCGGAGGGCTCGATCACCACCTCCCACGGCCGGCCGCTCGCCCGGTGCCGTCAATGGGGCCGGTTCATCGAGGTGGACCCCGCCGAGCGGCCCGGCGAGATTCCTTTCGCGGGTCCTTGCCGGTCGGCGGAAGAGCTGGCCGACACCGTCGGGGGCACCGTGGCGGCCGCGGACGGCCGTGCCCGGATCTCGTTGTCCATTGAGGACGATCTGGTCAATCCACTGCGGACACTGCACGGCGGGATCACGCTCTGGCTGGCCGAATTTCTGGCCGGCCGCGCGGTCGAGTCCGTCGCGGGCCCGCTGATCCCTGCCTCGCTGACCGTCAGCTACCTGCGGCCGCTCGTGTGCGGTGACCTCGCCACGTTCAGCGCCGAGGTCACCAGCAGCGGCCGCAGGCTGGCCGTGACTCAGGTGACGGGTGTCAATCAGGCCGGCAAGCCCTGCATAGTCGCGTTGGCACACCACCACGGTGCGCACTGACCGGTCAGGGGGCGCCGACGCCCGAGGGCAGGCGTGCCGCCAGTGAGCGCAGGATCCCGGCCGCCTCGTCGGCCATCCGGGGCACGAACTCCGCGACGTCGACGAGGTCGGTGATCGCGGAGGCCACCTGACCGGTCATCACCAGGCTGTTCTCCGTGTCACCCTCGGTCTGGGCCCGCTGCATCGATTCGATCTTCCAGCGGGTGAGTTCGACCGGATCCACCACCGCCTCGTCGTGCCGCCCGGCGGCGTCGGCAAGCCGCTGTGACGCCGCGTTGCGCAGGCCGCGGCATGGTCCGTAGACCCCGTCGAACGCCACGTCGTCGCCTTCCCGTGCGTCCAGCAGTGCCTGGATGTAGGCGGGATGCCAGTCGGAGTTGGCGGTGCTGGTGATGAAGCGCGTTCCCATGGCGACCCCCTCCGCGCCCAGGGCCAGCGCGGCCGCCAGTCCACGGGCGTCCCGCGCGCCGCCGGTGAGCAGGACCGGAACGTCCACCGCCTCGGTCACGCTCGGTACGAGCACGAAAGTGTGCACGGCCTTGCTCGGTGCGTGGCCGCCCATCTCGAAACCCGCGGCGATCACCACGTCGACGCCCGCCTCGGCCGCCTTCACGGCCTGGCGGGTCGCCCCCACCTTGTGCTGGTGGACCATTCCGGCGTCCTTGATGAGCTGGATGTAGTCGCCGGGAAAACCGGCCGAGGTGGTCAGCACGCGTAGTTGCCGCTCGAGCGCCGGATCGGCCGCGCGCGCCTCCAGCGCGGTCCGGATATAGATGTCAGTGAAGGGGAGCACGTCCCCGTTGCTGTCCACTCCCACGGGGATGTTCACCGCGAATACGCGGTCGGTGAGCGATGCGCACTCCTCGATGTGCTCCCGGAAGGTCCGGGCGCCCAGCGCGATGTCCTCGGGCATTCCCGGCATGGACACCGTGCCGAGCCCACCGGCCTCGGATACCGCCGCGGCAAGCTTCGGCGTGCGGAAAGGCCCGAGCCCCTCCTGGACGATGGGGTGCTCGATGCCGGTGAGCCGGGTGTAGCGGTTGACGATCGGGGGCATGCCTCGACTCCTGTTCGGACGCCTTTAAAACTTTACGTCAGTTGTGATTGTGTCTCACGACGCGTAGAGTATCTGATGTAGCCGACGAGAGGAACCGTCAACGATGACCGAAGCGTCTTCCTTGGCCATGTCGAGGCTGGCCGAGGTGGCGCGCGATCCGCGTGCCTACATCGAGCAGTGGCGGTCCCGGCACCCCGGCCGTCCCGTGCTGGCGATCCTTCCGATGAACTTTCCGCGCGAGCTGGCGCACGCGGCCGGTGCGCTGCCGGTGATCGTCCAGGACGATCAGCAGCCGGTCACCGAGGGCCGGGCGCTGCTCGCGGAGTTCTACTGCGGCTACACGCGCAATCTGGCGGACCAGGTCGCGACCGGGCGCTTCGCCGTCTACGACGGGGTTTTCATGGCCGACCACTGCATCCAGCTGATCGGTTCGGCCGAGATCGTGCGCTCGGTGAAACCGGACACGACCGTTTTCCTCGGCATGCTCAACACGTCCATGAACGATTCCTGGGCCGGCAGCCAGGTTTCGTCGATGATGCGCCGGATCCGGGCGGAGATCGAGGAGTTCACCGGGCAGGCGGTGGAGCCCGGCGCGCTCCGCGACAGCATCACCGCGTACAACCGCGACCGCAGGCTGATCCGGCGTCTGCTCGACGAGCGCACCGCGGGCAACGCCGCGTTCGGTCCCGTCGCACTGCAGGACATCATCACCTCGAGCATGGTCATGGACCCGGCCGAACATCAGGCCCTGCTGGCGGAGGCGCTGCTGGAGCCGCGCACGTCGGAACGGGACGACCGGGTCCGGGTGCACCTGTCCGGGCACCTGTGTCACGCGCCGCGGCGGGAGCTGCTCGAGGTGATCGAGGACAGTGGGGCACTGGTCGTCGACGACGATCTCTACCACGGCCGCCGTTACGTCTCCACCGATGTCGCGGAGACCGGTGACCCGCTGGAGGCGCTGGGGGAGTGGTACGCCCAGCGCAATGTCACCATCCCGTGCCCCACACGGGTTCAGCAGGACGTCGACTGGGACGGCTACCTCGTGGACGCCGTTCGCGGCAGCGACGCGGAAGCGGTCATCCACCTGATGCCGAAGTTCTGCGAGCCACACATGCTCTATTACCCGGAACTGCGCAAACGTCTCGACGCGGAAGGCATTCCGCAGCTGCAGATCGAAACCGAACACGAAGGAATCCCGCTCGAGTCGTTCCGTACGCGGATCGAGACGCTGGTGGAGCGCGCTCGCCGGCGCCGGCCCGTGCGTGTCTGACACCCGACCGACAGGAGACGAGCCGAAAATGCAGGAAACCATCCAGAAGCCCGCCGAGGACAAGAGCAACAGGCTCGGGATCACCCGCGTCGGTGGTCGGCTTATCTCGGACTACTGGGACGATCTGTTCACCGCGCGTGAACGGGGAAAGCAGATCGTCTGGTACAACGGCGGCGCGCTGAACCCCATGTTCCAGGCGGCCGGGCTCGCGTGGTGTCACGGCGAGGCGTTCGCGGCACGGCTGGCCGCCCAGCGGCTGGAGGGGCCCGCGCAGCTGGCCGGCGCCGAATACGGTTACAACGCCGAGCTTTGCTCCTACTCGCGCACCCATCTGGGCTGTTCCGTGCTCACCCTGCAGGGCACCGACGGCGACCAGACCGGCGTGGTCGGCGCGCACGATCAGGAAGTGCTGGCAGCGAAGTTGCCCGCGCCGGACTTCTTCGTCAACAACTACGCGGGTTGCAGCACCGGGCAGCAGTGGGACGGTATTTCCTACCGGGTCTTCGGCAAGAAGCTGCCCATCTTCAACATCTCCCACCCGTTCCTGTGGGGCAACCGGCCCGACGCCGGTTACCTCACGGGAGAGGAATGGGAGGACGCGTCGAAGTTCGTCGCCGAGCAATTACGGAATCTCATCGACTTCCTCGAACAGCAGAGCGGCCGTCCGTTCGACTACGACGCGCTGTGCGAGAGCATGACCTACATCAAGCGCGCGGCGGAGTTACGCCGCGAAGGCCTGGATCTGTGCAAGGCCAAACCCGCGCCCGCGACGTTCTGGGACTGGATCGCGAGCGTCGCCCCGATCAACTTCCTGCCGGGAAACCAGGCTCTGGTCGACTACTTCGCGGGCGTGCGCGACGAGATCTCCGACCGGGCCGACAAGGGAATCTCCGCGGTCAAGGACGAGAAGTACCGGCTGTACTTCGACGGCATCATGAACTGGAACAAACTCGGCTTCCTGTCGCGGAAATTCGCCGAGTACGGAGTGGCGGTGCTGGCCGGCCGCTACATCCAGAACGCGTTCTGGCAGGAGCCGCACCTGATCGACACCTCGGACCCGATCCTGGGGATGGCGCAGCACTATCTGTTGTGCCCCACCAACCACGGCGCCAAGACGCTGGAATACATGACGTTGCGGGACTGCGAGGAGTACGACCTCGACGGCCTGGTCTTCCACTCCACGCGCACGTGCCGTGCCTTCACCGGCCCGCAACGTCTGCTCGCCAAGGCGGCGCAGGACAAGCTCGGTATCCCGTCCATCTTCTTCGAGGGGGACGTGGCGGACGCGTCCTTCTACAAGGACGGCATCCTGGAGAGCAGGCTGGTGGCGATGCTGGAGGCGATCGACGTCCGCAGGCAGCGCGGGTCGTTGCCCGCCGGGTTCAGCGCGATCGCATGACCGGGCACTGCCTGGGCGTCGACCTGGGGTCGACCACCGCGAAGGCCGTCGTCGTCGACCACGCCGGCACCATCACCGGATCCAGCGTCGTGCAGATGGGTGCGGTGAGCAGGCAAGGCATGCGCCAGGCCATCGAGGCCGCGTTGGCCGACGCGGGGATCGTCGAAGACGACCTGGCGGGCACGGTGTCGACCGGGTACGGGCGCAAGCTCGTGCCCGGCGCGCACCGGACGTTCACCGAGATCACGTGTCACGCGCGTGGCACGGCGGCGATGTGCCCCGGTGTCAGGCTCATCATCGACATCGGCGGCCAGGACAGCAAGGCGATCACCGTCGACAAGGACGGCCTGGTGGACGATTTCGCCATGAACGACAGGTGCGCGAGCGGGACAGGACGGTTCTACGACGTGCTGGCCCGGGCGCTCGAATGCGATATCGAGGGACTCGGCGAGCTGGCGTTGCGGGGCAGGCAGGACCTCGAGGTCAGCAGTATGTGCGCGACCTTCGCCGAGACCGAGATCGTTTCCATGCTGGCGGAGGGACTTCCCTCGCCGGACATCGCCGCGTCGGTGCACCGCGCGATCGCGGGACGGACACTGGCGTTGGTGGCTCAGGTCGGGCGCCACGCACCGGTGGTCATGACCGGCGGTGTCGCCCGGAATCCCGCGGCGGTGCGCTATCTGGAGCAGGCGCTCGACCTCGAGGTGCGGGTGCCCGAGCATCCGCAGATCACCGGGGCGTACGGGGCCGCGTTGCTCGCGCTCGAATCGTCCGGGCAGCCCGTGACGCCGCCGGGCCAGGACGCGGACACCGACGTCCAGCTTTTCCCGCACACCCACTCGGGAGCGGGACATTCGTGTGGCGGATGCGACGGCACCGCGGGCGGAGCCGTCCACCTGGGGTCGTCCATCACCGTCCGACGTAGCTGAACCACGCTCGACGACCTGCGGTTTCGCACCCACGCTCCTATCCTCCGAAGAGCAGTGTCTGGTTTGGACCGCGGAAAATCCGTGCGCTACCTGGATTCACATCTCCTCGAGGCCCCGTATTTATACGTGTTTTGCGCCTGAGTATTGCCACACGTCGAACATCTGGCAAAAATCGAATGACAGGGCAAACAGAGGTAGATGCGGATCGTGGCGAAGAGGAGATGACGATGGCGACAACCAGCGTCGCTGGGGTCGATTCGGTTCAACGAGAGCCGGCCGAGCCACCCGAATCGCGGAAGTGGCTTGTAGTGCTGTTCATAGCATTCGCGTCGCTGATGACCTTGCTGATCGTGACTGGAGAGACCGGTCCTGGCGCATTGCGTGATTCGAACCCCACGGCGACCCACGTGGTCGACGGTTACCCCAGGGCGAATCCACCGCTGCTGGGTTTCGAGTACTGGCCACAACTGTGGCAGGCCATTGGTTTCGGTGGCGCGGCGATCCTGCTGATCGTCTTCGGTATGAAGTCATGGCGTGCGCGACGAATGCACAACGGCCTGGTCGTGACTTTCGCGGCCGGCGGCATGATGGCGTTCGATCCGCTGTACAACTGGCTCGGCTACTTCCCGACTGATCCCCGCTTCCTACACATCCCGCACGGTGCGACCCCGTGGTCGGATCTCGCGCCCACATTCGAGCCGGTCTTCTTTTGGCCCCTGTACATGTTGTGGCTGACCGCTCCGGCCCTGCTGGCTCACTGGGTCTGGACGAAGCTGCGCGATCGCGCGCGCCGCCGCAAAGGGCCGGGCACCTGGATGCAACGGCACCCATTGCTGAGCCTTTTGCTGGTCTGCAAGCTCGTCACGCTTCCCCTTGACTGGGGCGGCTTCCGTCTCGGGATCCTGACGGATGCCTTTATCTTCTCGCAGGCTCCGGGCCCGCTCGTCAGCGCCGGCCACACCTCGCAGATGCAGCTGCTGTGGGAGCCGATCCTCTTTCCACTGACGATCATGGCGACATCTTTGCTGTTCTACCGGGACAGCGAAGGTCGCACGCTGCACGGCAGAGCCGCGCGCAAGGTGCGGACATTCGTGCGGTTTCCCCGGCTTACCGAGTTCGTCGTGGCCTGGTCGATCATCGCGCTGTCCTACGTCATCTGTCTCAGCGGCATGGCGGTCCTGCGTTTCACCGGACAGGCGGACGAGCTGGCGAGGCCCTGGCCCTACCAGGACACCCAGGTGTACGACCCGGACGGGCTCTACCAACAGTCCGGCGAACCAGGGCTCAAACGAACCGGCAGCGGCGACTTCGATCTGATCCGCCCGGTCATCCCGAAATAGAAATAAACGAGGAACCATTGTGTCGTACGTAATCGCCGACTCCTGCATCGACATCATGGACCGCTCCTGCATGGAGGAGTGTCCGGTCGACTGCATCTACGAGGGCGAGCGCAAGCTCTACATCAATCCTGTCGAATGCATCGACTGCGGCGCCTGCGAACCGGCCTGCCCGGTGAGCGCGATCTCGCAGGACCGCAAGGTGCCCAAGGACAAGGAGGCCTTTCTCGCCGACAGTGAACGGTTCTTCAACGAACCGCTTCCCGGGCGTGACGAGTCGATCGGCGCCCCCGGCGGCGCCGCGGTCGTGGGACCCATCGGTGTGGACACCGAGCTGGTGGCCGCGTATCCGGGGAATCAAGCAGCGTGACCGCGGGGCTGCTGATGGAACACGAAGTCGACCTGCTGGTCGTGGGTGCCGGGCCAACCGGGCTGTTCGCCGCGTACTACGCCGGTTTCCGTGGAATGTCGGTCGCGGTGGTGGACTCGCTGCCCGAACCGGGCGGGCAGATCAGCGCGATGTACCCCGAGAAACAGATCTATGACATCGCCGGCTTTCCCGCGGTGCGTGGCCGTGAGCTGGTGGAGCGGCTGCTCGAGCAGGCCGAGCCGTTCAAGCCGCTTTACCTGCTCGGGCATCGTGCGGACCAGCTCGAACCCGGGTTCACCGTGACGACGCACCGGAACACGCGAATCGCCGCCAAAGCGATCGTCATCACCGGCGGCATAGGCACATTCACGCCACGCCCGCTGCCTGCCGCGGACGCGTTCGACGGCGACGGCCTCGCGTACTTCGTGCGCAGACTCGATGACTACGCCGGCGCCGACGTGGTGATCGTCGGGGGCGGCGACTCCGCGTTCGACTGGGCGCAGGCTCTGCAGCCGCTCGCGAAATCAGTCACCTTGGTGCACCGTCGGAGCACGTTCCGGGCGCACCCGACGACGGTGGCCGCGGTGCGGGCGAGTCCGGTGGAGATCATCACCGACGCGCAGGTGTCCACAGTGGTCGGTAACGGTTCGGTCGAGTCCGTGGAGATCACGTGCGGGGACGAGGTGCGCGCCGTGCCGTGCCAGAAGATCATCGCCGCGCTCGGCTTCACCGCCAACCTCGGCCCGTTGCTCCACTGGGGTGTCGAGGTGGAGAACCGGCGCCACATTCCGGTCGCGTCGTCGATGGCCACGAACGTGCCCGGCATCTTCGCCGCCGGCGACATCAACGACTACCACGGCAAAGTGCGGCTCATCGCCGTCGGTTTCGGTGAGGCCGCGACCGCCGTCAACAACGCCGCACATTTCATCGACCCCGGCAAGCCGGTCTTCCCCGGCCATTCCACCGACGCCACCTGACGAATACGACCACGACCGGCCGGGCACACGGTTCTTCCGTGTGCCCGGCCGGTCGTGCGCGTTCACAGGGACGGAATACCTGATTTCCCCGGCGATACCCGGGCGCGAAAACCCCGTATTTCTACGTGTTGTTCGTCCCCGCCGGCGCCCAATAGTTTTCTCGGTGAGCGGCGTCACCTTCCTGGGCACGCGTTACATCGAGGGGTACAGCAAAGGAGCTGGAACATGGCAGTGGCGTATGACAGCTTGTTCATCGACGGCGGCTGGGCGACACCCGCATCGGATCGCCGTATCGATGTCGTCAATGCGACCACCGAGGAGTCGCTGGGCAGCGTCCCGGAGGCTGTCGAGGACGACGTCGACCGCGCGGTCCGCGCCGCCCGGCAGGCTTTCGACGATTCCCCGTGGGCGACGGCCGAACCCGCCGAGCGAGCCGCGGTCCTGAACCGGTTCGCCGACGCGCTGGAGAAGCGCACCGATCTGCTGACCCGGACGGTGAGCCAGCAGAACGGCATGCCGTTGAGCCTGAGCGAACAGTTCGAGGGCGGGTACGCCGTCGCGCTGTTGCGTTACTACGCCGCACTGGCCACCTCGACCGAGTTCGAGGAGCGCAGGCCCTCGCCGCTGGGCTTCGACACGTTGGTCCGGCGCAGTGCGATCGGTGTGGTCGGGGCGATCGTGCCCTGGAACTACCCCGTCGTACTCGCGATCACCAAGATCGCGCCCGCGCTCGCGGCCGGGTGCAGTGTCGTGGTGAAGCCTTCGCCGGGCACGGTACTCGACAGTTTCGTCCTCGCCGAGGCGGCAGCGGAGGCCGGAGTTCCGGCCGGTGTGCTCAACTGGGTTCCCGGTGGTCGTGAGCTCGGCGCGTACCTGGTGTCGCACCCCGGCGTCGACAAGATCGCCTTCACCGGGTCCACCGCGGCCGGCCGGCTGATCGGGGAGCAGTGCGGTCGCCTGATGCGGCCGGTTTCCCTTGAGCTGGGCGGAAAATCGGCAGCTGTCGTCCTCGATGACGCCGATCTGGACAAGGTGACCGAAGGCCTGTACTTCGCGTCGCTGGCCAACAACGGCCAGACCTGCATGGCGTGCACGCGGATCCTGGCCCCGCGCAGCCGCTACGACGAAGTGGTCGACGCGATCGGCGGCTGGCTCGGCGCGCTCCAGGTCGGCGACCCGTTGGATCCGTCCACTCAGGTCGGTCCACTGGCCTCGGCCGAGCACCGGGAGCGCGTCGAGGGATACATCGCCAAGGGCCGTGGTGAGGGCGCGAGGCTGGTGCTCGGTGGCGGCCGCCCGGCCGGGTTCGACCGCGGCTGGTTCGTCGAGCCGACCCTGTTCGCCGATGTGGACAACGGCTCCACGATCGCTCAGCAGGAGATCTTCGGTCCCGTGCTGTCCGTCATCGCGTTCGACGACGACGAAGACGCGGTCCGGATCGCCAACGACTCCGAGTACGGCCTCGGGGGCAGCGTGTGGTCGGCCGACGCCGCGCGAGCCACCGAGATCGCCCGCAAGGTGCAGACCGGCACGATCGGCGTCAACGGCTACGTCGTGGACCTCAACGCCCCGTTCGGTGGCGTCAAGGGCAGCGGCATCGGCCGCGAGTTCGGCCCCGAGGCACTCGCCGGTTACCTGCAGCTCAAGTCCATCTACCTGCCTGCCTGAAGGAGATTCTCATGCGTATCAAGGCCGCGGTCGTGCGTGAGGCCGGCCAGCCGTTCCAGATCGAGGAGCTCGAGCTCGACGCGCCCCGGACCGGCGAGGTCCTGGTCAAGATTCATTCGTCCGGCGTGTGCCACACCGACATCGGCGTCCGCAACCAGTGGCTGCCCGTACCGCTGCCGCTCGTTCTCGGCCATGAGGGCGCCGGCGTCGTCGAGGCGGTCGGACCCGGCGTGTCCAAGGTCGCGCCGGGCGACAAGGTCCTGCTGACCTTCGCGTCCTGCCGCAACTGCCGGATGTGCCGGCAGGGCGATCCCGCCTACTGCGAACAGTTCGTGATCAGCAACGTCGCCGGCTCCCGGCCCGATGGCACCAACGCGGTGCACGGCGAGGGCGACGTGCACGGCTTCTTCTTCAGCCAGTCCTCCTTCGCCACCCATTCGATCGCGGTCGAGAGTAACGTGATCAAGCTGGACGACGACGCCGATCTGTCGATCGTCGGCCCGCTGGGCTGCGGAATACAGACGGGCGCCGGCACGGTGCTCAACCGGCTTCGCCCGGAGGCCGGATCGAGCCTGGCCGTCTTCGGTGCCGGTGCGGTCGGCATCGCGGCGGCGATGGCGGCGAAGGCGGCGGGGTGCACCAAGGTGATCGCCGTGGACCTCGTGCCGGACCGGCTCGCGCTCGCCGCGGAACTGGGTGCCACGCACACCATCAACGCGTCC
This sequence comes from Amycolatopsis acididurans, assembly GCF_012328925.1. Lineage (GTDB taxonomy): Bacteria > Actinomycetota > Actinomycetes > Mycobacteriales > Pseudonocardiaceae > Amycolatopsis_E > Amycolatopsis_E acididurans. The sequence continues at coordinate 34,369 of NZ_JAAXLS010000015.1, forward strand.
GATGTGGACCCGATCGAGGAGATCCAGTCGATCACCGGCCGCGGTGCCGACTTCACGGTGGACACCACGGCCGTGACCTCGGTGGTGCGCCAGGCGGTCAGCGCACTGGCGCCCAAGGGCACCTGCGCGGTGCTCGGCTTCGGCCAGGCCGGCACCGAGGTGCAGGTCGACATGCTGGAACTGCTCATGACGGGCCGCACGATCACCGGTGTCACCGAGGGCGACGCGCGACCCGACGAGTTCATCCCGCGGCTGCTCGAACTCCTCCGGCAGGGCCGCTTCCCGTTCGACAAGCTGATCACGAGCTACGACTTCGCCGACATCAACGCGGCCTGTGAGGACTCCGACGGGGGCAAGACCGTCAAACCGGTGTTGCGAATGGTGTGAGCGCTGTGCCCGGAACCTGCCAGAGGAGAGGACAAGACCGTGAGTGTCGATGACGGCGTGATCGGCAAGCTGATCGAACATTTCAGCCTGCACGACAAGGATTGCCAGAAATACCAACACGAGATCTTCACCGAGATGCGGAAATCGTGCCCGGTCGCGCACAGCGTCGAGCACGGCGGATATTACGCCCTGTCGCGTTACCGCGATGTCTACGACGCGGCACACAAGCCGGAGCTGTTCTCGTCGTTTCCGGTGACGATTCCCCCGTTCGGCAACCCGACCCCGATGATCCCGATCGAGGCCGACCCGCCGATGCACCGCAAGTACCGGACACTCGTAGGCGCCCAGTTCAGCCCCAAGTCCGTCGAGGCGCTCGAGCCGTACATGCGGGAGATGGTGCGCGGCATCGTCGACGGTCTTGTCGGCAAATCCGAGGCCGACCTGGCCAAGGAAGTGGCGGTCGCACTGCCGTTGCGCGCCATTCTCGAGCTCTACCTCGGTGTACCCGAGAAGGACTGGGAGATGCTCAAGAACGAGTTCATCTACATGCTGCAGCCCGACCCGGACGCGACCGACGAGGAGAATCAGGAACGGTCGATGCAGGCCGGGCTGAACTGCACCATGTACTTCGCGGAGATGCTCGAGGAGCGCCGCACCCAGGGCTACGGCTCGGACCTGATCAGCCACCTTGATCAGGCCGAGCTGGAGGGTGAGCGCCTCACCGACGACGAGATCTTCGGCTTCTGCCTGGTGCTGGTGCCTGCGGGATTCGACACCACGGCGAGCGTGCTGAGCCGGTTGCTGCTGATGTTCGCCGAGAAACCCGAGGTGCGCGACCAGCTGGAGCAGGTCATCGACGACCCCGGCAAGCTCGACCTCGCGATCGAGGAGCTGATCCGGTTCATGCCGCCGCAGCCCGGTGTGGCGCGCAACGTCACCGAGGCTTGTGAGTTCGCCGGACAGGAACTGGCCGAGGGGGACCGGTTGCTGTTGCTGTGGCCCTCGGCCAACCGCGATCCGGAGGAGTTCCCGAACCCCGACGAGCTCGTGCTCGACCGCCAGCCCAACCGGCATCTCGGGTTCGGCTCCGGCATCCATCGTTGCCTCGGATCGCATCTGGCCCGGCTGGAGCTGAAGATCCTTTTGCAGGAGTTCCTGCACCGGGTTCCGCGCTATCGCGTCGCGCCGGGCAAGGAAGCCGTGTGGCACACCGGCAACACGTGGGGCGTGAAGACGGTGCCCGTGGTGTTCGAGCAGTGGGAGACCGCGTGACCCGCGTCGCCATCGACGGTAGCAAGTGCCAGGGGCACGCACGCTGCGTCACGCGTGCTCCCGAACTGTTCGATGTGGACGACGAGGGCATCTCCTTCGTACTCGCCGAAGAGGTGCCGCCCGAACACGCCGACGCCGCGCGCCAGGCGGCGGAGGCGTGCCCCGAGCGTGCGATTTCCCTTCAGGAATAGGACCGTCAGAGCAAAGGAGCTCTCCGTGGGTGTCTTCAGGGACGAGGACGAGGTCTACCGGTACCTGGGCCGGATCTTCCAGGTGAGCATGGCCGACCCCGAGATGGGGCCGAAGCTGCGCAAGGTCGGATCGGTGCTCAAGCTCAACCAGTCCGACCCCGAGTCGACGATCGTGATCGACTTCGGGGAGGGAGTCGTGCAGCTGGGCGCCGAGGGCACGCCACAGGTGACCCGGCCGATCGACGCCGAGCTGGAGATGCAGGCCGACACCGCGCACCGGTTCTGGCTGGGCAAGGTGAACGTCGCGCTGGCCATGGCGCGCGGCCAGATCAAGACCAAGGGCAAGGTGTCCGCGGTGATGAAGGTCGTGCCCATCACCAAACCGCTGTTCAGCACGTACGAGACGATCCTCAGGGACGCCGGGCGTGCCGACCTCGTCGATGCGGTGAAGTGACGTGACCGCGATCGAAGAGCGCGACACCGCACCGCCGCCGCCCCGCCGGCCGGCCGGGGACCGGCTCGTCACGGCGGTGCCGGGGCCGGCCAGGACGGTCGTGCTGGAAGTCGGCCAGATGTGCCGCCTGCTCGGACAGGTCGTCTACAGCGCCGTCCGCCATCCGCGCGGGTACTGGAAAGAGACGCTGGACGAGATGTATGCGTTGCTGCGGCTGTGTTTCTGGCCCGCGACGTTTTCGATGGCGGGCTTCGGTTTCCTCATCACGGTGATGGGTGTCGGCCTGCTGGTGCTACTCGGCGCGGCCAACCGGATGGGCGCGTTCTGGGTGATGGCCGACATCCGGGAGATCGCGGCGTTCATGGTCGGCATGGTCGTGGCCGGGGTGATCGGTACCTCGATCACCTCGGATCTCGGCGCGCGACGGGCCCGCGAGGAGCTCGATGCGCTCAAGGTGCTCGGCCTCGACGTCGTCAGGATGCTGGTGATCCCCCGGGTCATCGCGACCGCGGTGATGTGCGCCCTGCTCAACTGCCTCACGTCGTTCGTCGGCGTGCTGCTCGGCCTGCTGGCGGTGGGTGCGCTCGGGGACACCAGCTCCGGCGCCTACCTCGACAGCATGTCGCACAACCTGTACGCCGCCGACGTCTGGGGCGCCGAGCTGAAGACGTTGCTGACCGGGCTGCTGATCGGGGTCATCTGCAGTTACAAGGGACTCAATGCCGGTGGTGGCCCGGAAGGTGTCGGCCGCGCGGTCAACCAGGCGGTCGTCATCTGTTTCGCGATGGTGTGGGTGTTCAACTTCTTCTTCAACGCCATCGCACAGGGACTCAACCCCAACCTGCTGATGCTGCGGTAGAGGACATCCACTCATGACGACTGTCCAAAGTATTCCCAAGCTGCCGAGCCTGCACACGGCGGTGCCGAAGCGATCCAACGTCCTGCGCGCGGCCGCCGAAACCGTCGGCGACATCGCGTACTTCGGGTTCCGGGTGCTTCTTGAGGCCCCGATGACACTGGGCCTGTACTTCTCGGAAGTCCTGCGCCAGGCCGCGATCCTGGTCCGCTCCAGCGGTCTGATCATCTGGTTCATGATGTTCGCCATCGGGGCGGAGACGGGCTTGCAGGGCCACTACATCCTCGACCAGGTGGGCGCATCCGGGTACGTGGGTGTGTTCACCGCCGTCGGTGACCTCAAGGCGGACACCACGTCCATGTGGGGCTGGGTGCTCGCGGCCAAGGTCGGCTGCGGGTTCGTCGCCGAGATCGGCTCCATGCGCATCAGCGACGAGATCGACGCGCTCGAGGTGATGGGCGTGCATTCGCGGGCCTACCTCGCGGGCACCCGGCTGTGGGCGATGTGGATCACCGCACCGTTCCTGTTCCTGGCGGGGGAGGGCTGCCAGTACATCGGCTCGTGGCTCGTCGTGCAGCCGATGCTGCAGACGACCTCACCCGGTGGTTACTCGAACATCTTCTGGTCCTTCCAGACGCCGATCGACCTGCTGTACGCGTTGATCTGGGCGATGCTGCTCGCCACGCTCGTGGTGATCGTCGGCTGCTTCTACGGCTACACGGCCTCGGGCGGCCCCGTGGGCGTCGGCCGCAACACCGCGAAATCGATGATGGTCAACATGATCATCGTCTCCGGTGCGGCGGCGATCCTGTACCAGTTCTTCTTCGGCACGACCATTCAGACACCCATCGCCAACTGACCGTTCGCGGTGGAGTTGAGGAGTACGCATGTATCCGCAGAGTCGCGGTGAACAGAGCACCCAGGAGCTACCGGCGGTCTCCGCGAACGGGTCCGGGGACGGGTCGGTCGCCATCGTTCGTGATCTGCACAAGTCGTTCGGCTCGTTCCAGGTCATGCGTGGCCTCACGCTGGAGTTCAAGCCCCAGGCCATCACCACCATCCTCGGCCCGTCCGGAACGGGGAAGAGCGTGCTGCTCAAACACATGGTGGGCCTGCTGGAGCCCGACTCGGGCACCGTCGAGGTCTTCGGCCAGGACATCTGGAAGATCCATGAGCGCAAACGTGCGGAGCTGCGCAAGCGGTTCGGCGTGCTGTTCCAGGACGGGGCGTTGTTCGGCTCCATGAACGTCTACGACAACGTGGCCTTCCCGCTGCGCAAGCACACCGACATGTCCGAGGCCGAGATCCGCGAGATCGTGATGGAGCGGCTCAAGGAGGTGGGGCTCGAGGCGGCCGTGAAGAAAGCGCCGAACGAGATCTCCGGTGGCATGAAGAAGCGCGCCGGATTCGCGAGGGCGCTCGTGCTCAACCCCGAGATCGTGCTGTTCGACGAGCCGGACTCGGGCCTGGACCCGGTCCGCACGAGCCTGCTCAACGACGTGATCCTCAAGGTGCACGACGACGACAAGGGCACTTACGTCGTGGTCACGCACGACATCAGGACCGCGCGCAAGGTCAGCGACTACGTCGGGCTCATCTGGCAGGGCAGGGTCGTCTACTACGGCGCGGCCGACGAGGCGTTCTCCTCGGACGACCCGTTCGTGCGGCAGTTCCTCTCCGGTGACTCGGTCGGCCCGCTGGGGATGGACTGACATGGCGGTGACGAAATGGCTGGCGGGCGCCGTCGTGCTCGCGGCCGCCGTGATCGGGGGTGGCTACCTGCTGGCCACCCAGAACGACGGCTACCAGGTCAAGCTGGTGATGCCCAACGCGGCCAACCTGCTCGACGGATCGCGGGTCGAGATCGATGGCAAGCCGGTCGGTTCGGTCACCAAGCTGGAGACGCGGGACAGCCAGGCGCTGGTGACCGTGTCGGTCGACGACGCGCACGCGCCGCTGCACACGGGCAGCACGGCCCAGGTCCAGTGGCGCGGGCTGCTGGGCGAGCGAGTGGTGGAGCTGATGCCGGGCCCGGCGGGCAACCCGCGGATCCCATCCGGCGCGATGCTGCCGGCCGGCAGTGAGCAGGTCGAACTCGACCAGGTCCTCGCGGCGCTCGACCCGGCCACCCGGTCCCACCTCGATTCCGTTGTGCAGCAACTGGACCAGAACCTCAAGGCGCATCCCCAGGACATCAAGGCCACCCTGGACACCGCGGGGCCCGCGGTGAACGAGCTGGGCGAGGTGCTCAAGGCGGTGGGGCAGGACGGTCCGGCGATCAGCAACCTCATCGGCGACCTGCACCAGATGATGGATCCGGTGGTCGCGCGCCAAGTGCAGGTGCGCCAGGTGATCGGCAACCTGACCTCGGCGACGGACTCGCTCGCGGCCGAACAGTCACAGCTGCAACAGGCTCTTGGCGCATTACCATCCACATTGGACGCCGCGCGGGGCACGATGGACAGCGTGCCCGCGGCGGTGGACGCATCCGTGCCACTGCTGAAGCAGCTCCAGCCGGCCACCTCCCAGCTCGCGGGGCTCTCGCAGAACCTCAGCCCGCTGCTCGCGGACCTGCGGCCCACGATCGCCGACCTCCGGCCGACGCTGCAGGCCGCGAACAAGTTGCTGCAGACGACTCCGGCGCTGCTGGACAGCGCCAACGGTGTCCTGCCAGGGGCCACCCAGGCCGTCACGCAGCTCAACCCCGCGGTGAGCTTTCTGCGTCCCTACACGCCGGACGTGATGGGCTGGCTGTCCAACTGGGGAGCGGCCTTCGCCAACTACGACGCCCAGGGCCACTACTTCCACGGCCTGGTCCAGGTCAGCACGAGCATCTTCGACGACAACCCGGGCGCCGACGTCGGGCTGAAGGGCGGCCCCAACTCCACCCCGGCACCGGGCATGGCCTCCGGCCGGCCCTGGGTCGACGCGAACGGGAGCGGACCCCGATGAACAGCAAGGTCAAACGCGTCCTCAAGATCGGCGCGGTGGTCGCCGTGGTGGCGGCCGCGGCAGCAGGTTACCTGGCATCTCAGTCCAGTTCGGACAGTGTCGAGGTGACGGCGGTGTTCGCCGATGCCAGCCCGCTCATCCCCGGCAACCTCATCCGCATGGACGGCGTCGACGTCGGCGAGATCGAGGCCGTCACCCTGCGCAACGGGCAGGCGAACGTCCAGATGAAGCTCGACCGCTCGGTACTGCCACTGCATCAGGACGCGAGCGCGAAGATCCGGCCGGTCACGCTGCTCGGCGAACGCTACATCGACCTCGACCGCGGCTCGGCCAACGCACCGGAGATGTCCTCGCCCCGGCTCATCGCGGCCGCCCACACGACCCGCGCCGTCGACCTCGACGAGGTGCTCGACTCGCTCGACGACCCGACGAGCACGGCGCTCGCGGCGCTCGTGACGACGCTGGGCGAGGGCACCGCAGGCCAGGGGCCCGACGTGGACGCCGCGATCAAGGCACTGGCTCCGGCCATGACCGACACGCGACAGCTGACCGACATCCTGAACGGGCAGAACGCCGTGCTCGGGCAGCTGGTCGACCGTGCCACGCCGATAGCGCAGGCGGTGTCCGGCGATCAGGGCAAGAACCTGGACAAGGCCGTCGACGCCGGCAACCGGATGCTCGCCGCCGTCGCCGCGCAACGCCAGGCGATGCAGGATGCGCTGCAGCAGCTCCCGGGCACGCTGCGCACTGCCCAGCGGGTGCTGGGCGAGGCAGCGGGTGTCGCCCAGGAGGGCACGCCCGCCCTGCAGTCGCTGCGGCCGCTCACCGGCAACCTCGTGGACGTCAACGCGGAGCTGAACGCGTTCGCCGACAGCGCGAACCCGGCCCTGTCCTCGCTACCGGCGGTGCTCGACCGCGCGAAGAGCCTGCTCGACCAGGCCGCGCCACTGGTGCGCGACCTCCGTCCCGGCGGCGCGGTGCTGCCCGGCGCGAGCGCGTCCGCGAATCGCCTCGTCGGCGATCTGACGCCCGCGCTGGGCACGGCGCTCGACTTCATGAAGTACTGGGCGATGAGCACCAACGGACGGGACGCGCTGGGCAACTACTTCCGCGCGTTCGTGGTCACCACCCCGAAGTCGCTGCTGCAGATTCCCGGCACGGGGCTCGGGCCTGCGACGCAATCCGCACCCGCACCCGCACCCGCACCCGCACCCTCACCCGCACTGCCGAACCTGCCGGTTCAGGTGATGCCACCCGGCGGTGACCCGGGCAGCGCGACGGGCCTTACCCAGCCGCAGGAGAACAACCTGCTCGGCCAGCTTCTCGGAGGGCTGTGATGGGCACGTCGAAAGCACGTACCTTCCTCATCGGTGCCGGCGGCCTCGCGGTGCTCGCCCTGATCCTGCTGTTCGGGGTCACCGCAAGTTCCGGCATGCCGGGTACACCGAAGACGGTCGTCCGTGCGGCCTTCCACAACGTCGGCGCGCCGCTCAAGGTGGGCGACGACGTCCGGGAGAACAGCTCGCGCATCGGCCGGGTGTCGGCGGTGGATTACGACGGTACGCAGGCCGTGGTGACACTGGAGCTGGACGGCACGGTCGCCGTCTACTCCGACGCGCGCGCCGCGGTATGGGACCAGTCGGCGCTCGCGAAGAAGTTCGTCGAACTCGACCGCGGGCACGCCCAGGCCGGCCCGCTGGGGGATCACCCGATCCCGGCCGACCGCGACGTGGACTCGGCCGACCTCGACCAGGTGCTCGACGTGCTCGATCCGCCCACCCGCGACGCGCTGGCCGGTACCGTGCGCCAGGTCGGCGGTGGAGCCGCGGGACACAGCCAGGACCTGCACGATCTCCTCGAACATCTGCCTGCCGAGCTCAACGGTCTGGGGACGGTCGCGGGCTCGCTCAGCGCGCCGGAGGCCGATCTGCCCGCGCTGCTGGCGCGCGCCGACCAGCTGGCCGGGTCGATCGCCGGGCACACGCAGCAGCTCGCCGACCTCGTCGGACAGGCAGGCGACACCGCGGACGCGGTTGCCACCGACAGCGGGAAACCGTTGCAGGACACGATCAAGGACCTTCCCGGCACACTCGCCGGCGCGCGAGGGGCCCTCGACTCGCTGGACAAGCCGCTCACCGACGTGCACGGCGCGCTGACCACGGCACGGCCGGGACTGGCCGCGCTGGGCCGGGCGACTCCCGACCTGCGCGGGGTGCTGCGGGAAGCGCCGACACCGCTGAACGAGGTGCCGGGCGTCGCGCGGGCCGCCGAACCGGCACTGCGTGATCTGACCGCCACGGTGGCCGACGCCCGTCCACTCGCGCCGGAGTTCTCGCGCGGACTGGTCGACGCCGCGTTGCCGCTCAACACACTCGCCCCCTACAGCACCGAGGTCGTGCAGTTCTTCCGCCGCATCGAAAGCATGGTGTCGACCGAGGTCGCACCGGGCGTCCACGGCGCGCGCGTCGGCGTCGCGGTGGAGGGACCGTCCATCCTCACCGGCGGGGCGCTCAAGGATCCGCTGCAGGGCCAGGACGCCTACCCGGCGCCGGGTCAGGCGGATGGTGAGCACACCCAGTCGCCGGTGAACATCCTCCCGGGAGGGAACAACTGATGGCGGCCAAGCTTCGTAAGCCCGTCGTGCTCGGCGCGGTCCTGCTGATCCTGGTGGTCGGTGCCCTCTTCGCCGTGTACCAGAAGGAACGGATCGGCACGATGCTCTCCTCGGGAGACGAGGTGCGCGCCGTGTTCGCCAGGGACTACCGGCTCGTGGCGAACTCCTCCGACGTCAAGGTGGCCGGAGTCGTGGTCGGCAAGGTGACCGACATCGGCAAGGACGACAAGGGGCAGGCCGTGGTGTCGATGAAGGTGGACGACGGCACGAGCGACAAGCTCGGTACGACGCCGTCGGCCATCATCCGGCCGACCACGCTGCTCGGTGGCAACTACTACATCGAGCTGGTGCCCGGCGGCGCGCACAAACCCTTCGACGGCACCCCGATCCCGGTGTCTCGCACGTCGATCCCGGTCGAACTGGACCAGGTGCTCGCCGCCATCCCGGGCCGCGCGCGACAGTCCATTCAGGACACCACCCGGCTGACCGACCAGACGTTGCGGGCGGGCGCCGGTTCCGCCGCGGGAGACCTGCTGCGGGACGCGCCGGGAACGCTCGCGCCGGCCGACGACGTCCTCTCCGCGCTGCGCGGAACGCAGCCGCAGCAGGACCTCTATCGGCTGGTGCCGGACCTGGACAAGGCCGTCACCGCGATGACGCGGCAGAAGGGGCAGCTCGCCGACATCATCGGCTCGCTCGACACGGTGAGCGGGAGCCTGGCCGCACAGCGGGCGCCGCTGTCGGAGGCGGTGGCCGGCCTTCCCTCGACGCTCGCGGCGACGAAGGACGGTCTCGGCGCGCTGCAGGGCACGCTCCAGCGGCTCACGACGACCGCTACCGGCGCCCGGCCCGCGGTCGCGGAGCTGACGCCGCTGCTGCAGAAGGCGAACCCGGTGGTCGCGCAGGCGCGGCCGCTGGTCAACGACCTGCGCCCGCTGCTGCACCAGGCACTGCCGCTGGTGAACGAGCTGGTGCCGACGTCCACGCAGGCGACGGCGACGCTGAACAACGTGCGCGGTCCCGTGCTCGACCGGGTCAACGGGCCGATCGCGAAGACCGTCCTCTCGCCGTGGACCGGTACCGGGGCTTATCAGGGCGACGGCGGCAACGGCCACAAGTTCTACGAGGAACTGGGCTACCTCGCCGCGCACACCGCGAACCTTTCCCAGTACGGCAACAACAACGGGCGGATGCTCGGCCTCGGTCTCGGAGCCGGCGTCTCCAGTGTGGGCGGCAACGACCCCGGCACGGCACAGCTGCTGCAGTCGCTCGGCCTGCTGCCCGGTGGCGGTGTACAGCTGCTACCGCCGCCCGACAACGCGGGGGACACCTACACCCCCGAGCCGGCGACGGCACCGGGCCAGAACCACGTGCTGCCGACGCTGCCACCACTGCCGCTGCCGGGGAACTAGGAGCATTGCGATGAAACGGACCTTCTCGATGCGCCGGACCTGGGAACGGATCCGGACCGTCCCCGGACTGGGGCGCAACCTGCTCACCGTGGCGGTGCTGATCGTGATCGGTGTGGTCAGTACGTCCACCATCCTGGGCAACCAGCGGTTCGTCCCGCCGTGGCAGGACCGCTACGAGTTCTCGGCCGACTTCGCGGAGGCGCCCGCGGTCAACCCCGGGCAGCAGCCCAAGGTGCGGATCGCCGGCGTCGAGGTCGGGCAGATCACCGGTAGCGAGGTGACACCGGACGGCAAGGCGCGGCTGAAGTTCTCGCTGGAACCGGGCCATCCCATCTACTCGAACGCACATCTGGTGCTGCGGCCGACGAACCCGCTCAACGAGATGTACGTGGAGGTCAACCCCGGCGGGCCGCCCGCCGCGCAGCTGCCCGCCGGCGGGGTCATCCCGGTCGGGCAGACCGAACGGCCGATCCAGCCCGACGAGGTGCTCAACCACCTCGACGAGCGCAGCCGGGCCGCCGTCGCCAACCTGCTCTCGACGTCCGACGTGGCGCTGGCCGACGCACCGGCCAGCCTCCCGGGAGGCCTGCGGGCCGCGGACGGCACGCTGGTCAACGCCAAGCCGGTGCTGGACGCGCTCGCCGCGCGGCGGGCGAACATCGCCAAGCTGGTGACCGCGTTGTCGCAGATCAGCACGGCGGCCGGGCACAACGACGCGCGGCTGACCGAGCTGATGAACTCGACCCGGCAGACACTGTCCACTTTGTCCCAGCACAATGCCGACCTCGAAGCGACGCTGGCCGAGTTGCCGGGCACCTCCGATCAGCTCAAGCATGCCATGACCGGGGTCTCGGAGCTGACCACGCAGCTGAACCCGGTGCTGGACAACGTCGACCGCGTGTCCGCTCAGCTGCCTGACACACTACGGAAGCTGTCCGGCACCGTGGACGACCTCGGCGCCACCGTCCGCGCGGCCGGGCCGGTGGTCTCGGCGGCGGGACCGGTGGTCGGTGACGTGAGCCCGCTCGTGTCGGACGCGCACCGCGCGCTCGGCGACCTCGAGCCGGTGACGAAGGACCTGATTCCCGATACCGCCACCCTGGTCTCCTACCTGGGCGACCTGCAGGCGTTCATCTTCAACACCAACGGCGCGTTCAGTCTCTCGGACGCGAACGGCGGATTCATTCGCGGCCACGTCGCCGTGCCGCTGCCCGACGCGGGCGTGCTGCCGGGGACGCACGGCGGCAACACCGGTGGGAGCCACCCATGAGGATCTTCAAAGGAACCGCGGGCAAGATCACCGTTCTCGGCGCGTTCTTCGTCCTGTCGATGGTGTATCTGGGATACCTGTTCGACCGTGCCGGGGTGGGCAATCCGCTGGCGTCGTCGGACTCCTACACGCTCTCGTTCGACACCACGGACGTCGACAACCTGATTCCCGTCGGCGATGTCGACATCGCCGGCGTCAATGTCGGCAAGGTCGAGGACGTGTCCCATCGCAACGGGACCGCGACCGTTGTCGTCAGCCTCGACCCGGACGCGGCGCCGGTGCATCAGGGTGCCACCGTCCGGGTCGGCGCGAAATCGCTCGCCGGAGAGTCCTATGTGGACATCGAGGACGGGCAGGGCCCGGCGCTGCCGCCGGGCACCAAGCTCGGCCCCGAGGCGGTCAAGCCCGCCGTGCAGCTGCGCGACGTCGTGGCGAGCCTCGACCCGAAGACGCGGGACGCGCTCGGCAGCCTGGTGCGCACGGCCGGCGCGGGCACCGCGGGAACCCAGCAGGACGTGGCGAACGCGCTGACCGGACTGGGCAACCTCGGCCGCCAGGGCTACACCGCGATCGACGCCATCGCCGGCCAGTCCCAGGACCTGACCGCGCTCGCCCAGCAGACCACGGTCGTGCTGGACGCGCTGAACACCGGCCAGGGTCAGATCGGCCGGCTCGTCGAGGACGCGCAGAAGCTGACGGCGGCCACGAGCGGGCAGCAGCAGAGCCTCGCCGACACCGTCCGCCGCCTGCCCGGTGTGCTGGGCAGCACGCAAACGGCGACGGTGAAACTGCGCGACCTCTCGAGCGCGGCCGGGCCGGTCGCCGCGGACCTGAACCAGGCGGCTTCGCCGCTGAACGCCGCGCTGCAGCAGCTGCCCGCCACGACCCAGGACCTGCGGGGCCTGCTGCCGGACCTCACCGGTACGCTCCGGTCGGCACCGGCCACTTTGGACCGTGTGCCCACGCTGACACGGGACGCTTCCGCGCTCGTCCCGCAGCTGCGCACCACGATGGCGCACCTCAACCCGATGCTGGGTTACATCTCGCCCTACGGCCCGGAGCTTGGCGCGTTCTTCGCGAACTTCGCGGCGATGCTCAACTACACCGACGAGGCGGGCATCCACTTCTTCCGCCTGGAGCCCGACCTGGGCAACGAGAGCATCGTGAAGGGCGTTCCGGTGCCGCTGCCCACGGTGCTGACCAACCGCAACCCCTATCCGGCTCCGGGGCAGAGCCTCGCGCCGGACGGCCGCCCGTTCACCAGGCTCCAGCCGGCTGGAGGATGACATGCCGACCTACTCAGTCCCCAGCGACGCGGACTGGCTTGCCGAGATATACCGCCGGTGCCGGGATGATGTGTACCGCTACATCCGGACCTGGGCGGTGAGCCCCGCGGCAGCCGAGGACTTCGTCAGCGAGACCTTCCTGCGTGCGGCCAAGAACGTGGTGAACCTCAAGCAGAGACAGGACAGCGTCGTCCCGTGGCTGTTCCGTGTGGCCAAGAACGTGATCCTCGATGATCGCAAGTCTGCCTACACGCGACGACGCGCGTCGGTGACCGACGTGCCCGAGCTGCCCGCCGATCAGGAGTCCTTTGAGGACAGGTTGGTGCGGAAATGGCTTGTGGGAGAGGTTTCCCGCTGTCTCTGCCTGCTCAACCAGGCCCAGCGTCACTGCCTCGAGCTGCGGTTCGGCGACGGGTTGTCGGTGGCCGAGACCGCCGTGGCGATGGACAAGACCGAGAACGCGGTGAAGCAACTGCAGCACCGGGCGATCGGCAAGCTGGGCCTGCTGCTGGCCGAACGCACCGGGGAAGCAGGCCTTGCCGAGGCCGCCTGATCAATTATTGACGTTTGCAGCTACCAAGTCACCGATGACGTTGACTATCTACTGTGGTCCCGATACTGTGACGCGGGCCACGCCGGAGGGAACGAGGTGCGATGCGGCACAGGATCACCCGTCGACGGCTCCTGGCAGCGGTGCTGCTGGTCGCGACCCTGGCCACCACGGTCGCCGGTGTGCTGCGGCTACGGGTGGAGACCACGCTCGATTCCTTTCTCCCGCGGGGCGATCCCGCGGTGACGGCGCTCGCGGACAACGCCCGTTCCTTCGGCGGAGACCCGATCGTCGCGGTGCTGGAGTCGTCCGCGCCGCGGGGACTCCTTCTGGGCCAGGGCCAGCTGTCCGCGCTGATGCGGCTGGAGGGGACGCTGGCGCACCTTCCCGACGTGGCCGCCGTGTACGGGCCGGCGACGATCATGAACCAGATCGCGATCACCTCGCAGGACATGATCGCCCGGCTCAGCGGAACCCGCGACGGCCTGCGTGCCCGCGCCGAGGACGACGCCCGCGGGAAGGGGCTGTCCGCGGCGGCGGTCAAGGCCGCGGGCGAGGCGGCGGTCGGTGACTTCGATCGCCGCTACGGCGGTCTGCTCGTGCGCGGCCTGCCCGCGGGCCTGCCGACGACGAGCAATCCGAATTTCGTGCAGAACGTGATCTACGACGGCGCCGGCCAGCCTCGTGCGCGCTGGCATTTCGTGGTGCCGACGGCGAACAGCGTGACGGTGCTCGTGCGGCCGCGCGAAGGTCTCGACGAGACGGCAACCCGGCGCCTGGTGTCGGCCGTCCGTAACGCGGTGTCGGCCGCCGGCCTGGCGACGAGCCGCACCACGGTCACCGGCGTGCCTGTGATCACCTCGGCGGTGACCGACGAGGCCACGGGCGAGATCCCGCTGATCGGCGGACTGGCGTTGGTCGTGCTCCTGCTGCGGTTCCTGCTGGCATCGCGGGCGCAGAGCTGGTGGCGAAAGCTGTGGCCGCTGACCGCCGCGGTGACCGGCAGCGCGCTGACGCTCGCCGCGTTCGGGTGGGCCGGGCTGCCGGTGTCGTTCGGCGCCATCATGCTGCTGCCCCTGCTGCTGGGCATCGGCAGCTCGTTTCCGCTCTACCTCGGTGCGGTCGCGGACCGCCGGAAGGTGGTCGTGGTGTCGCTCGCGAGTGCGGCGGCCTTCGGGTCCCTGGCGATCTCCCCGCTGCCGTTCGTCCGCGAGCTGGGCCTCGCCCTCGCCCTCGGCGTGCTGCTCACCGTGGCTGTGACGCTGGTGCTCGGTCACAAGATGGCGCCCCCGCCGCGCGTGCGCACGCAAGGAGCTGCGCCCGGCGCCCTGCGGTGGGTGGTGGTGGTCTGCCTGGTCGTGCTGGCGGCCGCGGGCTGGGTCGCGTTGCCCCGCCTGGACGTCCGGGCAAGCCCGGAGGACGTGGCGAGCGGGCTGCCCGCGCTCGCGCAGGCCCGTTACGCCGAGCAGGTCCTGGGGTCCTCCGGCCAGGTCTCGGTGGTCCTGCGCGGAACCGACACGCAGAGCCCGGACGCGCTGCGCTGGCTGACGCAGGCGCAGGACGCCGCGGTGGCGCGGTTCGGTGACCAGCTCCGGCCCGTCCTGACGGCACCGGATCTGCTCGGCTTCCTCGGCGACCAGCCCACCGCGCAGCAGATCTCGGCCGGGATGCAGCTATTGCCGCCCTATCTCACCACCGCGGTGTTCAGCCCGGACGGCAGGCAGGCGCTGCTGAGCTTCGGCTTGAAGTTCCAGGACCTCGGCGCGCAGGCGCAGCTCCTTCGCGATCTGCGGGCGGCACTGCCGCCGCCACCGGCGGGCGACCAGGTGGATACCGTCGGGTTGCCGGTGGCCGCCGTGCACGCCTATGACCAGGTGTCGCGAGACCGGTATCCGGCCAACCTGACCGGTATCGCCGCGGCCGGGCTGGTGCTGCTGGCGGGGTTGCGGCGCCGGTCCGACGCGTGGCGCGCCATGCTCGCCGCCGCGCTGGCCACGGGCTGGATGATCGCGGGACTCTGGGCGCTGGGCCAGTCGCTCAGCCCGCTGACCGTGGCGCTGGGTTCACTGGCGTCGGTCACGGCGTGCGAGTTCACGATCCTGCTGCTCGACGGCGCCCGGGCGCGCCGCGTCGCGATGTGGGCGTGCGCGACATCGGCGATCGGCTATCTCGCGCTCGTCCCGTCCCGGATCGGACTGCTCCGGGAGTTCGGCCTCACGCTCGCGGCGACGGTCCTGCTGTCCTACCTGGCCGCGCTCGCCGTCGCCCGGTCAGGACAGCGCCGTAAGTCCCGTCCGGCGGCGCGAACCGCGCTGCCCGAGGCAGAACTGGTGGAGGTGTAGCCGTGAAGCTCCGAGTACCCCGTTTCCTCCGGCGGCCGGCGCTGGTCCCGTCCGGGTTTCGCGCGCAGGCCGCGCTGGCGGCGGTCTTCGTCGTCATCGCCGGCGGTTCGGGTGGGAACCTTGTCCTGCGTGAACTGGGAAAGCTCCCCGACGGCGCGGTGTTCCGGGCCGGCGACACGGTGGTGACCGAGAACCAGCTTCAGCACCGGGTCACCCTGATGCGGTTCCTCTACGGTGTGCAGCAGCCTACCGATCCGGCCGGACTGGACCAGTTCAAGCGATCGGTGGCCAAGGCGGTCGCGGTGAGTGACATCGTCGACGACGCGGCGCGCGGAGCGGGCATCGTTGTCGCCGACAAGGCCGCCAGCGACCAGCTCGACAAGCTCGTCTCCGACAACGGCACGGACCGGCGGACCTTCATCCAGCAACTCGGCGCGAACGGAGTGTCCGAACAGGACGTTCTGGGCGAGATCAAGCGGCAGCAGGCGGGGGCTCGGCTCTTCCAGCAGATGACGGCACCGGTCAAGGCGACGACCGACGCCGACGCGCAGAAGTACTACGACGAGAACCGCGCGCAGATGGTCTCGCCCGAGCAGCGGGAGCTGTCCAACATCGTCGTGTCCGCGCCGGACCAGGCGCAGCTCGTCGCGCAGCAGGCACGGTCGGGGGCGGACTTCGGTGCGCTGGCCACCCAGTACTCGATCGACGGCAGCACGAAAGGCAAGGGCGGCGCGCTCGGCACGGTGACCGCGAGCCAGCTCGATCCCGGCTATGCCAAGGCGGCTTTCGCCGCGCCGGCCGGGTCGGTGTTCGGTCCGGTACAGACCCAGAGCGGGTGGAACGTCGGCCGGGTCGTTGTCATACACCCGGGCAGTCCCCTGTCTTTCGACCAGGTCAAGGACGCCATCAAGACCAAATTGGACAATGACGCGAAGCTGAAGGTCTGGGACGACTTCCTCGTCACCAAGATCAAAGCGGCGCACGTCGAGTACGCACCCGCTTACCTGCCCGCAGATCCCGATGCGCCACCCGCAGCCGGCGCGTGACCGAGAAGGAGGACGACAATGTTAGCTCTGATCCTGGCGGTCGTCGCCGGCATCTGCCTTGCCGCGGGCTGGCTGTGGGAGCAGGTCATCGCGGTGTACGTGGCGCTCGGCGCGTCCGTGGCCGGCCTGGTTCTGGTGCTGGGACAGGTGTGGCTGCGCCGGCGCGAGGCCGCGAAGGACACTGTGGACGAGCCGGATCCCGAACCGGGCGAGGACCTTACGCTGCCGGAAGCCGAGCATCAGGAACAGGACGAGGTGGTCTTCGTGCTGCCCGGCCGCAAGCGTTTCCATGTGTCCGGTTGCCGCATTCTGGACGGGAAAGTAGCCGAGGAGCTCACCCTCGCCGAGGCGGAGGAGGAGTCCTTCACCGCGTGCAGTGTGTGCGCCTCTCGCGAGGCCGACGAGCTGGTCGCGCACTGACCATCTCCGTGATCGTTGCCAGGTTACGAACTTCGGTTCTTGACGGTAATCAGTTACAATGCTCCTGGTCGCGCGATGGAGCGCTGGCAAGGGATGTGACTGACTTTGTGTCCACAGCGAACCGTTACCAGCAACGAGCTGACCAGTTTCATCGGCCGCACGCGAGAGATCGCTGATGTCAGGAAGCTCCTTTCGGTCGCACGGCTCATCACACTGACCGGAGTCGGCGGTGTCGGCAAGACCAGGCTGGCCAGACGCGTCGCCTGCGAGGTGCGCGACGAGTTCGCCGACGGTGCGTGGTTCGTCGATCTCGCGCGTGCGTCCGAACCCGCTCTGCTGGCCACCATCATCGCCGACACGCTCGGTGTGCCCGATCAGTCCGCGGGGTCAACCGAAGCCGCGCTCATCGAGTATCTGGCCAACCGTAAGCTTCTCTTGATTCTCGACAACTGCGAACACCTCCTTCAGGCGTGCGCCGCACTGGTCCACGAGATTCTCCAGGAAGCGGAAACGATCACGATCCTTGCCACCAGCCGGGAATCGCTCGGCGTCCTGGGCGAGTACAGCTGGCCGGTGCCGCCCCTGTCGATGCCGGACCTGGCCAACGTCGCCCCCTCACGTGGCGGGTACGTCTACGGGCACGAGGCATTGGACTTGTTCGAGGAGCGCGCCCGCGCGGTACGGCCGGGGTTCACGTTGGACTCGGAGTCGCGAGGTGTCGCCGCTCAGCTCTGCCAGCGGCTCGACGGTCTGCCCTTGGCGATCGAACTCGCCGCGGTACGGCTGCGGGCGTTGTCGATCGAGCAGATCGTGACGCGGCTGGAGGACCGGTACCGCCTGCTGTGCACCGGAAACCGAGGCGGTCCGGCCCGGCACCAGACCCTGCGTGCCGCGGTCGACTGGAGTTTCGACCTGTGCTCGGAGCGTGAGAAGACGATGTGGGCACGGCTTTCCGTGTTCGCGGGTGCGTTCGATCTCGTCGACGCCGAAGAGGTGTGCGCCGGGGTGGGAATCGCGCGGGAGGAGGTGTTCGAGCTCCTGTCCGATCTCATCGACAAGTCCATTGTGCTGCGTGAAGGCACCGATGAAGCGCCGCGTTACCGGCTGCTCGAGACGATCAAGGCCTATGGCAGGCAGAAGCTGGCGGTCGCCGGCGGCGATGTCGTCCTGCGCCGCAAGCACCGTGATCACTACTTGCGGCTGGCAGAACGCAGCGAGAGCGGCTGGTTCGGTTCCGAGCAGGCGCTGTGGTGTCTGCGCCTGCGCAACGCACAGGCGAATTTCTGGGCGGCGCTGGACTTCTGCCTGACGACGGCGGGGGAGGCGCTGACCGGCTTGCGGATGGCGGGAGCGCTGATCTTCTACTGGAACGCGTGCGGGCACCTCAAGGACGGGCGGTACTGGCTCGAGCGGACACTGAACGCCGCACCCGCGCCCTCGCCGGAAAAGGTCAAAGCACTGTGGGTCAACGGGTACATCGCGATGACCCAAGGCGACAACGAGTCGGCGATGCGCAGTTTCGACGACTGCGTCGAACTCGCCGGGCAGCTCGAAGACCCGGTCGCGCGTGCGTTCTGCTTGCAGTTCCGCGGCTCGGCCGAACAGTTCAAGGGAAACTTGACCGAAGCCGAGACGCTGCTTGCCGACGCGGTCGACTTTCACCGCGGACGGGGCGCGCTGAACTCGCTGACGGTGCTCGCGACGGCGCAATTGGCCTTCGTGTCCTGCTTGATCGGCAAGGCGGACCGGGCGGTCGCACTGTGCGAGGAGTGCCGGGCCGTGAGTGCGATCCACGGCGAGCAGTGGGCCCTGTCGTGGGCGCATTGGGTGCTGGGATTGGCGCGGTGGACGCTCGGAGACTACGAACCGGCGGCGCTGGCGCTCAACCAGTCGCTGGTCGCGAAACGAGCGCTCGACGACAACTTGGGCATGTCGGCATGTGTCGAGCTTCTGGCGTGGGTGGCGTTCGAGGAGGGCGACGCCAAGCGGGCGTGCCGTCTCTTCGGTGCGGCTGTCGCGTTGTGGGCCTCTGTCGGTCACCCGCTGTTCGGCTCCGCCGAACTGCTGGCGATCCACGACCGGTACGAGGAGCGGGTACGCGGGACGCTCGGCAGCAGGGCCTACGAGCGATTCCACGTGCAGGGCCAGCAGATGACGCTCGACGAGGTGATGTCGTTCGCGTGCGCGCAGACGGCGCCGCCGGACGCCGAGCCACGCCTGACCCGCCGCGAGAACCAGGTGGCCGGGCTGATCGCGGAAGGGCTGAGCAACAAGCAGATCGCCGCGCGATTGGTCATCTCCCAGCGCACGGCCGAGGGCCACGTCGAGAATGTTCTGGCGAAGCTGGGTTTCCAGTCTCGCGCACAGGTCGCGGCCTGGTTCGCCGGGCGGGATTGACCGCGTGCCGGTTGCTGAGGTGGCGGCGTTCTGACGCAGTCCGTTCGCTACGAAATCCGTAGGGACGGTCGGCGTCCCCTTCAACCAGTGGTCGGTGCTTGATCCAGGCTGACGGGTTTCGCCGTGTTGGCGATGAGGTTCCACATCACTTGTGCGGCGTCGGTGGTGACGCCCTGGGGAAGCGTCGCGGCGGCGACGGTCCAGACCAGCGAGGCGTTGTCGATCGGAACCAGCGCGGTGGGGACACGTGTGGCGATCGCCAGCGGGCGTGGCACGATCGCCAGCCCCAGCCCGTGCGCGACGAGTTCGAGGAGTGAACCGATCTCGTTGCAGGTGACCCGCACGGTGCGGCTCAGGTCGGCCGCGTCGAATGCCTGGTCGGTGACCTGTCGTGCGGCGAGGTCGGGGTGGAAGTCCACGAAGGTCTCGTCCCGCAGGCTCTCCAGCGTGATCGACGGGCGGCCGGCGAGCCGGTGCCCCAGCGGGCAGGCCAGGACCATCGGGTAGGTCGCCAGCGGCGTCAGCCTCACGCCTGCCGGGACCTGAAGGGGCATGGTGACGAAGGCGAGTTCGAGCGTCTCGTCGGCCACCTTCGCGAACAGGTCCAGCGGCATACCGACCGTGACAGCCACGTCGACGTGCGGGTTCTCCGCGGTGAACCGGCTCAGCAGCGCGGCGAGGTCGAGACCGGCGAACGACGGGATCGCCCCGATCTGCAGGGTGCTCTTGACGACACCGGGGCCGCCGCGAATGTGGGACTCCGCAGCTTCAAGTGTTGCCAGTGCCCGGCGTGCGGCGGCGTAGAGGTCGCGCCCCGCCTCGGTGAGCTCGGCCCGTTTCCGGCTGCGTACGAACAACGGCGTGCCAAGGCCGTGCTCGAGCGTGCGGATCGACGTGGACAGCCCGGGTTGCGAGATCCGGAGTCGTTGCGCGGCGGCAGTGAAGGTGCCGGCGTCCGCGACGGCGAGGAAATGCCGGAGCTGGCGAGTCTCCATGTATAGCTCCTACTTATGCGACTGGCAGATTTTCAGTATTGGACATCTGTTAGCTATGTCAAGCACTCTCGACGAAGAAGGTGGTACTCATCGACGAGGAGTTGGCATGCGCATCAGCCTGCAGGTGCTCGAAGAGCTCGATCTCGACGTGGTGCTCGGCGGGCTTCCGCCGGCAGGATCGTGGCGCGGGCTGGTCGACGTTGGCGGTATCGCGTTCGGTCTGTCTGGAGTGGACAATGCGGTCCGGATCGTGCCGGTGTCCGGGATCAACGACCGCTGGGACTTCGAGTTCCTGCTGTCCGAGGAGGACTGGTCGGCGTTCTGCGCGGAGCCCGTGGCGCGTGGTTACACCACAGCGCAGGCGGTGGTGGCGACGACGAACGGCCGCCCGGTGCGCGGTGACCGTGCGGTGTGGGCAAGGGTGGCGCCGGTGGTCGACCGTGTGCTGGACGCGGTGCGTGCGGCCGTGCGCACCCCGTCGGTGCGACGCCCGGAACCGCCTGAACCGCCGCTGGGCGTCAGCCCGATCACCGGACGCTACCTGACCGTCGAGGTCCAGGGGCGGCGGCAGCGGATCTACTACGAGACCGCGGGCGCCGGCCCCGCCCTCGTCTGCCTGCACACGGCGGGCGCCGACTCGCGCCAGTTCCGGTACCTGCTGGAGGATCCCGCGGTGACCGAGCGGTGGACCGTGGTCGCGTTCGACATGCCGTGGCACGGCCGCTCGGAACCGCCCACCGGGTGGCAGCACGAGCCCTACCGGCTGACGACACAGGTCTACGCCGACACCGTGCTCGCCGTCATCGACGGTCTCGGTCTGCGGCGACCCGTGCTGGCCGGTTGCTCGATGGGCGGTGCGATCGCGTTGTACCTCGCCAGCACGGCGGGCGAGAGGTTCACCGGGGTGTGCGCGCTGGAGGGCGGGCTGGGCAACCCTTCCCGGTTCGTGGAGTGGACGAACCGGTCCGATGTGGACCATTCGCTCTTCCTGACCAGCTGGGTCGGCGGTCTCATCGCGCCGACGAGCCCGGCCGGGCCCGCCGCGCAGACGCTGTGGGGCTACGCGCAGTCCGGGCCGGGGGTCTATCAGGGCGACACGTACTTCTACTCGCACGATCTCCCAGAACACGCCGAGTCGCTCCGGCCCGCCACCTGCCCGCTGTACGTGTTCAGCGGCGAGTACGACTACTCGGCCACCACGGAGATGAGCAAGGACGCGGCGGAACGCCTCGGCGGGCAGCTCGTCGAGATGTCCGGGAAGGGGCATTTCCCGATGTCGGAGGATCCGGCCAGCTTCGCCGAGTACCTCCTCCCGGTGCTGGATCTGTTGCGGGACAAATACGAAGACTGAGTCTCTCACCCCAGAGAAGTGGTGAACAGCATGTTGCGTAACGATATTTCCCGTACCGACGGCAGGCGGCGCGTTCTTGCGGCCGGTGCCGGAAACTTCATGGAGTGGTTCGATTTCTCCGTCTATGGTTTCTTCGCTGGGGCGATCGGCGCCAACTTCTTCCCGAGCGCCAGTGCCACCTCGTCATTACTGTCCACTTTGGCCGTGTACGGCGTGGCGTTCTTGATGCGGCCAGTGGGCGGCTTCGTCCTGGGAGCGGTCGGCGACCGGCGTGGCCGGCGCTTCGCCCTCACGCTTTCGGTGGTGCTGATGGGAGTCTCCACGGCACTCATCGCGGCGTTGCCGTCCTACGCGCACCTCGGCGTGGCCGCACCCGTCCTGCTGGTGCTGCTGCGCTGTGTGCAGGGATTCTCCGCCGGGGGTGAGTGGACCGGTTCGGCGGCCTTCCTGGTCGAAAGCGCGGCGGCGCACCGCCGCGGCCGCACCGCGAGCGTGGTCCCGGCCACGGCCGCGCTGGCCGTGGCCGCGGGTGCCCTGAGCGCCCTGGTGATTCGGGTGACCGTGCCGTCACCGGAGATCGTCACCTGGGGCTGGCGCATCCCGTTCCTCGTGGCGTTCCCACTGACACTGGTGGGGCTGTATCTGCGGATGAAACTGGAGGACACCGAGGTCTTCCGCGAGCTCAAAGCGCGGGGTGCCGTGGCCGAAGCGCCGATCCGGGCGGTGGGGCGCGGCAACGCGAAAAGCGTGGCGATCTCCTGTGCGCTGTCGGCCATCACGGTGCTCGGCTTCTACTACATAGCGGCCTACTCCACGACTTTTCTGACCACGACAGCGCGCATGGCTCCGCGTTCGGCACTGGTGGTCGTGGCGGTCGGCGCGCTGATCTACGCCGCGTGCTGCCCGCTCGCGGGGATCCTGTCGGACCGGTTCGGCAGGCGGCCGGTCTCCTTGGCGGGCGGTGCGGGGCTGGCGGTGTGTGCCGTTCCCGCGTTCCTGCTGATGGGCACCGGGAGCCCGGTGCCCGCGGTGGCCGGCATGGTGTTGTTCGGCCTGTTCGAAGCCTTGCACAACACCACGACCACGGTGATGCTGACGGAGTTGTTCCCCGCGCACATGCGGTCCACCGGCAGCGCGATCGGGTACAACATCGGCGCCGCGCTGATCGCCGGTCCCGGCCCGCTGATCGCCGCGGCGCTGGCCACCGCCGGGGCGGGGCTGCCCGCGGTCTACATCGCAGGCGTCGCGTTCGTCTGCACGGTTGTCCTGTGGTTCGCGTTGCCGGAGACCCGGTGGCGAGCACTTGGTCCGGATCCGCGCACCGCGGCGGCCGGACGTCCCATCACCAGCGCCTGATCCGGAAGGGAGTCGCGATGCATCTGATCCGCTCGCGGTCCGGCCGCCCGAGTGGCCGCCGGACCGGCACGTTCACCGGGGAGGTCTGGGGAGACCCGGTATCGCCGGAGGGGTCGGATCCCGTGGTCAACACCGTGCTGTTCGCGCCGGGCGCACGCACCTACTGGCACCGCCACACTGCAGGTCAGCTCATCGTGGCGACCCATGGTGCCGGCTTCGTCGGCGCCGAAGACGGCCACGGACTGGCGGTGGCGGCGGGGCAGAGCGTGTGGACGCCCGGCGGGGAGATCCACTGGCACGGCGCGGGCCCGGACAGCCTGCTGACGCACACGGCGTATTCCTTCGGCCCCACGGAATGGCTGGCCGAAGTGTCCGAAGAGGACTATCTACGCGCATTCGAGGAGTGCTCATGACGAGCACCACGGGCGGCGAGCTCACCGAGATCGGTCTCTACATCGACGGCCGGATCCAAGCGGCGGCGGGCGGCCGCACCTACGCGTCGGCCGACCCGTTCACGGGCCGGCCGTGGGCCGGCGTCGCCGACGGCACCGCAGAGGACGTCGACCGGGCCGTCGAATCCGCTCGGGCCGCACTGCACGGACCGTGGGGCGGGCTGACCCCGAGCGCGCGGGGCGCGCTGTTGTACGAGCTGGCGGCATTGATCGAGCGGGACGCGGACAAGCTCGCGGAGTGGGAGACCCGTGACAACGGCAAGCTGCTGCGGGAGATGAGCGGGCAGGTGCGCTCGCTTCCCGAGTGGTACCGCTACTTCGGCGGGCTGGCGGACAAGGTGCAGGGCGAGGTGATCCCGACCGCGAAGCGCGACTTTCTGGTCTACACCGAGCACGAGCCGGTCGGTGTGGTCGCCGCGATCACGCCGTGGAACTCGCCGCTGCTGTTGCTGACCTGGAAGCTGGCGCCCGCGCTGGCGGCGGGGTGCACCGTGGTGGTCAAGCCCAGCGACTACACCCCGGCGGCGACCGTGGCGCTGGCCGGACTCGTCAGCGAGGCCGGTTTCCCGCCGGGCGTGGTCAACGTGGTCACCGGCTCGGGCGCGGAGACGGGCCGGGCGCTAGCCGGGCACCCCGGCGTGGACAAGATCGCTTTCACCGGTTCGAACGAGGTGGGACGCGCGGTCGCGCACGCCGCAGCGGACCGGTTCGCCCGCATCTCACTGGAACTCGGCGGTAAGTCCGCGCAGATCGTCTACGACGACGCCGATCTGGAGGCGGCCGCGAACGGCGTGGTGGCCGGGATCTTCGCCGCGGCCGGGCAGACCTGCATGGCGGGTTCGCGGCTGCTGGTGCAGTCGGCCGTGGCCGACGAACTGGTCGCCCGGGTGGTAACCCGCGCCGAGTCCATCAGGATCGGCGACCCCAAGGACCCGCGCACCGAGATGGGCCCGCTGGCCAACGAGCGGCAGTACGAGAAGGTGCTCGGCCACTTCACCGCCGCCCGCACCTGCGGCGCGACGGTGCTGACCGGCGGCGAAGCGGTCGATGAGCTCGGCGGATTCTTCGTGAGGCCCACCGTGCTGCGCGATCTGCCGCCCGATGCCCGCGCCGTGAACGAGGAAATCTTCGGCCCGGTGTTGTCCGTCGTGACCTTCGACAGCGACGAGGAGGCGGTCGGGCTCGCCAACGGCACCGAGTTCGGCCTGGCCGCCTCGGTCTGGACCCGCGACGTCTACCGGGCCCATCGCACGGCGCGACAGCTGCGGGCCGGATCCGTGTGGATCAACGCCTACCGCACCGTCGCGCCCCAGGTGCCCTTCGGTGGTTTCGGCGCGTCCGGGATCGGGCGGGAGAGCGGAATCCACGCGATCGCCGACTACCAGGAGACCCGATCCGTGTGGGTGGAGCTCGGCGGGCACACCCGCGATCCCTTCACACTCGGCTGAAAGGACTGGAAATGCACGACGAAACCTATGAGCAGGGCCTGCGCATCCGCCGGGAGGTCGTGGGCGAGGACTACGTCGACGCGGCGCTGAAGGGCGCCGGCGAGCTGGGCGCCCCACTGCAGGATCTGGTCACGACGTTCTGCTGGGGCGCGGTCTGGGGGCGGCCCGGTCTTCCGCGCGCGACCCGGAGCCTGCTGAACATCGCGATGATCTCGGCGCTGAACCGGCCGAACGAGCTGCGAACCCACATCCGCGGCGCGCTCCGCAACGGGTGCGGCGAGCAGGACATCGTCGAGGTCCTCCTTCAGGTCGCCGCGTACTGCGGGTTTCCAGCCGCCTTGGACGGTTTCCGGACGGCACGGAAAGTGTTCGACGCGGAGACGCGGCGATGAGCGGCGCGCTCGGAATGCTCGGGCTGGGCCGGATGGGGTCGCGGATGGCGGACCGGCTCGTCGCTGCCGGGCATCGCGTCGTGGTCTACGACGTCGAAGCCGAGGCGGTGGCCCGGCTCGAGGCGCGTGGCGCGCTCGCCGCATCCTCACCCGCCGAGGTCGGGGACCGGGCCGCAACGGTACTCACGAGCCTGCCGACGCCCGCCGTCGTGCGGGACGCGGTACTCGGCGAAAACGGGCTCGTGCACGGGCGGGCGATCCGGCGGCTGGTGGAGTTGTCCACGACCGGGATGCCCACGGCGCAGCTGCTCGCGGGCGAGCTGGAGTCACGCGGGATCGCCGTGGTGGACGCCCCGGTGAGCGGGGGCACGGCGGGCGCGGAAAAGGGCACGCTGGCGGTGATGGCCGCGTGTTCCGCAGCGGATTTCACCGCTGTGGAGCCGATTCTCACGATCCTGGGCAGGGTGTTCCACGTCGGCACCGAACCGGGACTCGGCCAGGCGATGAAGCTGGTCAACAACTACCTGTCCGCGGCGGCGCTGGCGACGACGTCGGAGGCCGTGGTCGCCGGGGTCAAGGCCGGGCTCGAGCCGAGCGTCATGATCGAGGTCCTCAACAGCGGGTCGGGACGCAACAGCGCGACGCAGGACAAGTTCCCGCGCTCGGTGCTGCCGCGGACGTTCGACTTCGGATTCGCCACCGGGCTGATGGAAAAGGACCTCGGCCTGTTCGCCGAGCAGGCCGCCGGTTCCGGGGTGCCGCTCTGGGTGGGGTCGGCGGTGCACCGGCTGTGGCGGCAGGCGAAGGACGAGCTGGGTGGCGACTCGGACTTCAGCGGCATCGTCCGCCTGGTCGAGGCCTGGGCGCACGTCGAGGTCAGGGCCCGCGCGGCGGAGGATCGGTGACCCAGGACGGCTACCAGGTCTTCGCGATCCGGCACGGCCACGTGCACCGCACGGTCGCGGACAACTTCGCCGGCGGCTGCCCCGACGACCGGCCCATGCCGATGGACTACTTCATCTGGGTCGCGGCCAACGAGCGCCGCACGATCGTCATCGACACCGGTTTCGGCGCCGGCGAAGCCGCGCGTCGTGGCCGCAGCGTGACCCGGAGCGTCGCCGACGGCCTGCGCGCGATCGGGGTGGACCACGCGATCGTGACCGACGTGATCCTCACGCACCTGCACTGGGACCACGCCGGGAACCTCGACCTGTTCGGCGCGGCCCGGTTCCATCTGTCCGAACAGGAACTGCGGTTCGCGGCCGGAGCGGCGATGACCGACCCGGGCCGTTCGCTCGGCTATGCCGGGTCGGACGTGGCCGACGCGGTCCGGCTGGTGCACGAGGGCAGGGTGCGCTTCGCCGGGGAGGACGAAGAGCTGTTCCCCGGGATCAGCGTGCACCTGGTCGGCGGGCACACGGCGGGCACGCAGGTCGTGCGGATCGCCACCCGGCGCGGTCCGATCGTGCTGGCTTCCGACGCCGCCCACTTCTACGCGAACATGAGCCAGATGCGGGTCTTCCCGGTGACCGACGACCCCGACAAGCTGCTCAACGTGTACACACAACAGCTTCCGGCGCTAGTACAGTCCACTATAGACATAATTCCAGGGCACGATCCGCTCGTGCTCGAGCGGTACCGGCCCGCAGGGGTGGAGCTGCGCGGCTGGGTGGCCCGGCTCGATCAGCCTTTCGACGAAACAGTGAGGTGACGATGGATCAGCCCGCGCCGATCAGCGGTGAGAACGTCGGCCAGCAGGAACGGGACCTCCGGTACGAGCTCGCGACTCTGTCCTTTCCTCTGCTGGAGGGCGAAAAGGCGAGCGCGGGAGTGTTGCCGTGGGTCAACGCTCCCGAAGCGCGCGGACAGCTCCTGGGCTGCTGGCAGACGGAGAACGGCCCGCTCGGCAGGCTCGTCGTGTTGCGTGTCTTCGTCAATGACGCCGAGCTCGCGCGTGAGCGGCAGCGCGCCCGCGCGAGCAGCGAGCCGTTCGGCGCGGGGGAGCACCTGACCGACCTGACTCTGCAGAGTTTCGCGCCGTTCCCGTTCGTGCCACCGGTGCGGACAGGGCGGTTCGGACCGGTGTACGAGATCCGCGACTACCACCTGCGGCCGGGAGGCCTGCCCGCCACGATTCACGGCTGGCGGCAGGCTCTGCCGGCGCGGCACCGGATCGATCCGCTGACCATCGTGATGTATGCGCTCGACGGGCCCGACCGGATCATCCAGATCTGGCCGTTCCAGAGCCTCGACGAACGGGTCGCTCTTCGCAGGGATCTCTACGGTTCGGGTTTGTGGCCGCCTCCCGGCGCCCCTGAGCAGATCCTCGACGCGACCTCGATCATCGCGTGGCCCGCCGGGTTCTCCCCGCTCACCTGAGCGCTCGCCGGTGGTGCCACGGCGGCGGCGGGCCTTCGCACTCCGCGTCCGGCATGGCCGGCGGTCACGATGGGACGTCCTGGCCGAACTCGGCGCGCAGGGTGGCGTTGTGTTCGCCCAGCGCGGGCACCGGACGCATGAGTGCTTCTCTGCCTTCGACCTCGACCGGCGGCAACAGGGCGCGCATCGAACCGCCAGGGGTTTCGACCGCGCGCCAGCGGTCGCGCGCCTCCAGCTGGGGGTGCTCGGTGAACTCGGCCGGAGTGCGCAGGGTCGCGTTGGCGATCCCGGCGTCGTCGAGGAGCTCGATCGCCTTGCCGGCGGTGAGTGCGGCGAACACCGACTCGATCACCGCGGTCAGCTCGGCGTCGTGCGCGACCCTGTCCACATTGGATGCGAAGCGCGCGTCGTCCACCAGTTCGGGCCGTCTGAGCACGGTGCGGCACAGCGTGGCCCATTCGCGGTTGTTCTGCACGCCGAGGAACACCGTCCCGTCGCCGGTGCGGTACGGCCCGTAGGGCGAGATCGAGGGATGTTTCGCGCCGGTGCGTCGCGCGGGTTTCCCGCTGTAGCGCGAGAAGTAGGCGGGCTGGCTCATCCATTCGCCGAGCGCGTCGAGCATCGCGACGCTCAGCGTGGCGCCCCGCCCGGTGCGTTCCCGTTCATAGAGCGCGGTCAGGATGCCGCTGTAGGCGTACATCCCGGTGGCGATGTCGGCGATCGAGAACCCTGCCTTCGCGGGCGACTCCGGCGTGCCGGTGCCCATGACCAGGCCGGCTTCGCACTGCACCAGCAGGTCGTAGGCCTTCTTCGAGCGGTACGGGCCGTCCGCACCGTAGCCCGACACCGAGCAGTGGATCAGCTCCGGCCGCGCCGCGCGCAGCGTCGCGGCGCCGAGGCCGAGGCGGTCGGCCGCGCCCGGCGCGAGGTTCTGCACGAAGACGTCCGCGTGTTCGAGGATGGCGTCGAGCAACGCGCGGTCGCCGGAGTTCTTCACGTCGAGCTCGACGCTTTCCTTGCCGCGGTTGAGCCACACGAAGTAGCTCGACTGCCCGTGCACGGTGTGGTCGTAGCCGCGGGCGAAATCGCCGGCGTCGCGGCGCTCGACCTTGATGACACGGGCACCGAGGTCGGCGAGCTGGCGGGTGGCGAACGGCGCCGCCACCGCCTGTTCGAGCGAGACGACGGTGATGCCCTCGAGTGGATGAGACATCGCCGCCCCTCAGATCTTGTGGCGCTTGACGAGTGCGCGGGCGATCACGTTGCGCTGGATCTCGTTGGTGCCCTCACCGACGATCATCAGTGGCGCGTCCCGGAAATAGCGTTCGACGTCGAACTCGGTGGAGTAGCCGTAGCCGCCGTGGATGCGGACCGCGTCGAGCGCGACCTCCATCGCCGTCTCCGACGCGAACAGCTTCGCCATCCCCGCCTCCAGATCCGCGCGCTCGCCGGAGTCGTACTTGCGGGCAGCGAAGAGCACCAGCTGGCGGGCGGCTTCGAGCTTCGTGGCCATGTCCGCCAGGTAGTTGCCGATCGACTGGTGCTGCCAGATCGGCTGCCCGAAACTTTCGCGTTCCTGGGCGTAGCGCAACGCGTCCTCCAGCGCCGCACGGCCCACACCGAGTGCGCGGCATGCGACCTGGATGCGGCCGATCTCCAGACCCCGCATCATCTGCGCGAACCCGCGGCCCTCCTCGTCGCCGAGCAGCGCGGTCGCCGGCACCTGGAAATCGACGAAGGACAGCTCGCAGCTTTCGACGCCCTTGTAGCCCAGCTTCGGCAGGTCGCGCGACACCGAGAAGCCGGGGCCCTTCTCGACCAGCAGGATCGATACACCCCTGTGCGGGGGTGCGGCCTTCGGGTCCGTTTTGCACAGCAACGCCACCAGCTGCGAACGGCGGGCGTTGGTGATCCACGTCTTCGACCCGTTCACCACGTAGCGGTCACCGTCGCGGCGGGCGGTCGTGCGCATGGCCTGCAGGTCGGATCCACCGCCGGGCTCGGTCAGCGCCATCGTCGCGCGGATCTCGCCGGTGGCCATCCGCGGCAGGTACTTGTCCTGCTGTTCCTTCGTGCCGAAGGCGACGAGCAGTTTCGCGACGACGGTGTGCCCGCCCATCGCGCCGGCCAGGCTCATCCAGCCCCGCGCCAGCTCCTCGGTGACCGCCGCGTAGCACTGGGCGGACACCGCCGTCTCGCCCCACGGCTGCGGGACGGCGAGCCCGAAGATCCCCATCTCCTTCATCTGCTCGATGAGCTTGTCCGGATAGGTGTTGGTGTGGTCCAGCGCCTGCGCGACCGGTTTGACCTCCCGATCGACGAACTCGCCCACCAGCGAGACGATCGCGTTTTCCTCTTCGGTGAGCCCGTCCATGCTTCGTCCTCCACTTCACGAAATCGGTACTGCCATCATGGATCACAATGATCTAACGTGAGAAATACCTTTTCGTCATGGCGATATGCGGGAGCGCGATGGACCTCAAACAGCTGAAGGCACTCGTGACCGTCGCCGAGGTGGGCAGCGTGACCAGGGCAGCGGAGCTGCTCCACCTCGTCCAGCCGGCGGTGACCCGGCAGATCCGGGCTCTGGAGGACGAACTCGGCGTCGCGTTGTTCGAGCGCACCCGCACCGGAATGCGGGCCACGGAGGCCGGGACGTCGCTCGCCGAGCGTGCGCGGCGTGCGCTCACGGAGCTGGAGCGCGCCCGCGCGGAGCTCGCCCCGGCTCCCGGGGTGGTGACGGGCATCGTGACGCTGGGACTGCTGGAGAGCTCGGCCGATCTCCTCGCCGAGCCGCTCGTCGCCCGGCTTGCCCGCGACTACCCGGAGATCGAGCTGCGGCTGCAGACGGCCTACTCCGGGTACCTGCAACGGTGGCTCGACGAGGGCGACCTCGACCTCAGCCTGCTGTACAACCTGACCAGCTCGCCCTCGCTCAACGTGACACCGCTGGTCCGCGAACGGCTCTGGATCGCCGCGCCGCCGGACGAGGATCTGCGCCAGGACGCACCGATCCCGTTCGCCGGACTCGCCGGGCGGCAGCTCGTCCTGCCCGCGACGGGGCACGGCCTGCGCATCCTCATCGACGCGGGCGCGCGGCAGGCCGGTGTCCCGCTGCACAGCACCGTGAACACCAACTCGATGGCACTACAGAAGAAACTCGCGCGGGCCGGGCACGGCTGGACGATCCTGCCTGCGGTGGGCCTCGTCGACGAGATCGCCGCCGGGACGCTGTGCGTCGCGCCGCTGGGCGAGCCCGAGGTGTGGCGGTCGGTAGTGCTGGCGATGCCACGCACCGGGCGCGTCCCGGCCGCGGTCGACGTGGTCGCGCGCGAGCTGAACCGTCAGGTGCGCGTCGCCGTCGCCGCGAACCGCTGGCCCTCAGCCGAACTGTTGTGAGTCAAGACCGTTGTTCCCTTGGCGTTGCGGGGGTCCCTATGTGGTTGTCAAGCCGCTGCGGGCGTCGGAACACGGTCGGGATGCCGGTAGTAGGTCTTGTTGCGGAGCATGGCGTAGATGACGTCGCAGCGTCGTCGGGCCAGGCGGATCAGCGCGGCGTTGTGCTTCTTGCCTTCGGCCCTCTTGTGGTCGTAGTAGGACCTGCTGGTGGGGTCGGCCAGGGCAGCGAACGCGGCGAGGAAGAAGGCGCGTTTGAGCTTGCGGTTACCGGTGCGGGCAGGGTGCTCACCCTTGATCGACGAGCCGGAGGCGCGGGTGACCGGGGCGATGCCGGCGTAGGCAGCGAGGCACACCGAGGACGCGAAGGCCGAGGCGTCGCCGATCTCCAGCAGGATGCGGGCGGCGGTCCTGACGCCGATGCCGGGCATCGAGGTCAGGACCCCGGCGAGAGGGTGCGCATGGAGTATCTCCTCGACTTCGATGGCGACGTGTTTGCGTTGCGCGAGAACGGTCTTCAGGCTGTCGGCCAGCCGAGGCAGCACGGAGTCGGCTGCGCCCGTGCCCGGCACGGTCACCGTTTGTTCGTCGAGCGCAGCGAGGATCGCGGTGGCCAGCTTTGCGGATTCCGGCCGGCCCGCCGCAGCGGGAGAGGATTTCCAGCACGGCTGGGTGGCTGATCCGGGGGCAGATGGCGCGTTGCAAGCCGGGGTGAATGCCGGTGAGCAGGCCGCGGATGCGGTTGGCGATCCGAGTTGCCTCGCGGGCCAGGTCGTCGTCGAATCCGACCAGCACGTCGAGCTCGGCCAGTGCCTCATCGTCGACATCGACCGGGCGCAGGGTATGCGGCAGCGAGCGGGCGGCGATGATGAACGCATCCCGGGTGGCGGTTTTCGCGCGACCTGGATGGAGATCGGCGATACGGCGCATCGCCAGACCTGGCAGGTAGGCCACCTGGTGGCCAGCCGTACACGATGACGCGGAGGCCCTAGATGGCTGGTGTTTTAGGTTGTGAAGGATTTGGGTGTGTTGGTCATCCTGGTCGGGTGACCGGCTCGGCAGGATGACTGCCGTGGCCCTGGGACGCACACCTCGTCAGACCGGCTTGCTGCGCTCGACCGTGGACTACTGCGATGGCCGGGTCGCGCCGGATTCGATCTATGGGATCTTGCACCGGGAGTGTTTCGCGTTGTTCTCGGATGGGATGTTTGCGGACCTGTTCACCGATATCGGGCGTCGGTCGGTGCCGCCGATGATCGTGGCCGTGGTCATGGTGCTGCAACGGATTGAGGGCTTGTCGGATCGGGAAGCCGTGGACCGGTTCGCGTTTGATGCCCGGTGGAAGTACGCCGCCGGGGGTTTGGATTTCGACTATCCGGGGTTCGTGCACACCGTGCTGGTGGACATGCGCGCGAGGCTGGCTCGTTCGGATCGGCCGGACCGGATCTTTCAGGTCGTGCTGGATGTGGCGCACCAGGCGGGGTTGGTGGGGCGGCGGCGGGTGCTGGATTCCACGCCGATCTACGACGCGGTCGCCACGATGGACACCATGACCCTGATCCGCTCGGCGATCCGGGGTCTGCTCGCGGCCACCGACACCGGTCTGACCGGCGAGCTGCGCGCCGCGATCACCAGTGGGGATGACTACTCCAGCACCGCGAAACCGCAGATCGACTGGGACGACGCGGCCGCCCGGGAGGCATTGATCGACTCTCGGGCACGGGACGGGTTCGCGATCCTGGCGCTGGTGGAAGGCCGCCGCCTGGATGCCGGCGTGGATCAGGCCGCGAGGTTGCTGGCCACCGTGTTGGGCCAAGACCTCATCGACGACAACGGCGTGTTCCGCATCGCTCGCAAGGTGGCGGTGGATCGGGTCATCTCCACCGTTGATACCCAGACGCGCCATGGGCACAAGACCAACGCACGCAGCTTCGATGGCTACAAGGGGCACCTGGCCGCTGATCCCGACTCCGAGATCATCACTGCCACGACGGTGACACCTGGCAACACTGGTGACGCCGAGGTTGCCGAAAGACTTTTGGCTGACGTACTCCCACCCGAACCCGAACCCGAACCCGAAGATCGGCCTGCGGTCTACGGGGATGCCGCTTATGGCGCTGGGGATCTGTTGGCTCGACTGGACAATGCTAGCGTCTACAATGGACTAAAGGTGCAGCCGCCGGCGCGGGTGAAGGGCCATTACGGCAAGGACAGCTTCACCATTGATCTGGATGCTCAGACCGTGACCTGCCCGGCCGGGATCACCACGGGCATCCGCGCTCACGGTGGCCGCCACGCCGGGACCGCCGAGTTCGGTGCCGCGTGCGCGGACTGCCGGCTGCGCGGTGAATGCACCACCGCGGCAGCCGGTCGCACCATCAGCATCAGCCCGCACGAGGTGCACCTGGCCGCGGGGCGAGCCCGGCAGGCTGATCCGGTCTGGAAGGCCGATTACCGGGCCACCCGCCCGAAGGTGGAACGCAAGATCGGGCACCTGATGCGGCAGCGTCACGGCGGTCGACGCGCACGGGTTCGCGGACTGGTGAACGTGGCCGCCGACTTCTCATTGTTGGCAGCCGCAGTCAACCTCGCCCGGATGGGCAGGCTTGGGATCACCTCTGCCGGGAGCGGATGGGTCACGGCGGCCTGAGTACCCGACTCTGCCCATTCCGGGTTCACGGTCGGCTCTGACAGGCCCTGCTCGGCGCGTGACCGACCCATCAGCTCGCGACACTACGCTCACGACCACAGATGACGTGACCTATTCCGCCTGACATATCGCCACGTCAGCACCCCTCACGACCCCGTTCGACACCAGCCACCTAGGGCCTGTCTCAAAGTCGTAGCCATTCGTTGATCGCCGCGATGTGGATGGTTGCTTCGTAGCGGAGGGCGAGCTTGTCGTATCTCGTGGCCACGGCGCGGTTGCGTTTGAGCCGGTTGATGCCGCACTCAACGGCGTGGCGCTGTTTGTAGATCTCCGGCTCGAACGTCGGTGGTCGGCCGCCGAGGTGTCCCTTGGCCTTGCGGTGGCGCACCTGGTCGACCTTTTCCGGGATCGTGCACCGAATACCGCGGCTGCGCAGGTAAGCGCGGTTGGCTCGCGAACCATAGGCCTTGTCCGCCAACACCCGGTCCGGCCGGGTCCGCGGCCGACCACGGCCCGGTCGGGCCACGCGAATACGACTCAAGACGACCTGAAACTGTGGCGAATCCCCGCGTTGGCCCGCGGTGACCACCAGCGACAACGGTTTCTGCCCCTGCTCCGTGGCCAGATGCAGCTTGGTGGTCCACCCACCGCGCGATCGCCCCAGCGCGTGATCAGCCGGCTCCGGGTCCCCCACTCCGGCCGGAGGTTCTTTCTGAGCAGCCCCCTTTTGTGGCGCACCAGCCGCATGCTGGTGCGCACGGGCGATGGTCGAGTCCACACTGACATCCCAGGTGATCAACTCCGCCGCGTCCGCACAGGCCTGCAACCGAGACAGCACCGCCGCCCAGATCCCGGCCCGTTGCCAGCGCCGGAACAACCCATACACCGCCTGCCACGAACCATAGGCTGGTGGGACGTCCCGCCAGGGTGTCCCGGCCCGCACCCGCCACCGGATCCCGTCGATGAGCTGCCGTTTGCTCCACTGCGGCGGGCGACCCGGCTTCTTCCCGACAGGCAGCAGCGGCTCCAGGATCGCCCACTGTGCGTCGGTCAGGTCTGCCCGCCCCGCCACCGCTACGCGGCCACGAGGTCTCCGGTGTTCTTGATCGTCTTGGTCGATGATCGATCTACCGGAGACCTCACCTATTCGATCAACGACACGCCGACAACGACCTCACACAGCGACCTCAGCTGGTCAACACTTCGCGACACACCCTAGGCGCTGATTCCGCGTGAAATCATCTCGCGCTCCTCAACGCGGAGATGCTCCGTCCGGGCAACCCGTTTCTTGGGCGCGATCAGTCTCTTCCACCGAACGAGGGGACGCCCACGGTGTGACCACCGTCCACGGGGAGCACTGCGCCGGTGATGAAACTCGCGTCGTCCGAGAGCAGGAACGCGATGGCGGCGGCCACCTCGCGCGGTTCGCCTTCTCGTCCAATGGGGTGCGACGCGCGGATCCTCTCTACGTTGGCCGGATCAGCGAACATCGACGCGGTCATGGGCGTGCGGATCATGCCGGGCGCGACGACGTTGACGCGCACGTGCAGGTGGGCGAGTTCGAGGGCCATCGTCTGCGAGCTGCCGACGACCCCGAACTTCGAGGCGACGTAGCTGAGGCGATTCGGCACCGCACGAATTCCGGCCGCCGACGAGACATTCACGATCGCCGCCGCCTCACCAACCTGCGTAACGGTCCGGACGAATGCCTGGCACATGTTGAGCGTCCCGGCAAGGTTCACCGCCAGGACCTTGTCCAGTTCCTCGGGGCGCAGATCCAGGATGTTGCCGACACCCCGGATGCCCGCGCTGTTGACGAGCCCGTACAACGTGCCGAAACGCTTACCAGCGGCGCCGATCAACTCGGTGGTCTGAGCGCGGTCGGCGACGTCGACCGCCACCGCGTGGAGCCTGTCCTTGTCTACGTGCTCGCCGAAGACCTCCTCGATGTCCGGCAGACGAAGGTCCGCGGCCACGACCGAGGCGCCTTCGCTGTGGAGCCTCTTCGCCGTAGCGGCTCCGATGCCGCTGGCAGCACCGGTGACGATAATCGCCTTGTCCTGAAATCTGGTCATCAGACCCTCGCCTGTCGATGGAAATGCTTGCATGGAGCCGGCCACGTCCGGACGGCATTGGAGACGGACTAGCCGCGGACCGCGGTGATCATCGTCGTAGCGAGCGTGCACGGGCGATCCGACCTGTTGCGCCACGCATGGCGCGTGCCCCGCTGTACAAGGGTGTCGCCGGCCCGCAGGAGGGTCTCACCCTCCTCCAGCACCACCCAAATCTCGCCGTCGACCACAGTAACGACGTCGACCGTGTCGGTCCTGTGCATGCCGGGAATGGCGGCACTGCCGCCGGCATTGCCCTGGTCCCCGTAGATCTGGTGCATGGCCGCCTGGTAGGCGGCGGCTCCCGCTCCGTCGACGTCTTCGTCCGGGGGGAATACCGCCAGCCTCACGCACAGGCCGACGCGAGGTGGCACCAGCTGTGGCCCGTCGGTGTTCTCCTCATCGTCCACGCGGACGGGAAGTGCGCCGGTGGACCAGACGTCCATGATTACGCTACCGGTGGGACGTCGCACCCACCTCGGCGTTGCTCCGTCGGCGACGATGGTGGATCGCCCCTCGGCATTGAGGCCGGTGATGACCCGGCGAGCCAGCTTCGGCTCCGGCTCGGACGACATCCATGCTCCTTACTGCGCGATCAGGAATTGTGAAGGTTTTCGAGTTGGATCGCTCGGGCCTTGCGCTCGCGAGCCCGGGTGGTGAAGGTCGCGACGGCGACGCTGAACACGAGCGCTCCGCCGTTGAACATCTGCGTCACGCTCGCCGGCGCTCCCATGAGGGTGAATCCGTCCACCGCGACGGCGACGAGGAACAGCCCGAACATCGTTCCCCAGACGTTGTAGTGCCCGGGATCGATAGCGGTTCGACCAAGGAACACCGCGGCCAGGGCGGGGAACAGGTAGGAGATCGCGCTGCTGGAGTCGCCACCCCCGTTGCTCGAAGTCAGCAGAGCGCCGGCGATGCCCGCGAGCAGTCCCGAGAGCAGATAGGTGATGGCCACCGCGCGGCGGGTCCGGACCCCTGCCAGCTTCGCGGCCATCTCGTTGCTCCCGATGGCCGCCAGCCTGCGGCCGAAAGGCAACTGAGTCACGAAGAACCAGACGACGACCGCCACGATGATCAGGATCCAGAAAGGTGTCGGTACGCCGAGCCACTTCTCGGTCGTCCAAAGGGAGAAGTCAATGGGTATGCCATTCGAAATGGTCTTGCCGCGCGTGTAGAGGGCCAGCGTGCCGGCCCAGAAGATGTAGGTGCCGAGAGTGGTGATGAACGGGTCGAGGTTCAGGCCCGAGACCAGGAACGCGTTGAGCCCACCGGCGAGCACTCCGATCACGACGCCGGCGATCAGGCTCACGGCGACCGACTGGCCGTGCTGCGCGACGAGGCTGGCGACGGTGACGTTGGAGAGACCGGCGACCGCGGCGGCGGAGAGGTCGAAGTAGCCTGCGATCATGGGAATGACCATCGACAAGGCGATGAGGCCGGTCACCGACTGATTGGCCAGCACGTTGTTGATGTTCACGAGTGTCCGGAAGGCCGGTCCGGTCGCCGGGATCACCGCGAAGACCGCAATGATGATCACCAGGAAGATCGGCAGGCCGGCACGTTCCAGCTGTCCGAACTTCGGACGACGCGTGGCGGCAGGGGCGGTAGATTGTGCCGCGGTATCAGTCATGGCTTGTTCCGCTCTGCATGTGGACCAGTTGGTTTAGCCGGTGAGCTGTCAGTTCCTCGCACGGCACCTCGGCGACGAGTCGCCCGTTGCGCAGGACGATGGCGCGATCGACGAACTGCGCCAACTCCTCGAGATCCGAGGTGACGACTACGGCGGCGCCACCGGCTGCTGTGACGCGCCGGACGGCCGCGTAGATATCCGCACGAGCCCCGACGTCGACGCCTTGACTAGGTTCGTCGAGCAGCAGCAGGGAGGCGTCCCGCCGTAGCCACCGCGCGAGAATCGTCTTCTGCTGGTTGCCGCCGGACAGAGCCCGCATCTGAACCGTGCCTGACGGTGCCTTGACCGCGAACCTCGCGCGCAGCGCGTCGGCGTCCCGGCGCATCTGTGCACGGCGGAATCCCAGCCCTCGCCAGTAGCGGCCGAGTACGCCGATGTCCAGGTTCTCGTCGACGGTCATGTCGAGGAAGGCCCCGCCGCGGGAGCGGTCTTCCGGGATCATGACGACGCCCGCCTCGATGGCCTTGTCCATGCCGCGGAAGTTGGCGTTCCGGCCCCGCAGCCTGACCTCGCCGGCCTTCTTCTTCAGTCCGCCGTAGATGGCGCTGAGCAACTCGGTACGCCCCGAACCGAGCAAGCCGGCCACGCCGAGGACTTCACCGGCGTGCACGTCGAAGGTGACGTCTTGGACCGGACCGGCGGAGAGGCTGTGCACCGTGAGGATCGGTTCTCCCACTGCGGTGGTGGACCGCTGCGCCCTGATTTCCTCCGCCCGCCGCCCGAGAATGGACTCGATCAGCTCTGCCTCGGTGAGCGTCTCGGTGCGATGTTCCTTGAACACTCGGCCATCGCGCATGACTGTGACCCGGTCGGTGATCGACAGCACCTCGTCCAGCCGATGACTGACGAAGACGATGGCATGCCCCATCGCCGCGAGCTGCCGCACCGTCGACAGCAGCAGTTCGACCTCGGCGGCGGGCAGGGCGGCGGTGGGTTCGTCGAGCGCGACGATGCACCGGCCTTCCTGGACGTCCTGCAGCGCTGCGGCGATGGCGACCTGGGTCCTGACCGAGACCGGCAGGTGTTCGATCAAGCTGTCCGGTGTGGCCTGGATGTGGAAGCGGTCGAGCAGTTCCTGTGCCCGGCGCCGGACCTTGCTCCAGGCGATCCGTCGCGGCCACGTCATCGGATAGCTGCTGCCGAGCATCATGTTCTCGGCGACGGTCAGGTCCGGGTACAACGGCGGGTCCTGGTGGACGACCCGGAAGCCCAGCTCGAACGAGGTCTTGGGCGTCAGCTCGGCGGCATCGAGCTCACGGCCGTTGATCGCGAACCGTCCCGAGTCGGCGCCGACCACTCCGGAGATGATCTTTATCAAGGTCGATTTGCCGCAGCCGTTGCCACCGCACAGCGCGTGCACCTCGCCGTAGCGCACCTGCAGATCGACGTCCTTGAGAGCCTGCGTACCGGGATAGACCTTCCGTAAGGCCCGCACCGATAAGGCGACAGGCGCATCTGGGCTGTCGATGCCGCCGGGCACGTGCACGTGCTGACTCCCATCCGCGACGGAGTCCACGGCGGTGACGTCGCTGGATGACCGGCCGGTGCCGGCTGGGTTGGTGCCCACGGCACCGACCCAGCCGACACCCCCGTGATCGGGGTGGTCCGAACTCATCCTTGGCCCACTCCCCAGGCCTTCTTGTACATGGCCTGGTAGTCGACGGTCGTCTGATAGTTCGAACCTGGCTGTGATGGCAGGTTGTGAGTCTTGTCGAGCGAGACGAAGCCGAGCCCCTCCGGCACTGAGGGCTGCCCGTTGAAGTGGCGGTTCAGCTCGTCGATCGCCGCCCAGGATTCCCACTCGGAGGACTTCGCCGACGCCTCGGCGTAGAGCTGTCCCGATCGAATGAGGTCGAGGGCGTTGCCGGAGCCGCTGTTCGCGAGCACCTTCGCCTTGCTGCCACTCTGCAGAACGGCCTTGGCGCCTCCGCTCTCGACCGCGTTGAAGTCGAAGGGGAACCACACGTAGTCCGCATCAGCATTCTTGATCAACGCGTTGCGCAACGCGGTGACCCACGGTCCGTTCGGCGCCAGATCCGCCAACGTCCAGGGAACCTCGGTGACGATCGTGCACTTCGGACACTTCTGTGCCAGAGCGTCCTTGAAACCGGCATAGAGGAAGTCGTACTGCGGATCCCCTTGCCCGGGCGCCGCGATGATCTTCGCCTGACCACCGGAGTCCGCGGCGACGAAGTCACCCGACCACGTGCCCCATCCTGTCCACCAGGCCTTCTGCCCTGGATAGTTCTCGCCGTAGATCAGCGGGACAGTGAATAGCGATGGGCCGGTTCCCGCGTCCGAGCAGTCGGTGGTCTCGACGCCCATGACCGGGACGCCCTGCTGCTTGGCTTGCTGCAGCTCCGGCTGCAGGTTGGAACACGAGAACGCGTCCAGGATGATGGCGTCCGGATGCGCGGCCAAGGCCGTGCGAAATGCGGTGGCCTCCCCGTTGGCCTGGTTCAGATTGCCATCCGCGATATGAAAATCCCATCCGATCGCCTGTGCCGCCGCCTGGCCCGCCGCGGCATAGCCGGAGCAGGCCGCGGACACCTGCCCGCAGGAGATCCACCAAACGTTCTTACCCTTCGCCGCCGGCGGCGAAGACGTCGGCGGCGTTCCCTCGTCGCCCTTGAACAACTGTCCCAGCGAGGCCTTGTCCGCGCTGCTGGACCCGCTCGATGTGCCGCCCGATCCACCGCTACACGCGGTGAGCAGTAGTGTCGGCAGCGCGACGCCGATCGCCACTATCGCCAGACGTCGAAGCTTCAGTCGATTCACTGAACCTCCCAATGAGGACCACGGAGTGCACCGTTGCAACCCGTTGAAGCCTCCGGACCGACAATCGCCGGTTCGAACTCGGCACGCCAGTCCGGAGGGAATGTAGAATATACGATGCGTGATGTTTTGCAATCCCACGGATTTCCTGAGGCGACCTGTCCGGTCGCGATCAGCAATGCCTTATATCGCATCATATATTGTACTAGGGCGGGTAGGTAGGGCTGACGCGTCGCCCAAGTCCAAGGCCCGACCGCGACCCCTGGCCCGCCGGCGGCGCCGACCTGG
Organism: Amycolatopsis acididurans; assembly: GCF_012328925.1. Classification (GTDB taxonomy): domain Bacteria; phylum Actinomycetota; class Actinomycetes; order Mycobacteriales; family Pseudonocardiaceae; genus Amycolatopsis_E; species Amycolatopsis_E acididurans. The sequence goes on from NZ_JAAXLS010000015.1 coordinate 75,104, forward strand.
GCTCAACCCTGGCCGCCGGGCGGGATGCGTTGTTCGAGCAGGGAGTGCACGGCCAGGCAGGCGCGGTGGGACTCGCCCCGCCGCGGGGCGTGGACAACACCGGTTGGCCCGTGGCCAACAACAACGCCACGAGCAGGCTCGCGACGCCGACCGTCAGATCCGCCGCCCGCACCACCTCGCCCGCCTTCGCCGCGGTCCGAATGATCAAGTGCTCGATCACAGCCTGCCCGCCTACTACCTTCCGGAGAACACCACCCGGCCGGTGTCATCCACTGCGTAGGCGTGATGACAGCCGTTACCGACATCGATTCCCGACCCACGTCGTGCGCGCCGCCACGCGGCCCGTCCTCCGTTACTCCGGCTCAACCCCGCCGACAGCTCCATAAACAGCGATCAAGCGCTGATTTCAATCGGCGGCCAGGGCGTCCAGGACACCGGGGCGGCCACGGCTTCGAAGTCACCCGACGGCAAGACACCATCAATCACACCCCGCCGCACCGGGGCATTCACGACCCTCCGTCCTAAACACCAACAACCTCGTGGAGACACCATGACTGCCTGGACTTCCGAAGACATCGACCTGCTCGGCGCCGCCGAGGAAGTGGAGATCACCACCGCGCGGCGCCGACGGCACGTTGCGGCTGTGGGCATCGATCTGGCTGGTGCGCACCGGACACGAGATCTATGTGCGGTCCTATCGCGGCACCAGCGGAGCCTGGTACCGCCACGCGAGCGCACAAGGCCGCGCCCGCATCCGTCCGGCCGGTGCCGAGCATGTGGTGACCGCCGAAAAGCCCGGCGTCGGCTCCCGCGAGGACATCGACGCGGCCTATCGCGAAAAGTACGCCCGCTACAGAACAACTACCTCAAGCGCATCCTCGCCGCCGCGGCGGCCGAGGCTACCCTGCGGCTCGAGCCAGGGTGTATGCCCAACGGGAAGCATAATATATTATGGTTTGAAATTAGGGTCGGAATGAGAGGTGCGCGGTGGTGGACAACGCAACGAAGGCCGAGCTGACCGGCAAGGTCGCGCTGATCACGGGCGCGACCAGCGGCGTGGGGCTGCTGAGCGCGTTGCGGCTCGCGGAGCGCGGAGCGACGGTGGTGGTCAACGGGCGGTCGGCCGAGCGCGGCGCCGAAGCCATGCGCAGGCTGGGCGAGGTGACGGACCGGGCGTCCTTCGCCGCGGGTGACTGCGCCGACTACGACAGCATCGCGGCTGTCGCCTCCCGTGTGGTCGACGATCAGGGCGCGATCGATCTGCTGATCAGCGCGGGCGCGCAGGGCGAGCACGGTCCGACGCCGTTCGCCGAGATGACCGGTGATGAGCTCACGCGGGCGTTCACGAGCCGCTTCTTTCCGCGCATCTACCCGGTGCACGCCGCCCTGCCGGGCTTGCGGGTGCGCGGGGGAGCGGTCGTCATGCTCACCACCGACGCGGCGCGGACGGCCACCAGCGGCGAGTCGATCATGGGAGCGTCGGGTGCCGGGGTCATCCTGATGACGAAAACGCTCGCCAAGGAACTGGCCCGGTGGAAGGTCCGCGTCAACAGTGTGGCGATGACGATCACCGCGGGAACTCCGTCTTGGGACCGTATTTTCGCCACGGAAAGCTTCCAGCAACGCCTGTTCGAGAAAGCAGTGGCGCGGTTTCCGTGGGGCAGTCCGCCGGACGCCGGAAACGTCGCAGATGCGGTCGTCTTCCTCGCCTCCGGCGCGGCGGGACAGGTCACCGGGCAGACGCTCAGTGTGAACGGCGGGCTGTCCTTCGGCGGCTGGTGACCCGGATGCCCGGATTCTCGATCCTCGACCACGTTCGTCCCGGCGACCACGTCACAGTCGGCGAGGCCGCGGCCGAACCGCGCGAGCTGGTAGCGCATCTTTTTGCGGCCGCAGGGGAACTCGAACCGATGACGGTGTTGTGTGGCTACAGCCTGAACGACGCGTGGCGGACCGTCCACCCGGGACGGCCGGCGGTCAAGTCCTATGCGGCGCACGGATCTCTTCGCAAACTCGCGGCCGCAGGCGCGCTGGAGATTCTGCCGTGTCATATTTCCAGTCTCGTCCGCTACATCCGGGACGGGACTGTGCCCGTCGACGTGGTCCTTGTCCAGCTTCCGCCTGCCGACGAGGACGGCTTTCACAGCCTCGGACCGTCCATCGGCTATCTCGGCGACGCGATGGACAGGGCGCGGGTGATTCTCGCCGAGATCAATCCGAACGTGCCGAAAACCGCAAGTTCACGGCGCATCCACCGGTCGCGGATCACCGCGGCGATCCACTCCGCAACCCCGCTGCCGACGTCGCCGTCGAGGCCGGCGGGTCCCGCCGAGAAGGCCATCGGGGCGACGGTGGCGGCTCTGGTGCCCGACGGTGCGAGCCTGCAACTCGGTATCGGGGCCGTGCCGGGGGAGATCGCCGGGGCGTTGCGAGACCGGTCCGGGCTGCGGGTGCGGTCGGCCCTCATCGGGGACTGGCTCCTGGAACTCGTGGACAGCGGCGCTCTCGACGTGAGCGTCCCCGGAGCCTGCGCCACCGGCATCGCTCTGGGCAGCCGCCGGTTGTATGACTTCATCGACCACAATCCGGGTGTCGAATTCGTTGCCCCTGGCGAACTTCTGAGCCCTGCCGCGCTCGCGTCCTGCGACCCGCTCGTCGTCGTCAACTCCGCGCTGCAGGTCGACCTGTACGGCCAGGTCAACGCCGAGGCGCTGGGCGGCAGGTATCTCGGCGCGGTCGGCGGGCAGGTCGACCTGTTCCGCGCGGCCCACCTCGCCAAGTCGGGGCTCGCCGTGGTCGCGCTGCCCGCCACCGACCCCTCCGGTGCGAGGAGCTCGATCGTGCCGCGGCTCGACGGGCCGACCACCTCGCTGCAAAGCGATATCGACGTCGTCGCGACCGAGCACGGGCTGGCGGATCTGCGCGCGACCACGGCCGCCGAACGGGCGCGCCGCCTGATCGCGATCGCCGCGCCGGAGCACCGGGATTCCTTGCGGGCTTAACCCGCCGGCCGGTTGGATTCCTCTGCCTGCAAGAAGTTGATCCGGTAGACGCGGGAGGCGAACCGCCAGCCTTCCGGGGTCAGCCGGAACTCGTCGGTGTACTCGGCCACGCTGCGCGGGGTCACCCGCGCGGAGAGGACGCCGGGCCGCGGGTCCGGCTCGCGGAACACCACCGCGTAGGACGTTCCCGTGGCGTGCTCGCGGTCGATGACCTCGACGACCTCGTTGGCGGACAGGTGCCGTCCCAGCCGGTGCTTCGGGTAGGCATGCGCCCACTCGAGGATCGCGGTCCTGCCGACGATCGGCTCCGACGCCGCCGCGGGTTTGTAGATGCCGTCCGGAGCCCACAGTCCCGCGAACTGGTCGAGCTCCAGATGGTCGAGATGCAGGCAGTAACGGGCCATCAGCTTCTGGCATCCGTGCTCGATCACGAGCCGCTGGAGATCCTCCATCGTGTTCCTTCCCCTATTCGTATGTCAGCGCAGCGAATCCGCGAACGTCGGCGGGAGTCCGTACGATTTCGGCTCCACATAGGACTCGAAGCCTTCACGGCCCGCCTCCCTGCCGATCCCGCTGGCCTTGACCCCGCCGAAGGGAGCGTGGAATCCGGCGGGACTGCCGTTGAGCTCGACCGTTCCCGTGCGGATCCGGCGAGCGAGCGCCAGCCCGTGGTCGAGGTCCTGGGTGAACACCGCGCCGCTGAGCCCGTAGGAGGAGTTGTTGGCGATGGCGACGGCTTCGTCTTCGTCGGCATAGGGGATGACTGCGAGCACCGGGCCGAAGATTTCCTCCTGCGCGATCCGCATGTCCGGCTTCACGTCCGTGAAGATCGTCGGGTCGACGAACCAACCGTGCGGCTGCTCCGGCTCGCCGCCACCGGCCACCACGGTGGCCCCTTCTTCCTTGCCGATACGGATGTAGTCGCTGACGCGGTCGCGTTGCCGCGCGGTCACCATCGGGCCGATCTGGGTTGCCGGATCATGCGGATCGCCGACCGGCATGGAGCAGATCAGCCCGCGGAGGCGGTCCACGAACTCGTCGTGCCGACGGCGCGACACGAGCAGCCGGGTCTTGAGCGTGCAGATCTGCCCGCTGTTGCGCAGCGACCCGAGCCGCAGGGCCTCGGCTGTCTGCTCGAAATCGGCGTCGTCGAGGACCACGGCGGCGGATTTGCCGCCCAGCTCCAGCGTGACCCGCGTCAGGTTGCCGCCGCAGATGGAAGCGATCCGCCTGCCCGCGGCGGTCGATCCCGTGAAGGTCACCTTGTCGACCCCCGGATGCCCCACGAGGTATTCGCTGACGTCCCGGTCGGCAGGAACCACGTTGAGCACGCCGGCGGGCAGCCCGGCCTGCCGGAAGAGCTCGGTGAGAGCGTAGACGCTCAGTGGCGTTTCGGGTGCGGGCTTGAGCACGACGGTGCAGCCGGTCAGCAGAGCCGGGGCCAGTTTCTGGACCGTGACGGTCAGCGGGACGTTCCACGGCACCACGGCGGCGACTACGCCGACCGGCTCGTGGGTGACGAGCGCGCTTCCCGACGCGGCTGTCCGGATCTCCTCGAACGGGTAGCTCGCGGCCAGTTCGGTGTAGGTGTCGAGCAGAGCGAGCGGGGCGCCGACCTGGATCGGCCCGGATTGGGCGATGGGGGAGCCCATCTCGTCGGTGACCAGTGCCGCGAACTCGTCCTGCCGTGCGGCCAGCGCCGTGCGGACCCGCCGGAGCAAGGCGATCCGCTCGGCGAGACCGGTGCTGCTCCAGCGGCCCTCGTCGAAGGCGCGCCGGGCCGCCGCCACCGCGCGGTCGACGTCCCCGGTCGTCGCGGCGGGGACGGTGCCGACGATTTCCTCGCTCGATGGTGAGATCACGTCGATCTTTCCGGTGCCCTCGGACGGGATCCACTCGCCGCCGATGAACAGGGTGGTGTGCGACTTCATCGTTCCCCTTGTGATGCGATCGGATTGTGCCTGGTTTCCGCTGCCCGCTCCCAGTCGAGATCGTCGCGCATGGTCTCCCGCAGGCAGAACGTGCACACCGCGGCGACGGCGGACAGCGCCGCCAGCACGATGCCGAAGACGGCGGTGCCCTGGGCGGAAATGATCACCGGGGCGAGCAGGGGTGCGACGCCACCGCCGATCACGCCCGTGATCTGATAGGCGATACCGGCGGCTGTGTAGCGGTAGCTGGTGTGGAACTGCTCGGGTACGAAGGCACCGATGGCGCCGTACCCGAGCCCGGCGATCGCCATCGTGAGACACATCGCGAGCCCGTACGCGGCGACCGAGCCGGTGCCGAGCAGGGGGAACAGCACCAGGCCCCACACCACGCCAAGGATCTGCGACCCACCGATGACCGGCCGCCTGCCCAGCCGGTCGGACAGCACCGCGCTCAGCACCGTGAACCCCGCGAACGCCAGGCCTGACAACGCACCCATCGCGAGGACCGCGTTGCGTGACAGCCCAAGGGATTCGACCCCATAGTTGGCGACGAAGGCGTTGCCGACGTAGACGAAGGTGAGTGCGGTGAGCGGAACCCCCGCCGTGATCAGGATCGTCCGCGGCTGCTTGCGGAAAGCCTGGAACAGCGGGACTCCGGACGCGCCGCCACGCTTGCGCTGTTTCTCGAAAACGGGAGTTTCCTCGACCTTGAGCCGGATGTAGAGGCTGAAGGCGAGGAGCAGGATACTGGCGATGAACGGGACGCGCCAGCCCCACGCGAGGAACGTCTCGGGGCTCACCAGCAGGCCGACGAGCAGGAAGGTGCCAGCGGAGAGTGCGTTGGGCATCGAGTGCCCGAGCTGGGGGAACATCGCGTACAACCCGCGGCGCCGCTTTGGCGCGTGCTCGGTCACGAACAGCACGGCCCCGGCCCATTCACCGCCGATCGCGACGCCCTGGACCGCCCGCAGCACAACGATGAGAATCGGCGCCGCGACGCCGATGGTGTCCGCGGAGGGAATCAGGCCCATCAGTGTCGTCCCGAGGCCCATCCCGGTGACGGTGGCGATCAGGGTTCGTTTGCGGCCAAGCCGATCACCGAAGTGTCCGAAAAGGATCGCGCCGACGGGCCTGCCGACGAACGCGACGCCGAGCGTCGCGAGCGAGGCGATCGTGCCCGCCGCTGGCCCCAGCGAGGGGAAGAACACCTTCGGGAAGACGAGTGCGGCGGCCAGACTGTAGAGGACGAAATCGTAGCCTTCGATCAGGGTACCGACGAGGCTGGCGATGGCGATCCGCCGGAATCCTCGTTGTTCTTCGGGCATCGTGCCCGCTTCGGATTGGACGGGGCTGCGATCTTCGCTGATCGGCATGGCCGGGTTCCTGTCTGCTCGGCATGGTCAGAGATGAACTTAATATATGATATTTGCAACGAAGGTCAAGAGAACTTGGGGGACCATTATATATTAAGCGTGATAGCGTGCCGGGTGTGAATCACGCCTATTTCGAGGTGGCGCCGGGTGCGGGCGACACCCTGGTCCCGCGTCCGTCGGCGGGTAGCCTGTGGGGCGGCGGCACCGGGCAGATGCGGGGGAGCGCGGTCAGCGGGGCACTGGCCCGCGCGGTCGAACGGGCGGTGCCACCAGGCCCGGACGGGGTGTCGCGGCGGCCGGTGCGATGGCGGGTCGACCTGTTCCGCCCCGCCGCGATGGCACCCTGTATGGCGGAGGCGACCGTGGTCCGGGCGGGCAGGCAGCTGTGCTTGGTCGACGCGGTGTTGCGCCAGGACGGCCGTGCGGTCGCCCGCGCCGGAGCGGCGTTCCTCACCGAGGCAGCCGCTCCGGAGGGCAAAGTCTTCTCGCCGCGGCTGGATTTCGTCCCCCCGCCGCCTGGCATGCGGCCGGGAACAACCGAGGACCGGCTGTACTACAGCGAGACGGTCGGCTGGACCCCGCTTCCCGATCCGCACCAGAACGAGCACCGCAAACAGATATGGCTCGCCCCGGTCCGGCTCGTGGCCGGCGAGGAAGGGACCGCCTTCCAGTTCACCGCCATGGCCACCGATGTGGTGAACATGGTTGCCAACTGGGGCGCGCTCGGCGTGGAGTTCATCAATGCCGACGCCAGCCTCGTCATGAGCAGGCTGCCCGCGCCGGGGGAGGGGCTTGGGCTGGCCGCCGAGCACCGTTTCGCCGAAGCCGGGATCGCGACCGGGACGGCGGTGATGTTCGACCGCGCGGGCGCGTTCGGCGCCGTGACGGTGTCCGCCGTGGCGAGTCCGGGTGGCGCCATCGATCCGCGGCTGATCGGCGTACGCCGGTAGCGCCACCCGGCTCGTTCAGCGGGTCGTGGCCAGTCCGCAGTCGACCGGGATGACCACGCCGGTCAGTCCGGATCCCGCCGTCGACGCCAGGTAGAGCGCGGCGCCGGCGACATCGGACGGGCCGACGAAACGGCCCAGCGGCACCTCGGCGAGCACGGCCGGATCCCGGCGGTACTCCTTGCCCTCCCTGCGCAACCCGGTCACGAACATCCCCGGCGCGAGGACGTTCACGGTGATGCCGGGCGCGAGCCTGGCCGCCAGATGCGTGCTCAGATGGTGCGCGGCCGCCTTCGACGACGAGTAGGCGTACACGTCCCGCTTCGCCACGCGCAGGGCGTTGACCGAGCCGACGGTGATCACCCGTGCGGGCTCATCGGCGGAACCCGTCGCCTCCAGAAGCGGCAGTAACGCCTGGACGAGGAAGAACGGTGCCTTGACGTTGACATCGTGCACGTGGTCCCAGCCGTCCTCGGAGAATTCGGGAAGTGGCTGCTCGTGCTGCGCGCCCGCGTTGTTGACCAGTACGTCCAGCGCGGGAAACAGCGAGCCGATCGTCGCCGCGAACTCCCGGCAACCCGCCACCGTGGACAGATCGGCGGGGACGGCCCTGCAGGTGCCCGACGCGCCGAGTTCGTCTTCCGCCCGTGCGCAGTCCTCAGCACTGCGCGACGTCACCACGACCTCCGCCCCGCCCTCCACGAAGCCTTGCGCGATCGCGCGGCCTATTCCGCGGACGCCGCCGGTCACGACGACGCGTTTGCCGCGGACGCCGAACAGCCGCTCGATGTAGGAGGTCTCCCGGGGCATCTGCTCTTCCTCTCTGATACGAAGATGGACCTGACGATCCTCTCATGTTTAATATATTGTGCGTGACCACAATCCGGTAGTAAGAGGAGAACCGTGACAACCACCTTGTCCACGCCCGTTGGATATCTCGGCGCGGCCGGCCATGTCGTGCCCGGCGACGGTCAGTACTTCGACATAGAGAACCCGGCCACGGGTGTGACGATAGGTCAGGCTCACGAGGCCCGTCCATCCGAAGTGGACAGTGTTGTTGGGCAGGCGGAACAGGCGTTCAACGGTACCTGGAGGGACACCGCCCCCGACGTCCGTGGTGCTCTGCTGCGATCCTGGGCCGAGCGGATTACCGCACACCGTGAGGAGCTCGCGGCGCTCGAGCTCGCCGAGGTCGGGCACGTGCGTGCGGAGGTGCTGGGCGATATCGACACCGCCGCCAGGGTGCTCACCTATTATGGCGGCCTCGCGGACAAGCTCGAAGGCACCACATTCTCGCAGTATCCACACCGTGTGGCCTACGGGATGGATGAGCCTTTCGGTGTGGTCGCGGGGATCAACGCCTACAACGCCAACATGGTCTTCGTGGCGGTCAAGGGCGGGCCCGCGCTGATCGCGGGCAACTGCATCGTGTTCAAGGCGGCTGAGCTGGCCCCGCGGTCGACCTTCCGGATGGCCGAACTCGCGCTCGAAGCGGGGATACCGCCCGGCGTGGTCGGCGTGGTGACCGGTCGCGGTGAGACGGTCGGCTCGCTGCTGTCGGAGCACCCCGCGGTGGGGATGGTCTCGTTCACCGGCAGTCCCGGTGCCGGGCGCGCCGTGATCGGGCAGTCGGCGCGCAACATCGCTCCGGTGGTACTGGAGCTCGGCGGCAAGAGTCCCGCGATCCTGTTGCCTGACGCGGATCTTGACCTGGCCCTGCCTTCGGTGCTGCATTCGAACTTCGTCAAGAGCGGCCAGAGCTGCATCGCCGGATCGCGGATCCTGGTCCACGAGTCCCGGTATGCCGACGTGGCGCAGGAACTCGCCAAGCGCGCCGCCGCGGTGCGGGTCGGCCTGCCTGCGGACGAGCGTTCCGAGATGGGCACGCTGATCAGCAGGCGACAACGCGAGCACGTACACGGGCTCGTCGGGCGAGCGGTCGCCGGCGGAGCCACGTTGCTGACGGGAGGGGCACCCGCGCAGGACGGGCCGCTGGCCGCGGGCTCGTTCTACCAGCCGACCGTGCTCGCCGACGTCGCCGACGACAACCCCGCCGCCACCACCGAGGCATTCGGCCCGATGGCGAGCGTGCTTTCCTACTCGGACATCGACGAGGCCCTGGCAAGGGCGAACGCCACGAGTTTCGGCCTGAGCTCACAGATCTGGGGCAACGACGCCCGGACGATTCACTACCTGGCGCAGCATCTCGTCGCGGGGACGGTCTGGGTCAATGCCCACCGTGCCCTGCATCCGACGGTGCCCTCCGGAGGAATGAAACGCAGCGGTTTCGGCCGTGAGTTCGGCATCGCGGCGGTCCGGGAGTTCACGCGCCACAAGTCCGTCGTGTGGGACCTCACGACCGATCGCGCGCTGCCCTACACCTGACCATCGCCGCCGACGGCGATGACCGAGGAACTCCCGAGAGGTTGGTGACATGAAGGTTCAGGCATCGGTACTCACGGCGCCGCTGACAGACTGGACGACCGCGACACTGGAGGTCGAGCCGCCCCGCGCGGAAGAGGTGCTGGTCCGGGTGCACTACGCGGGTCTGTGCCGTTCGGATGAGCACCGGCGGCACGGCGGGACGGGCAGCGGGGGCCGGTACCCCCTGATCGGCGGGCACGAGGGCTCGGGGATCGTCGAGGCCGTCGGTCCGGGCGTCACCCGGTTCGCGCCCGGCGACCACGTGATCCTCTCCGTGCTCCCGCAGTGCGGCGTGTGCCGGTATTGCACATCGGGGCGATCGCGGATGTGTGATTACACCGTGCACGTTCCGACCGGAGCGATGCCGGACGGGACATTCCGGGCCTCACTCGACGGGGAACCGCTGGGCGGGTTCTGCATGCTCGGGACCTTCGCCGACCACATCGTCGTGTCGCAGGCATCGTGCGTCAAGATCCCCGAGTGGTTCCCGATGGACGTCGCCGCGCTGCTCAGTTGCGGTGTGCCAACGGGGTGGGGTTCGGCGGAGTACGTCGGCGAGGTGCGGGCGGGCGACACGGTGATCGTCGCGGGAATCGGTGGTGTCGGGATCAACGCGGTACAGGGGGCGGCGTTCAAGGGGGCGAGCCACGTCGTGGCCGTCGATCCCGTCGAGTGGAAGCGCGAGTTCGCCCGCTCCGTTGGCGCCACGCACACGGCGGCGAACCTTGAGGAGGCGGGGGAACTCGGCAGGCACCTCTCGCGTGGGTCCGGCGCGGATGTCGTCATCGTGACCGTCGGTGTGCTGCGCCCGGAGATCACCTTGGGTGCGCTGGAGGCGACCGGCAAGGGCGCCCGCATGGTACTCACCGCGACCGCGGACGAGGCGTCGGACGTGAACGTGCGAGTCCCGGGCAACCGCGTGACGTTCTTCGACGTCAGCGTGCGCGGGGCGCTGCTCGGCGGTTGCAACGCGCACTACGACATTCCACGCCTGGCCCGGCTTTACGAGGAGGGCAGGCTCAAGCTCGACGAGCTGATCACCAAGAGGTACACAGTGGACGGTATCGCCGGGGCCTATGCCGATGTGCGCGACGGAAACGTGATCAGGGCATTGGTCGAACACCGGCACTAGCCGAGCCGATCACCCCCGCGTCGGCGAGTTTCGCGATCTCGGATTCGGACAGGCCCAGCTCCTCGCGGAGCACTTCCGGGGTGTGCTGGCCGACGCCGGGGGCTGGTCGTGCGGGCGCCTGGTGGCCGTCGACGGTGATGGGTGAGCCCGGAGCCAGATGTTCGCCGACACCGGGCTGGTCGAGCCGGCTCAGCAACGGGCTTTCGTGCGATGCCAGGTCCGAAAAGGACCGGTACGGCGACCACAGGAGCCTGGTACGGCTCAACGCTTCGGTGACCTCGGCGGCGGTGCGCGTTTCGAACCAGCCCTCGAAGACTCCGCCGAGCAGCCGCCGGTGCCGGTAGCGGTCCGCCTCGTCCTCGAAGTTCGCGGGCAGGCTCGCGGCGAGCGCGGCCACCACGGCGCCGGCGCCCGTCACCTCGACGAGGTCGCGCCAGTGCCGTGTGGTCAGGGCGACCACCATCACGCGCTGCCCGTCGCGGGTGCCGAAGTCGCGGCCGAACGTGCCGTAGACGTGGTTGCCGTCAGCGGCACGTGGCACCTCGCCCAGCTGCGCCTCGGCCAGATAACCCAGGTTGCCGGCCGTGGCCAGTGCGATGTCGGCCAGCGCGACGCGGATCTGCTGCGGCTGTCCGGTGAGCTGCCTGCGCCGGTCGGCGGACAGCAGGCCGACGGCGAGGTAGAGGCCCGCGGCGATGTCCCAGACCGGCACCGCGTGATTCACCGGTCCCGACCCGGCGCGACCGGTGATGTGCGGGAAGCCGCTCGCCGCGTTGACGGTGTAGTCGACGGCCGGTGAGCCGTCGCGGCCACCGGTCAGCACCACGCGCACGACGTCCGGGCGAGCGCGGCGCAGAGTCTCGAACGGCAGGATCCGCTCGGAGTTGGTGAGCGCGATGCCGCGTTCGGCGACGAGACCGGTGACGAGATCCTGGCCCTCGGCAGAGGTCAGGTCGACCTCGATGGCGCGCTTTCCCTTGTTCAGCCCGGTCCAGTACAGGCTGGTGCCGCTGCCCGCGCGCGGCAGCCTGGTGCGGTCGGGGGCCCCGCCGACCGGCTCGACCCGGATGACGTCGGCGCCGAGCTGCGCGAGCGTCATACCGCACAGCGGAGTGGCGACATAGCCGGAGATTTCCACGATGCGCAGACCGGCCAGCGGTTGACCGGCATCGGTAACAGCATGATGCACTATATATTTTTATCATGGGAATGTGCGACGGTCGGCGTGGTCATCGCAACAGTGTTTCGCCCGGCAGGCAGGAGTACGGACGGTCCCGGCAACGCGGTCGCGTCCGGAAGGGCCATTCCGCCATGGCGGAGGCTCCCGGTATATATGATGTGACGGCGGTGGTCGACGGGTGCGCGTGAACCGGAACGAGCGCGCACGGCCAGGCCCGTGGTGCTCGCGGAGAGGCGGAAGAGATGACCTACGACCCGGCTTTCGGCAGGGGCTTCGTGGCCGGGCGGACGCACCTTCCAGGGGAAGTGGCTGGCCACGCGCGCGAAATGATCATTTCCGGCGAGGTCCGGCCGGGTGACTACCTGCGTGTGGACGTGCTCCGGGACGCGCTCGGGGTGAGCAACACGCCGGTTCGTGAGGGATTGTTCATCCTGCAGAGCGAGGGTTTCGTGCGCCGCGTCCCGCGCCGAGGGTTCGTCGTCGAGTCGTTCACCCGCGAAGATCTGCGTGACCTGTTCTGGGCGCAGTCACAGCTTGCCGGTGAGCTCGCGGCGCGGGCGGCGAAGCGGATCACCTCCGAGCAGCTTGCCCGGCTGGAAGCCAACCTCGAACACTACGAAAAGGCGTACGCGTCTTCCGACAGCGAGGCGCTCGCTCACCTTGGACACCTGTTCCACCGTGAGATCAACCTCGCGGCGGATTCGCACCGGCTGGCACTATTGCTCGGCTCGATCGTGAAGCAGTTACCCAATCGCTTCTATACGGCCATCACAGGGCAGGTGGAGGGCACCAGGCAAGCACACCCGGAGCTGCTCGCCGCATTGCGGAACAGGCAATCGCAGAAGGTGCGGACGCTGATGGCCGACCATCTGCTCGAGGGCGCCGATCACCTCATCGAGAGCCTGGAGCAGCGGGGGGTCTGGAACCCGTAGCCGCCGCCGGTCCGGCCGTCAGGAGGCGGTCTGCGCCTCCGCCCACATACCGCGCTCCTCGAGCATCGCGACGAGCTGATCGCCACCCTCGCGGAGGTGCTCGGAGATCAGCGACCGGGCCTGACGGGACGCGCGCTTGCGGATCGCGTCGAGGATCAGCGGGTGCGCCTGCCTTGTGCCGCCGACGTGTCCTTCGATCTGGGCGTAGAACCGGTTGGGCAGTTGGCTGACGACCGTGCCGAGCAGCAACGCCAGCCGGTGCGAGTCCGCCGCGAGGTTGATCTGCCGGTGGAACTGATGCCCGAGGTCGGCGACCTGTTCCTGGTCACCGGCGGCGAAGGCCTTCTCGTAATCCGCGACGTTGGCCTCGAGTACCGCGAGCTGGTCCGGTGTGATGGCCTTGGCCGCGCGGGCGGCCAGTTCACCCGCGAGCTGCGCCTGCGCCCAGAACAGGTCGCGCACGTCCTGCCGGGTGAAGGACGCGACGACGAAGCCACGGCGGGGGACCAGCTCGACGAAACCTTCGCTGCGCAGGGAAAGCAGACCCTCACGGACCGGTGTGTTGCTGACCCCGACGGCTTCGGCGATCGGCTCCATCCGCAGGAACTCGCCCGGCCGGACCTCACCGGAGATGATCAGCTCGCGGACGTAGGCGGCCACTTCCTCGGGAAGTTGCTGCCGCCTCGCCCCAGCCCCGCGGACCGCGCTCACCTCGACCATCGTTCTCCCTATACTCAATGTGATATGGGATATGTTCCGTCCATTATACGGATTCCGGGATAGGGGTCACGGTAGCCGGGGTGCGTGTTACCAGAGGCCGCGGTCGGCGAGGAGCACGGTGAGGCTTTCGGCCCGTTCGGCGATGTGGTCCTCCATGATCGCACGTGCCTGGCGAGGCTGTCGCCGGCGCAGCGCGTCGAGTATCAGCGGGTGCTCGTCCCGGGTGGCGGCGACCTGGCCTTCGATCCCCGCGTAGAACCGGTTCGGGAACTGTTTGACGATCGAGCCCAGCACAAGGGTGAGGCGGTGCGAACCCGCGGCGAGGTTGACCTCACGGTGGAACTGGTGCCCCAGCATGGCCAGCTTGCCCCGGTCGCCGGCCTCGTTCGCCCGCTCGTACTCCTCCAGGTTCGCATCGAGCCTTGCCAGCTGCTCGCCGGTGATGACCTGGGCCGCCCGTGACGCCAGCTCCCCGGCGAGGCGGGCCTGCGCCCAGAACAGGTCGCGCACGTCCTGCGGCGTGAAGGGTGCGACGACGAAGCCACGGCGGGGGACCAGCTGCACGAATCCTTCGCTGCGCAAGGTCAGCAGGCCTTCTCTGACCGGGGTGTTGCTGATGCCGACCGCCTGGGCGATGCCTTCCAGCCGCAGGAATTCGCCCGGCCGGACCGCGCCCGAGATGATCAGTTCGCGGGCGTAGGAGGCGGCCTCCTCGGGCAATTGCCGTCTGTGGGTGTGGCTTTCGACCGGGGCGAGGCAGCCAGCTCCCGTCCACTGCGCGGGCCGGCCGGTGTTCACCGCGGCTCCGTCGGTGGCCTGTGGTCCGGCATGGCCAGCGCGTAGGGCGACGAGCTCGCCTTGCGCTGGTCCATCCCGAACGCGTCCGAGGTGGACACCCGGAACACGACCCGCCCGGCGGAGAGCCAGATCCGGTCGTGCTCGGCCTGATCCTCGATACCGGGTTTGGGGTAGCGGCGGTGCATCTTCATGCTGAGCACGTCGCCGGGGTCCTCGATCTCCTCCGCCACGGTATGCACGAGGACATAGCCGTGGATGGGCTCATGGTCGAAGACGGCCACCGACACCCGGGGGTCACGCCGCAGCCGCGCTGTGAGCCCCCGGGTGGGAGTGGTGGAGAAATACAAGTGGCCGCCGTCGTAGTAATAGCCCATCGGGATGGTGAACGGGGAGCCGTCCTTGCGCAGGGACGAAACCGCCGCGAACCGCCCGGGGGCGCGCAGATACGCGTCGATCTCGTCCCTGGTCATGGTGGTCTCACCGAGGTCGATCATGGGTGTTCCCGGCCGCCCAGGGCACGCAGGAGCTGGCGGATGTCGCCGACCTTCTCCAGGTCGAGCAAGGAATCGAGCACACCCTCGACTTCGGACTCGGGGATGACATCCTCGGCGTTGACCCGGAATTTCGCTACGAGCTCGTCGGTGGTGAGCAGCGTCGAGGGGTCCGGGGACGGGCTGCCCTTCGGGAACCGGCGTTCGGCGCTGAAGGTCGTGCCGCGTGCGTCGACCTCGATACGGGTCGGGCGGCTGGACGGGTGTTTCTCGATCTCGGTGCCCCAGTCCGGGTGTGGCTTGAAGGTCGTCTTGTCCATCAGTTCCCGCACCGAGCTGCCGAACACGAGGTCCGGATCCTGCCACGCCTTGCCGGGGGTGACCCGGTGCGCGCCGACGGCGAGGCCGTGGGCGATGGAGAACTGCGCGTCATGGACGTGGGAGATCTCGCGGTTCAGCCAGACCGGATGCAGCACCCAGGCCTCGCCCCAGGCCCGGATCGCGTCGATTTCGTCCGGTTTGATGTCGTTGGTCTCGACGATCTCGGTGAGCGCGTCCAGCGGCGCGTGCAGGATCCGGCAGTGCGGATAGGGCTTCAACGTGGATTCGGCGGGGAAGCGCCATTCGGTGCCCAGCCCGTCGGTGATCTGTTCCGGCACCCAGCGGCCGGTGCCGATGAACCGCCGGTAGCCGTAGTCGGCGTCGTCGAGCACCTGCAGGTCGCCGCGGTGCCCCAATTCGGCGAAGTGCGCCGCGGTCAGCGCCGACTGGACCAGCACGCCCGCGTTGAGGTACTTGATGGTGGAGCTGGGGGAGTGGGCCAGCCAGGAGCGGTGGGAGTTGACGGGGGAGATGTTGGCCGCGATCGCGAGTGCGTTCGCGAGCATCCCGGCGTCGTAACCCTTGACCTTGCCGATGGCCGCGGTCGCGCCGAACACGGTACTGCTGAACCCCAGAATCGGGGAGAGCGCGACCTCGCCGTTCTTGGTGTCGCGCAGGTAGTCCATGGCCTTGCCGAAGCGGTAGCTCATCTCGTGGGAGAGCGCGACGGCCGCGATGAGGTCGCTGCCGGAGATCCCGCGGCTTTCGCCGAAGGCGAGCGCGCCGGGCAGGACGTAGGGCGAGACGTGACCGGGTGGCAGCACGGCGTCGAAGTCGAGCGCGTTCATCAGCTCGCCGTTGGCGAAAGCGGCGCCGAAGACCGAGCTGCGGGAGCCGGTACCGAGGATCGTGGCCTCGCCGTCCGTCCCGCCGATCATCCGGCCGTAGTCGACGCCGATGCGTCCCCGTGGTTCCCCGGTCCCGGCCAGCGCGCAGCCGATCGAGTCCAGGACGAGTCGTTTGCTTTCTTCCACCACCGTGCCGGGAAGGCTCCCGGTCTCGGTGGTGGCGGTGAACCGGGCGAGCTGCTCGGCGAGCGTGTCAGGCACTGGCTTTCCTTTCCGCGGCGGGCTTTTCGAAGCGGTCTTCGGTGAACAGGACCCCGGCGGCGACGAGTTCGTCCACACGGGACTCGTCGTATACCTCGGCCGCGATTTCCCTGGTGTGCTGGCCGACGCGGGGTGTCGTGCGGCCACGGTCCGGGCGGGTGCCGGAGAACCGCCACGGCGGGCGCACGAGCGCCAGATCGTCGGTCTCCGGCTCGGTCAGCTTCAGCCACTCGGTCTGCGGATGCGACAGATAACCGCCCATCCCCAGCACCGGCGCGAACGGGACATCCGCCTCACTGAGCAGTTTTTCCCATTCGTCAGCCGGTTTCGTCATGAACTCGGCCTGCACGATGTCGACGAGCTCGAAGTAGTTGTCCCATCGCTGTGTGTAGGTGGTGAACCGAGGATCGTCGGCGAGGTCGCGGCGGTCCATCGCGTCCAGCAGTGCGAGCCAGAATTTCTGGGAGGAGGACAGATGCAGCGTGATGTCCTGGCCGGAGGCGGTCTTGAGGCAGAAGTTCTGTGCCTGGGGATGACGGCTCTGCCTGCTGGGATCGGTGTGCCCGTCGTCGAAGAACTGGGTGATGGCGTCGATGGTGACGGTGCTGACCGCCTCCATCATCGAGGTCTCCACGTGTTCACCGAGCCCCGAGCTGCCGCGCCCGACCAGCGCGGCGAGAATGCCGGTCGCCGTGGACAGGCCGGTGACCAGGTCGGCCAGGCAGGTGCCCGAGATCTGCGCGGCGCCGGCGTTGCTCATGATCGAATAGATGCCGCCGACGGCCTGGCCGATGGAATCGTAGGCCGCGCGGGCGCGCAGCGGCCCGCCATCACCGAACCCGGTGACCGAGGTGTACACCAGATCCGGGCGCAGCTCCCGGCAGACCTGCGGGCCGAGGCCCAGCGCGGCCAGCTTGCCGGGGCGCAGGTTTTCCAGCAGCACGTCGAAGCGCGGCAGCACCGCCTTGACCAGTTCGACGCCGCGCGGGTCCTTGAGATCGACGGCGAAGCTGCGCTTTCCCGCGTTGTACTGGCGGAAATACGGGCTCTGATCGTTCTTCGCGCGGCGGAAGTCCTCTCCGATGCCCGGCCGCTCGACTTTCACGACATCCGCTCCGAGCGCGGCGAGCAGCGAGCTCGCGTATGGCGCGGAGATATAGCCTCCGAACTCGAGGACACGGATGTTCTGAAGTGGCTTTCGCCGCATCTGCTCACCTTCTCCTCCGGCGCACCATCGTTGTGCACGTGCTTTCGTTCCTATCACGTCATTTTGCCGATGGGAACCCTTCGGCAAGCATCATATATTTAACTGAGAGGACAAAGGTGCAGCTAGGGTCTGCCTTCGCGCCGGGCACCCTTGTCTTAACATCATATATTGTGTACTCTCACCGCCAGCTGCCGCGACGAGGAGGTATCGTGAGGCCACTGCGTTCATTGTTGTTCGTGCCGGGCCACCGGGGTCACTGGGCCGAGAAGGGGGTGGCCGCCGGTGCGGACGGGCTGATCCTCGATCTGGAGGATTCGGTCCCGCTCGATCTCAAGGCCAAGGGCCGCGCCGAGGTCGCCGCGACGATCACCCGGCTGCGGGAGTCCGGTTCGAAGGTCGCGCTGTACGTGCGGCTGAACTCGCTGGACACCGGTATGTCCGGGGACGATATCGAGGCGGTGGCCATCCAGGGCCTCGACGGTTTCGTGCTGCCCAAGACCTACGGCCCCGACGACATCGTCGGCTTCGATGCGCTGGTGACGCACTTCGAACGGCGCAACGGCGTGGCACCCGGGACGTTCGAGTTCATCTGCTCGCTGGAGACCGCCGGGGCGTACGCGACCTGCGACCGGATCGCCACGGCCTCGCCCAGGGTGGCGACGCTGTTCGCCGGTACGGCAAGGGACGCGGATGTCTCGCGGTCGATCGGGTTCCAGTTCACCCCGGCGGGCGCGGAAACGATGTACCTGCGCAGCAAGGCGGTGCTCGCGGCGCGGGCGGCAGGGCTGGAGTTCCCGATCGTCGGGGTGTGGCAGGACCTGACCGACGCCGACGGGGCGCGCAAGTTCTCCGAGCAGAACCGCGAACTCGGTTTCCGCGGCCAGGTGCTGATCCATCCCTCGCACGTCGCCGTGGCCAACGAGGTGTTCAGCCCGTCGAAGTTCGAAATCGAGTTCTACACGGGCATGATCTCCGCCTTCGAGAAGGCGGAGGCCGAGGGCGCCGCCGCGGTGCGCTACGAGGACATGCACATCGACTACGCGCACATCAAGACCGCGCGCGAGGTGCTCGACTACAGCCGCCAACTCGCCGGCGACGGCGCGGCGAAGTGACGAGGAGCCGATGATGAAGGGACCGGGGCCGTCCGCGGCAGCGGCCGAACCGGCGTGGGTGCCGGATGAGAGCGTGCGTGCGCGCAGCCGTTTTCTGCGAGCGATGAAGAGCTGGGGGTTCGGCACGCCGGCGGAACTGCACGAGGCCTCCGTGGCCGATCCGGAGTGGTTCTGGCGCGCCGTGGTGGAGGATCTGGACATCACGTTCACCACGCCGTTCGAGCGCGTCGTCGACGAGAGCGCGGGAAGGCTGTTCCCGCGGTGGTTTCCCGGCGGCCGGATCAACGCGGCGACCCTGTGCGCGCATCGCCATGCGGAGAGTGAACTGGCGACGAAGGAAGCCGTGGTCTATGAGGGTGATGGCGGCCAACGGCGTGCGCTGACCTACGGGGAGCTGAGCGAGCGGGTGCGCCGGTTCGCCGCGAACCTCGCCCAGCTCGGTGTCGGGCGTGGCGACCGGGTGGTGCTGTTCCTGCCCGTCGTTCCCGAGGCCGTCGTGGCGTTCCTCGGCTGCGCGATGCTCGGCGCCATCTCGGTACCGGCCTTCACCGGCTACGGCCCGGACGCGCTGGCCGCGCGCCTCAACGACTCCGGGGCGGTGGCACTGGTGACGGCCGACGGCACCACGCGCCGCGGCAAGCGGGTCGCATTGAAGGACACCGCGGATCGGGCCGTGGCGGAATCGCCCGGGGTCCGGCACGTGGTCGTGGTCCGGCACCTCGCGGACGACGTGCCGATGACCGCCGGCCGCGACGTCTACTGGGACGAGCTGCCCGCGGACCCGCCGGAAATCCGGACCGCGGACACCGAATCGAACGATCCGCTGACCATCATCTACACCTCCGGCACCACCGGTAAGCCGAAGGGCATCCTGCACTCGCACGCCGGTTTCACGGTGAAGGCCGCGACCGATTTCGCCTACGGTTTCGACATCCACGCCGACGACGTCATCGCGTGGATCGCCGATCTGGGCTGGATGCTGGGACCGTTGCTGATCCTGGGCGGGCTTCAGCTCGGCGCGACGATCGTGCTCACCGAGGGCGTGCCCGACTATCCCAGTCCGGGCCGGCTGTGGGAGCTCGCCGAACGCGACGGCGTGACCTTCCAGGGCATCGCGCCCACCGCCGCGCGGGCGCTGATGGCCCGTGGGCAGCGGGATTTCGGTGACCTGAGCCGGCTGCGCGCCTTCGCCTCCACGGGAGAGGCGTGGGACGAACCGACGTGGCACTGGCTGTTCGACCAGGTCGGGCAGGCGAAGCGGCCGATCGTGAACTACAGCGGCGGCACCGAGACCGGCGGCGGCATCCTCGTGGCCTATCCGTTCCTGCCGATGGAACCGGCCTCGTTCAACGGGCCGCTGCCCGGGATGGACGTCGCCGTGCTCGACGCCGACGGCAAGCCGGTGACCGGGCAGGTCGGCGAGCTGACCGTGCACAACACCTGGCCGGGCATGACGCACGCGTTCTGGCAGGACCGCGAGCGCTACGTCGAAACGTACTGGAGCAAATGGGACGGAGTCTGGCTGCACGGCGACCTCACCGCCGTCGACGCGTCCGGCACCTGGCGGATCCACGGCCGCTCCGACGACACGATCAAGGTGTCCGGACGGCGGGTCGGCCCCGCCGAGATCGAGGCCGCGCTGCTCAAGGACCGCCGCATCGCCGAGGCCGCGGTGATCGGCGTGCCCGACGCCCAGCGCGGTCAGCGCGTGGTGGCCTTCGTGGTCCCGCGCGAGGGGAACACGGGCGGCGACGACCTCGTGGAGACCGCGCTGGCCAATGTGGGCAAGGCTTTCGCCCCGTCACTGCACCTCGTGACCACTCTGCCCAAGACGAAGAACGGGAAGATCATGCGCCGCGCCATCCGAGCGCGTCATCTCGGCGAGCCGGTGGGCGATATGTCCTCGCTCGACCCGGCCACCCCGCTGGAGGCCATCCCCGCCGCGGACCACACCGGGGTGCGGGAGTGACCGCGGTGGACCGCGATCTGGATCTGGTTCGCCGCAGCGCGCGGGAACTGGCCCGGAAGTTCGACCTGGACTATTGGCGCGAGAAGGACCGGAAAGCCGAATACCCATGGGAGTTCGTGCGGGCCTTCGCGGACGCGGGCTGGCTCGGCTCGATGATCCCGAAGAAGTACGGCGGACTCGGCCTCGGCCTGACCGAGGCAGCGATCATGCTCTCCGAGGTTGCCGCGTCCGGCGCGGGCGCGTCCGGTGCTTCGGCCATCCACTTCTACATCTTCCCGCCGGGGCCGGTGCTGCGGCACGGTTCGGAGGAGATGAAGCGTGCGTACCTGCCCAAGATCGCCGAAGGCGAGCTGCTGCTCGCCTTCGGGGTGACCGAGCCGGGCGCGGGTGTGGACACGTCCAGGATCACCACTCGCGCGAAGAAGACCGACGGCGGCTGGGTGGTCAACGGGCAGAAAGTGTGGATCACCAACGCGCAGAACGCGAAACGGATCCTGCTGCTGGCCCGCACCTCACCGCGCCGTGACGACAAGCCGCTGGACGGCATGACGCTGTTCTTCACCGATCTGGACCGCGAGCGGATCACGGTGCGCGAGATCGAGAAGGCCGGCCGCTCGGCGGTGGACTCCAACGAGCTGTTCATCGACAACCTCGAGGTGCGCGACGACGAGGTGGTCGGTGATGTCGGCCGCGGGTTCTACTATCTGCTCGACGGGCTCAACCCGGAACGCATCGTGGTCGGCATGGAACAGCTTGGCCTCGGCAGGGCCGCGCTGGAGCTGGCGGTGAAGTACGCCAGCGAACGTGTGGTGTTCGGCCGCCCGATCGGCAAGAACCAGGCGGTCGCGCATCCGCTGGCCGATTCGTGGATCCGGCTGGAGGGCGCCGAGCTGATGGGCATGAAGGCGGCGGGACTGTTCGACGCGCGCAAACCGTGCGGCCCGGAGGCAAACGCGGCGAAGTTCCTTGGCAGTGAAGCAGGTTTCGAGGCGTGCGACCGCGCGATGCAGACGCACGGCGGGTACGCCTACGCCAAGGAGTACCACATCGAGCGGTTCTGGCGGGAATCGCGGCTGCTCAAGATCGCGCCGGTGTCCCAGGAGATGGTGCTGAACTACGTCTCCACCAAGGTACTGGGCCTGCCGAAATCGTACTGATGGTGAAACAGGAGGAATTCGTGGGACTGTTGCGGGACCAGGTCGCCATCGTGACCGGTGGCGGGCAGGGCATCGGGCTGGCGATCGCGGAGGCGTTCAGCGCGCAGGGCGCACGCGTGCTCATCGCGGACGTGGACGGCGACAAGGCGAAAGCCGCGGCCGGCTCGCTCGATGGCGAAGCCGAAGGACGCCAGTGCGACGTGATGTCCGAAGTGGACCAGACCGAGCTGGTGCAGGCGTGCGTCGACCGGTTCGGCAGGCTGGACATCCTGGTCAACAACGCGGGCGTGACCAGGGACGGCTACCTGACCAAGCTCAGCGAGGCCGACTTCGATCTCGTGCTCGACGTCAGCCTGAAGGGAGCGTGGCTGGGCACGCGCGCGGTCGCGCCGCTGTTCCGCTCGCAGAAGGGCGGATGCGTGATCAACATGTCCTCGCTGTCGGGCAAGATCGGCAACCCCGGCCAGACGAACTACAGCGCGGCGAAGGCCGGGCTGGTCGGGCTCACGAAGGCCGCGGCCAAGGAACTCGGGCCCTCCGGGGTGCGTGTCAACGCGGTGCAGCCTGGCCTGGTGCGCACCGCGATGACGCTGGCGATGAAACCGGAGATTTTCGCCGCCAAGGAAGCGGAAGTACCGTTGGGCCGCGCGGGCGAACCCGGGGAAGTGGCGGGCGCCACGGTCTTCCTCGCCTCCCCGCTCGCGTCCTATGTGAACGGTGCCGTACTGGAAGTCACCGGTGGCCGCGGCATCTAGCCCGCCGCCATCGTGCGAACCGATTACCGATCCGACCGAAAGCAGGAGCGAGGATGCTTGAGAAATACCAGGAGTTTTCGGGCCTGACGTTCGAGAACAACCAGCCCGGGGTGCTCGAGGTGGTGTTCGACGGCCCCAATCTCAATGCCGTTGACGAGACGGTGCACACCCAGATCGCGCGGATCTGGCCGGTCATCGACGCCGACCCCGACGTTCGTGCCGTGGTGGTCCGCGGCGCGGGCAAGGCCTTCTCGGCGGGCGGCAGCTTCGATCTGATCGAGGCGCAGATCGCCGACTACGGGGTACGGATGCGGGTCATGCGCGAGTCGCGGGACCTGTTCTACAACGTGCTCAACTGCAACAAGCCGATCATCTCCGCGATTCACGGCCCCGCGGTGGGTGCCGGGCTGGTGGTCGCGCTCATGGCCGACATCTCCATCGCCGCCCGTACCGCGCGGATCATCGACGGGCACACCCGGCTCGGTGTCGCCGCTGGCGATCACGCGTCGATGGTGTGGCCGTTGCTGTGCGGGATGGCCAAGGCCAAGTACCTGCTGCTGACGTGCGACAAGATCAGCGGTGAGGAGGCCGAACGGGCAGGCCTCGTGTCGCTGACGGTGGACGAGGACGACCTGCTCGGCACCGCCCGCGAGATCGCGGGGAAGCTGTCGAGCGGGGCACAGGAGGCGATCCGCTGGACGAAGTACTCGCTCAACCAGTGGTACCGGCAGGCGGGGCCGCTGTTCGACGCGTCGCTCGGGCTGGAGTTCCTCGGGTTCGGCGGGCCGGACGTGGTCGAGGGGGTCGCCTCGCACCGGGAACGGCGCGCGCCGGTGTTCAAGGGTGAAGTGCATTCATGAGCCGTCCCGTCGCCGATCTGCTGTTCCGGCCGGAAAGCGTGCTGGTGTACGGCGCGTCCTCGGATCCGGACAAGCTCTCCGGCCGTCCGCTGGATTACCTGAAGAAATACGGTTATCGCGGGCGGATCTACGCGATCAACCCCCGCCACCACGAGGTACAGGGGGTGCCCACCTACCGTGATCTCGCCGAGGTGCCCGGTCCGGTCGACCTGGCCATCATCGTGGTACCGGCTGAGTCGGTGGAAACGGCTGTCCGGCGCTGCGCCGACGCCGGGGTCGGGGCCGCGATCATCTTCGCCTCGGGGTTTTCCGAGATCGGCGAGGCGGGACAGCCCGCGCAGCAGCGTCTGCTGGAGCTGGCTCGGCGCGGCGGGATGCGGCTGATCGGGCCGAACTGCCTCGGCACCTTCTCCGCGGCGCACGGCGCGTTCGCCACCTTCTCCACCGCGTTCGACACCGAGGGTGAACGCCCCGAGTCGCCGGTCGCGCTGGTCTCCCAGAGCGGCGCGGTCGGCACGTTCACCTACAGCGCGATGACCGCGCTCGGGCTCGGGGTGCGCTACTTCGCCAACACCGGGAACCAGCCCGACGTCACGGTGATCGAACTGCTCACCGAGCTGGCCGCACTGTCCGATGTGGACGTCCTGCTCGGGCATTTCGAGGACGGGGACGATCCGGGGGCGCTGGAGAAGCTGCTCGGCGCCGCGGAAGAACACCGCAAACCGTTGGTACTGCTGAAATCCGGCCGCACTCCTTCCGGTGCCAGAGCGATCGGGGCGCACACCGCGAGTGCCGCGGGGGATGACGAGGCGTTCTCGCGTGCCGTCGCCGAGCACGGCGCCGTGCGGGTGGAGAGCATGGAGGAGATGGCCGACACCGCGCTGGCCTTCACCACGGGCCGCCGTGCCGCAGGGCGCAGGCTGACGATCGTGACCCTCAGCGGCGGCGCTGGCGCGCTGGCCACCGACGCGGCCGTCGACGCCGGACTCGTGGTCGAGCCGTGGCAACCCGCCGACCGCGAGCGGGTGGCGGAACTGCTGCCCTACTTCGGTTCCACGGCCAACCCGATCGACGTGACCGGCTCGATGATCAACGACATCGGCATCCTCGCGAAGACACTGCGGGTGGTCCGCGACAACGACGAGACCGACGCGGTGCTTGTCGTGCTCGGCAACGCCGACAGGGGAGCGGAGGAGATCGTGACGACACTGAAGGCCGCGTATCCGGAAACGGACCGGCCCTTCTTCGTCGCGTGGACCGGGGGCAGCGGCCGGCCGCGCGAAGAGCTGCTGACCTCCGGTATTCCCGCCTTCACCGACCCGCGCCGTGCGGTGCGGGCGCTGGGCCGGCTCGTGGAGCACAGCCTCCGCACGGGTAAGGCGTGACCAGCGTGGGGCAGCGGCTGGCGGGGAAGGCGGCGATCGTGGTCGGCGCGGGTCAGCTGCCCGGGGCGACCGTGGGCAACGGCCGTGCGGCGGCGGTCCTCTACGCCCGTGAGGGCGCGAAGGTCGTCGCCGCGGACCGTGACCTCGCCGCGGCGGAGGACACCGTCAAGGAGATCACCGCCGCCGGTGGCGACGCGATCGCCGTGCGAGCCGACGTCACGAGCGAAGACGACCTGGTCGCGATGGTCCGCGCCTGCGTCGGACAGTGGGGCCGCGTCGACGTGCTGCACAACAACGTCGGCGTGGCGCGGGCCGCCGGGGACGCGCCGGTCACCGAAATCGAGGCCGGCGCGTTCGCGAGGATCATGGCGATCAACCTCGAGGGCATGGTGCTGGCCTGCAAACACGTGCTGCCCGTGATGCGCGACCAGGGCGCGGGGGTGATCACGAACATCGCCTCCAACGCCGTGCTCACCGACTACCCGACCGTCGGCTACCGCACGTCGAAGGCCGGGGTCGTGTCGCTGACCGAGCATCTGGCGATCCGCAATGCCGAGTACGGCATCCGCGCGAACACGATCCTGCCCGGCCTGATGGAGACGCCGATGGCGGTGGAGGTCAAGGTGGGCCAGGGTGGCGCCACCCGCGACGACATCGTGGCGCAGCGCAACGCGCGGGTGCCGCTGCGGCGCCGCGGGGGCAGCGCGTGGGACGTGGCCAACGCGGCGCTTTTCCTTGCCTCCGAAGAGGCTTCGTTCATCACCGGGACCGCGCTCGTCGTGGACGGAGGGCAGCATCTCGTGGCGGGTTAGCTGCCGAACGAGAGCACGACCCGACCCCCGAAGCCCACCGCGCTCGACGAGCCGGTGGGCTTCGGTCGTGTCACAGCGCGTTCCAGGCCGTGAGCCGGTCCTGGTCGGCCCGCAGCGGCCGCTGGTAGGACAGGTCCCCGGCGTCGCGCCGCGGGCCGGGGGCGGTGTTCATGAAGTCCCGGATGTGCTCCGGCAGCAGCGCCCTGGTCGAGGTGAACGACGCCTGCTGGGCCATGTCGGGCCGTTCGTCCATCAGCCCCCAGTCGCGGACGCAGGTGCGGTAGGCGATCGCCCACACGCCGTCGCGCTTCTCGAACCGGTCGAGGTAGCGCCCGCCGTTGAGCACCAGCGGCGGGCCCTGCCGGTTCATCCCGGCGAACATGAAGTAGGTCTCGGTGTGCGCGACGGCGCCGTCGAGCTCGCAGCGGTGCTGGAACAGGCAGTGCTGGTGGCTCAGGTGCGCCTCGGTGTGCTGCTTGAACGCCCAGTCGGCGAACTCGGCCGGGGTGCCGATGAACTTGCCGTGGTCGTCGATCGCGTTGGGGTGGTAGGCCGAGAGCAGCAGTTCGCGGTCGAACCGGTCGATACCGCGGGAGTAGCGGGTCAGGCACTCCCGGATGGCTTCGCGATCGCGGAGCTCGGTCACCTGGGCTTCGAGTTCGGCCAGGGAAGCGGACACGGGTGTTTCCTCGCTTTCAGCGTGCGGACGGGACTACAACGTGGTGGCGGTGCCGCCGTCCACGGGCAGAATCGCGCCGGTGACGTACGAGCCGGCGTGCGAGGCGAGGTAGATCGCCGCCCCCGCCATGTCCGCGGGCTCGACGAACCGCTTGAGCGGAACGGGCGCCAGCACGGCCTCCTCGCCCCGCCGCTCGACCGTGCCCTTGAGCATCTTGCTCTGGAACATCCCCGGGGCGATCACGTTGACGGTGATCTTCTCCGGCGCGAGCTGCGCGGCGAGGTGGCGGCTGAGCTGGTGGACGGCGGCCTTGGACGAGGAGTAGGCGTAGGTCTCGTGATGCGGCACGTGGAAACCGTCGATGGAGCCGATGTTGATGATCCGCGCCGGGTCGTGCGCGGTCGCCGCCTTGCGCAGCAGCGGCACGAGCGCCTGCACGAGGAAGAACGAGCCCTTGACGTTGAGGTCGAAGACCTTGTCCCAGCCCGATTCCGGGTAGTCAGCGAGGGTTTCCGCCCAGATCGCGCCCGCGTTGTTGATCAGGACGTCGAGCCGGTCCTCGCGGGCGGTGATCGCGTCGGCGAGCGACCGGCGGCCCTCGGATGTACCGAGATCGGCGGGAATGGCGTGTGCCTCGCCGTATTGGGAGAGTTCCTTCTCGGCGAGCGCGCAGGCCTCGGCATCGCGTGAGCAGAGGTACACGCGCGCACCGCAGCGCACGAACCCTTCGGCGATGGCGAGGCCGATCCCGCGGCTTCCGCCGGTCACCAGCACCACCTTGCCCGCCACACCGAACAATTCCTCGAGCACCGTTTCCGTCCTTCCTTCGTGGGTCTTCACGGCCAGCTGCGCGCCGCGACGCGTTCGAGCGTGGCCACCGCACCGGCGAGCCCGCCGGTGTCGTAGGGCATTTCGAGGATCGCCTCGCGGAACCCCAGCTCCGCGTAGGCCGCGAGGGAGTCCTTGTCGATCCCGCCCGCATCCGGGTCAGGGCCGGGCCCGGGTTTGACGACGAGCTTCAGTTCGCCGAAGTCGCGGTGCGCGTCGTCGCAGGCGCTCTTGAGCCGCCGCACATGCCCCGCCAGCTCGTCGGGACTCTGCTTGGCGGGAAGCCAGCCATCGCAGGACGAGGCGATCAGGCGCAGCGCGGCCGGGCTGAAGCCGCCCCAGAGGAACTCGACCGGCGCCGGCGCGGTGGGCGCCATGACGAAGCTCGTCGTGCGTGGTTCGTCGTCCTGCCCGCGCACCACGTAGTCGCGCCTGCCGCCGGTGAGCAGTTCCCTGATCTCGGCGATGGCCTTTTTCGCCCTGGTGGCGCGGTGTTCGAAGGGGACACCCAGTGCGTCGTACTCCTCGCGCAGCCAGCCGCTGCCGACGCCGAGTGATACCGGGCGCCCGGTCAGCCAGGACATCGTGGCGAGCTGCTTGGCGATCAGGGCGGGATTGCGCAGTGTCAGGATGAGGACGCTGGTCCCGAACCGTGCGGTCGGCAACTGCCCGGCCAGCCAGGTCAGCTGGAGCAGCGGGTCGAGCCAGGGCGTGTCCGCGCGGAACGGCCGGATGCCGTCGCCGGTATGCGGATAGGGCGAAGAACTGGCCTCGGGCAACAGCACGTGATCGCCGACCCACAGTCCGTCGTAGCCGAGTTCCAGCGCCCGCCTGCTCAGCTCCAGCAGAGCGGCGGGCGCGAACTCCGGCCCCGCCAGTGGCAGGCGGACGCCGACGGGAATGGGGGAGGAGCTGGGCATACGAGATTCCTCCGGTTGGTTGCGGGGTAGCGCGGACGAACACACACTCAAGCGAACATTATATATGATCGGTGATCGCGGAAAAAGGGTGGAACCGGGCTTCCTTACAAGGTTCACGCATTATATATTGGTGCGCACCCCATCCGGGCCGGCCGGAGCAGGCGCACGAGAGGCGATTTCACGGACCGGCCCGTGTGAAGGCCGTGCGGCGTGGTTCTTCTCCGCGCGGCCCACAACCCAGGCGCCACAGCTCGCACGGGCTCGCGCAGGTCCTCCCCGGCAGGGAACCGTTGGTCAGCGGCAATCCCGGCCTTCACAAACGACCATTTCCCGCTGCGGCGCGAGGTGGCCGTCCCACCCCTGAATGAGGCACAGATGAGCATACAAGGACGTATCTCACCCGCCGCCGCGACGACGGCCGCGCCCCACCGGCGCAGGGTCCTGATGGCGTCGGTGGCGGCCCAGTCAATCGAGTTCTACGACTTCCTGATCTACGGCACCGCCGCTTCCCTGATCCTCAACAGTCATTTCTTCCCCTCGGTCAATCCGGTCGCCGGGGTGCTCGCGTCGTTCGCGACCTTCGCCGTGGGCTTCGCGGGCCGCCCGGCGGGCGCGGCGATCTTCGGCCACTTCGGGGACAAGATCGGCCGCAAGCCAGCACTGCTGGCCGCGCTGATCCTGATGGCCGTGTCGTCGACGCTGATCGGCCTGCTGCCGACGTTCTCCACCATCGGCGTGGCGGCCCCGATCCTCCTGGTGCTCCTGCGAATCTGCCAGGGCATCGCGGTCGGCGGGCAGTGGGGCGGCTCCACGCTGCTGTCACTGGAACACGCGCCGGCGGGCCGGCGCGGACTGTTCGGCGCCATCCCGCAAATGGGGGTGTTCGTCGGGATGATCAGCGGCACACTGGTGTTCCTGCTGATGACGAACGTCACGACGGCCCAGCAGTTCTCGTCGTGGGGATGGCGGGTGCCGTTCCTGCTGACCGTCGTGATGTTCCCGGTCGCCTACTACATCCATCGCTACATCGAGGAGACCCCGGAGTTCCGGCAGGTCGAGGCGGCCGCGGCGGAGCAGGGCGGGAAGAAGCGCTCGTCCGTTGTGACCGTGCTGCGCCATCCGAAGCAGATGCTGCTGGTGGCGTTCACCTACGTGTCCGCCACGATCAGCTTCTATGTGATCGTCACCGGGATGCTCGATTACGCCACCCGGGATCTGCACATCGGCAAGGGCACGATGCTCACCGCGGTGATGCTGTCCATGATCGCATGGGCGCTGAGCACACTCCTGTTCGCCTGGCTGTCGGACATCATAGGGCGACGGGCGATCTTCGCGGGCGGTGTCGTTTTGTCCGGCGCCTGGGTCTTCGCCCTGTTCCCGCTGGTGGAAACCCGGAGCTTCCCCTTGATCCTGCTCGGCGCCTCGGTCGGGCAGATCGGCGTCGGGGCCATGTTCGGCCCGGGCATCACGATGTTCAACGAGATGTTCCCGTCCGGCACGCGCTACTCCGGCGCGTCGATGGGCTATCAGTTCGCCAACGTCATCGGTGGCGGGCTCGCGCCGTTCATCATGGTCGCGCTGCTCGAGGGAACCCACACCACCGCGGCGGTGTCGGTCTACGTCGCCGCCGCGTCGCTGGTCAGCGTGATCGCGGTCTCGCTGATCCGGATTCCCAAGCCGGACACGGCATCCGCCGCCGCCGAGGTCAGCGGATGACGGACGCTCGCGTCGCGCTGGTGACCGGCGGAGCCGGCGGGCTCGGCGTGGCGATCGCGGAAAGCCTGGCACGGGAAGGAAGTTCCGTCGTGCTGGCCGATCTCGATCGCGACGCCGTCACCCGCGAGGCGGAAGCCATCGTTCAGCGAACCGGTGCGCGAGTCGCCGGATGGTGCTGTGACGTCTCCTCGGATGAGGAAAACCGTGCTCTCATCGAGAGAATCGGCGAGACCTACGGTCGCCTCGACCAGCTGGTGAACAACGCGGGGCGGGCCCAGCGCGGCCGGTTCGGCGCGATCGGGGCGCGGGACTGGCGCGAGGTCATGGCGGTCAACGTCTGGGGCGCCGCGTCGCTGTGCCAGGCCGCGGCGGGGCTGTGGCGGGAGTCGGGCGAGGGCGCTCAGATCGTCAACATCTCGTCGCGTACCTGGCTTGCGGGCGGCCCGCTCGCCTACGCCTCGTCGAAGGCGGGGATCGTCGGGCTGACCCGGGCGCTCGCGGTCGAACTCGCGCCCATGGGGGTCACCGTGAACGCGGTCGCCCCCAGCACGGTGGTGACGCCCATGGTGTGCGACGGGAAGACCGAACAGGAGCTGGAGCGTCATCTCGCCCGGGGCCGCGCGCGTACGCTGCTGCCCCGGTTGGCGACACCCGAGGACGTCGCCGAGGCAGTGGCTTTCCTCGCCTCACCGCGTGCAAGTTTCATCACCGGCGAAGTGCTCCACGTCTGTGGTGGCGCGCAGCTGCCATCCACGACATGATAAAACAGGTCGGATTCCCAAAGCAGGCAAGGAAATACGTGAAAGCGATCGGACTGACCGAATTCGGCGGACCGGAAGTACTGAAGCCGCTCGAACTGCCCGAGCCCCAGGCCGGAGCCGGGCAGGTGCGGATCCGGGTATACGCCGCGGCGGTGAATCCCACGGACACGATGACCCGTGCGGGCACGCGAAGCCAGCAGGATCCGCCGCCGTATGTCCCGGGCATGGACGCCGCGGGTGTGATCGACCAGATCGGTCCCGGCGCGGAAGGCCGGTTCGCACCGGGGGAGGCCGTGGTGGCGCTGGTGGCGCCGCACGGCTCGCACGGCGCTTACGCCGAACGCATCGTGGTTCCCGCCGAGTCGGTGGTGCCCGCCCCTGAGGGGGTCGATTTCGTGCGGGCGGCCACCTTCCTGATGAACTCCATGACCGCGCGGCTCGCACTGGACGCGATGGGACTGTCCACTGGGGACACTGTCGCCGTCACCGGTGCCGCCGGCGCGTTCGGCGCTGCGGTGGTTCAGCTCGCGAAGGCGGACGGTCTGCGCGTCATCGCCGACGCCAAGGACAGCGACCGGGAACTGGTCCGGGAGCTGGGCGCCGACGAGATCGTCGAGCGCGGGGACGAGGTGGCCGTGCGCATCCGCGAACTCGTGCCCGGCGGTGTGCCCGGCCTGGCCGACGGTGCGCTGCTGAACGAACGCGTGGTGGAGGCGGTGGCCGACGGCGGCACGCTGGCCACGGTGCGCGGCTGGCAGGGACCTGCCGGACGCGGAATCAGGGTGCGTCCGGTCTCGGTTCGCACCGCGGTCGGCGATACGGCGGGCCTGGCTCGGCTGGCGCGGCAGGCGGAGCAGGGGGTGCTGAGCCTGCGCGTGGCCAAGGTTTTCCCGGCCGAGCAGGCCGCGGAAGCTCATCGGATACTCGAAGCGGGCGGTGTGCGCGGGCGGCTCGTGCTCGACTTCGGGTGACGCCGGGGATCAGGCCGAGGTCTCCTGCGACCACACGCCGCGCTGTTCGAGCAGGTCGATGAGCACGTCCGCACCTTCCAGCATGTGCTCGGCCATAAGCGATTGCGCCTTACGCGCGGAGCGCGTGCGGATGGCATCGAGAATCCGAGCGTGCGCTTGGTGGGTGTGGGCCGTGCGTCCCTCGAACCGCGCGTAAAAACGGTTGGGGAGCTGGCTGACCACGCCGCCGAGCAGCAGCGCGAGCCGGCGTGACTCCGCGGCGATGTTGACCTGCCGGTGGAACAGGTGGCCCGCGTTCGCGATGCGTTCCTCGTCGCGCACGGCGACGGCCTTGCCGTAGTCCTCGACGTGCGCCTCGAGACCGGCGAGCTGCTCGCGTGTGATGTTCTTGGCGGCGCGGCCCGCCAGTTCGCCCGCCAGCTGGGCCTGCACCCAGAACAGGTCGCGGATATCCTGTCGGGTGAAGGACACGACGGTGAAACCGCGGCGGGGGACCAGCTCGACGAAGCCCTCGCTGCGCAACGCGAGCAGGCCCTCCCGCACCGGGGTGTTGCTGACGCCGACCGCTTCGGCGATCGGTTCCACGCGAAGGAACTCGCCCGGCTTCACCTCTCCGGAGATGATCCGCTCGCGGACATAGGAGGCGACTTCCTCGGGAAGCTGCTGATGCCTCGCGGTGCGACCGCGAACCGGAACCGGGCCAGTCATCGTTCCTCCCGCTTGCGAGCGGATATCGAATATCGTATGTCCGCCACCTTACCGAAGCCGGTTCACGGCCTCGTCGAGTATTCGCGCAGAAGACCCTTGCTGATAATGGTCTTCTGGATTTCGCTGGTGCCCTCGCCGATGAGCAGGAACGGCGCCTCACGCATGAGGCGCTCGATTTCGTATTCCTTGGAGTAGCCGTAGCCGCCGTGGATACGGAACGCTTCCTGGGTCACTTCCGCGCAGTACTCGGAGGCGAGCAGCTTCGCCATACCGGCCTCGACGTCGTTGCGGTTGCCCGCGTCCTTGAGCCGCGCGGCGTTGACCATCATGAGGTGGGCGGCCTCGACCTTGGTGGCCATGTCGGCGAGTTTGAACGCGATGGCCTGATGTCCGGCGATCGGCTTGCCGAAGGTCGTGCGCTGCTGGGCGTAGTCGATGGCCAGTTCGAACGAGCGGATCGCGATCCCGCACGCGCGTGCCGCCACGTTGACCCGGCCGACTTCCACACCGTCCATCATGTACGAGAAGCCCTTGCCGGGAGCCTCGCCGAGGACTTTGTCCGCGCCGATGCGGAAGCCGTCGAACACCGCCTCGGTGGTGTCCACGCCCTTGTAGCCCATCTTGTCGAGTTTGCCGGGGATGGTCAGTCCGGGCGCGACCTCGCCGTAGCCTTCGGGTTTCTCGACCAGGAACGTGGTCAGGTTGCGGTACGGCTTCTCGGCGCCTTCGTCGGTCCGCGCGAGCAGTGCGATCAGGTTCGACGTGCCGCCGTTGGTCAGCCACATCTTGGCGCCGTCGATGACGTAGCCGTCGCCGTCGCGCTTGGCGCGGGTCTTGATCGCGGCCACGTCCGAGCCGAGGTCGGGTTCGGACATCGAGAAGGCGCCGCGGATCTCGCCGGCGGCCATCTTGGGCAGGTAGTGCTGTTTCTGTGCTTCGGTGCCGTGCTGGCGCAGCAGGTAGGCCACGATGAAGTGAGTGTTGATCACGCCGGACACGCTCATCCAGCCGCGCGCGATCTCCTCGACGACGAGTGCGTAGGTCAGCAGCGACTCGCCGAGCCCGCCGTAGTCCTCGGGGATCATCAGGCCGAACAGGCCCATTTCCTTCATCCCCTCGACGATGTCGGCGGGATAGGTGTCGGCGTGCTCGAGCGCCTGGGCGTGCGGGATGATCTCCTTGTCCACAAAGGATCGTACGGTCGACAGGATTTCCCGCTGGACGTCGGTGAGTCCGGCGGTCTGGGCGAGGCGGGTCACGATGGATTCTCCACAGGGCTGGTGGTCAGGGCAGCAGCAGGGTCAGCATCTCGGCGACGCAGGCGGGTTTGGCCGCATTGTCCAGTTCGATCGTGTAGCGCGTGGTGAGCTGCGTTCCCGCCGGGACCGGGCGCAGTTCGAGGAACTCCGCGCGAGCGCGCAGCCGGCTGCCCACCGGCACCGGCGCTGGGAACCGGACCTTGTTCAGGCCGTAGTTCAGTCGTGCGCTGCCGAAGTCGAGCCGGAACAACTCGCCGCCGAACCGCGGGATCAACGACAGGGTCAGGTATCCGTGCGCGATGGTGCGGCCGTAGGGGCCCTCGGCCGCGCGGCCCGGATCGACGTGGATCCACTGGTGGTCGCCGGTGGCCTCGGCGAAGGCGTCGATGCGGTCCTGTTCGATGGTGCACCACGCGGTGGGCCCGACCGTGGTGCCGAGCGCGGCCTCCAGATCGCCGATCGCCGGGAACACGGTGGTCATGCGGTGATCCGCTCGAAGATCGCGGTGAGGCCCTGGCCACCGCCGATGCACATGGTTTCCAGGCCGTAGCGGGCCTCGCGCCGCTGCATCTCGCGTGCGAGCGTGGCCAGGATGCGGGTGCCGGTGGCGCCCACCGGATGGCCGAGCGAGATGCCGGAGCCGTGGACGTTCAGGCGCTCGAAGTCGGCTTCGCCGAAGCCCCATTCCCTGGTGCAGGCGAGCGCCTGTGCCGCGAACGCCTCGTTCAGCTCGATCAGGTCCATATCGGACATCTTGAGCCCGGCCCGCTCCAGCGCGGCTTCCGACGAGGGGACGGGGCCGATGCCCATGATCTTGGGCTGCACACCGGCGACCGCCCAGGACACGAGCCGGACGAGCGGGCGCAGGCCGAGCTGCTCGGCACGGTCGCGATAGGTGACAACGCACAGCGCGGCAGCGTCGTTCTGGCCGCTGGCGTTGCCCGCGGTCACGGTCGCCTCGGGATCCTGTTTGGCCAGCACGGGACGCAGCTTGCCCAACGACTCCAGTGAGGCGTCGGCGCGCGGGTGCTCGTCGGTGTCCACAATGGTCTCGCTCTTGCGCCTCTTCACGGTGACCGGGATGATCTCGTCGGCGAACACACCGGAGCGCTGCGCGGCGACCGCGCGCAGGTGGGAGGTCAGTGCCAGCCGGTCCTGTTCTTCGCGGCTGATCGAGTACTCCCGGCGCAGGTTCTCCGCTGTCTCCAGCATGCCGCCGGGCACAGGGTGATCCCGTCCGCCCGCGGTGACGCGCCCGCGCGCGAGCCCGTCGTGCAGTTGCACGCCATTGCCCTTGATGTCCCAGCGCATGCTGGTCGAATAGAACGCGACGTTGCTCATGCTCTCGGCGCCACCGGCGATGACGACCTCGTTCACGCCCGCGGACACCTGCAGCCCCGCCTGCAACACGGCCTGCAGGCCTGAGCCGCAGCGGCGGTCGACCTGCATGCCGGGTACGGTCACCGGAAGCCCGGCGTTGAGCGCGACCACCCTGCCGATCGCCGGTGCGTCGCTGTTGGGATAGCAGTGCCCGAGAATCACGTCGTCGACGGCTTCCGGTGCGAGCCCGGTGCGCTCCAGCAGGCCGCGCAGGGCCACTTCCCCGAGTTCCGCGGCGGTCAACGGCTGGAGACTGCCGCCATACCGGCCGATCGGGGTACGGACCGGTTCGCAGATCACGACTTCACGCATGTATTCAGTCCTTCTTCTCGGCCCGGATCAGCGAGCCACCGATGATCAGGCGCTGGATTTCACTGGTGCCCTCGTACAGCCGCAGCAGGCGGACGTCGCGGTAGACGCGCTCGACCGGGACCTCGCGCATGTAGCCGGTGCCGCCGTGCACCTGGACCGCGAGGTCCGCGACACGGCCCGCCATCTCGGTGCAGTACAGCTTCGCCGCGGACGGCGCGATCCGGCGGTCGGCGCCGCTGTCGTAGGCCGCGGCGGCGTCGCGGACCAGCGCACGGCCCGCTGCGACACCCGTGTACTGATCGGCGAGCATCGCCTGCACGAGCTGGTGGTCTCCGATCGGCACCCCGCCCTGGGTGTTGGCCGCGGCGTAGGCGACCGACTCGTCGAGCGCGCGCTGTGCCGAACCGACCGCCAGCGCCGCGATGTGCACGCGGCCGCGGGCCAGTGAGGTCATCGCCGCCCGGTAACCGACCTCTTCGGAACCGCCGACGAGCGCGGCCGCGGGCACGCGTACCGAGTCGAAGTGCACGTCAGCGGTCCAGGCGCCTTCCTGTCCCATCTTCGCGTCCTTCGGGCCGACGCTGACCCCGGGTGCGTCGGCCGGTATCAGGAACACCGCGATACCGGGGTCCTTGCCCGCGGGCTCCCTGGTGCGGGCGAAGGCGATGAACAAATCCGCGACCGGCGCGTTGGTGATGAACCGCTTCTGCCCGTCGAGCACCCAGTCCTCGCCATCGCGGCGAGCGCGTGTGCGCAGCTCCGCCGGGTTTGACCCGGCGCCCGGCTCGGTGAGCGCGAAGGAGGCCACCACCTCACCCGAGGCGATGCGTTCCAGCCAGAGCTTCCGCTGCTCGTCGGTGCCGAAGTTGACCAGCACCTGACCCGCGATGCCGTTGTTGGTGCCGAACATCGACCGCAGCGCGAGGGTGGTGTACCCGAACTCCATCGCGAGTTCGGCGTCCTGCCGCAGGTTCAGCCCGAGGCCACCCCATTGCTGGGGGATCGCGTATCCGAACAGGCCCATGTCCGCGGCGGCCGCCCGCAGATCGTCCGGCATCCGGTCCGCGGCCATGATCTCGTTCTCCCTGGGCACGACGTCGTCCCGGACGAAACGCCGTACCTGGGCCAGGATTTCCGCGAAGTCCTCGTTGCCGACCTGTTCGCTCATGGCCATCGGATCCCGGCCCCTTTCGAATGCGTGCTCCCTCGAGAGCTGAGGATATAGGATAGATAATATATTAACAATCGGAATGGTAGGAGCGGATATGCGGGCCGTGTCCCGGCTGGTGACGATCGAAGCGGCGCTGGCGAGAGTGGGCGCCGTGGTGCTGCCCGACCTCGCGCCGGTCTCGCCAGGCCCAGATACGGTGGCGGAGGCGCTGGCGCGCACCGCGCGACCGCACGCGGTGGAGGCGGCCCTGGGTGCGATCCCGCTCCGTGGCGTGCGCGAGCATCTGCGCGTGCTCCGGGACTCAAGGCCGGATGAGTTCGAACTGGTGCGGTCGTTCGTGTTGGCCGCCTATCTCGCCTGTCCCGCCACATGGCGCGTGCCCGGGCCGGGCACGCGCCGCTGAGACCTCAATGACTCGGCGTCGTGGCGGAGGCGGTGAGCTGAAGTTCGTGCGTCCAGCACGACCGGTCCTGGCGATGCAGATAGTGGAACGCCTCCGCGATCGCACCTGGATCGATCAGCCGCTCGGGATGCTCGGCGAACTGGCCGAGGGCGCGGGTGCCGGGGGAGTCGATGAAGCCGTCAACGACCACGTTGGCGACGTGCACGCCGAACGGCGAATACTCTTCGGTGAGCGCCTGGGCCAGCGCGCGCATCATCGTCCGGGGATAGTAGAGCGATTCCCCGGTCGCGCGCCGCCGTCCGCGCAGCGAGTACTGGTTGTTGGAGAAGAACACCGAGCCATGGCCCCGCTCGCGCATCGCGGGCAGTACCTGCTTGACGACCAGGAACGGTCCCTTGCAGGCGGTCGCGAGCGCCACGTCGAAGAGATCGTTCGGAAAGTGTTCGAGCAGTTCCTGTTCGGGCGGGAGTTCCCGGCCTGCCATGTAGCCCGCGTTGTAGATCAGCACGTCCACATCGCCGGCCTGCTCGCGGATCGCGGCGAAGGCGCCGGACACCGACTCCGGCGAACCCACGTCGAGCCGGACGGACATGCACCGGCCACCGGCCTCGGCGATCGCGTCCGCCAAGTCCCTGGTGTTTTCCGGGTTGCGGCTGGTGAGCACGACGAAATGCCCGGATCGCGCGAATTTCTGGGCCAGCGCGCCGCCGAGCCCCCAGCGTGTCATGGCCGGGATGCCGGCCTCGTCGATGTCGTGGCCGTGAATGAAGCGCGTGTTCCTGCCATTGGACTGCCATTTGGAGGTCGCGCCCACGATGACCGCGACGGGTAGCCGGTCCGGGTTCGAGTTTTCGCTCACCTGGTACTCCAGTGTCCGGTTTCGATGATCTCCCGCACCAGTCTGCCGCGGGATCGGTCTTGACTGCGATCTTCAGTATTATATATTAAGCATGCTTTTCGAGCTTCGTCCGGTGCCGTCGGAACCGGGAAGTCGCACGTAACGCGTCCCGTTCGTCAGAGCGGCTCAGCGTCGAGAGATAAGGATCTGGATCAATGTCGATCTCGGAAGACGGCGGTTCGATGCGGCAAGCCGAACCGGTAGGGGACGAATCGGCGGCCGCGCGCTCAGGTGGTCGGTCGTTCGGCCGCATCGCGTTCGCGAGTCTCATCGGGACATTGATCGACGGCTACGACTTCGTGTTGTACAGCGTGGCCGCCGCACTGGTGTTCCCGAAGGTGTTCTTCCCTTCGCTGGGCGGCGCGGCGGGCACGATCGCCTCGCTGGCCACGCTCGGCGTCGCGTTCGTGGCGCGGCCGATCGGCGCGCTGCTGTTCGGGCACTTCGGTGACCGGCTCGGCAGGAAGCGGACGCTGATCTGGGCCATTCTCGGCATGGGGATCGGCACCACGCTGATGGGGGTGATCCCCTCGGCGAACACGATCGGTGTCGCGGCGCCCATCATCATCGTGATCCTGCGGGCGGTGCAGGGGCTCGCGGTCGGCGGCGAATGGGCGGGCTCGGTCCTGTTCGTCACCGAGCACGCACCCCTGCGGCGGCGCGGTCTCTACTCGATGTTCCCCCAGCTGGGCCACTCGCTGCCCACCGCGTTGGCGCCGGCGATCCTGCTGCTCGTCGGTGTCCTGTCGACTCCGGAGACGTTCATCGCCTGGGGCTGGCGCGTGCCGTTCCTCGCCAGCGCGGTCCTGGTCGTCATCGGGCTCTACATCCGGCTCAAGGTGGAGGAGACGCCGGTCTTCGCGAAGAGCAGGGAGCGCGGCCAGAGCGGCGTTCCGGTACTGGAGGCGTTCAAGCACCAGTCCTGGACGATGGTGCGCGGCATCGGGGTTTCGCTCACCACGATCACCTTCGTCTACGTCGCGCAGTCCTTCGTGGCGAACTACGGTGTCGAGCACATTCACCTCTCGCGCAACCAGGTGCTGGCGGTCAGTGCGCTGTCCGGGCTTTTCTACGCCGTCTTCACCGTGCTGAGCGCGTTCATCTCCGACCGTATCGGGCGGCGGAGGATGATCGGCGGCGCGCATGTGCTCGGCGTGGTGTGGGGTCTGCTGCTGTTTCCCGTGCTGAACTTCGGCACGTTCCCCATCTATGCCGCGGCGCTGTGCGTGACGATGACGATCGCCGGCCTGGCCTACGGTGCGGTCGGCGCGTTCCTGCCCGAGCAGTTCCCCACCCAGTACCGCTTCACAGCGGCGGGTTTCTCCTATCAGATCACCGGCGTGATCGGCGGCGGTATCGCACCGCTGCTCGCACCCGTCATCATTTCCTCGTACGGGACCACGGCCTTCGGCGTGGTGCTCGGTGTGCTGTGCGTTTTCGCGGCGGTGTGCACCTTCTCGCTGAAGGACAAGACGAACGAGAGCATGGACTGGAATGACCCTGAGCAAGGCTGAACACCACGCTGCGAGCGTCCCGTTCTTCGTCGCACACCGGGACGCGGAGACCGAGTCGCTGGTTCCGCTGCCCTCGGCGAACAGCCAGTGGGGCGGCACTGGCGGGCAGCTGCGTGGCATGGCCGTGAGCGGCGCGCTCGCCCGCGCCACCGAGAACGCCGTCACGGCCGCCCTCTCGACCGGTCAGCGCCTGCGCCCGGTCCGGTGGACGGTCGATCTGTACCGGGCGGCGGCATTCGGACCGTCGGCGACCAGTGTGCACTTCGTGCGCCGGGGCAGGCGGCTGTGCGTGGTGGACGCCGTACTCGAACAGGGCGGACGGGACGTGGCGCGATCCCGTGCCCTGTTCATGGCGCCGGGAGACTCCCCGGCGGGTGCGGTGTGGGAGCCCGAGCCCGCGCGGATCGCGCCACCGCCGCGATCGATGTGCCCGGACACCGACGAACCGCGCCTGTACTACAGCGACGGTGTGGGGTGGACCGGCTCGCCCGACCCCCATGCCACGCCCGCCCGCAAAGCGACGTGGCACTTTCCGGCGCCGCTCGTCGAGGGGGAGTCTCCCTCACCGTTTCAGCTGGCCGCGATGGCCGCGGACGTGGTCAACGTCGTGTGCAACTGGGGAGCCGGCGGTCTCGAGTTCATCAACGCCGACTTCACACTGGTCCTCGCCCGGTTGCCGGGGGAGGGGGAACTCGGGCTCGTGGCCGACCAGCGCGCCGAGGAAGACGGTCTCGCGGTCGGCAGCGCGGTGGTATTCGACCGTGCGGGCACACTGGGTACCGTCGTCGCCAGCGGGCTCGCCAATGGGACCAACGCCGTGGACCCGACGCTGTTTCGCAGAAACCCATGAGCAAAAGCGGTTTTCGATAATCCACAGTGGACTTGCTTGAGAGACCAGGTTCACCGGGGTAAAGTCAATCGCACAATATATTTTACGTAGGAGTTGCTGTGAGTGACACCGTGGTCCGCGTCCTTGCCGATTTCACCAGTGGCACGCGGTTTCAGGACCTGCCCTCCGCCGTCGTCGACGAGACCAAGCGCATCCTCCTGGACTCGATCGGATGCGCGCTCGGGGGAGTGAACGCGCCCAAGGGCAGCATCGGTGGCCGGCTGGCGCATCTGATGGGCGAGGACGGCTCCGCGACGATCATCGGCAACGCCGGGCGCACGTCGGTCTTCGGCGCCGCGTTCGCCAACGGTGAGCTCATCAACGCGCTGGACTTCGACGCGATACTGCCGCCGGGCCACGTCGCGCCGTACGTGATCCCGGGCGCGCTCGCGGTGGCCGAGCAGGGAAACGCGGGCGGCGAAGACCTCATCACCGCGGTCGCGCTGGCGCACGAGATGTCCTATCGCTTCGGCAAGTCGATGGACTACCACCGGGACACCAGCGGCGGGAAGGCCGACACCCCTGCCGTGCTCGGTTTCGCGAGCACCGTGTTCGGTGCGACCGCCGCGGTGGGCCGGGTGCGTGACCTCGCGCCGGAAATCGTGGCCAACGCGCTGGGTATCGCGGGCAGCATCTCGCCGGTCAACTCGCACCGGTCCTGGCTGATGCACGCGCCGACCTCGACCATCAAGTACACGATGGCGGGCCCAATCGTGCAGGCCGCGCTGACGGCCTCGTACTCGGCGGAGTACGGGCACACCGGTGACCAGATGATCCTCGACGACGCGGAGTACGGCTATCGCCGGTTCATCGGTGCCCGCCGGTGGGCGACGGAGAACCTGCTTGACGAGCTGGGCACCACCTGGCGTTTCCCCGCCGAAAGCACCCACAAGCCCTACCCGCATTGCCGCGTGATGCACGCGCCGTTCGAGGCGCTGACCGAGATCCTGGAGGGCAACGACATCCGGCCCGAGGAGATCGACGCCATCCGCGCCTGGGGCGAGGGCTGGGTCGGCCTGCCGGTGTGGCTCAACGACCGGATCGAGCAGATCCACGACGGGCAGTTCAGCGTCCATCACGGGCTGGCAGTGGCCGCGCAGCGCATCCAGCCGGGCCCTGCCTGGCAGGACCCGGGCGTCGTGTACGACGAGAAGGTGCTGGCAATGATGGAGAAGGTCACGTTCCAGGGGCATCCGGACGCGCTCACGGCGCTGACCCGCGATTCCCGCAGCAGGCCGACCAGGATCGAGGTCGACGCGAGGGGCACGACGTTCACCGCGGAGCGGTGCTATCCCAAGGGCACGCCTTCTCCGGAACCGCAGACCTACATGACGACCGGGGAACTGGCGGACAAGTTCCGGATCAACGCCGCCGAGGTGCTCCCCGCGCGGCAGACCGAGGACGCGGTCGACGCGTTGCTCAACCTGGAGCGGCTCGACGACATCGGCAAGCTCATGGGATTGGTCAGCGTCGCCTGAAGACAGGTCCCCGGTGGCCCGCACAACCCTCGTTGTGCGGGCCACCGCGGCTATTTGTCGCTGTAGAGCACGCCGGCCTGGACGAGGTGCTCGATCCGGTCCCCGTCCAGCACCTCGGCCGCGATCTCGCGGGTATCGCCGCCGACCCGGGGCGCGTCGATGGCACGGTCGGGCCGTTCGCCGTCGAACTTCCACGGCGGCCGTACGAGGACAACGTCGTCCCGGTCCCTGGTGAGCAGATCGAGCCATTCGGTCTGCGGGTGGTCCAGGTACTCCGAGATGCTCAGTACCGGCGCGAACGGGACATCGTGCTCGGTCAGCTGAGCTTCCCAGTATGTGGCGGGCTTCTTGGCGAACTCGGTTTCGAGGATGCCCGCGAACTGGAAGTAGTGCTCCTGCCGGGCGTTGTACGCCGCGAAACGCGGATCGGCCGCCACGTCCGGCCTGCCGATCGCGTCGCAGAGCGCCTCGAAGAACTTCTGTGAGGACGAGAGGTGCACCGCGAGGTAGTCGCCGGACGAGGTCTTGAGACAGAAGACCTGCCCCTGCGGGTGCCTGCTCTGGCGGCTGGGGTTGACGCCGCTGTCGCAGTACAGGGTGATGGCGTCGATGGTGAGCGCGCTGATCGATTCCATCATCGACGTCTCCACGTGGCTGCCGCGTCCCGAGGACGCCTTCCCGCACAGCGCCGCCAGTACGCCGGTGACCGTGCACAGTGCGGTGACCAGGTCGGCCGAGGCGCCACCGGCGAGTTGGTAGGACCCGGCGTCGGAGAGCAGCGAGTACAGACCGCCGTAGGCCTGGCCGATGGAGTCGTAGGCCGGGCGCTGTTCGAGGGGGCCACCGCTGCCGAAACCGGACACCGAGCCGTACACGAGATCCGGCTTCAGCGCGCGGCAGACGTCCGGGCCAAGGCCGAGCGCGATGATCTTGCCCGGCCGCAGGTTCTCCAGCACGACGTCGAAATGGGGGACGAGCGATTTCACGAACTCGACGCCGTCGGGGTTCTTCAGATCGACGGCGAGACTGCGTTTCCCGGTGTTGAACTGCACGAAGTACGGGCTCCGGTCGTCCATCTGGCGCCGGAAATCCTCGCCGACTCCCGGTTTCTCCACCTTGACCACCTCGGCCCCGAGGCCGCACAGCAGCGCGGTCGCGTAGGGGAGGGAGATGTATCCCCCGATCTCGAGAACTCGGATTCCTGCCAGGGGTTTTTCGGCCATTGCTGATCTCGCACTTCTGTTTCTGGTCGCGGTTCGGTCCGGGCGGGTGGTCTAGGTGGCGCGTGCCTCGGCTTCCGCGTAGTCGGCGTCGGCGAGCTCTTCCTGCCAGTCAACTCCACCGAAGGTGATCGCGAGGTGCATCATCGAGCGTGTGGCGGTGGCGCCGTGCCAGTGCCGGGTGCCTGCCGGAGTCCACACGAGATCACCCGCGGAAATCCGGACGGTTTCGTGCTCGTCGCCGACGAGACCCTCCCCGT
The DNA here is from genome assembly GCF_012328925.1 of Amycolatopsis acididurans. Classification (GTDB taxonomy): domain Bacteria; phylum Actinomycetota; class Actinomycetes; order Mycobacteriales; family Pseudonocardiaceae; genus Amycolatopsis_E; species Amycolatopsis_E acididurans. The sequence goes on from NZ_JAAXLS010000015.1 coordinate 118,088, forward strand.
GCTGCACCACGAGGAGCTGCCCGCCTGGGTGGCTGTGCCAGTAGGTCCGCGCGCACGGGGTGAAGAAGACCTTCCCGAACGCGTTTCCTTCCTTGTCCTGATGGAACAGATCGCGCCACAGTTCGCCGGTGTAGGGCCCTTCGGAGCGTGCCGAGCGGACGTTCGCTGTTTGCCTGACCACGGTCAGCATCGGTTCTTCCTTCCCACGAAACAGTCTGACGGTTGACGGTGACTACGGCGCGGTGTCCGGCACGACACGTGTGCCCGCCATCCGGTCGACGATCCGCGCGGCCGTGTCGACCTGCGCGTCGGCGCCGTTCTCGTTGAGGCACATCTGCATCAGCGAGCGGGTGAGATCGCCGTAGAGCATGGGGACGCCCGAATCCGCGCCGAGCCGGCATGCGAGCCGGACGTCCTTGTGGGCCAGTCCGAGGGTGAAGCCGATGTCCATCCGCCCCTCGACGACCTGCGGGATCATCACGCGTTCCAGATAGGCGTTGCGGCCACCGCTCGCCTGCAGGATCTCCACGGCTGTCCTGGGGTCGATGCCGTTCTTGGCCGCCAGCGCCACACCCTCGAAGGTGAGCATCCGCTGTGCCCCGGACAGGAGGTTGTTGACCAGTTTGATGGTGTGCCCGGCGCCGACGGGCCCGGCGTGGAAGATGTTCGGGCTGATCGCGGCGAGTACTGGACGAACTCGCGCGAAATCCTCCGCGTTCGCGCCGACCATGATCGCGATCGTGCCCGCCGCCGCACCCGCCTTGCCGCCACTGACCGGCGCGTCCACCAGGGTCACCCCGTGGTGGGAGAGCTCTTCGGCCATCTCCTGAGTGGCGTGCGGGTCGCCGGTCGTCTGGTCGATGATCGTGGTGCCCCGCCGCACCGCGCCGAGCAGCCCGTCCTGTCCGAACACGACGGAGCGGACGTGATCGGAGGTCGGCAGGCAGAGGAAGATCGTGTCGCAGCGGCTCGCGAGTTCGTCCGCGCCTGGCACAACTGTGGCGCCGAGCTCTTCGAACCCGGCGGCGACGCTGTCGTTTTTGTCGTGCACCAGCAGCCGATGTTGCCGCAGCAGCCTGGTGGCCAGCGCGCCACCCATCGCGCCAAGGCCGATATAGCCGGTCGTCATGTGGACAGCCTCCTCTGTGCGCGAAACAAAGAGCGGAGATTTTTCAGCATTATATATCAAGTATGGACCAGCGGGCGGTGTGCACGCAGGCGGGGGAGTGTTCGATCATGTCGCGGAGCACGGTCCTCCCGTCGTTGAGAGGTGTGGGGCGATCAAGGCTTGGTGCGAGGAGGCCGCGGATACGGTGGCCGTGATCTCCGCACGATATATCATGCGGTCCGGAGCGGGAACGTTTCCACCCTGCGGTTCCGTGTCCCGGGAGCCCGGCTCGTCGTGCCCCTTTCCCTGCGGTGGCACGAAATGCCTGGTGAGAGACTTTCGGTAGTTATGGTTGTGAGAACATTATATATGAAGTATGCTTAGCTGGCCGAAATGAAGAAGTGTGGAGACCGGCGATGCACCGGCCCGGTTCCCGGGGCGGCGGCCGGTGGAACACGAATTCCTCGTCGCCTGGAGGACCGGAGGTCCACCGCGAGGATTTCGCCTTGCTGAGCAGGAGGAAGTAAATGCCTGGGCTGTACTTTGAAGAGTTCGAAGAGGGTGCCGTCTTCGAACACGCCACGCGGCGCACCGTGACCGAGGCGGACAACATGCTGTTCAGCAACATGACGCTGAACCTCGCGCCGCTTCACCTGGATGCCGAGTATGCGAAGGGCACCATCTACGGGCAGCGACTGGTGAACAGCCTGTTCATCCTGGGCCTGGTGGGCGGCATCTGCATGCAGGACACCACCCACGGCACTACGCTGGGCAACCTGGGCTTCGAGGAGGTCAAGTTCCCCAAGCCCGTGTTCCACGGCGACACCATCCGGGTGCGGACCGAGGTCATCAGCAAGCGCCTGTCGAAGAGCCGGGACGACTCGGGCATCGTCTTCTTCCGGCACCAGGCGATCAACCAGCGCGACGAGATCGTGTGCGACTGCCGTCGTGCCGGGCTGATGCTGAAGCTCCCCGCGGACAAGCCGGTGGCCGCGAGCTGAGTGCCCGTTCGCACGACATCCCGTCAGCGCAGATACAGGAGACAAGTCATGAGTACCCCCAACGCGGACGACCTCGAACTCATCCGCAAGACGACAAGGGAACTCGCCCGTAAGTTCGACCTCGACTACTGGCGGGACAAGGACAAGAAGGGCGAATACCCCTGGGAGTTCGTCAAGGCGTTCGCCGACGGCGGCTGGCTCGGCGTGATGATTCCCGAGGAGTACGGCGGCCTCGGTCTCGGCCTGACCGAGGCGGCGGTCATGCTGCACGAGGTCGCGGCCTCGGGTGGTGCGGCGGGCGCGTCGGCCATCCACTTCTACATCTTCCCGCCGGGACCGGTGCTGCGGCACGGTTCGGAGGAGATGAAGCGCAAGTTCCTGCCGAAGCTGGCCGCGGGTGAGTCCCTGATGGCCTTCGGCGTCACCGAGCCCGGCGCCGGCGTGGACACCTCCAGGATCACGACGCGCGCGAAGAAGACCGACGGCGGCTGGGTGGTCAACGGGCAGAAGGTGTGGATCACCAACGCCCAGAACGCCAAGAAGATCCTCCTGCTCGCCAGGACCTCCCCGCGTGACGACGCCAACCCCATGCACGGCATGACGTTGTTCTTCACGGATCTGGACCGCGAGCGGATCACCGTGCGCGAGATCGAGAAGATGGCGCGCTCGGCGGTGGACTCCAACGAGCTGTTCATCGACAACCTCGAAGTGCGCGACGACGAGGTCGTCGGCGAGGTCGACCGCGGGTTCTCCTATCTGCTCGACGGCCTCAACCCGGAACGCATCGTCGTCGCGATGGAGATGGTGGGGCTCGGCCGCGCGGCGCTGGACATGGCGGTCAAGTACGCCAACGAGCGCGTGGTGTTCGATCGCCCGATCGGCAAGAACCAGGCGGTCGCGCATCCGCTGGCCGATTCGTGGATTCGCCTGGAAGCGGCGGAAATGGTCGCGATGAAGGCGGCGGGGCTGTTCGACGCCCGCCAGCCCTGTGGTCCCGAGGCCAACGCCGCGAAGTTCCTCGGTGGCGAGGCCGGGTTCGAGGCGTGCGACCGCGCGATGCAGACCCACGGCGGGTACTCGTTCGCGAAGGAGTACCACATCGAGCGGTTCTGGCGGGAGTCCCGGCTGCTCAAGATCGCCCCGATCTCGCAGCAGATGGTCCTGAACTACATCTCGACGAAGGTGCTCGGCCTGCCCAAGTCGTACTGACAGCGGGTCCGGGGTGCCGCCGCCCGCGGCATCCCGGACGCGGCACCACCTTGGAAACAAAGGAGAGCGAGTCCGTTGAAGCCCTACCGTTCCATGCTGTTCGTTCCCGGCCACAAGTCGTCCTGGGCGGAGAAGGGGGTGGCGGCTGGTGCCGACGCGCTGATCCTGGACCTGGAGGACGCCGTGCCCGCCGCTGACAAGGCCGAGGCGCGGAGCCTGGTCCGGGAGACCATCGGGCGGCTCGGCGGCGAGGACACGCGTGCCGACTTGTGGGTGCGGCCGAACAGTTTCGACAGCGGGCTGTTCGGAGCCGACGTCGAGGCGGTCGTCGTCGCCGGGCTGGCGGGTCTTGTGCTGCCCAAGGTCTTCTCGGCGCAGGAGATCGTCCGTATCGATGCGATCGTGTCCCACATCGAGGAGCGCGAGAAGCTCGCGCCCGGCAGCGTCGGGCTGATCATCACCTACGAGACCGCGGAGTCCATGGCGCGGTGCGAGGAGATCGCCGCCGCGAGCCCGCGGATCGCCAGCCTGCTCGGCGGTACCGGGCCGAACGCCGACGTCGGGCGTTCACTCGGTTTCGAGTTCACGGTGGAGGGACTCGAATCGCTGTACGTGCGCAGCCGCATCATCCTGGCCGCGCGTTCCTCCGGCCTGCACCACCCGCTCACCGGCGTCTGGCAGGATCTGAAGGACCTGGAAGGTTTCCGCCGGTTCGCCGAGGACAGCAGGCGCCTGGGATATCGCGGGATGATGTGCATCCATCCCTCCCACGTCGCGCCGTCGAACGAGATCTTCACCCCCTCGGCCGAGACGGTGTCGTTCTACCGCCGGATGGTCGAAGCGTTCCGCAAGGCGGAGGCCGACGGCCACGGCGCGGTCGATTTCGAGGGCATGCACATCGACCTCGCGCACGCAAGGACCGCCGAGGGCATCATCGAACTGGCCGACGCGATCGGTGCCTGATCCGGACGTGAGGTAAGGAAACACGGTATGTCAGCTCACTGCTGCGGCCCGCTGGCCGGCGTCCGGGTCGTCGCGCTCGCCGGGATGGGCCCGACTCCGTTCACCGGGATGGTGCTGGCGGATATGGGTGCCGAAGTCGTCAGGGTGGTCCGGCCGCCGAAGCGGCAGGCGCGCGCGTTGAGCCAGACCGAGGGCATGCGGCCCGAGCACGACCTCGCCAACCGCGGGGTCGTGTCGGTCGAGGCCGACCTGAAGGACTCGGCGGGGATCGGCTCGGTGCTGCGGCTCGTCGAGGCCGCGGACGTCTTCATCGAGGGCTACCGGCCGGGAGTCGCCGAACGCCTCGGCCTTGACCCGGAAACGCTCCGCGGGTGCAATCCCCGGCTCGTGTACGCCCGGCTAACCGGTTACGGCCAGGGCGGGCCGCTAGCGCAGCGCGCGGGGCACGACATCAACTACGTGGCACAGAGCGGCGCCCTGCACGCGATGGCTAGGGCGGGCGAACCGCCGCGCCCGCCGTTGAACCTTCTCGGCGATTACGCGGGCGGCGGCATGGTGGCCGCGTTCGGCATCGTGTGCGCAGTGCTGGAAGCGCGGTCATCGGGCTGCGGGCAGGTCATCGACGCCGCGATGATCGACGGGGTGGCGCTGCTGACCGCGAAGATCCAAGGCTTGCGCGCGGCGGGACGGCACAGCGACGAGCCGGGGACCAATTTCCTCGACTCGGGCGCTCCGTTCTACGAGACGTACCGGTGTGCGGACGGCGGGTACGTCGCGGTGGGGGCGCTGGAACCGGACTTCTACGCGGAGTTCGTGTCGCGGCTCGGCGTCGACGTGACCGGCTGGCCCGAGCAGAACGACCAGGAAGCGTGGCCCCACCTGCGCGAACTGATCGCGGCCGCGCTCGCGGCCCGGCCACGCGACGAGTGGACCGCCGTCTACGAGGGCACCGACGCGTGCGTGACCCCGGTTCTGACGTTCGACGAGGCGGCGGCCCATCCGCACAACGCGGAACGCGGCCTGTACCGGACGGTTGACGGGGTGCTGCACCCCGCTTCGGCGCCGCGCCTGTCCGGTACACCCGCACGGGAACCGTCAGCGCCACCCGCCGAGCTGACGCCCATCGCGGAGGTACTGGCGCAGTGGAAGCCCGGCGAACACTGACGACCGCAGCGCCGCCGGCCCTGCCGGCGGCGCTCCCGGCATTCAGCCCTGGTTGGCCGCCGCGTACTGCTCGTCGGTGACGGGTTCGAGCCAGGTCGTGCCGTCGGCACCGTCCTCGGGGCCTTCGAGCATCGCGATGTGGCTCATGCACGTGGTGTTGGTGCCACCGTGCCAGTGTTCTTCACCGGGCGGGGTCCACACCGTGTCACCGGCGCGCATCCGTATCACGGTGCCGTCGCGGTTGACGACCAGGCCGACGCCCTCGGTGACGTGCAGTGTCTGCCCGACGGCATGGGAGTGCCAGTTGGTGCGCGCGCCGGGGGTGAACCGGACCAGGGACGCGACCAGGCGCGAGGGCGGCTCCGGTGTTTTGATCATGGTGAGGTAGACGTCGCCGGTGAAGCGGCTGGCGGGCGTCTTGACCGTGTCAGTGACGGGAATCAATTCCATGTCTTCTCCTTGAGTGGTCAGGGGCGCAGGAGGGTCTTGATGGCGCGCCGCTCGTCCATGGCCCGGTAGCCCTCGGCGACCTGGTCCAGCGGCAACTCCAGATCGAAGACCCTGCCGGGGTCGATGGCGCCGCGCTCGATGCGGTCGATCAGATCGGGCAGGAAGCGCCGCACCGGGGCGGGGCCGCCGAGCAGGCGGACGTGGGAGTAGAACAGCTCCTCGCCGGGCAGCGTGACGTCGTGAGCGACGCCCACGTAACCCACCGCACCGCCGGGCCGGGCGGAACGGATGGCCTGCAGCATCGACTGCTGAGTGCCGACGGCCTCGATCACCGACTGCGCCCCCAGACCGCCCGTCAGCTCCTTGACCCTGGCCACGCCCTCGTCGCCGCGTTCGGTGACGATGTCGGTAGCGCCGAAATGGGTGGCCAGCTTCTGGCGGGACTCGTGGCGGCTCATCGCGATGATCCGCTCCGCGCCCAGTTCGCGGGCGGCGAGCACGGCGAGCAGGCCCACGGCGCCATCGCCGACGACCGCGACGGTCGCGCCCGGCTTGACGTCGGCCGCGACGGCGCCGAACCAGCCGGTGCCCAGCACGTCGGAGGCGGCGAGCAGGCTGGGGAGCAGATCGTCGGAGGGCAGGTCCGGGGTGGCGACGAGGGTGCCGTCGGCCAGCGGGACGCGCAGGTACTCGGCCTGCGCGCCGCCCGCGCCGACGAACTCACGGTGCACGCAGGACGTCTGGAACCCGGCCCGGCAGATCTCGCAGGTGTTGTCGGAGGCGAAGAAGGAGCCGATGACGAACTGGCCGGGTTTGACGGTGGTGACGTCGCTGCCGACCGCTTCGACGATCCCGACGTACTCGTGGCCCATCGGGGTGGGCCCGTTCACCGGGTTGATGCCGCGGTAGTCCCACAGGTCCGAACCGCATACGCAGGTGGCGGACATGCGGATCACCGCGTCGGTCGGGGCCTGGATGGCAGGATTCGCGCGCTCCTCGAAACGAACATCGCCGGGGGCATGGATGACGGCTCCGCGCATGAGGTGGAATGCTCCTGATTTCGTACTCGAACAGATGATGGGCCGGGTCAGCCCTGGAAGACCTTCTTGGCGACGGCCATCGCGGCCATCGCCTGCGGCCAGCCCGCGTAGAACGCGAGGTGGGTCAGCGCCTCGATCAGTTCGGCCTCGGTGTTGCCGTTCTCCTTGGCCAGGCCCAAGTGGAACACGAGTTGCTCGGTGTTGCCATTCGTGGCCAGTGCGGCGACCGTGACCAGGCTGCGCTCCTTCGGCGTCAGCCCGGGGCGCTTCCACACCTCGCCGAAGAGCACGTCGTCGGTGAAGTGCACGAGCGCGGGCGCGAACTCGCCGAACATCTGCTTCGCACCGGACGGTTCCGGCTGGGTGCCGCTCATGGGTTCCTCTCTTCATCGTGGTCTCACCACGATGAAACGCCCGTTCGCGGCCGTGCGGGAGGTCACGTCGTTCCGGGTACTGGCGGAACCCCCTTTACCCGATTGGCCCGTCGTACCGTGGAGCACGTGAACGCCAAGAGCACCGAGGCCCGCGACTTCCTGGTCACCCGCCGGGCCAAGATCACCCCCGAGCAGGCCGGGCTGAGCCACTACGGCGGCAACCGGCGCGTCCCCGGTCTGCGCAGGGAAGAGGTCGCGATGCTGGCCGGTGTGTCCGCCGACTACTACATCCGGCTCGAGAAGGGCAACCTCGCCGGTGTGTCCGACAGCGTCCTCGACGCCATCGCCGGCGCCCTTCAGCTCGACGAGGCCGAGCGGGTCTACCTGTTCGACCTCGCCCGCACCGCGAATGCGGCCGGCCGTCCGCGCGGTGCCGGCGGCCCGCGCCGCCGGACGCCGCAGCGGGTACGCCCGGTGGTGCAGCAGATCCTCGACAGCATGACCACGACTGCCGCGTTCGTCCGCAATGGACGCCTGGACATCGTCGCGACCAACCTGCTCGGCCGGGCGCTTTACTCGCCGGTGTTCGACAGTCCCACCCGCAGCAGTGAGGTCGTGCTGCCGAACCTCGCCCGGTTCGGCTTCCTCGACCCGGCCGCATACGACTACTTCCCCGACTACGATGCCTCCTGCCACACCTCGGTGGCGATCCTGCGCACCGAGGCGGGCCGCGACCCGCACAACCGGGAGCTCAGCGATCTCATCGGCGAGCTGTGCACCCGCAGTGCGGATTTCCGCACTCGCTGGGCCGCCCATGACGTGCGCCTCCACCGCACGGGCACCAAGTGTTTCCGCCATCCGGCCGTCGGCGAGATCACCGTCAACTTCGAAGCGATGGAACTCTCCGCCGACAGTGGTCTCACGCTCACCGCCTACGCCGCCGAGCCCGGCACCCCATCGGCCGAGCGGCTCCAGCTCTTGTCCAACTGGGCCGCCACCGTCGCTTCGTCCTGAGCGCACCGGCGACCGCGACTCTTCTTCCTCTTCGCTTCAGGCATAAGATATATAATGGATGAAGCTAGGGAGGGGAGGAACCGTGACCGAACCGGTCCGGGCCGAGCGGCTGAGGATCACCGGCTACCAGGGGTTGTCGCTCGCCGCCGATCGCTGGGAGCCCGAGGGGGAGCGCGAGGGGACCGCTGTGTTCCTGCACGGTGGCGGGCAAACCCGGCACTCCTGGGCGCGGACCGCGCGCGGTCTCGCCGCTCAGGGATGGCGCGCGATCACCGTGGATGCCCGCGGGCACGGTGACAGCAGTTGGTCGCGTGACGGTGTGTACAGCCTCGACAGCTTCGCGGCCGATTTGTATTCTATTGTGGACTCTCTCGACGAGCGGCCGGTGGTGATCGGAGCTTCGCTGGGCGGGCGCGCCGCGCTCGTGGCGGAGGGAGAGCGGCCGGGCGTGCTGGCGGGATTGGTGCTGGTCGACATCGCGGCACGGGTAGACCCGGATGGGCAGGCGAGGGTCCGGCGGTTCATGGGCAGTGCGCCGGACGGGTTCGCCTCGCTCGAGGAAGCCGCCGAGGCCGTTGACGCCTACCGGCCGGGACGCAAGTCCGCCAATCCTGACGGCCTGCAAAAGAACCTCCGCAGGCGTGCGAACGGCCGGTGGTATTGGCACTGGGACCCGAATTTCCTGGCTTTCAGCGCCGATCCGCGCAACTTCGCCGTGGACCGGCTGAACTCCGCGGCACGCAACGTCGCCGCTCCGACACTCGTCGTGCGCGGCACGAAATCGGACATGGTCAGTTCCGAGGCCGCGACGGAACTGATCGGCTTGGTGCCCTCGGCGCGCTTGGTCGAGGTCGCCGCGGGGCACATGATCGCCGGCGACGACAACGACATGTTCACGGCGCATCTCGGCGACTTCCTGGCCGGGGTGACCGCGCCGGAACCCTTACCTTGACTAAACATAATATATTCACCATCATGTGAACTGCGTCTTGACACGCGACGCGACCGATCTTCCGCTGACAACGAGGTGAGAGATGAAGACCAGAGCCGCCGTCGTCGAGCAAGGCAGTAACGCCTTCGAGATTCGGGAGCTGGACGTCGATGAACCGGGCGTCGGGGAGGTGCACGTCAAGTTCGTCGCATCGGGTCTGTGTCACTCCGATCTGCACCTGATCGACGGCGACATCGTGCCCCGCTTCCCGATCGTCGCGGGGCACGAGGGAGCGGGGATCATCGAGTCCGTCGGCCCCGGTGTCACGCGGCTGAAGCCCGGTGATCACGTCGTCTGCAGTTTCATCCCGAGCTGCGGCACGTGCCGTTATTGCGCGACAGGACATCAGAATCTGTGCGACCTCGGCGCCCATCTGATGAAGGGAGAATTCGTCGACGGAACCTTCCGGTATCACGGGCAAGGCAAGGACTACGGCAGCCTGTCCATGATCGGGGCGTTCTCCGAGCGGGCCACTCTCTCGCAGTATTCGGTGGTGAAAGTCGACGACTGGCTCCCGCTGGATGTCGCGGCGGTCATGGGCTGCGCCGTGCCAACGGGGTGGGGCAGCGCGATCAACACCGGCGGCGTGCGGGTTGGCGACGCGGTGGTGGTGTACGGTATCGGTGGTATCGGAATCAACGCGGTCCAGGCGTCCGCCTACGCCGGTGCCAAGTTCGTCGTCGCCGTGGATCCGGTCGAGTTCAAACGCGAGTCCGCGCTCAAACTCGGTGCCACGCATGCGTTCTCGGACCCGGCCGAGGCCGCCGCGAAAGTGAACGAGCTGACCTGGGGCCAGGGTGCCGACCAGGCCATCGTGACCGTCGGCGTCGTCGACGACGAAGTCGTGCGCAACGCCTTCGACATCATCGGCAAGACCGGCACACTCGTGATCACGGGGCAGTCTCATCCGGACAAGGTCACGATTCAGATTCCGAGTGCGCTGCTCGTGCGCAACGAGAAGGTGATCCGGGGTTCGCAGTTCGGATCGAGCAACCCGCAGTACGACATCGTCAAGCTGCTGCGGCTCTACAACGCCGGTCAGCTCAAACTCGATGAGCTGATCACCAAACGGTACACGTTGGACCAGATCAACGACGGCTATCAGGACATGCGCGACGGCAAGATAATCCGGGGACTAATCGTCCACTGAGGACGGTTTCCGGCCAGTATCCCAATACACATCAACGGAGACGTGCAAGAGATGACTGGACTCAAGATCGAGAACTCCATCGACCTTCACTGCCACTTCAGGCCCGATCACCTCGGTGGGAAAGCCATCGAGAACGGTGTCGACTGCCGGACCGGCACATCACCCATCGAATCCGCGAAGGCTGCGATCGCGAGCGGCCAGGCCGGGGCCGTGCTGAAGTCGCACAGCTTCGCCTCGACGGCGCTCGTGTCCGCGCTCAACGGGGTTTTCCCGGAGCTGCGCCTGTTTTCCGGGATCTGCACCGACTACATTTCCGGCGGGCTGAACATCGACGCGGTCGACGCGGCGCTGCGGATGGGCGCGAAGATCGTCTGGTTGCCCACCCTGCACAGTGTGAACGACATCGAGGGCGGGAACATCACCAGCCACCCCGGTCCGGGGATCGCGGTAATCGACGACGCCGGCAAGCCGGTCGACGCCGTGCACCAGATCTTCGAACTCGTCCAGCAGCACGACGCGATCCTTGCCACCGGGCACACGTCGGCAGCGGAGCACTACGGCGTCATCCGCGAGTTCGCACGCCGGGGCAAGGTCGTGGTGACCCACGCCGGCGAACCCGCGGCCGGCCCGAAGCTCACCGCCGCCCAGTGCGTCGAGCTGGCCGATCTGGGTGCGATCATCGAGTTCACCGCGATGCTCTGCCACGACGGGGTCGCGGGCGCCACGGCCAAGTCGCCGCTGCAGGCCGCCGAGATGATCTACGCGGTGGGCGCCGACCGCTGTGTCCTCGCGACGGACTACGGTTTCATGAAAGGCATCCCCGACCCGGTCCCCGGATTCGCCGACTTCCTCGAACGCCTGTGGTCGGAAGGCGAGGTCGCCGAGAAGGACCTCATCCAGATGGCGAGCCGCAAGCCGGCGGAGTTGCTCGGAATCTCCTTCTAAGTACTGTCGCGCTCGGCTTGGCAATTGCGGCGATCCTGCGCAAGGCGCGTGCCTACGACAAACCCGGGCGACCGCTGCGGAGGCACTGGGCGGGCACGGCCCGTCCAGTGCCTCCCGCGCGCGCCGCGTGGCCGAGCAGCGTGTGACTGCGCGCGAGCACGGTCATCACGACGTATTTTCGCGAGACGGTCAGTACTGTCCATAATAGACTGAGCGGGCACGGCCTCGATCGCGGTCGGAGCCGTGGCCGGACCCTGGCATGGCTACGGCGTTCCTCTCGCCTGCGCTCTTGCTCACTTTCGCCGGCGCCATCGTGATGCGTTCGGGTCTGCGCGACTGAACCGACGGCGGCGGGCCTGTCAGACGAGGTCTGAGAGCAGCCTGATCGGGCCGAGCCGCGGGCCCCGCTCGCGCGATACCGAATGCAGGCAGTGCCCGCACTTGACGACGTCGCACCAACCGTCTTCGGCGAGAACGGGGTACCGCCGCAGCTCGCTCTCGCCACATTCCGGGCACGCGCCCGGCACCCGCTCACGTTCGACGCGCAGGGTCGGCTCGGTCGGCCTCGGATGAGTGATCGTCACTTCTCCTCCTGGACAGCAGTAGTGCCGCGCAAAGCCGCGGTGGCTTCGGCGTCGATCTCCAGGTTCTCCGGGTCGTTGTCGGGGTCCCCGACAACGACAACGCCGTAATGTTGTGCGGCGGCCTCTATGCTTACGTAGCCGTCCCGGACATCCCGTTTGACGGCGTCCGGGTCACGCTGCAGCGCTTCGCCCCAGCCACCACCGCCATTGGTGAGGTACCTCCAGGTTGCTCCCGGCGACGTCACCCAGGGTTGTTCCCGGCCGTAGTAGGCGAACTCGCCCGCTCGATCACGGAGCTTCGTAACAGGATCCATCACACCGGCCACCGGCGTCGCCGGCAGGTACGCCTCGTCGGCGGTTCCGACGAAGCTGCTCGCATCCACTGCTTTCCCTTGCTGGTCGAAGATCCAGGCTCCGCCCGGCTCGCCGTCGGCACCACCGTTGACACCGACGCCGCTACCGTAGCGGAAATGCAGCGGGCCAACCTCGTGTTCGGCGGGCGCGGTCCACAGTACGTCCTTGAGGATCGCCGCGCCGCCGCGATGCTGCCCTGGACCCGCGGTGTCCGGCGCGTATTCCTTGCGCATCACCATGAGCGGGAACTGCGCCTCCAACCCCTCGGTTGCCGGGCTGATGATGTTGATGAGGTAAGTGCTGAGGTGGCCCTCGCCGTCGGCCACCCGATTGGCGCCGATCGGCCCGGTTTCCGCCCCGGCCAGTGAACCGCAGGCCCACGGTGTCCCATCCTCAGCCACCCCGTACGCGTTGTGGGTGTTGTTGGCGCCGCAGTCGCCACCGACCGCCCGCTCTCCGAGCGGTGTGCGCAGCGCACGGATGAGCGCGGTGGTGATCGCGTTCGAAACCTCCCAGTAGTAGAAGATCGGGCCGTCGGGCGGCAACGCGCTCGCGATCGTGCCGGGTGGCAGGACGATGTCGACACTGCGGAACGACCCCGACGTGAACGTCCCCTCTGGATCCAGCAAGATCTTCAGACCGACGCCGATCGCGCTCTTCGCGTCCAGGGCTCCCGCGTTGATCGAGGTCCGGGCCTGCCGCGACGACCCACTGAAGTCGACCTCCAGGCGGTCCCCGCGCTTGTGCAGCGTGAGCCGGACGATGTATTTCTCGTCGGCGTCAATTGCATCCGCGTCAACGCTCGCGGCGCCTTCGTAGTCGCCGTCCGGCAACTCGGCTATCGCTAGGCGCATCCGCTCCGCGCTGGTATCACAGACGTAGTCGAGCGTGCCGAGAAACGCTTCGACGCCATAACGCCGGACGGCATCGGCGACCAGGTTCTCCCCGAACCGGCAGCAGCTGTGAATCGTCTTCAGGTCGGGCAGTTGCATCTCTCCGAAGCGAACGTTGTCGAAGATCAGGCTGAAGGTCTCGCGCACCGGTTCGTCGGCACGGAACAGCAGCCGGGGGCTGATCACCAGGCCGGATTCGTAGGTGTTGCGTTTGGTGGTACTGAACCCACCCGGCGTCACCCCGCCGATGTCGATCATGTGCGCTCGCAGGACCATGAAGCTGACGATCTTGTTGTCGTGGAAGACCGGCCGAATGAAGCAGACGTCGTTGGTGTGGTTGCCCATCCGGCTCGGATCGTTGCAGACGAGCAGGTCACCTGGAGCCAGGCGATCGGGACCGTACTCTTCGACCGCGGCGCGAACGCCGTCCTGCGTGGTGCCGAGAAACACCGTGAGACCGTTGGTGGCGCTGACCATCCGGTAGTCCTGCTCCGGCGGTCCGCAGACAGCGCAGATGTAGTCCATCGCCAGCGCGATGATGGGTGAGAACGCGCGATGCAGTAGCCCGGTGGCGACGTGCTGGGCGGCGAAACGCAGCCGGTTCGCCAGCACCGTGGCGGTGAAGGGGTCGGTGTGGTAGCGCTCCGCGAACCCGGCCTCGCTCAGGTCGCGCAGGAGTGGCCGCGGAATTGTCGGTGTGCCCACTTTTCGTCTCCTCGCTCAGTCCGTCACCCGGGTGATCACGATCTCGCCCGCGGTCCCTATCGTCGCGACCTGTCCCAGCCCGACAAAGGTTGTGGACAGTGGCTCGCGAATGACGGCGGGACCGGTCACCACGTCCTCGCACAGGAGCTCGGCACGCTGGTACTCGCCGGCCTCGATCTCGTCTCCCTCGAGGTAGCGGAGTGTGATGATGTCGCGCGGTCGCGGCTGATCGCGGCTGGTGCGGCGAGCCGGTGCCGGGTAGGCCACTTTGTCGGTTGGGATGACGGCGTGGAGCCGATAGGTCACTCCTTGCACAGGCGTCGCGGAGAATCGGTTTCCCGACCGCTGCTCATAGGCATCGTGGAAGTTCGTGATCATCTGCCCGACGGCATCGGGGGTGATCGTTCCCGCCGGCACGGGCACGAGCGGGGTGTCCCATACCTGGCCGACGAGCTGCCCGTCGAAGCTCCGAACGAACTGCGCCCGCTCGGCGTCGGAGCCGAGGGCCGCGCGCATGGACGCTTCCATCCGGCCGTAGATCGCGTCGATCTCCTCGGCCGCGGTGGCTTCGAGCAGCCGGTAGGCGCTGCGCTTGTCGGCGTGCACCTGATCGGCGCTTACCAGGCCGAGCGCCGAGAACAGCCCAGGGTAGGGCGGCACGATGACGCTCTTGAGCGGCAAGTGGTCCAGGATCGCGGGGAGCATCATCGGCCCAGCGGCCCCGAACGCCACCATTGAGTACTCGCGGGCGTCGATGCCGTTTTTGACCACGACGTCGGTGATGCCCTCGGCGACGTTGTTGAGCGCCATCTGGTGCGCGAAACGCACACGGTCGGCGAACTGGAACCGCGAGTCGAGGTTTTCGAAGGCAGCCTTCGAAAGCTCCGGGTCCAGCCGGGAGCGTCCCGCGGCGAACCGTTCGCCGTCCAGGATGCCCATGAGCAGGAACGCATCGGTGGTGGTTGGTTCGGTGCCACCGCGGCCATAGCAGGCGGGGCCGGGGTCCGCGCCCGCGCTTTCCGGGCCGACTCGCAACTCACCGGCGGGGCCGATCCGCACGATGCTGCCGCCACCGGCGCCGACGCTGACGACCTCGTTGGAGAGTGCGCTGATGATCAGGTCGTGCTCGAGCTCGAACGATGTGTTGACCACGGGCTCTCCGCCGGTGACCACGCTGATGTCGCAGGAGGTCCCACCCACGTCGGCGCAGAGCAGGTTCGGTTGTGAGATCGTCCGCCCGAGATGCGCGCACGCCATGGTGCCCGCGGCAGGCCCCGAGAACAGGATCCGCGAAGGCTGGCTCATGGCGACGTCGACCGGAGCGAGCATCGCGGCGCAGTCGGCGAAGTTGAGGTCGCCGCGGAAACCCAGTTCGGCCAGGCCCTTGCGCAGCCGGTCCGAGTAGTTGCCGTAAATGATCTTGCAGATGACGTCGACAGTGGTGGTCGAGGCGCGCGCGTACTCCAATGCGAGTGGGGACACCTCGCTCGAGATCGAGCACGGCACGTCGCCGAGGATCTCGCGGACCAGCGCACGGAGCCGCTCTTCGTGGGCGCCGTCGACGTAGGCGTTCAACAGGCAGATCGCGACGCCCTCGACCCGGCACCGTCGTAGGACCTCGAGTTCGTGGCGCGCCTGTTGCTCGTCGAGCGGGACGACGACCTTTCCCGCTGCCGACAGTCGTTCCTTGATGCCGCGGCGCAAGTAGCGGGGAACGATCGGGCGGCTGACGTCGCTGAAACTCCGCCGCCAGTGCGGATTGGTGACGGCTTCCGGGGGTCGCAACGCCCTGGCCATGTCGAGCATATCGCGGTGCCCGAACGTCGTCAGAAACGCGATCTTGGGGAGCCTGCGGGTGATGAGCGCGTTCAAGCCATGCGTGCTGGCGTGGTTGAACACATGAGCCGAGCCCGCGCTCGCCTCCGACGCCCCGGCGAGCACGCCCTTGTAGGTGTCCTTGACATTGGTCGGCACCTTGATCGTCTCGATCTCGCCATCCCGTACGCGAACGATGTCGGTGAACGTCCCACCGACATCGACGCCGATCATGTCCTTCACCTTGGCCTCCTTGCCAAGTAGCGGATTCGGTCCCTTCAGGAATAAGGCAATACGCGATCGGTGGACAGGTCCCACACCACCGATTTGTGCCGGGTATACAGCTGGATGGCCGCGAATCCGTTCTCCCGGCCGAAACCGCTCTCCTTCATGCCTCCAAAGGGGACGGTGGGATGAAACGCGCGATACGTGTTGATCCAGATCGAACCCGCCACGAGGTTGCGGGCAAGGTACTGGATCACGCTGGCGTCGTTGCCCCAGATCTGTGCGCTCAGCCCGTACTGCGTCGCATTGGCCCGCGCGAGGGCCTCGTCGACGTCGCGGTAGGAGAGCACGCTCGCCATTGGCCCGAACGCTTCGGTGACGGCGGCCGGGTTGTCGTCAGCGACATCGGCGAGCACCGTCGGCTGGTAGAACGACCCGCCCGCGAGTTCTGCCCGGTCGAGCGGGGCCCCGCCGGACAGGCACCGAGCACCCGCCGCCACGGCGCGCTTCACAAGACCGTCGACATGCTCGCGCTGCGCGCGGCTGATGAGTGTGCCCATGTGCGACGCGGGGTCGGTGGGCAGCCCGACCCGGATACGTCCGGCGGTAGCGGCGAGGGCCGCACAAACCTGCTGGTACATCGATTCGTGGACGAGGATGCGTGACCCCGCGACACAACTCTGCCCGCTCTTGACGAAGTTCGAGTGCAGCACCGACGGGATCGCCGTGTCGAGGTCCGCGTCGGGCAGCAGGATCGCCGGGCTCTTTCCACCCAATTCGAGCGCGACCGGCACGATGTTCCGCGCGGACTGCGCGATGACCTCGCGTCCCGCCCCCGGTCCACCGGTGAAGGCAACCATGCCGATACCGGGATGCGTCGTCAGCAGCGGTCCGACGACATCGCCCCGTCCGGTAACCACGTTGACGACGCCGGGCGGGATACCGGATTCCAGGGCCAGTTCGGCCAGCCGGAAGTGCAGCAGCGGTGCCACCTCGGGTGCCTTGAGCACGATGCAGTTCCCGGCGACGATCGCGGGGCCCGCCTTGAAGGCGATGAAGACCGCGTTCCCGTTGTACGGATTGATGCCGGCGACGACACCGTATGGCTCGTCGGCCCCGTACGCGAGCCGTTCCGGGACCTGGGCGAAGGACCGGCCCTCGAGCTTGTCCGCCATTCCCGCGTAGTAGCGCAACACCCGCACGCAGGTCTGGATGTCGCCCATCGTTTCGCGGCGCAGATGTCCGACGTCGGAGACCTCGAGGTCGGCGAGCGCGTCACGGTTGCTGTCGATGGCATCGGCCCAAGCCGCCACCAGCCGGCCACGCTCACTCGGGTCCACGCCTCGCCATGTCGAGGTGAAAACGGAGTGCGCCTGCTCGACGACATCATCCAGCTCCTGCGGGCTGACCTCGTGTGCCGTGGCAGTCAGCTCACCCGTCGCCGGGTTGTGGACCGGGAGCTTCGTCCCGTGGCCGGGATCGACCGTGCCGCGTGCCGACACATACCCCACCGTGTGCTGGGCGTCGGCATCTGCCATGTTCATGTCCCTTCTCCGCGTCGGGCGTCAGGTGAAATCGCGCAGGAAGCCGTCGTCACCCGGGATGATCGGCAGGAACGCGCCGGCCCAAAGCGGATGCGTTCCCACCGCGCCCGCGATCGACGACGCCAGTTCCGCGGTAGCTGTTTCGCCGGCTGGTGGCACATCGTCGGTGTAGGTCAGGAGCAACGTCAGCGGTGCGAACGACGAGAGATCCGGCTGAGTGGCGTGGCCAAGGGGCTCGTTCTGACACGGCAGCACCAGGGTGACCGACTCTCGTGGCAGATCCGTGGTCTTCGCCGGTGTTTCCCGGTGTCCACTCGCGAACGTGACGAACATCGTCCGGTATGGACGGAGCTGCAGGACATGTGGTGCGACCGAGGACGCTCCCGGACCTCGTAGGCATTCGGCGTACGCGTAGAAGTCGCAGTTGATCAAATCACGGTTCTCGAACATCCGCCCGGCGTCACGAAGCACTGGCACCTGCGGAGCGATCCACTCGCGAAACCTGGCCGAGCCATCCGGCACGGTCAGAAAATAGGTCGCGAGCGCACCACCGCCCCTGTGCGGGAACGGCCATTCACTGGTGGCGAAACGAGCCTGCCGCAGTTGTCGCGGCGCGTGCCACCGCGCGCCACTCAGCACGCCCGGTGACAGCACGCCACCCGCGTAGAAATGATCGTTCTCGTACCAGTCGTTCCATTCCTCCTCGTATCCGGAATGGATGTGCGTCAACACGAAAAAGACCGACTCCAACCCCACTTGCCAGGGTTGTTCCATGGGAACCGCTCCCAAGATCGCTGTCAGACGTTCAAGGACGCTGCCGGAGCTCCGCCATGCGACCGCCGATGAGCGGCGTGATCCCGGGTGGCTGGATCGTCATTCCGGCGTCGACAGGCAGCGCGACGCCGGTGACGTACTTCGCGTCGTCGGACGCGAGGTAGAGCACCGCGTGGGAAACGGCTTCCGGCTCGATCCACGGGACGGGCAGCAGGTTCAGGGTCTCCGCCATCTGCCGCAGATCCTCGACGGTCGCGTCCGGCTGCCCGGGAAGGAACCGCCCGATGTTGTACTCGTTGACGAACAGGGGAGTGTCCACGTTCGTCGGGCAGACGGCGTTCACCCGGATCCAGTCCCTTGCCAGGTCCGCCGCGAGGCACTTGACGAGTCCGATGAGGCCGTGCTTGGCGACGGTATAGGCCTCGTTGCCGAAGATCGGAACGAGAGACGCTGCCGAACCGGTCGCGATGATGGAGCCGCCCCCGCTCTCGCGCAGATGGGGAACAGTGACCACAGCCGTTCGCCACACGGCGGACAGGTTGGTCTCGATGACCGTATCCCAGACCTTGAGGCCCCGTTCATCGATTCCGTGCGGGAGGCCGATTCCGTGGTTGATCACCACGGTATCGAGGCGTCCCAGCTCACCGATCGCCTGATCGGCGACCTCGCGCATACGGTCGGCGTCCCTGGCGTCTGCACGATAGCCAAGGCAGCGCCGGCCGAGCTTCTCGACGAGGGCCACGGTTTCCGCGAGCTCCGCTTCGGTGCCCAACGCGTAGTGCACGCCTTCGATCTGCTCGCAGATATCCGTGACGATGATGTCCGCGCCCTCTGCCGCCAGCCGGAGCGCGTGCGCCCTTCCCTGCCCGCGGGCGCCACCGGTGATGAGGGCGACCTTGCCATCCATCTTTCCCATGTTCCGACTTCCTCCGCAGGGTGACTCGGTGCGGCAGACTCCCGAAGTGAACGGAGCCACACTTACGGCATCATATATTGTGTTGAATGTCAATTCTGGTGCCATCAAGGGTGCCCGGTGCGCAGCACGGTCCACAATGGAATTCGCTTCGTTCGCCCGGTTGAGCCGAACCCGGTCCTTACTGCCTCACGGCTTCTCACTGATGGCACGCGCGAGTTCGTCGGGGTCGACCGCGATCTCGACGCCGGCCCGCTCCAGCTGGAGCTTGAGGTAGGACCGTGAGTCCTGGTCGCCGAACCCGCGAGCCAGCGCTTCGGTCATCTCTTCCAGCGTCAGGTTCGACAGCCGCATGGGCACGCCGAGCTCGCGGCCGAGCTGGGTGGCGAGTGAGACGTCCTTGTGTGCCAACTTCATCAGGAACGCGGGTGTTTCGTACTCGCCGGGGAGGAACTGCTTGACCAGCATGTTGATCGCGGGCTGCTTGCCGACCACCCCGAGCCGCAGTGCCTTCCACAGCTCGAGTGGATCAGCTCCGGCCTTCACGCCCAACGAGAACGTTTCGGCCAGTGACAGCAGGAACAGGTAGCCGGTCATGTTGTGGGCGAGCTTGGTGACGGTGCCGGTGGTCAGGCCGCCGACGTAGTGCGGCGTGGAGAATAGCTCCAGGGTTTCCCGGTGCGCGTCGAAGACTTCCCGCGACCCGCCGGCCCAGACGACGAGATCGCCGGACGCGGCCCCTGCGGGCCCGCCGCTGACCGGCGCGTCCAGCACGGTCGCCCCGCGTTCGGCGAACGCGGCGTCGATGCGGCGGGTGAGGGCGATCGAGCTGGTGGACAGGTCGAACAGGACCTGGCCGGGCCGCAGGTTGGCCAGCACGCCGTCCTCGCCGAAGACGCAGGCCTCGACCTCCGGCGGGCCGGGGAGCGAGGTGAACAGGACCTCGCTGCGCCGGGTCAGGTCGCCGATGTTCGCGGCTACCCGCGCTCCGCGCTGACGCAATGGCTCGGTGGCATCTGGGACCAAGTCGTACACGACCAGGTCTTCCCGGCCCGCGGCGAGTCTGGCCGCCATCCCGCGCCCCATCCGGCCAAGGCCGACGAATCCGACGGTCACGTGTGCTCCTTTCTCGAGCGGTGGGGTTTGGCGTCAGCCGTCGAACTCGGCGAGTACCGTTTGCGCGATCTTGGTGGCGGACAGGCCTGCCGGCATCCCCGCGTACACGGCTACCTGCAGAAGGCATTCGCGGATCTCGACCTTGGTGAGGCCGTTGGCGATCGCGCCGCGGATATGCCCGGCCAGCTCGTCCGGTTTGTTCAGTACGGCGAGCATGCCGATGTTGAGAATGCTGCGGCTGCGCCGGTCCAGCTCGGTTCTGCCCCACAGCGCGCCCCAGCAGTACTCGGTGACCAGCTCCTGAATCGGGCGGGTGAACTCATCCGCGGCCTCGAGGGACTTCTCGACGACTTCCCTGCCCACGACCTCGCCGCGGATGCGCTTGCCGCGTTCGAACATGTCCGTTTGCCCGTCGTTCATCAGCGCCGCCCCGTCATCATCACCGAGACGATGGTCGTCGTCTTGTCGGTGCGGTTGCTCCATGAGTGCTTGGTCCCGCGCTGGACGATCGTGTCGCCGGGGCGCAGGTGCACCTCGCCCTCCTGCAACTCGCACCACAGCTCACCGGAGATCACGGTGAGAAAGTCGAGGGTGTCGGTGACATGCAGGCCGGGGATGCCCTCGTCGTCGAAGCCGGGGTTGCCGGTGGACAGCCGCCCGGACGCGTCCGCGTAGCCAAGGGAACGGTCCCATTCCGAGTCCGGGGGAAAGGTGACGACGCGGTATATCAGGCCACCGAACGGGGGTTCGGTGACGACTCTGCCATCGGTCATGCCGTCGCCGTCGGTGAGCTTCACCGGGATGCCATGCACCCGCCAGACGTCGCATTTGGTGTTACCTGGGTTCGGAAGCCGGTAAGGGGTGAGTTCGTCGCTCTCGACGTACGACCGCCCCTCGGCGTTGACGCCGGTGACGACGCGGCGCGCCTGGGCGTGGAGGTGCTCTCCGGTCACGTCTGGTCAGCTCCTAATCAGTTCTGGGAGTGAGCCATCCGGCACACTCCTGGTGTAGCTGGCCGGTAGGTGAGCACTGTGAGCTCCTGGACTTCGAGTCCTGAGCAAAGATCGTGCCCCTGCCGGTTGGTCGGGA
>NZ_JAAXLS010000016.1 GCF_012328925.1 Amycolatopsis acididurans
GAAACGCTGGACGATGCGGTGGAAACCCGCGCTGAACGCGTTCGAGATCGCCTTCGACGGCCGTCTGGCCGCCGGACGCAAGTAGTTCCCCTTCAA
The DNA here is from genome assembly GCF_012328925.1 of Amycolatopsis acididurans. GTDB lineage: Bacteria > Actinomycetota > Actinomycetes > Mycobacteriales > Pseudonocardiaceae > Amycolatopsis_E > Amycolatopsis_E acididurans. The sequence continues at coordinate 97 of NZ_JAAXLS010000016.1, forward strand.
CCCGAGTTACACCGCTCGTTTGACAGACCCCAGCGAGACAGCCAGGAACCAAGCAGGTTGCACAAGATCGACATGTCACACGCGGTGAGACCCTACAGTTGACTACGGAGAGTTACATTATGTGATCTGTGCTGCTCTGATCAGGTGGACTTGGTCACTGGGTTGGTGCGAGACCGTGTGGCCGAACGATCATCGGCTTACGTCGAGGTGACTATGGAGGGCAGAAGGGGGTGCCGCTGACACCACGATTGGCGTTGGCGGTATGGAAAACTGCCTCGCGCCTCACGAGGATACCGGGGACCTACGGGGAAAGGAAACCAGGGCATGGGGAGTGGCCCAGACGAGGTGCTCAAATGGTTCGATGCCGTGAATTGGCAGCAGGGGGAATGGGTTCCGGAGATCGTAGTCGCTCTCTGGGATGGCGAGAAGCGATTTCTTGATTTGTTGAAGGAGATCAGAGAGAGCGATACGCAGCACCGGTGGTCGACGCGGACCCGCCCACTAACGAAACAGAGCCTGGCCCGAACCTTGGATGCCATGCAACGAGATGAGCTGGTGTTGCGGCGCGAGGACAATTCCTCGGCGCCTCGGGCGGTTTATTACCAAATCTCACCGCTGCTTCGAGAATTCCTGGACCAGCGAGCGAGGCCGGCTGCGGAGTGGATCGACGACCACCAAGACCTGATCGAGCGGATTCGCGAGCGCAGGTTCCTGCCGGACGGCGATCGTCGCGATACCGACGACCCATGAACGGTGTGATCAGCTATGCCGACTCTGGGTTAGCTGGCAACGCGGTGCTGACGGGCCTGCAGGGCTCGGGCGAGGGTCAGTGTGTTCGGGTCAGGGCGCACGCCGATCTCGGCGAGCGTGGTGGTGAGCAGTTGGACTGTGCGGCTAATGGCATCGGTGAGTCCGAGTTGGGCTTGTACCCGCATGATGTCGCGGTAGATGTCTTCGTTCTCCGGGTTCAACAGCCTGGCGTGTTCGAGCAGTTGGAGTTGCCGCTGCGGGTCGTGTCCGCGGTAGTGGGCAGCCATGCCTGCCAGGGCGTCGACTACGGCGCGGTGGGCGGCTTCTCGCGGCCCGTCGAGCCAGAGCGCGGACATGCCGTCGGCGACCTCCCCACGGTAGGTGGCAGCGATGCGTGACCAGGCGAGCATCCGTTGCTCGTCGGTGGCTGCGATGTGGCGCTCGTGCTCGGCCTGGTGCAGGCGCCAGTAGTCCACCTCCACGAGGTCTGGAGTGAGCGCAACTTGCTCATCGTGCTGGTCGATTAGATCGACCACCTGTCCGTTGGTGGCCTGGGACAGCACTTTGCGGATCTGGGACAAGGACGCGTAGAAGGCGTTGAAGGGTCGGCGTCCCCTGGCCTCGGGCCAGAGCGCTTCCCGCACGGCCTCTCGGGTCGTCCCGGTGGGGTGCAATGCGAGGAAGACCAGTAGCGCCTTGTGCTTGGGTGCGAGCATCGAGGTGAGGTCGTGGTCCTCCCCGCTGGGGCTATGCCAGGTCATGGTGACTGAGCCGAAGATCGAGAGCGTCAACGGACATTCGGGAGGTTCGTCCGACTGCTTGGCTACGCCGATCAGCTCGGGAACCTCGGACGAGTCGGCTATGTCGGGCGGTTCGTCGGTGGCCGTAACCAACGAGCGTGGTGGCGAAACCGCGGCATTCGTGCCCTGCTCTGCTGGGTCTTCGGCGTTGTAGGGAATGTCGTGCTTGGGTGCGGCTGTCTCGTCGTCGAGGCCGTTCTCAGGTTCGGTGCCGGGTTGGCTGCCTTGGCCGTTGCCGCCGTGTTCGTCGACCGGGTCAGCGTTCGCTCCTGGTGGGGCGTCGGCAGCCGGCACTGGTTCCTCGATGAGTTCGGGGTCGTCGTGGTCGGGTTCGGCTGGGGTGTCCTCCGCTGCCATGTGCGAGCCAGGCTCGGTATCGGCGAGCAGCGTGAGCAGATCACGGGTGTCGGTGGCGCCGAGGCTGAACAGGCGGCTGTCGCGCAGGTCCTGGATGGTTGGGCTGGCGGCGGCCACGATGCCGTCGGCGCGGACACGCACGGTGGCCCCGGCAGGCCAGTGGCCGAGCAGGATGCCGGCCGTGCCGGTGGCGGAGCCGGTGTCGAGAACGGATTGCAGCTCGGCGTGCGGGCGGTCGGCTCGGGCGACCAGGACCGTGTGCAGGCTCGTGTCCTCGGATGCGGTGTCAACCGGCGCGGCTCGCGCGGCGAGTTCGGTGACCGCGGTGTCGAGATCGTCGGTTATGCGCAGCCGTGGAGAGTCGGGCAGGTCGGCTCCCATCAGCGCCTGTGCATCGTCGGCAGGGATGACGACAGTGGCGCGGGTGGTGGCCAGCAAGTGCACGAGCAGGGAACGGGCGGTGGCTTGAGCGCCCGCTCCGGTCAGGCCCAGTCCGTGCACGGCGGCGAGGTCGAGGGCGCGGGCGCGCTCATCGCGCACGCCGATCTCCACGGTCGTGCTGCCTGCTTCCTCGGCATCGAACGTGCTGGGAGCCTGCGGGGCGTCGTCGATGGTGACCGGATCGGCGCCGTCGTCGCCACCCCGGTCGGCCTCGTCGAGGCGCGCCTCGTCGTAGGCCAGCCGGAGTGCGTGCACGGCCGGCGCTGGTGCAGGTGGTGGCGTGCGGTCGCCGCTGCCGGGCGTGTAGGTCCGCATCCGCCGTCGGCGGCGGGTGACCATGGCGAGTGTGACCGCGCTGGCCAGGGCTGCGGCGACCAGGCCGCCGCTCCACAATGAGATCGCGGTGCCCGAGGTCGTGGTCACCGGTGCCGATGGCTGGTGTCGCTCCGGTGCCGCTTCGGGTGCTTGATGGTGCGGGGCAGGAACAGGTGCGGGAGGCTCGGCACGTGCGGGAGGTTGCGGTGTAGCCGGTGCCGGTGGGGGCGCCGTTGGCCGGGGAATAGCGTCGCCCGGCAGTTGCAGCACCCAGCCGGGCCGGATCAGGTGCGGATCGGTGAGGGCGCGCCCATCGGGTTGAAGACGCCCTTCGTTGAGGTGGAACAGTTCTGGCCAGCGGTTGCCGTCGCCCAGTTCGCGTTGGGCGATGCGATACAAGCTCTCGTAGATTCCGCCCTGCGGAGGCTGCACGACCACGGTGCCCTGCTCGGACGCCGTGGACTGCTGGGTTGTGGGAGCCGGTCCGCCAAGGCGTTCGGTCGGTCCTGCATCAAGCTGTGTGCTCACGGCGATGGAGACGGGGCGCACCGGGTGCAACGGATCTCCCGTAGCCGCTGGGACGCGTGGGTGAAGCAGGCCGAGAACCGCAGCGGCGACCAAGACGCCGGCCACAGCGTGCATGGGGCCGATCGCCGGGGGCCGCACGCCGCGTACGGCGTCGGGCACGCAGCGGGCCACGTCGAAGGCAAAGACGAGCCAGGTCGGCCACGCAATGCACGCGAGGATGTTTAGCAGCAGGGTGACCGACAACGGGTTGAGCAGTGTGGCCTCGATCTCATCACCTGTGGGGATGTGATCCGGCAGGGGCCACCCGATGAAGGTGATCAGTCCCCACGGCACCCCGATCAGCAGGGCGGCGAGTGCGACGATGGCTGCTAGGGCGGCAAGCAGGCGCAGGATGCGGGCCGCCGTGCGCGCGAGAAGGGTCATCCGCTGCCTCCGAGCGCTCCTTGGTCTGGGTGGGCTTGCCCGTCTCCGGAGACGGTGATGTCGGTGATGCCCACTGCGTTGAGCAGCTGGGTGCGTTGATGGCCGTCGACGTGCACGCGCACCAGGTCCCCGGTGGTGCTGACTGTGCCGGTGACGCCGACGGAGGCCAGGTAGCGTTCGGCGGTGGCCTGCGCGGCTGAGGGATTCAGCCGGGCTGGGCCGCCGCTGCGGTACGCGGTCAGGTCGAGTTCCTGCGCACCCGCGCGGGCGGCTTCCTGCGCCTGGCCAATGGCTCGCGTCTTCGCGGCCAGTGCAAGCCCGCCGTCGAGCACCAAACCCGCGAATAGCAGGCACGCGGTCGCGATGATCACGACGAACGCGGTGACTCGCCCCTGTTCGTCGGCGGTCAACCCACGCCAGCGGCGCCTCATGCCCCCGCACCTCCCGTCTGGGTGCCGCGCCACTGATCCACGACCGAGGAAGCTGTGGACTCGGCCGTCGTGGCGCCGGGAACCCCCAGCAGCGTCAAGTCCGACAGGCCGATGTCGCAGGTCACCGTGACCATGACGGTGCTCCCCGGTTGCAGGCGGCCGAGTTGGGCGGTGACGGTCAGGCTGCGGCAGCTGACGCCGGCTTGAGCGAGCGCGGCTTCGGCGGTGCTGCGAGCGTCGGCGTTGGCCTGAGTGCTGCTCCGGGCCAGTGTCGCCGCGCGGACGGCTTGGTGGGCGGCGTCGTCGACGCGCAACCGCGAGTCGGCCAGGCGTCCGCAGAAGACCACGAACAGCAGCAGGATGATCAGCAGCGGAGCCAACAGGGTCAGCTCGGTGGCCACCGAGCCCTGTTCGTCACGGCGCAATCGCCGCAGCAGGGCGATCATCCGCCTACCTCCGGGGTCACGAAGCGCTCGGTCGGTCCCGCCGCTCGGGCTCGGACCGGGAGATGGAGGAAGGGGACGACAGTCGCCGCTTCACCGGATATGTCCACAGTGGATTGCTCGGGGCCACGGACGACCGCGGCCTGTGGGTTGCGCAGTGGCCCATTCCCGAGCTGGGTTAGGACACTGTCGGCCTGCGTGTGTCCGCCCGCGTTGCTGCCGCCTTGGACCCGTGCGGCCGAGAGTGCTTGCGACGCTGCGGCTTGCGCGATGTGCTGGGCGTGCGCCCAGACGGCGAACTGCGCAATGACGAGCAGGAGCAACAGCAGGGCTGGCACCGCAAGCACCAGTTCTGCGGTGACGGAGCCCTGTTCATCGCGGCGGAGCCGGCGCAGCCGATCACGGGCTCGCCGGGACCCACTTCGGGCAGCAATCACATGGTGCCCCCGATCTCGTTTGCCTTGCGGGTGACGGCGGCGACGATGATCGCGATCACGGCCAGCGCCGCGGCGACCAGCAGTGCGGTCACTAGGACGGTCTCGGTGGAATAGCCGCGCTCGTCCGCCCGGATCTCTGCAATGCGGGCGCGGACGGTGACGACGATGACGGTCAGGTAGCTCAACATGCGATGGTCTCCTCCTTGCCGGTCACAAACTGCCGAGCACTGTCGACAGCGCTGGGTAGGCGATGAACACCAGGAAGCCCGCGAACAGGCAGATGACCGGCAGTGACATCCGCTCGGTGGCGGCCTGGGCCTCGCCTTCGGCCTCGGTCAGCTCGTGAGTGCGCATCGCCGAGGCTTTGGCCGCCAACGACGCGCGGACCTTGGCGCCTTCGGTCCCGGCCAGCGAGACCGAGGAGGACAGCTCGACCAGCTCGCGGATATCAAGTTCCTCGCCCAGCTGACGCAGCGTGTCCCACGGGGTGGTGCGAGTAAGCCGCGCAGTCGTGAGGGCACGGCGGATGCGCGCGAAGGCCCAGCCCTGGCCGATATTGGCCGCGTCAGTGAGTGCCCCGTCGACGCCAGCCCCGCCAGCCAGCGACACCCGCACCAGATTCAGGTACGCGCCCAGAGCGTGCCGGAAACTGGCCCGCTTACGGACGGCCTGCTGACGCACATCCAAGTCCGGCAGGAGGAAGCCGCCGACGGCACAGCCGAGGCCGAGCACGAACGGCACCTGCCACGGAAAAGACACGCCAGCGGCCCACAGCAGTGCCTGCACCAGGCTCGGCAGCAACAGCCCGGCCACGGCGAGCACGGCCTTCTCCGCGAGCAGGGTCTCCGACGAGCGTCCGAGCACCAACAGGTCGCGCTGCTGGCGGGCAGTGGGAAGCCCCAGCGCGGCCAGCGGGCGCACCGCTGGGCGGCCCCATTTCGCCGCCCAACCGCCGGAGTCCACAGCGGTGATCGTGGGTCGTGCCGCCGGGGCGCTGCGGGTGGCCGCGAGCGCGCTGGCCAGCGACGGGCGCGGCGGCAGCAGCCACACCAGCAACGCCCAGAGCCCGAGCCCGGTACCAGCCCCGAGTAGGAGGCTCGTGGTGATCACGACCGCACCCCCTGACCAGCGGTCGGAGCGGCGCCAGCCAGATGGGTCAAGAACCTCTCGGGCTCGCCCATGCGCGCGATGCGGGCCAACCACCAAAACGCGATTCCGAACAGCGCGCCGACCAGCAGCAACATGATTTGACCGAACGCCCCGTCGTAGGGGGCCAGGTAGCCGCGGTTCAGGAGCACCAAGCCGGCGGCGAAGATCAGCGTCGTGGTGACGATGACCCGGACGCTCGTGCGGGTGCGTGCCCGACCGGACTCCACGCGCAGCCGCATCGAGACCTGCTCGCGTGCCTCGGTCGCCAGCTCGCCCAGCAGGTCGGCCAACTGCCGAGCCTGGTGCTGAGAGGCCAGCACCAAGGCGCTGATGACCAGGTCCGCTGTCGGGTCGTTGAGGTCGTCGGCCAGCCCTTCCAGCGCGTCGGCGAGCTTGTCGCCCCGCTCGATACGCACCGACAGTTCGCCGATGTCGTCGCGGATTGCCACGGGCGCGGTGTCAACGGTGGCCTGGATCGCCTGTTCCAGCCCGGCCGCGGCCGACAGCGTGTCCCGCAGCATCTCGGTCCAGGCCGCGACTGCCTCGATCCGCGCGACCCGGCGGGCCTGGTCGGTGTCCCGGCCCAGCACGCGGGGCAGTACTCCGATGGCGAGCGCGGTCAGGATGCCGCCGACGACCCAGCCGGTGACCGTACCCACCAGCACGCCCGTAGCCACGCTCAGCGCGATCCAACGCGTCGACGTGGCGTGACGTAGCCGTTCGAACCGCTGCGCCCACCGGCTGGGCATCCTGGCTTGCTCGGGGTCCTGACCGCGCACCCCGAGGATGACTAGGAGCACGCCGAGAGCGAAGCCGACGCCGAGCACGCCGGCCAGGGCGCTGGTGCCAGTCATGGATGCCACCACCCCTCGGTGCGTTCCAGCACGTCCGGGTCGAAGCCGGCCTCGGCCAGGCGCTCGACGGTCTCGGTGCGCAGCGGCACACCAGGCACCGCGCGCCCGCCTGGGCCGGGGCGATAGACCTCGTTGGACACGATCTGCTTGTCGTCAGCGCCCACGACCTCACGAATCGAGGACACGACGCGGGTTTTGTCGTCGCGAGCCTCGGCCAGGTGCACGACGAAATGCACCGCGCTGGCGATCAGCAGGTTGGTCGCCTCCAGCCCCAGCCTTTCGGGACTTTGGGCGGCGTAGGTCGCCAGCTTGGTGAACGCGCCGCGCGAGTCGGAGGCGTGCACGGTGGCCATCGATCCGTCGTTGCCTTGGGTCATGGCGTTGGCCATGGGGATCAGCTCGGCGCCGCGGACCTCGCCGACGATGACCCGGTCCGGGCTCATGCGCAGTGCCCAGCGGACCAGGTCGGCCTGGGAGATCGCTCCTTCCCCTTCCACGTTGGGTTCTCGTGCCTGCAAGGCGACGGTGTCCGGGTGTTGCGGGTCGCGGTCCAGGCCCAGCTCGAAGTTGTCCTCGATGGTGACCAGCCGTTCCTGGGGCGGGATGGCCGAGGCCAGTGCGCGCAGCATGGTCGTCTTGCCGATCGCGGTGCCGCCGACGATCAGGATGTTGAATCGCGCTCGCACCAGCGCCGATAGCAGTGATTCGAGCCCGGCGTCGATCGTGCCGAGCTGTCGGAGCCGGGCGAGTGTGACGCGCTGGAATCGGTGTCGGCGGATCGACACCGAGGGCCGGCCGGTCACTGCCATCACGGCAAACATCCGGGACCCGTCCGGCAGCTCAACGCTGACCCCAGGTGAGCCGCGGTCGAACCGCCGTTCCTCCACGCCTGCGCGGGTGGCCAGGGAGCGCACGAGGTCGATCAGTTCGTCGTCGGAGGCGGCCACCGGCGGCATCTGGGCGCGCTCGCCGTTGGCATAGCGCACGAACACCCGGTCGCAACCGTTGACGTTGATGTTTTCGATGTCTTCGTTGGCCAACAACGGCTGCAGGCCGCCCATGCCAAAGATCTCGTCGAGCACCGACGCGGTGATCTGCCGCTCAAGCTCGTCGGGCACCAGGCCGGCGCCGGTCGGATGGGCCAACTCATCCGTGGCATAGGCATCGGCGGCATCGGCGGCCAGCTTCTCTGCAAGACCGCGCCGGGCTTGGTAGTCCAATGGTGGTCGGCCGTGCTGTTCATCCTCACGGATACGCTCGGCCAGCCCTTCGGAAACCGCGTGGCGTAGCCGTGTGCGCAGCGCTGCCGCACCGGGGTGCTCGCTGCGGAAATCTCCATAACCAGGCTGAGCCCCTGCAGCCTGCTTGGGCGGGGTCGGTAGGTGACGCACCTGAGCGGCGCGGTTCTCGTGGTAGTCGGTCGTCATCGGGGCACCACCCCATTCCCGTGGGACGACGCCTGCGGTGCGAAGTCGGGCGCCGTGGCGTGCGGGTTCTCCGGTTTGTTGTGGGTGTCGATGTGGGCGACGAGGGTGCGGGCGACGCGGCCGGCGGCGCGGCCCAACGGTGACCTGTCCGGCGTGCGGCCCCGCCCCTGTCCACACAGGACCGCTGCGCCTGGGCGGTCGTCGGGCAGCGTGCCCATCACCGGCACACGCAGCTCATGCTCGACCTCGGTGCGGTCGTAGCCGTCGCCGATAAGCACCAGACCGGGGGTTCGGGTCCAGGTCGGCACCTCGCCCAGCAGCGTCGCTACGTGGGACAGTTCGTCGGCGTGAGGACGGGCCATGACCAAGACCGAGTCCGCCCCGCGCAGCAGCGGGAGAGCCGGCGACGAGGCGTCCACTCGACCGACGTCGACCAGCACGGCCGCATCAGGCAGGCCGGCCGCCGCACGTACGGCCCGCACGCCGCGAGTGGTCAGCACACTCAACGCGGCGCGGGCCTGTTCTGCGGCCACCGGGCCAGGAACCACCCGTAGCCCCCCGGGCAGTCGCTGGCTGTGTTCGGCCAGCAGATCCGGGCCGGATTGTCGCCGCGCTGCTGCGGCCAGAGACACCAGACCCGGGGTGGCCGCCAGCCGGTGGCGTGCGGTGAGATCTCCACCCGCCGGGTCGGCTTCGATCACCAATGGGTCGCCGACCGGCCAGCAGGCGGCCAGCGCCAACGCCGCCGTCGTGACCCCGGGCGACCCTTTCACCGAGCAGACTCCGATCAGCATCACTGGCCTCCTGGCGGGACGGCGACCAACGCCAGCTGGCCAGGCGGGATCGCCGCGACCTGCCGTGCGTTGACGGTGGGCAGTTGCAGGGAGACGACGGTCGATTGGTCGTTGGTCTGCGGGGCGACGCTGGTGACCACCGCCGACCACGGGCCGCTGGAGGGCGTGCTCTGCGTTGATCCAGTGCTCGAACTGGCCCCGGCGCCGGACGTGACGATCACGGACACCGTGGTGCCAGGCGCGATGTCCGGCGGCACTTGGCCGGCTTTCACCGCCACAGCCACCGTTCCTTGTCCGGGCGGCGGGACCTGCGGGTGCCCCAGCGCTGAACGAGGCAGCAGTGTGCCGCTGGGCAGGGAATAGGCCACCGGTTGCCCGAGCACCGAGGATGCTTGGCTCGCAGGGACCACGTCGGTGCCTGAATCCGCGGACAACGGCACCTGCCGCAGATCTTGTGGGGTCAGTACGTGGCCGACGGTGACCGGGCGTGCCAGGCTCAGCATGGGTTCGCGTTGGCCGACCTGCAGGACCGTGACTACTGTTCCTGCGGCGCAGACCACGATCAGGAGCACGCCCAGGACCAGGTACGGTACCCGGCGTCGTCGCCCCGTTCCTGCGGCGACGCGGGAGGGCATTCCTGGTTTGCGGCCCGCCCAGGACCGTGGAGCGGTGGGCGGCCCCTGCTGAGGTTCGTGGGTCGATGTGGGTGTGGACATCCGGCGCCTCCAGGCAATGAGGTACCCACCACCCCATTCCGCGCAGGAATAGGGTGTTCCGTGGACGAATTTTCTGCTGTGTCTACAGTGGACTGTCGCTAGTTCGGCGCGTTGTTGAGCGCCTGCGATTCCGCCACTGCGAACGTTGCGTTCGACGTCGTTGTCAGGTCCGGGAAGGTGCCGCCTCGTCCGGCTCCGGACCACGTCACCGTCCAATGCACGGTGGCGTTCACCGGGTAGGTGTTGTTCGGTTGTCCTTGCGAGGTCTCGCGGTAGGTGTAGCCGCAGTCCGGGGAAGCCGCTCTCGGGTTAGCGCCTGACGGGAACGGACTGCCTGCACCAGGGCAGGTGATCGTGGAGCCATCTCCCATCGACCATGTCACTGACTGCGGGGTCGCGGTCGCCGTCACGGAGACCCCAGGTACCGAAGCGGTCGCGGTCTGCGGTTCCCACTGGCCCCGTTCCATCCACAACCAGGTCGGCAGGTTCACCAGCTGTGTCTGCGCCGGGGACGCGTGGATCTGCGGCGAGGGAAGGTGTAGCTGGTTGTATGCCTGCTGAGCGAGTTGTTCCGGCGACGGCGCAGGCTGCGCTCCATCGGGAATCCAGATCGGCGGTCGGTACAGCGCATCGGCGAATCCCTGACCCGAGCACTGGTACATGTACCACGCACCTGGTTGCCCCGAGGACGGCTGCTGTTGCTGGGCAACCCGAACCCGCGCCGCCGACGGCGCAGCCCGGTACACCGCCGGTGTCACCGTGATCGCCCCGCTATCGCTCGGCGGGTGGTATGCGATCGTGGTCGTGCCCTGACTCGGCGGCTGATAGTCGCTGCGCACGTACCGGCAATCCGCCAGGTTCGGATCGCCCAGGATCTGATCCCCCTGCGGCCGTGGAGGAGCTGAGCCATCACTGTCGGAACCCGGCTGCTGCGGACGGGCCGGTGGGCGTCTCGGCTGGCCGCCTTGTCCCGCCCCAAGCTGGCACCCTTGGTAGTTCACCTGACCGCAGTCGACGCCGCCCCAGATGTCCGCCAGCGCCGTGCCGGAACCACCAATGACCAATGTGGACACTGAGCCGAGGATGATCGCTGCACGCCTTAGCACGAGCCCACCCCCTGGACTGCGAACTGGTTCACCCGCCACGTCCCGTCGGCCTGCTTCTTGACCTCGGCAACGATGGCGCGTCGCCCACCCGGGGCGTCGTTGATCGGATCGTTGGTGCCCTCCCGGACCTTCGACGTGCCGCTGGAGTCACCGCAGTCCGAGATCATCACCGTCTCCGGCGCATTCTGCGGCTCTGCGGATGTGACCTGTGGGTAGTTCTTTGGGGTCCCGCGGCTGACGACGTGGTTGAAGTGGTCGGTGTAGATGCTGCGAGTGATCGTCGTGAGCGCGTTCGCTGTGGCGTACTGAGCCAGCTCCGGGGCCTGCCAGTTCGAGGTCTCCCCGGCCCGAGCCATCGACTGCCACATGCCCACGTACGCCGTCGTGGCTTGCTCCTTCGCCGCGTCGGCCGGTGAAGGAACTGACGACGGCGGGGGCGTTGCGCCCGCGCTCTGCGGCGGGCTCGCTGGTGAGGCGGGAGCCGAAGGGGTATGCGAGCTGCAGGCGACCGCCGCGACGGCGCAAACGATTACCCCAGCCGACAGAGCCGCGGACGAGACGGACTGACTACGCATACGACCCCCAGTACGGTGGGTTTCCTCCGCTGTGCGTGATCGAGGCACCCCACCACGTGTACAGCCGGTTGCCTCGGTCACATCAACCGGACCAAGGGGAAAAATCACGGTCTATGGCCATTGAGGGCGGAAATTCACTCGTTTGGCCCAGCGATTAGATGCATAAGGCTCTTGCAATACATCCAACGGGCCATTGCGTAACTACGCTCTGCAATAGCCTCTAGCAACGGTGCGTGTTGCTACCGTGCCCGGAGTGTTCACTCATGCGCCAGATGTCCCCGACCTCGCGATCGTGGCTGGCGGCACCCTACTCGGCGCCGTGATCTCCTTCGCTGTCTGGCATCGGGAAGCGCTGACGCGGCGATGGCAACCGGCGGCGCAACTGGCTCTCACTGGGGTGCTCTTGCTGATGCTCACGTGGCGGCACGGTGCGACCCCGGAGCTATTGATCCCCGTTGGATTCACGGTCGCGGCAGTGCCTCTAGCTCTACTCGACCTGCACACGGGCAGGCTGCCGAACTGGCTTCTCCTCGTGGCCTGCCTGCTCACCCTCACCGGAGCGCTCATCGCGACGCTCGCCTACCTACACACGAAGCCCTTGGTTGGACTTCTGTTGGGAGCTGCAGTGTTCGGTGGCTTCTACACAGCGTTGTACGTGTTCTTGCCGGGGCATATGGGTGGAGGCGACCTCAAACTGTCCGTGATCGCGGGTGCTGCGCTGGGCTGGCAGAGCTGGTCTTGGGCTGTGAGTGCTTCCCTTCCAGCAGAGGGTGTACGGCTGCTCGTCCAGTTCGTAGGGGTACTGCTGTTGATCTGGCTCCTGAACGCGGTTTCCTACCTCGTCGCGAGAGCAGTGACGGGCCGACGAGTGTCTGCGGTGCTTCGACACGGCCCGTTTCTGGCGCTCGGTACGGTCTTGGCGGTTCTACTCCAACCGTAGGGCGAGGGGTCTGGAACGACCCTATTACCCGCTGGTTTTAGCGGTCGCGATCCACGGTGCCCATACACGATTCTCCATGAGTGGATCACGAAGTTGCTCAGCGATCGGCCGTGGTCGAATATCGACGCTGTCGATGTTTCCCCACCAAAACCATTTCAACTCGGTGTCACCTTGGATTGTGTCTTGTACTGGGTGTGCGAGATTAACGTCGAACAGGAATCGCACTTCGTGGTGAGGAGGTTTGGATTCCGGCTCCATGCATTCGAGGATGACGACGAAACTGTAATCGTGAACTGGTAATCTGAGTGATTCGCGGAGAGTTCGCAGCAGTGAGTCCTCTATGGGCTCGCCGGGTGCCACGTTGCCGCCTGGCAAGGTCCAGTAATCCTGCTCTCTGTGGCGACACAGCAGTACCTGTTGGTCGTAGCAGATTACGCCGTTGCTCACGACGTCGATGGCAGTCATGCGTCATCCTCCCTGGTAACGCGCTTTAGCGAGGGCGAAGTGGGCTCATCGTAGTCTCGTGGTCCTCCTCGGTTTTCTGTTGGACATGGGCTCAACGACCGCGCTGATCCCCCCAAAGGAGGATGTGCAGTCTTGTGGAGAGGTTCCAGTTCCTGCGAACTGCTTCGTCTGCCAACCATGGCATACGGTCTAGAACGGTTTCGCGGGTTGTACCTTCCGGCATGACCCACAGTGGAGTGAGGTCGAATTCCTCTTCGTATCGGGCTATTTCACTCAGTTCCTCTTTGTGGGAAACGACGAATTTGAAAATCGCTTTTCCTGAAGCGGTGAATACTCGAAGCGCTCCAGGGTTAATCCGGGTGCTCTGCGCTACTTTCTTGCCTGCGAATGTTGCCGTTTTGGGTGACACGTTGAATTGGGTGACCGAGTCCAGGAGTTCTGGGCCGGGAATTACCGTGCCGTTGGTCTCTATCTCGATGCGACGTCCGTCCTCGACGAGTGATCGGACGAGCGGAACGAGCGCTTGCTGCTGAAGCATCGGCTCGCCGCCGGTGATGACGACGAGTTTGGCCGGTTGGCTCATGACCCAGAGACGCAACTCGTTGGTGGCGATCCTGCGGCTTTCGTGCCTTGAATTGAACCGAGTCCAGTCCCACGTGTATGGCGTGTCGCAGCCAGGGCACGACAGATTGCATCGCGAGAGCCGGATGAAGAGCGCCAGCTTCCCGGTTGAGGAGCCTTCGCCCTGGAGCGTGGGGCCGAAGTACTCCGCCACGAGCAATGGACGCGCGACTGGGTCGGCTGCTGTGGTCATGATCGCGGCACCTGGTACTCGGCCCAACTGGTCGGGCTCTCGTGGACCCGCACCATCTCCAAGCTCGCGGGGATCGTTGGTTCTACGTGTTCCCTAAACCATTCGGCGATGTGGCGGGCTAGGTTCTCGCTGGTTGGCTCGACGTCGATAACTTTGTTGAGGTGTCGGTGATCCAGCGTGGCGTCCAGATAGTTACGTAGCGGGCGTAGCTCGCCGAAGTCGGTGACGAATCCCGGAGACGCTAACTTCGCCGCCGAGAGCACGACCTCGACCGTGTAGGTGTGTCCGTGGAGGCGGGAGCATTTGTGCTCCGGCGGCAGACTGGGAAGACAGTGGGCAGCGTCGAACGTGAAGCTCTTGCCGATTCGGTAGCTCATCGAATCATCCCGTTCCTGTTTTGGATACCAGCGGTGTCGGCAAGCAGCGCGGCGCCGAGGCGCATTTGCCGGGTACGAGCTGCTAGAGCCGATGGTGGGCGGACGGTTACCGGGCTTTGCCGCGCGACTGGAACGTGCAGTGACCGCGGCGCTGGCGCCGATGTCGTCGGCGCCTGTGGGTGGTCGGGGTGAGGAAGGTCGAGCAGCGCCCGGAGTGCCTGCTTCGCCTCACCCACGTAGACCCACACGGCCAACTCGGGCGCGAAGACGTCTGTGACGGATGCGGTGAGCACTCGTGCGCTCACGACGTCGTCGATGCCGCGGATCACGACGAGGTCGACCCAATCTCCCCAGTCATAGGTACCGACGATGACCGTTGGCTGACGAGGCCCATTGCAGTACCGCAGGGTAAAGCCGTCGCGAGTGACAGCCATCAGCAACTCATCGACCTCCGCACCGGCGGGGTCGTCGACAGGATTGTCTTGGCTGTGGGGGTCCATGAGGTGGCGGTACCGTCGCGAATCGATTGCAGGAGGTGCAGGTTGCGGCGAGGCGTCGGGGGATTCCAAGCGGTCGGGGGACCGCCTCGCCGCAACCGAGCTGCAGTCAACCGATCCGAGGAGCCCTCTACCAGAGCAGACTCGCTGCATGAATGCTGCACCGCTGCTGCACGCGCCGAGCTGACCTGCACCGATGCCGTGGCCATGACCACTACAATCACCTGATCGGACAGAGACGTAGCCCGAGATGGTTACGTCTTCGCCGGACATACTTGGGAACGCACTCGGGGGTGGCATGGCGCGTCAGCAACGTGGATTGGCCGCACGCCGTGCCGGCCTGGGCTACACCCAAGAGCGCTTCGCGGAAGCGGTCGGGGTCGAGCGCAGCACCGTCTGGCGCTGGGAAAACGGCGCGGTTGCTCCCCTGCCTGAGCACTGTCCACGTATCCGGGCCGTGCTCGGGCTGACGCCCGCCCAGCTCGATGAGCTTCTGCGCGAGACTGCCGCTGATCGTGGGTCAGCTCCCGGCCAACTGTCGGAGCACCGAGCCGTCTCGCCGGCTTTGTCGTGGGATGACCCGGACGAGGTGTTGCTGCATCTTCACGAGTTGCAGGAGTCGAACATCGGTGACGGCCAGGTGCGGCTTCTGGAAGACCAGGTGCATCGCACCGTCGCCGAGTACGAGCAGCGCGGCCCCGCCGAACTCGGACCACCCACCGCCCGCTTGCGCAGGCGGGTCCACCAGCTGCTGGGCGGCCGTCAGCTCCTGCGAACCCGCTACCGGCTGCACCGGGCCGCGGCGCAACTTTCCGGGCTGCTGGGCTACATGGCCGTTAACACTGGCCGGTTCCGGCTCGCGAGCGCGTACTGTGCGGAAGCCCTGCACCTCGCTACCGAGATCGAAGACATTGACCTGCAGGTGTGGGTATGGGGCACCCGTTCACTGGGCGCGTACTACCAAGCCGACTACGCCCGCGCCCACGGTCACGCAGCGCGGGGTTGGGCACTGGCGCCCAACAGCCCCCAGAGCATTCGCCTCCTGGCCAACGGCGAGGCTCGGGCTCTCGGTCAACTTGGTGATCGTGCGGGTGCCGATGCGGCCGTCGGACAAGCCTTGGCGTTGATCGATCGGTATGACATCGACCCAGGGCTCACGCCGTGTATTTCCTTCGAGCCGTACGGCTACGCTCGGGTGGCTGCGAACGCGGCCACCGCCTACGTCCCGCTGGGCGATACCGCACGCGTGTTGCATTACACCGGCGACGTCGATCCCGCCGTGGAGCAGGCGGATTCCGACTGGAGTCGGGCTTTGGTTCGGCTCGACATCGCCACGGCCGTGCTCCGGCAGGACGATGCGGACCTGGAGCAGGCCCTTGCGCTGGGGCGGGAGGCGTTGCGCGTGTGCGCTGACCACCCGATCCGATCAGTCTGGCAGCGTGCCACCACGTTGCACGGGCTCACCCAACGCTGGGCCAGCGAGCCTCGGGTCATCGAGTTCGCCGACCAACTCCGCACCTGGCGCGGTCGTCCCCAGGTCCAGGCGATCTCCGGCGGAACCCGTTGACGGCTGTTCATCGGAGACCGGTAGGTGTGTACCGCATGGGCACCTCGTACAGCTCGACCTTCCCCGCCGCGCCGCCAGCTGACCCTGACGACCCCGCCAGCGTCGCCCAGAACGACCAAGCTGCGTTCGAGCAGGTCGAGCAGATGCTGTGCCACTGGGACCGTCCCCATCGGCGCTCGTACCACTGGATGGTCACGCTGGACCAGGAGCCTCGTGCTATCGAGTTGAGCCAACGTTGCCAAGCGATCCTTCCCGACGATGGCTTGGACCTCATCCCGCCGGAAAATCTGCACCTGACCGTGCGGCGCTTCGGGTATGTCGATGAAATTCCCGTCGGCAAGCTCGACACCGCCGTCGCCACCGTCAGCGAGCACTGCCAGGGGAGCAGTCCCTTCCGCCTCCACCTGCTGCCTCTAGCCGGCTCACCCGGTGCCCTTCGATTCAGCGTCGCCCCGTGGTCCCCGCTGCTGTCCCTGCACCGAGCGGTGTCCGCGGCCTCGGGCTACGACGAGGTCGACCCACTGACCCTGTACCGGCCGCACGTGGGCGTTGCCTACAGCAGCCAGGTCCAGGCACCAGGCCCCTTCGTCGCGGCTGCTCGCGACGCCCGGTCGTTGCCGTCAGCCGAGATCGCCGTCACCGAGCTGCGGCTGGTCGAGCTGTACCGCACCGACCACCAGTACCGATGGCGTGTTCTCGAAAGCCTCTCGTTCGCTGGCGAGGTGATGCGCTGAGAATCTTCCTGCTCAGCGCGGGCCGGCGCGTTGGCATCGGGGCTTACCAGTGGTTCCCGGCTGCGGCGATCAGCTCATCGAGCCTGGCCAAGCAGTTCCGGCTCTGGGCGTGTCCTGCCGCAGGTGGGGCAGGCGGTAGTTCCAACCGAACGATGTGATCTCGACCCGGCGGCGTGCGGTGGGGACCTCGCCTGCAGTGGGCTCGGCTGACGCAGCGAACAGCGGTGATCTTCCTGTCCGTCTGGGAGTCCTGTTGTTAACGGCGTAGGTGCGAGCGCCACAACGTGAGGACATTGGGCACTTGCGTCCCCAAACGGATCAGGTCGCCGTGCTTGCTGAGGTCGGCCAGGACGCGCTCGTGGTCCAAGACCGGGTGGAGGTCAGCAGGGCCGTAGCGATGGTCCGGGTCGTGGGGGGCCAGGTTGAGGCAGACGTAGTCGGCTGCGGTGAACAGCAGCTCGATCAGGCCCGGCGGGTCGTCAGCGTGCCCGAGAACGTCGATGGCGTAGGCGAGCTGATGCCGCTGGCCAGGGAGGTGGTCAAGAGGGCGGATGAGGTGGGCTGCGTCGAGATCGCGGTTCAGCCGCCAGCGTGCGTAGTCCAAGCACGGGTTGTCGAGGTCGTAGCCGTGCACGTCAAGATCGGCCTGCAGCAGGGCTTGGGTGTCCAGCGCGATCCCGCACCCGACGTCCGCGACGTCGGTGATGTCGTGTTCGTGCGCGAATTCCAGGAGGAAGACGAAGAACGGGTCCTTGACGCCCATGTAGTGGAAGTGCGTCAAGTCGTAGAGGTACCCCACGCTCTGCTCATAGAAAGCGGCCCCAAGGCGAGCCCATTCGGCATCGAGAAACGCGCGCAATGTGGTGAAGTCCGTTAGTTCGGGGCGAAATCTGGTGCCGAGGTAGGTGGCCAGCCGGTTCCACGCCGTGGAGATGTCAGCGTAGGCCCGCACACCGCTCCTCTCGCAGCAGGCGTAGCTCGGCGGGATGTCCGCTGGTGCGCGCAAATTCGATGGCTTCGATGACCTCGACGACGTGGTGGGCTCGGTGGCCGCTTGGGCATTCCGAGGCGTCGTTCCGGATGGAGTCGACGAGGTCCAGCACGCCGAGCCCGCGGCCGGCGGAAGCGACGGCGTCATCTTGCGGGAGTTCCTGCCAGGTCTGCTCACCGCGGCGGCGGTAGCGCACGGAGCCGTCGTGGAAGTTGGGGTCGGGCAACACGAGCGAGCCGTCGGTGCCGTAGATCTCCAGGTGCGGTCGCGCGGTCGCGGCGATGTCGAAGCTCGTGGTCACAGTGATGAGTGCTTGGCTGCGGGATCGTAGGAACGCGACCACGTGGGTCGGGGTGTCGGTTCGGAAGATGTCGCCAGCGTGGGGGCCGGTACGGATGGTGCGTTCGCTCCGGGTCGAGGTTGCACTGGCTTCGACGTACTCGATTGGGCCGAGTAGGTAGGTCAGCATGGCCAGGTAGTACGGCCCCATGTCCCCCAGCGGGCCGGCACCGGAGGCGTAGAACGGTTGCGGTGTCGGATGCCAGCTTTCGGGTCCCGGTGCCAACAGCGCCGCATCGGCAGCAACGGGCGTGCCGACGGCGCCGGTTGCGAGTGCATGGTGAGCGGCGCGCGCTGATGGCGCGAGCACGGTGTCGGGTGCGGCCCCCACGAGCAGCCCTTTGTCGGATGCGGCGCGAAGAAGCCGCTCGGACTCGGCGGCAGTGAGCCCGAGCGGCTTTTCGACATAGACGTGCGCTCCGGCGTCGAGCGCGTCGTGGGCCAGGTCGACGTGGGTGGCAGGCGGGGTGAGGATCACGGCAACATCGATGTTGGTGGTGGCGAGGATGTCGCCGGGAGCGCCGACTTCGGGGATGCCGTGACGCTCAGCGAAACTCTTTGCCGCGCTGAGATCGATATCCGCGCAGGCGACGACGGTGAGATCTGCCGCGTGCTGAAGCGTGGTGAGGTATTCCTGGGCGACCTGGCCGCATCCGATGATCGCGCATCGCAAGGGTGGTTGGTGACGGCTGGTCATGCGGTCTCGCTTTCGTCTTCGTCCAGACGGAGGGCGGAGGTGATCAGGTCCAGGAACGCCGGATGTCGGGGTTCATCGAGCACGGGGACTTGGATGTCGAGGTAGCAGGCCAGGTCGACGGCGCCGCCGGTGGCTGCTGTCGGCGTGCTGGGCCAGTTTTCGGCCAGGTGCGGGTCTCCAGGGCCTGGCCACCAGTGGCGGACGCCAGACCGGAACAACTGGTCGGCGACGCGGCTGGCGTGCCGGGACGTGGGCAGCCAGACGCCCACGAGCGATCCGTTGGATGCGTCGGCGCCGAGATTCGGCGACGCCCCGAGCAGGGTGGGAAGAACGCTGCGGGCTGCCGGCACATTCTGGAGCCGGTTGACCAGCTCTTCTTGTAGTGGACGGAGCATCTGCCGCAGGTCATCGAGGTGGCTGAGCTGGGGCAGAGCACTCGCTGCGGTGATCTCGCTCATTCGGTCGTTGCCTCGGCCGTGGGCATTTTCGGGAAGCGCGAGGCGGGTGTTCCCGCCGACAGCCCTCATCGCGTGGAGCAGCTGGCTGTCGTCGGCGGCGATAACGCCGCCTTCCCCGGTGGCGACGAGCTTGTGGGTTTCCGTCGAGAACACTGCGGCTAATCCGTGGCGCCCTACCGGCTGCTTGTCCAGTGTTGCACCCCAGGCTTGCGCGCAGTCCTCGATGAGCGTGACGCCGCGCTGGGCGAGTTCATCGGCGATGCGGTGGGTGTCCGGGGCCGGGCGGCCCCGCATGTGCGCCAGGATCACCGCGGTAGTGCCCTCGTCGAGCAGGGGCTCGATCTGTTCCCAGTGCGGCGTGAGGTCGCCGGTCGCGGGAGCGATGACCGGCGTTCGCCCGCTGCGGATGACGGCCGTGGGTACCGAGATCCAGCAGACCTCGGGGATGACGACACGTTCCGCGACTTCGCGTTGGGGAAGGCAGCGCAGGAGGAGTTCGAGCGCGGCGCTGGCAGAGGAGGTGGCGATCGCGCCCTGGCGGCTGAGGTGACCGGCGACCTGCTGCTCGAATTCGCGGACGTGGTCTCCGGCAATGGCTCCGAGTGCTCCGGATGAGACGACCTTCGTGATGCGTTCAAGCTGGTCGACTGCGGTCAGGGTGCTGTATTGATAGACGGTTTCGTCGAGAACGTGCGTCTGCGCAACGGTGTCCATGGTGATATCCCCAGAGGTTGCTGTGTGGTGAATCAGAGCGTGGTGGCTGCTGGGACGCGGCCGAGAACGGGCAGCGGGGCGAAGTTCTCGCCGTAGCGGGCGCCGATACGGCTGCCCCACAGCCGGCCCAGGGTTTCGGCCATGGGGCCAAAGTGCTCGGCGATGGGCTGGGAGGCGTGCGCGGCGAGCGCCTGCATCTTGATGTCCCAGGTGTCGGTGACGTCGATGATGCTGTGCGCGGCGACCGGACCGTGACCGGTGAGCCCGTTGTATGTATCGCCGGTATAGACCCGGCGCGGGAAGCCGGTCGCGATCACGATCTCGGGCAGCGCTGCGGTTAGCGTGGAAGCCACGTGCCGGTGATCGGGGTGGACGTCGTCGAGCGGGTGCGTGATAACGACCTCGGGACGAGTCGCGTCGAGCAGGTCGTGCAGCGCGTTCGCGTTGACGGTCGGGTACGGCTGATAACGGGCGCCCAGCACGTTGGCGGCTGCGGCGGCTTCCGAGTTGCGGATAGCGTCGGCATGTTCGGGTACCGCGACGGTGACGGCAGCGCCGGCCTGCGCGAGGCGGGCGAGCGTTCCGCCGGCCCACAGCTCGGCGTCGTCGGGGTGGGCCATGACCGTCAGCACGGACGCAGGGCTGGTTGCGGCATTGGGCTCTGTCACCACAGCTCCAGCTTCTCGATCACCTCGGCGGGCTTGGGCAACTCAGCACTGGGATCGCCGGTGGGGGTTATCGGCAGCGGCAGGTTGGTGCGCATGCGCACGAGGTCGCGCCAGGCCAAGACCTGCTGCCACTGTTGCTGGACGAGCAGGCCCTTGGCGCCGGTGAGTCGTCCGGAGGCGGGCAGGTCGTCGAGGATGAGCCCTCCGGCGAGCAGCCGTGCGGCGGTCGCCGCGCCGATGCCGCGCACGCCGGGGATGTTGTCGGCCGGATCGCCCTTGAGCGCGCAGAAGCACGGCCATTGCGTTGGTCGTACGTCATAGCGAGCCGCGACCTCGGCGGGTCCTATGTGCCTCTTCCCGGGGTGCATCGCTGTGTTAAGCACGCGCACTTGCTCATCGAGCAGCTGGTAGTAGTCACGGTCTGTGGAGAAGATCCACGTAGGCCGGCTGTGCCGGCGCGCGAGGCTGATGAGGGTGGCGATCACGTCGTCGGCTTCGGCGGTCTCGATCTCGATCCAGTCCAGGCCGTAGAGGTCGAGCCCGCGCTGGACCACTGGGATCGCTTCCAGCGCTTTGCGCGCACCGTCGTCGAGCGCCCGGTTGGCTTTGTAGTCGGCGTCGGCGTCTTGGCGTTCGGCAGAGCCGTTCTCGCCGTCGAAGACGACGATCACCTCGGGGGCCGAGGGAAGCTCGTCGCGGATCGCGACCCGCAGCAGGGCAAAGAAGCCGAAGGGGGCGGTGAGGTCGCGGGTCTTGTCTCGGGAGCGAATCTCGGCAGGAAACCCGAAGGCCGCTCTCCAGAGCAGGTTGTGGCCGTCGACCAGCAACAATGGGGCTTGAGCAGGCATCACCGCACCGCCTTCACGAACAACTCGGCGACTGTGGTGGGCCGGAAGTCCCGCGATCGGTAGTACGCAGCCCTGGACAGGTGTCGGTAGCGTAGCGGATCACCCAGCACCTCCTCGGAAGCCTTCCAGAGGGCGTGTTCCCCGCGTGCTCTGGGGATGACCACGCCGCCGGCCTCGGGGCCAGCGCCGACGAGGGACGGCAGATGGTCGACGTCGAAGCAGACCACGGGCGTGCCCACGGACATCGCCTCCAGCGCGACGAGGCCGAAGGACTCCCGCAGGGAGGGCACGATCACCACGGCTGCCTCAGCAAGCCAGGCGGGCACGCGTGCCCAGCTGATCCCGCCTGAGCGCAGGTGCACCCAAGGGCTGTGCGCTGCGGCGCAGGCACAGCGGGACCACTCGCTGCCTTGGGCTCCGGGTGCGGTCTCGAACCCGGCGTCCGCGACTACGACTTCGGCCGGGCGTTTGAGCAACCGCGCCTCATTGACCAGGCCCGGGATGTTTTTCTCTGGCCCGAGACGACCCAGTACGCGGATCGGTGCTCGCCTGCGCAGTGACTCCCGAGCTGCTTCGTCCGGGTATGGATGGTCGTGCAGCACGCCATTGGGGACGACGGACCAGCCGTCGGTGTCGTAGCCCCGGTCCTGTGCCTGGCCGAGCACTGTGCTCGACGGGGCGACGACGTGCTCAACGCTGGCCAAGGCTACGGCCAGGTCTTCGTCGTGCCCGATGACGTGGGTGGCGAGAACCGACCGCGCCCGATGCTGGACGGCCACGCTGCCCAGCCCCCACAGGGCGTCGACGTACACGGCGATGTCGACGGCGTGCGCGTCGAACGCGGCTGTGATCTCGCGGTGCAGCCGCTCGCCCGCCTCGTGGATGGCCCGGCGCAGCGCGTCGTCGTCGCATGGGAACGAAATGGCAAGGGTGCGCAGCCGGATGACATCGGGGTCGGGTTGTGGTTGCTCGGCTGCGGTGAGGATGACCGCGCGGTGCCCGAGTTGGCGCAGGCCCTTCGCCAGGGCCGCGGTGGCGCGTTCCATGCCGGCCGGCGCGTTGGGTGTGTAGGAGGCGAGCAGGAAGGCCACGGTCAGCCGACGTTGTTCGGGTGCTTCAGTCACGAGTGATCACCTGGTTCGGGGGCGGAAGCGGGGTCGTCGCTTGACCTGCGGGAACGTCTTCCCACGGGAAGACAACCCAGTCAGCGACGTCCCAGCAGTAGAGGTCGGGTGGCGTGGGTGCCCCGCGGTTGCGGCATAGGGCGCAGGTGACGAATCGGGCTGGAGGTGTGGACCAGGACTGGAGGGCATCGAGGACCGTAGTGAAGGTGGCGCCGGTGCCACAGATGTCGTCGACCACAAGAACGGTTCCCGCGAGCCGGTCGGGCTGCCAGGAACTGAGATCGCAGGTCACGGTGCCGGTTGCCGGGCTGTACGGCGCGTCGGTGGCGTTGTGGCTGGCTCGGACGATGTGAGCTTGCAAGCCCAGCCGCCCGGCGATGTGGTGGGCAGGAGTGGTGCCCCCGTGTGCGATACCGATCACGGTGCTGACCTCGTCCTGGTGCGTGCTGATCGTGAGGTCGCGGGCTGCGGCGGCCAGCAGGTCGCATGCCTGCAGCATCACGGAGCTTTGCAGCTGCCACAGGCGATGGTGCTCGAAGACGCGGCCTGGCGCGGACGAGGCGATGTTGATGCTCATGCCGAACCATCCCTTCCGGTCAGCGCCAGGTCGGAGGGACTACTCAAGGAATGCAGGGTGGTGATGCCTTCGGCCACAGAGTCGTTGCGCCACACGCGCCCGTCGGCCCTGACGACCGTGAAGCCCCCTGCGTCGTCCCGGGTACGCAGCCTGACAGTGACGGCATCGGGAATGTCGAGGCCAGCCACTGTGGCGCGGGCCTGCTCATCGGTGAGCTGTTCGGCTCCGGCTAGCGCGGCGCCCTCCCCAATGGGCAGCATTTGCAGGAAGGTCACACCGTGGACGCCGAGGTCTGCGGCGAGGTCGACCATGCGTTGCGCGATCCCGCGGGTGGAGGTCATCAAGACGGTTTGTAGTTGCGTGGGGATGGCGTGGGCGACGGCGGAGCGGGTGCCAGCGACGGCGCGGCGGAAACTCCCTGATCCGCGCCAATGGTCATGGGATTCCGCGTCGGGACCATCGAGGCTGACCCGCACGGCATCGACCTGCCCGGCCAGTGCTTCGGCGCGCCGTTGCAAGTGCCAGCCGTTGGTGGTCACGCTGACGACGCACCCGTAGCTGGTCAGCGTGGCCGCGAGTTCGCCGAGATCGCGCAGCAGCAAGGGCTCGCCCCCGGAAATGTCGACGGCCAGGACGCCGGACTCGCCGAGCAGGGCGGCGATCCGCCCGCGATCTTTTCGCGCGAGTTCTGGAACGGTCTTGTCGTCCAGGCAGTGCGGGCAAGCGAGGTTGCAGCGCACCAGTGGGGACCAGCACACGCTGACCGGAACGTGGCGGTCGAGATCGCTTGGATGGATCGTGGGCCAGGTCGCGACGTTGCTGGCGGACAGCCTGGCGCGCCCCATGGCAATCAGTTCATTGGTACGGTGCGTCAGCCCAGTCAGGGGATCATGGACGTACCGGGTTTCACTGCATGCACCGGTAGCGAAGACTCGGGATAGCGCAGCGGCGGTCGTGCTGTAGTGCAGGGATGTCATCTCAAGACCTCGCAGGAGTGCAACAGAGTGTTCATCGAGGCGGAAAACGCGGTGAGGCGCATAGACGGAGCCGGTGCGTTGAGTAGGGCTCGGTAGTGCGCAAGCGTGCCCACCCAGCCGCGTAGCTTGTGCTGCCATTGCTCGGCGGCGTCGGGCGGATCGAGGTGGAATCCGACTGCTTGGCGCAGTGGGATCACCAGAAGCCCGGCGGCGATGAGGCAGGCGCCGAGGTAGGTGTCCTCCATGCCCCAGCCGATCCGGCCGAATTCGGCGTCAAACCCGCCGATGTCCACGACGGCGGCACGTGGGGCGGCTAGCAGCGCAGTGACGACCATGCGGGGCAGGTCCCAGTCGTAATAGGTGCGGCCGTAACCGAGGTCGCGGAAGTCGCGGGTGTGCTCCAGCGGTCGCCCGTCGACGGGTTCGTGCAGGGTGATGCCGCTGTAGAGCAAGCGGGTATGTGCGGGTGGCCGCCACGTGACCCGGTGGTCGGCAGCGAGTTCGGGTCCGGTGGCAGGCCAAGCCGCGCGATGAGGAAGGTTATGCCGAAACCCAGTCAGCACAGCGTGGTCGGTGGCTCGGGCCGCTAGGTCCGCCACGGTGTGCGGCGGGAGTGCCATGTCGGCGTCGACGTAAAGCACAGTCTCGCCTTGGGCCACGAACGTGCCGAGGTTGCGGGCGGTGGCTGCGCCGTGCCGCGCGGGAAGGCGGATACCCGTCGTGACAACCGGATGGGTGGCGATGATCTTCGCAGTGGTGTCGGTAGAGGCATCGTCGACGACGATCACCTCGAACTGCCGGCCGTAAGTCTGGGCATCGAGTGCGTCGAGGACGTCCGGCAGGCAGTAGGCGACGTTATGTGCGGGCAGGATCACCGACAAGCGGCGTCCGCCGAGATACCCGTGCGGAACGGTTTGGTGCCAAGGGATTCCGGTTTTCAGCTCGAACTCTCGTGTGTGGCCTGCGTGGTCGTTTCCCTGGTTTGCCAAGGAATTCTTGAGCGAGGTATTCACGTCCACCCCCAGGTGTCGAGGACTCGCGCGGCGCGATGCCAATCCCGTGGAGCGGAGATCCAGCACAGGCGGATGGAGTCGAGCCGTCGCACCACTGGTTCCAGGGCCAGCAGGTATAGGGGCTCGACGACGGCCAGCACGTGCGTCACAGCAGCCAACTCACCAGCTAGATTCGGAGCAATGCGTTGGCGCAAGATGTAGGCGTCGGCAATATCAGTCAGGCGGCGGTCGTAGGGCATGATCGGTGAGTCGGCGTTGAGCAAGCCGTGGAGTGCTGACACGATCCGAATCCGCTGGCGCAATCGAACGTTGGCTCCGAGACGATCCCGAAGCCCTGGTATGCACCCGCCCTCGTAGAGGTCCAAGGCGGGCATCGGCGTCGAGGTCGACTTCTTCCGGCGTGAGCAGCCAGCGAGGATCAAGCCGTGCTCAGCGGGAACAGATGTCGTCATGGCTCACGCACCACCCGGAAGCCGATGCCGGGTGACCGAAGTTCAGCGGGTGCCGAGTTGAGGAACGTGCACCGCGCGTACAACGGAGGAGACGCGTAGGAACCGCCGCGGATCACGAAACCGTCTCCCATGGTGGGGCTGGCGGTCCACTCCCAGACATTCCCTGCCACGTCGAGCATCCCGTGCGGCGTGGCTCCCTCCGGATGTGCCGCGACGTCGGTCGTGTTCTCGTAGCCGGAGTTCCGGAGGTTCGCCAATTCGGGACTCCAGGGCGTGCTTCCCCATGGCCATACTCGTCGTTCAGCTCCGGAGGCCATCCACTCCCACTCCACCGAACGGGGCAGCC
Organism: Amycolatopsis acididurans; assembly: GCF_012328925.1. Taxonomy (GTDB): domain Bacteria; phylum Actinomycetota; class Actinomycetes; order Mycobacteriales; family Pseudonocardiaceae; genus Amycolatopsis_E; species Amycolatopsis_E acididurans. The sequence continues at coordinate 26,241 of NZ_JAAXLS010000016.1, forward strand.
TTCCTCCGAGTCGGCGAGCCATATGGCCGGCGGTGGGATGGTCAACACAGGTGGTCGGATGGTGTACGCGAGAGCCACCGTCTAGGTGTGCCTGCGTGATCGGCGTCCGACTCCACAACAGCGTGGGCACGGCGATCGGCCGTGCCTCGTCACCGAACAGGCATGTGCCACCCGGGATCTCGATCCAGTCGATGTTCATCGCGTTACCCATCGATGAGGAAGAGGTCTTCGGCATTGGCATTGCGTCGTAGCCGGCTCTTGTCCGCGTTGGGCTCCAGCCGCACAGCGGCCATGGCGTCACTGATGCACCAGAACGCTTCCTCTGCGCCCGCCAACGTCTCGGCGAAAGCGCAGTAGTTGTCAGCGAAACGCACTACACGAAGACCAGGCAGCTTCTTGTCTACTTGCGACAGACGGAGGTTGATCAGCAGTGGTGCCAGCCCTGAGCCTGGAACCACGGGACTGGGCAATCCTGCGAGAACAGTCCGGAGTAGACGAAGGAAAGAGCCGTCATGGACGTACTCGGCGAACCAGTCCACGGCCTCGTCGACACCGACACCTTCGGAAACCCTTGCTGCGTCGATATCGGCGACACATCGGTACCCGCCGGCCAATTGACCCGCCGCCTGGCGAAGCGCGGTGTTGCGGTTTCGGCGGGGCCGGTAGCCGGAGACCCAGTCAGCGAACGCCCCGCGCCTCCAAGATCGGCTCCACTGCGTTCCGCACTGCCCGGTGTACGAGGCGATCGAGCACCGTGGGGATCGCGGTCGGCATGGACTTCCCGGAATAGGTGGGAATTGTTACCTCTCGAAGCGGGCCGGGGCGCCACCTGCCCGCAGCGATTTGGGCGGCGAGATCTGGGAGCCCTGCTGCGGCCCACTGACGAAGATCGCGCCACGTCATCCCATCGGCCCCAGGGCTCGAAGACCGCCGCCCGCACTGACGCAATGCCCGGCGGAGATGTTTCTCGCTCAACAGCGGCATCAACGAGTGCGACCGCGGACCAGCAGGATCACCTGCTGGTGCCGCCTGCTCCCCATGCGCTACGCTCGGCCTCGCCTGAGTGGCAGGAACGATCCCACCACCCCGCGAGAATGATGCGCAGCCCAGCACACGCGCATCGGGACGGGAAAGACGGCCCCACTCAGGTCTTTCCGAACGGTTTGGCTCTGCTTCGGTCATCATCATTTGCACCCCACGGCATAGGTCGTAGGGTCGGTCACGCCTGCGTCATGGAACGCCTCTCGGCGCTCAGTGCATGTGCCGCACATGCCGCAGTGCTCCGCGCCGCCGCGGTAGCACGACCAGGTCTGCTCGAACGGAACACCGAGCGCGGCACCAAGCCGAACGATGTCGGTCTTGGAGCTGGCCAGAAACGGCACCACCAGCTGGAAGTCGTTGGCAAGAAACCCTTCGTTCGCCAAGCGCGCAGTTCGGGCGAAGCTCGTTGTAAAGCTCTCCCGGCAGTCCGGATAGATCGGGTGATCACCAGCGTGAGCGCCGAAAGCGACCGCGTCAGCTTGCGTGACGACCGCCAGAGCCACCCCGATATCGAGCATGATCGTGTTGCGGTTGGGAACCACGGTGGCCCGCATCGTCGTGTCGGTGTAATGACCATCCGGAACCTCTACATCGGAGTCGGTCAATGCTGATCCCTGGAGCACGCGCCCAAGCGCGGAGAGATCGACAACCTCGTGCCGTGTTCCCAAGGCATGTGCAGTCGCCGCCGCGAAGCGCAGTTCGACTCGATGACGCTGGCCGTAGTCGAAAGACAACAGGGTCAGCTGGGTTCCGCGAGCGTGGAGCCAATAGCAAAGCACGGTCGAATCAAGGCCGCCGGAGGCGATCACGACCGCATGGCGAGGATGGCGGTGAATTCCAGGTTTGCCCGGAGCTGCCACGCTCTCGATTTGTTGTGAGTGCGAGGAAGAAGTGTCAATTCTGGCGCTCATTCTCCGGATTCCTTGCTCGGTGGTGCGCGGTGGAGGTGAAGGCTGTCGGGGCGCGCTTCACCTCCACCGCGGACTGTGGGTGCGCTGCAGCTACGAGGAGGACAGCGGGCGCGGCGGCGCGGTGGTTCAGGAGACCTACGACGCCAAGTGGTCCTGCCGGGTGCGCGCTGCCGGTTCGGACGGCACTACGGCTGACCGGAGCGCCCGACGGAGGCGGCCGACATCAAGCGGGCGCACGTAGACGGGGCCGTGCTCGGGAAACTCGACCCACACATTCCCGTTTGGGAGCGCGCGGACAGCGATGTACGCGCGTCGTCCACGTCCATCCTGGCATGGGACGAGGTCGTGCACGGCTGCGTTCTCGCTACGCGCGAGCGACCGGCAGCGGGTAGACAGCAGGCGTCTCATCAGCACCGGCTCCTCCCGATCGCTCTATGCGCGGAGGGCGGCGAGCTTCCGCCGCTCGGGCGGTGCGGGACGGCGCGCGGTGCGAGCCGACGGTCTACGCAACGGGATCGTGGTGCGTTTTCGCCCACGAATCGCTGAGGGAGCGTCACGATGTCTCCTCGTAAGCAGCGAGCCCCTTATTCACAGGTCGGAGCACCGCGTGATCACCGTGCGGTCACCATCCGTTTCGGTGGGGCGCTCAGTTGGCAGTCAACCGGCGAGGTGCACGATGAACCAGAGCAGAATCGCTGCACAGATGCTGCATGGTTGCTGCACGCGAAGTCGTGACCTGTGAAGATGCTGTCGAGATCAAACAGATTCGGTCGACCGCGAGGGGCGATCACGTGCCAGGTAAGCGCCATCGGCTCGCGCGTCAGTGTTATGCCATGGGCATGACCCAGGAACAGCTTGCCGTTCAGCGCTGGTGTGGGTTGAGCGCGCGGAGTTTGGCGGCGAAGTCTGGGTCTGGTCGCACAGGCTCGCGTTCGCCGGTCGCGAGGTCGAGGTAACCCCAGTCGCCCCTGGCGCCCTGCCCACAGACCATGAGGCTCACCGTACGGCCGGGATCATGGATCGCGGTCACCTCGTGGTAGACGGCCTTCGGAACATCGTTGACACAGCCGGCGGTGTGCTCGACGCCGCGTTCGCGGTGGATCGTGCCGTTCTCCGGGCTGTAGCGGTCCTCGTTGTAGCCACCGAGCAGGACGTGCGCGGTGAAGTGCCACGGGTGCGAGTGAGGTTGGGAGACTTCGCCACCGCGCAGGTCGGGCAGGTTCCAGATGTTCAACTTCAGGGTGCTGTCGCGCGTGTTCCGCAGGACCAGCTCCGCCTTGTAGGCGTCGCCGCAGTCGTTGGGCACCAGAGTCCAGTCGGGCGCGTGGGTGAACCGCTCCCACGTCAGCGGCGCAAGATCGGGAACGTCCGTCGCGAACCCTTCGGCTGCAGCCTCGAACATCGCCTCATCGAGAGTGAGGTCGGGAGCGATCGTTGTCGTCTTCATGCGTTCCAGACTGGCGCGGATCTCGCTACCAACCAACGGTTTCATGGTTTCCGTCCAAACAGGAAGGAGAAAACTGCCGGTGACCTGCGGCTCGTCGGCTCGATTTCATGCCCGTTCTGGTGACGCAACCCCTCGGCGGACGCCTCACGATCCGCCGGGTTCTCCAGGGGGCCTCAGTTTCAGGCGTCGATCTTGGCTGCGCGCTGCAGCTGGGCGAGCAGTTCACCCAACTCGCGGTGGGTGGCGATACTGGCTCCGGTGCGGGTCAGCGTGTCCGAGCTGCGCTGATCCTTCCGCGCTACAGTGCGCTGGTGAGCCTTTTTCGCCGTCATCGCGAGTCGTCGAGCGTCGCCCTGGCCGACGTGCTGCGCCTGGTCGCCGACGCGGAGCGCCCGCTGTCCGGGCCGGCTGCGGTCGCGCTTGCCGAACAGGTCCAGGAAGCAATCGGCGAAGCCAGCGGCGCGCGACGGGTGGACGACACGGTGCTCACGCTGATGATCCCCGTTGGTCAAGCCTGCGAGACGCTGAAGCTCGGCGGGTGGCGGCACGAGAGCGCGGAGCAGGCCCGCCCACAGGAATGCCGGCGCGCCGTGGAGCGGTTCGAGGGCGAGCTGGCCGCAGTCCGCGTCGCGCTGCTGGCCCACGATCCCGCAGCCGACGATGATTCCCATCCGGCCGTGACCGCCCTGTACGTCGAGCTGGCCAGCCGCCGACGCGCGCTCCAACCGGACGCCGACGACCCGATCGCGGCCACCCGCGCGCTGGTCGCCCGCTGCCGCCAGTCGCCCGTCGAGACCGAACCGGCCGGGTTCGGCGCGCTGGTCACGCGCGTGACCGAGGCCGGGGACCGGCTGACGGCGGCGTGGCCGACCACGCCGGTCCGGCCGAGCTTGGACATGTACCTGACCTTCGCCGACGCCGTACAGGCATTCGAGTGCGTCGTCGAGCAGGTGCGCGGCGAGCTAGTCGCGCTCCACCCACGGCTGCATGCCTGGCCCGCGCGGCTCGCCGCGCCCGCCGACCGCTAACCAAAGGTGACCTGTCCCTGGCCCACCTCGCCGAGGAATACAGCGTCGGCCGCTCCACCATCCACATCTCAGCGCACCGGAACCGGTTGACCAGGAATAACGGCCCTGGTCGGCGGCTCATGACAGCGCCCCTACCGGACCACCCATGGACCTGTACCGCCTTCTAGGCTCCGGATGGCCATGTCGTCGAGCAGTCCTTGAACTGCGAAAATTCGGCCAGGATCATGGAGCCACACTGGTCGATTGGGGGCGCGTGCATGTCCGGCAAGCGGGTGCGCCTCGCGCGGCAGCGCCGTGCGATGGGGATGACCCAAGAACAGCTCGCCGCCGCGATCGGCGAAAGAACCGACCGGTCGACGATCTATCGGTGGGAGTCCGGAGAGATCACCCCTCCGCCGCGCAAGCAACCCCGGCTTGCCCGCGCACTCGGCGTCTCACCTACCGAGTTGATCGACCTCCTCACGCCGGAAGCCGGGCCGGACGAGCCACGGAGGAAGGGTCGCGTCGGACACGCCCTTCGTTCCCCGAGCAGCACGGACTCGGCGACCGTGGAGGGCTTGTGGGAGGAAGTCCGCGGCCTGGACAAGCGGTATGACCGGTTGCCGTCGACATCCCTGCTGGCTGATACCGGCCAGGCCCTCGGCCAGATCGGATTCTTGGCCCGCAACGGCGGGGATGGAGCCCTGCAGCGCGACCTCTTCGCGGCCGAGGCTACTGCGGCGACGCTGATGGGGCAGCTTGTGTGGGACGCCTCCCAGCGGCGGGACCACCGGACAGCGCGGCAGTACTTCGATCAAGCGACGGCTGCGGCCCGCGAGATCGGCAGCCCGGCTTCTGAGGGGCATGCGCTGCTGCGTACGAGCTATCTTGCGCTCTACGGTGAGCGCGATCCCATCGAGGGGCTGCGACTGACGGAGCAGACTGCCGAGGTCACGCGCTCGGCCAGCAACGTCCTGACTGGGCTGGCGCAGCTGCACTCGGCCGAGGCCCACGCCATGCTCGGCGACGCGCGGTGGTGCGAGTCAGCTCTGGCCGCCGCGGAGTGCAGTTTCAGTAACGTCCGGGCCACCGACGATGCCGCGCATCTGTACTCCGAGACCCAGTTCGACCGACTGGCCGGCTCCTGCTACCTGTTCTTGGGGGACTACCGCCGCGCCCAACGCATCCTCGACACAGCTGCCCAAGCCATGACTGCGCAGAGCAAATCCCGCGCGATCGTGCTCGGCAACCTCAGCCTCGCCTACGTGCACCAGCGTGACCTCGATGCGGCTGCAACGAGTCTGCACGACGCCATCGATGTCCTGGAGGCCACCCGGGGCGGTGGCGGCTTGAACATCGTCTCCGATGCCGTACGTAAGCTCCGCCGTTGGCGTGGCGAGCCTGTCGTCCAGGACATCTACGATCGGGTGCTCTCCCTGATGACCACGGTGTGACGAGGAGCCGCACAGTGACCACGACCGATGTGGACGCGCGCAAGGACACCATCCGTCGGCAGGTGTGGAACCTGCTAGACCAGCAGGGTGTTGTGGCCGGAGACGGCAGTGCGCACGGGCGCATCCCGAACTTCATCGGAGCTGAGGCCGCCGCCGATCAACTCGCCGCACTGCCAACGTGGGAGGCCGCCAGCGTGATCAAGGCCGTGCCGGACAAAGCGCAGCTCCCAGCCCGCGCCCGTGCCTTGCGTGAGGGCAAGGTGGTCTACATGGCCGCGCCCAAACTCGCGCCACCGCAGCCGTTCTATCTGCTCGACCCCGCAAAGCTGTCCGTCCCCGCCGAGGACGCGGCCTCCAGTCGCACTGCGCCGTCGGTAGCACGCAACGTCGGCTTGGAGGAGCTGCGACCGGTCGACTTGATCGTATGCGGCAGCGTCGCCGTCAATCGCCATGGCGTGCGCCTCGGCAAGGGCGCCGGTTATTCGGACATCGAAGTCGCGCTGCTCGCACAGGCCGGCCTGATCGGTCCCGCCACAACCATCGTCACAACCGTGCACCCTCTCCAGGTGATCGACGAAGACATACCCGAAACGAGCCACGACTTCAGCGTTGACTTGATCGTCACGACCGACGAGGTCATCACCTGCGCACCGCAGCGCCGTCCCAGCGGACTCGACTGGGAGGAGCTGAGTGCCGACCAGATAGCGGCAATGCCGGTCCTCCAGGCCCTGCAGAGCAACCGTTGAGGATTCCGTGACCGACGAACATGAGTCGATGTCGCCGGTGAGCCCAGTGGGTACCGAGGGCACTCGCCTGCTCGTACTCCGTGGCCCCTCGGGCTCGGGAAAGTCCTCGACTGCGCGTAGGCTACGCGCTCACCTTGGCCGCAGTGTGGCGCTGATCGAACAGGATTACCTGCGCCGCATTGTGTTGAAGGAAAAGGATGTTCCCGATGGTCACAACATCGCGTTGATAGACCAGACGGTGCGGTTTGCGTTGGACCGTGGATGGAACGTGATCCTTGAGGGCATTATGCATGCCGAGCGCTACACGGACATGCTTGACGGGTTGCGTCAAGATCATGCTGGGGACACCGCGTTCTATTACTTCGATGTGGCATGGGATGAGACGCTGCGCCGCCACCCAACACGGCCCCAGGCCGCTGATTTCGGCGTCGACGAGATGCGCGGATGGTATCGAGCGGCGGACCAGCTCGGTTTCGCTGAAGAGCGGATCATTCCCCAGGCGGCAACGCTGGATGGGACCGTTCGCCGCATTCTGAGCGAGGTATTCGGTGAAACTACAGACAACCCAGAATCAGCTAGCGTCCGCAGCGCCCGCTGATTCAGCGTCTCAGGTTAGCGCTCGCTCAGCTGACGCCATCCGCGGCAGCTCGTCTGACCGAACTGATCGCGTGCCAGCCGGGTTACCGCCGAGGGCAATGGAGATTGCCGCCAACAAAGCAACCACGACCAACAACCCGAGAATGAAGCGCAACGGTGCTCCCATGCTGCAGTAGCTTGCCGAAGCTGGCCTTCTGAGGTGTCGCACGGGAATCTCCTTACATATTCCACTTCTTGCGCATCCGCTGGAGCAGATGCTCCAGCTCGGTCGGTGTCATGGGTGGTTGCCAACTTCCCGCTCCTCGTCGCGGTGCTTGGCCCGGCTCCGGTTGCTGAACGGCCACCTGAGCGGCGCGTGCCTTTTCGGCTTCGATGTCGAGGGCGTCCATGTCGACCGTCGGCCAGATCGGCTCTGTAGCAAGGACTGCGGGCAGTTCCTCGGTAGGCGTGTCCAACAGTGTCCGCTCGAAGGCAAAGAACCGCACGGTTGGTGCCTCCATCGCTTCTGCGCTGTGTCGTCCACTGTGGTCAGATAGGAATGCGCCTACGATCGGATTTCCCGCGCTATCACGAAGATCATGTCGTCCCACAGTGGCTGGGCATTGATCGTGCCCGGTATTTCTCAGGCGCTCGTGCTAATGAACGTGTCTGCGGATAGTCGGCGTGGGGTGTCTTCCGCTTGGTTTTCCGCAAGCAGTTCCTTGCAGTCCTCGCACACCGGCTGAGTCGGTCCGGTCTCATTGGCAGCAGGCGGGACAAGATAGTCGTTGGCGCACAGCGAAAGCATGACGATCCGGTGCTGGCCCAGCGGCGGCATGGAAAGGTACGGCATCGTGACTGGCCTGTTGGAAATCGTTCGTGGGTAGTGCCTCCTTCGGCCCCCGAGCACACTCGGACATGTCGTCGTCGGGGCAACTTCGTCAAAAGGGGTGATCATGAGACGGGGACCTTCTTCGTAAGATTGATTTGGGAGCCGGATGTGGTGCCGTTTTTTGTGCCTGACAAAGCGATTCCGGTCATCCGGAACGTGTGTTGAGCCCTTGCTTAATGCCACTGGGCGAGCACCTTGCGGGCGATGGCGACGACGGCTGACCAGGGCGGCAAAACGTGCCCCTGCTCGGGACGATTTGTCCAATGCTGGGAATCTGCGGGGTGGGGCACCACGACATACCCGCCGCGCGGAACGGCGCGTACCTTCGCGTCCCGCAGGTCCGGGGGCAGCTCAAGGCTGGTGCGTCGGCACGGCTCGGTGAGGAAGGTCCACCATCGGTCGTCGACATCGGTGCTCACCGGACCGCTCATTAGGCTCGTGGCCAGTTCGGCGGCGACGGGCTCGGCCAACCGCGCGGGAACAATGAGTGCGTCGAGTACATCGCCGGTATGCACCACGAGACGGTGCCCGGCACTGTCGAGGCTGGCTGGCCAACCCAGGTGGCGGTAGAACTCGGCGGCGGCGGAAAGATCAAGCGGCGCACGTGAACCTGTCGGGGTCGAGCTGTGGCCATCTCGGTGGAACGTTGTTGCCATGGCGATGCTCCGATCCTTCGCTCGGGGACTGCTGTCGGGACTGGCGTGTGTTTTGCGCGGGGTTTGGCCACACAGCACCGTTTGGTGCGAATAGGGGCTGGGTGTGAGGCGGACCTGTGTTGATGCCGAGTTGGGGTGGACCCTTTTGTGCCGAGCCGGGGTGGACCCCTGTTTGGCGGGCAGTTTAGTCGTTGTCCTGGTTGTGGCGTTCGCCTTGGTGGAGCAGGTCACGGCGTCCGTGGGTGCGGTAGGAGTTTCCGGATAGGGTGAGGACTTCGGCGTGGTGGACGAGGCGGTCGATCATGGCTGCTGCGACGACGTCGTCGCCGAAGGTTTCTCCCCAACGCCCGAAGGGCAGGTTCGAGGTGACCATGATGGAGCCTTGTTCGTAGCGGGAAGCGACGAGTTGGAAGAACAGGTTCGCGGCGTCGGTGTCGAAGGGGATGTAGCCGATCTCGTCGACGATGATCAGTTTGTAGCGGCGGATTTTCTTCAGCTCGGTTTCGAGTGCTCCGGCGTGGTGCGCGGTGGCCAGGCGAGTGATCCAGTTGTTCGCCGTGTCGAACAAGACGCTGTAGCCGGCGTGCGCGGCTTTGACACCGAGCCCGATCGCGAGGTGGGTTTTTCCGATCCCGGGTGGGCCGAGCAGGATCACGTTCTCGGTTTTCGCGACGAAGGTGCTGGTCGCCAGGTGTGCGAGCAGGTCTTTGCGCAGCGAGGGTAGATGGTCGAGGTTGAAGTCCTCGAGGGTTTTGACCTGGGGGAAGTGCGCGGTCCGGATTCGCATGGTGGTGCCCGCGGACTCCCGGTCAGCGACCTGGCGTTCGAGCACTGCGGCCAAGTATTCCTCGTGGGCCCAGTTCTCGTCTCGGGCGCGGTTGGCGAGGTCTTCCCAGACGCGCCCGATCGTGGGTGTTTTTAGTGCCCGGGCCAGATACGCGAGCTTGGAGGAGATCTGCTCGCTGGTCTTGTGAGATGCTGCTGGCTTCGTGGTCGTGGTTTTCGTGGACGTCATTGTGCCTCCCTGGTGTGTTCGGTTTCGGTTGTGTGGAACTCGACGCCGAACCGGGCGTCGTAGTCGGTGAGCGCGCGCATCTGGACCGGGTGCCCATCGGCGTGGGTGCGGGTGCCGGCGGTCTTGTGCTGCTGGTAGTGCGCCCGCAGTTTCGCCGCGGTCTCGACATGTTTCGGGCTGGTCACTGTTGCGTGGGTCTGCCAGGACCGCGGGTGGCTGCCCGCGGGCTGCCCGTCGCAGCCGATCACGACCTCGACAAGCGATGCGTGGATATCAACGAAGCGGCCGATAAACCGGGGATCGGCGGAGTAGTCGTTCCCGTCGACGCGGACGTAGTAGTCACGACCCAGCCGCACCCGCGACGACAACCCCGTGGCCGGTGGTGTCCTCGGCAGCGCGAGCATCGCCTGCTGATCGGTCTCGGCCCGATCGATCGGGCGCGCACCGATAGCACGAACGTGGCGCCGGTTGGCCCGAGCCAGCCACTCGATGAGCTGGGTGGTGAAATCGGCCGGGCTGGTGAAACTGCGGCCCGGCAGGAACGAGGTCTCCAGATACCGGTTCGCGCGTTCGACGATGCCCTTGGTCTCCGGGTCCTTCGGTGGGGCCAGCCGGATCCGGGTTGCCAGTGTCCCGGCGAACGCGGCCGCGACCACGGTGGGCTTGCCCGTCCCGCCGATCGCGGCCTCACGATCCCAGAGCAGCGTTTTCGGGCACCCACCGAAACGGGTCAACAGTTCCCACATGCCCGCGGTGAGATCACCGCCCTGGCGGGAGGGCAGCATGAGCGCTTCGATCCGGCGGGAGAACCCCGACACCATTACCAGCACAGGAAGCACCCGCTCCTGACCATCCCCAACCCGGACTCGGGTCCCGGGGAACCACAGATCGCACTGGATCACCTCCCCGGGGCAATAGGAGAGCCGGTCTGCGGGATCCACACCCCGATACTCCGGACGCAGCTTCGCGACCCTGTCCCGCAACACCGACGACGAGTGCTCCCACCCGACACGCTCGGCGATCACCGTCGCTGGCATCGACGGGAACTGCGCCAGAAGCTCCCGGATCCTCGGCTCAAACGCATCCACCATCGACCCGCGCGGACCTCTGGTCCGCTCCGGCGGCCCCGAAGCCCGCAACGCCCGCCGCACCGTGTTCCGACCAACACCCAGATCACGCACGATCTGCTTGATCGGCACCCCCTCAGCCCGATGCAACCGCCGAATCTCCGCCCACACATCCACTGAAATCACCCTCCCAGCCTCGACCAGGGGGTCCAACCCAGTTCGGCACTAGGGGGTCCGTTCTAACTCGGCATCAACAGACCTGGCCTGCGGGGAGTGGGAGGCTGCGAAGGCATGAGCTGCGCGCGAGCCAGCGCCGCGTCGCGCAGAGCCGAACGGAGTTGTCCGACTTCCGCTGGGGTGAAAGTGAGCCGGCCGGCCCGGGAGGCGGTGATCGTGACACCGTCCGGGGCCACCCCGACCAGTGCGCGTGCCTTGTGACCTCGTTCGTCGCGGCAGCGCACGATCCATTCGTCTGAGCCTCGCCAGCCCAAGCGCTCCAGCAGACTCAGGACGGTGTTCGCCCACGTGTGCTTGCTCACGGCAGGTCACGCACCTTCGGGCCACGGTGGAACCCAGTGGGCAGGCGGCGGTCGGGGTCAACGCCTGCCCACCGGGAGTTCGTGGGTGCCGTGGTCGCGGCGTCGCCGCGTCGCGCTCGGGCGATCCGGCGCCGCTCGCTGGCCCAGCTCGACCGCGGTAGGCCCGCAATCGGCAGCCCGGTCGCTGTGACCAGCACAAACACACCAAGCACCACTGAGATCACCTTTACGATCCGTCGGCTACTCTTCGGACTACTCGACTTGGTCCAAATAACCTCGTGAGTACTATCAAGCTAAGATGAGAGTACTCATGACGGAATACGCCGATCGTGTGTACTTGCTGGTGTCAGGCTGTGATACTGAGATCAGCGCACTGGTTACTCAGCACAGGTGGGAGCGCCACTGATGGGACATGCGCCGGTTTCGAGCACGGTGCAAGCACTCGAACTGGGCCTGCGGCTTCGCGAGCGCCGGGAGCAGTTGGGCTTGACCTTGACCGCGGTCGGTAAGGAGACAGGAATCGGTGGCAACAACCTGTCCTCGATCGAGATCTCCAAGCGTCGGCTTACTGCGACCAAGCTGACCGAGCTGGCGAAGGTCTACGGGCTGTCCGACGACCAGCTTGCCGAGTTGGAGATGCTGCGTAGCCAGACCGAGCGCCGTGAATGGTGGGATGACTACGCTCGGTTGTATTCGGAGGAGTTCCTGCGCTTCATTGGACTGGAAGCCGGCGCGGCGACCGTGCGCGAGTACGCAGCCGAGACCATCCCTGGCCTGTTGCAAACCGCCGACTACGCACGGGCCATGATCCGAGGTGGTTCGCCCTACATCAAGCCCGTCGATGTGGGACCGAGGGTTGAGTCCCGGCTTGCCCGGCAGGCGCGGCTCGATGACCCCGACCCGATCGACCTCACCGTGGTCATCGGGCAAACGGCACTGCGGCAGGAGGTCGGCAGCCGCGAGGTCATGGCCCACCAGCTTGCCCGCCTGGCCAAGCTCAGCGAGGAACGCCGCGAGCACATCAAGATCCATGTCATGCCCTACAGCGCTGGCGCCCACCCCGTGATCGGCGGCGGGCTCAAGATCCTCTCTTTCAACTCGCAACTACTGCCGGACATGGTCTGGCAAGAAGCCGTCACCACCGGCTCTCTGATCGACAAGCCTCACGTGGTCCGCGAGCTGAGTGCCAGCCTCGACGAGGCGGCCGACCGTGCGCTGGACCTCGACGACTCGCTTGAGATCATTCACCAGGTCCGTAAGGAGATGGAGACGCAATGAACACCCACACCTGGTCCCTCAGCCCGGCCACCGGCTGGTTCAAAAGCTCGTTCAGCAACCCTTCGCAAGACTGCGTCGAGGTCAAATTAGAAGGTGACGTCGTTCGTCTCCGCGATAGCAAGGACCAGGGCACCGGGCCAGTCATCACCGTCCCCGCTCAGCACTGGCCGGGCTTCATCGCCGAAGCACTCGGCCGCGACGAAGCGGGGAGCAACCGAGCGGTACGCATCCATCCTGCTGCGGATGGCAGCGTGCGACTGTACGCACTCGACTGCGATGTCACGCTGGGCTACACCAGCTCAGAATGGGAGGCGTTTGTCGCTGGCGCCCAGGCCGGTCAGTTCGATCACTCCCGAGCGACGCCTTCGGATGCCCTGACCAGCATCTGATCAAGACTCATCGCAGCTCAGCCGCCGGTCATCGATCGGAAGGCCGGTATGACGCGCGGAGCGCGCAGGGGGAACGAAGGCATGGACAGGGACGTCACCTCGCCCGATGCTCGGCGCATGAGCGAGGCCGAGAAGGTCGGCAAGGTGGGTGCGCATGGCGCGCCGACATCGCGAGGGAGTCGAAGCATGCACCAGGCCGAGTTGGTGTCTCTCGATGGCGTGCCACTGGAGGCCGTCGTCCACTCGCCGCAAGGCCAATCCTCCCGCGGTGTGGTGATCCAGGCGCACGGGATCAACGCGGACATGAGCGAGGGCGGAATGTTCGTGCGGCTGGCTGGTCGTCTGGCCGACAGCGGTTTCGCTGTCTTGCGCTTTTCATTTCGCGGTCATGGCAACTCAGGTGGGACCCAGCGCGGGGCGACGATCGCCGGGGAGATGCTGGACCTGCAGGCGGCCGTTGAGTTCATGACTGCGAGACACGAAGGGCCAGTGACACTGGTGGCGTCGAGCTTCGGCGCCGTGGCTACATCGCTGTCCTTGCCATGGCTTGATGACCGGCTGAGCCAGATCGTGCTGTGGAACCCCGTGCTCGACCTGACACACACGTTTGTCGATCCACAACTCCCGTGGGGCAAGGAGAACTACAGCCCAGAGCAGCAACGCCTATTGCATACCCAGGGTTTTCTCGTAGTGGACGACGAATTCGAGCTGGGCCGGGTGCTGTTCGAGGAGTTCCAGCACTATCGGCCACGGGACTACTTTGTGGCCAGCTCTGTTCCGGGGCTTGTGGTGCATGGTGACCGAGACAGTGCAGTGTCGTACGAGATCGCACGGTCGAGTGCCGCCGCCAGGCGGAACTGCGATTTCTACACGGTCTCTGGGTCTGACCATGGCTTCGATACACGCGCCCGCGAGGACGAGGCCATCGAAGTCTCGATCGATTGGCTGACAAGCAATGCGTTGGGCACGCAGTGAACATCGACTCCCTGTACGCGGCGGTCCAGATCGCTGACAGCAGCATCGTGGGTGAACACTGCACGCTCGGCTTTCCCAAGGAAGCACGGGTACGTGCTGAACAGCAGCAGCCAGGAACCCAGAACGCGGGCGAGCCGACGGTTGTCGGCAAGCGGTGCCTGCTGGCCAACCAGGTGGTGCTCTACGAGGGTGTCCAGGTCGGTCATGACTGCTTGCTCGAAGATCGTGTCCGCGTCGGCTACAACAGCAGGATCGGTGACCGAAGCCGCATTGTCTACGGAGCGTACGTGTGTGACCGGGTCACGATCGGAGCTGACGCGCGGGTCGCCGGGTTCGTCTGCGACGGCACGGTCATTGGGGACCGTTCCACCGTGATGGGCGAGCTGGTGCACGAATACGCCCGACCGCACCAGGGGTGGTGGGACGTCGACGAGGACTCTCCCGTGGTCGAGCCGGACTCCGTCGTCGGCTACGGCTCCCGGGTTGTGGGCGGCGTGACGATCGGGCCACGCAGCTACGTCGCAGCAGGCGCGATCGTGACCAGGAACGTGCCACCCGAGCACGTCGTCACGGGCGTGAACGTCCACACGCCAGCTCATCAGTGGACGGGCCGGCGCCTTCAGGACCTGATTCGACAGTGGTCGTGAGCGAATCTCCTGGACTCTCAGGTGCTCCTCATCGTGATGTGACGAAGGCTGAGTCCTCCGTGTCGCTGCCGGCCTCCTCCTTGGGGCGTTGGCGCACCAGAGGTGGCTCGCAGGCGAACGCTGTGAGCTGACGGGGAAATCTGGCTCGGAGGTCTGGCCGCGGATGATCGATGTATAGAGACGGAAGGAACTCGTCTATCGGGACGATGGCGTGTTCCAGATGCGTGTCGAGCAGGACGTCCAGCGCTGGCCTCGTGAGCAGGTAGCCGTAGGTGCAATGGCTATATCCAGGAACGACGAATCCGGGAAGCGACGCGTGGTGGTCCGGTTCCAATGGATACCTGCCGAGGTAGAGCAGGTCGAAGTGTCGTATGTGTCGGACCAGACGCTCCAGCGCACGAATAAGTTCTTCGAGGAACGCAGGGCCGAGCACGGCGTCGTCTTCCAAGATGAGGATGTAGGGCTCGCTGCAGGTGTTGGCTGCGTGGCGCCAGCAAGCCAGGTGTGCCAGGGTGCAGCCGATCTCGCCGTACTTCAGCGGCCTACTCCACCACGGGTTGTCGGACGCTATCGGCCAAGGGAACAGCTTGTGCCCCGTCCTTTCCAGGTCGGCACGGGATAGTTCACGGCCATCGAATGGGCCATTCCAGTCCGAGGTGAACGTGACTGGTAGATCTGGTGGCAGGGCGCGGGCGATTTCGGCACGGCGATCGGCACGCCGAGGCAGGTTAATGACATAGCTCCGGATGTCGCGGGCGGTGACCAACGTGTTCACCTTGCGGCCTGCATCGCGGTGTAGCGGTTGGTGTTGTCGATGACCGTGGTGAAGGGCTCGTTGTTGCGGCGAGTGAGCAGCAGGAGGGGATTGACCATGGTCAGGTCGGATACGTCGGTGATGCCGCCGACCCGGCGAGCCTCGGTGATGAGCACGAAGTCGTCCTGATCGACATGGTCGGCGACGTAGCGGGCGCTGCGTGCACCGCGTTCTCCTTCGAGGAAGCAGTGCGCCGCACCTAGGACACCCAGAGTCAAGCACCCGCCCAGGAGGAAGACCGTGGTGCCCTGGGCGAGTGTGAGTCGCGTGAACACAGCGAGGTCTTCGAGCAGTTCCTGCCGTTCAGTCCAGCGCGGGCCAAGCGTCAGACCGGAGAGCGTGGGGACCACCAGTGGGTCGTCTTCGCCGAGTGGGTGCGGCTCGAAGTAGAACGGCAGTTGGGGCAGGAACTCCCGGTACTTGGCATTCCATGGCGGCCCGCCAACCACGACAAGGGCGTCGGCTTGCGTGTTGTAGTACTCGGAGGGCGCGAAGTCTCGAATCGTCACCGTCGGAGCGATCTGCGCGAATCTCGTCCGGAGATAGATCAGGCTGTCGAGATCGGCGAACTTGGCATACCGCAGGTAATTGCGGTCTGCCGGCGAGGCGTAGTAGGGGCGCTCGTTGTCGGGGATTTCCGAGCACACGATGTCCACGCGTGATCCATCAGCGAGGCGCCAGAACTCCAGGAACGCTTCCGAACTCTTGGCGGTCGATTCGCGATCGGGGCTGCCGGGTACTGGAGCGGGGCTCGGCCGCTGCCTCGTTGACGCCGGCTGCGCCTGGTCCGCGGCTATCAGGTGGTAGGCAAGCGTGTCCAGGGCGCGGTCGGCATGTCGACGCACGGTCTTCGCGGCGCATTTCAGCAGTCGTGCCAGCGATTCCTGACGTTCAGTCAGCGTGGCGTAGCGATGCTCCGGTACGAGGTTGAGGTCGACCTCCACGTACAGGCGCTCGTCGTCAGCGAGTTGATCGACGGCGCGGCGAAGGATCGAGACGACCAGGGTGACTTCGCTTGGCGAGCTTGGCTCGGTGTCCGTGCCGCGGGTCAGATGTGCGCGAACCGGCTCGGAGAGCGCGTTGAGCACGGAGGTGGGGCGGGCCAGGCCGTGTCCTTGCCGCAGACGTTTGAGGCTGTCTTTGACCTGGTCCGCGGACAGTGAAGGACTGGACACCACCTGTCCAGGATATGTCCAGTGGATCGTCACGTGGCCAGCGACCCGGACGGTGGATGGCCTAGTCGATCACGTCTGCGGGCAGCAGGCTCTTCAGCAGGGCCGACCAAGAGATCTTAGGGACGTTGACGTAGTCAACGGACTGTGATCCCTGCTGGTCGTTGGTGCAGCTGGTCGTGCCTTCCTGCCGGAGACTCATTGGAGGAGCACGTGACACCCGTACCTCTGCTCACGGCCGACCAGCTCGCCAAATTACCGGCGCGCGCCCGCGATGTTGTCGAGTATCGCAAGTCGGGGCTGTCGCTGAACCATATACAGGGTTGCCCCGCTGACTGCTCGTACTGCATCCGCCACACCTATGGCATTTGGGACATGCGGGAGCCGCGAGCCTTGATGTCGGACGCCGAGGCGGTTGAGCAGCTGGTCAACCACCGATACTTTCAACCGCACGTCACGCCGATTCAGGTGTTCAACCGGGCAACTGATCCTTTCGTGCCCAAGGTCAAGGCCCACACCTTCGCCGTGCTCGAAGACCTCGACCGCCGCGGGCTCGGTAACCATGTCCTCGTGATCACCCGGTATCGAGTCACACCCGAGGACTGCGCACGCCTCAACGCACTCACCAGCATCAAGGTCACTTTGCTGTTCACCTACTCGGGCATCGCCGATCGGCGGCTGGAGCCCTTCCCTAGTGAGGTAGCCGAGACCTCGCTACGTACGGCTGCAGCGCTAGCCCGCTCCTACCGAACAGTCTTCTACTGGCGTCCTCTCGTCCCGGGCATCAACGACACATCGGAGCATCTGGCGAAGGCTGTCGAGTTGAGCCGGATCGCACATGCCACCGTGTTCACCGGGTTGTTCTACAGGGACGAGATCGCCCAGTACTACAGGGACAACGGCCTTCCCGAGCCCTACGATGAGACCGCCCGACGCAAGATCGTTCCCGAGGCCCTGGAGCGACGCATCCTGGACGCCTTCGCTGACAGCAACGGCGGCCCGCTGTTTCGCAAGACCTCCTGCGCGGTGTCCTTCGTCCACGAGCTGCCGGACTACAACGGGCACTACGGTATTCGAAGCGAGCTGTGCGACATCTGCCCACTTCAACAAGTGAAGCTGTGCGCCCAAGCCCATCGCGTTCCGGCTGAGGACACCCTGCGGTCGATCGCCACCCGGCTCCCCGAAGCGCAAGAGCTTCGCGTGATTGACATATCCGAGCAAGCAGCCATCGTCGCCGGGCTGGATGATGAGCAGCCCCGCTACTACCTGCAGCACGCGCTCGGATTCCAAATCCACGACCAACGGCACCCACACCGCTCGCGGCGACACGGACGCGCCGACATCGGCTGGGACACCACCGACGCGACGAAGGCATCGACGTGACCACCACCCACTCCTGGACCACACAGCGCTATCTCGTCGTCGACGTCGAAGGTAACGGCGCACGTCCCCCTGACCTGGTGGAGTTGGCGATGGTTCCGATCACCAGCGGAACCATCGGCACTCCCATCTCCTGGCTGGTGCGGCCAAGCAGCCCGATCACATGGCAGGCCCGCAAGGTGCACGGCATCACCAACGACCAGGTCGCCGACCTGACCACCTTCGATGCCGTTCGCGACTCGGTCACCAGCCACGTCGCCGACGAAGTGGTAGTTGTCGGCCACAACGTGCGAGTCGATCTCGACGTGCTCCGTCGGAAGCTGCCTAGCTGGCAGCCGCACGCCGTTCTAGACACTTTGCGGCTCGCCCGAGCACTTCTGCCCGACCTGCCCTCGCGCAAGCTCGGTGCCCTCGTCGATCACCTCGATCTAGCCACCGAGCTGCCCGCCGGGCTGCAACCGCACCGGGCAACCTACGACGCGCTGGTCACCGCCCGCCTGTTCGCGGTGCTCGCCACCCGCGACGACGGCAGCCCGCGTGATGTCGCCGAGCTGAATGATCTAGGTGGCCTGCCCCAGCCTGACACCACCGCCGAGGCCCAACCCGGGCTCTTTTAGACCCCATCAACTCGACCTGCCGCTCACCTCTCTCTGCGAGGTCACGCATGCACCAGCCACGAGGCTTCTTCATCTGCGTTGACGGCCCCTGCGGCGTCGGCAAGACCACCACGGTCCAGGCCCTCGGCGACCGGCTCCGCGCCGCCGGACTGCCAACCCATCTCACCGCAGAGCCCACCAGCCAGGACATTGGCGCGCTTGCTCGCGCTCGCGTGCACACCGACACATCGGGCCACGCGCTGGCGTGCCTGTTCGCGGCTGATCGCTACGAACGTCTGCACACCGAGATTCGCCCGCACGTGGCTGCGGGCGACATCGTCGTCAGCGATCGCTATGTCGCCGCCGGCCTGGTGATGCAACGGCTTGACGGCGTCGACCTTGACTTCCTCTGTGCTATCAACGCGTCCGTCGACCCACCGGACCTCGCAGTCATCCTTACGGCCGATCCAGCGCTCATCGCGCAGCGCCTCCGACAGCGCGGTCCCCACAACCGGTACCAGCACAGTCCCGACATCAGCGCCGAAGAAACAGCCCTCTACCTCGACGCTGCTCACAGCCTCAGCGCGGCCGGAGTCCAAGTACTGCGGCTGGAGACCAGCCTCTACCCACCGGACACGCTCGCCACCATGATCCACACCCGTATCGAGGCTCTTCGGCAGGAACGGCTCGACAGCGCGCTACCGCAGAAGGAGCCGACCCCGTGAACCACCCCACTGCATCATCGAGCGGTTTCCGAATCGGCCGAGACCTTCCCGTGCACCGTCTCGGCTACGGCAGCATGCAACTCACCGGCCCCGGTCACTGGTACCACCCCGCCAACCCCGATCAAGCCAAGCATCTCCTGCGCCGCGCGGTCGATCACGGCGTGAATCACATCGACACCGCCGACGCCTACGGCCCGGAAACCGCCGAACACCTCATTCGCAAAGCCCTTCACCCGTACCCGGATGACCTCGTGATTGCCACCAAAGGCGGACTCACGCGACAGGGACCGAACCAATGGGCGCCCGTCGGCCGACCCGAATACCTCCGACAATGCGTCGAGATGAGCCTGCGACGCCTCGGTCTGGAGCGAATCGACCTGTATTACCTCCACCGCATCGACCCCAGTGTGCCGCTCGATGCCCAGCTCGGCGTCCTCGCCGACATGCAGACGGAAGGAAAGATCAGACATCTAGGTCTGTCTAAAGTGGACATCGATCAGATTCGTCAAGCCACGGAGCTGATTGCCATCGCTGCGGTGCAGAACAAGTACCACTTGGGGGACCAAGCCCACGACAGCGTTATTCGTCACTGCGAGGAAACCCAGACAGCGTTCGTCCCGTACGCCCCACTGGGAGCCGGTCAACTGGCCAAACAACAGACCACTCTCGACGACCTCGCACGGCGCTACCGCGCAACCAGGACGCAGCTGGCTCTCGCGTGGCTGCTGCAACGCTCCTCGGTGATCCTGCCCATCCCCGGCACCAGTTCCGAGGCCCATCTTGATGACAATCTTGCGGCTACCGACATCAGCCTGGAAATGGATGATGCAGATTTGCTGACTGCGGGCTTTGCGCAGCCAACCAGCCAGAGCCAACGACCAACAGCGAGCCTGTCGTGACTTCGCTCCAACTCGATGACCTGCTGACCGAGCTGCGTCGCCGGCACTGGACCCTCTTCCGCTGGGGTGAGGCAAATGCACCGACGCTTATTGCCGCAGTGCAGCAGTGGGACGCATGCGCGGACGTGCTCATCCTGCGCTCCGAGGACGACGCCACAGCGTTCCGCGTGCCGGACGCGCAGGGCTCCAACGTCCTTGTGCCAGAGAAGGTCTCGTACCAGTACCACGCGAGCGCGCTCTGGACGTTGCGAGCGATCTTGTCGCTACCGACGCCGGACTCAACTGCCGCCCCGACGACAATCGAGACGCCGCACGCCAAGTGCCGCGTTCCCGAAGGGTTGCCGCGCCCGATAGTGATCCGGCCGTTGTCACCGCACCCCAAGTAGGAAAGAAGCCGACTCCGCCTTGCCCAGCCATTTACCGCATTACCACGTTGACGAAGGGTTCGAATGAACGCCGCCACCTCCACTGACACCTCGCCCGAGTCGCTGCGGGACGCCATGATCGCGCGGATCAAGGACGCGGGATACACGCTGAGCCGATCCGTCGAGGGGGCAATGCGGGCGGTCGAGCGCCATCCGTTCGTGCCCGGTGCCGGGCTCGCCGATGCGTACGCGAGTGACATCGTGGTCACCAAGCGGGGACCGCAGAACGAGGTATTGAGTTGCCTGTCCGACCCATCGATTGTGGCCCTGCAACTGGGGCAGCTCGACGTTCGGCCGGGGCACCGAGTGCTCGAAATCGGCGCAGGCACGGGATACAACGCAGCGTTGCTCGCGTACCTGGCCGATCCGCACGGACATGTCACCACGGTCGATGTTGACACCGACGTTGTCGCCGAAGCCCGGCGGCTTCTCGCGTCCGCGAAGGTCGACAACGTCGACGTGGTGCGTGGCGATGGCGCACTCGGCTACCCAAATGGTGCTCCGTACGATCGGATCGTCGCTACAGTCGGTGCCTACGGCATACCGGACAGCTGGCTGTCTCAACTCGCACCTGGTGGCAGGTTGGTTGTACCGCTCCGCATTGGCGGGAGTGTTTCCCGCTCGATCACGTTCGAGCGCAGTAAGAACGGCGGGTGGCACAGCGTTGACCACCAGATGTGCGGCTTTGTGCCGCTTCGCGACGGCATCGCCGACGACCCGCGGCACACCATCACCCTGACCGCCGACAAGGCGGTCACCCTCCATCTCAACCAAGAGCACACCGTCGACCCTGCGCGGCTAGCCGGCGTGTTCGACCAACCACGGACCGAGGCATGGACCGGCGTGACCTTCGGACCGATGAAGTCGATGGAGTGGATGTACCTGTGGCTCGCGTGCACCCAGGACAGTGGCCTATGCCGCGTGACCGTCGAGCAAAGCGCGGTGGACTCCGGCCTGGTGAACCCGATGTTCCAATGGGGCGCCATGGCCGTGGTGGGCGACCGTGAACTCGCCTACCTGACCTGGCGAGCCGCGGAAGGTGCCAGGGATCGCCGCGAGCGTGCGGAGATCGGCGTCATCGGACATGGCCCAACCGGAACCGTGCTCGCCGATCAAGTCGCTGAGGAGATCCAGACCTGGAGCGAGAAGTTCCGAGACCGCCACGTCCGATTCGAGATCCCCACTGGCGGCATCGATTCCTCGGACCCTCGGGGCGGCCGGTTCTTCCTCGATCGACCCCACAACCCCATCACCGTCATCTGGCAATGACCGACACATCGACAAGATCACTACATCACGGCCAATTCATTGGGGCTACAAGGAAACGGCCGCACCCCTGGGACCCGATTGAAGCGGGACGGAGCACCATGGCTATCAAGATCGTGCACGTGGACCGCGGGCAAGAGGTCCGATTCGGCGACCGTACCGCCGCCGAGCGGTATGCCGAACGGTACGGCGGCGGGCTCACGAAATGGCAGGTCGTGACGGTCCCAAGGCCAAGGCCGGTGACCGGCAGGAGTCGCTGCTGATCCACAGCGGCACCGCGCGCCGGTGCACTCTTCACCGGCTTCGCCAGTGCAGTAGTCGTCGCACTCCCGGGTTCATGCCGCCCCCGCCAACACACCCGTTCCTGGTTGACGGTCTTGTCGGATGCGGCGGGTCAGGGACCGGGCTCGGCGGGAGCCGATGCTGAGGTGTCGGCGCAGCGTGTCGGCCGAGATCGGACGCTGGTACATGTTCCAGTGCTCGGCATCCAGCCGGTATGCCTCCTCGCGTAGAGGATCATCGTCGGCGTCATGATGCTCGCCTGATGAGCCTGAATCCTCGTTCTTGGCGCTGTGACCAGGCATCTTGTTCCACACCGTGCGCGGCGCTGGCACATCATCAGCCGCTACCGCGATTTCGGTCGGTGGAGGTACCTGGCTCGGAACCGCCGAGGGCGTGACCGCAGGCTCGGGGTCGCTGCACTCAGTACCGGCGTGGGAACGGTGGCGTTTCAGAGCTTGGTTGAGCAGTTCGACCGACAACAGCAGCGCCAGCGGTGGGCAGGCCGCCACGGCGATAGCGAAGGCGTTCAGCTCGGGTGCGGAGGCCACGTTGGCGCAAAGCGACAATCCGATACCCAGACTGAACGACAGCCATGCCTTCCACTGTCCTGCGGCACGGCGATAATGGCTAGTTTTCCACAGCTCGACCGTTGCCATCGTCAAGAGCCCGTCCACAATGAGTGGCCAGAGGGTGGCAGTGGTTTCGTCGGCACCGAACCGCAGGGCGAACTGCCGGCCGTGCCGATAGGAGACGTAAGCAGCGCCCACGGCAACGAGCAATGTGCAGGCGCACTGCAGACGGAGTGATCGATCAGGAGAAGGGCGCGACGTGATTGGCCTGGTGGTCATCAGGCTTCACCCGCCCGAGGCTGTCCATGGCTGTCCCGCATGGCGACCCCGCGCTCGTGCAGCCGCTGGCGCACGGTGTCGGCGGCGACGTCCATGCGCGCGGCGATCCGGGCCAGCGACCACCCCTGGCTATAGAGCCGGACTGCGTCGTCGATCTGCTCGTCGGTCAGGCCACGGCGGCGCATGGCCACGCCCTGGCGATGCAATACCGCGCTGACGGTGCGGCGTTCGATGCCGAACTGATCGCCCAGCTCGTAGACGGTCGCACCGGCCTCGTAGCTCTTGATCAGTTGCTGTACCTGGTCGTCATCGAGCTGTCGTGAGACGGCGCCAACGGGCGTGACCTGGACTTCTGGACCTTCAACCAGCACGTCGTGGTGGTTCGTATGCTTTAGCGTTAGGTCCACAGGAAGAACTCAGGAAGCCCCTCTAGGTGGTTTGACCTGCACTGATGCGAGACAAAGGGTCTCTTGTGGTGTCAGTTGGATCGTGTCGGTGTGCGAACCTCCTTTGGCGCCTGGCGGCCAGCAGAATCGGCCATTCCTGTATTTCCTCCCTGCGCTGGTTCTTCTGCGGTGACGGCCTTGCCGACGCTGCCGATGGCGTTGGTGAGCAGCTTTGGGCGGGTGCCGATGGAGTTAATGAAGATGGCCGTGACCGAGGCGACCATGGCCAGCATGGCCCAGATCGGCGAGATCAGGCCGGTGGTGGCGATGGGGATGCCGATGCCGTTGAACGTGAACGCCAGGGCAACATTGCCCCGGGTGCGCCCGTAGGAGTGAGTGCTGACCTCGTGGGCATCCAGGATCGTGCTGACGTCTTCGCGCAGGAGCACTATGTCGGCGGATTCCACGGCGATGTCGGTACCACCACCGGCTGCGATACCGACGTCGGCCTGCATCAGCGCGGGCGCGTCGTTGATCCCGTCGCCGGCCATGGCCACCCGAGTGCCGTCGGCCTGCAGTTCGCGCACGATGTCAGCCTTGCCCTGCGGACGCACTCCCGCGCGCACCTGCTCGATACCGAGCTGGCCGGTGATGTGCCGGGCAGCGCGCTCGTTGTCCCCGGTGACCAGTACCGGTTCCATGCCGCGCTCGCGCATGGCGGCCACTGCCTCGGCGGCATCGCCACGCGGCTGGTCGCCGAGGGCGATCACTCCGCGGGCGTGCTGGTCGACACTGATAGCGATGACGGTGTGCCCGGCCGATTCGAGGCGGTCGATCCGCTCGGCGAGTGCGGAGAGATCGATGCCGGACTCGGTTAGCAGGCTCGGGCGGCCGGCGAGTACGGCGTGTCCGCCCACAGTGGCCTGCACACCGCCGCCGGTGATCGAGTCGAACCCGGTAACCTCGGTGAGCGGGAGGTTCTGCTGCTGCGCGGCGTCCACGACCGCCCGCGCCAGGGGGTGTTCGGAGTGGCTTTCCGCCGTGGCGGCCAGACTCAGCAGCCGGTCGGTGTCGCCGTCTGTGGCCTCGACGGCACGGACGACCGGTTTGCCGACGGTGAGCGTGCCGGTCTTGTCCAGCACAATGCGACGGACCAGCCGGAAGGTCTGGAACGCCTCCCCGGTGCGCATCACGATGCCACGATCGGCGGCGGTACCGGTGCCCCGCACGATGGCCAGCGGCGCGGCGATCCCGACCGCGCAGGGATAGCCCATTACCAGCACGGACAGCGCGGCAAACACCGCGTGCCGTACATCCACGACCCCGGTGATGGCCCAACTTGCGGCCAACCAAACGAGGAGGGATGCCGCAGAGAGGGACAGCACGGTGGGGGTGTAGACCCGCAGCACCCGGTCGACCACGTGCAGGATTCCCGGCTTGAGTGCCCGCGAGTCCTCCACGTGCCGGACGACCTGGGATAGGAAGCCTTCGGCGCCGGTGGCGGTGACCTCGATGAACAGACTGCCCGTGCCATTGATCGCCCCGCCGACGACCTCGTCGCCCGGGCCGCGCTCTGCGGGCACGGGCTCGCCGGTCACCAGCGAGAAGTCCACCGCTGAGGCGCCGGAGGCGATCCGGCCGTCCAGCGGGATGCGCTCCCCGGGGCGCACCCGGACGTGCTGTCCCACCGCGATGTCCTCGACGGGTACCTCGTGCTCGGTGCCGTCGTCGAACTGCACCCGGGCCAGGTCGGGTTGCAGATCCAGCAGCTTCTTGATCGCCTGGCTGGAGCGGGTTTTGACCAGCAGCGACAGCCACTCGGAGAAGATGTGGTAAGTCGCCACCACGACCGAGACGGTGAAGAACTCCTCGGTCGGGTAGCCCGGCAGTAGCCCGGTCAACCCGATCGCCCCGCCGACTAGGCCGGCGAACGCGGCGGATTCCTGCAACACGTGCTGGTTGAGGATGCCCCGGCGCAGCGACTGGTAGGCCATCCGCAGGATGTGGGCCGCGACCCCGAACACAGTGGCCACCGCTAACCCGGCGGTGACCCAGCCGGTGACCGGCGGCTCCAGCACCCCACCGATGCGCAGCGCTAATGCGACCGCTCCGGGGCCCATCACCGCCAGGCCAAAGCCGACCGCCCGGACGTGGCCAGCGCGCCGGGCCACGGTGAACACCAACGCGAACGCGGCCACCAGCAGCGCGCCACAGAGGATGTTCCACCAGCCCTCGGCGATCTGGGGCATCGCCACCAGGGCCAACCCGAGCGCGACGAACAGCCGCCTGCCCTCGCGCACCAGATCACGTTCTTCATCCTCGAACGCCCGCAGCTTGCGCGGGTCATACAGGTCATAGCCGACGTCGCGCAGGTTGCCCAGAATCCGTTCCGGCGTGACCCGCTCGGTCTCATAGTCCACGAGCACTTGCTCGTGGGTCAGGCTCACCGCGACGTGGCCGACACCGTCCAGTCGGCCGAGGGTCTTTTCGATCGTGCCGGTGCACAGCGAGCAGTGCAGACCCGTGATCTTCGCTCGAATCCGCCGATGCCCTGGCTGCGAGCTCGGCTCGGACTCCCACAACGGGGACCGTTCCTCGGTGACCGCAGTCATGACGTGCCCCCCTCGACAACCTCGAAGCCCGCGCCGGTGATCCGCTCGACCAGTACCGGGCGACCGGGCCACTCCGCACCCACGCGAACCTCGACCCGGCCGGTCGTGTGATCGGCCGTGACCTGCCGCACGCCCTCCAGCCGGCGCAGCATTGCGGCGATGCGCTCGGCACAGCCGTCGCAGGCCATGCCGGTCACCTGCAACACGATCGCGTCCATCGCCAGCTCCATTCCCACGCTGAACTGCTGTTTCTTGGTTACGGAGCCACGCTAGAACCTTGCCGTCGGGGTAAGGTCAAGGATGAGGGTTCGATGAAGGAGGCCGTTGTGGGCCTGACTGTGGGTGCCGCGGCCAAGGCCGCGGGAGTGAGCGCGAAAGCCGTGCGGCTGTGGGAATCCAAAGGACTTCTTCCGCCTGCAGAACGCACGGCGGCTGGGTACCGCCTGTTCACCGATGCCGATGTTGGCGTGTTGCGGTTCATTCGCCAGGCCAAGACGCTTGGGCTCCAGTTGTCGGAGATCAAGGACATTCTTGATCTGCAACGCGGCGGCGCCACCCCGTGCACGCGGGTCACCGAACTGCTCGATGGCCGCATCGCCGAGATCGATCGCACCCTTGCTGATCTTCGCGCCCTACGCCGCTCGTTGACTTCGGTCCGCCGTGCCGCCCGCGACGGCCAGCGTCGCGGTGAGCACGCCGTCGTCTGCCAGATCATCGAGCGATCCCCCGACGCAGGCCGGTGATCGCCACTGCACGGTGGGTGCACACCACTACGGTGAGTGCCGTCGTCGGATGCGTCGGCCCATCGCACCTCAACCGCCGTCTTGTAGTCCTGGCCTCGCGGGTTAGCAGCGGCTCTCGGTGCTGGTGTGCTGGCACGACGCGGCGGTGACATCGCTGCCGAAGTCGTATGCCTCGGCGACCGGCAGCACCGAGGCATCTGGGTGGTCGGCCCGCCACGGGCGCGCGGCGTCCTGGCTGGCGAAGAAGTGCACGTGGTTGCAGAAGGCCGTGCGGACCGAGGCGAGGTCGTCGGGGGTGACTAGTGAAACCACCGCCGTGGGTGGGTCGATGCTGGTGACTCCGGTGTCGTCGATGGTCAAGTGAATGCGCGCGCCGGTGGTGCGGCAGGGCGAGGTGACGTGGGCAGGGCGGCCGAGCAGTCGTGGATAGACCAGGGTGTCCATGGCACACCAGGTGTAGAGCACGAGCCCGTCGATCTCGAAGCGGTGTGGGGTCGGCCGCAGGGTGAGGCCCGCGCCGACGATCCGGCCCGCCTCGTCGTATTCGATGTCCGGCGTGCTCGCCAGAGCACGGCGAACCTCCCGCACCGGTTGGCCGTGGGCGGCGGCCAGGTCCTCGATGGTGACCGGTTCGCCGCGGGCGAGCAGGCGCAGCAGCGTGAGTGCGCGCCATCCTCCGGTCACGTCGGTTTCGGGGCGGAAGACGGAGTCCAGTGTGGACGTAATCTGTTCGCGTTCGGTGCTCACGATGGTGGCCTTTCTGCGGTGTGTTGGGGTTATGCGGCGCAGCAGGAGAGTTTGGTGACGTCGCGGGTGAAGGTTTGCGCGGCGAGTTTGAGGGATTCGGCCATGGTCAGATAGGGGCACCACAGCTCGCCCATCTCGTAGACACTCATCTGGTTGTGCAGCGCGTAGACGGCGGTGGCAATCACCTCGCCGGCGCCGTCGGCCAGCACATGCGCGCCGAGCAGGCGCCCGGTGCCGCGTTCGGCGACCAACTTGACCAGGCCGCTGGTGTCGCGATTGACCAGCGCTCGGGGCACGTGTTCCAGGGGCAGCACCCGGCATTCGCAGTCATAGCCCTGCGCTTGGGCCTCGGCGTCGGTGAGACCGGCGGCGGCGACCTGGGGGCGGGTGAAGGTCACGCGTGGCAGGTGGTGGTAATCCAGTGTTCGACCGGCCTGGTGGAAGGCGTTGTCGACCACGACCGCACCGTGCGCGCCGGCGACGTAGACGAACTGCGGGTGCCCGGTCACGTCTCCGGCGGCCCAGATCCGTGGGTTGTCGGTGCGCAGCTGCTCGTCGGTGACGATCTGGCCGCGTTCGCCGATGCGCACCCCGACACTGTCGAGACCGAGCCCGTCGGTGACGGGCTTGCGGCCGGTGGCCATCAACAGCTCATCGGCCCGCAGCTGGTGGGGGTGTCCGTCCGCGTCGCGCAGCTCGGCGACCACCTGCCCGTCTTTTCGGCTCACGCGGGTGAGGATCGTGCCGGTGTGCACGCCGATCCCGGCTTCGGTGAAGATCTCGGCGAGCGCGCCGGAGATCGCGGGTTCCTCGGCCGGGGCCAGTCGATCCTGCATCTCCACGACCTCGACACGCGCCCCCAGGTGGGAGAACAGCTGAGCTTGTTCCAGCCCGACGTAGTTGCCGCCGACCACCAGCATCGAGCCGGGCAAGGCTTGGAGTTCCATGGCCGTGGTGGAGGACAGGTAATCCACCTCGTCGAGCCCGTCCACCGGCGGCGTCCACGGCGCCGATCCCGTTGCGAGGAGGTAGTGCTCGGCCTCAATCCGACGCGTGCCGCCCTCGGCGAGGGAGACCTCCAGCGCGGGACCGTCGACGA
The DNA here is from genome assembly GCF_012328925.1 of Amycolatopsis acididurans. GTDB lineage: Bacteria > Actinomycetota > Actinomycetes > Mycobacteriales > Pseudonocardiaceae > Amycolatopsis_E > Amycolatopsis_E acididurans. The sequence goes on from NZ_JAAXLS010000016.1 coordinate 54,875, forward strand.
ACCGGGCGTGGCCGGGAAGGATGTCCCAGCCGTACTCGGTGGCCAAACCGGTGTATTTGTCGTGCTGCATCCCAGCGACCAGGTCGGCTTTGCCCTTGATCAACTCGGCGAAGGCGAGCTCGTCGGCGCTGGCCCGAACACCGGGGAAGCGGTCGGCCGAGAGCGCGACGTGCCGGGCCTCGGCGGCGGCCAGCAGCGCCTTCGAGGGCACGCACCCGGTGTTCACGCAGGTGCCGCCGACGGTGCCGCGCTCGATCATCACGACCGAGCGGTCCTCCCGCCGGGCGGCGATCGCCGCGGCGAACGCGGCACCCCCGGAGCCGATGATCGCCAGATCGAAATCCATCCCATCACCCTTTCCGCGTGCGGCGGCGCACCCGCCCGCTCGTATTCGTCTTGCCGGATGTATGTTGGCACCATAATATCCGTCTTGGCGAATATGTACAGATGGCTGGGAGGCGCCCCGCATGAGTGAGGCCGCGAAGCTGGCCCCGGTCTCCGGGTTGCTCGGCGATGGAAACGAAGTGGGCACGGTGGCGAAGTTCTTCCGTGCCCTGGGTGATCCAAGCCGACTGCGGCTGCTGGAGTTCTTGCTGGACGGCGAGCGCTCGGTCAGCGAGTGCGTAACTCATATAGATCTGTCCCAGGGTCGGGTCTCCACCCACCTGGCGTGTTTGGCTGACTGCGGCTATGTGCAGGCTCGCCGGGAAGGTCGCTGGTGCTACTACCGGGTGGCCGATCCGCGGGTGGCCGAGCTGGTGATGCTGGCCCGCGCGCTGGCCGCTGACAACTGCGCGGCCCTGGCCGCCTGCGAGCGCATCGACGCCCCGGAGACCGCGCCGAGGCGGAGCTGAGCGAGGGAGAGCCGATGGCTGCCATGGACAAGCGGGGCGTGCTGGCCACACTCGGCGTCGGTGTGGTGCTGGTGTTGTGCTGTGCCGCTCCCGCCCTGATCGCCGCGGGCGTGTTGGGTGCGCTCAGTGCGTGGCTGCGTAACCCATGGGTGATCGGTGCTGCGATCGCGGCGGTGCTCGTGCTGGTGTGGCAGGTCCGGACGCGGGACCGGCGCGGAGACACAACCGGTAGTCACTCCGATCGCTGCCACCCCAGCGGCGACGACAGGCCGTCCTCCCCGTAGCACGCGCTGAAAACGATCGCGCCGTACACGACGGTGATCCGCACCGCGACGCTGCTGCTGTTGTCCTGCTCGGGTGGTGGATGCTTCGACGCCTCGCTCGCCAGCACCCTCGTTTGCGCTGGTGGACCAGGTCGTCGGACGCGTACGGGGCCAGCATGTTGCCGATGCGACGAATGCGAGCCCGCGCCGCACGGCGCTGCTGGTCTGCGGCGAATGCGATATGACCGCCCAATTCGACATCGGCCCCGGTCTCGTGATCCGCGGTCTCGACGCCTACCTCGATACCGCGAAGCAAGCCAGCGCGGCCAGCGCACGTTGACCCTGGCCTGTTGGCCTGTCAGCGGGTGCTACGTGCTGCCCCAGCTCGGTCGATTGCCGGTACAGGTCGAACCTTGTTGACATGTTGACCGGACTACGGCACGACACACTCGCGTGTCGGAACAGGCGAGGAAAACGGTCTCGATAAGGAGTTGCGCAGCCGAGTTGGAGGAGACTGCACGGTGCCACCAGGCGATGTCCCATGCTTCGCATAGAGCCCCGGCAACGGGCCCTGCTGGTGGAGATCGCCCGCAACCTCACCGACCGAATGGGGCTCAAGGTCAGCCTGGAGGCGGCGCGCACGAAACTGGTTTCACTGGACAGGCTGGTCCGCAACCATACCGTCGGCGGTCTCGTCGACATCGGCATGCCGGTCATTAGCCACCGGTAACGGTGCCGGGTCCCGGAAGTTCATGGCCTTGCCGAGCGACGGATCGGCGCCGCCGCAACAGCAGGTGCGCGGTGATCACGGTCAGCGCCCAGGCCGCGCCGAGCGCCGCGGCGGCGAGGACGTCGGTGGCCCAGTGCACGCCGAGGTAGACCCGGCTGGCGGCGACCAGCGCTGCCAGCGCGCACGCGCCGGGCCACCACGCCAACACCGCCACATGCGTGCGGGTGTGGCGGGCCAGCAGGTAGGCGGCGATCAGCAGCAGCGCGGTCGCGACCGTGGTGTGCCGTGAGGGAAAGGAGAACCCGGTTTCGGGCAGCAGTTGCCACCACGAGTCGGGTCGGGTGCGGCCGGTGAGGTTTTTCACCACCGTGGCCAGCACGACCGCGCCGAGCCCGGTCACCGCGGTCAATACCAGTGGTGCCCAGGTCCGCGCCCGCCACGTCATCACCATCGCGAACCCGACAACCAGGGCGGCGAGCGGGTCTCAGCGGCCGTCGATACTGCCTCGAAGAAACCGGTCAGCGGCCCAGCGCGGTGCTCGACCGCCTCGGCCAGCACGTCATTGTCGACCAGCGCGGTCTGCCGATCGAGCACCTGGTCGGACACCGCGCCGAACACCGCGAGGGCCAGCAGCGTGCCGGCGGCGGCGATGCCGGTCCGCAGGAGCAAGCCCTCCGGGCGGACTGAGCTGGTGGCGGGCTGGTGAACAGTCATCCACGTCTCCTCGGGGACACCTGGACCAGGTCGTTGTAAAGCCCGTAGCATAGCGACGTGACGAACGAAGCACACGAGCGGGCCTGGTCGCTGATCAGTGTCTCGACTGCCGGCGGTGCGGGCACGCTGCGCGTGCAGGTGTGGCGCAAGCTGCGCTCCCTCGGCGCGCTGTACTTGCAGCAGTCGGTCTGTCTGCTGCCCGCTCGCCCGGAGGTCGTCAAGGAGGTGCGGCGGCTTGCCGACCGGATCCGCCACCAGGGCGGCACCGCCCGCGTGCTGTCGATGGCGTTCACCGACCCGGCCGAGGAACAGGCCGTGATCGCCGAGTTCAACGACGCCCGTGACGCCGAGTACGCCGAGGTCCTCGAGCGCCTGCCGGAACTCCGGCAGGAGCTGGCCGCGGAAGAAGCGCGGGGCAACGCCACCTACGCCGAGGTCGAGGAATCGGAGGCCGACTTGGAACGCTTCCGCGCCTGGATGTCCAAGATCGCCGCCCGCGACTACTTCACCGCCCCCGGTGGGCAAGCGGCCCGCGACGCGATCGAACAGGCCGCCGCAGAACTCGCCGCGTTTGAGGAAGCCGCGCTACATGCCGAAGCCCCCGAGCACGGCCAGGCCCCGACCGGCACGCAGGCGCCGCACCTACGGGTGGTGGATCAGCCATGACCGACTCGTTTTGGCTGGACCTGCTCATCGGTATCGCCGCCGCGCTGCTGCTCGCGTGGCTGGCCCTAGTCGTCGTCCTCATTATCGCCCGCCCGCGCGGTGGCCTGCTACTGGAGGCGCTGCGGCTGCTGCCCGACGTACTTCGCCTGGCTCGGCGACTCGCCGCGGACAAGACCCTGCCGCGCGGGGTCCGCGTCCGGCTCGGCCTACTGCTGGCCTACCTCGCGTTCCCGATCGACCTGGTCCCCGACTTCATTCCCGTACTGGGCTACGCCGACGACGCCATCATCGTCACCGCCGTGCTCCGCAGCGTCGTCCGCCGCACCGGAATCGACGCCGTCCGCGCGCATTGGCCCGGCACCGACGACGGGTTTACCGCCGTCGCCAGCCTCACCGGACTCAATCACCCAGCGCGGTGACGCAGCTGGGCTCACCGTGCTGGCCGTCTCGGCCGCCGCGTTCGCGCTCGCCCTGCTGTCGGCGGTCGCAGGCTTCGGCGGCGGGGTGCTGTTGCTGCCGGTGTTCACCGTTCTGCTCGGACTCCGGGTTGCGGTGCCGATGCTGACACTGACCCAGTTGTCCAGCACCGCTAGCGGGTCTGGCTCAACCGCCGCGAGCTGCGCTGGCCACTCATCAGCTGGTTCGCGCTCGGCGCGGTGCCCTGCGCCGTCGCCGGCAGGCTGCTGCTCGCCCACGCGCCACTCGCCCCGCTCAAGTGACTCCTCGACGTGTTCCTGATCGGCTTGGTGATCTGGCGACGGATGCGGTTGCAACCGCGCCGACCCACCGAGCCGGCCTTCGCTGCGTCCGGCCTCGGGGCCGGCGCTACTGGGCTCGGTCGGACCGTTGACCGCACCGTTTTTCCTCACCGTCGGCCTGACCCGCGCGGCCTACGTCGGCACCGAGGCCGCCAGCGCCCTGACCATGCACCTGACCAAGATCGCCACCTACGGCTCCGGAGACCTGCTCACCAGCACCGTCTGGCTCTACGGCGCCGCGCTGACTCCGGCGACCCTGCTCGGCGCCTGGGCCGGCAAGAAGATCGTCGGCCGATCAGCGACCGCGCGTTTGTCCTGCTCGCCGAGATCGGCCTGCTCGCTGCGGGCGCGCTTCCTGATTGGCCTATAGGACAAGAACTTCGCGTTGGGATCGGCCGTATAGGACAGAGTGTTAGTCCAGTAAAGGCAGCGTTGCCCGACGTGGCGCGTCAGCGAGCAGGCTTCGCGGGGCGACTGTGGGATGTCGGCGCGGGTGCCGGCTGAAACCCGAGTCGAGGGAGGTTTCCGGGTTCGGTGTCCAGTCGGTGCGCCTGCTCGCAGAGGGCGCAGATGCACACGTCTGTTGCCCCACCCGAAGCAAGGGGCATCGGCAGCCGCCATTCATGGCCGGGTCGGGTCTCCCGGCTTGCCTGTTGGCAGTGCGGTGAGTCGCCGAGCGACCTCGGTGAGGTCTTGCCCGACGACGTCTGCGGGGAGGAACACGTCGGCGTAGTGGCCTTCCAGCCGACTGGCCCAGCCGGTGGTCAGCCCGGCGCGTTTCGCGCCGTGGCAGTCGAAAGCGTGCACGGCGACCAAGGCGACCTCGGAAGCGGCGTGGCCGATCTCATTCAGCGCATGCTCGTAGACCTGAATCGGCGGTTTCCAGCTGTGGATATCGGCCACGCTGATCACCTGATCAACGTGGTCGGCGAGCTCGTTGCGTTGCAGGAACTGGGTTGTGGTCTCGGCGGTGCCGTTGCTCAGGCACGCCAGGGAAATCCCCGCGTCGGCCAAGATCTGCATGGCGGGTTCGACGTCGGGGTGGGCAGGCAGGTCACCGAAGCCAGTCAGCACATGGGCGATGGCATCGTCGTCGAGTTCACCGCGGGCAAGCGTACGCAGGGCCGCTGCGGCCACGTTCGGGAACGGTTCGTAGTCGCCGGCCAGGGTCAAGGCCATGCCGTCGCGCAGCAGCCGGTCGAACCAACGTTCCAGCAGCTCCGGGGCCAGGCCAATCTCGGTGAATCGAAGCCGGAGAGGCTCCAGGGACATCAGCGTCTCCACGACGTCGAACGCCACTGTTCGAGGCCGAGTGGGCATAGGATCTGCCTCCTGTGGTCGTGGCTGCTTGCCCGATGAGAGCTGCGGGTGGGGTGGGCGCTCGCACCCACCCCACCCGCAGTGGGTCAGGTGTTCCAGGTGTGTTCCTGGAAGGCGTCGTCGACCGGGGTGTTGGCGAAGTGGTTGGTGTAGTTCGACAGGGTCTTCATCGCGACGCCGAGCACGATGTCCAGGATCTGGCGTTGGCCGTACCCGGCAGCGAGGAAAGCCTGCGTCTCGTCCTCGGGCACGAAGCCTTGATGGGCGATCACCGCCTGGGTGAAGCGCCGTACAGCCTCCAGCGACTCATCCGGGATGGGCTTGTCGGTGCGCACGGCTTCGATGGTGTCGGTATCCACCCCGGCTTGCTGGGCCATCGCCGAGTGCACCGCCATGCAGTAGTGGCAGGAGTTCTGTCGGCTGGCGGCCAGCCACACGACATGCTTGGCCTGTGTGGACAGTGACGTGTTCTGGAATTGTTCGCTCAGCGCCTGGTACCCGTTGAACGCCTGCGGCGACTCGGCAAACACGCCGTACAGATTCGGCACAAACCCGAAGTTCCGCTTGGCGTGCTCCAGCGCGGGGGCCACCTCCTGCGGGGCGGTGTGCTCGTCGTGGATGCGGAATTCCACCATGGACTCGATCCTTTCGTTAGTGGTGTTTTGTCGCGTCGTCGGCGAAACCAGCGCCGGAATCAGGCCGGGGACGCCTCCGGCCAGGTGGTGGCCGGGCTGGCCGGATGTCGGAGCACGCCCAAGGCGGCATCAACGGCCGAACGCAACGTGGACGGGTCGGCGCCCGCGCGCGACCGCAGGTTGACCCCTTGCGCGAGCAGTGCGAGATGTTCGGCACTGGCGTCGATCACCACATCGTCGCGGAGCTGACCACCCTGCTCGGCCGCGCGCAGCGCCGCGGCCAGGCCAGTGACGAGATGCTGGTGATGCTCGCCCAGCACCTCGCGAACACCCGGGTTCGTGCCTTCGGCGGCGACCTGCAGATTGGTGGCCAGGCAGCCCCAGCGGGCGCGCGGCCCCGAGCAGCGCACTGCGATCAGCTGACCGAAGAACGCCGCGACGGCTGGCAACCCCCGCCCGTCCGTTTCCAATTGCCGGAACGCCGGGTCCGCGTGATCGGCCAGGTACCGTCGCAAGGCGCTCAAGCAGAGTTCGTCCTTGCTGCCGAACGTCGCGTACAAGCTGGAGCGGCTCAGGCCCGTGGCGGCCACGATCTCTTCCATCCCGGTGCGTGACCAGCCGCGCCGCCACAGCAGCGGCACCACCTGGGCCACCGCCACATCAGGATCGAAGTGTCTGACGTCCGGCACCACACCTCCAACTTGGAACGACCATTCCAAGTTAGGTTGTTGGTAGGCCACTCCGCAACAGGGCTGTGGAACTGGGATCAGCACCGAGCTGCGTTGACCACGCCCCGGGTGCCGGCGAGGACGACGGCGCTGTTGGGCACGGCCCCTTCCTCCTCGGCGCTCCGGGCGGGTGAGCGCGTCATCCCGCCCGCTTACCCGCCGTGCCCCTCATGCGAACCCGCCCTCGCGCTGGAGCCGACGAAAATGTCAGCGTGATGACATGATGGGCCCATGACGTTCTCCCGCGTGTCGTCCGCGGCGCTGGACCGCGCCGTACGCCTGCTCGGGCCCGGTGGCGCTACGGAGATGGCCATCCGGCAGGCCGCGTGGGTGGCACGGTGCGTCGGGCGCGGAGAGTCCTCGCCATTGAGCCCCGACGATCTCACCGCGCTGGCGACATTCCTGCGCACCCGCGCGCTCGCTCGGGGCGAGCTGCTGTTCCCGGCCGGTTCGGCACCGCCCGGGGTGTGGATCATCCAGCACGGACGCGTCGAGCTGTCGGTGGGCACCGGCAGACGGCGTTCGGTGGTGCACGTACTGCAGCCCGGCGACGTCGACGGCGACATCCAGCACCTGCTGGACATGCCCCTGCCCTACACCGCCCACGCGCTCGACGAGGCCACCGTGCTTTTCTTGGCCGCGCCCGACTTCGAACAGCTGCTCGGGCAACGCCTGACGATCACACGGCGCTGGCTGTCCAGCGTCGCCGAGCGCCTGGCGGCCAGCCAGCACCGCGTGATCGGCCTGCTGGGCCGGTCGCTGACCGAGCAGGTCGCCCAGCTCTTGCTGGACGAAGCCGTCGAGGACCAAGTTCTGCTACCCCAGCGCACGCTGGCGGCCATGGTCGGCGTGCAGCGACCCTCGCTGAACAAGGTGCTCAAGGACTTTGAACGGCAAGGCTTGATCGCCGTGCGCTACGCGGCGATCGAACTGGTCGACCGCGACGGGTTGTACCGGCTCCTCGAACCGGGCCCCACGTAGTTCAGGCGGTGGCGGGGGCTAACTCCTCGCGGAATGGTGCGACGCACGCACAACGGGATTTCCCTGTTCGGGTGCTGACACTCCACCGGCGGACGGCGAGCACCCGTGGTGTGCTGACCGGCGGTGGTGCAGCCGCATGCTTGGAGGATCACTCATGGCCGCTGAAGAGGTCGACATCGTCGTGGTCGGGATGGGCCCGGGTGGCGAGGAGGTGGCGGCGCGGCTCGCCCGTGCGGGGCTGCACGTGGTGGGCGTGGACCGGCGCCTGGTAGGGGGTGAGTGCCCGTACTTCGCCTGCGTTCCGACGAAGATGATGGTCCGCGGCGCCGACGCTCTGGCCGAGGCCCGGCGGGTGCCAGAACTCGCGGGTACGACCGAGGTGCGGCCCGATTGGGCACCGATCGCAGACCGGATTCGCGAGGAAGCCACCACTGACTGGGACGACGCGAGCGCCGTGCGGCGATTCGAAGACACGGGTGGGCATTTCGTCCGGGGCACCGGTCGCGTGACCGGCCCCGCCGAAGTCACCGTCGCCACGGGCGAGAGTGAACGTGTCTTCCAGGCTCGCCGCGGGATCGTGCTCAACCCCGGCACTGAGCCCGCCATCCCGCCGATCGACGGCCTGGAGGGCACTGGATTCTGGACCAACCGGGAGGCTGCGCAGGCCCGCGAGATCCCTCGCTCCCTGGTGGTGCTCGGTGGTGGCCCTGTCGGCGTCGAGTTCGCCCAAGTGTTTTCCCGCTTCGGCAGTGATACCGCGCTGGTCGAGGCCGCACCGCGCCTGTTGCCCGGAGGGGAGCCCGAAACCTCCGAGAGCATCACCGACGTGCTCACCAGCGAAGAAATCACCGTCCACACCGGTGTCGCTGCCCGACGGGTGCGGCATCACGACGGCCAATTCACGGTGGAGCTTGATTCCGGCATGACCCTGTCGGCGGAACAGCTGCTCGTCGCGACTGGGCGGCGCACGGATCTCGCAGAGCTCGGTGTGAAGCAGGTGGGCCTCGACGACAGCGTGAACACCATCGAGGTGGACAAATGGATGCGCGCCGCCGACCGGGTGTGGGCCATCGGGGACGTGACCGGGCGTGGCGCCTTCACCCACACCTCTGTGTACCAGGCGCGGATCGCCGCCGCCGACATCCTGGAGCAGGGCGGGGAAACCGCTGACTACCGAGCAGCTCCTGCGGTGACGTTCACCGACCCGGAAGTCGCGGCAGTCGGACTCACTGAAGCACAGGCGCGCGAACACGGGCTCGCGGCCCGCACTGCTGTGAGCGAGATCCCGTCTTCGGCACGCGGGTGGATCCACAAAACCGGCAACGCTGGTCTGATCAAGCTCGTGGCCGACGGCGACCGTGACGTGCTCGTGGGGGCGAGTGTGGTCGCTCCCGCAGGCGGCGAGATTCTGGGAATGCTAGCCGTCGCGATACACGCCGAGGTGCCGCTTTCTCAGCTGCGGAGCATGATGTTCGCCTACCCTACGTTCCACAGGGCGATCGAACCCGCCCTGGAGGCCCTCTCCAGCTAAAGCTGCTTTGTCATCGGTCGTGGGCAAGTGCGCAGAGGCGGGCGCGTTCGGAGGCTGTGCTGGCTATCGACGCCCACATCGAGTAGGTCGACCAGCGAAACGCGGTCTCCTGCCGCTGGGAGCACGTGCTTCGCGCTGTGGTCAACCGTGGCCCCGTAGGCTGGTCGAACGCCGTCCGCGCGTCGGGCGTCTGCTGGGTGCGCACGTGCTCGCCGGGCTTGCGGGCGATATCCTGACGACCGTCATCCACGACTCGCAACCAAGTGATGGTGTGCGAGTCGGATCAGTCGTGCTGCCCACATCCGGCCCTGGTCACGCTCGTTTGCTGCCGCCGGGAGCAGGACATGGCGTAATCTTTGTAGATGGCCGATGCGGACATCCACTTCTATTTCGACCCGGTGTGCCCGTTCTGCTGGATGACGAGCAAATGGGTGCGCACCGTCCAGGCACAGCGCGGTTACAGGGTGGATTGGCGGTTCATCTCGCTGCGGCTGGTGAACGCTACCGTCGACTACGAGGCGCAGTTCCCGCCCGAATACGAGGCTGGCCACACTGCGGGGCTTCGTCTGCTACGGGTAGCGGCTCGTGCTCGCGCCGAACATGGGCGCGACTCGGTGGCCCTGCTGTACACCGCACTGGGAAGCCGCATTTTCGACCGGGAGCCCGTACCGGACACTGCTGCACACCATGGGTACCGTGGCACTCGCGAGTTCGTGGAGCCGATCCTGGCCGAAGTGGGTCTGCCCAGCCAGCTCGCTGACGCCCTGGACGACGACTGCCGAGATGAGGAGATCCGCGCGGAAACCGACGAAGCCTTGGCCCTGACCGGAAAGGACGTCGGCACACCGATCCTGCACTTCGAGCCCCCAGACGGGATCGCGTTCTTCGGCCCGGTGATCAGTCGACTACCTGACGAGGAACAGGCACTCGTGCTGTGGGACCACGTCGTCGGTCTGGCGCGCTTTCCCGGTTTCGCCGAGCTGAAGCGCAGCTTGCGTGAACTGCCGCAACTGCGTGCTCTCGGGATGAGCAACGACGAGGTGGGCGTGCAGGAGGACTGGCACGGTGGCAGCCGCCGCCAAAAGCGTTAACACCGCTCGTGAAGATTCGCCGGGGAAGGCGCCCCCGGAATGAGCCGTAGATGCCCGGCGACGTGGTCATCGTACGGCTCAATCCGGGCGGCGATGGGCTTTCGGGAACGGTCTGAAGTCGTCGCCGAGACTGCTACCGATCCCGATGGTTCCGATCAGGCTGCCACGCCGGGTGCGGCCGGGATGTCGAGTTCGGTGTGGGCGTAGTGGTTGAAGTAGTTGGTGAAGATGTTGACGATCACGTGGGTGAACAGCTCGGTCAGTTCGGTGTCGCTCCAGCCGGCGTTGCGGGCCTGATTCCAGGTGGCCTCGTCGACGTCGCCGCCGTTGCTGTTGATGGCGCGTGCCACGTTGAGCAGCGCTGTCAGCTTCGGGTCGGCGTCGATGCCGCCGTTGCGGATAGCCACGGTCTCGTCCTGCGACCAGCCGGCTGCCTTGGCGCCCTGGGTGTGGGCTGACTGGCAGTAGCCGCAGTCGTTGCTGTTACCGACAGCCAGGGCGATGGCTTCGCGCGTGGCGGCATCGAAGGTGCCGTGCTCGGCGATCGCGTCCTGAATACCGCCGTAAGCGGCGAGCACTACCGGGGCATGGGCCATCTCACCGTGAATGTTGAGCACTTTGCCCACCTGAGCCTGAAGCGCTTGCAGACGCTCGCGTGCCGCGTGCGGGGCGTTGTCCACTGAGTACACCGGGATGCGTGGCATTTGATGTTTCCTTTCGTCGCATGTTTCTCGTGCGTTCGGAAGCGACGACCATGCCCGGACCTCGCTGGTGCGGTGTCCGGTCGTTCGTCGGCGACTGCGCTTGTGGTCTAAAACTAGGCGAGTGCCTCCTTCATTCCAGGGAAAGCCGAACGAGGCGGCTGAGCCAGATGAGTGTCAGCGTGGTGACAGGACGACGCGGTGCGCAGCGCGATGCGCGTACCGAACGTGACGTTTCGCCGTGCCTCGGATAGGGAATCCCACAACTCGCACTGTGTTGAGGAGCGTGTTCATGAAGGCCGTCGTGTACCACTCGCCGTACGAACTCTCTCCGTTGACGACGTAGCTGATCCGACCATCAAGCATCCGACCGATGCTCTGGTGCGCATCACGACGACCGCGATCTGCGGATCTGACCTGCACATGTACGAAGGCCGCACGGACGCCGAGTCCGGGATCATCTTCGGTCACGAGAACATGGGGATCATCGAAAAGGTCGGGCAGGGCGTCACCACGCGTCGCGAGGGCGATCGCGTGGTCTTGCCGTTCAACGTCGCTTGTGGTTACTGCGACAACTGCCGAGCGGGCAAGACCGCGTTCTGCCTGACGGTGAACGCACCGGGCGCGGGCGGCGCCTACGGCTACGTCGGCATGGGGCCGTACTCGGGTGGGCAGGCCGAATACCTGCGCGTGCCGTTCGCGGACTTCAACTGCGTCCCGCTGCCGCCGGGCGAGCAGCACGAGGACGATTTCGCCCTGCTGGCCGACAGCTTCCCGACCGGGTACCACGCCACGGAGCTCGCCGGGATCCGGCCCGGGCAGACGGTCGCGGTCTACGGCGCGGGGCCCGTCGGTCTGATGGCTGCCTGCTCGGCGATGCTCAAGGGGGCCAGTCGGGTGTTCGTCGTGGACAAGGTCAGCGAACGGCTGAAGCTGGCCGAGCGCATCGGTGCCGAGCCGATCGACTTCACCCGTGGTGACCCGGCCGGGCAGATCAAGGAAGCGCTCTCCTCCGCAGGCGTGGATCGCGGTATCGACGCCGTCGGGTACCAGGCGACGGTGGCCGAAGGCGAGGAACAACCCGCGGTCGTGCTCAACCAGCTGATCGACACGGTGCGACCCACGGGTGCGATGGGTACGGTCGGCCTCTACTTGCCATCCGATCCGGGAGCGCCGAGCCAAGACGCCGCGAACGGCCGGCTGCTGATCAACATCGGTACCTTCTTCGAGAAGGGCCTGCGGATGGGGACCGGTCAGGCCGACGCCAAGAGGTACGCGCACCAGCTGCGGGATCTGATCATCGCCGGGCGCGCGGAGCCGAGTTTCGTCGTGTCCCAACGGCTACCGCTGTCCCAGGCGCCGGATGCCTACGCCCGGTTCGACAAGCGCGAGGCAGGTTATTCGAAGGTCTTGCTGCGGCCCGCGTTGGGCCGCTGAAGCGGTGCCTGTCACGGTGACAACCGACCTCTTGGCAGACCCATGTACCTGTAGCAACGTAGCTGGTCATCAGTGGTGACACCTTTCCGGACCGCCGAAACCTGGGCAGACCCCATGATGGAGGTGCACACTGTGCTCGTTTCGTTGCCAGCACGGAGGAATCCGGCGACACGTACCGCCTGGTTTCAGGCAGGTACAGGCATTCGCCCAGCCTACAGCGGGTTCCCGGGATCGGAGAGTGGTCGGCCACCGTCTTCAGCGTAGGTCAGCAGACGTTCCCGGTTGGTGACGGTGATCTTTCCACGATGCAGCCGGATCAGCCCGTGGTCGGCCAGCTCCCCCAGAGCAGTGGTGGTGCGTTCGCGGGTAGCGTTGACCAGGCTGGCGAGCTGGTGGTGAGTCAACCGGACCGGCTCGGGCTCTGTCCCCGAGGGAGTCCCCTTGGACAGGGTCCACAGTGTGCTGACCAGTCGTTCCGGGAGGCTCTTGCATGCCAGGTCGGTCAGGCGGTGTTCGAGTTCGCTGATCCGCTCGGTCATGTGCTCGACGATGCGGGTGGCGATTCGCGGGTCCGCGAGCAGCAGCTGCCGCACATCGTGCACACTCATGAGACACAGTTGCGACGGTTCCAGTGCCTCGGCCCAGTTGCCGCCCATCCGCAGCCCCATGAGCGGGATCTCCCCAAACACGGTGCCGGCGGCTCAGCAGCGCGGTGGTAACCGTCTGGGCCGTGGCGCTGATCTGGTAAAGGCGTAACCGGCCTCGTTTGATGATGAACAGCGTCTCGGTCGGCCGCTGCGGGCTGTAGACCACCTGCCCCGCCGCGACGGTGCGCAGCGGGGCATGCGCTCCCAGGTTGGCGATTTCCCGCCGGGACAAGTCCCGGAAGAGATCGACCTCGGACAGACAGTAGAGGTTGTCCGGCACCGGCCCTCCGGTAGTGGTTGCGGCTCTATTCACCATCGTCACCGAGCTGCGGGTTGTCCAGCCGGTACAAGAGCTCCCGCAATGAAGGGTTACCCAGTGCGATGGTGGTCTGCCCGAGCCGGTATAGGTCGGGGTGCCCACGAGCCCTTCGGGCGTCGGTCCCTCGTGTTGGGTGAGGTCGATGACCTCGACCGGCTGGGCTGGCCGCACGCGGCGCACGGTGTCCGCGAGTTTCTCGGCGGTCCGGCAACTGGCGCAGCCGGGCGAGGTGTAGATCCGCAGCACTGGGTGTTCTGCGCGGTGGCCCGTCATGTGTGGTTCGTCCTGCGCCGGAACCCGTAGACGATCAGTGCGGTGACGATGCCGTAGATCACGTGGCCCATCAGGCTCTGCATGGCGCTGGCGCCCATCTGAAACACCGGCATGCCCAGCCCGGCGGGCATAAGCAGCAGGCCGCCGAGCACCCACCAGATCACGCCGTAGACCACCCCGGCCCCCAGCAGCGGCCAGAACCGGGTCAGCGGCACGACAAGCCCGAAGCCCGCGCCGAGGACTGCCGAGATCGCCAGGTGCACGACAGCTCCAATAGCGGCGCTGTCGCTGCCCACGAGCATCGCGACCTGGGTGAGTTTTCCCATCATCGCCATCAGGATGCCGAACATGATGCCGCCGCCTGCCCCGGCGAGGGCACCGTAGAGCACGCGGGAGGCAGCCGCCTGGACCGGTCGGGCGGGGTGAGCAGTAGTGGACATGACAGATCCTTCCTTCGGTGTTGCGACGCGACGATCAATCTGATCCCCAGCGTGGCCGTCGCATCCCGGCTTGCTCGGTAACTGCCGTTACACAACGCCGCCCACGCCACCGTTGGGCGAGTAGTGCGACCTCCTGCACGGCATCTCCGGCTCGTCGCGAGGGGCAGTGCCACGTGGGAAGCGTGCTCGTGATTTGCGCTTGCCCCTGGGGGAAGGGGCTACAACCGGCACCCACGGGTCAGGACTGACCCGGCAGACGAGTCCGTTTCTGAGGAGGCCGTGATGCCCGCAACGATGATCGAGCAGCGGTATCAGGAGGCGGTGCAGGCGTGCGCGCGCTGCCGCCAGTCGTGCGAAACCTGCCATTACAACTGCTGCTTGCCCAACGGCAGCACCGCCTGCGGTCGGCTGTGCGTGGATTGCGCGGAGATCTGCCGGCTGTGCGAGACCCTGATGGCCCGCGGCTCGCAGTGGGCACCGCAGGTGGCTGCGCTGTGCGCCCAGGTGTGTGCTGCCTGCGCCGAACAGTGCGAGCGCAGCGACTCCGAGTACTGCCGGGCGTGTGCGCAAGCCTGCCGCGAGTGCGCCCGCCAGTGCCGCGCCGTTGCCGCAGGTTGACTCCGCTCGGACGTCGGATCGCGGGTGGGGCCTGGTGCCCCACCCGCTGATCAGGCTGGGCAGCGCTCTCGCTAGCAGGGACTCGGATCGTGCCCACGACCGCGCTGGTCGGTTCCCGGAGCGGGTGCAGGCTGGGCTTGGATGATCGCGCAGAACCCGGAACCGGGGTCGGCTCCGGCGTCATCGTGCTGGAGCAGGTTCTGGATCCGGTCGCGGAGCACGGAAAGTTCCGCGAGCACCGTGTCGAGCTCGGTTAGGCGCTGTCCGAGGGTGGCGCGCACCTGCTCGCAGGGTGTGTGCCCGTTGCGGTGCAGCTCCAGCACCGTTTTGATCTCGGTGAGCTGCAGGCCCGCGGCCTTGGCCTGGCCGACGAACCGCAGCGTCTCGACGTCGGCCTGGGTGAACAGCCGGTGGCCCTGCGCCGAGCGCGGGGCGGGCCGGAGCAACCCTCGGGATTCGTACAGCCGGATCGATTTCGCGCTCACGCCTGCCAGCCGGGCGGCTTGCCCAATCGTCCGGTGGTCCCCGACGGTCAACTCCTGCCTCCCCGCGGACGACGTCATTTCCGTACAGGCGAGCACATGCAGCCCGCCCCTCCAGTGTAGCCCCACCCCGGGTGGGGTGGGAATATCGAGGTAGGGGTGGGCGTTGCCCTAGTGAATACCGCAGACGAGGAGCACAGGATGGCCGACGAACTCACGGCGAAGAAGCGCGCGGCGTTGAACCGGTTGAAGACGGTGCGGGGTCACCTGGACGGGATCATCCGGATGCTCGAAGCCGACGCGTACTGCGTGGATGTGATGAAGCAGGTCTCGGCGACCCAGTCGTCGCTGGAGCGGGCCAATCGGATCATGCTGCATAACCACCTGGAGACCTGCTTTTCCGATGCAGTACTGGATGGCCGGGGACAGCCGGCGATCGACGAACTTCTCGAGGCGGTGAAGTTCAACCCCGCGCTGACCGGCCCGCACGCCCACGTCACCGGCGCAGCGGTCGGCGAAGCCGAGCCCGCCATCGAGACGCAGCCGGATTCCGTTGAGGAAGGGAGCGCTGTATGACGACCACGGTGCTGTCGGTGCCCGAGATCAGTTGTGGAGCCTGCCGGTCGGCGATCGAGACTGCGGTGGCACCAACGGCCGGGGTGCAGTCGGTCGAGGTCGACCTGGACACGAAGACGGTGACCGTCCACCACGACCAGACGGTGTCACTGGTCGCGCTAAGCACGCCCATCGAAGACCAGGGCTACGACGTGGCGGATACCCACGAGCAGGTCGGGCGAGGCGACCAGCAGTGACGACCTCCGAGCAGACAGCGCGCAGCGAGGGTGTTGACCGTCGGGAGTTCTCCGTCGAGGGCATGACGTGCGCCTCCTGCGCAGTCCGGGTGCAGAAGACCCTCAACAAGCAGCTGGGTGTGACCGAGGCTCAGGTCAACTTCGCCACCGGCAATGCCTGGGTCACCTACCAAGCCGACCACGCCACGGTCGACCAGTGGCAGGCGGCGGTCGATGGCCTCGGATACCACCTCGAACCCGTCACCGCCGAACAACCCGCCTTGGAGAGCAACGAGACCGAGCAGGCCAACCGCGGTTGGGTCTGGCGGATCGTGCTGGCCTGGCCGTTGGGGCTGGCCATTTTCGCGTTGACCATGTTTTTCGGCGAGCACCCTTGGGCGCGGTGGGCCGCGTTCGCCGCGGCGGTGCCCGTGCAGTTCGTGGCCGGCTGGCCGTTCCTGGTCGTCGCGGCCGAGCGGGCCCGGGCGCTGAGCGCGAACATGGACACGCTCATCGCCCTCGGCACGCTGACGGCGTTCGCCTATTCCACGGTTGAGTTGTTCACCGGCGGGCCCCTGTACTTCGACACCGCCGCGATGATCATCGCGTTCCTGCTGCTGGGCCGCTATTTTGAAGCCCGCTCCACCAGCCGTGCTTCGCAGGCGATCAACACGCTGCTGGAGATGGGCGCCAAACACGCCCGGCTCGTCGTCGACGGCGCCGAGCAGGACGTGCCGGTGGAACGGGTGCGGATCGGCGATGTGGTCCGGGTACGACCGGGCGAGAAGATCCCGGTGGACGGGGACGTTGTCGACGGGCGCGCGGCCGTTGACGAGTCGATGCTGACCGGCGAATCTGTCCCGGTCGACAAGACCACGGGCGCCCCCGTCGCGGGCGCGACGATCAACACCGACGGGCTGCTGACCGTGTGTGCCACCGCGGTCGGTGCGGACACCGCCCTGGCCCAGATCGTGCGCCTGGTCAAGGAAGCCCAAGGTGGTCAGGCGCCGGTGCAACGGCTCACCGATCGGGTCTCGGCGGTGTTCGTGCCGGTCGTGATCGGCATCGCCGTGGTGACCTTCGCCGCCTGGAGCCTGATCGCCGGTGACCCCACGGCGGGCACGGTCGCCGCGGTTGCGGTGCTGATCATCGCCTGCCCTTGTGCGCTTGGCCTGGCTACGCCGACCGCGATCATGGTCGGCACCGGACGGGCCGCGCACCTGGGCATCCTGGTCAAGGGTGCCCAGGTGCTGGAGGGGTCGAAGAAGATCACCACCGTCGTGTTCGACAAGACGGGCACGCTCACTCGCGGTCAGATGCGTCTGGCCGAGGTCGCCACCAGCGACAGCGCCGACGTGGAAGTACTGCGGCGGGCCGCTGCTGCGGAGTCGGGGTCCGAACATCCTGTCGCCGCCGCGATCACCACTGCCGCCCGCGAACGCGGCTTGGTCCTGCCGGAAGTGGCCGAGTTCAGCAGCGTGGCCGGTCACGGCGTGCGCGCCGAGGTGGACGGCACCACGGTGCACGTGGGCCGGCGTGAGCTGCTCGACCAGCAGCAGCTGCACCTGCCCGAACAGCTCGCGGCGCGGGCCGCCGACATGGAAGCCCAGGGCCACACCGCTGTCTACGTCGGCTGGGACGGACACGTGCACGGGGTGGTGGGCGTGGCCGACACCCTCAAGGACGAGGCCGCCGACGTAGTGCGGCACCTGCACGACATGGGCCTGCAAGTCGGCATGATCACCGGGGACAACCAGCAGACCGCCGAGGCCATCGCCGCCCAGGCCGGCATCGACCGCGTGCTGGCCGAGGTGCTGCCCGCCGACAAGGTCACCGAGGTGCGTCGGCTGCAGGACGAGGGCCATACCGTGGCCATGGTCGGCGACGGCGTCAACGACGCCCCGGCCCTGGTGCAGGCCAACTTCGGCATCGCGATCGGCACCGGCACCGACGTGGCCATCGAATCCAGCGACATCACCCTGATGTCCGGCCAGCTCGACGGCGTTACCCACGCCATCCAGCTGTCCCGCACCACGCTGCGCACGATCTACGAGAACCTGGGCTGGGCCTTCGGCTACAACATCGCCGCGATCCCACTGGCCGCACTCGGGCTGCTCAACCCGATCATCGCGGCCGCGGCGATGGCTTTCTCCTCGGTCAGCGTGGTCACCAACTCCCTGCGACTGCGGCGCTTCGCCCGACAAGCCCACTGAACTGAAGGGAAAGACGCGATGATGATGGATCACATGGGCGGCATGATCCCGCGTTCCGCAGCTGATGGCCGATTCTGGACACACGCCGCGGTATCGTCCCAGGTCAGTGGGTCGCGGTAGGTCCGGAACGACGAAAAGTACTGGACACACGTTCGATCGATGTTCGAGCGTGTGAGCTGCGTGTTGTCGTGTATCGTCTGGACACGTGCATGTGCGGGTGTCAACGCGGCGAAACAGGGACGGCACGGCCGTGCGGTACCTGCAGCTGACCCACAACGAGTGGGACCCGGCCACGAAGACGTCCCGGCCGAAGGTGCTGCACAGCTTCGGCCGCGAGGATCAGCTCGACCGCGACGCGATCAAGCGTCTGGTCGCGTCGTTGACTCGGCTACTCGACCCGGCCACCGCCCTGACCTCGTCCGGTGCCGGTCCGGCGGAGTTGGCGTTCACCTCGTCGCGCCCGGTCGGCGGCACGCTGGTGCTCGACGCGTTGTGGCGCCGGCTCGGGATCGACACCGTCATGGCGCGGCTGCTCGAGGGGCGCAAGCGCGATCCGCGCACCGAGCGGGTGCTGTTCGCGCTGGTCGCGAACCGGGCGCTGGACCCGGGCTCGAAGCTGGCCGCGGCCGGGTGGGTCACCCGGCGCGCGCACATCGACGGCCTGCCCGAGACCAGCGACGATGCCTGCTACCGGGCGATGGACTGGCTGCTCGACATCGCACCGGAGCTGGAGCGGGAGGTGTTCTGGCAGGTCGCCACCCTGCTCGATCACGAGGTCGACCTGCTGTTCTTCGATACCACCTCCACCTATTTCGAGACCGAGGGCCCCGACGACCCGATCACTCGTGACACCCGCGGCCGACCGGCCCCCGACCCGTCGGGTGACACCGGCACCGAGAACGACGCTGACAGCGGCACCGACAAGTCCGGCGGGGATACCGCAGGCGACGGGGTGGGGTTTCGGACCTACGGCAAGTCGAAGGACTCCCGTGACGACCTGCCCCAGGTCGTGATCGGCATGGCCGTCACCCGGGCCGGGATCCCGGTCCGGGTGTGGTGCTGGCCGGGCAACACCACCGACTCGGCGCTGATCCGCCAGGCCCGCGAAGACATGCGGGACTGGACCCTGGCCCGAGTGATGTGGGTCGCCGACCGCGGCTTCTCCTCCGCGGCGAACCGCCGCGAGCTGCGTCGCGGCGGCGGGCACTACATCATCGGCGAGAAGCTGCGTTCCGGCTCCGCGGAGGCCACCGCGGCGCTGTCCCGACCGGGCCGCTACCAGCATGTTCGGGACAACCTGCAGGTCAAAGAGGTACGGATCGCCGACGATGAGCGGTTCGTGCTCTGCTTCAACCCCGAACAGGCCGAGCGTGACGCCGCGCTGCGCGAGGTCATGACCGGCAAGCTGGCCGCGCTGATCGCCGCCAGCGACCGGCTGACCGCCGAGAAACGGGCCGAGCTGCGGGGACGGATCTCCACCATGCCCGGGCTGAACCGGTACCTGCGCACCACACCCGGCGGGCTGCTCCGCGTCGACAAGAAGAAGGTCACCAGCGAGACACACCTGGACGGGAAGTACCTGCTGCGCTGCTCGGACCCGCACCTGTCCGCGGAGGACATCGCGCTGGGCTACAAGCAGCTCCTGCAGGTCGAACGCGGCTGGCGGGACATGAAGACCACCTTGGAACTGCGGCCGGTCTATCACCGCCTCGAAGACCGGATCCGCGCCCATGTCATCCTCTGCTGGCTCGCGCTGCTGCTGGTTCGGATCGTCGAGACCACCACCGGGCGCACCTGGAACCAGGTCCGCGACGACCTGCAAGAACTCCACGTCGGCACCTTCGAAGGCCCCGCCGGCACCTTCCGGCAACGCACCGAGCTCTCCGCCGCCCAACGCGACATCCTCACCAAGCTGGGCATCGACACACCGAAGAAGATCATCGAACTCGGGCCGGCCACGACGCCCTGACCAGCACGAACACCACCGCCTGGACACACGCCTGTCCAGGCAGCTTCTCGCGTTCCCCCAGGTCACACCCTAAATTCCGTGTCCAGCCCCAACATCAGCTGCGGAACCCGGGATGATGGCCTGGATGCTGTTGTGGGGCCTGATCGGTCTCGCACTGCTGATTCTGATCATCGTGGCGATCATCTGGCTGATCCGCCACTTGCTCGCCGACCCGGCTTCCCGCGCCGATCCCGCGGGAGAGCAACTGCGGCGACGCTACGCCGCCGGCGACATCGATCACGAGGAATACGAACGCCGCCGAGCCGAGCTCCGAAAACGATAGCCGCCTCGTCCGGCGATGTCGTGTTGCCGTGTGAACCCACCGACACAGCGAGCGACAGCGTGCTGACCGATGGATGGCTGCAGCGGTTGGTCTCGTCAACGGGTCCGGCAGGCACACAGGTATCCGACGCTGGCGACGGTGAACGGAACCGCATAGTTGATCGCGACCTGGACCCACGTTGTTCCCGTGGCGTGCCCGCCCGCGATCACCGCTCCTTGATTCACTGCGGAGAGCACCGTACCGACCACAGTGGCTGTGGGTGCGGCGGTACGCACGGTTCGTCCCTGTAGGAACCATCGCACGGCTTGGCGTGGATGTGACCACGTCTGGGGTCGTTCGGTGCGCGCGCGCCCGCCGTCGTGGTCGTCGCCCGCGGAAGGAAACGAGGCCGCCCTGCCCATCACGAAACCACCTGAGCCTCGCGGATCAGGTCGCGGCACGACTCCGAACTCACGATCACGGCGGTCACGACCTATCCCGCGCACGGCCCAGAAAGGCCAGAATCGTCGTCGGTTCCGCGCTGGTTCAGCGTCCCGGGCCAGATGAGGCGCATACTCACCGACGGCGGCGTGCACGTGCCGGAAGCTCGGGTTGACCAGTGCATGCTGGCCAATGAAGACCGTGGGCACGGTCTCGTCGCCGCCGGTTGCTTGCCGCACGCGCGCGGCGGCTTGGGGATCGTCCCAGATGTTGACTTCCCGGACAGGCAAGCCGCTGCGGCGCAGGGGCCTCCGCAGTGCCATGCAGAACGGGCAACCGGGGCGCCAGTAGAACTCGACAGCACTGATCGACTCGGCCTGCTTGTTGCTCATCATGCCTCCACCGCGTGGTTACCCCTTTCGCGCGGCCCGGTAGCGACACCCGCCGCGCACGCCGAGGGAATCGGATGCCGAGCGGCGCCCGCCTCCGGTGTGTCAGCGCCCTGACAGAGATGCCCGACGATCGGCCAGCGATGGCCAGGATGGACCAGAAGAGACTGGGTGACAGCGGAGTGGACATGACCGACGCGGAGTGGCTGCGCTATCTGGCTGGCTTCCATCGCGACCAGCCTGGTGTTACCGAACGGGTGCGCTGAGCCGGGTGCCTGGCTCGCCGTACCCATGGCTCGTCGAGTCGCTTCCCGATGTGCCGGGCTGGGTCGTCGACCTCGCTTGCGGGTCCGCCCCGACACGGGATCATCTGGTCGAGCACCGCTGGGTGGGGGTGGATCTCAGCGCCGGTGAGCTGGCAGTGGCCGTCGCGGCTGGCCGGGGACCGGTCGTGCATGCCCGCGTCGACGCGCTGCCTTTCGGTGACGGTGCTGTCGATGCGGTGTGTGCTGCGATGGCGTTGCAGGTGGTCACGCCGCTGGACGGGGTGCTGGCCGAGATCCGTCGCGTGCTGCGGCCGGGCGGTGTTCTCGTCGCCCTTGTCCCCGGCCGGTTGGGGGTTTCTCCGCGAGGGTGGCTCGGCTGGGCACGGGTGCTGAGGGCTCTCGGGGTCACGAGCCAGCCTTGGCCCAACCCGCACGCCTGTGACAGCCTCGCCGGAATCCTGGCTCGACACGGGTTCACCGTCGTTTCCACCGCGCGGCGAACGTTCCCCTTTCCGCTCGACACAGCGGAATCCGCCGCACTGCTCGTGGACAGCCTCTATTTGCCCGGTATCAGCGCGGATCGTATTGCCGCCGCCAAGCACACCGTGGGCACCCAGGCCCGCATCGGCCGGAGCCTTCCGTTGCCGTTGCGTCGGGTCGTTGCCCGAGGCTAGGCCACGCTGCCCAGCCAGGTCGTCACGGCGTACAGCATGACGTACGTCGTCACCGCGACCCCCAGCATGCCGAGCAGACGCCACCGCCACCGCCGCACCCCGGCGAGGCTGCACTGGTCGCGGCGGCGCAACGCCAGCCAGACAAGCAGCGCCATGACGGCGAGCCCGCCGAGCCGGAACCACCACGCGTAGTTGCCGTAGAGATCGGTGGCCCAGGCAAAGGCGGTGCCAGCGCTGATGATGCCGAGCAGCGCGAGCACGGTGGGGCCCAAACAGCACAGGATGCCGATCACGCCACTGGTCAGGCCGATCCGCCACATCGGCAGCCGATCCGTGCCTACCGGCTGCGGGCTGGTCGTGTTCTCGCGGCTGGTGCTCACCGGTGACCACCCATTCTGGCGCGCAACCTGGCGAGTAGACCGGTGGACGGTCCTTCGGGCTCACCCTCGATGTCCACGTCGGGGTCGAAGGCGACATGGTTTTTGATCCGTCGCGCCAGCGGGGACGGATGGGGGTAGTACCACGCCGCGTCCGGCAGCGCCGTTTCGTCGGTGAGCAGGCTGTAGTAGCGAGCAATCCCCTTCCATGGGCACAGCGTCTTGGTCCGGCTGTCCACGAGGACGTCGCGGCGCACCGACTCCGGCGGAAAGTAGTGGTTCCCTTCCACGCGCACCGTCCGGGGTGTTTCCGCCAGAACCTGGCCGTGGTAAACGGCACGCAACATGACCGCGGCCCTCCTCACCGTCTGCCGCCCAGTCCACCGGACTTTTCGCTATTGGCGCTCGGAGAGTGTCAGCACGATGACACCTCGAACCTCGCCCGCTCGGTCTGGAGATCCGTTCTGTCAGCCAGGCGACAACCCGGTCACCGACCCTGGCCGTGCGTGGTTAGCTGCGGATGTGACGGACAGCGACGTGATGGTGATCGGTGGTGGGACGGCTGGTTTGGCCGCCGCGACCGCCGCGCGACGGGCCGGACTGACAGCGGTGCTCATCTCCGACGGTGATCCCGGTGGAGACTGCACGTTTACCGGCTGTGTGCCGTCGAAGACCCTGTTGCACGCGGCAGCGTTCGGGCTGCCGTTCACCAACGCGCTGGCCCGCGTCCGTCACACGGTCGCGCGCGTGGCTGCTACCGAGGACGACGATGCCCTCCGTCGGCAGGGAATCGAGGTAGTCCGGGGACGTGCTCGGATCGTGTCGCACCGCATGGTGTCCGTCGATGATCGGCGGATGACGGCGCGACGGATCGTCCTCGCTACGGGCGCCCGCCCGGACGTCCCGGCGGTTCCTGGGCTGGATCGGGTGCCGCTGCTGACGACCGAGACCGTGTTCGAGTTGACCGAAGCGCCGAGGTCGCTGGTCGTCCTGGGTGGGGGAGCCGTGGGATGCGAGCTCGCCCAGGCGTTCGCACAGCTCGGGGTGGGGGTGACGGTCATCGAAGCCGAGCTGCCTGCCCTCGACCCCGAGGCATCCGCGGTGTTGGCTGAGGCGCTGGCCGACGACGGGGTTCGGCTGCGCCTCGGCACGAGGGTCCAGTCGGCGCGCATGGAGGGTGAGCAGGTTCTGCTGGAACTCGACGACGGCGGGATGGTCCGCGCTGATCGGCTGCTGGTGGCTACTGGGCGTCGTCCGGACACGCACGAGCTGGGACTGGACGCGGTGGGTATCCGTACTGACGCACAGGGGTTCGTGGCCGTCGACCGGCACATGAGCACCAGCGTGGACGGGATCTTCGCCGCGGGCGACGTCACGGGACTGTTCCCCCACACCCACGGTGCCTACGCGATGGGACGCATCGCTGTCACCGCAGGGCTGCGACGCATGCGCCGCCCCGCCTTCGACCCGGGCTCGATCCCGACAGTGGTGTTCACCGACCCCGAAATCGCCGTCGTGGGCGCCACCGAACACGACCTCGCGGGCACATCGGCCCGGGTGGCCTGGCTGCCGATGACGGAGGCGGACCGAGCAATCACCGCCGCCGACCCCCGGGGCTTCGTCAAGCTCCTCGCCGGCCCGCGCCGCCTGCTCGGGCACGCAGGGGGTGGCCGCGTGCTCGGAGCGACGATCGTGGCCGAACGCGCCGGCGAGATGATCCACGAACCCGCACTGGCCATGGCTACCGGCATGTTCACCGGACGCCTGGCGCAGGCGGTGCACGCCTATCCCAGCTGGTCCCTGGCCATCCAGCAGACCGCAGCGCAATTCGTCGGCGGACATGGCGGACGCACCGCGAGGCCGGCCGGGCCAGCGCGCACGTGACCGCTGACGCCGCTCCGTCAGCGGCGTCGGCCAAACTGTCCGGTGGCGAACAGTGCTGCTGCGATCAGGGACGCGTGCTGCTGAGCTGTGCGCGTAGGTCGATCACCGAGACAGAAGCGGGGCTCCAGCGTGGCGCAGCAGAAGCAGGATCGCGACGAGGTGTTCGTCGAGTACACCAAGAGCATCTGCCCGGTGTGCAAGGTTGTCGTCGACGGCCAGGTCAACATCCGCGACAACAAGGTCTACCTGCGCAAACGCTGCGTCGAGCACGGATGGTTCGAGGCCCTGGTCTACGGCGACGCGCAGGCATACCTGGATTCGGGACGGTTCAACAAGCCGGGCACGATCCCCCTGGCATTCCAGACCGAAGTCAAAGAGGGCTGCCCGTCGGACTGCGGGCTGTGCCCGGAACACAAGCAGCACGCCTGCCTGGGCATCATCGAGGTCAACACCAACTGCAATCTCGACTGCCCGATCTGCTTTGCCGACTCCGGCCACCAACCCGACGGCTACTCCATCACTCTGCAGCAGTGCGAGCGGATGTTGGATGTGTTCGTCGAGGCCGAGGGCGAACCCGAGGTCGTGATGTTCTCCGGTGGCGAGCCCACCATCCACAAGCACATCCTCGACTTCATCGACCTCGCCCAGCAGCGTCCGATCAAGGCGGTCAACCTCAACACCAACGGCATCCGCCTGGCCACCGACAAACGCTTCGTGCAGACATTGGGTGAGCGCAACCGGCCCGGCAAGCGGGTCAACATCTATCTGCAGTTCGACGGGTTCGACCAGCGCACCCACCTGGAGATCCGCGGCAAGAACCTGCGCGACCGCAAACAGAAGGCACTGGACAACTGCGCCGAGGCCGGACTGACCGTCACCCTCGTGGCCGCGCTCGAACGCGGCCTCAACGAGCACGAGGTCGGCGACATCGTCCGCTTCGGCATCGAACATCCGGCGGTGCGGTCGGTCGCGTTTCAGCCGGTCACGCACTCCGGGCGGCACGTCGAGTTCGACCCGCTGAACCGGCTGACCAACTCGGACGTGATCGAACTGCTCGCCGACCAGTGCTCGGACTGGTTCCGCACGAGCGACTTCTTCCCCGTTCCGTGCTGCTTTCCCACCTGCCGCTCGATCACCTACCTGCTGGTCGACAAGACCGGCGAGAGCACCGACGTCATCCCCATCCCGCGCTTGATCAACCTCGATGACTACCTGGACTACGTGACCAACCGCGTCATGCCCGACCAAGGTGTCCGCGAAGCATTCGAAAAGCTCTGGAGCGCTTCGGCGTTCATGGGCACCGAAACCACCAGCACCAACCTGGAGACCACCGCGGCTGAGCTCGAATGCGAAGCATGCGGCATCGACCTGCCGGAAGCCGCCAAGGACCTGGGCGACAAGGCGTTCATGATCGTGGTGCAGGACTTCCAGGACCCCTACACCCTCAACGTCAAACAACTCATGAAGTGCTGCGTCGAGGAAATCACCCCCGACGGGCGCATCATCCCCTTCTGCGCCTACAACTCCGTCGGCTACCGCGAACAAGTCCGCGCCCAGCAGTCCGGCGTCGCTGTCGCCGGCGTGGTCCCCAACGCCACCGAACTGCAGCCCATCGTGACCGACTCGCCTTACGGCTCGAAAGTCGCGACCGCCGGAGACGCCGACCGGCACGCCGTCGCGCCGGACCGGACGAACGTGGGACGCAAGGCGGTGGAATCGTGAGCACCCGACACAGTCCGGCTGATGCGGCGGAGATCAAGAATTGCTGCGCGGCGGCCTACGGCAACGACGCGATGGCGTTGCTGCTCGGCGAGTCCTACCACCCCGGCGGGCAGGCTCTGACCGAGCGGCTCGCCGACGCCCTCGACCTGCGTGCCGGGCAGCGTGTCGTCGACGTTGCCGCCGGGCCCGGCGCCACGGCCCGCCTGCTGGCCGCCCAACGTGGTGTAAGCGTCGACGGAATCGAACTCAACGACAGCACCGTGGCCACAGCGCAGGCAACCACAGCCGGTGCGGGGCTCACGCAAGCGGTGCGTTTCCACACCGGCGATGCCGAACGAATTCCTCTTCCCGACGCTGAGTTCGACTCCGTGATCTGCGAATGCGCGTTCTGCACCTTCCCGGACAAACCCACTGCGGCAGCGGAATTCGCGCGTGTGCTGCGCCCCGGCGGGCGCGTGGGCATCACCGACGTCACGGTGCACCCGGATGGGCTCCCCGCCGAACTTGCCGGGCTGACCGGCTGGGTCGCATGCATCGCCGACGCCCGCCCCCTTAGCGACTACATCGCCATCCTCGACGCCGCTGGATTGCGCACCCTCCACACCCAACGCCACGACGAGGCATTGCGGTCGATGATCGACACGATCGAGGCGCGGCTGAAGCTGCTCCGCATGACCGCCCCTGACCAGCTAATCGCCGCAGGGGTCGACGTCGACGCCGTACTGCACTACACGCGACTCGCCGCCCACGCCGCCGCCACCGGCACCCTCGGGTATGCGCTCATCACAGCAGAGAAACCACGCTAAGAGCACACAACGCCCATCGATGAGGTCGCGAGACTGTGGGGCTCGGCGGTGGCTACGCCCGTAATGGCACTGAGTGGAGGCGCTTCAAGTACGGCACATAGTCGTTGAGGACCGCATCGAGACGACCACTGAGGACATGTGACGGAAATCACTTATCTAACGGGTGGGCGCGCGAGCGGGACGACTGACCATGGCGGCACTCGCGCGCCCCGCCCTCGTGTTGCATTTGGAAACCCGGAGCATTACCGTGCCTACTGACAGTTGTCGGCCCGGACCCCGCCACACACGCACGCAATGCGAAAAGAGGGCCCGATGGCATTCTCTGCGACCATCCACCAGCGCAGCCATTCGGAAAGACGACTTGACCTGGCAGGCCAGGTGTTGGAAAAGGACGCTGCGAGCTTGGAATGGCTGATTACCGGTGTGATCCTGAGTGAGTGGCCGGATCGGTTTGAAATCAACTTGGAGGGGTTACGCGAAATCAGCACCCCCACAGTCAATGCACTGCTAACGGGCTATGTCATTGCGATTGAACACGGAACCTCGTACCACGTCCTGCACGCATCCGGCCAGCCTCGTCGCGTACTCGATGCCGCTGGCGTCATTGAGGTCCTTGCGGATAGCGATGACCTTGGTGCGCTCTTAGAGGCAGTGGTAAGGCTCCCCGGATGGCGACGGCGGTCTCGTATTCGCTGTTCCGCTTGGGCCAGCAGCCTCAATTCCAATTCCACCGGAAATCCTCTGATCCAAAGAGAGCCGAACGTTGACCGCTAAACGCAGTCAACCTGTGGATATTCACGGCCTGGATAAGGGTGAGCTGTACCACCACAAGCGGCAGTTAGGCAGTAGGATCAGCAACACCATCGTCAACTGCCTCTGCGCCGCCTCGTGGCGCCTGCGCGTCGGCGTCGCCAAAGCTTCAAAGTTCAATCGACCGCTGCCAGCACCGCTCCGGGTTGGCGGTGTTGACGGACGTGGCGGGTGAGGGCTCGGGATCGTTTCGAGCCGATGCTGAGCTGGCGGCGGAGCGTGTCGGCTGAGATCGGCCGTTGGTAGTGGTTCCAGTGTTCGGCGTCGAGTCGGTATGCCTCTTCGCGCAGCGGATCACCATCTCCACCGTATGAGGCGGCGTCGGCGCTGTTGGCCCTGTGACGAGCCATGTTGTTCACGGCCGTGCGCAGGGCTGGCACCCTTTCGACCTCTTCAGGAGCGTCCAGCGTCTGGCTGGCCCTGCCCAAGTCCGCCGAAGCCGGCAGCGCTGATCCGGGCTCGGCAGACTCGTGACTCTCCCCGGTCGTCATCTCCGCACGGCGCCTCTTGAGGGCTTGGTTGAGTAGTTCGACCGAGAGCAGTAGCGCCAGCGGTGGGCAGGCGGCTACGGCAATGGCGAAGGCGTTCAGCTCGGGTGCGGAGGCTACGTTGGCGCAAAGCGACAATCCGATACCCAGACTGAACGACAGCCATGCCTTCCACTGTCCTGCGGCACGGCGATAATGGCTAGTTTTCCACAGCTCGACCGTTGCCATCGTCAAGAGCCCGTCCACAATGAGTGGCCAGAGGGTGGCAGTGGTTTCGTCGGCACCGAACCGCAGGGCGAACTGCCGGCCGTGCCGATAGGAGACGTAAGCAGCGCCCACGGCCACCAACAGCGTGCACGCGCACTGCAGACGCAGTGATCGATCAGGGACGGTACCTAGGCGGGATGACGTGCTTGTCATCGAGCGTCACCTACCCGGGGCTGCCCCTGGGTGTCGCGGATCGGGACGCCGCACTCGTGTAGGCGTTGGCGCACGGTGCCGGCAGCGACACCCATGCGGTCTCCGATCCGGGCCAGCGACCAGCCCTGGTAGTAGAGCCGAGCCGCGTCGTCGGCCTGTTCCTCGGACAGGCCACGGCGGCGCATCGGGACACCGTGGCGATGCAGAATCGCGGACACGGTGCGGCGCTCGATGCCGAACTGATCACCCAGCTCGTAGACGGTCGCACCCGACGTGTAGCCCTCGATCAGTTCCTGGACCTGGTCGTCATCGAGCTGCCGCGCGGGCCCGTCCACGGGGCTGACCTGGATTTCTGGACCTTCGACCAGTAGGTCGCGGTGGTTCGTATGCTTTAGCGTTAGGTCCACTCGAGGTCAAAGGCCCTCTTCCGGTTCGCCGGGGAGGGCCTTTTTGGTGCCGTGCAGCAGCACCAGTCATTGCAGGCCGTCTCCCAGCTTCTTCAGCGCCGCATCGGCCAGCAGGGAGCCACACGAGAGCGGCGACCGTCATGGACGGTGATGTAGCCGACGTCCGCGTTGGCTCGCCGGGCCTTAAGCACACCTAAAACAGCGTTTCAGAGCTGCTCCGATGGCTTCCGGTCGTCGTCGCTCACTTCGGCTCCGTCGTCCCAGCGGTGTATCTGTTCACCGAACACGACAAAGTCGACGGGGCCGGCCCCCGAACGGCAGAATCCTTTACTCCGGCAGGCGTTGATGCCGGGACGTGGCGCGACCGGACCACTGCTGCGCGCCCAGGAAGCGCTCGACGGTGACCGGTGGCGATCGGAACTATCCTGATGGGGAGGTGGTGGCGATGACCGATCCGATGTTGCGGGCCTCCGATGCCGACCGTGAGCGGGTGGTGTCGCAGCTGCGCGAGCAGGTGGGCGAGGGGCGGCTGACCCTCGATGAGTTCTCGGAGCGTTCGGCCGCCGCGTATGCCGCTCGCACGCTGGGTGACCTGGATGCGCTGACCCGAGACCTTCCCGCCGCTGCCCCTTCGACTGCGGTGGCGCCGACCGCGACCGCGATCCCGCGGTGGCTGGTGCCGTTGGCGATCGCCGTGGCCGTGCTGCTTGCGGTGGGCGCGCTGTCGGTCTGGGCGTGGCCGGCGACAGCGGACACGATGAACCACATGATGACGCAGATGGGCCGCATGTGCGGCTGAGTCCGGCGGCGTAGGGCTCCCGGGCGAGGACGAACTCCCCGCTCAGCGCCAACTGCTGTGGCTCGGGCGTCGCGGCGGTCGTGTCGCTGGTGCGGCACGACGCGCAGTGCCCGCTCCGCCCGCGCGAGCTCGGCGGCGCCGGAGGTGACCGGCCAAGGCACGAGCAGGCTGACGGTGCCGCCTCGCCAGCTCGCCGCGTCCGCGTGCAGGGTCAGCACGTTGTCGCCCGACGTCCGGTCCACAGTAGACACCAAACAGTATTCAGTGTGCTCGTGCCGACGGCGAAGTCGAACTCTTCCTCGACCTGGTCTCCATCGGACCCGGTGACCTGATCTGGGGCCGCCGAGGTCGACAGTGCCGTTCCGTGCGGTGGGCCGGACCGTCTGCG
The DNA here is from genome assembly GCF_012328925.1 of Amycolatopsis acididurans. Taxonomy (GTDB): domain Bacteria; phylum Actinomycetota; class Actinomycetes; order Mycobacteriales; family Pseudonocardiaceae; genus Amycolatopsis_E; species Amycolatopsis_E acididurans. The sequence continues at coordinate 85,208 of NZ_JAAXLS010000016.1, forward strand.
TTCGACCGGTGATGTGACGCCGGGTCTCGGTGTCGGTTACGCGCGGGTCGGTGGGCAGGCCCGGTTCGCGCCGTGCGCTGCGCCGGAGGAACAGGCCGACGGGACTCCCGCGCCGGCCATCAGGAGGCCGACGCGAAGCACCGTGCGGCGATTGATCGCGGTCACCGGCCTGCGGTCTGGAGTCGAGCCGTGGCACCGGTTTCCACCCGGGGTTCGATCGCGGGCGGTTCGGCGGGCGGCAGTGGTTCGGCGCGGTGGCGGCGCAGGCGGTTGGCGTTGCCGACGACCGACAGCGAGGACAGGGCCATCGCGGCGGCGGCGAGCATCGGCGAGAGCCGCAGCCCGAGCAGCGGGTAGAGCACTCCGGCGGCGACCGGGATGCCGATGGCGTTGTAGATCAGGGCGAAGAACAGGTTCTGCCGGATGTTGCGCATGGTGGCCCGCGACAACCGGATCGCGGTGACGACACCGGCCAGTGAACCGGAGATGAGCGTGATGTCCGCGGCTTCGATGGCGACGTCGGTCCCGGTGCCGATGGCCAGTCCGACGTCGGCCTGGGCGAGCGCGGGGGCGTCGTTGATGCCGTCGCCGACCATCCCGGCCCGGCGGCCCTCGGATTGCAGGCGGCGGATCTCGCCGGCCTTGTGCTCGGGCAGGACCTCGGCCAGCACGCGGGAGACGCCGACCTGGCGGGCGATCGCCGCCGCGGTGCGCGCGTTGTCGCCGGTGAGCATGACCACCTGGAGGCCGAGCTTGCGCAGCGCGGCGATCGCGGCGACCGAGTCGTCCTTGATCGTGTCCGCGACCGCGATCACCCCGGCCGGACGACCGTCGACGGCAGCGAGGACGGGTGTCTTGCCCTCCGCGGACAGGCGGGCGGTGATCGGTTCCAGCTCACCGGTGTCGATACCGGCTTCGGTGAGCAGAGTGGTGGTGCCGACGAGCACGGTGCGGCCGGTGACGGTGGCACGCACGCCCTTGCCGGTGATCGAGGCGAAGTCCTCGGCAGCGGGCAGGGTGTGACCGCGGTCGCGGGCACCGGTCACGATGGCGGTGGCCAAAGGGTGTTCGCTATCGGCTTCGGCGGCCGCCACCAGGATGAGCAGACCGGTCTCATCGAACGGACCGACGGCGTGGACGTCGGTGAGCGCGGGCTTGCCGGCGGTGATGGTGCCGGTCTTGTCCAGCACGATCGTGTCGAGCTTTTGTGCGGTCTCCAGTGCTTCGGCCGAGCGGATCAGGATGCCCGCCCGTGCGCCCTTCCCGGTGCCGACCATGATCGACAGCGGGGTCGCCAGCCCGAGCGCGCAGGGGCAGGCGATGATCAGCACAGCCACCGCCGACACCAGCGCCAGTGTCAACGCCGGAGCCGGGCCGGCGACGAACCATACGGCGAACGTGGCGATCGCAACCGCGATCACGACCGGCACGAAGTACGCCGAGGTCGCATCAGCCAGCCGCTGGATCGGCGCCTTGGAGGCTTGCGCCGCCTGCACCATCTTGATGATCTGGGCGAGCATGGTGTCCGCGCCGACCTTGGCCGCGCGCACTCGCAGTGACCCGGTGGTGTTGACGGTCGCGCCGATGACGGTGTCCCCGGCGTGCTTGGTGACCGGCATCGGCTCCCCGGTCACCATCGACTCGTCGACCGCGGACTGTCCGGAAAGGACAGTGGCGTCGACGGGGATCTTCTCGCCGGGCCGGATGAGGATCTCGTCGCCGACTACGACCTCCTCGATCGGGATCTCGGCTTCGGCGCCGCCGCGCAGGACGCGAGCGGTGCGGGCCTGCAGCCCGAGCAAGGCGCGGATGGCCTCGCCGGTACCTGCTTTGGCGCGGGCTTCCATCAGGCGGCCGAGCATGATCAGCGTGAGGATCACGCCAACAGCTTCGAAGTACACCTCCCGCACTTCCGCTGGCAGCAGCGTCGGGGCGAGGGTGACGAGCAGGCTGTAGGCGTAGGCCGCGACGGTGCCGAGGGTGATGAGGCTGTTCATGTCGGCGCCGCGGTGGGCGAGGGCGAGCCAGCCGGTGCGGTGGATCGGCCACCCGGCGTAGAACATCACCGGCGTGATCAGGGCAAGCTGCAACCAGCGGTTGAGCAGCACGGCCGGCAGCCAGTCCGCGCCGAACAGCGACTGGGCCATGACGGCGAACAGCACCGGGGCGGTCAGGATGGCGCCGATCACGACCCGGCGGGTCAGGTCGCTGATCTCCGCGCGCCGCTCCTGGGCCTGCGCGGCTTCGACCTCCGCGGCGGACTCGGACCCGCCGACCGTCGCGGCGGGCGGTGCCGGGTGATCGTCCGGAGCCGCGTCGTGGCCGTTGGGCGTGACGACGAGCGTGCCGTGGATCATGTTCATGCCGCAGGCGAACCCGAACGCCCCCGCTTCCCGTGGGGTGAACCGGACGGTCGTGTGCTCATGGGCGGGTAGGGCGGCCGAGAGCTGGAGATCGGGGAAGACCACCCGGGAGGTGCAGTCCCCGCTTTCCTGCCGGTCGAACTCGATCTCCACCGGCACGCCCTGATGCACCTGCACGACGTTCGGGCTGTACCCGCCCCGCACGATGACCTGGATGCGCTGGACTCCGTCGCTGACCGCGGCGGCGCGGGCGCGGCGCGGCGCGAAGAAGAACCACCCCAGGCCGGCGACGGCTGCGATCGCGACCACTACGACGACGAGGTCAACGCTCGACATGGCCTGCTCCTCGGTCGGGACGAGTGGCGGCGAGATCGTTCATGCGCGCCTGGTAGGTCGCGGCGCCGATCTGTCCGGACACTCGCTCGCGGACGATGAGCGCCTCGGTGATCGACGCGTGGCAGCGCGGGTGCGGATCCTCGGTGTCCTGTTCCTGTTCGCCGGTTCGCGGTGCGGCGGACGCCGGCGTTTTCGCTCCGTGGGACCGGCGGCGTGCGCGCCGCGCCGTGGCGACCGTCGTTAGGATGAGCGCGAGCAGCAGCATGGCCCCGATCGCGACCGCGGGCCAGTAGCTGGCGGTGACTTGTCTGTATGCCGCCAACACCGTGCTCACCTCTTTCCGGAGTATGTGGCCGGCGCGGCGTTCCCGTCGGTGGTGCCGTCCACTGTTCGCGCGCATACCCACCCCAGGTAGGGACCTCGGACACCCCACCGCGGGCAGGAGGTCCCTAGTCCCTTGCGAGGTGGGCGACCACCCTGGTGAGTGGAGAAGTGGCACAGCTAGGAGGTGCGACATGCACGGCTCTCCGGCGCCCAGCCACCGGATCATTCCTCGGTGGCGCACGGTGAACATCACCCGCACGGAACGGGCCGGCCGGATTCTGCTCGGCCTGGCCGCGATCGTCGGCGTCGTGTTCCTGACGAGCGCCGCGTCTGTGGTGGCCGTCGTGCTGTTTGCGCTGCTCGTGCTGGCCGGAGCAGACCTGGCCGGGACCGGAGCGCTCGGGCATTGCGCGCTGTATCAGAAACTCGGCTTCGTTCCGCCCTCGCTGAGGAGGCCCCGGTCGTGTGCACGCTGATGATGCGCGGCATGGGACACGGCGACAACCGCATGTAGACAACCGTTAGTCCTTTTTCGACATGTGACATGAGGAGTTCACGATGATGTACTGGTACGGCAATGGAATGAGCGGATGGGGATACGCACTCATGACGGTCAGCATGGTGCTGTTCTGGGGCCTGGTGATCTTCGGCGTCGTCGCCCTGATCCGTTACCTGACGCGCACTTCGCAACGCCCCGAGCACGACGCGACGCCGCGTCCCACCCCGGAGCAGCTGTTGGCCGAGCGGTTCGCGCGTGGGGAGATCGACGAGCAGGAGTACCACAGCCGACTGGCCGCGCTTCGCGGCAGCCCGCGCTCGACAACAGGTTCATGAGGACGAACTCGACGCACTGTCCTGAAAGGACAGTGTCATGGTTGATGCCTTGGCGCTGGTCTGCACGCTGGTCGTCGGCGGGGTCGGTGGGATCGACCAGGTGGTGTCCGACGCGCCGCGGCTGGCGCTGATCCTGGCCGGGTTCGGCACCCAAGTCGAACTCCGCATCACCGGACTGCCACCGGCCGCGGCTGGACCTTGGAGCTCGCCATGACCACCACGACATCGCACGACCCGCAGGTCCCGTTCGTTCGGGAGCTGTCACCGCTGCGCCGCCGATTGCGGCAGGCGGCCGGGCAAGTCCTGGCCGTCGAGCGCATGCTCGGTGAAGACCGCTCCTGCGAGGACGTGCTGATTCAACTCGCCGCCGTCCAGGGCGCCTTGCAGGCCGTCGGGCAGCAGGTCCTCGCCTGTCACCTCGCGGATTCCGTCGGCGCGGTCAGCACTGGAGATCTGCCCGCTGTCGCGGCGGCCGGGGAAGCCGCCTACCTGGCCGGGCTGCTGGCCAACGTCTCCTCGGCCCACAGCGGCACGCTCCCCACCGAACACCCCTCGCCCCCTACCGCGGCGATCCCGCAGCGGGCGGTCGCCGAAACCACGGCGCCAGCCTCATGAGAGTAGGTCGATCGCCATGCTCCCGGTCAGTTCCCCGGATACCACCCCGGCCACCGCCCCTGGTGACACACGCCGCGTGCCGGTGCTGGAGGCGGCCGGGATCGAGAAGACCTACCGACGCGGGATCTGGCCCGCCCGTCACCACCAACTGGTCCTCCGCGGGGTCGAGCTCACCCTGTACCCCGGCGAGGTCGTCGGCCTGGTCGGTGAGAACGGCTCCGGCAAGTCCACCCTGATGAAGATCCTCGTCGGCGCACTCGCCCCCGACGCGGGCACTGTGATCCACAATGGACGGTTGGGGTACTGCCCCCAGGAGCCGGTCGTGTACGAGCGGTTGACCTGCGATGAGCACTTCGAGCTGTTCGGCCGCGCCTACCGCCTGACCCCGGAGGACCAAGCCAGGTCGCGGCGCGAGCTGTACGCCGAGCTCGGGTTCGAGCGCTATGCGGGCACCCGTGCCGACCAGCTCTCCGGTGGCACGCTGGCAAAACTCAACCTCGGCCTGGCCCTGCTGGCCGATCCCGAGGTGCTGTTGCTGGACGAGCCCTATGCCGGTTTCGACTGGGACACCTACCTGAAGTTCTGGCAGCTGGTCGCAACGCGCCGCGACGCCGGACGAACCGTGTTGATCATCAGCCACTTCGTCGCGGACGAAGAACGGTTCGACTGCCTCGTGCAGTTGCGCGACGGCAGGGCGGTGCCGAGATGACCGCCCTGCCGTTGGCCGATACGGCCGTGTTCGTACGGCGGTTTCTCGCCGACTACTGGCGCAACCCGGTCAACCTCCTCGTGCTCGTCCTGGTGCCGGTCGTGTTCGTCGTGGTCGCCGCCGGGCCGATGGCCGACGCCGCGAAACTGCTGGGTGGCACCGGCTTGTCGGTCGAGACCGCCACCGCCGGCTGGGCCGCCGGATTCCTGGCCGGTATCGCGATGTACTTCCAGACCCGCGCTGCCCGCGCCGCCGACCGCCGCCTGATCCTGGCCGGGCTCCCCGCACCGCGGCTGGTGACGGCCCGGCTGCTCACCGGGCTCGCGCTCGCGTCGCTCGCGGCGGCCGCGGCACTGTTCGCCTTGGCCACCCGGAGCGGCATCGACGAGCCCGGCCGGGTGATCGCCGGCACTGCGATGTTCGCTGTGGTCTACCTGGCCATCGGTGCGCTGGTCGGGGTGCTGGTGCGCAGTCCCGTGAACGGCACGGTGCTGATCCTGTTCGTCTGGATCGTCGACGTGTTCTTCGGCCCCGCTCTCGGCTCCCCGGACCGGATCGAGACCCGGTGGTTGCCGACCCACTTCGTGACGCTGTGGATGGTCGACCTGCCCTCCCGCCACGGCGGCCGGCTCGGCGACCTCGGCTGGGGGCTGACCTGGACCCTCGGCGCCCTCGTCATCGCCGCGCTCGTGGTCACCGCGACCACTCGCGTCGCGCACGCCCGCCATCGCACCCGAACCGGTTCCGTCGTCGATCAGGTTGTCGCCGGGCTGCGGATGGGGCTGCGGGACTATCGCCGCAACCCCGTGTTGTGGGTGCTGCTCATCGTGGTCCCGGTGATCTTCATTTGGTTGTCCAAGGTGATCACGCCCGAGCAGACCACCACGTTGTCCCTGGTCGAGGACGGCCGTCCGGTCACGCCGACTTTCTGGCTGCCCGACGTCCACGCCGGCACCATGACCCCGATCGCGATCGCCTCCCTGGCCGCGCTCGCCGGGCTGTTCATCGTGCTCGACGCCCGCACCGGTGACCAGCGCCTGGCCCTGGCCGGTTTCCGCGTCCCGGCGTTGCTGACCGCGCGTCTCGGCGTGGTCGCCGCCGCGGTGCTGCTGACCACGGCAGCCTCCCTGGTCGTGACCGCGGCGGTGTTCGACGCCCACCAGTGGGGCGTGTTCATCGCCGCGAACCTGCTGCTGGCCGCGACCTACGCGCTGCTCGGCGTCTGCCTCGGCCCGATCTTCGGCCGGGTCAGCGGCGTGTTCATCGCCTTCCTGATCCCGTTCCTCGACCTCGGTATCGGCCAGAGTCCGATGCTGCGCACCGAACCTCCAGCCTGGGCGCAGGCGCTGCCCGGCTACGGCGCCTACCGCGTCCTGCTCGACGGCGGCCTCACTGACCACTTCGACGAGACCGGCCCATTGCTGCTCGGCCTGGCCTGGCTGGCCGTGCTCGGTGTCCTCGCGACGGTGTTGTTCCGCAGCACGTCCTCTCAGAGGTCAGCATGAAACCCCGGCCCGGCCTCGGCGCGTCGCCGTGCTCAGGGCAACAGCGACGTTCGTCCCCCGCCCGGGCTCTAGGCTTTGCCCATGGCTCGGGTGCTGGTGGTGGAGGACGACGCGACGATCGGCGGCGTGCTGGAGGCCAGTTTGCGACGGCACGGCTACACGGTCCGCTGGGAGCGCACCGGTACGGGCGGGCTCGCGGCCACCGACCGTGAGCCGTTCGACCTCGTTCTGCTCGATCTCGGGCTTCCCGATCTGGACGGGATCGAGGTGTGCCGGCGGATGCGCTCCGCCCAGCCGTCGACCGTGCTGGTGATCCTGACCGCCCGTCAGGACGAGATGGACGTCGTGGTGGGGCTGGAGGCCGGGGCGGACGACTACCTCACCAAACCCGTCCGCCTCGGTGAGCTGCTCGCCAGGATCCGCGCGCACCTGCGCCGCGGCCCCGCCACCACCCAGGACGCCATCGAGGTCGGGCCGCTGCGGGTGGACATCGCCGCGCGGCGGGTGTACCTCGACGGGCACGAGCTTGTCCTGCGTGCCAAGGAGTTCGACCTGCTCGCCCGGCTGGCGCAGACGCCGGGTGCGGCGGTGAGCCGCGACACGCTGATGACCGAGGTGTGGGACGCGCACTGGTACGGCTCCACCAAGACACTCGACGTGCACATCGCCGCCCTGCGCCGCAAGCTGACCGAGGCCGCCCCGGATCCGGAACGGGCGCTGCGGATCTCGACCCTGCGCGGCCACGGCTACCGGCTCGAGCGTCCCGGGGAGGGCCCGTGCGCAAGCGGATCGTCGCGCTGACGCTCGCCGCCGCGGTACTCGCGATCAGCCTCTTCGGACTGCCGCTGGCCGCCGGGGTCGCCAAGTACTACCTCGACGACGAGCGCGCCGAGCTGGAACGCGTCGCCGACTCCGCCGCGCTCGCCATCGCCGACACGCTGGCCACCCAGCCCACCGCGGTGCGCCTGCCGGCCGCGGGCCGCGACACCGACGTGGCCGTCTACGCCCCGGACGGCAGGCTTCTGACCGGAACCGGCCCTGCGACCGCGGACGAGATCGTGGGCCGCGCGCTCGCCGGGCAGGCCGTGCGCGGCGATCCCGATCTCGTGTTCGCGACGCCGGTCACCGACGGCGGGGTCCTTGTCGGGGTGGTGCGAACGGCGGGCGGCGGCTTCGGGTTCTACCTGCGGATCGGGCTGACCTGGCTGGCGATGGTCGGATTCGCCGTCGCCGCGCTGGGCCTGACCTGGCTCGTGGCACGCCGGATGGCCGCCCGGCTCGCGCGTCCGCTGGAGGAGCTGTCCACGACCGCGCGCAACCTCGGCGAAGGCGATTTCACCGTGCGTGCCCGCTCGACCGGGATCGCCGAGATCGACTCGGTCGGATCGTCGGTGAACTCCACGGCTGCGCGGATCGGCGACATGCTCGAACGCGAACGGGCCTTCTCCGCACACGCCTCCCACCAGCTGCGCACGCCGCTGGCCGGGCTGCGGCTCCAGCTCGAAGCCGCGCTCGACGCCCCGGACGCCGACACCCGCGCCGCGCTGCGCGACGGCATCGAGACCGCGGACCGCCTGGAACGCACGATCGACGACCTGCTCGCCCTCGCCCGCGACCGGCGCCCCGCCGCGGGCACCGCCGATCTCGGCGTGCTGCTCGCCGAGGCGGAACAAGACTGGCGCGGCCTGCTCGCGGCGGGGGACCGGGAGCTGCGGATCACCACCGACCACCCGCCGTCGCCGAAGGCTTCCGAGGCGGCGATCCGGCAGATCCTGGCGGTGCTGCTGGACAACGCGGTCACGCACGGCCGGGGCACCGTCACGGTGACCGCGCGCGACGCCGGGGACGCGCTCGCGATCGACGTCGCCGACGAGGGCCCAGGCCTCGGCCACGACGCCGACCCGTTCGCACGCCGCGCCGCCGGGACGGGCCGTGGCATCGGGCTCGCACTGGCGCGCGGCCTCGCCGAGGCCGAGGGCGGCCGGCTGTGGCTGTCGCGGCCGTCGCCGGCCACTTTCACGCTGCTCCTCCCGATTTGAACGGCCCGCTTGCCCTCGTTTAGCCAACCGTTAACCCGGCCCAGCCGACACTGCGAACGTGCACGTTCTCGCGTTGAACCCACTCGACCCGCACAGCCTGCTGGCCACGTTCGGCCCGCTCGGTGTGGCGCTGGTCCTCTTCGCCGAAACCGGCCTGCTGATCGGCTTCTTCCTGCCCGGTGACTCGCTGCTGTTCACCGCGGGCCTGCTGTGCGCGACGACGGCAGGCTCGTCCCTGCACCTGTCGCTGCCATGGGTGCTCGTGGCCGCCGCGGTCGGCGCGGTGCTCGGCGCGCAGACCGGCTACCTGATCGGCCGTCGCGCCGGCCCGCCGTTGCTCGACCGCCCGGACCGGCCGCGGTTGCACGCCGCGACGGTGCGCGCGCGCGAAGCCCTGGACAACTACGGCGTCGGCAAGGCGGTGGTGCTCGCCCGGTTCATCCCGCTGGTGCGGACGGTGCTCAACCCGCTCGCCGGTGCGCTCGGCGTGCCCGCGCGGGTGTTCGCCCTGTGGCAGGTCGTCGGCGGGCTGGTCTGGTCCCTCGGCGTGACGCTGGCCGGATACCTGCTGGGCAGCCAGATCCCGAGTATCGACACCTATCTGCTGCCGATCATCGCCGTGATCGTGCTGCTGTCGTTGATTCCCGTCGCGCGTGAACTGCTGCGCGCCCGCCGCAGAGCGCAGGAGAACCGATGAGCCTGACCTACCTCGAAGCCATCGTCGTCGGTGCCTTCCAGGGCGTCACCGAACTGTTCCCGGTGTCCAGCCTCGGGCACAGCGTCCTGGTGCCCGCGCTCGTCGGTGGCCGGTGGGCACAGGACCTCAACGTGTCCGCACCCGAATCGCCCTACCTCGCGTTCATCGTCGGTCTGCACGTCGCCACCGCGGCGGCGCTGCTGCTGTTCTTCTGGCGTGACTGGGTGCGCATCATCGGCGGGTTCATCACCTCGATCCGGTACCGCCGCGTGCGTACCTCGGCCGAACGCCTCGCCTGGCTGATCATCCTGGCCACCATCCCCGTCGGGATCTCCGGGCTGTTGCTGGAACATCTGTTCCGTACCGTGCTCGGCAAGCCGGTACCCGCCGCGATCTTCCTGATCGTCAACGGGTTCGTGCTCTACCTCGGCGAGCGGCTGCGCCGCCGCGCGGAGACCGTGGCCGTGCCCGCGGTCGAGGAGTCCGCCGACGACAGGCTGGCCCGGCTGCCGATGGGGCGGGGTGTGCTCATCGGGTCGGCGCAGATCCTCGCCCTGCTGCCCGGGATCAGCCGTTCCGGCGTGACCATGGTGGCCGGTCTGTTGCGCGGACTGTCCCACGAGGACGCCGCCAGGTTCTCGTTCCTGCTGGCCACGCCGGTCATTCTCGCGGCGGGTGCGCTCAAGATCCCGGACCTGACCGGACCGCTCGGGCAGGGGATCCACGGGCCGATCCTCGTCGGCAGCCTCGCCTCGTTCGTCAGCGCCTACCTCGCCGTGCGGTTCCTGATCCGCTACTTCCACACTCGCACACTCACCCCGTTCGCGATCTACTGCGGACTCGCCGGGGTCGCCAGCGTGCTGTGGCTGACGCTGGCCTGAAACGGGCCCGTCGCCCTGTCCGAAATGTCCTTGAACACCGTTAGGCGATCGCCTGACGGTTCGCGTTCCCGCAGCGTTCATCTTCGCGGGTCGGCCAAGTCACTTGCTGTGCCTAAGTTTCTGTGGCCGACCTGTGAAGAAGCTAAGGAACGCCATGGACACAGCGCCCGCAGTCCGCGCACGCGGGATCACCAAATGCTTCGGTGACGTCGTCGCGCTCGACGGCGTCGACCTGGACGTGGCGCCGGGCCAGATCCACGGGCTCGTCGGCCCGAACGGAGCAGGCAAAACGACGTTGCTCGGGCTGCTGCTCGGCCTCGCCGTCGCCGACGAAGGCGAACTCGAGATCCTCGGCGCACTCGTCGGGCGGGCACTCGCCGCGCCCGGCGGGGTGGCCGGATTCGTGGACGGCCCCGGCCTCTACCCGGCGCTGACCGCGCGGCAGAACCTGGCCGCGCTCGCGGCGCTGCGCGGTGTGGGCACGGCCGGCATCGACGACGTGCTCGCCGAAGTCGGGCTCACCGACGTCGCGGGCGATCGGGTCCGGGGCTTCTCGCTGGGCATGCGGCAGCGGCTGGGACTCGCCGCCGCGCTGCTGACCAAACCGCGCCTGCTCGTGCTCGACGAACCGGCCAACGGGCTCGACCCCGCGGGCAAGAAACACGTGCACGGGGTCCTGACGCGGCTCGCGAACGACGGCGCGACGGTGGTGCTGTCCAGTCACCGCATGGACGACCTCGAGGCGCTGTGTTCCGAGGTCACGATTCTGGCCACCGGTCGCGTCGTCTTCTCCGGCCCGCTGGGCAAACTCGCCGCCGAGAACCGCGAACTCGACTACCGCATCCGGACCTCCGACCCGGAAGCCGCGCGCCGGGTGGCCGCCGAAACGAGCGGAATCCACGACCTCAACGCCGCACCGGACGTGCTCGTGGTCCGCGCGCAGGTGCCCGCGCTCGACGAACTGGTCGCACGGCTCGTTCGGGACGGCATCGCGGTGCGCGAACTCGCTCCGGTGGTGTCGCCGCTGGAAGCCGCGTTCCTCGCCCTCACCGAGCAGGAGGTCACGCGATGACCGCGACCGTCGCCGAAACCACAGTCGCGCGCCCCGTTTCCGTCTCCCGCGCCTACCGCTTCGAACTGGTCAAGCTGCTCGCGCAGTGGCGGGTGCGCGCGCTGGTGCTCGCGTGCTGGATCGCGCCCGCGCTGTTCGTCGCCGCGGTCAGCCAGCAGGACTCCTTGCCCGTCGACACGCTCTTCGGCCGCTGGATGAACGCCACGGGATGGGCGGGATCCCTGGTGATGCTCGGTTTCGCCGGCACGTACGCGCTTCCGCTGCTGACCTCCGTGGTCGCCGGTGACGTGTTCGCCTCCGAGGACCGGCTCGGCACCTGGCGTCACCTTCTCGTCGCCGTCCGGTCGTACCGGCGGATCTTCGCGGCGAAGGCGCTGGCCAGTCTCACCGTCCTTTTCGTACTCGTCGCGGGAATGGCCGTGTCCGGCATCGTCGGCGGGCTCGCGGCGGTGGGCGACCAGCCGCTGGCCGGGCTCGACGGCCACCTGCTGTCGTCGGGAGACGCGGCGGGAAAGGTGCTGCTCGCCTGGGTTTGCGTGCTCGCCCCGACACTGGCGCTGGCCGCGATCGGACTGCTCGGGTCTGTCGTGTTAGGACGGTCACCGATGGGGTTGCTGGTGCCCGTCGTCGTGGCGCTCGCGATGGCGCTGGCCCAGATGCTGCCGCTGCCCGTCGCCGTGCGTCTCGCGCTGCCCACCTACGCCTTCGTCTCGTGGGACGGCCTGTTCAGCGCGCCCGCCCAGCTCGGCCCGCTGCTGATCGGCATCGCGGTGAGCCTGGTGTGGGCGATTCTCGCGACCGCGCTGGCCTATTTCCTGTTCCTGCGGCGCGATTTCACCAACCTCACCGACGAAGGCGCCGGCCGCAGGGCGCTGACCGCGGGGGCGCTTCCGCTGGCCGGGCTCGTCGCCGTGACCGTCGCGATCGTGGGCGTGTCCACGCCGTCCTGGGGTTCCGGGATCGAGCAGGACAAGGTGCAGCGCTCCGTCGCCACCGCGTTCGCCCACCTCTACCGCTTGCAGACCAAGGAACTCAACCGCCCCGACGTGAGCGAAGCACAGCTGGCGACCACGGCGGCGTGCACCAAGGGCGGCGGAATGAACACCCCCGAGGGACCGGGCAACGACTGGCGTTGCGTCGTGTCCTGGCATCTCCCCGACGTCGCGGCCGTGGGGACGGCCATCTATCAGCTCGACGTCACCCCGGACGGGCGGTTCATGGCCGACGGGGACGGGCCCAAGGAAGTGAACGGCTACTTCCAGGTCCACACCCCCTCCGGCGACACCCCGAACCCGCTCTGGCAGTTCGACGGCAACGTCGAACTGCTCCCCACCACACCGAAGGGATAACTCGATGCAGGTAACGCGCCGTCGTAGGCGTGTCGAGAAGGGCCCGTTCGTCCTTCTCGGCCGGCACAGAGGACATAGGAAACGGCTGGCGACCGCCGGCACCGTGACCGTCGCGCTCGTCGCGGTCGGCGGTGGCGTCGGATTCGCCCAGACGACCCAGTTCGGTACCGACCAGGTCGGGCAGACCACCGACAACGGACAGGTCGTCTCGGACGACCAGTACATCGCGCCCTACGGCGACCGCATGGTCATCAACAACGGCAAGATCATGTCGTCGACGGTCAGCCCGGACGGCAGCCACCTCGCGGCCTCGATCACCGACGGCGGCGAGGCGCTGTCCATTGTGGATCTCAAGACCTGGAAGGTGCAGCAGCTCGTCGGCAACAACGCCGCGGCCAATCTGCGTATCCCCGGCAACGACGTGGGCCAGGAAGGCCCCACCTACTCGCCCGACGGCAAATCGCTGTGGCTGGGCCAGACCGACGGCTACCGCAAGTTCACCGTCAACCCGGACGGCACGCTGGCCAATCCGGTCTTCGTGTCGATCCCGGCCGACGGGGCCAAGCACGCACTGGTGGGCGCCGCGGTCTTCTCGGCTGACGGGTCCACTGTGTACTCCGCGGTGAACGGCCAGAACCGCGTGGTCGCCATCGACGCGGCGACCGGTGTCATCAAGCAGAGCTGGGCGGTGGGCAACGCACCGCGTGCGCTGGCCCAGGTCGGCCACAAGCTCTACATCAGCAACGAGGGTGGGCGCCCGGCGGCATCCGGCGACACCACGCTGAACTCGTACAACACGCAGGTGCCCGCCGACCCGAACACCGGTGCGACGACCACCGGCACCGTCAGCGTCATCGACCTGGCCAATCCGGCCGCCGCCCCGGCGAGCATCGATGTCGGTCTGCACCCGACGGCGTTGTACGCCAAGAACGGCGCGCTGTTCGTCACCAACACCGCCACCAACGACGTGTCCGTCATCGACACGGCCAAGGACAAGGTGGTGCAGACCATCGCGACGCAGCCGTGGCCGGAGGCGTCGGTGGGCTACGAGCCGAACGCGGTGACGCTCACCGACGACGGTCACCTCCTGGTGACGCTCGGCCGGGCCAACGCGGTCGCCGTCTACCGCTACACCAACCCGCTGGCGCCGGTCAGCTACGTCGGGCTGCTTCCGACGGACTACTTCCCCGCGGAGATCGCGACCGTCGGCAACCAGATCGTCGTGTCCAACACCCGTGGCATCGACGCCCGCCGCTCCACGACCAACGTGCACGGAACCCACGACACCACCTCCAGTCTCACGCATTTCACGCTGCCCAGTGATGACGTGATCAAGGGTGAGACCGGCAAGGTCTTCACGCAGAACGGCTGGCACGGCGGCTCGGTCTCACTGGCCGACGGCTCGGGCAACAAGCAGCCGGTGCCGGTTCCGGTCAAGCTCGGCGATCCGTCGACGATCAAGCACGTCTTCCTGATCGTCAAGGAGAACCGGACCTACGACCAGCTCTACGGCGACATGACGCAGGGCAACGGCGATCCGTCGCTGGCGCAGTACGGCGAGAACGTGACGCCGAACCAGCACGCGCTGGCGCAGCAGTTCGGGTTGTACGACAACACCTACGACATCGGCACGAACTCCGCCGAGGGCCACAACTGGCTGATGCAGGCCGACAACCCGGAGTACACCGAGTCCTCCGCGGGCGAGTACACCCGCAGCTACGACACCGAGGACGACGCGCTCGGCCACCAGAAGTCCGGCTTCATCTGGAGCGGGGCGCAGGCGGCGGGCAAGAGCGTGCGCGACTTCGGCGAGTTCCAGCAGTTCCTGACCAAACCGGCGGGCGCGAGCTGGCAGAACCTGTACTGCGACACCAAGAACATGCAGGCCACCGGCAAGGACAGCGCCTACCCGATGGTCTCGTCCTCACCGATCCCGTCGCTGAACAACGTGTCGGTGCACGCCTACCCGAAGTTCGACACCAGCGTCCCGGACATCTACCGGGAGCAGATCTGGAAGCGTGACTTCGAGAAGAACGGGCCGGCCAACCTGAACATGCTGTGGCTGTCCAGCGACCACACCGGTGGTCCGCCGAGCGGCGCCGCGCAGGTCGCGGACAACGACCTGGCCACCGGCCAGATCGTGGACGAGATCTCGCACAGCCCGTACTGGAAGGACTCGGCCATCTTCGTCCTCGAGGACGACTCGCAGGCCGGTTCCGACCACGTCGACGGCCACCGGGCGCCGGTGCAGATCATCAGCCCGTGGGCCCAGCACGGTGTGGTCGACAACCACTACTACTCGCAGATCACCGCGGTCCGGACCATCGAGCAGATTCTCGGGGTCAAGCCGATGAACCAGAAGGACAGCGCGGCGACCCCGATGCGCGGGGCGTTCACCCAGAACCCCGACTTCACGCCGTACACCGCGCAGCCCAACCGGACCTCGCTGACCGCGGGACTGACGACGCTGCCCTCGTGCGGCGCCGACACCCCGGCGCCGCAGAACCCGGCCGCGGCTCCCGCGCCGTCGACCACGGTGCCCGCCTCCGAGCAGGCGGTCGCGGCGAAGTGGGACGCCTGGAAGGCGCAGCAGCCGCTCACCGGCCCCGACGCCAGGGCGGACGCGACCAACCCGGCGCAGATGAACCACTTCACGTGGTACGAAGCGCATGGCTGGACGCAGCCCTACCCGGGTGAGAACAAGATCTACGCGCCGGACAAGGTGCCCGGCGCCTACATCCCGTCCTCGGAGAACGACGGCTGAGTACACCGGGAGGCCCCTGGCCAGGTGCCAGGGGCTCCCCACTCCCGGCGCTCAGGACGTAGTGGAGTCACCTGCCCCGCCCAGTCACCCGCGCGCGCCCGGCTCGCCGCGTCGGCGGCGGCGGCGTACCAGCGCACGACGCGCCGGTGCGCCGCGACCCGTTCCGCGTCGTCCGCGTGCTCGGTGGCGGTGCTGTGCATCGGATCGAGACGCACCACGTCATCGTCGATCTCGACGTGTCCCCGCAGCTGCATGTCCAGGGTGGACAGTGGCTGGGGCGTTGAGCAGTCGTACCGCGCCCACGGTGGTGGGATCCAGATCGACTTCGACGCAGGGCTTCGGCGGCTTCCGGAAACGCTGGAGCTCCATGATCAGCGCACCGTCGACCGTTGCCAGATCGGCCTTACTCCACGCACCGCGGCCGGTTTGGCTACGGTGCGGCATAGCGCGGTCCTCGGACGGGCGAGTGCCTCCCTCCGAACGGGTCGTGGTTACGCGGTCCTGGTGTGCCGCTTGTGCTGCAGCCACCACTCCGCCACAAGAAGGTTCACGACCCAGCTCAACCACGCGCCGACGCCGACGATCTGCGCCACGGCGGTCTCGTCCTGAGGACTGGTCGCGGCCATGAGCGCCATGCCCCACGGCCGGTTCAGAATGATCGAGAAGCACAGCGCGAAACTGCGCACCATCCACTCGCGATGCTGTGCGTACCGCCGTTTCCGCGCCATCCGCCAGCCGGCGATCGTCGTCGCGACCCACAGCACGCCGAGCATCGTGTTCGCGGCCTGCTGGTTCGGTCCCCAGTACGTCATCGAGGAGAACGTGAGCACCGCGATCCCGCCCAGCACACAGGAAACCACGTACACGCGGCCGCTCCACCGGTGCACCAGCGGACACCGTTGCCGCAGCCACGGCCACAGCTGGAGACACGCGGTCAGCAAGGCGAGCGAACCGAGGAAGATGTGCGCGACCAGCATCGGGTAGTAGTAGGGCACGTTCGCCGGCGGGATCGTGCGCGCCCGCGCGGGATCCAGGCCGACGTAGTGCGGCAGCGAATAGCCGAGGAACAGCACCACCAGCACCATCAGGCCGACGAGCGGTGCTTTGATCGTCGCCGTCCTGGTGCCGGGGCGTTCGCGCGTGATCGTCATGTGAAAGCAGTGTTGTGCGCCTGCGGACGTACGACACTGCGGTACATGCCCGCTTTCGGGTAGGGACAGCCCTACGGGCGCCGCACGAGAAACGGCTCGAGCATCCCCGGTACCGCTTCGTCCGCGAGCCGCACCGCCTCCGCCACCGGTATGTCCGCGCTCGTGTAGTGCTGCCGCCCGGCCGCGGTGGTCGCGGTGACCGAGACGAGGCCGGCCCGCCGCTGGAAGAACGAACGGTGGAACACCCAGCCGATCACGCCGTCGGAGGACAGCATGTACCGGCGGCGCAGCAGACTGCCTTGCCGGAACACCAGCTTCCGCCCGAGCAGTGCGTGCCCGAGATTGCGATAACGGTCCTCGGCGAGCAGCGCGCCCAGCGGGAACAACGCCAGCGCCGCCTGCCACGGCCATGCCGACCAGCCGGCCAGCCACCACAGCAGAAGCAGGATCCCGGTGACGGCGGCGGCGAACAGGAACGCGCGTGTGTAACGGCGCAGGCGCGCGCGGTGCCCGTGGCGCACCAGCTCGGCCGTCGTGGGAGCGGTTCCACCGAGCACCTCGCCCGCGACCCGGCGTGCCTCCGCGACCGGCGCGGGCGGAAGGAGCACCGCACTGCCGTGCTCGCCCCGGCCGCGCAGCCCCGTCGTGATCGCCGCGCAGCGCGCCCCGCCCACGCCCCGCAGCAACAGCGGCTCGCTGATTTCCGCGCCACGCAGGCGCCGCGTCTCGATCGTCGTGGAGCGTGTGGTCAGCAGACCGCGGGTCACGTGCAGCGTGCCGTCCTTGCGCACCAGCCGGAAATGCCAGTACGCGAGCACATACGCGATCGAGGACAACACGGCGACGGTCACCGCGGCGAACACCGTGATCTCCAGGACGGCCACCGCGACCGGTGCCGACGTGAGGTGCGCGATGAGCGAGTTGAGCAAGCCGAACTCGTCCGGGTTGAGATGCGTTTCGTTGACGATGTTGGCCAGCGAGCCGACCACGACACCGATCGTCGCGATGCCGGACAGGGTGAACGGCCCGAACCGGATCCACGCCGGCACGAGCCGCGCGAGCTCCGAGCCGGCGGATTCTTCTTCGGGTGCGGGCGCTCGGCGCAGCAGCTCTTGGCGTAGCCGGGCGGCCTGCGGGGTGGCCAGTGCGTCGAGGGTGAGGCCCCGGTCATGGTGGTCCGAGCGGCCGGTGCCGATGACCACGCTGCTCAGCCCGAGGATCCGTTGCAGCGGACGTGCCGTGAGATCGACCGTACGCACGCGATCACGTGGTACCGACATCTCCCGTCGGCTGAGCAGGCCGCGGCGGACGCGGATGTGGGTCGGCGTGATCTGGTAGGTCGTGGTGAACCAGCGCAGCACCCCGCCGAGCACGGCGATGCCGACGCCGACCAGGCTCCAGATCTGGCCCTGGCCGTTGCGCCCGATGAACAGCACGCCGATCAGCACGGGCAGGAGCCGGATGACTTCCTGAACGGGGTGGACGGCGAGCATCTTCGCGCTCAGCCGGTGCCAAATCACGTCGCGTCCCCCGCCGTCGCCTGCGTGCGGGTGGCCAGTTCGGCCGCGAGCCGTTGCGTGGTCTGCACATCGAGCCCGTGGATGTGCACCGGACCGCGTGCCGACGCGGTGGTCACGGTGAGGTTGGCGAGCCCGAACAGTCGTTCCACCGGGCCGCGTTCGGTGTCCACGGTCTGGATGCGCGACACCGGCACGATGCGGCGTTCCTGGTTGATCCAGCCCGCCTGCGTGTAGACGACCTGTTCGGTTACTTCCCAGCGGTGCACGTGAAAGCGCCATTGCGGCATCACGGTGAGGTGGGTGAGCGCGAGCACGCCCGTCACGAAGAAGACGATCAGCGCGGGCGGGCCGCCGTCGGCGAGCAGGAGCCACAGCAGCTCGCCGGCGAGCGGCACGAGCCAGCCCAGTGCCGCCCTGGTCGCCCAGAACAGCATCGCGCGGCGGTTGACCAGGTTCGCCGGTGGGCGCAGGTCCAGGACAGGCTCGGTCACGCAGACCACTTTGCCAGTTATGCGGTGTCCGAGCGGTCCTCGACGCCGAGCCGGAGGTGTTCGATGTGGTAAACGGCCTCGTCGAGCAACTGGGCGACGTGGTTGTCGTAGAGGCTGTAGACGATGCTGCGACCGGTTCGTTTGCCCGCGACCAGGCCGAGATTGCGCAGCAGCCGCAGCTGATGCGACACCGCGGACTGCTCCATTTCGACGGCCTCGGCGAGTTCGCCGACCGAGCAGGGACCCTGGCGCAGGCGGGTCAGCATGAGCAGGCGGCTCGGCGTGGCCAGCGCCTGCAGGGTCGCGGCGACCGTGGCGGCGCTCGCCGCGTCCAACGACGCCGCAGGAGTGCTCCTGCCCTCGACTCCGTGACCCACGGAACAATCCTAACAAGAGAACACATGTAGACGTCTTCATATGTTCTTGTAAGGTGGGGGCCGTGACGAACACCGGGGAACGAACGCGCCACTTCGATGTGCCGGAGGTGCGCTGGGCGGCCGCGTCGACCGTGCTGTTTCTCGCGGGGATCGCCGCGCAGTTCGCGGGAGCGCCGACGTGGGCATGGTGGGCGCTGTACCTGGCCTGCTACGTCACCGGTGGCTGGGAACCGCTGCTGGCCGGTCTGGCCGCGTTGCGCGCGAAGACTTTGGACGTCGACCTGCTGATGATCGTCGCGGCGATCGGCGCGGCCGCGATCGGCCAGGTGCTCGACGGCGGCCTGCTGATCGTCATCTTCGCGACTTCCGGCGCGCTGGAGGCGGTCGCCACGCGGCGCACGGCCGATTCCGTGCGCGGCCTGCTCGACCTCGCCGGAGACACGGCGACCCGTGTGACCGCCGACGGCGAGGAAGTCGTGGACACGACGTCGCTGGTGATCGGCGATGTCGTGCTGATCCGGCCGGGAGAGCGTGTCGGGGCCGACGGTGAGGTGCTCGACGGCGCGAGCGAAGTCGATCAGGCTTCGATCACGGGCGAGTCGATGCCGGTGCTGAAGACGACGGGCGACGAGGTGTTCGCGGGCACGCTCAACGGCACCGGCGCGCTGCGCGTACGCGTGAGCAGGGCCGCGTCGGACACGGTGCTGGCCCGGATCGTCGCGATGGTCGAGGAGGCATCCGCGACCAAGGCCCGGACACAGCTGTTCATCGAGAAGATCGAGCAGCGGTACTCGGTGTGCGTCGTGGCGGCGACGCTCACGTTGTTCTTCCTCCCCTTGGCATTCGGCGCGTCGCTGCAGCCGACGTTGTTGCGCGCCATGACGTTCATGATCGTGGCGTCACCCTGCGCGGTCGTGCTCGCGACCATGCCGCCGCTGCTTTCCGCGATCGCCAACGCGGGCAGGCACGGGGTGCTGGTCAAGTCCGCGGCGGTGCTGGAGCGGCTCGGCACGATCACCCGGGTCGCGTTCGACAAGACCGGCACCCTCACGGAAGGAATGCCGCGGGTGATCGACGCCGAGGACGCGGTGCTGCGCCTCGCGGCGGCCGTCGAATACGCGAGCGAGCACCCCGTGGGCCGCGCCATCGTCGCCGAGGCACGGTCCCGTGGTCTGGATGTGCCGCAGGCGCGGGAGTTCGCCTCGATCCCGGGCCAGGGCGTGACCGCGATCGTGAACGGCACCCGCGTCGCGGTGGGGCGGCCCGAGCGGAAAGCCGGGGCCGTACGCGTCGGTGCGGCGGCGGCCCTGAACGTGGCGCCGAGCCTGCCCGCCGACGAGGGTGTCGCGGTCACGGTCGACGAGGTCGAGATCGGCCGGATCCGGCTCAGCGACCGGGTCCGGCCCGGCGCGTCCGAGGCCGTGGCGCGCCTGTTGGATCTGAACCCCGTGCTGTTGACCGGCGACAGCGAAGCAGCCGCACGGCGGGTGGCCGCCGAGGTCGGAATCGAGGACGTCCGTGCGGAACTTTTCCCGCAGGACAAGGTGTTCGCCGTGCGCGCCCTCGGCGACCGGGTCCTGGTCGTCGGCGACGGAGTCAACGACGCGCCGGCGTTGGCCGCCGCACACACCGGTATCGCGATGGGACGCGCCGGATCGGATCTGGCTCTCGAAACCGCCGACGCGGTCGTGGTCCGCGACGAGCTGAGCGCGATTCCCGCGGTGGTCACGCTCGCGCGGCGTGCCCGGCGGCTGGTGCTGGTCAACCTCGTGATCGCGAGCACGTTCATCGTCGGTCTCGTGGCGTGGGATCTGCTGGGCGAGTTGCCGCTGCCACTGGGCGTGGCCGGGCACGAGGGTTCGACGATCATCGTGGCGCTCAACGGATTGCGGCTGCTGCGGAAGTCCGCGTGGGTCTGAGCCTCAGCCCGGAGCCTGATCGCGTTCCCCCTCGATCTTGCGCAGGAAGTCCTCCACGACGGTGATCATGGCGGCGTGGCCGGTGTTCACGTCGAAGGCCTCCTCCAAGCGCAGGAAGCGGGACAGCCCCCGCACGGGCCCCAGCGCACGTTCCCAGGTGTCCAGCATGTCCATGAAGCACCCCGGCACGCGCTCCGGGGTGGCAGGGACAGCGAAGGTGTGCGCCGCAGGCCCGTCACCT
Source organism: Amycolatopsis acididurans (assembly GCF_012328925.1). Classification (GTDB taxonomy): domain Bacteria; phylum Actinomycetota; class Actinomycetes; order Mycobacteriales; family Pseudonocardiaceae; genus Amycolatopsis_E; species Amycolatopsis_E acididurans. The sequence goes on from NZ_JAAXLS010000016.1 coordinate 106,395, forward strand.
GGCAGGGGCCCCGCGTGTCCCGTAGCCCGGTGAGCCCGGTGAGCCCGGTGAGCCCGGCGAGTGCGAGATGCCGAGACGCCGAGACGCCGAGACGCCGAGACGGCGGAGTGAACGCCGAAGTTCGCCGAGCGTGGACGTCAGCCGAGGTACGTGCTGAGCGTGACCTCCAGCGTCGTGTCGACGTCCGGACGTCCCTCGAGGCCACCGCCGAGCCACAGTTCAGCGATGCCGTGCAGAGCCGCCCAGAGTGAGGCGGCCAGCGTCCGGGCGTCCGCTTCCGGGCGCCAGCCGTCGGCCTGTGCCTCGGTCACCAGCTCGGTGAACCAGGCGAAAACCTCGCTGTGTGATTCAGCCAGTTCGCTCGGGTCGGTCAGATCGTGCCGGAACATCAGCTCGAACATCGCCGGATTGTCGAGCGCGAAGTCGAGGTACCGGCGGCATGCCGCCACCAACCGGTCCTGCGCACCCGTCTCCGGGAGTTCGTCCCGACGCTTGTGCAGTTCGGCGAACCCCTCGGTCGCGACCGCCGACAGCAGTTCCGCACGACCTGCGAAATGCCGCAGCGGCGCACCGTGGGACACGCCCGCGGCGCGGGCGATCCGGCGCAATGTGACGGCCTCGACCCCCTCCTCGTAGAGGAGTCCGACCGCCGTCGAGATCAGGCGCGTCCGGGAATCCACGGGGTCATCTCGTCGGCGAGCACGGGACGCAACTCCGGGCGCTTCGCGGTGAAGCCATCCCCGGGAGACCGGCCGACAAACCAGTTCCGAGTCCTGGTCATGGCAACCGGCAGCACCTCCTGCCACACCCAGCGCGCATGCCCCCGCACGCCCGGCCGCAGCGGCTCGCCGGGCAGCGGCGCCAGCCATTCCGGGTCGAACGCGACGTTCAGCCCGTTCAGCAGATGCGCGGCCAGCCTGCGGTGGCCGGGCTCGGACAGATGCAGCCGATCGGGGCCGAAGTAGCGCAGGTCGTGCACGTCTTCGGTCGCGAGCTCCACGAGCTGAGCCCCATGGGCCTGCGCAGCCGTCCGGATCGCCTCGTTGAGTGCGTCGATCCGAGGGCGGACACGGAACAACCCGGGCAAACGGTTCGACACGTCGCTCAGGGTGAACACGACCACCGTCGGCACGGCCCTCGTCAGGATTCGCACCGCCGCATTCACCCGCAGCGCCACGACGTCGGCCCGGAAGTTCCGGGTCATCACGTCGTTGGCGCCGCCGAAGAGGGCGACCAGATCCGGTTGCAGATCCAGAGCGGTGGGAATCTGCTCCACGATGATCTGGTCGAGCCGCCGTCCACGCACGCCGAGGTTGGCGTAGCGGAACTCGGGCTCGGCCGCGGCGAGGGTGGCCGCGGCCAGATCTGCCCAACCTCGGTACTGCTTGCTGTCGGGGTACAGGTCATGCAACCCCTCAGTGCAGCTGTCGCCCAGCGCGACGAACCGTTTGTAGCCCATTCAGGTCTCCGTCATGCTTTGTTAACTCAGGAGACCAGGTTTATCAAACTTCTGTAGACACTGTCTACCAATCGATTTGCGGCGAGTGGTAGAAGCCAATCCCCTCGGCCGTCCACCGGGGGCCTTGTAAAGCCAACCGGGCTCGGTAGGAGTCCCAGTTGTGGCTCGACCTCGGCGACCAGCCGATCTCGGCGATCCGGCCAGTCTCGGGAAGGCCATGTACTCGATGTTGTCACTCGTTGTGAGCGTCTCTGACCACAACGGGGCCTCCACCCCGGCCACCGACTGCTCACCGACACCCTGGACCGTCGTCGCCGGGTCCCAGTCGTAGGCGTCGCGTACCTCGACGTAACCGGCCCAATGCAGGCCGAGCGGGCTGTCGGCGTTGTACTGCATGTCCAGGTACGCCTTGTTCGCGGGCGACATGAGGATCTTGTTGCCACGCGCGGCCGCAGCCGCGGTGTCGGTGTCTTGACCGTCGGTATCCCAGAACTGCGGCACGGCCGAGACCGGCGGGTCAGCTTTCGCGATCTCGTTCCAGCCCTGCATCAGCTTGCCGTGTTTCGCCACCAACGGCAGCACGCGGCCCATGAACTTGGCGTAGTCCTCGGGCGTGGTCGCGTGCGCCTCGTCCCCTCCGATGTGGAGGTACTGGCCTGGGGTGAGCGCGGCCAGTTCGCCGATCACGTCATCGAGGAACCGGTATGTGATGTCCTTGTCCACGCACAGGGAGCTGAAACCGACATCGATGCCCGTGTACAGCGGCGGCGCCGTCCCGTCGCAGTTCAGTTCGGGATACGAGGCCAGCGCCGCGTTGGTGTGGCTCGGCATGTCGATTTCCGGGATCACGGTGATGTGCCGCGAAGCGGCATAAGCCACCAGGTCCTTGTACTGCTCTTGTGTGTAGTAACCGCCCCGCCCGCCGCCGACCGCGGTACTGCCGCCGTACGTGGCCAGATTGGGCCAGCTCTTGATCTCGATGCGCCAGCCCTGGTCGTCGGCGAGGTGCAGGTGCAGCCGGTTGATCTTGTACTGCGCGATCTGGTCGATGTAGAGCTTGACCTGATCCGGCGTGAAGAAGTGCCGGGCAACGTCGAGCATGGCCCCGCGATAGGCGAAGCGCGGGTAGTCGACGATGCTTCCGCCGGGCACAATCCACTGCTGGTGTTGAACGGTCTTGGCTTCGATGTGGGCGGGCAGCAGTTGACGCAGCGTCTGCACTCCGGAGAACAAGCCGTCGGTCGTATTGGCCTGGATGGTCACGTCGTGCTTGGTGATCTCGAGGCGGTAGCCCTGCTCGCCCACTTGCGACGTCGGCCCCAGGTGTAGCGAGATCGAGGAGCCCTTCGCGGACGGCACGACGGGAAACGGGTATCCGGTGGCCGGACGAAGTTGGCCGCCGAGGTAGTCGGCGACCTGCTTTGTCGCGCGGTCGGCGACGATCACTGTCGCGCCTGTGAGGTGGAAATCGGCCTTGGGATTGGATTTCGCCGTCACGGGAACGGGGATTACGTCCGTGAGTGCGCGAGCGGCCTTCGCCGCGGTGGCGGGCTGAGCGATCACGGTCAGAGTCAGTAGTGCGGTGCCGAGCAGGAGGGACAAACGTCTTCGCCTTGCGCACCTCGGCTGATCGGGGGAGGGGATTGTTAAAGGTATAGACCAATGTGGGTGATTGTGCAATCCTTGTCATAGTTCGACTCGAACCCGGCCGGCGCGTTCGCTGATCCTGTCCAGAACACGTTTGGCAGCCTCCAGATCGGAGGGTGAGATCCCTTCGAGCAGCGTGTTGTTCGCGCGTTCCGATGCCTCGGTGACGCGTTCGAACAATTCGCGCCCCTCGGTGGTCACGTTCACTTGATCGCCCGTGAACTGGACCAATCCGGAACCTTCGAGTTGCCTCAGGTTGACCGAGGCTTCGATCCGGGACGATGCCCGGTCCATGAACACCATGTCCGGACTCAACCGCGGCTCGGATGTGCCCTCCTGCCGGGCGGTTGCGCGCAGGGCGGTCCATTCGTCGAAGGACAAGCCGGCCTCGGCGAGAAGTCTGTCGAGTACGGCTCGGGTGGCCGCGGCGGCTGCGTTGATGTCGTGGCCACCGAAAACGCGGGACGTGGTCATGGTGGGTTCGCTTTCGGTGTGTGTCTCGCCGAGCAGGGCGAGCAGTGTTTCGCGGAACTCGCGGTGCCGCTCGCTGTCTTCGCCGCCGACGGGGTCGAGTAGTTCGCTCTGCAGGGTGTCCACGAGTGCGACCGCGCGCTCGATGACCTCGTGTCCGCGCTCGGTGAGCGTCACCCGGACGGCACGCGGGTCGTCCGGGTCCGGCGGTCGCTCGACGAGGCCCGCTTTTTCCAGTGCGCGCGCCAGCTTCGACACGTAGATCGGCTCCATCCCGGTGTGGTCCGCGAGTTCTCGCTGGCTTGGGCGGCGGCCGCTGCCGCGGGTGAGTCCGCTCAAAGCTCCCAGTAGTGAGAACTGGGCATGGGTCAGTCCCAGCGGGGCGACGACTCGGTCCACGCTCGTCCTCCATTTAGTGGACAACCGCCAGATCAGATATCCCGTCGTCGCCTGCATGTGCTATAGAGTACATGGCAACAATGTACATGGCAACTATGTGAGTTGCTCGACGAAGGAGGTCGTCATGGCCCTGAAGTCAGGACGTGCGCAGAACGGAGCGAAGCGTGTCGAGTACGGCCGGGTCCTCGATGGTCGACGGCACCGGCTCTTCGCGTCCCTCGGCAATGCCGCGCATCGTCTTGCGCAGGATCTTGCCCGAACGGGTCTTCGGCAGCGCGTCCACGACGGACACCTGGCGGAACGCCGCCACCGGCCCGATGTCGCGGCGCACGGCGGCCACCAGTTCCTCGCGCAGCGTCTCCTCCGCTATCTCAACGCCTGCCTTGAGCACTACGAAACCGCGCGGAAGCTGGCCTTTCAGTTCGTCACGCACTCCGATCACGGCACATTCCGCGACGGCCGGATGCGCCGCGAGCACGGCCTCCATCGACCCCGTGGACAGCCGGTGCCCCGCCACGTTGATCACGTCGTCGGTGCGGCCCATGACGAACAGATAGCCGTCCTCGTCCTTGAAACCCGAGTCGCCGGTCAGGTAGTAGCCGGGATAGCGCGACAGGTAAGCCTCCACGTACCGGTCGTCGTCTCCCCACAGGGTCGGCAACGTTCCGGGCGGCAGCGGCAGCTTGATCGCGATCGCGCCTTCCCGGCCGGCCGGGAGCTCGGTGCCCGATTGATCGAGTATGCGAACGTCGTATCCCGGCACCGGCACGGTCGCGGACCCGGGTTTGACCGGCAACGGTTCGAGCCCGCGGGGATTCGCGGCGATGGGCCACCCGGTCTCGGTCTGCCACCAATGATCGATCACCGGTGTGCCGAGCTTGTCGTGTGCCCAGTGGTAGGTCTCCGGATCGAGCCGCTCGCCGGCGAGGAACAACGTCTGGAACTTGGACATGTCATAACGTCGCAGTTCCGTGGCGTCGGGGTCGACTCGCTTGATCGCGCGCAGCGCCGTCGGCGCGGTGAACAGGGCTTTCGCTCCGTGTTCGGAGATCACGCGCCAGAACGCGCCGGCGTCGGGGGTACCGACTGGTTTTCCTTCGTACACAACCGTTGTCGCACCGACGAGCAGCGGTGCGTACACGATGTAGGAATGCCCGACGACCCAGCCGACGTCGGAGGCGGTCCACCAGATGTCGCCGGCCTTGACGTCGTACACGGCGCGCATGGACCAGGCCAGCGCCACGGCGTGCCCGCCCGTGTCACGCACGACGCCCTTCGGTTTCCCGGTCGTACCGGACGTGTAGAGGATGTACAACGGGTCGGTGGCGGCGACCGGGACCGGGTCCGCGGGTGTCGCGGCGGCCAGGGCTTCATGCCAGTCCACATCACGAGGCCCGAGATCAACACGCAAGGCGTCCCGCTGCAGGATCACGACCTTGTCCGGCTGATGGTCGGTGGTCTCCAGCGCCGCGTCGATGATCGGTTTGTATTCGACGACCCTGGTGGGCTCGATGCCGCAGGAGGCCGCGACGATCACCTTCGGCTTGGCATCGTCCACACGAATCGCCAGTTCCTTCGGCGCGAACCCGCCGAACACGACCGAGTGCACGGCACCGATCCGCGCGCAGGCGAGCATCGCGACCACGGCCTCGGGCACCATCGGCATGTAGATGATCACGCGGTCACCCTTGCCGACGCCGAGCGAACGCAAGGCACCCCCGAAACGGGCGACCTCGTCGCGCAACTGGGCATAGGTGTAGGTCCGTTGCGAGGACGTGACCGGCGAATCCCAGATGAGCGCGGGTTGCTCGCCCCGGCCACCCTCGACGTGCCTGTCCAGCGCGTTGTAGGCGGTGTTCAGCTCACCGTCGGGAAACCAGCGGAACAGGGGTGCCTCCGAGGAGTCCAGAGCCCGCGCGGGCTCCTTCGTCCAGTGGATGGCCTTTGCCGCGTCCAGCCAAAACCCCTCGGGGTCGGACAGACTGCGCTGGTACTCCTCGGCGTAGGTGCCCATAGGGACAGACCTCCTCCTCGTCGAGCCGCTGTTCCCTCATCATGAACGTTCGGGATGAGACCGCAACCCGCCCGTCGGGCCCCGCGTCCAACGGACGAATAGGGTGGAGACCCTGAAGGACCGAACAGGAGGGACCGGCGGTGGACGGTTTCGCGAGCTGGCTGCTGTCGCTCGCGCACACCCTGTTCAATCCTGGGTTCTGCCCGGGCGATTGGGTGTTCGCAACGAGCGCGGCCGGTGCGCTCATCGCGCTGTTTCCGGTGCTCGGCGCCGTGATCGTGGCAGTGATGCGCAAGTTCACGGGCAACCGGTACGACGCCGCGACACTGGGTGTGATCGCAGCCGTCGGGTTCCTCATGGTGTTCTTGCTGCCCTGGCTGGCGGCCAACGGCATTTCGGGGGTCTATCGCGCGGCTTTCGCAGGCAAGGACTCTGGCCTGTCGGTGGCCGAGCAGGCGACGCTGGGCCGCAACTACTGCGGTTTCATCGGCGTGCAGAGCGAGTACCTCGGTGGCGGGCAGAACGTCTTCGAGACCTTGTTCTACCCGTCGGGTAGCAAGCTGGCCTACGGCTACTACCTCGGCGCGCTGATCGGGCTGCCCGTGCTGTCGCTGTTCTTCGTGATCCTGCAGGCCCGCACTGCGATGCGGCGTGGACAGAAGTGGCCGGGCAGGCTGCTGTGGGTGCCGTTCGTGGCGTTCGCCCTGTTCAGCTCGACCGTCGAGGCGAACACGGCGGTGCATCTCTGGCTGGGTTTCCTGCCGATGAGCGTCATCGGGCTGATTCCGATCGCGATCGTCGGGCCGCCGCCGTGGGCGGTGATCAACCGGCCCAAGCAGGAGCGGCGTCCCGAACCGCGGCCCGAACCCACACCGCAACCTCCACCACCCCCGCAGAAGCAGTATGCGCCGACAGCGCTCGCGTCGGCGCCGCAGCAACTCGCCGCCGCGCCCGGTGCCGTGCCCGTTCCGCCTGGATCGACGGCCAACGGCAGCGACCGGTACCGGCGTCTCCGGCGTCTGGGACATGGTGGGTTCGGCACCGTTTGGCAGGCCGTGGACAACCAGCTGGGCCGCACGGTGGCGCTCAAGATCGCACATGCGCCGGATCGGGACACCGAGGAACGGATGCGCCGCGAGGCCCGTGCGCTCGCGATGGTCAACCACCCGAACTGCGTCCGTGTCTACGACCTGGTCGAGGAGCCGGACGGGCTCGCGCTGGTGATGGAGTACCTGGACGGGCAGGCGTTGGCGTCGGCCGTGGACGCCCAAGGGCCGCTCGACGACGTCGCCGCCGGAAGGTTGTGGGCGACCATGGCGGGGGCGCTCGCCGCGGCCCACGAGAAGGGCGTGCTGCATCGCGACGTGAAACCGTCGAACGTGATCGTGGACCCGGAGGGGGCCCCGCATCTGATCGACTTCGGTATCGCGCGCAGCAGGGGCGACTCGACGATGACGGCGACCGGAATGATGATCGGCACGCCCGACTTCGTCGCACCTGAGCAGGCCGCGGGCGCCGCGGCGAGCCCCGCGTCCGACGCGTGGCAGCTCGCCGCGACCGTCAGCTACGCGCTGTCCGGGTACCCGCCGCGCGGAACGCGAGAGAGTCCGATGGCCGCGCTGATGGCGGCGGCGCGTGCCGAACCGGTGAGCAGGCTGCCGCAGCGGTCGGCGCACGCACGGCTGCTCATGGCGTCGTTGGACAACGAGCCACGCCGGCGTCCGACCTTGGATACGGTTCGCCGCGAGGTCGAGGGGTGGCTGGCCAGGGCAGGCAAGTCCCCGGACGGTCCGGTGACCCGCATCGTGCCGAGGCAGCCGCAGAGTTCCGCGACGCGCGCCATGCCGCCGCGCCGCGGCGCCTGACATCGACGAGGCCGAGGCCGTCCGGCAGGCCGAGGCCATCCGACGGGCCGGGGTCGACGCAGCGCCGGTCGGTTGAGAGCTGCCGGACCAGCGGCGCGGGCTGGACTTTGACGAGTCGATCTGCGGCCGAAACCTGGGGCAGGTGCTGAGTCGCGGGTCGGGCTCGCGGCGCTCGTGCTTGCGGCGAGAAGCCCGTGGTCAAGGCGCGGCGGGCCCTGGGTGCCGTGACGGCCCGCGTGGTCTGTGGCGTCAGTGCCAGGAAGGCAACCAGAGTTCCGCCTGCCAGCGGGCGGCCGAGATGGGGTCGCCATTGAGGATGGGCCACAGCCAGGCGAAGTTGGCCACGACGAGCCCGATGTAGAGGGCTACGACCAGGAGACCGGTACCGCGGCGTTCGAGTCCACGGCGGGCGCTGCCGAGGATGTGGCCGAGTACGAGTGTGAGGCCCAGCGCGAGGAACGGGGCCATGGGCGTGGCATAGAAGAAGTACATCTGCCGATCGATGTTGGTGAACCACGGCAGATAGCCGGCGAAGTAGCCCACCAGCACGGCGGCGTAACGCCAGTCGAACCGGAACCACCAGCGCCACAGGCCCCAGCCGAGCATGGGCAGCGAGAGCCACCACATCGCCGGTGTGCCGATCAGCATGGTCGCCTGGACGCAGTCGGTGCCGCCGCAGGTCGTGGTGCCCGATTCGTAGTAGTACAGCATCGGGCGCAGGCCCATCGGCCACGTCCACGGCTTCGACTCCCACGGATGCGGGTCGTTCTTCGGCGTGAGCAGCGTTTCGTGGAAGTGCAGGACGTTCATCGAGTAGTCGCCGAGTGAGCGCAGCGCGGGCGGGACCCAGGACCAGAAACCGGGCGCGATCTGCTTGATCTCGGTGTAGTGCCGGTCAGTGCCGGATTCGCTCGCGAACCAGGCCCACCAGCTGCCCAGGTAAATCAGGACCGGAATCGCGATGATCGCCCACAAGGCGGGCGCGACGTCGCGCCGCAGCGTCCCGAGCCACGGGCGCGGCACTCCGGCGGCATGCCGGGCCGCGACATCGAAGCCGACGACGAGGAGCCCGAAGAACGCCATGTAGTACAGGCCGGACCACTTGATCGCGAACGTCAGGCCGACGCACACTCCTGCCGCGAAGCGCCACCAGCGAAACCCGAGCCGAGGGCCCCACGGTGACTCGTCGGCCCAGCCTTGGCTGACCGCGAGTGCCAGGCGTTGCCGGACCTGATCGCGGTCGACCAGCAGACATGCGAAGGCTGCGAAGGAGAACAGCGCGATGAAGATATCCAGCATCCCCATCCGCGACTGCAGGAACAGCACGCCGTCGCAAATCACCAGAATTCCGGCGACGCCACCGAGCAGGGTCGACCGGGTGAGCCGCCGGGCGGCGCACACCACAAGGATGACGATGACCGTGCCTGCGATCGCCGAGCTGAACCGCCAGCCCCACCCGTTGTAGCCGAGTACCCACTCGCTGAGCGCGATGAGCTGTTTGGCCAGTGGCGGGTGCACGACCAGCTCGTAGCCGGCGTTGTCCTCGAACCCGCCGTTGCGCAGCATCTGCCACGCCTGGGGCACGTAATGCTTCTCGTCGAAGACCGGGGTGCCCTTGTCGGTGGGGAAGCCGAGATTCTGGAGCCGCGTGATCGCGGCGACCAGCCCCAGCACCGCCGTGACCAGCCAACCCCGCAGCCGGTCGGTGGGCATCGGCCTGCCGAGCAGGGTCGCCTCGCGGTCGGTCGGCGGTCGCAGTGACTCGACCGGGTCGGGCGACGGGCGGGTCAGCAAGGCGGTCACGGGGGTCGATCCTAGGGGAGGCGCCGTGAAGCGCGGAGCAGATCAGCCCTGTGCCGGGCGTCTGTGGGGAACGTTCGGCGACGGGCGGCAAGCTGAGCGGTGATGCGGCTGGGGGCTGGGCCGTGACAACTGCGGCTTGAACTACAGGGTGGCCAGGCTGGCTGGCGGGCCGGGCACGCGGAGCTGCTGGGCCGTGGGGAGGACGCCGCCGTGCGAGTCGAGCGCCGAGCGGTTGCGCTGGGCGCGAACCTTGTGCGTCGTCGGGTGCGGGCGCGATTGGGACGCGAGGTGCGGCGCAACCGCGGGCGTGACCGCGGCGTGGAGTCGTCCCGCTGTAGATGCGGGCGTGGCTGGGACCCGAGGCGCGGGGCAGCCGCGGTCTGGTGTGGACACGCCCCGCTGTGGTCGTCAGGTGCGGGCGCGGCTGGCCCCGCGGCGCCGGGTAACCCGTCTTGCGTCGTAGAGCAGCCCTTCCGGGGGAGCTGCGGAGCAACCCCGCCCGGAGGTGCGGCGCTACCCCGCCCGGACAGCTGCGGAGCAACCTTGCCGGGGAGCGCGGCGCAACTGTCGCCCATCGCCGGCGCGGAGCACCCGCGTCCCCTGCCGGGCGTCTCGTAGGCTGAGGGGTATGCCGCTCGTCCTTGGTGGAACGCCGCTCGGTGACTCGCGGGATGCGTCGTCTCGGTTGCGGGAGGCGTTGGGCACCGCGGACGTGATCGCGGCGGAGGACACCCGTCGCCTCCGTGCGCTCGCTGCGGCGCTCGAAGTCTCCCCCGGCGGGCGGATCGTGAGCTTCTACGAGGACGTCGAGAACGCCCGCCTCCCCAAGCTCCTCGAAGCCCTCCACGCCGGCGAAACCGTCCTTTTGGTCACCGACGCCGGCATGCCCAGCGTGTCCGACCCCGGCTACCGCCTCGTCTCCGCTTGTGTCGACGCCGGGCTCCCCATCACCTGCCTGCCCGGCCCCTCCGCCGTCACCACCGCACTGGCGCTCTCCGGACTGCCCAGCGACCGGTTCTGCTTCGACGGCTTCGCCCCGCGCAAGGCCGGCGAACGGGCCAAATGGTTCGCCGAACTCGCCGCTCAGCCACGCACGGTGGTGTTCTTCGAGTCGCCGCACCGGCTCGCCGCGACGCTCGACGACGCGGCGAAAACCCTCGGCGACCGCCGCGCCGCCGTGTGCCGCGAGCTCACCAAAACCTACGAGGAAGTCCGCCGCGGGACGCTTGCGGAGCTGGCCGCGTGGGCCGCCGAAGGGGTGCGTGGCGAGATCACGGTCGTCGTCGAAGGTGCGAGTCCCGCCCGCGCCGACGTCAACGACCTCGTGGCGGAGGTGTCCTCACGCGTCTCCGCCGGGGAACGTCTCAAAGCTGTTGCCACTGAGGTCGCCCAGCTCGCCGGAGTGTCGAAAAAGGAGCTCTACGACGCCGTGCTCGCGGCGCGCCGCGGCTAACGCCCGCTGCGCCGCGAACTCCACCCGCTTCGTCACGATCGCCTTCGGCAGGCTGCGCAACGACGGCAGATCCAGCTCCACCGTCAACCGCGCCGAATTCACGACCACGTAACCGATATCCCCCGGAATCGGGTAACTGACGTCCATCGCTCCCCCTGTGACACCTGGTCCCCGAGCTGCACAGGCTACTCAGGGTTTCCCACCGCGAACAGTCGTTACCGAGCGGTAGGGTTCGGCTATGCGAGCTGTTCACGTCACCGAGTTCGGCGGCCCCGAGGTACTGCGCAACGTCGACCTGCCGGATCCGGCGCCCGGCGAGAACCAGGTGCTGATCGAGGTCGACCACGCCGGCATCAACTACGCCGATACCCACCAGGCCGAGAACACCTACCTCGCGCCCACGCGGCTGCCGCTCGTGCCCGGCGGCGAGGTCGTCGGCCGCACCGTGGATGGGCGCCGGGTGCTCGCGCTCCTCGGCAGCGGCGGCTACGCCGAGCGTGCCGTCGCCGAGCCCGCGATGACCTTCGACGTGCCGGACGGCGTGGACGACGTGACCGCTTTGTCGTTCGTCGTCCAGGGCACCACCGCGTGGCTGCTGCTCCGCAAGAGCGCCCATCTCGAACCCGGCGAAACCGTGGTCGTGCACGCGGCCGCCGGCGGGGTCGGCAGCATCGCCGTGCAGCTCGCCAAGGCCTGGGGTGCCGGGCGGGTCATCGCGACGGCCAGCAGCGAGGACAAGCGCAACCTGGCGCTCGAACTCGGCGCGGACGTCGCCGTCGATTCGCGAGCCCAGGACATGACCGCCGCGCTACGCGAAGCCAACGACGGCAAGCGCGTCGACATCGTGCTCGACATGACCGGCGGCACGGTCACCGACCAGAGCGTCGCCGCACTCGCCCCGTTCGGGCGGCTCGCGTTCTACGGCATGGCCAGTCGCGAGCAGCCCAAGCCGGTGCAGCTGGGCAACCGGCTCAGCCACTCGACGACGATCGCGGGCATGTGGCTGCCGCACGCGTTCGGACTGCCGGGCAACGTGTACGGCACGGCCCTCAAGGAATTGTTCGACCTCGCGCTGAACGGGAAGATCCGGGCCGTGCCGGGTGGTGAGTTCGGGCTGTCGGAGGCACGCAAGGCGCACGAGGCACTACGTTCGCGCGGCACCATGGGGAAACTCGTGCTGGATCCCCGTCGCTAGCAGCGCTTCCAGCGGCGCGGCCTTGTGCAGGCATTCCTCCCATTCGACGCCCGGGTCCGAGTCGGCGGTGATGCCGCCGCCGACGCCGAGCGCGATCCGGCCGTCCTGGATCTCCAGGGTGCGGATCGCGACGTTGAGCTCCGTCCCGGCCACCGGTGAGACGAGTCCGATCGCACCCGTGTACACGCCCCGTGCCGCCGGTTCGAGCTCGGCGATGAGATCCAGCGCGCGAATCTTGGGCGCACCGGTCACCGATCCCGGCGGGAACGTGGCCCGCAGCAGATCGGCGTCGGTTCCGCCCTCGGCCAGCCGTCCTTCCACTGTGGACTCCAGATGCCACACGCCGGGCGCCGGGCGCACGGTGAGCAGGTCCGGGACGCGCACGCTGCCGACGGCACACACCCGGCCGAGGTCGTTGCGCACCAGATCGGTGATCATCACGTTCTCCGCGACGTCCTTCGCCGACTCGCGCAGGCGCTGGGCGAGGTGGTCGTCGGCGGGCCCGCGTCGCGGAAGCGTGCCCTTGATCGGCGTCGACCGGACGAGATTCCCGTGCCGGGCAAGGAAGAGCTCCGGCGAGAGCGACACGATCGCACCCCAGTCGCCCGCGAGATAGGCGGCACGACGTGGCCGCAGAGTGCGCACGCCTTCGGCGAACAGGTCCACCGGGGCGCCGTCGAAGGACCCGGTGAACCGCGTGCAGATGTTGGCCTGGAACAGCTCGCCGTCCTCGATCGCGCGCACGCAGGCCTTGACCGCGTCGTGGTGCGGCAGCGGCCGTCGCAGCGGCGCGGGAGCCCAGCCTTCAACCGGGACGGGACGCGTCAGGAGTTCGTCGAACTCGGCGCCCGACGGGTCCGGCGCGCCGTCGGGCACCAGCGCCTCGAACCACCATCGGCCCTGGGCATCGAGCCGCAGCACGTGATCCGCCCAGCCCCACGCGGCTTTCGGCAAGCCGCTCGTCCGGCCGGACGGATCGGTGAGGTCGTAGGACAGGTACCCGAACCAGCCGCCGCCCACCCCCTCCGGCACCACGGGATCCGCAGGCCGCTGGGCGAACAGCGCGAACGGATCCTCGATCGGTGCGGGCCGGATCGCGGGCGCCAGTACCGCCCGCGATCCGAACCACTCACCGCACAGGCCGGCCGGGCTGCCTACGCCCAGCGCCTGCGCCCGCACACTGAGTAATACGAGTACCTCGTGCGGCTCCCTGTACCCCTTGAGCCCCTCCCGGTACAGCCGCACGCCCGTATTGTCTCAGTGCCGGCTCATGGTGAAATCGTTGCCGTCGGCGGCGATGGCCGACGGCGACCAGGTGTACGTGCCGTGGTCGTCGGCGTCCACTGCGGACGGTGACGTGGCCGCGAGCGCGGTGTTGTCGAACTTGACCCCGGTGAAATGCACGCCGCCGTTGATGGTCGGGTACGAACCATTGGGCGACTCGATGACCGCCTCGGCCGAGGAATGCTTGGCGGACAAGGACTTCGTGACCGTCTGGGACCAGCCCTTGGTGGTGTCACTGACCACCAGCCGGTAGCTGCTCGACCCGGTGCGGGTGACCGTCGCGGTGATCTTGTCGCCCGCGCTCACCGGATTGTCGTAGTACACCGGCGCCGCCGGGTACATCTCGTACCACGCCTGGTACGTCGCGGATCCGCTGGAGCAGTCGGTGGCGACCCCGGTCTGTTCGACGGTGGACGAGCCGTCGCCGTCGATGCCGACCCAGGGCGCGAAAAGATCGTTGCTGGACTCGCAGGTGACCATCGGTTCCGTCCAGCTCGCGGTGGCCGTGGTGAAATCGCCGAAACTGACGTAACCACCCCAGTTGCCGCCCGAGAAGTTCTGCGCGCCGAACACGGGCGCTGCCGTCGCGGTGCCCGCGAAGGCGCACGAGGCGAGTGCGGCGACGGTGAGTGCGCTGGCAAGGCTCGTCTTTTTCATGAGACGAGTATCGATTCCGGTAGTTGTTCACCAATAGCTACTTTCGGACCAAAATAACCAACCAAGAAATGCTCAAGCGCGGGTAATGGCCTACGGTCGGGTCATGCTCGAAACACAGCTGGTCGCCAAGGTCACGGGCGCCGATTCCGTCAACCGGACCGACAAGCGCTTCGCCGTGTACGGCACGGATCTCGGCATCCTGTGGGACGGCGGCGACGGGCGGGTGTTCGCGTTGTTCGGCGACACTTTCGGCGAGGGCTGGGGCGGTGACGGCGGCGGCCCCAACAGTGCCGACTGGCGGTGCAACGTGCTCGGCTTCTCGACCACGCGGGACCTGTCGCAGGGCATGACGCTGGACGATTTCGTGCCGCGCGAGGACGGCATGGCGGCGCAGGTGATCGAGCGCGATCCGCGGCGGGACGAGGTCACCGTCATTCCGACCGCCGGCATCGCGATCGACGGCATCCACTACGTGCACTACATGTCGGTACGCGAATGGGGCCCGCCCGGATACTGGCACACCAACTACTCCGGGATCGCCGTCTCCGACGACGGTGGCGTGAACTGGGCGAAACCGCAGGGATCGCGGTGGATCAACCGAGCCGAGCGCGACGATCCGTTCCAGATGTGCGCGTTCGCCCGCGACGGCGACCACGTGTACCTCTACGGCACCACCAACGGCAGGCACGGCGACGCGTACCTGGCTCGCGCGTACGTTCCCGAACTGCTCAATGCCTCGGCGTACGAGTACTTCACCCCGCGAGGCTGGACCCGCGACGAGTTCGCCGCCGAACCGGTGCTGCGCGGCCCGGTCGGAGAGCTGTCCGTCGCCTACGACGTCCACTTAGGACGCTGGGTGGCGATGCATCTCGACGACCCGGGCGGTGCGATCCTGCTGCACACCGCCGAACGCCCGGAAGGCCCGTGGTCGCCGGGCGAGATCGCCGTGCCCGGCGCGCAGTTCCCCGGTCTCTACGGCGGTTACCTGCATCCGTGGGCGCTCGACGGCCCGGACATCTACTACCTGATGTCGCAGTGGGGTCCGTACAACGTTTTCCTTATGCGCACGAGGCTCGGTTAGATCGTCACATCGGCGAGGGTGAACGGGTAGACCAGCGCGTCCATGCCGATCGGCCCGTCGAAACCGGGGCCTTGCACCTCGGTGTGCTGGTGCAGCCCGAGGCGGGGGTGGAACCAGCCGGGCCGCCCAGGGATGCCGTTGTGCCTGCTGACCCACAACACCACGTCCGCGTCGGCCCATTTGTCGGGATGCAGCCGCCGGAGCCAGTAGTCATAAGGTGCGTAAATCAGCACGCGCCGGATCCCGGACGCGTGCCGCAGCGCCTTGATCCACGTCTTCACGAACCGGTCGTCCACGCCCACCGCGTCGACGTCGAGTGCCGGTGCGAGCGAGCCGGGGCCGAACACGCCGAGCTGCTTGCCCAGCCGCACGCAGAACTCGGCCTGATCGTGTGCCGCGCCCGGCCGCGCGTAATGCCGGATTCCGGCGCGGATTCCGGCGCGTTGCGCTGCCGCGATCTGCCGCTCCGCGCCGGAATCGCTCCAGTTGACGTTCTCGGTGACGGTGATGGACGAGAAATGGACAGCATCGCCGCGGACCGTGTCCCAATCGTCCACGGTCGCGTGCAGCGACAGGTTCAGCCCTCGCTCCGAACGGTCCTCGGTCAAACCTCCACCTTCGCACTCCCCGTGACCCTGTCCAGCCACTCTAGGTGCGAAAGCGCTCGAATGCGGTATTGACGCGTCTCGGGTTACGCGTTCTGCCGTTGGAAGGTCCGCGCACCCCACCACACCGCGAGCGCCGCCATCTGGATGATGAGCGCGGGGGTGAGGATCGTCCAGCTGCTGCCGGGCGGGAAACCCGGCGTGCTGCCGGCAGCACGGTGTCCCCGCGCGGCACCCGGAACGACACGCTCGTGTCCATTGTGGTCACTTCGTGTGCGCCGTCGACTCGCGCGGCGACGCCCGCCGCCGCCGGTACCGAGTCCTCGGCGACCTCGATCGTGACGCCGTGTTCGGCGCGCAGGCGCCGGATGTGCTCCCACAGGTTCGCCCGGCTCGACGTCCACCAGCTCCAGCAGGTCCTCGGCGGTCATCTTCTTCAGTGCGTGATAGATCGAGCCCGGCTACACGTTGGCCCACCTGTCCGCGGACCACGTCAGCAGCTCACGGCGCACCTGGTAGCCGTGAGCCTTGCCGCACCTGCGCGCGACGCCGAGCACCAGCAGCCGGGTCGCCGACACGTACACCTCCCAGAAATGGGTACGACAGCCCCCGTACGCTAATAAAGCATGAGCACCCCAGTGTTGACGGCGGTGGCCTGGCCCTATGCCAACGGGCCCCGCCACATCGGCCACGTTTCCGGTTTCGGCGTCCCGTCGGACGTCTTCTCGCGCTACCAGCGAATGGCCGGCAACAAGGTGCTCATGGTCTCCGGCACGGACGAGCACGGCACGCCGATCACCGTCCAGGCGGACAACGAGGGCCTGACCGCGCAGCAGACCGCGGACAAGTACGCCCGCCAGATCGGCTCCGACCTGCAGGGTCTCGGCCTGTCCTACGACCTGTTCACCCGCACCACCACCGGCAACCACGCGAACGTGGTGCAGGAGATCTTCCTCGCGCTCTACCGCAACGGCTACGTCGTGCCCAGGACCACGACCGGCGCGGTCAGCCCGTCCACCGGCCGCACCCTGCCCGACCGCTACATCGAGGGCACCTGCCCGATCTGCGGGTACGACGGCGCGCGCGGCGACCAGTGCGACAACTGCGGTAACCAGCTCGACCCTGCCGACCTGATCAACCCGCGCTCGCGGATCAACGGCGAGACGCCGAAGTTCGTCGAGACCGAGCACTTGTTCCTCGACCTGCCGGCGTTCACCGAGACGCTCGGCAAATGGCTGTCCACCCGCAGTGACTGGCGGCCCAACGTCCTGAAGTTCACCAAGAACCTCGTCGACGACATGCGGCCCCGCCCGATCACGCGTGATCTGGACTGGGGCGTGAAGGTGCCGCTGGACGGCTGGCGGGACCAGCCGCTGAAGCGGTTCTACGTGTGGTTCGACGCGGTGATCGGCTACTTCTCGGCCAGCGTCGAGTGGGCGCGCCGCAACGGCAACCCGGACGCGTGGCAGGAGTGGTGGACCAACCCCGACGCCCGTGGCTACTACTTCATGGGCAAGGACAACATCACCTTCCACGCCCAGATCTGGCCCGCGCTGCTGCTCGGCCACAACGGCGCCGGTGACAAGGGCGGCGAGGTCGGCCCGTACGGCACGCTGAACCTGCCGGACGAGATCGTCTCCAGCGAGTTCCTCACGATGAGCGGCTCGAAGTTCTCCACCTCGCGCGGCACCGTGATCTACGTGCACGACTTCCTGCGCGAGTTCGGTCCCGACACGCTGCGCTACTTCATCTCGGTGGCCGGGCCGGAAACGCAGGACACCGACTTCACCTGGGACGAGTTCGTCCGCCGCACCAACTTCGAGCTGGCCAACGAGTGGGGCAACCTGGTCAACCGCTCGATCTCGATGGCGCACAAGAACAACGGAGCGATCCCGGCCCCGACCAGGCCCGCGGCGGCCGACGAGGAACTGAAGTCGCTCTCGCGTCAGGCGTTCGAGACGGCGGGCGGGCATCTGCGCCGGTCGCGGTTCAAGCTGGCCGCCACCGAGGCCATGCGGGTCGTCACGGCGGCGAACCGGTATCTGTCGGACCAGGAGCCGTGGAAGCTCAAGGACGACCCGGACCGGCGCGACGCGGTGCTGCACACCGCGCTGCAGGTGGTGTCGGACGCGAATACGCTGCTGACCCCGTTCCTGCCGCATTCGGCGCAGAAGGTGCACGAGGCGCTGGGCGGCACGGGTGTGTGGGCGGCGCAGCCGCAGCTGCAGGACGTCGAGGACCTCGACATCGCCGGCCGCATCAACCCGATTCTGACCGGTGACTACGCGGCCGAGCAGGCCCGCTGGGAGTCCACGCCGATCGAGGTCGGCCGCCCGTTGGCCAAGCCGACCCCGTTGTTCGCGAAGCTGGACCCTAAGCTCGGCGAGACCGGCCCGGAGTGGGCGCCGATCGAGCGTGACGAATAAGAAGGAGAAGCCACCGGTGCCGGAGCGGCTTCCGGCGCCGGTGGTCGACGCGCACACCCATCTCGACGCCTGCGGGGCTGCCACGGCGGCCGACGTGTCCGCGATGGTGGACCGCGCCGAGGCCGCCGGAGTCACCCGCGTCGTGACCGTCGCGGACGATCTCGACGCGGCGCGGTGGGCGGCGCAGGCGTCCACATGGGATCCGAGGGTCTTCGGCGCGGTCGCGATACATCCCACCCGCACCAAGGAGTTCGGCGCCACGGAGCGGTCCGAAATAGAGCGCCTATCGCGTCAGGAACGCGTCGTGGCGGTCGGCGAGACCGGTTTGGACTACTACTGGGACTACTCGCCGCACGACGCCCAGCAGGAGGCGTTCCGGTGGCATATCGACCTCGCCAAGCGGGTCGGAAAGCCGCTGATGATCCACGACCGGGACGCGCACGAAGACGTCCTCCGGATCCTCGCCGAGGAGGGCGCGCCCGAGGACGTGATCTTCCACTGTTTCTCCGGGGACGCCGAGATCGCCCGCCGATGCGTGGCCGCCGGTTATGTCCTGTCCTTCGCCGGGACCGTGACATTCCGGAATGCGAAAGAGCTTCAAGAGGCCGCACGATTGGTCCCATCGGGGCAATTCCTGGTGGAGACCGACGCGCCGTTCCTGACGCCCCATCCGTTCCGTGGCAGGCCGAATGAGCCTTTCTGCACGGCTTACACCGTGCGATACCTGGCTGAACTGCGGGAACAGAGTGTGGAAGAGGTCGCTTCGGCGGCTTGCCGCAACGCCGAACGCGTGTTCCGACTCCCTTCTGTCACAACGAGTTGAACGCATTGCGACATTCGTGGCGGCGAACCAACCACACGGACGAGTGGTACAAGTCACAAGATTCCAAGGGGTGTTTGCGCAACCCCTTAAGACCCGTTACTGTCCCGTGATCGTGCCGCTCGATTAATCGATCAGCACAGCCGTGGCGAAGTCAGTGCAGGTCGGGATCGGGGATGACGGAAGCCACGGATGTCGCTAACGCGAAAGGGAACGACCTGCTGTGACTGCTGGTAGTAGACAGGCTGAGACGCGTCTCGACGAGACGAGCTGGTTCGACTCGTCCCGCGGTGGTGTTGGCACGCTCGACTGGCCGAACCCCGAGGACGACTGGGACTTCTCAGACGACCTGTCCATCACCGAGCACGATGTGCGCACGGTTCTCGGCCCCGACGCCGAGGCCCTCATGTCCGAGGCCGAGCTCGACGTCGACGAGCTGATCCGGCTGATCAACGCCGAGACCACGATGCTGCCCCCGCTCGCCATTCCGGACGCGGCTTCCGCGGACCGCACGGTCGCGGGCGAGGCCGAGGAAGAGCCCGAGCGGGCCCTCAAGACCGCGGTCAAGACCTGGAAGAAGCGGTTCCTCCGCGGCTCGGTCCTGGCCCTGCTGATCAGCATCACCGGCGGCGGCGCGGCCGCGCTGGCGATGAACAAGAGCGTCACCGTCGACGTCGACGGCCACACCCAGACGGTGCACAGCTTCGGCGGCACCGTGGGCGAGGTCCTCAAGGACGCCGGCCTGACCGTCGGCGAGCACGACGCGCTGTCCCCGTCGCCCCAGGCGCCGGTCGGCGACGGCGGCGTCATCAAGCTCGAGCGCGGCCGCCACCTGAATCTCGTCGTGGACGGCGTGGCCCAGGACGCCTGGGTACGGGCCGACACCCTCCAGGAAGCCCTGGACCAGCTCGGCGTCACGCCCAAGATCGGCAACAACGCCTGGTTCTCGATGCCCGCGACGGGTGAGCTGCCGCTGTCCGGCGCCACCGTCGAGGTCAAGACGCTCAAGACGATCACCGTGTTCGACGGCGACAGCGCGCCGCACCAGGTGACCACGCACGCGCTGACCGCGGGTGACTTCCTCAAGGAGCAGAACCTCACCCTGGGCCCGGACGACGAGGTCGAGGGCGGCCTCGGGTTCAAGATCCTCAACGGCGCCGAGGTGCACATCAGCCGCACCGGCATCTCCGTGATCAACCAGGAAGAGGACATCGACCCGCCGGTCCAGCAGATCAAGGACAACACCCTTGACGCGGGCCAGCAGGTCGTGCAAGACCCCGGCACCCCCGGCAAGCAGGTGGTCACGTACCGGATCACCAAGCGCAACGGCCAGGAGACCGACCGGGAGCAGCTCTCGGTCAAGGTGATCACCGACGCCAAGCCGAAGATCGTCCGGATCGGCACCAAGCAGCCCGACATCAGCAACGCGGGGATCTGGGACAAGATCGCGCAGTGCGAGTCCACCGGGAACTGGGCCGCCAACACCGGTAACGGCTTCGAGGGTGGCCTGCAGTTCACCAACAGCACCTGGCTGGCCTACGGCGGTGGCTCCTACGCCCCGCACGCCTACCAGGCCAGCCGTGAGCAGCAGATCGCCATCGCGGAGAAGGTCCAGGCCGGACAGGGCTGGGGCGCGTGGCCGGTGTGCTCGAAGAAGGCCGGCGCCGCCTGACCGAGGCCGAAACGCCCGCCGGGGACTTCGGTAGGGTTTCCGGCGTGATGCACCTGCTCGGGCCTGCCGAGATTCGTGGGCTGGCCGCCGAGCTGGACGTCCGGCCCACCAAGAAGCTCGGGCAGAACTTCGTCCACGATCCCAACACGGTGCGCCGCATCGTGGAGCTGGCCGGGGTTGGTCCCGCCGACTCGGTGCTCGAAGTCGGTCCCGGGCTCGGCTCGCTGACGCTGGGCCTGCTGCTGTCCGGGGCCACGGTGTCCGCGGTGGAGATCGACCCGGTGCTCGCGCGGCGGTTGCCGGAGACGGTCGCCCAGTACGCCCCCGATGCCGCGTCCCGGCTGACCGTTCTCACCCGGGACGCCTTGAGGCTGGCCGCGGACGAACTGCCCGCGCCGCCCGGTGTACTCGTGGCGAACCTGCCGTACAACGTCGCCGTCCCGGTCGTGCTGCATCTGCTCGCCGAACTGCCGTCGCTCACGCGCGCGCTGGTGATGGTGCAGACGGAGGTCGCCGACCGCATGGCCGCCGGACCGGGTAGCCGCATCTACGGTGTGCCGAGCGTCAAGATCGCCTGGTACGGCCGGGCGCGCAAGGTCGCCCCGGTGCCGAGGGCGGTGTTCTGGCCGGTGCCGAACGTCGATTCGGCGCTGGTGTCCTTCGAACGGGCCGCCGAGCCCGTCTCCTCGGTCGACCGCGAGACGGTGTTCGCCGTCGTCGACGCCGCATTCGCGCAGCGGCGCAAGACGATGCGGGGCGCGCTGGCCTCGTGGGCGGGTTCCGCGGACCGCGCGGGCGCGGTGCTCCGGGCGGCCGGTATCGATCCGGGGATCCGCGGCGAGCAGCTGACGGTGCAGGACTTCGCCCGCATCGCCCAACATGCGCCGTCCGTGTGATCTGCGCCGAAATACTTGCGCCCAACACACGATATCCGTTCTACTTTTGTGAGTATCCATCCCGAGCGACTGAGAGACCTGGCTCGCCGAAGTCGCAGCAACCACCCGTTCGCGGGCAGGTGCTACCGCCAGGATCGATGGAGGATCACGTGTACCGCACGCGAATGCTCACCAGGCGCCGAGTCGTCGATGAGTGCCGCCGCACCGTCTGTGCGTGTCGTAGCTGACCGTTCTCTCTAGCTGAGTTCGATCTTCCCGCATCCGTCCGCTGTGGACGGCTACTTTCGGTGTCGGTCTTTCGCGCGCCTGTAGCAGGCGCGCGCCCTCCTTGTGGAGCCTTTCGTGATCACTGTTGAGAACCTGAGCAAATCCTTTCCTGGCAAGACATCCCCCGTTGTCGCGCTACGCGACGTGAGTTTGGACGTCAGCCCCGGGGCGCTGTACGGCGTGGTCGGCCCCGCGGGTGCCGGCAAGTCCACCCTCGCCCGTTGCGTTGCGCTGAAAGAGAAGCCGGACCGCGGCGTGGTGCGGTTCGACGGACTGAACACCGCGGGGCTGGACGGCAAACGCCTGCGCGAGGTGCGCAACCAGGTCGCGGTGCTCGACATGGCGCTGCACGCCGAGCGCACTGCCGCCGGCAACGTCGCGGCCCCGCTCGAACAACTCGGTGTCGACGGCCCGCGCCGTCGCGCGCGGGTCGGGCAGGTGCTCGACCTGCTCGGCCTGACCCAGCGAGCCGGGCAGCTTCCGGCTGAACTGTCCAAGGGGCAGCAGCGTCGGATCGCGATCGGCCGCGCGCTCGCGGCCGGCCCCACGGTGCTGCTCGCCGACGACCCCACCGGCGACCTCGAGCCTGAGGAGTCCGGCACCGTACTGACCGTGCTCGACCGCGCCCGCGCCGAGCTCGGCGTGACGGTGCTGGTAACGACCAAGGACGATTCCGTGGTGCGCCGCGTGTGCGACGAGGTCGCGGTGCTCGACTCGGGCCGCGTCGTGGAGAACGGCTCGGTGCTCGACCTGGTCACCGACCCCACGAGCCGGCTCGCGGATGCGCTGCTGCCCTCGATCGACACCCCGCCCGCGCACGCCGCCCGCTACGACCGCGCCGCGGACGTGGTGCTGGTCGGTTTCGCCGCCGTCGGTGCCCTGCTGCCCGAGGCTTCGATCCGCTTCGACATCGAACTCGCGACCATCGGCGGTGGGCTGACCCGGATCGGCGACACGCCGGTCGCGCGGTTCCGCATCGGAGCCAACGGCAGTCAGGCCGACGCCGCGCTGGCGTGGATCGCCGACCGCGGCGCCCACGTCACGCAGGCGCTGGACGGGCCGCGTCGCGTCGCCGCGGCGTGAGTCTGGTCGTCTCCTGGGTGATGGGGGCGCTCGGCGGACCGTGTCGCGTCGCCGCGGCGTGAGCCCGGTTGCGTCCTGGGTGAGGGGGCGTTGGACGGGCCGTGTCGTGTCGCTGCGGCGTGGGCTTGGTCGTCTCCCGTGTGATGCGGCGCTCGGCGGATCGCGTCGAGTGGCCGGGCGTGAGCCCGGTTGCCTCCTGAATCGACCGTCCGCCGTGAGCGCGTCCGCCACGGCGCGCGATCGAAACGGGGCGAGGAAGCCCCCTGGTGCTCCCTCGCCCCGTTACCCCCGTGGCTACTCCGACGCCTGTGGCTTGCGCCCGACGAGTAGCCCGACCCCCAGCGCGGCGGCCGCGACGACCGCGCCGCCCCAGCCGTTGGCGACCGAATAGCCGTGCACGGTCGCGCCGACCGCGCCGAGCCCGGCCGCCGACGCGGTCGCGCTCGACGCGATCGTGTTCAGCGAAGCGGTGCCCAGCGAGGCGCCGACCTGCTGCGACGTCGTGATGAACGCCGAGGCCACGCCCGCGTCCTTCGGCTCGATGCGGGCGGTGGCGACGTTCATCACCGTCGGCATCGCGAGCCCGGCGCCGGCGCCCAGCACGAGCTCCACCGGCAGGATCAGGCCCCAGTACGAGGCGTCCGGGGTGAGCTGGGTCAGCGTCGCCAGTCCCGCGGCCATCAGCAGCAGGCCGATCACCAGCAACGGGCGGGGACCGGTGCGCGGCAGCAGCCGCCGTGCGAACCCGATCGACATGACGACGTTGCCCAGCAGGAACGGCAGGAACGCCACGCCCGCCTGGAACGCGCCGTATCCCATGACCGCCTGCAGCTGGAAGGTCAGGAACAGGAACATGCCGAACATGCCGAACGCGGCGCCGGCGATCGCCAGGTACGAGGCGGAGCGGGTGCGGTCGGACAGGATTCGCAGCGGCAGCAGCGGATTCGCCACGCGGCTCTGACGGTAGACGAACAGGGCGATCAGCACGACGGCGGCGCCGAGCAGGCCGAGTACCAGCGCGCTGCCCCAGCCCCTGGTCGCGGCCTCGGACAACGCGTAGACCAGCGAGACGATGCCGCCGGTGCCCAGCACCGCGCTGGTCCAGTCCAGTTTCGTGTCCCGGTGGCCGGGCACGTCGGGCAGCAGGAACCAGCCGCCGACCGCGGCGACGATCGCGATGGGCAGGTTCACGTACAGGCACCAGCGCCAGTCGAGGTACTCCGCGAGCGCGCCGCCCGCGATGAGGCCGACGGCGGCGCCGGACATCATGATCGCACCGAACACGCCGAACGCCTTCGCGCGTTCCTTGGCGTCGGTGAACGTGATGGTCAGCAGCGACAGCGTGGACGGGGCGAGCAGCGCGGCGAACACACCCTGCGCGGCCCGCGCCATGATCAGCATCGTGGGGCCGCTCGCCGCCCCGCCGACCGCGGAGGCGAGCGCGAAGCCCAGTGCGCCGATGATGAGCGTGTTCTTGCGGCCCAGCCGGTCCGCGAGCCGCCCGCCGAGCAACAGCAGACCGCCGAAGGCCAGCGTGTACGCGCTGATCGTCCACTGTCGCGCGGAATCGGACATGCCCAGCTCGTGCTGCGCGGAGGGCAGGGCGATGTTGACGATGGTGGTGTCGACGATGACCAGCAGCTGCGCAAGGCCGATCACTGCCAGTGCCCACCACCGGCGTTGCTCGGTGCGTCTGTCCGTGGGTGCTTCGAGTGTTGTGGTCATGGTGGAACCCCTCGGGAGATAAGCTTGTGTCGCAAAGTTAACTTGTCGGTCGACAAGTTAACTTGCTAGTCGCACGGTAAGCTAGAGCTAGCCGGGCGTCAAGTTAGTTTGAGAACGTCCTCAGGAAGGAACGGCGATGGCGGGGCGTCGCAGCGACACCAGGGAGCGCATTCAGCAGATCGCACTCGACCTCTTCGTCGAGCAGGGCTACGAGAAGACTTCCCTGCGGGAGATCGCGGAACGGCTCGAGGTCACCAAGGCGGCGCTGTACTACCACTTCCGCACCAAGGAGGACATCGTCCGCAGCCTCTTCGAGGACATCGCGGAAGCCGTCGACGAGGTGCTCGACTGGGCCCGCGAGCAGGGTGAGGGGCTTTCCCGCACGGAACTGGTGAACCGGCTCGCCCAGTTGGTACGGGGCCGGTTCGTGCCGATCTGGCGGTTCGTCCAGGAGAACCAGACCGCGCTCAAGGAACTGCACGTCAGCAATCCGCTGATGTCGCGGATGCAGGCGATCTTCCAGCTGTTGTGCCCGAAGGGCGCTGATCCGGAGACCCAGCTCAGGTCCCGGCTCGCGCTCGTCGCGCTCGTGATGGGTAATAATCCCGAGGTGCTCGCGGACACCCCGGAGGAGGACCGGCCCGAAGTCGCGTTGCGCGTTGCGCTGCAGCTTGTTTCTCCTCGCGGGCGAGAGGTTGAAACGGCCACGTAGTCTTGACGGGTGCTCGCCGTCGTACCGCCGCCCGTGACCGTCCGGGTGCCGTCCAAGATCAATCTGCACCTGTCGGTCGGTGACGTGCGCGATGACGGGTTCCACGAGCTGACCACCGTCTTCCAGGCGTTGTCGCTGACCGACGAGGTCACGGTCGCGATCGCGGAGGAACCGGGCATCGAGGTCTACGGCGAGGGCGAGGCGTCCGTGCCGACGGGAGCCAACAACCTCGCCTGGCGCGCGGTGCAGGCGCTGGCCGCGCACGTCGGCAAACCCGATCCGAAGGTGCGGGTGGTCCTCCGCAAGGGCATCCCCGTCGCGGGTGGGATGGCCGGCGGCAGTGCCGACGCCGCCGGCACGCTCGTCGCGCTGACCGCGCTGTGGAAACTCGACGTCGGCCGCGACGAACTCGCCGAAGTCGCCGCCAAACTCGGCAGCGACGTGCCGTTCGCGCTCTACGGCGGCACCGCCCTGGGTACCGGGCGCGGCGAGCAGCTCGTGCCCGTGTTGTCCCGGCACACCTTCCACTGGGTGCTGGCCTTCGACCAGCGGGGTCTGTCCACTCCGCGGGTGTACGGGGAGCTGGACCGGCTGCGCGAAACCGGCAATCCCCCGAGGGTCGGTTCGCACGCGCCCGTCGTCGAGGCGCTCGCCTCGGGTGACCCCCGGCAGCTTGCCTTGTTGCTGGGCAACGATCTTCAGGCGGCAGCCGTGTCGCTGCGGCCGGGGCTGCGCCGGACGTTGCGCGCCGGGGTGAACGCCGGTGCGCTGGCGGGCACCGTCTCGGGCTCCGGTCCGACGTGCGCCTTCCTGTGTGCCGACGCGGAATCCGCGCTGGAGGTGGCGGCCGAGCTCGCGGGCGCCGGTGTCTGCCGGACGGTTCGGGTCGCGCACGGCCCGGTGCCCGGCGCGAAGTTCGTCGGCGGCGACGATGTCAATCGCCCAACACCCCCTCCCCAGGTGCACGCATAGATGGCAAACCTGATCAACCTCGAGGCAGTCAGCAAGTCCTACGGGGTCAAGCCCCTGCTGGACGAGGTATCGCTCGGTGTCGCCGAGGGCGACCGCATCGGTGTGGTCGGCCTCAACGGTGGCGGCAAGACCACCCTGCTGGAAGTCCTCGCCGGGATCGCCGAAGTCGATTCGGGCCGGGTCAGCCGGATCCGCGGCCTGCGGCTGGCGGTGGTGACACAGCGCACCGAACTGCCGGCCGGAACGGTCCGCGACGCCGTGCTTTCGCACTACTCCGCCGAGCACGAGTGGGCCGCCGATTCGCGTGTGCGGTCCATTGTGGATGGACTGGGAATCACCGCGCTGGGACTGGAAACTTCGACCGCGAACCTCTCCGGTGGCGAGCGGCGCCGGGTCGCGCTGGCTGCCGCGCTCGTCGGCGAACTCGACCTGATCGTGCTCGACGAGCCCACCAACCACCTCGACGTGGAAGGCGTGCGCTGGCTCGCCGATCACCTGCTGGCCCGGCGCGCCGCGTTCGTCGTCGTCACCCACGACCGGTGGTTCCTCGACACGGTGTGCGGCCGTACCTGGGAGGTCGCCAACGGCCGCGTCGAACAGTACGAAGGTGGTTACGCGGACTGGATCTTCGCCCGTGCCGAGCGCGCCCGCCTCGCGGCCAGTGCCGAGGAGAAGCGGCGCAACCTCGCCCGCAAGGAGCTGGCCTGGCTGCAGCGCGGCGCGAAGGCTCGCACGTCGAAGCCGCGGTACCGGATCGAGGCCGCAGAGGCTCTCATCGCGGACGTGCCCGATCCGCGCGACTCGGTGGAGCTGATGAGCTTCGCGCGGCGCCGGCTCGGCAAGACCGTGCTGGAGCTGGAGAACGCGACGCTGCACGCCGGGGACAAACCCGTTCTCGATGACGTGACCTGGCGGATCGGGCCGGGCGACCGGATCGGTCTCGTCGGCGTCAACGGCTCCGGCAAGACCACGTTGCTCAAGCTGCTGGCAGGGGAGTCCGTGCCCGAGTCCGGCAAGCGGATCGAGGGCAAGACGGTGCGGCTCGCCCACCTGTCCCAGGAGCTGGAAGGCCTGCCGGGGCAGTTGCGCGTGCTGGAGGCGGTCGAGGAGGTCGCGGCCCGCGTCGTGCTGGGTAAGCAGGAGCTGTCGGCATCGCAGCTCGCGGAGAAGCTCGGCTTCCCCGCGGCCCGGCAGTGGACGCCCGTCGAGGATCTCTCCGGTGGCGAACGACGGCGGCTGCAACTCGCGCGACTGCTGATGGCCGAGCCGAACGTGCTGCTGCTCGACGAGCCGACCAACGACCTCGACATCGACACGCTCCAGCAGCTCGAGGATCTGCTCGACTCGTGGCCGGGCACCCTCGTGGTCGTTTCCCACGACCGGTACCTGGTCGAACGCGTCTGCGACGCGGTTTACGCGCTGTTCGGCGACGGCCGGATCACACACCTGCCCGGCGGGATCGACGAGTACCTGTCGCGCCGGAGCGCGGCGACTTCCGTCGTGGCGGCGCCGGCGTCCGCCGAGCGGCGCACCAGCAGCGCGGCCGAGCATCGGGCGGCGATGAAGGAACTGGGCAGGCTGGAGCGCCGCCTGGATTCCCTGCACAAGCGGGAAACCGAGCTGCACGACCAGCTCGCGGCGAATGCGACGAACCCGGACAAGCTCGTCGAACTCAACGCCGAACTGAAGTCCGTGCTCGCCGAGAAGGACGACGTCGAGGCGCGGTGGCTGGAGACCTCCGAACTCGTGGAGTGATTCAGGGTTTCGCGCCCACGCCGTTGAGCAATGTCTCGACGACCCGGTCGGCAAGCTGATCGGGGTCGCCCTCCTCGTTGCCGTGCACTGTCTCGTCCAGCAGGGCGACGTACACGCGACGAGTCCACGTGATGTCCAGACCGGGGCGGATGATCCCGGCCTGCTGTGCGCGCTGAAGCCCGAGATCGCACGCGGCGAACACCTCTTCCTGGACGCGAGCCGCGGCCGCGTCCGGTGCGGGCTGACCGAATGCGAACGGCCACTTCGACTTGATTCGCAGGATGTTCGCGGTCGCCTCGTGCAGCGCGACCAACGGCGGGGCGGTGGCAGGCCGTGCGTCGCGCACGGCGTCCGCGACCTGCCGCCACGCCGCCTCCACGAGGCTCGCGATGAGCGCCTCGCGGCTGGCGAAGCGGCGGTGAATGGTGGTCCGGGCCACCCCGGCTGCCTCGGCGATCTGCTCCATGGTCGCCCCCGGGTCCTCGCTGAGCAGCCGTTCCGCTGCTTCGAGGATGTTGCGGAGATTGCGTTCCGCGTCCGCTCGCAAGCGTGTGCGGCCCTGTTCCTGTTCCGGCACCAGACCATGATACGTGCTGCTCCAATTCCGACGGTCAACTGAAACTCAGTGTTGCAGATAACCAGTCGAATCGCTACCGTGTGTTGCATGACGGACATCGCTCTCATCACCGGTGCCTCCTCCGGGCTCGGCGCCGAATTCGCCCGCCAACTGGCGGCGCAGGGGCGCGACGTGGCGCTGGTCGCGCGCTCGGTCGGCAAGCTCGAGGCGCTCGCCGCCACCCTGCGCGAGCGGTACGGCGTGCGCGTGGAGGTGATCAAGCAGGACCTGGCGGAGCCGGACGCGGCGGCCCTCGTTTCCGGGGAGTTGGCCGCGCGCGCACTGGAGGTGGATCTGCTGGTCAACAATGCGGGCTTCGGCACCTGCGGGCGGTTCGAGGAGATTTCCGCCGCGAGGGACCACGAACAGCTGATGGTCAACGTTGTCGCGCTCGCCGACCTCACTCACGCGCTGGTGCCTGCGATGGTGCGGCGAGGTCGTGGCGGCGTGATCAACGTGGCGTCGACTGCCTCGTTCCAGCCTGCCGCGTATCTCGCCGTGTACAGCTCGAGCAAGGCGTTCGTGCTGAACTTCAGCCTCGCGTTGTGGAGCGAGTACCACGACCGTGGCGTCAAGGTGCTCGCGTTGTGCCCCGGTCCTGTCGAGACCGCGTTCTTCGACGTGATCGGCACCCGCAAGGCCGCGATCAACGGCCGGATGGAGACGCCGGAGAAGGTTGTCGCGAAAGCACTGCGGGCGCTGGAGCGCAACCAGGGTTATGTCGTGCCGGGGCTGAGTAACTTCGCCAGTGCTCACCTGCAGCCGCGACGGCCGCGCACGATGATTGCGCGGCTGAGCAGGCTGTTCACCAGGGGTGTATTGGCCACTTCGTCGCTGCAGACCACCAGCTAGTGTTTCGGCTATGAGTCGGTTCGTAGACACTCTGGTTGCCACCGCGACGGGCGAAGGCGGGCAACAGCGGGGAATGGTCACCGGTGAGCCCAAGGAGCCGGTTCGCCGAACCTGGGCCGAGGTACATGAACAGGCCAAACGTCTCACTGGTGGGCTTGTCGCCGGAGGAATGACCATGGGTAGCGCGGCGGCGGTGCTCGCGGCCGCGCCGTCGTTGATCGCGCCGACCGTGCAGGGCGTGTGGCTGGCGGGCGGCAGTGTGACGATGCTGCACCAGCCGACGCCGCGTACCGACCTGGCGGTGTGGGCCGAGGACACCGTGCAGGTGCTCCGGATGATCGGCTCGGACTTGGTACTGCTGGGCGAACCGTTCGAGGCCCTCGCGCCCGTGCTGACCGAGCACAACATCGGCTTCCGGATGATCACCGACCTGCTGAAGTCGGAGCCGATTGCCGGCCCGATCGAGGTCGGCGAGGACGAGCTCGCGCTGCTGCAGCTGACCAGCGGATCCACCGCCGAACCGAAGGCCGTGAAGATCACCCACGGCAACCTCTACACCAACGTCAAGGCGATGGTCGACCGGGCCGAGTTCGTGTTCGACTCCGACATCATGGTGTCGTGGCTGCCCACCTTCCACGACATGGGCATGGTGGGCTTTCTGACCGTGCCCATGACGTTCGGCGTGGAGCTGATCAAGATCACGCCGGTCGAGTTCCTGTCCGGTCCGCTGATCTGGCCGCAGCTGATCAGCAAGTACCGCGCGACGACGACCGCCGCACCGAACTTCGCCTACGCGATCGTCGGGCGGCGGCTGGCCGGAGTCGAGGACGACAACGCCTACGACCTGTCCACGTTGCGGATCGCACTGAACGGCGCGGAGCCGATCGACGAGACGGCGGTGCGGACGTTCACCGACGCGGGTGCCCGGTTCAAGATGCCGGCGGAATGTGTGTTCCCGGCGTACGGCATGGCGGAGGCGACGCTCGCCGTGTCGTTCGCACCCCTGTTCACCGGCCTCACGCTGGACTACGTCGAGGCGGCGGCGCTGGAAGCGGAGAACCGGGCCGTGCCGGTACCCGAGGGTGATCCGCGGCGCGGTACCGATGACGTGCGGAGCTTCGCCGTGCTGGGGCGCCCGCTGGAGGGCCTCGAGGCAGAAATCGTCGATGGCGATGGAAAGCGGTTGGGTGAGCGCGAGGTCGGGGAGATCCGGCTGCGCGGCGAGGCCGTCACGCCCGGATACCTGACGGTGGACGGACCGGTTTCGACGCAGGACGCCGAGGGCTGGCTGGCGACCGGGGACCTCGGGTACCTGGTGGACGGGCAGATCGTGATCTGCGGGCGGCGCAAGGACGTCATCATCATGGGCGGCCGCAACATCTACCCCACCGACATCGAACGTGCGGCGGCTTCGGTCAACGGCGTGCGGGCAGGGAACGCGGTGGCGGTGCGAATCGACGCCGGCACCCGCCGGGAGCGGTTCGCGGTGGTGCTGGAATCGAAACTGGCCGGCGACGACGACGCCGAGCGAGTACTGATGAAGGAGGTCGCCGCCAGGGTCCGCGACGCCGTGGACCTGCGGCCGTTCGCCGTGGTGGTGCTGCCGACCGGAAGCCTGCCGAAGACACCGTCCGGCAAGGTTAAACGCGCCGCGACGGCGACCCAGTTCGCGGACCGGATCAGCGAGATGGCTGGGAAGTAGCGACCCGGGCCTTCGGTCTCGGTTTTCGTGGCTGTAGGCGGTGACCGTGGGCCGCGAGCCATGGGTGGTGGCCCGTGACCGTGGGCGGTGGCTCTGGCCCGTGGGCTGTGGGCCGTGGGCTTGTGGGCGGTGGCTGTGGACCGTGGGCTTGTGGGCGGTGGCTGTGGACCGTGATCGTTGACATGGGCTGGGGACCGTGGCCGTGGACCGTGACCGCCAGCGGTGGCCGTGGGACGTGGGCCATGGGTGATGGCCCGTGACCGTGGGCGGTGGCTATGGACCGTGACCGCCAGCGGTGACCGTGGGCGGTGGCCCCGGGCGGTGGCCGTGGCCCGTGGACAGTAGGCAGTGGCTGCGGACTGTGGCCGTGGGCACTGGCGGTGAACCGCGGCCGTGGCGGTGAGCCGGGATTGAGGGCGGGGCTGCCGGATGGAGTTCCGGGGTGGCGGTCCCGCCCCGGCCATGGCCGGGGCGGCGAGTGGCCGCCGGGTGCTGGTTGGCGTGACGCAGCGCAGCGACGTGGTGCGGCGACGTGGTGCGGCGGCGGCCGTGTAGTGCCGAGCGGTCCGGTGTGGCGGTGTCGCGGTCCGGGGTTCCTTCGGTGCCGGTCGGTCGTTTGGCTGCCGGTGCCTTCCGAACTGATCCGGTGGGTGTGGCCGCTGGGAGGGCCGCTTCAAGGGCGCTCCGCGTCGCTATGCGATGGACTTCGGCCGCCCTGGACACGGTCCTCCTGGCTAAATACGGCCGGGGAT